>MGXT01000028.1 GCA_001801465.1 Gammaproteobacteria bacterium RIFCSPHIGHO2_12_FULL_35_23 | reverse complement strand
GTTTATAGGACGGGTAGACCATCAGGTGAAGCTGAGAGGATATAGGATAGAGTTAGGAGAGATAGAGGCTAGCTTGAAGACCTATTCAGAAATCCAACATTGTCTAGTTACTATAAGGAATTTAGGAACTACTCAACAATTGGTTGCTTACTATACCCAAAAACCAGGATCATCACAAAGAATGTTACCTAATTTGCTTTATCGCTATCTAAGACAGCGCTTACCTAGCTATATGATACCTAATGCTTATATTTGTTTAAAAAAGTTGCCTATTAGTATAAATGGAAAAATTGATTTGGAAGCGCTTCCTCCACCAAGTAGAAATCATTATTTGCCTTTACAATACGTTGCTCCCAAAACACCCATAGAAAAAAAATTAGTAGAGATATGGAGAGAGCTTTTACAGATTAAAAAAATAGGAATTTATGATAACTTTTTTGAATTAGGTGGCCACTCACTTTTAGCAATGAAACTTCATGATAAAATTGAAAGCAATTGTAATAAAAATATTTTAATAATAGATATTTATAAAAACCCACGGTTAATTGATTTAGCAAATTTAATCGAGATATCACCTAACATAAAACTACACTCAGCATTGTTACCAATTATTCTTGCCGATGAAGCTGTACCAAAGATGTTTTTAATACACCCGGTTAGTGGAGTTGCATCTTCTTATCTGCAATTAGCAAATGTAATGAATTCAAGTATAAGTTCATTATACGGAATACATAATCCAAGATTTTCTGAGCTTGACAATAACTTCAAAAGTATTGAAGAAATGGCGTCTGCTTATATAGAGATTATAAAATCTGTTCAAATGAATGGTTCTTATATTATTGGAGGATGGTCATTTGGAGGAATTGTAGCTTATGAAATAGTTAAACAAATGGAAATGCAAGGTGATAAAATTGATAAATTATTACTGATCGATGCTTACAATATATCATCTATTGATTCAGAAGCATTATGTAATCATATCGATCAGTCAAATAATAATTTTATTATTAATAAAATAGCAACAGAAGATGAAAGAAAACTGAGATTGCAAACTAATTTAAATAATAAGCTTGCATTAAAATATAGACCAAATTTAAAAATAAAGTGCGAGCAAGTTCACTTATTAAAAGCGCTAACGCCAGAAACAGATGCTATTTTTCAGCCAACTGAGTATCCCTATAATGCTTGGGAAGATTATATTGAAAAATCAAAATTAAATATAACTTATATTTATGCTAAGCATAATGATCTTTTTAGTGAAAAAAATGTTAAAGAAGTTGCCGCGTTTCTAGAAAAATCTCTTAATGAAAAAGAAAAGGATTCTTTATATACTAAGAATTAATGATATTAAATTATAAAAGGAGCTTTTATGGTAAAAATTTCAATCCTAGATAATTACCTATTAATTTCTATTCAAGGGTGGCATAAAGTATGGGCATTAAAATCTTCTATTAAAATTCCGCTTAAAAATATTGAGAATGCTAAATTAAATTTAGGTATAAAAAAGTATCCTACGGGATTACGTATACCTGGTACTAATATTTATCCATTTTTGGTTGCTGGCACTTATAGAGGTATGAAAAATGAGTTTTGGGATGTGAGACATTGGAATAATTCTATTATTATTGAAACTAAAGGAAATTACAAATATAAGCAGCTGATATTAGAGGTGGATAATCCTCAAGAGACTGTAAATTTAATTAACACCTCAATTCTATAGTTTTATATCTTTTTTATCATAAAATTATGGCTGTTTTTAATAATTATTATTGTTACGGTAAAACCATCCTCAAAAAAATAATAACTAAATTATAAAAATATAATTAAACAGCTTCTTTAGATTGTTTAATGCTGTTGCCAAGTAATTCGCGCATTTTTGCTTTAATCATGTCAATAGCTATACGATTTTCACCACCTCTGGGAACAATAATATCTGCATAGCGCTTAGAGGGCTCAATAAATTGTAAATACATAGGGCGTACAGTTTTTTCATATTGTTCAATTACTGAGTCAATGGTGCGCTCACGTTCATGAATGTCACGTTTTAATCGTCTTACTAAGCAAATATCTAAAGGTGTGTCCATAAAAATTCGAATATCCATTCGCGATCTAAGCTCAGGGTCAACAAATAATAGAATGCCTTCAAGAACAATGATGGTATGTTCACCGATAGGCTTGGTTTCTTTTTTTCTTTGATGAGAGGAGTGATCATAGATTGGAACTTGGATTACTTTTCTTGCCTGTATATCATCTAGTTGTTTACATAATAATTCATGATCTAAAGAATCCGGGTGGTCAAAATTTAGCTTGGCTCGTTCTGGAAATGGTAAGTGGCTTAGGTCTTTATAGTAAGAATCTTCAGAAATAACGGCTACCTGATTGGTGCCAAGTTCATTAACAATAGTATTAGCTAGCAGGCTTTTACCAGAAGCCGAAGGGCCTGAAATACCAATAATAATGATTTTATTCTTCATAAGGCGTCTTATTGATTAATTTATGTCGGTATGTTACAGCCATTTTGTTCAATTTTAAATAAAAATTTATAGGAGTTTAAATCTATTGATGTTGCTTTAAAAGCACGTATAAAGCTCCTGTACCACCATCTTTGGGTTGGGCTGAACAAAAAGCTAAAACCGCAGGATGGCAGCGTAACCAACGGTTTACTTGGTTTTTTAATAGGGGGGGTTGAGTCTGATTGGATAATCCTTTACCGTGAATAATTTGCACACAATAAATATGCTTTGTACTATTTTCTTCTAAAAAACGACTCAATAAATACTCGGCTTCAGTAAGGGTATGGCCGTGTAAATCTAATATAGCTTGGTAAGTAATTTGCCCACGGCGTAATTTTCGTAATAGACGATGCTGTAAACCTGTCGAATTATAAAGCAGGCGGGTTTCGGCCGTAACAGTTTCGGTATTTATACTAGCTAAGGGTTGAATCACTAAGTTGTCAGGTTGTTTTAGATTAGGTTTAGATTTTTGAGACTCTACTACAATTTTTTTCGGAGAATTTAGTGGCATTACTCCTTTCATGGCTTGTTTGAATAAATCACTTTCTTGTTCAGATATTGGTTTCTTCATAATCCTAATTGCTTAAAGTATATAAATTGTAGTTTAACAGATTTAAGAAATTAAGTTATAATTTATCAGCCTAATTTTTAAGATTTATTTATGTCTACTTTAAAACTTATTCAAATTATTGAACAAACTGCTGATCAGTTTGAAAAAGCTGATTTATTCTATGGGCATGGAACGGATAATGCTTGGGATGAGGCTGTTTCATTAGTGTTAGCGTCGCTACAACTACCTTTTAATATATCTGATAAGAACTTAGATCGTAATCTATCTGTAGAAGAAGTTAATAGAATACAGGCACTTGCGCAATGTCGAATAAAAGAAAAAAAGCCGTTACCCTATTTAATTAATAAAGCTTATTTCTTTGGGTTAGAGTTTTATGTAGATGAGCGAGTTATTATTCCTCGTTCGCCTATTGCTGAATTATTAGAAAATCAGTTATCGCCATGGATTAATCATAATCAAGTGCATGCTATTTTAGACTTGTGCACTGGAAGTGGATGTATTGCTATTGCTAGCGCATTTGTTTTTGAAAACGCTAAAATTGATGCAGTTGATATTAATAATGAAGCATTAGCTGTAGCAGCGATTAACTGTCAGCGTCACGATGTTACAGATCAAGTAACTCTAATTCAATCTGATATATTTAGTAATCTTGTTGATAAGCAATATGATATAATTATTAGTAATCCTCCCTATGTGAGCTCATATGAAATGTCAACCTTACCTGTTGAATATAGTTATGAACCTACTTTGGCATTAATAGCAAAAGATGAAGGTTTGGCAATAGCAATAAATATTCTAAAAAATGCGGCTAAATTTTTAAATGATCAGGGTATTTTAATTATGGAAGTCGGTAATAGTTGGCAGGCTTTACAAGCTCGATATCCACAAGTGCCTTTTTTATGGTTAGAATTTACCAAAGGTGGTGAAGGTATATTTTTGCTTACCAAGGAGCAATTATTAAATTATCAATTTTAATAAATGATTTGGTCTTTAATTAAAATTATTTTAAAGGCGTACCATCAAGAGATAAAATAATAATTTCGGCAATATTAACATGTGCTGGTCTGGTTGCACAAAACAATACTGTTTCAGCTATATCTTCAGCAGTTAAAGGATGTTTATTTTCATAAATTGCATCAGCTGCATTTTTGTCACCTTTAAAGCGAGTTAATGAAAAGTTTGTATTTACCATACCTGGATCAACTTCGCTTATTTTAATGGGAGTCCCTTGTACATCCATTTGCATACCTCTTGTTAAAGCTTTAACAGCAAACTTTGTGGCGCAATAGACAGTGCCGCCGGAATAAACTTGATGGCTAGAAAGCGAACCCATATTAATAATATGACCGCTGTTATGTTTTACCATATTTTCAATAACTATCCGAGAGACATAAAGTAAGCCTTTAATATTGGTATCAATCATTTTTTCCCAGTCTTGAATATTTGCTTCATAAATTTTATCGAGCCCTTGGGCTAGTCCAGCATTGTTGATTAAGATATCGATTTTTTGAAATGGGGATGATAGTGTAGTTAAAGATTCTTTAACAGCTGTAGCTTGAGTTACATCTAATTCTAGGATATGAATTAGAACATTATAGTGTGATTTTAATTCTGAAGCGATAGTTACTAATTTGTCGTAACTTCTAGCACAAAGTATAAGCTTAGCACCTTGCTTCGCAAAGCTATGGGCACAGGCAAGACCAATCCCACTTGAGGCACCGGTTATCAAAACAGTTTTATTATTTAACATTAGAGCTCCTTTTTAATGGTTAGGCATAGAGTTTTAATCATAGTTCAAAAAAATAAAATAAAAAACCAAAAAATTATTACTATAAATCAATAAGTTATTTTTAGTCGCTGATAAATTTTTTTGGGTAAAAATTGTAGAAATTATATCCAGATAAAGCTATAATGCGCGCTTCATTAAAAATAATAATAATAATAAAGGATATTAGTATGCCAAGACATCGTTATGGTGATACTGCAATTCTCCAAAGAGCTAATTTTCCTAATAATTCACATGGTAAGGGAGCCACGTTAAATATTGCCAAATTTCTTTATGGTAAAACAGGGTTAAAGCAAAGATATGCTGAAAAATTAATATCAACTAGAATACATTTTGACCACAAAAGCCATTCTATTCCTTTTGCATTACATAATTTAATTGAATATTTATTAAATAATGAGCCTTTTAAAAATGATGAGCATTGTAATGCAGTAATAAGTTTTCTTATTGCGAGCACAAAAGAACCTTTTAATGTTGAGCTTGATCGAGTTACTTTTTGGGAATTAGAAGAAGAGCGAGATGAAAGTGGTGTACTACAGCAAATGCCCATAACCGTTGATATGATATTAAGAGAAGACATAGGGCTAATTTGTGCAGCCTTATTAGATGAGGAAGTTTATCCTGAAAAAACTACTGAAGATAAAAAAGACCGCATTCTGACTTTTTTTAATGAAGCAAAAAGTTTGGCCACAAGCAGTAAAATTTGTCATACAGGTATAAGGCATAGTTTAACTTTGACACTAAATTACGTTTTTCCTAATACTATTATTATTGAGGATATTGATAGTTTTTTACATGATTTGACTAAACAGTTTATTCAATCGTTATTAAATTCTTATAAAAAGAAATCTATCTCAGAACATAATAGGCTAATGTTGGTTTGGATGGAATCAGGGGAAATGCCGCCATCGCTATTAGAATTTTTTTATAACCCTTTTATTTTGAAGTTATTTAGGAACTTTTTAGAAAATAACTGTAAGCATCATGGTCTTAATACAGATGAAGTAGATATTAAAACAAAAATTGATGCTTACTGTCTTCCAGAGATAGTTGCTTATCTAAATGCACCATTAGGAACTAATGTATTACTACATAAAATTAACTTTTTTTTACAATGTCAAGATTGTAAAGATATTAATCGCAATAAAGTAATTACAGGAATAAAGCAATTAATTAAAACCTATCCAATTGATAGCCCATTGTTTTTAAAGCTTTTAACTAATATTAAAAAAGTTGAAATAGCCAGAGAATTATTAGCTCGTTATGGAGATTCATTAAAATATTGGGATGCTGAAATAATCAATATAGCAGAGCTTGAAGAATTGAAAACCAAAATAGAGCAATATTTTGAAGTATTAGCCATTAATCATTTAGTTAAAGACTCTATTACTGGAGATGATTTTAATTTTCTGCTTGATAAGCTATCTTTGGCTGTAAATAAATTTAAACAAGATAAATTTAACAATTGGTTAATCAATTATTTTGCAAATTTCTATTCGGCTGATCTTTCAGAAATGATAATTTTATCAGAAAATTTACAAGATTTGGCTACACAAGAAAAAATTCAAGTAAATGAAGCCTGGTTAGAGGCTGTGTTTACTCCCAGAGTTATTAGAATTGAAGAGGGTGAAATGATTATTCGTGGGGAAGTAGAAATTACTCCTTATGAAATAAATAAGATTTTTCTACATGCAATAATAACCCCGGTAAACAACTGGTCTTCAACCTTTTATAAATATTTTAAATTAGTTAGAAAATTTGTTGTAGATAGTTTTGCGCAAGAAGCAGTCGGAATTGTACAACAGTTATCAAAGAGCTCTTATCCTCCACACTTAATGAAACATTTATTATATTTAGAAATATATTTTAGTAAGCTAGAAGCTCATAGTACTGAGCAAGCAGATATATTAGCAGCAGAGGAGAGACTTTTATATGCAGAAGCCGATGCACTATTGTTATCTGTTGATAAAATAGATCAAGTAGATCGTTTCGGGCGTAGTCTACTTTTAAGAGCTGTTTGGAATGGTTGGACAAACGTTGTTAATGTATTTATTTCTTTAGGTGCTAATATAAATGTTAGTTATGAAAGTAATAGTTTATTATTGTTAGCTGCTAAATTACGATATCCTGTAATTGTAGAAAAACTATTGTCAAAACTTGATATTGCTACTGCAGAAAATAAAGCTGATATTCTCAATGTAATTAGCTTTGCTGCTGAACATGGACTGGCTACAGTAATGGAAGTTTTTATTAACTCTTCTCTTGCTATAGACTATTTTAATACCCCTAATAGACATGGCTATACTCCTTTAATGCTTGCTATTAAGTATGGTCATCTTGACATAGTAAAATTAATCTTATCTAAAGAAGGTATTGATATTTCGCATAAGCTTTCAGATGTAGTGGGAGGGTATAATGCCTTATTGCTTGCAGTTGAAGAGGGAGATGATGAGATAGTTGAAGAAATTTTAAATTATAATAGTTCTAATATTGATGACAAGCTTGCAAATAACAAAGGTGGTTTTACAGCATTAATGTTGGCGGCTAAAAAGGGTTTGATTAATGTAGTAGAAGCTCTTCTAGAGATTGAAGATATCAATATTAATGAAAAGAATCCCTCTGGTTATACAGCGCTTTATCTGGCTGCCAGTGAAGGGAAAATCTTAGTAGTTGATTTACTTTTATCAAAAGAAGAAACACTGGTGAATGAAGTTTCTATTCTAGAAAGAGATGGTGCTACTGCACTAACGATAGCTGCTATGAAGCGTCATGATGAAATAGTAATCAAGCTTTTATATAAAGATGGAATAGACATTTATCATTGCGATAGATATGGTAAAAGTGTTTTTGATTATGTATTAGATTATAAACAACCGGAATTGATTAAAAGCTTGCTCTATCGTATTAATAGAGATTTTACAACAACCTCAGAAAAAAATATGATTAAAGCAGGTAGCTTTATTGCAAAAGCCTTTGATAAAGATGCTGTTTTATGTCCTATTTTTAATAAAGAGGCAATTAATACTAAAGCTGCATTACAAGCTTATCTCTCACCCGAGTTAATTCCTTCTTTAGTGACACTAGTCAATTCTTTTAAAAGTAAAATCAAATCGGTTATTATGTGCGCGCTTTTGTCTCGTTATAAGGAGCTTAATTTAGAAAATAGAGGAAGCAGGCGATTATTTGGAGAAGTTTCGAGAGGTGGAGACCAGTCTTCGATTGAATTTGTTAATAAATTTATAAACTTTGTACAAAAAAATAAAGAGCTACCACCAGAAATTATAGAAAAGCTGTTTTCATTGTTGCAGGGCAATACTATTGAGTTACCTGAAGAAGCAAGAGAGATTTCAGATGAGGTACCAGCTTCTTTGGTAGTTTAATTTAAAAGACGAAATGATATTCTAATCACTTAAAAAATCTTTTATAATTAGACTAGTTTGCCCTGGTAGCTCAATGGATAGAGCAATCCCCTCCTAAGGGATAGGTTGTGGGTTCGATTCCCGCCTAGGGCACCAACTATTGTTTAGCCATAAATAAAAGAATCGATATAACAGAATCAGGGTTGAGAGACATACTATCTATTCCTTGTTCTAATAACCACTCTGCAAGATCTGGATGATCAGAGGGCCCTTGACCACAAATACCTACATATTTCTTAGCTTGGTGACAGGCATCAATAGCTCTTTTTAACATGAACTTAACAGCAGGATCTCTTTCATCAAAACTTGCAGTTAATAAATTTGAATCTCTATCAACACCAAGTGTTAATTGAGTTAAATCATTAGATCCTATGGAAAAACCATCAAAATATTCTAAAAATTGATCAGCTAGAATAACGTTACTAGGTATTTCGCACATCATCATGATTTCAAGACCTTGTTTTCCGCGACTTAAACCATTTTCAGCTAATACTTCATGAACTCGTTTTGCTTCTTGTAATGTACGTACAAAAGGGATCATTATCTTGATGTTATGAAAATCCATGATTTCTCGAGCAAATTTTATAGCTTTACATTCTAGAGCAAAACAATCTTTAAAGTTATTAGCAATATAACGTGATGCTCCTCTAAAGCCAATCATAGGGTTTTCTTCTCGAGGTTCGAAAAGACTACCACCAATTAAATTAGCATATTCATTGGACTTAAAATCTGAAAGACGAAAAATAACTGGTTTAGGATAAAAAGCTGCAGCGATGGTAGCGATGCCCTCAGTTAATTTTTGAATATAATAATTGACTGGATTTTCATAACTTAGAGTTTTTTCACGAATAATATTTTTTAATTGTTCATCTTGAAGAGTATTAAAATTTAATAAAGCATTAGGATGAATGCCAGCCATTTGACTAATAATAAACTCTAGCCGAGCCAAGCCCACACCAGCATTAGGGATGGTCTCTGAAATTGCAAAAGCCCTGTCAGGATTTGCAACATTAAGCATAATTTTAACAGGTAATTGGGGCAAAAATTTGACATCGGTTTCCTCTATTTCATATTTTAATAAACCTTTATAAATTTGTCCTGTTTCACCTTCAGCACAGGAGACCGTAATTTCATCATGATTATTAATGATAGAAGTAGCATTACCGCAGCCTACTACAGCGGGAATCCCTAGTTCTCTTGCAATAATTGCAGCATGGCAAGTTCTACCCCCTCTATCAGTAACAATGGCAGAGGCTTGAGACATAATGGGTTCCCAGTCAGGATCAGTCATCTCTGTTACTAAGACATTGCCTTTTTTCATAAGATGCATTTCAGAAGTATCTTTGATAATACTTACTTTCCCTTGACCAATAGCTTGGCCAACACTTCTACCTTCAGTTAGAAGTTCCCCCTTTTCTTTTAATTTAAAACGTTTTTGAACGTTTTTTTTCTTTTGGCTATTTACAGTTTCAGGCCGAGCTTGGACAATGTAGAGGTCGCCTGTTTCACCATCTTTTGCCCATTCAATATCCATAGGTTTTTTATAATGTTCTTCAATAATAAGAGCATAATTAGCTAGAGTAGTAATATCTTGATCATTAATAGAAAAGCGTAATTGATCTTGTCTGGCTACAGTAACTGATTCAATCTGTTCAGTACTATTTTGCTTGGCATAAATTAACTTGGTTAGTTTGCTTCCTAGGTTTCGGCGCAGAATAGCCGGCTTACCTTTACGAAGAGTGGGTTTGTGAAGATAAAACTCATCTGGATTGACACTTCCTTGTACTACAGCTTCTCCTAAACCATACGAAGAAGTAATAAAAATTACCTGATCAAAACCTGATTCAGTATCTAAAGTAAACATAACACCACTAGCAGCAAGGTCGCTTCGAACCATCTGTTGTATCCCAACCGAAATGGCGACTTCTGAATGTTTGAATTGGTTATGGACTCGATAGGCAATAGCTCTGTCGTTATATAATGAGGCATAAACATTTTTAATTGCGGCTAATACATTATCTTTGCCACGAATGTTTAAGTAAGATTCTTGTTGGCCAGCAAATGAAGCATGAGCTAAATCTTCAGCAGTAGCGGAAGAGCGAATTGCTAAAGAAAAATCTTCATTGTTATGAGAGAGTTGTTGCCAGGATTGAATTATTTCTTCTTCTAATTTTTTTTGAAAAGAAGCATTTCTAATTAATTCTCTAATTTGTGTGCCACTTTTATTTAAAGCGCTAACATCTGTTACATCAAGTTTGTCTAACAATTTATAAATTCTATTTTCTAAATCATTATGTTTTAAAAAATCTAAATAAGCTTGGGAAGTTGTTGCAAATCCAAAAGGTACTTTGATACCTAGATCAGTAAGCTCTGTGATCATTTCGCCTAATGAAGCATTTTTACCTCCAACGATGGCAACATCTTTCATACCAACTTCATTAAACCATTTAATATAATTGTTCATTTATTGGCTCCAGGGCTTATATTTTATATTTGTCTATACTAAGGAAATTAAAATAAAGATACCAGTTTAGTTTTACCCTCTATGACTATTTATGTTTAAAAAATAACAATTTATCCATAATTTAATGGCCTTTTTTTGATCAATTATGCAAAGCTTTTTTAAATACAGTTGAAGTCATCAAAGAAAATAGAGTATCGTCTATGCTTTACATCAACGTTATTAATATTATGAGTGTTACAGTCTATTTTATTTCAGACCATACAGGTCTAACGGTTGAGGCTTTAGGTAGGATGTTACTAAGCCAATTCCAGTTAACAAAATGTGACTATCATATTAAATCGTATGTTAATACAGTTGAAAAAGCTCAGCAGTTAGCAATAGAAATTATAGCTAAAAATGGTGGAAAAATTATTGTATTTTCTTCATTTGTAAATGCTCAATTAAGAGAAGTTTTTTCAAAAAATAAGATAGAGTATATTGATTTATTCTCAGAGTTCATTCCTAGATTAGAAACTATTTTGGAAAAAAAATCTTCTGCGCAAACTGGGCTAGCGCATGGTGTAGGTAATTATCATAAATACATGCTGCGAATTGAAGCAATTGATTTTGCTTTAGCTCATGATGATGGTTTGAATAATAAGCATTATGAGGATGCGGATTTAGTATTAATAGGCGTTTCTCGTTCTGGTAAAACACCTACTTGCCTTTATTTGGCAATTCAGCTTGGTATTAAAGCAGCTAATTATCCGATTACAGCTGATGATTTACATAATTTTTCTTTGCCTCTAGTATTATCGAAGGTTAAGCATAAATTATTTGGTTTACTTATTGATGTTAATCGTTTGCAAGAGATCCGAAATGAGCGACGACCTAATAGTACTTATTCAAGTTTGGTACAATGCCAACAGGAACTTGATCATGTTCATAGATTATATAAAAATGAAAAAATTCCGTTTTTAGATACTACAAGCCTATCTATTGAAGAAATTTCTACGCAAATTTTATTGCAAACAGGAATTGAAAAACGATTTTAATAATAGCTATGGTGCCGAGAGTCGGAATCGAACCGACACGGTGTTACCACCACCGGATTTTGAGTCCGGCGCGTCTACCAGTTCCGCCATCCCGGCATAGAGCACAAAAGTATAACAGTCTTTATTAGTCGGTCAATTAATTTATTCATGAATTTTTGATTACAACTTATTGTTTTAAATCCATTTTTTTATAGGAAGAAATTTCCTATATAAATCATCTTCTTTACTACCAGGTTCAGGGTTCCAATTATACCGCCAGTTAACAACAGGGGGTAGGGACATTAAAATAGATTCTGTGCGACCATTAGATTGTAATCCAAATAAGGTGCCGCGATCATAAATTAAATTGAACTCTACATAGCGACCTCGACGGTAAAGCTGAAATTCTTTTTCTTTAGTTGTATAGGAAGTATTTTTTCTTTTATTTAAAATAGGCTCATAGGCTTTAAGAAAATGATCACCAATGCTCTGTATAAAGCTGAAACATTTATTAAATTCCCATTCATTTAAATCATCAAAAAATAAGCCCCCAATTCCGCGCGCTTCATTTCGGTGTTTAATAAAAAAATATTCATCGCACCATTGCTTAAATTTAGGATAAACATCATGACCAAATGGTTCACAGGCAGTTTTAGCGATGGTATGCCAATGGATACAATCTTCTTCAAATCCATAATAGGGTGTTAAATCAAAGCCACCGCCAAACCACCAAATAGGGGTACTACCTGCTTTTTCAGCCAAAAAAAATCTGAGATTAGCATGAGTAGTGGGGGCATAAGGATTTACAGGATGAATAACTAATGAAATTCCCAGTGCTTGGAAGTGCCTGCCAGCAAGTTCTGGCCTCTTAGCAGAAGCAGCGGGGGGCAAGTGCTCGCCAAATACATGAGAAAAATTAACGCCACCGCGTTCTATGACCTGGCTGTTTTCTAATATTCGTGTACGACCCCCACCTCCTTCTGGTCGCTGCCAAATATCTTCTTTAAATAGTGTGCCATCGATTTGACTTAAGGTATTACAAATATTGTCCTGTAAACTGAGTAAGTAATTTTTTGTATCAGTAATAACTTGTGAACAATTTAAAGGGTTGGTCAGCATATTAATTCCATAAGATATTGATTTAGAGTAAGTATAACAATTTTCTAGAGGTTGAGCATGATTTTAATCAACTCAAAGATAAACATGGTATTTAGTGCAAAATTTGTTATTATTTAATCCTATTTCATAGGATAATTTTTATGATAAAAATAACTAATTCAGCCCAGGTGTATTTAAAAAAACTTTTTGATAGGCCTGAAAATAAAGATAAATCATTGCGTTTACGAGCTGTTGATCCTAATACTCCTTATGCCGAAGCAAGTTTAGAATTTATTAATATTGGACCTGAGCATACAGATGATTTGCTAATAAACTTTAATGGTTTTTCTTTATTTGTTGACAATAAAAGTACGAAGTATTTAGAAGGGGCTAAAATTGACTTTAAAGCGAAAGGAGTAAAAGAAGAGTTGCAGATTGAAACACCTCATTTACAACCAGTTTCTTTATTAGATGAAAATGCGCCTTTAGAAGAAAGAGTACAGTATTTAATAGAAATGGAAGTTAATCCAGCTTTGGCTGCACATGGCGGCGTAGTAAGACTAGTAGAAATTACTGAAAACAATGAAGTGATATTACAATTTGGTGGTGGATGCCAAGGTTGTGGGATGGTTGATGTAACTCTTAAACAAGGTATTGAACAAACTTTAAAGGAAAGGCTCCCAGAAATAACAGCAGTTAAAGATGCGACAGATCATAGCTGCGGAGAAAATCCTTATTATTAATTCAACACTCGCGTTTGATTATTATTAGTCCATATAGAATTATTTAAAAACATTGTATAAATTGATAAAGCTTAGAGTTTTTCTATATTAACTGCTTAGTATTTTTCTATTTTGAAAAATAATCTCTTCAATATTTAACTCAAAAAACGCTACAGGAGTATAAGTAAAACTGCTATGATTTGGCTACTAAAAAAATGAAGGGAGTAAAAAATGGCCTATCAGCATATTAAAGTTCCTCAACATGCCGAAACAATTACTATAAATAAAAATGGTTCATTAAATGTACCTAATCATCCTATTATTCCCTATATA
Organism: Gammaproteobacteria bacterium RIFCSPHIGHO2_12_FULL_35_23; assembly: GCA_001801465.1. Lineage (GTDB taxonomy): Bacteria > Pseudomonadota > Gammaproteobacteria > UBA12402 > UBA12402 > 2-12-FULL-35-23. The sequence continues at coordinate 27,989 of MGXT01000028.1, read as the reverse complement.
GAAGGAGACGGAATAGGTGTTGATATCACTCCTGTTATGAAGAAAGTTGTGGATATGGCACTTGAAAAAGCTTATCAAGGCCAGAAAAGTATAGCTTGGATGGAAGTTTATGCTGGTGAAAAAGCAACCAAAATTTATGGTAAGGATACTTGGTTACCGGAAGAAACCTTAACTGCAATTAGAGAATTTAAAACGGCAATTAAAGGGCCTTTAACTACACCTGTTAGTGGTGGAATCCGTTCTCTAAATGTGGCCTTAAGACAGCTGTTAGACTTGTATATATGTTTAAGACCAGTACGTTATTTTGCTGGCACGCCTAGTCCTTTGAGACATCCAGAGCTAACTGATATGGTAATTTTTAGAGAAAATTCTGAAGATATTTATGCAGGTATAGAATGGGCAGCAGATACTGCTGAAGCTAAAAAAGTAATCAGTTTTTTACAAAATGAGATGCATGTTAAAAAAATACGTTTTCCTGAGCATTGTGGAATTGGGATTAAACCTGTTTCTAAAGCTGGTACTCAGCGATTAGTGAGGGCCGCTATTCAATATGCTATCGATAATGATAAAGCCTCTGTAACCTTAGTTCATAAAGGTAATATTATGAAGTTTACTGAAGGAGCTTTTAAGGATTGGGGTTATCAGCTAGCTAAAGATGAGTTTAGGGCTAAAGAAATCGATAACGGCCCATGGTGTATATTTAAAAATCCAAAAACAGGGAAAGAAATTACTATAAAAGACGTTATTGCTGATGCTATGTTGCAGCAAATTTTATTAAGGCCGGCTGATTATGATGTTATTGCTACTTTAAATTTAAATGGTGACTATCTTTCTGATGCTCTTGCAGCACAAGTAGGGGGGATAGGGATTGCACCTGGTGCTAATATAGGAGATCAAGCAGCCATTTTTGAGGCAACTCATGGAACGGCACCTAAATATGCTGGTCAGGATAAGGTTAATCCAGGATCGCTTGTATTGTCAGCTGAAATGATGCTACGTTATTTAGGCTGGACAGCAGCAGCTGATTTAATTATCAAAGGTGTTAAGGGGGCAATTGCTGCAAAAACTGTCACTTATGACTTTGAACGTTTAATGGAAGGTGCTAAGCTATTAAAGTGTTCACAATTTGGTGATGCTATTATTGCACATATGTAGATAATAAGGATTGTATGTCTTCAAAAAGTAGAGTGATATATGCCATTATTTGGATTATAGGTTTATATATTCTAATGGTATTAGCTTCTCGTTTTGTTAACTCACATCGAGAGCAAGGCTGTTTATATCAACGTAAACAAATGCAGGCTAAATATGCTACTTATGAAGATTACTGTATTGGTTGTAATTTACCTGCATGTGGGCTATTAGGCGGGTACTTATCTCAACAATGGGATGTGGGTGGTGGTGGATATTCTTGGTGTACAGATAAAGATGGAACAATGATTTATGGAACCTTGACACCCTCTTCTAGTGGTCAGCCTGCACAATGTAGCATGAGTCCTATTCAAAAATTTCTTTATCAATTATTAAATGATTTTTAAATTTTTATTTTTCTTTAAAGCTGCTGATGTTTATTACTTTTATAAAAAATTTAAGAAAGTGTTGGAGCTAAAATACCTTCAGGAGGTGTAGGGGTAGCCTGTCTTGATCTAGGTATTGGAAAAAAGCCGTGTACGCAATAAGGAGGGGAGGGTAACAAGTTTTGCAATGATATAAATAGCTTATCAAGTAAACCAGAGTCTTTTAAAACCTTTCCGTCAGCATTTAACTTATTTGATCTTGTTAATAAGCCAAGTATTTTAAAATGCCTATAAATTAAATTGTCTGTATTAATTACTCGATCTTGGTTTAAAGCATATAAATTATTTAGCGTATTTTCTAATACACTAATCCTATTTTCGCATTCTGCAATTAATGCAGAAAAAATCCTGAGTGGATTTTTTGCTATTTCTTCTAAATCTCTAAGGGTTGGTTTGATTTGAATGCTAGGATTGTTTCTTGCAGTAAAAAAAGAAGTGATAATTAATGCGCATAACTTAGGTGAAAGATCTGGATATTTAAATTGCAATAATCTCTGTAACTCAGTTTCATTATACATAGGAAGTTTATAAGTTAATAATCGATGTCGTAGAGCTGGACTTAAAATTTTTCTGCCTGACATAGTAGCTAAGCTCATGCTGCCAAATATTATAAATCCAGGTGCGGGTCTTGATGCAATGTCAGTTCGATCATGTTTAGTGCCAATAATATCATTGAGTAAATGCTCCATGATATCGGTATTAATTTCATCAATAATAATGGGCGCCCCTTCTCGATAAGCTTGTAGAAGTAACCGCTCTTTCTCAGTATAATCCATGTCCATTGGTAAATAATAATAAACTTTTCTCTCTTCTTCTGCTGAGGCCAAGTTTGTTGCTATAAAACCATGGCTTTCTAAAAAGGTGCGTAATAAAAGTGATTTACCAATTCCTGGTTCACCTTCTAAAATTATACCGCCTAAGCTTGTTGTTTCGAGGTTATAAGTTTGATTTTCTTTACGAACCATTAAGAAATATTTTAATAATTGATATACCTGATTGTGGGTTTCACAATAAAATAAACCATGCTCATTTAAAATTTTAATTTCAAGAGGGTCTAATAGATTGTCAATATCTAAATTTAGATCAGATTGCTTAAAATCAAACAGCCTATCAATTAATACGGTGAGTTGATGACACTGATCTTGTGTAAACAAAGATGTATAAAGTGACAAAAAAGTACAAATTCCTTGTAAAAGTAATAGCCTATCTTTATCAGCAGAGCCAGCAGATGCAGCGGCACAGGTTCTAGCTGCCGTAGTTAAGCTCAAAGCTGCACTTTTATTTCGAAACAATAAAGCGACGGTTTCTAATTCCCGTGCTGTTAAAGTTTCACTTTTAGCATTGATAGTTGCAAGCATTAATAACCAGGCTTGACAAATATAGTACCAAGTTTTGTCTTCTATATGTATTGGCTTTAAAGGCAATAAAATTTTATGATACAGGTTGGCATAAGGAATAGAATCAAATTTAACTTTAACACAGTAATTAAAAAACTCTGGATCATTACGGCCAGCTTGATAACTTTCTGGATTACAAGCTAAGACAACTCGATGTTTGTCTGATAAGTAATGAATTTTTCCATTAATTAATATTGAAGGTGGATTGTTATTTAAATCTATAAATTCCAACCAACTTTTACCCTTCAAGTTTGCTTCATCTATAAACAAAATATAAAACTGATCTGATTCAGAAAAGGGCGCATTAATCCAAGCCTCTAGATCTTTAAAAACATAATAACCTGTGGTTATATTGACCATACAGTTCATAAAAGTGCTTTTACCGACAGAGGTTTGACCTGATAGTACAACTCCTTTACTGACTGAAAGAGCGTTATAAAATAAAATAAATCTTTTTTCTTCAAACTCTGCCGCTGCGGTTTCACTTAAATCAAAAGACAAAACTTCGGTTTCTAATGACTTGCTTCGTGGGCCGTCTCTTTCAGTATCAGATAACCCTGGGCTGCTAGTTGAACTGGGGGTAGCTGAAACTGATGATCTTTTCATAGTTGGCTCAGTAAGTGAATCTTTTTCATAATCAATTTTATAACATTCACAAAATTTTATATTTACTGAATTGCTAGTTATAATAATTAATTTTCCAGAAATTATTTCAAATTTGCCGTTATAGTATATTTTTCCTTGTAGTATAATACTTGCTAAACCATCAGCTAGCTCAGAAGATATATGTCCTTTTAATAAAACAGTTTGACCTGATATCAATGCTGACCATATATCACTTTGTGTCTCTGTAAAAGAATAGCCACTTTCTGTGGAGCTAGACTGTAATCTATAGGTTAAATCAGCAAGAGTAATGTTTTCTGTTAGAGTAAGTGAAATATCTGGCTGTGATTCACTTAGAGTAAATTCTGTATTAAGTATATCAATTCCAGAAATTAAATATATTTTAGTATTAATATGAGGAAAAATAGGCTTTATTTCAAGGTGAGCTGCTAAAGTAGGCGATAAAGGAAAATTTTCAGGCCAAATAACATTTGGCGCCAATAACAAATGTAGTTTTTTATTATAAAGTTGTGCACAAGCTAATATTTCACTCCATTGATTAAATGAAAGATTTCTAGTTACTAATATATTTACTACATTGTCTTCTTCCCCAGCCGCTGTGATTTTTCGTTCAGCTAACCATCCTGAGGTTTGCTCGAATAACCCTTCTCTAAATTGATAACCAGATAAAAATTGATAATAGGTAGAGGGATTTAAACAGTAATCATAAGAAGACTCATTTGATACAGGACCAATGTTTACTATTATTTCTGGATAGAGCTCTTGCAAAGAAAATTTATCTTCTCGTAATAAAACAAATTCCTCAGGTATTCTAAGCTCTCTACCATAATAGTCTAGTTTTCCTTTTGTTTTTAATTGTTGCCAGAATAAAGTAAATTCCTCTAAATACCAAGGGCCATTGCGTATAATAATGGGTCTGCCACTTTGTAAAGCTGAAATTAATAAACCTTCTTTAAAAATTAACTGCGTACCTGCAAACTGTAGTGTACCCAATACATAGGACTTCCATAATGGTGAATTGTGACAGTCAATTATAACAAAACCTTCTGCTTCTTCAGGGGTTACAGCTGGCAACATTAAATAGTCAGCAGAGAAAGAAATGTTTAATCTTAATTGTTGCTGATGACGGCCTGAAAAATCTGAGCCATGATAAGTTTCTGGATTGTCTGAAGCTAATAAGCTAATTACTTGCATATCATTAGGGATTGGAATACCTTGTATGGTAGGATGCTTATCCAGTACACTGTGGCAACTTGCTATTTTATTGGCTGGAAAATTATTCCAATTAATTATTAATAACCCATGATTTTCTCGAGCTTCTTGTAAAAAATTATAAAGTGGCCCGCCTGGTCTTGTATTAACTGAACAATAATTACTTCCATCTATAAAAGAAAGATAAGGTCCACAACATTGCCAGTCATCCAGGCCGTTAATGTAATATACCGGCCTTTCAAATTGTAAGGCTATTTTTTGTAAGATTAAAGCAATAGGTAACAACGTTTGTTGAGGCAACTCTAATAAATAAGTACTAGTTTCACGATTTTTTACAATAGTTTGTAAAAAAGTCTCTATTTCATCTTGCTCAAGTTTTTTGGTGCATGTAGAGGAAAAAATGGTAGTTAAAGCATAGCTAGATGGAGTGGTAAATGTTGTAATAGGCAATTCTGGACTAGCGGTAGAGGAGGTTTTAATGGGAGCGAGCTCTTCTATTTCACAAGAGTATCCACCTAAGTCTATGGCAACCCAATCTTCCTCTTCAATTTTTATTTCTATAATTTCATGACATGCTGAGCAACTAAGTCGTACCTGAACATTATCAAGCCATCCATATCCAGCTTGACCTAGATGTTGATTGACCCACCATATAAAAGCTTTAGCTCGGTGTCGACAACTTCCTTGACCATTACTAATTATTTGTCTAAATATTTCATCATCAGTCAGTCCTGGAGCTAAGTTAACGCTAGCAGTAGTAAATTTTTTAAACTGGTTAATCCATTCAGCTAATTCATGCATTTCGTCTGTTAAAAGATGAGAAAGATTTAATGTTGGGGGTACTCGAACAATAAAACGAAGAGGTATCGCAGTTAATTTCCTATCACTTATATTTGTTATATAGTATTGATTACTAACTAAACAATATTTAATTGAAATGCTATCAACTAAATCTTCTGGTAAACATAAGCCAATTAATAATTCTTGTGCAGAAATTGAGGGTAGAGCTAAACTTTGGTTCGGTAATAAAGTGATATTAAATTCACCAAGATAATCATGACCAGGCATTGAAAGGTTTTCTGCTTTTAATTTTATTGCTTCCAAATCTGAAAATATTTCAATTGGCGGTGTAGGAAAAATAAGATTTAACTCGTGACAAAATTCAATACTACCATCCACGCTTCTTAGATAGCCATTATAAATATGAAGTCGATATAAGTTTGGTTCAATAATAGGGATAGCTATTGGACTATCGATTACTAGAGGTTGAAAATATCTGTAAACAGAATAGCTTATTTTTTTATAAGCTATTTTTCCATCAATTTTTGTTGAAGGATTAATTAAGGTGGTTTCTCTAGAAATTTCTTTAGGACTTTTGCCAAGTGGTGATAGGCCTAATATTTTTCTTAAGTCATCAACTGAAGAATCTTCTAGTTTTGGTGCATGCTCTAATAGCCATCCAGCAGTTTGTTCGGCAATTTCTTCATCAAAATTGCTGCTAATTGATATTAAATGTGTAAAATAAACTTCTAAAGTTGTAAGATCAATTTCATCTTTTTGAAGTTCTTGAAAGTACATACATTGAAGAAATGGTGCGGCAGTAAAAATTTCTATTAGTTGCTTAGTTGTTAATTTAAGATTTTTAACTGAAAAATATTTTAATGAGGCACGAGAGTATTGTTTAAAGGTAGAAAAATATGTGTTATCAGTTAAAATTAAATTAGCAAAGGATATTGCTTTAAGGTAAGGCGCTGCGGTTAATATTTCTTCAAATTCACTCTGTGTTAGTATAGCACCGAGTAGATAAATATTCTGTAAGTTAGGAAGTTTATTTAAACAGCTTAACGAATATTCTGAAGGTGAAATATGAACCGTTAGCTCTTCTAAATTTTGAGCAGCTTGAAGAAATTTGTATAATTGTTCTTTAGAAAATGAGGTTTCATTTATTTCTAATATTTTTAAGTTAGGGTATTTGTTGCTTAAATGTTCAAAAAATTCTTCACTATCTCCTTCAATATTATCAATAGTTAATTTTTCTAGTTTTGGTGTTAATGCTGCTAATTCAATGAGGTGATCAAAAGAGATAGTAAGTTCTAAAGAAACTTCTTTGAGAAAAAGCATGGGGTGAGAAACAAGTGTGATGTCAGGATCTATGTTTATATCTTCATCTATCACCAAGGTTTCCATATTAGGAGCAGCCAGAAATAGTTGACTGATACCTAAAGAATTAATATAAATATCTTCTAATTTACAAGTTCTTAAGGATAATAGAGAATTTTCTGTTAAGCGATCAAAATCTCCACCAGAGTCAATATAGGATATAGTTATTGATATTAAATTTGAGGCTGCTGCAAACAAACTATTTAATTCATCTGGGCATAAAGAAATGTTTTTTAAAGTAAGATGTTTTAATTTTTTTAAAGAACCAGCAGCTAATCCTATAAAGCTGCCTTGAATATTTTGTATTGTAGAAAAGCTGATATATAAACTTTCAAGTTCTGATGCTTCACTAAGAAAAGATTGAATATCTATAGATTTAACTCCAAGTGAATTTAAAAGGTTTAATCTTTTTAAAGTTCGCTTTATGGATGATGGTAGATTATTTAATATTGGCCCCGCATATCTGCTTTCAAGGGATAACTGTTTAAGGTTGGTAATACAAGTAAGCCAATGATGTGCTTGTCTAATCAATTGATTATCTAATATTGCTGTATTTGCATAAAAAGTTATATCTTCTAAGGAGGGAGGAATTGCTATGATTGTTTCTATAATACCATTTTCTGGTAAATTTATTTCTAAACTTTGAAGTGCCTGGGTATGTATTAGCAGGTGGATAGTTTTTTCTCTATTAGTTTGATCATAGATAGTTGTAATATGACGTAAAATTAATTCATCAAATGTGTCACAGAATTCTTCTGTTTGGTGAAGTGGTCTTGTTATAGCAGCAAACTGAATTAATTGATGTATTTTATGAAGTTGAGATTCAGAAATAAAGGTATCAATTTCTAATATAAATGGCGAGATATTTTCAACAGCTTGAAGAATAATTTGCCAAGGCGCTTTAAAATTTAATAAAAATGAAGTTCTTAGAGTAACTAATTCAAATAAATTAGTGTTTGATATTAAAGTTAGTAATTTGTTAAATTCCAAAGGCCCAATAATTTGTATGCTGTCTGCAGCAAGAGCAAACTCGTGATAGGCCTCATTTAGTAACGTTTCAGAAGAAATAATATTACATAGGGAAAAGTCAATATGTGCTATGTGATTTGCATTGGAAATTTCTAATAAAAAATATCCTTGCCAGATAAGTAATTTATAATCATCATCTTCTTTAGGGATAAGTTCTAAAAGTAATTTTTCAATGTAGTGCTCTGGTAGAGAACGTCTAGCCAGAGTCCAAGCATTTATAATAAGATTTTTTTTAGCAGATTTTTTTAGATCACTGCTAAAATGAATCCAATAAGGTAAGCCCTCTAAAAATCTCTTTAAGTCCCAGGCTGAGGAACCAGGTGTTGTGCGGTAGCTAATACCAAGTTCTTGTTTATTATAAAATAGCAAACTTTTTAATGCAGGAGAGTTACTGAGCACTAATTCATGAAGACGAGGCATGAAATTCCTTTATTTTTATTATTAGTTTATATTGTTTATTGGTTTTTATTATAGTTTTTTAATATTAAGAAAATCTTAAAAAGAAGCTAAAATTCAATGAAAACATGAATCTAATTATCGTATTTCAAAATTAGCAAAGGGTTGATAAAGAACTTCCTGTGTATGAATAGCGCTTACCTTGGCTTGTGTAGGACCACTATATAGCCATTTAAGCATTTTTTGAACTAGAGTTTCTGGACCTGAAATGAATGCTTCAACATCACCATTTTGCAGGTTTCTAACCCAGCCAGTAAGGCCTAATTCAATGGCTTTTTGTTGCGTGAAGGCACGGTAATAAACACCTTGAACTTTGCCAATAATAATACAATGTAAAGAAATATTTTTTGTCATATGTCATTGTGAAAAATAAAGACCCGCTTTTATCATGTTTGGCAACAGATTGGCAGAGGTCTATGCACAAATATATGGTACCATAAGACGTGCACATCATGAAAAAGCTTTTAGTCAAGAGTACCACGTAGTTTGCTTTTTGCTTCAGCAAAAAAAGCAGCGGCTACTATTTGGATAGATATGCTAAACCAGGAGCTGGTGCTGCAGTAGCAGCAGGAGAGACAAGTCATGGCAGATTTGATTAAAAGTTTCTTAATAATTCTTTGTAGAGATTAAAAATATGTTTTTAGAGGCCAAATAATCACACTAGTGTTAATCTTAATTTTTAAAATTAATCAATTATTTAGAATATGAAATACCAAGACAATTACATTGCAACCTAGAGGCTGCTTGTTATTATAAACTCCATGTGCTCATTAATTAAAGCTCTAAATTAAAGCAAAATATGGTGTTTTGTTTAAGTAAAGAATATGATTAAATAACAATTAGTTGCTAGGTTACTGTGTCAAAGGGGAAATTGATGGACTCACAGGAACATTATAGTGTTGATGTGAGCATTCTTATTAAAGAATCGCCGCCCAAAATTAAACCACCTCGCATGTATCAAGTAGTCCTTTATAACGATGATTTTACCCCTATGGACTTTGTTGTTGAAGTTTTGCGCATATTTTTCTTAAAAAGCAAGGCAAAAGCAACAGAAATAATGATAAAAGTACATTGTACAGGTAAAGCTGTCTGTGGGATCTATACTCAAAATATAGCTGAGACTAAAGTTTCTCAGGTTCGTACGTATGCAAGGCAACATGAATATCCACTACGGTGTGAAATGCTGCCCATAGATAGTTAAAGGAACAGGCTATGTTAAATAAGAAATTAGAGTTAACGTTAAGTCAAGCTTATAAAATGGCGAGTGAAAAGCGCCATGAGTTTTTAACAGTTGAGCATTTATTATTGGCACTGTTAGATAATTCAGATGCTGTTGATGTATTACGTGCTTGTGGTGCTAATATTCAACGGTTACGAAAAAATTTAACAAGCTTTATTGATGAAACTTCGCCTATTATTCCTAAGGATATTGATGATAGAGATACTCAGCCGACCATTGGTTTTCAAAGAGTATTACAACGTGCAGTATTCCAAGTGCAATCATCTGGTAATACTGAAGTAAGTGGTGCAAATGTACTAGCCGCAATTTTTAGTGAACAGGAAAGTCAAAGCGTTTATTTATTAAAACAAGAAAATGTTTCACGTTTAGATGTCTTAGATTATATTGCGCATGGTTTAAGTAAAAATCAACCATCTACTCAGCACTCAGAATTTGTTGATGAAGAAGCTGGTGAAACGACCCATAGAGCGGGCGGCATATTAGCACAATTAACGGCTAATTTAAATGAAAAAGCAAAACATGGGGAGCTAGACCCGTTAGTGGGTAGAAAGGAAGAGCTGGCTCGTGTTATTCAAGTACTATGTCGACGAAGAAAAAATAACCCTTTATTAGTGGGTGAAGCAGGGGTGGGTAAAACAGCTATAGCTGAAGGTTTGGCTCATCGTATTCTTGCTAAAGAAGTGCCAGAGACTTTAAAAGGCGCAGTTATTTATTCTTTAGATTTGGGTGCACTTTTAGCAGGAACTAAGTATCGCGGTGATTTTGAAAAACGTATGAAAACTTTATTAGAAGAATTAAGTAAAGAAAAAGATGCAATTTTGTTTATTGATGAAATTCATACTATTATTGGCGCCGGCGCTGCATCAGGTGGGGCTATGGATGTGTCTAATCTCTTAAAGCCTTTATTAGCAAATGGACAGTTACGTTGTATGGGTTCAACAACTTACCAAGAATATCGAAGTATTTTTGAAAAGGATCGAGCGCTTGCACGACGTTTTCAAAAAATTGATATTCCAGAACCAAATGTAGAAGAGACTATTGAAATACTAAAAGGTTTGAAACCTCATTTTGAAAAGCATCATCATGTAAAATATAGTGATGAAGCCTTAGTAGCAGCTGCAAAACTTTCGGCAAGGTTTATAACCGAAAGATATTTGCCAGATAAGGCCATTGACGTAGTTGATGAGGCAGGAGCTTTTAATATGCTGCAACCAGACAAAGATAAAGTTTCTTCAATTGATGAAAAGACAGTTGAAGAGGTTGTGGCTAAAATAGCGAGAATTCCAGCAAAAAATGTTACTCAATCAGATAAAAAACTGCTTAAAAGTCTTGAGTATGATTTAAAATTATTAGTTTATGGACAAGATACGGCTATTGAAAAACTGGTTGCTGCAATTAAACTTTCTAGATCTGGGTTACGTGAAGAATCTAAACCAGTTGGTTCATTTTTGTTTGCAGGGCCTACCGGTGTAGGTAAAACCGAAGTTGCTATTCAGCTAGCTAAACTCCTAGGTGTAAAATTACTTCGCTATGATATGTCTGAATACATGGAAAGACATACTGTTTCAAGATTAATAGGAGCTCCTCCCGGTTATGTAGGCTATGATCAAGGTGGCCTATTAACGGATGCGGTATTAAAACATCCCCATGCAGTGATACTGTTAGATGAAGTAGAAAAAGCTCATCCAGATGTATTTAATTTATTATTGCAAGTGATGGATCATGGAACCTTAACAGATAGTAATGGCCGTGAAGTTGACTTTCGTCATGCTATTATTATTATGACAACTAATGCTGGTGCTGAGGTTATTAGTCGATCTTCAATAGGGTTTACTTTGCAAGACCATTCAACGGATGGAATGGAAGAAATTAAACGTATTTTCAGACCAGAGTTTCGTAATAGACTAGATGCGATCGTCCAATTTAAATCATTGGATGCTACTACAGTTGCTGGTGTTGTTAATAAATTTGTGAAAGAGTTGCAAGATCAGCTTGCTGAAAAAGAAGTTACTATTGAAGTAGATGAGTCAGCTAAATTATGGTTGGCTCAACATGGTTATGATCAAATGATGGGTGCAAGACCGATGAGTCGATTGATCCAAGAAAAACTGAAAAAACCATTAGCCGATGAATTACTTTTCGGTCGCCTAATCCATGGTGGCCATGTAAAAGTAACACTTAAGAATGGTGATATACAACTAGATGTATATGAAACTGTACCAGTAAAATAATTTAATAGCGTAGCTCAAGTTTTTTAAACCTTAACTGACATGGTTCTTCACCAAAAAAGGTATTACAGCCCGTTGTTAATCTAAATACGGTCATCATCATTAATCCCATGGCAAACTGTAGATATGCGGTATCATTTTGATTGACATAGTTATCCACAAGTCCACGCAAGCTTAACAACATGGCTAGAGTTATAATAGCTAGGTGCTGAGTTGTAGGATCAGAGGGTCCTGATGTAAGACACATAGACTCTGTAAGAGCAATATTTGCTAAAACACCACTTACAAATGGGTAGCGTCTAAAAAATGACGGCATAAACACTCCTTATTATTATTGTTATTGAAAATAGTTAATTAGCCTTTTTCTCGATAAGTAATGCGACCTTTTGTTAAATCATAGGGGGTCATTTCTACTCGAACTTTATCACCAGTTAATATGCGTATGTAATTTTTACGCATCCGGCCAGAAATATGTGCAGTAACAATATGACCATTTTCTAATTGGACTCTAAACATAGTGTTGGGCAGTGTTTCAGTTACTATCCCCTCAAATTCAATATTATCTTCTTTAGGCATTCTAATCCTCTTATTTACTCTATATGAGCTAAAATTGCCACATTTTAAGCTTTTATTATCAATTTGGCAAAACTTTTATTAAATTATTCATTACCTTATCATAATGGTGTCTAAATAACGTTCAGCATCTAATGCTGCCATACAGCCAGTTCCAGCAGAGGTAACAGCTTGCCTATAAGTAAAATCAATAACATCCCCTGCAGCAAAAACGCCTGGAATATTAGTTGCAGTAGCAAACGATTCAAAGCCACCTTTTACCTTAATATAGCCTTCTCGAAGATCTAACTGCTTAGCAAAAATTTGCGTATTAGGAGTATGGCCAATAGCAATAAACACGCCTTTAGCTGCAATTTCTTTAATTAACCCAGTTTTAGCATGCTTAATTCTAACTCCTGTCACACCAGTATTATCACCTAAAATCTCATCAATAACATGACTCCATTCGATAGTGACATTTCCTGTTTCTGAGCGTTTAATAAGCTTATTAGCAAGTATTTTTTCTCCTTTAAATTTGTCACGGCGATGAATAACTGTGACATGGCTAACGATATTTGATAAATAGAGCGCTTCTTCAATGGCGGTATTTCCACCACCAACTACTATAACTTCTTGCCCTTTATAAAAAAAACCATCACAAGTAGCGCAAGCAGAAACTCCTTTGCCTTTATATTTCTCTTCTGATTCTAGTCCTAGATATTTAGCGCTTGCTCCGGTTGCTATAATTAAGGCTTCACAGCTATAAATTCCACTATCTCCAATAAGTTTAAAAGGGTGTTCGTTCAGTGCTACTTGGTTAATATGATCAAAGATAATTTGCGTTTCAAAACGCTCAGCATGTTTAAGCATTCTAGCCATTAACTCGGGACCTTGAACTCCTTGCGCATCACCCGGCCAATTATCCACATCCGTAGTGGACATTAATTGACCACCCTGTTCAATGCCAGTAATTAAAACTGGTTGTAGGTTAGCACGAGCAGCATAAACTGCTGCAGTATAGCCAGCAGGCCCTGAGCCTAAAATGATGAGTTTGTGATGCTTAATTTCAGCCATAAAAATGAACGCTCCTACTATAATTCCTCTGCAAACGTACTACAGCATTATTAATAAAGATGGTATATTATCATGTATTTTCTAAATTAAATTAATCTTATAAGGAAAAATTTTGGCGATAGTTGACAATAAATCAAAGCAGCGAGTTATTGCAAAAAATATTAAACATCGTATGCGGGAAGGTATGCTTATTGTTTCTATCGGCATTGCATTGTTTTTGTTATTGTCATTAGTCACTTATCATAACACAGATCCCAGTTGGTCAACTGTTAGTAATACTGAGGATGTTGCAAATTATGGTGGACGAGTAGGGGCCTGGATTGCAGACATTTTTTTATATTTTTTTGGATATGTTGCTTATTTATTTCCTTTTATTTTAGCCGGCTTGGCTTGGCTAACTTTTCGTCATCCTCAAGAAGAAGGATACAATTCAATACTTTGGAGAATTTTAAAGGCTATAGGCTTTTTCGCTTTTTTGATTTCTTCCGCATCATTATTAGAAATGTTTTTAAAAATACAAATCGGAGTGCCTCTTGATTCAGGGGGAGTATTAGGAGAACTTATTGCCCCATTATTTATTAATGTTTTTAATAAAACGGGTACTAGTTTAATTCTCATTGCTATGCTTTTAGCAGGGATTACTCTAATGTTTGGCATTTCTTGGATAAATGTATTTAGTCTTTTATTTAAGCAGTTAATTAAAAGCAGCCAAGCTTTATTAAAGCGAAGAAATGAATATCTTGTACGTCATCAGGAAGAGTTTGAAGAAGATGCACCGATTATTATTTCAGCTTCTATGTCTCCAATTATTGAAACAACTACGGCCACTGAGTTTGAAAAGATCCAGACTCATGAAATAACCTTGCCACCAGTTAAAAAACCTCAACCAAAAAAAATTGAACAAATTATTCGGGAGCGAGCTAAACAGGTTATTAAAAAAATTAGTGTGGATGAAACAGGTGAGTTGCCAAGTGTTACTTTGTTAGATGCCCCAGTAAAAAACCAAAAACAAGGATTTACAGCAAGCGAATTAGAAAACTTATCGCGTTTAGTAGAAAAGCGGTTAGAGGAATTTGGCATAGTCGTAAAAGTGGTCGCGGTATATCCAGGGCCTGTTGTGACACGCTTTGAATTAGAGCTAGCACCAGGCATGAAAGCAGGTAAAATAACTGTTTTAGCAAAAGATTTAGCACGTGCTTTATCGGTACCTAGTGTTCGGGTAGTTGAAGTAATTCCAGGTAAATCAGTTGTAGGCTTAGAAATTCCTAATGAAAATCGAGAAGTAGTACGTTTACGAGAAATTTTGGAAAGTAATGCTTATCGGCAAGCTGAATCACCGCTTAGTTTAGGATTAGGTAAAGATATAGCGGGCCATCCAGTGGTGGTTGATATTGTTAAAATGCCACACTTATTAGTGGCTGGTACCACAGGTGCTGGTAAATCTGTCAGTATTAATGCAATGTTATTGAGTATATTGTTAAAAGCAACGCCTGAAGAAGTTCGTCTTATTATGATAGATCCCAAGATGCTGGAGCTATCAATTTATGAAGGTATTCCTCATTTGTTAGCGCCTGTCGTCACTAATATGAAAGAGGCAGCTAATGCCTTGCGTTGGTGCGTAGCTGAGATGGATAGACGTTATCGTTTAATGGCTGCCCTAAGTGTAAGAAATTTAGTTGGCTACAACACTAAAATAATAGAGGCTAGCAAAAAAGGTGAGCCACTTAAGGATCCATTTTTTGTGAACATTGACGATAACTCAGAGCCACCTGTTTTAAAACCGCTACCCAAAATAGTGGTAGTTATTGATGAACTTGCTGATATGATGATGGTAGTAGGCAAACAGGTTGAAGAATTGGTAGCTAGAATCGCGCAAAAAGCGAGAGCCGCTGGAATCCATATGGTATTAGCTACTCAAAGACCTTCTGTTGATGTCATCACAGGTCTTATCAAAGCTAATATTCCTTGTCGTATTGCATTTAGTGTTTCTTCTCGAGTAGATTCAAGAACGATATTGGATCAGCAGGGCGCTGAGCACTTATTAGGTTATGGTGATATGCTGTATTTACCACCAGGGACTAGCTTGCCTATTCGTATTCATGGTGCTTATGTGGCAGATGATGAAGTTGTGCGAGTTGTATCAGCTTGGAAGGAGAGAGCTTCACCTGAATATATTAGTGAAGTAATTCAAAATAAAACTGATAGTGAGTTTAATCAAATTGATTTTAATCTTAGCTATGATGAGGAAGAAGAAAGGGCAGAACAGGATCCTCTTTATGATAAAGCAGTCGCAATCGTAGTTGAAGCTAGACGAGCTTCAATTTCTTTGGTACAGCGTCGTTTAAAGATAGGTTACAATCGTGCGGCCAACATGATGGAAGCAATGGAAGCAGCAGGTATTGTAAGTGAGATGGAAAATAATGGTAATAGGGAAGTGTTGGCTCCACCGCCACCAAAAGAGTAATAGCTAATGTTAAGTATTTTTAAAAAAACAAGTCTTTTCATGCTGCTTTTTCTGCCGATGATTGTTATGGCTGGTGCTGTAGAAGATTTAAATTCAAAATTAGCTGGTATCACCAGCATTACTGCTAACTTTAAACAGCAAGTACTCAGTGAAGATGGTACTCCATTACAAACGAGTAAGGGCTCTATGGCCATATTAAGACCCGGGAAATTTCGTTGGACAACGACTTCACCGCTTAATCAAATTATTATTACAAACGGGACAAAGTTATGGATTTATGAACCGGATTTAGAGCAGGTGACGATTCAGAATTTAACTAATAATATTGGTCAGACTCCATTACTTTTGTTAACCAATAAAGACATCGTTTTACAAAATAATTTTTTAGTTGAACAGATTAGTACAACTCAAGTTGGAGAGTGGTTTAAACTCTTACCAAAAGCTAACAATAGTTCCTTCAAACAAATTACCATTGGTTTTGTGCAAAATAAAATAACGTACTTAAAACTATTAAACCAACTAGGTCAAACAACAGAAATATTTTTCAGTCAAGTAAAGATTAATTCGCCTCTATCTGCTAATTTATTTTCTTTTAAAATTCCTTCTAATGTTGATGTAATTAATATGTCAGGCAGTCAAGGTGAGTAATAATTTTATACCTCTTGCGGCGCGTATGCGCCCAATTATTCTAGATGATTTTGTAGGTCAACATCACCTACTTGATCCGGGTAAACCTCTGCGTTTAGCTATTGAAACTAGCATACTACATTCAATGGTCTTTTGGGGCCCTCCAGGTACAGGGAAGACAACTTTAGCTCAGCTATTAGCTAAAGCTACCCATGCTCATTTTGAAACAATTTCTGCTGTTTTAGCAGGGGTAAAGGATATTAGAGAGATTATTGAGCGTGCTAAATTGCGCCGCGAAATCCAAAAGCAGGCTACCATTTTGTTTGTTGATGAAGTGCATCGTTTTAATAAAGCACAACAAGATGCTTTTTTACCTTATGTAGAAGATGGCACAATCACTTTTATTGGTGCCACAACAGAAAATCCTTCTTTTGAGCTCAATAATGCCCTGCTTTCAAGGTTAAGAGTTTATGTGCTAAAAAGTTTAGAGCCAGCTGATTTAAAAAACTTGCTAAATAAAGTTTTGGACAATAAAGAGAATGGTTATGGTAATTTAGCTATAACTTTTGATGAGTCTTTAAAGCAAATGTTGATTGTTGCTGCAGATGGTGATGCAAGAAGTTTGCTCAATCTATTAGAAAGAACTATAGATTTTACAGAAAATAATGCTGGTCATTTGATTGTGAATCAAGACATTATTAAAGAAGTAATAGGGCTTGGTGCTAGACGTTTTGATAAACAAGGCGAAGCATTTTATGATCTTATTTCAGCACTTCATAAGTCTGTTCGTGGTTCAGATCCTAATGCAGCGCTATATTGGTTTGCAAGAATGATAGATGGGGGTTGTGATCCTTTATATATTGCTAGAAGAGTAGTACGAATGGCTAGTGAAGATATCGGAAACGCAGACCCACGGGCATTAACCTTGGCTCTTAATGCTTGGGATGTGCAGGAACGTTTAGGCTCACCGGAAGGAGAGCTAGCTATTGCTCAGGCTATAGTTTTTATGGCTTGTGCTGCTAAGAGTAATGCAGTTTATTTGGCGTATAAAAAAGCATTATCTGATGCCAAAGAACAGGGCTCGTTAGAAGTGCCTATTTATTTACGTAATGCACCAACTAAACTGATGAAAGATTTAGGTTATAGCAAAGGTTATCGTTATGCACATGATGAGCCTGAGGCTTATGCTGCCGGGGAAAGCTATTTCCCTGAAAAATTAGGAAAACGTGCTTATTATGAACCAGTGCCTAGAGGATTAGAAATCCAAATTGCTGAAAAATTGAAACACTTTAAAGAGCTAGATAAACAGGCCTTGGCAAAAGATAAAAAGGAAGCTTAATGAAAAGGAGATTAAAATGAATTATCTTAAAATTTTATTTCTCATAGCAATAGGTGGTGCGATAGGGTCGGTTGCTAGATTTATATTTTCTACCAGCATTCATTTATTATTTGATAGATTTTTTCCATTTGGTATTTTACTAACCAATGTGATAGGTTCATTTTTAATGGGGTATTTAAGTATCGTGTTATTTGAAGAACTCCCTTATGCATATGAATTACGAAGTTTTACTTTAATAGGTATTTTAGGTGGGTTTACAACTTTTTCTACTTTTTCATTAGATACAATAAATTTACTAAGAACTGGACATTGGATTGCAGCAGGATTGAATGTAGTGTTAAGCGTAGTAATATGCTTATTTGCTGCAGGATTTGGGATTTATCTGGGAAGAATAATTGGGTAGGTAATTATGTTAGATATCAAAAGAATTCGTAAAGATTTAATGGTTATTGCAGAAGGTTTAGCTAAACGAGAGTTTAAGTTTGATACAGAACTGTTTCAGCAGCTTGAAGAAGAAAGAAAAGTTTTGCAGGTAAAACTTGAAGAATTACAAAATGAGCGTAATTTAAAATCAAAAGCCATAGGTATTGCTAAATCTAAAGGAGAAGATGTCACTACTGCAATGAAAGTAGTAAATCAGCTTAACGAAGAATTAAAACTAACCGAACAAGCCTTTGAAGTCTTACAAAAAAAAATTAATGATTTTCTTTATTCTGTTCCTAATATTCCTCATGAATTTGTTCCAGTTGGTAAAAGTGAAAAAGATAATTTAGAAATTCGTCGTTGGGGAAAGCCTAAAGAATTTGGTTTTCAGCCTAAGGACCATGTGGATTTAGCAGAGCCTTCTGCAAGCCTTGATTTTAATACTGCAGCGAAACTAAGTGGAGCTCGTTTTGTAGTAATGCGAGGAGAGTTAGCTAGGTTACATAGAGCTTTAATCCAATTTATGTTGGATCTGCATACTCAAGAACATGGGTATCAAGAAATATATGTTCCTTATTTGGTGAATGAAGCTTCTTTATATGGTACGGGTCAATTACCTAAATTTGCTGAAGATTTATTTCAAGTGTCTCATAATAAACTTGCATTGATTTCTACTGCAGAAATTCCTGTTACTAACACGGTGCGTGATGAAATTCTAGAGGCCAAGCAGCTGCCACTAAAATATGTTTGTCATACGCCTTGCTTTCGAAGTGAAGCTGGTTCCTATGGTAAAGACACTCGGGGAATGATAAGGCAACATCAATTTGAAAAAGTTGAATTAGTACAGATAGTTGAGCCTGCCCATTCTTATCAAGTTTTAGAAGAGCTTACTAGTCATGCTGAAAAAGTATTGCAGTTATTAGAGTTACCTTATAGAGTTGTTGCTTTGTGTACTGGCGACTTAGGATTTAGTGCTGCAAAAACCTATGATTTAGAAGTTTGGCTACCTTCACAAAATTGTTATCGAGAGATTTCTTCTTGTAGTAATTTTGAAGATTTTCAAGCAAGACGTATGCAAGCAAGATGGCGTAATCAGGCTACTAAAAAACTGGAATTAGTACATACTTTAAATGGTTCTGGTCTGGCTGTGGGACGTACTTTAGTAGCCATTATGGAAAATAATCAAACTAAAGAAGGTAGTATTGTAGTACCAAGAGCACTGCAGGCTTATATGAATGGTTTAGAGCTAATTAAATTTTCTAAATGAAAAAATAATTAAATAGTTTTCAAAGGCCAAATTCCAGCCTTTGAATTAAACATTGGTTATCTATCTCGGCCTGAAAACATTCCTAAAATACTAAGTAAGTTTACAAAAATATTAAAGAGTGAAACATAAAGTGTTACAGTAGCCATGATATAACTTGTTTCACCACCTCTTACAATTTCACTTGTTTGAAATAAAATTAAACCAGAACTTAATAAAATAAAGGCACCAGAAACTAATAAATTTAATACGGGCATGTGTAAGAATATATTTGCGATCCCTAATAAAAATGCACCAGTAATTGCAACAGCTAAAAAACCACCTAAATAGCTAAAATCTTTTTTTGTCATAATGGCATAAAAAGAAAGAACAAAGAATATGATGCCAGTTCCACCTAAGGCAGTAGTAATCAGTTGACCTCCATTGACGTAGGTTTTTAAATAGAGATCTAAAATAGGTCCGAGTGTTAACCCCATAAAACCAGTTAAAGCAAAAATAGCAACTAAGCCTAAAGAGCTTTTCCGTAATGCGCTTGTTAAAAATAAAAGACCAAAATAACCAATAATAACAATAATAGGATTTAGAGGTGGTACATTAGCTGCCATAGCCCAAAAAGCAATAATTCCACTAAATAATAAAGTAGAGCCTAATAATAAATATGTTTTCATCAGTAGCCTATTTGCACTGAGTACTGATTGCGATAGCGCACGACTTTGACCAAATTGTTGCATAAATCACCTCTAGGTTTATTACTTAGGTTATTATATGAGGGCAAAGTTCCCACAAGCAAGGATTTTAAGAAAATGTTAATAAAAACTTCAACTTAAATAAAGTTTCAGGTATCCTTGCAGCTTCATTTTAAGTGCTAAGCACGATATAATGTGCCAGTGGAGAGATGGCTGAGCGGTCGAAAGCGGCGGTCTTGAAAACCGTTGAGTCCGTCAGGGCTCCGGGGGTTCGAATCCCTCTCTCTCCGCCAATTTGGAAGTTTTATAGGCACTGCTAGGCACCAATAGATAAAGTAAAATCAATTAGTTATAAAATTTAGTGGGTTCTCGACTGTGTCTAATAATGCCTATAAAATCGCCCCGATTTTTAGTTTTAAATCAAAAGAAATATAAAGTATTAAGCTTGTATCATTAAATAAAGTTATATTTCAATATTTAAATACCAGCTATCCAACAATAGATTGATCAAAAGTATCACTATAACCAGGAATTTCTGTTCCTAAAAGTTGGCCAGGGTTTTGGTTAGCAAAGGAACCCAGGCCTTTAAGATCAAATTGTATATAGTAAGAATTTACAAACATATTTGACGCACTAGTACTAACACCCTGGAAAGTTCTAGCAGTTACAAAGCGTACCGCCCAGCAGCAGCTATCATACTCAACACCCCATAAATAAGCATCGCCCGAATTTTCGGTTTGGTTACCATCCCAAACATGAGTCCATTGGCCAACTAAATCAACATGTCGCCAGAGAAACCATTCACCTGAAACAGTTAAGTCTTGTGGGTACAGAGTAGGGCTGGCAGCATTGACGGTGGTATTTTTACTTAATTTAGTAAAATTGTAGTTTAAATTAAATATGTGTCTGGGGCTAGGTGTGTAAGTCAAAATAGAGCTAAGATTAAGGGTTTGACTATAGGGGTCCCACGTAAGATCATCTGTCGTATTTAAAGTAGGTGTAAAAGCATAAGTTCCTTGGCCTGCTACAGGAGAAAAGTTTCTGCTATTGCTTTTTCCGGGATTTCCGCCACAGCCATGTGTGTTACAAACAGTGACCCGCCTAGGTTCTAAGTATCTAATTTGCCCAATACTAAAGGATCCTTTAGATACTCCTGTCATTTCATTAATCAGACCAGTTGTAATGGCATAGGCAATTTGATTAGCATCGCCAACACGATCGTAACCTGCAAATCGATTAGTAGCAAAGAGATAGCTGTAATTGAAGGAAACCCCGCTAGTATCAAAAATAGGTAGTTCATTTTGGTTATGATAGGGTATATAAGTATATTGAATTTGTGGTACTAAAGTTTGTTGATAGGCGCTGCCAAACCAATTGAAATTACGATAAAAATTCAAGCTGCCCTCAGTTGAAAAAATTGGAATTATTACTCCTGGTGAATTAGGTAAACCAGGATTTCTGCCTACTTGATAATCAGTAGCTGCAAGTTGAATCTGAGGATTTAATGTCCCATAAGGCCTATTAAAATTATAGCTAGCTGATGGGTCAAGAGTATAGCGTTTACCTATTACACTTGTGTCTCTCGAAAAATTAGTCGCAGTACTGCTAACGGAAGCGTTAAAATTATCAGGTAACGGATGACTAAAGCTAGCATTAAACTCTGGTAGATAAGCGTATTGATCAGTTGGGTGTTGTAAGGTGGGAGGCTTTAAAGTCTGATAATTTAATACCATACCACCAAAATCCCAATATAAACCTTGATATTGTAAATTAGCAGTTTGCGGTAATTGGTTAGTACTGTTATTAAATAATTTTGAACCCAAATCTATAAAATAATAGTCATCACTTACTCTGTTATAGGTTGCACTGCCACTCCAGTGGTCATTAAAAGTGGTGTTATCATTGAGTGTAGCCTCATATCGAAAATTACTAGCGTTTTGTACGCTAACATCAGTAGAGGTTTTTTTAAATTTTGCAAAAGTACTGTCATGAGGAACTAAATCAAGTTTTGCATTGCCATTACTAGAATTAGTCAAATAACGGAAAAAAGGAGAAATTTTAAAACCACGTTTTTGTAAATAGCTAAAATTAGTTAAAAGATCATAGTTAGGTGCTATATTCCAATAAAAAGGTAAATTATAAGTAGAGCCGGAAGTAACAGAAGTAAAATAGCTGGGCGGTAAAAACCCTGTTTTTCTTTTATGAGTTAATGGAAAACTAATATAGGGAAAATAAAAAATAGGGATCCCATGTAAAAATAATAGAGAGTTCCAGGCATGTCCTACATCAGTTTTATAATTTAAATTTACAGTTGAGCCATATAAATGCCATACGCAAGTGCCTACTGGTGGACAAGTGGTATAAGTAGCATGTTTAAAGCTAAAATGTTTGGGCTCAGTTTGTTCTACTATTTTTGCATGCCCCCAATAATTCATATCATAATGACGGTCTTCAATTTGACCAGTTTTTTTGTTGACGGCGGTTACAATTTGTGGGGCAACAGCAGTATGATTAGTTCTGTAAGCAGCATTATAAATAGTTACATGCTTGGTTGGAATATCAACATGGCCATAACGTCCAACTAGTAAGCTACCTGGCTCAAATAATTTAACACCATGATACATATCAATAGAGTCAATTTTACCGGTTTCTTTATTTCTATTTAAATAAGCAAGATTAGTATTAAGTTGTTGGTCAGGTCTAGTAACGCTCACATGCCCCTGTAGTATAGAAGAGCCTTTTGTTGAATACAGTACATTATCTGCATGAATGTCATAATTAGCATCTTGTGGTGGGGCGATAGGGTTTGGGGTATAGGGAATTGGAAAATCACGGTAATAGCCTCCACAAATATTATATTTATTAGGCGCTACGATCCAGTGTAAAGCTTTTTGATAGTTATAGGGTTCATTATCTTCTGAAGTAATGTTTGGTATAGGTGTAGAAAAGGTTTGTAAGCTGGCGGCTAATAGCACAGCTCCAATTCCTATAATGTTACGTAAAAACTTCATTTATCTATAAATTTCATTAACCTAGAAAAAAATGTTATTAAGGTGTCATAGAATCAGGCAGGCTGCAACAATTTTCTTAAAAACATAAAAAGCAATTAGCATATAAACATATAATATATCTTACAAAGTGAATAGTTCTTGCATTACAGTTCGATAGATATAAAATGTAGCTAGTTAAAACCTGATAATAAATTAAACTACGAGGTCAAATTAACCTTGATAAACGTTGTTTTGGTTGACGATCATCAAATAGTCCGTGCTGGTATTCGTCGAATACTTTCTGAAGCTAAAGATATTAATATTCTTGCAGAGGCAGGCAGCGGCGAAGAGGCTGTCCAATTTATTCGCAATAATGAAGTGGACGTTGTCTTAATGGATATTCATATGCCTGGGATAGGTGGATTAGAAGCTACCCGTAAAATAGTTCATTATAGCCCTAATATTAAAGTTATTGTTCTAACAGTGAGCAATGATGAAATTTATCCAGTTCGATTTTTAAAAAGCGGAGCAATGGGTTATTTAACTAAAGACTGCCAAGCTGAAGAATTAATTCAAGCAATCAAGCAAGTAAAAAGCGGGCAAAGATATTTAAGTGCAGAAATTGCACAACAATTGGCCTTAAAACGATTTGATAATAGAGATTCACCTTTCGATGCACTTTCAGAGCGAGAGCTACAAGTAATGTTAATGATTACTCGTGGTGAAAAGGTTCCTAAAATTGCTGAGCAGCTACATCTTAGCACTAAAACAGTCAATACTTATCGCTATCGTATCTTTAACAAACTAGGCGTTAATAGCGATGTAGAAATGACCCATTTGGCGTTACGTTATAATGTTATTGAAAACCATTTAGCTCAACAAGACGTTTCTAGTTCTAATGTTTAACATTAAATATAATTAATAGTAGAATGAATTATTTATATTTTTTCTATTGTTATATTGTTAAGTTTTATGACACAAGCATTTGATAGCAAAATCTTTTTAAGCACAGTAAGCAGTAGGCCAGGTGTTTATCAAATGCTTAATAAAAACAATGATATAATTTATATAGGTAAAGCAAAAAATTTAAAAAAAAGATTAACTAGTTATTTTAGAAAAAATACTTCTGTTAAAACCAACTCATTAGTTAGCCAAATCAATGAAATTCAGGTAGTTATCACAGATACAGAATCTGATGCATTAATATTAGAAAGTAACTTAATAAAAAAGCATCAACCTAGATATAATATTTTATTTAGAGATGATAAAAGCTACCCTTATGTTTATGCTGCTATTAGCCATGCTTTTCCATGTTTAAGATTTTATCGGGGAGGTAGGAATTTACCTGGTAAGTACTTTGGGCCTTTTCCTAGCGTGGGTTCTGTTCGAGAAACTCTTAATCTATTACAAAAAGTATTTTTGCTAAGGTCTTGTAATGACATTTTTTTTAAAAATAGAACTAGGCCTTGTTTGCAATATCAAATTAAACGTTGTAGTGCTCCTTGTGTAGACTATATTTCAGCTGCGAATTATGAACAAGATTTTCAAAATGCTTTAGCCTTTTTAGAAGGTAAAAATGAACAGCTGTTAGCCGCTTTACAAGTCAAAATGGATCAAGCTGCAAAAGAGTTAAATTACGAACTTGCTGCAAAATATCGTGACCAAATTACAAATTTAAGAATGATTCAAAAAAACCAGTATATGGTTAAAGGTAAGCGTAATTTAGATTTAGTTGTGGTAACTATTAAAGCAGATCTCGCATGTGTTTATTTATTAATCATTAGAGAAGGGAGGATATTAGGTAGTAAAGTATTTTTTCCAGATATAAAAATGAATGAACAGCAAGACGAAGAGTTATTATCAGCTTTTATTAAGCAGTATTATTTAAATAAAATAAATGACTTGCCAGATATAATTGTTGTTAATTCTGAAGTTTCTGAAAAAACACTGCTCGAACAAGCCCTACAGGCTCAGCAACAAAGAAAAATTCGTTTGCAGCGAGTTAGCCGAGGTGATCTGAGTAAATGGTATACATTAGCTGAGCGTAGTGCCGAACAATCAATCCTATCAAGACTTTCTACAAGAAAAAATTATCATAAAAAATTTAATAAGTTAAAGGAAGAACTTAAGTTAGAAAATGAAATTCAAAGAATAGAGTGTTTTGATATTAGTCATCATCGAGGAGAAGCGACAGTTGCTTCCTGTGTGGTATTTGAAACGCAAGGACCAGTAAATAGTCTATATAGACATTTTAATATTGAAAATAGCACGATAGGTGATGATTATGCTGCAATGCGAGAGGTTTTAACAAGACGTTATCTTAAAATTAAAAAATCTGAGGGTAGATTGCCTGATTTGCTTTTAATCGATGGTGGTAAAGGCCAGTTGTCTGAAGCTAAAAAAGTGATGGAAGAATTACAATTAACTGATATTCCGATCTGTGCTATCGCAAAAGGTAAAACCAGAAAACCAGGGTTAGAAACTTTATTTTTATCTGAACAAGACATACCAATTATTCTGTCTCCAGATTCACCGAGTTTACATTTATTACAGCAAGTAAGAGATGAGGCACACCGATTTGCAATTACTCATAATCGTAGCAAAATAAAAAAAGCCCGAAATACTTCTAAGCTTGAAACTATTCCAGGAATAGGGACTAAACGACGACAAGCATTACTCAAGCACTTTGGAGGTATTCAAGCTGTTATGCAGGCAAGTGTAGAAGAAATAGCACGAGCACCAGGTATTAGTCATGAGCTTGCTCAAATAATTTACGATGCTTTGCAACCGTAAAGATTTATCTTTTAAATTATAGAGACTTAGATACAATTAATCATTATAGATAATGAAATAGGCCCGTATGAATTTACCTACGTATTTAACTTTACTGCGAATAGCCTTAATTCCTATTTTTATAATTTTTTATTATTTACCTTGGACTTGGGCTAAACTTTTTGCAACTTTAATTTTTGCTTTTGCGGCCATCACAGATTTATTGGATGGTTATTTAGCCAGGAAGTTAAAACTAACCTCAAAATTTGGAGCATTTCTTGATCCAGTGGCCGATAAATTAATCGTCACAGTTGTTTTAGTGTTGCTAGCTGCTAATCATCATCTGCCATATTTAGTTATTCCCATTGTAGTAATTATAGGTCGTGAAATTGTTATTTCTGGCTTACGAGAGTGGATGGCTGAGCTTGGCAAACGCGCCCGTATAGCTGTTTCTTTTATGGGAAAAGTAAAAATGGTCTCGCAAATTTTTGCAATAATATTTTTATTATTAAGTCTCCCTTTAGCATCTAATTTCTTTTTGATAATTGGATATATTGGTATTTATTTAGCTGCTTTGATCACCTTATGGACAATGATTGTTTACATTAAAGCTGCTTGGCCGGATTTTGAAATAAACTCCAAATAGTAAGAAACTAACTTGACAGTTGATTGTGCTCGGTTAAAATATGCCCCTCTGATTTGCCTTAGTAATCAATAAGAAGGCGAATAATGATACTACGCTAATAAAGAAAGAGTAGAAGAGGCATAGAGTTAGATAACTTGATGCGCGGGAATAGCTCAGTTGGTAGAGCACAACCTTGCCAAGGTTGGGGTCGCGAGTTCGAGTCTCGTTTCCCGCTCCATATTAGAATATATAGGATAGATAATAAAAAGATGTAAGTACTGTTAAAGTTAAATATCTTTATTCGAGTTCTTGTCTTCTATCTTCTAATATGGCTGGGTGGCAGAGTGGTTATGCAGCGGCCTGCAAAGCCGTGGACGCCGGTTCGATTCCGACCTCAGCCTGTTAGGAACAACAGTTCATAATAAACTGTTTAATGAACGCTTGATGCCCGGGTGGCGGAACAGGTAGACGCAAGGGACTTAAAATCCCTCGGATGGGTTAAACCTCCGTGCTGGTTCGATTCCAGTCCCGGGCACCAATTAACATTAATAATCAAATAGATACAGAGAAAATAAAAGCCTCTAAAATCCAGTTTTTATTGTTCAATATATGCTCATAGAGAAATTCTAGAGAAATTTTAGAGAAATAATTATTATTCCAAATTAATGCTGATCTGAAACGATAGATTAATGTTTAAATTTTAAGACATAAAAACGTTTAAATTTCGAACTAATTCTTCTTAAAGAAATAGGGTGAAATGTAATTAACTGAAGGAGGTTACATGAATGAAGATGCTGTTTTAATTACACGTGAAGAGCTATATGAAAAGATATGGCAAAAGCCAATGATACAACTGGCCAAGGAGTTTGGTATCTCAGATGTAGGATTAGCCAAAATATGTAAAAGGATGGAAATTCCACGGCCTCATCCGGGATATTGGGCTCAAAAAAATCTTTCTAGTGCGCCAAGTTTAAAACCACTTAGTAAAAAGGGTATTAGTCAAACCTATATATCTCCAGGGCCTCCTCGATTAGAAATGCCACGCATGAAAGTAATTAATGAAAAAATTACAGTTCCCGAAACATTAGTTGAGCCGCACAAATTTGTTATAAAAACTCTTAAAAACTTACGTGCTAGAAATACCAAAGAACATACTGTTGATAGATATGGGCGCATCTGTTTGCCAGAAAATTGTCTTAATATAAATGTAACAAAATTTACGATTGATAGAACATGTTTAATTATGGATA
>MGXT01000027.1 GCA_001801465.1 Gammaproteobacteria bacterium RIFCSPHIGHO2_12_FULL_35_23 | reverse complement strand
ACGGATTTTTCTAGGAGTAGCTATGGTAGCTCGTGCAGCGACGCTACTACCTAAAGCCGCAGCACCACTACTACCGTCAATTGGAGAGGCTATAGCAGCAGCTCCTGCTCCATCCCTAATAGCGATTCTACCGGCGGCGGCATCAGCTACTTTTTCTCGCATTTCTGCAGCAGCGACTCCGTCACCTGTCGTTGCACCAATACCTCCGCCTATTCCGGTTGGAGTTACAATAGGAGCTGGAGTTAAAGGTAAATCCCAATCGAGCTCAATATTAAAGCAAGTTCCAACATTTCGAACTCTAAATAGTTTGCTGCTAAGAGGAAGTCTATCTCTAAAACGTCGCCAAATGATTGCCATAACTCTCATCCTTTTTGTTTTTAAATAGTTATTTTAACTATAGCATGGGATAAGTTATTGATAGGTTTTGCATTAGAGGATAATTACTAACTTACTTATTTTAAACAAAAAAATAAAATAGCGAATTAATTGAGCAATAATAGCTATTTTTAGCTAAGTGATTGTAAAATTTAAATAATAAATCCAATTGTTATCATTAATAATTTTTTGTTCGTATTTGTTTTAAGAGTAAAAAGATATTGCGTATTTTTTGAAATAAAAACTAATTTTTTAACAAAATAGTAATAACAGTAGAGTAAATTACTTGATTCTAGTTTTGCTTGTACTCACTAGGCTAATCTGCTACTTTCACGCACATACTATTAAGTCATTGAGACCTACTAATTATGAGTAAAAACACTTTTAGAACTACTTTAGGAACCCCGGGTAAAGATCGCATCAGAAAAATCCATTTTATTGGAATTGGTGGGGTAGGGATGTGTGGCATTGCTGAAGTTTTGCTCAATGAAGGCTATCAAATTTCAGGTTCAGATGCAAAACAAAGTGTTTTAACTGATAGACTTAAAAAATTAGGCGTCACAATATTTTACGGTCATCAAGCTGAGCAAGTAACTGGAGCTGATGTGATAGTTACTTCAACGGCTATCAATACTGATAATCCAGAAGTAAAAGCTGCTCAAGAGATGAGAATTCCTATCGTTCGACGAGCAGAAATGTTAGCGGAACTTATGCGCTATCGTTATGGAATCGCAATTTCAGGAACGCATGGCAAAACTACAACAACAAGTTTAGTAACCAGCGTTTTAGCGGAAGGAAAATTAGATCCCACATTTATCATTGGGGGGAAACTCAATAGCGCAGGGAGTACGGCACGCTTAGGAGAAAGTCGCTATTTGGTTGCCGAAGCGGATGAAAGCGATGCTTCGTTTTTATATTTATTACCCATGATGACAGTAGTTACTAATATTGATTTAGATCATATGGATACCTATCAAGGTGATGTAAATAAATTGTATGATACCTTTGTTAAGTTTTTACATCACTTGCCTTTCTATGGTTTAGCCATTGTTTGTTTAGAAGATCCCGGTGTCAAAGCAATTTTGCCAAAAGTTGGCCGACCAGTGATGACTTATGGATTACAAGAAGAAGCAGATGTTTATGCCTTTAATATTCAAGCTGTCGGTCAACAAATGCAGTTTACTGTTAGACGCAAAAAAGGATATCCTGATTTAGCTATTACCTTAAACTTGCCTGGCGAGCATAATGTTTTAAATGCCTTATCAGCTATTTGTGTGGCAACAGAATTAGGCATAGCGGATCATGATATTGTCAAAACATTACAACAGTTTGCTGGTGTTGGTAGACGCTTCCAGTGTTTAGGAGAATATCAAACTAGTAAAGGGGGTACGCTAGTGATTGATGATTATGGCCATCATCCACGAGAATTACAGGCCACTTTTGCAGCAGCGCGTAAATGTTGGCCCACTAAGCGCCTAGTAGTAGTTTTTCAGCCGCATCGCTATACCCGTACACGGGATTTATTTGAAGATTTCGTTAATGTTTTAAATGAAGTGGATGTATTGTTAATGCTAGAGGTTTATCCTGCAGGCGAGGCAGTTATTCCTTTAGCTGATTCCAAAACTTTATGTCGCAGTATTCGTCAACGGGGTAAAATTGAACCTATTTATATTGCTGAGAAAGCAGAAATAGCTACAGTACTAGAAAATGTATTACAGGATGGCGATGTGCTGCTCATGGCAGGAGCGGGAGATATTGGGGCTTTAGCACAACAACTTGTAGAGAAAAGTTCAGTCACTGTTTAGGAATTAGAGAGTGAAATATTCTATCGACACGACACAACTAAAAGGTCACTATGCAGAAAATGTTTCGCTTGCAGATTATAGCTCGTGGCGGATTGGTGGTTTGGCGGATCGGTTTTATCAACCTGCAGATCAAGAAGATTTAATTAAATTTATTGGTTGCTTACCGACTGAGGAGCCTATTATTTGGCTAGGACTCGGTAGTAATACTTTAGTCAGAGATAAGGGATTGCGAGGAACTATCATTGTTACCCAAGGATTACTTAAAAAACTTGATCAAGTAAATCAAGAAACGATACGCGCTGAAGCTGGCGTGGCCTGTGGACAAGTGGCGCGATTTTGTGCACGAAAAGGGTTGCGTGGATTAGAGTTTTATGCAGGCATTCCAGGAACTGTTGGTGGATCCCTACGTATGAATGCTGGGGCTTATGGTGGAGAAACTTGGAAGTATGTACAGGCCGTTGAAACCTTAACGCGTAAAGGAGAACGAAAGCTACGTTTACCCACAGAGTATCAAATTAAATATCGGCAAGTGGATAGTCCTGAAGAAGAGTGGTTTTTAGCGGCGCATTTTAAATTAGCACCAGGGTCTAAAGAAGAAGCCTTAGAATATATTCGTGATATGCTTGCTAAGCGTAATGCTAGTCAGCCGATTAATTTGCCTAATGGCGGTTCAGTGTTTCGTAATCCCCCCGGTCATTATGCTGCAAAATTAATTGAGATTTGTGGTTTAAAAGGCTATCGCATTGGTGGTGCTTGTGTGTCACCGAAACACGCTAATTTTATTGTCAATGATCAAGGCGCTACAGCTAAAGAGGTGGAGGCTTTAATTGA
The DNA here is from genome assembly GCA_001801465.1 of Gammaproteobacteria bacterium RIFCSPHIGHO2_12_FULL_35_23. Taxonomy (GTDB): domain Bacteria; phylum Pseudomonadota; class Gammaproteobacteria; order UBA12402; family UBA12402; genus 2-12-FULL-35-23. The sequence goes on along the minus strand of MGXT01000027.1, from coordinate 122,374 downwards.
TCATATTGCAGAACAAGTCTATCAACGACATGGTATAAAATTAGTGCGTGAAGTACATGTTATTGGTGAAAAGGAATGATCTTTGTTACACTAGTAACAAGATAAGCAAGGCGCATAAACGCTGCAACATAAAATGGTAGGCTGATGTTTGAACAAGCTAAAAATTTTTGGCAACAATACGGCTTAAGTATTACCTCTCTGATCATGATTTTATTTTTGGTGGCAGCCTTTTATAAAATCCACCAGCCTAATGTACTCCCGATCAAACAAGTTATTATTACTGGAGCGCCTCAAACCTATCAAACTGAAGTACAACAAGTGATTAATGCTTCACTTGCTACTGGGCTACTAACTTTAAATTTACAACAGTTAATCGACAAGATTGATGAGCTTTCGTGGGTCGCAGCAGTTAAAGTTGAAAGACGATGGCCTGATTCATTAATTGTCAATATCCAACAGCAAGCGCCGGTTGCAATATGGAATAATAATACTTTGCTTAATGATTATGCGGAAACATTTATCATGCCAGAGACTTTATTATCGAGTTTTACCCAAACTTTACCGCAATTAAATGGGCCTGCCGGTAGCCAATTAAAAGTCTTATATTATTATCAGCAATTCAATCAACTATTACAGACGATTAACCTACAAATTAGTCAAATTACCTTAGAATCTAATGAAGATTGGCAATTAATATTAAATAATGGCTTAAAAATACAATTAGGACAACAAGATATCTTGACTAGACTGCAACGTTTTGTGAAAGTTTACAATAATGTATTTGCTGCAGGACAAAAACAGGCGATAGCAGTAAATTTAGATTATCCAAACGGTATGGCAGTCCAGTGGGGAGCTAATTAAATGGCCAAAAAGCAAGCGGAAAAAGATTTAATTGTTGGAATTGATATAGGGACTTCAAAAATTGTAGCAATTATTGGTGAAGTGGCTGAGGATGGTAAAGTCCATATTGTCGGTATAGGCTCGCATCCATCGCGTGGTTTAAAACGAGGCGTGGTGGTTAATATTGATTCAACCGTTCAATCTATCCAGCGTGCTGTTGAAGAGGCGGAATTAATGGCAGGCTGCCAAATTCATTCTGCTTATACAGGGATAGCGGGTAGTCATATTCGCGGTTTTAATTCGCATGGCATTGTGGCTATTCGAGGTCCTGAAGTCACGCAAGCGGATGTAGATCGAGTTATTGATGCTGCCCGGGCTATTGCTATTCCTGCCGATCAAAAAATACTCCATATATTGCCGCAAGAATTTCTTATTGATAATCAAGATTGTATTCGTGAACCTATTGGGATGTCAGGTGTACGTTTGGAAGCAAAAGTTCACATTGCAACTGGCGCCGTTAGTGCAGCACAAAATATAGTCAAATGTGTAGAGCGTTGTAATATTCAGGTTAGTGATATTATTTTAGAACAATTAGCCTCAAGTTATGCTGTATTAACCGAAGATGAAAAAGATTTAGGGGTTTGTTTGATTGATATTGGTGGTGGAACGACTGATATTGCTATTTTTACAGAAGGTGCTATCCGTCATTCTGCTGTAATTCCTATTGCAGGCGATCAGGTGACCAATGATTTAGCGATTGCCTTAAGAACGCCGACTCAAAATGCTGAAAAACTTAAAATTAATCATGCTTGTGCTTTGATTGAGCTGGCTGATAGTGAAGAAGACATTGAAGTGCCTTCTGTAGGCCATCGTCAATCCCGTACTATTTCCCAAAAAATGTTGGCAGAAGTCTGTGAACCTCGCTATGAAGAATTATTTATGTTAGTAAGAGCTGAATTAAGACGTAGTGGTTTTGAAGATTTGATCGCTTCAGGCTTAGTAATAACAGGTGGTGCAGCACAAATAAAAGGTGGTGTGGAATTAGCTGAAAGAGTGTTTCAAGTGCCTGTTAGATTAGGCATGCCTGAAAAAATAAGTGGTTTAGTTGATGTAGTTAAAAATCCTATTTATGCAACAGGTGTAGGTTTATTGCTCTATGGATATCACCAGCATATGGAAGAGTCTTCAGCAGTTAAAGCGACTAGTAAAAAGCGTATGAAATCTTCTTCTGGGGATGCGAAATCAATATGGCAACGAATGAAGAGTTGGTTTCAAGGAAATTTTTAATACAAACGCGTTGTCAGTATTGGTGAAATCTTTCTATTTATACTAAAATACCTGAGTAATAGCTGTATACTTTTAGAAAAGCTGATAGTATATTGAGCAGAATGCTGCATTATTTCAGTTAATTAGGATGGGAGATGCCTATGTTTGAACTAGTCGATACTAATGTGCCAGAAAGTGCAATCATTAAAGTGATTGGAATTGGTGGAGGTGGTGGTAACGCTGTGGCACACATGGTGGAACAATCGATTGATAACGTCGACTTTATTTGTGCCAATACCGATGCTCAAGCTTTAAAAAATTCTAATGCTTCTTTGACCTTGCAAATTGGAACTGATATCACTAAAGGATTAGGAGCGGGTGCTAATCCACAAGTAGGACGTCAAGCTGCCGAAGAAGACCGAGAACGGATTCGTGAAGTGCTCGAAGGTGCTGACATGGTATTTATTACGGCTGGTATGGGTGGCGGTACTGGGACCGGTGCTGCACCGGTGATTGCTCAAATTGCCAAAGAATTAGGAATTTTAACAGTTGCTGTAGTCACCAAGCCATTTTCTTTTGAAGGTAAATCTCGTATGCGCATTGCTGAAGAAGGAATACGCGAGCTAACCAATCACGTTGATTCTTTAATTACTATTCCGAATAATCGTTTATTATCAGTTTTAGGCAAGTCAATTAGTTTATTAGATGCATTTAAAGCTGCGAATAATGTTTTATTAGGTGCTGTACAAGGTATTGCAGAACTTATTACTCGTCCAGGATTAATTAATGTCGACTTTGCTGATGTACGAACAGTAATGTCTGAAATGGGTATGGCTATGATGGGGACTGGTAAAGCAAAAGGCGAGGATCGTGCACGTGCTGCTGCTGAAGCTGCAATTTCTAGTCCGTTATTAGATGATGTTAAATTAACAGGTGCCAAAGGTGTGTTAGTTAATATTACTGCAGGTCTTGATATGTCAATTGGCGAGTTTGAAGTGGTGGGTGAGGTTATCAAATCCTTTATCACTGAAAATGCAACCGTAGTGGTCGGTACAGTCATTGATCCAGAGTTAACCGATGAGATGCGAGTGACAGTAGTGATTACAGGTTTAATTGGTTCAGGCACAGCGCCTGCAGCACGAGAAACAGTTATTAATCAGGAGGCAGCCACTAAACGTATTCCAGAATCAAAAATAGATGGTACAGTTGATTATGAACGTTTAGAAAAGCCAACAGTATTAAGACAACAACCGAATAAATTTAAAAAATCAGTGTTAGATAATCCTACCCCTGATATGGAATATTTAGACATTCCCGCTTTTTTACGTCGTAAAGAAGATGCTGATGCTTAAAGTCTATTGAGACTTTAGTGTGAAGCAAGAGCTTTATATCGGATTAATGTCAGGTACAAGCGCTGATGCGGTCGATGCAGCGCTTGTTGATTTTTCTGCTAGCTTTCCGCATTTAATTGCAAAAAATAGACTTGCTTTACCTCAAGCTTTACAAGCAAAACTTCATCAATTAGCACGGCCTGGTTTTGATGAAATAAATCAAATGGTCGAAATAGATAAAAAATTAGGTGAGCTTTTTGCCAAGGCCGCTTTACAAGTGTTAGCCAAAGCTCAAATTGATAAAGCTTCAATTCAAGCAATAGGTAGTCATGGCCAAACTATTCGCCATGCACCTTATGCAAATTATCCTTTTACCTTACAAATTGCTGACCCTACAATAATTGCTGCACGTACTGGAATCATTACCGTAGCAGACTTTAGACGCAAGGATATGGCGCTTGGTGGACAAGGAGCACCTTTAGCCCCAGCTTTTCATGCTGCTTTTTATAAAAACTCTCAGCTTGATAGAATCATTTTAAATATTGGCGGCATGGCAAATATTACTTATTTAGCAGCTAATCATCATAATAGGTTAATTGGTTTTGATACAGGTCCAGGGAATACCTTATTAGATGCCTGGTGTATGCAACATCAACAAGTTGCCTTTGATGAAGGCGGGCAATGGGCAAGACAAGGTAAGATAATAACGGAGTTGTTAACAAAACTATTAACAGATAACTATTTTCAATTATCTTATCCAAAAAGTACGGGCAAAGAGTATTTTAATTTAGTTTGGTTAAACGTCCGTAATCTCCAAGCTTATCGACCGATTGATGTCCAGGCGACTTTAACTGAGTTAACCGCGATGACGATTGCAAAAGCAATCCAGGCGTTAACTTCACAAGCAGAAATTTTATTATGCGGCGGGGGAGCTTATAATAGTTATTTATTAGAAAGATTAACTTTAGCTTTAGGAAATCAATATATCTGTAAACTAATTGATGAATTAGGTTTATCAGCAGACATTCTAGAAGCAGTTGCTTTTGCTTGGTTTGCAAAAAAGTGTTTAGCAAAAGAACCGATTGATTTAACATCAGTAACAGGTGCAAAAACGAAAGCAATTTTAGGCGGGGTATATTATTAATCAGCCCCCATCTCCACCATTCCTTGGCAGATTCTCCGAAAGGAGAGGAGACTGATTGCCATCAATTTGACACTAAATTTTTGTTTAAGCAAGCGTTTTTTAATAGCCGCACACATCGTTCAAAAAAAATTCTATTAAGCTGGTTAAAAAAAGAAACTTGTTTAATTTTTCAGGTTCTTAAAAAAACAATTTATTTAATAGCTTTAATAAAATCTAAGAAGCTGCTATAGCGACTACTGGTGACTCGATGAAATTCAACAGATTTTCAGCATTAAGTTTTATTGCAGCGTTGGCTGATTCGTTTAAAGATCTTAAAGTTACCATTTCTCTAGCGCAGGCATCTCTAATTTGTGATTTTTCAGGTTCATTCTCACAAGAAGATAAGTTATTTAAAGCAATTAAAGTTTGTTTAACTAGAGTTTGATCAGCTTCTTTTAAGAATCCAATGAGTAAACCTAGTAACTCCGAAGTAATAATTTGTTGTTTTCTCTGGGTTAAAGTTGTTCTTGGGGCAGCCTCATCATGCATATTACTTGTTAATAAACTTATCAAAGAAACAGCTTGAATTTTGATTGCTAATTCGCCAGTTGTTAATAAATATAGCAAAGCTGAAGCGGGAGGCGAAAATAACGTTGAAGCTGAGAGTAATCTTTTAGGACAAACATAATGTAAGATTAATTGTCGACGTTCATCCACTGCAAGCTCACTACCGGTTGCTAAATTAATGAGAACGTTTAATAAAACAGTTTTGAGAGGTAGCTGTTCTGCAGACATTAAGCGATTGAATAAAGCAGGGATCACACGGGCTTCTATCAAAGCTTGTCGCCTTGCTTCAACTGTTGCTACGCCTCCGGCAGTTAGATTATCTAAGGTAGTTGCTATATCTTGTGCTGCCTCTTGATCTTCCGTTGTTAATAATTCAATTAACAACGGGATAATTTTTATTGTTCGGAGTTTTTTTATCGAAACCGTTTCTTCAGATTCTTCAGTGAATAAAGCTTCTGGCACTGCAAAATTAGCAAGCAGCAGTTCGTTGTTTGCGATAAGTTGACAACGAGCTTCAATATCTTCTCCTTCTAAAACAGAAAAATGCGCTAAATTTCTCACAGCAAACTGTCTAATAGTACCATTTTTTTCAACTAATAAACTTGTGAGGAATTTGACAGCAGGCTCTACTGCAATGGTTTTATACTCAATGAGTATGGCTACATTCATATAATTAGCAAGGGTCTTAATTATAGTAGTGGCTGCTTCATTAATCATTGCTTCGGTATGACCGACTAATGACATGAGATATTGTAAAATACCAGAGTTAATAATAGCTAAAGAGTAACTGGCGGCTTCTGCTGGATGGTGGAGTAAATTAATTAAGAAAGTTAAAGCTAAGGATTTATTTTCTAAGTTATCTTCTGCTAATAAGCTAGTTAAATGAATAAAAGCTGCTTCTTTACTCACTAAAATTTGGCGATGCATAATGGCAGCTTCACCTTCGCCAGAAGATAGTTCTACTAGTAGTTTAAGCGCAAGGTTTTTAAACTCATCTTTGGATAATAAACTAGTAGTTCTAGTTAAAAAATCGGGTGTATTGAAAATATAGTGTTTTCTTCGTTCGGATTCCTCACTATTACCTTGAATTAAATGGATTAACAAAATAAGCGTTTGTTCAATCAGGATTGGGTCAGTTAATAAGTAAGGGATGAGTGAGAAATTTTCTTCCTCATTTATTTTTTCACATGTCTGAGCACTATTTTGTTTTGCCAAGTAATTTAAAATAGTTAGTACATATAATTTGATAATAGAAGGCTCGGAAGATAATAGATCTACTAATAATGGAATTAAATTAATTAAGAGAATTGTTTGTTTAACAATTTCTTGTTTTGTGCCCGTTATTAAACTTACTAGTAGGCTTAATAAATTGATTCTATATTGAGTATGATTTATTTCAAGTTGTTGGGCAATCGTTTGAACTATGTTGTTATCAACCAAATATTCATGAGCAGCTGCATGACTTAATTCTGCAGTGAGATTAGCAAAGATACAAACAATATGAAACTTTGCCTCGGTAGGAGTTTCTTCTAAATTTAATAATTTAATTAAATTGCCGATGGTTTCATCAGGAGCGGTTGTTAAGGTTCTATAAAGTGTATCGCCAGGTTCAAACAGGGTTGCTTTGGATAAAATATAAGTGATAGCTACTTTTATTAAAGGGGTTTCTATGAGATTGAGTAGAGCAATTAACTCTGCTATAGGATTAGCGGTGATAACATATTGTAAACGAGTTCGTGCTTCGCTATCTTGACCTGAAATTAAATTGGCTAAAGTTAATATTATGAGTGTCTTACTCGATAATGATAGATCGCTTTTTAATAATGTACACAGTCTAGCTATAGTCCTTATTTCAGCAATAGCTTGGCGACGACTTGCTGCTTTTTCATCTTTACCTTCTGAAAGATAAAAAAGAATTTCAATAGCTTGAATATTAGCTAGACGAGTGATTTCAGTTTCAGCGAGCGACGTAGCAGCCGTTCTATTTAATAATGTTTTAAAACAATCAAGGTTCACACATTCCAAAATTATTTGACGTCGAGTTGAGGCATGAGCATCTTTGCCATGGACAAATTGAATTAAGGCTTGTGTTGCGCTTATTTGCAGCCATAAAATATCTTCACCCCCAGCAGCACTCAATAAGCTTGCCAAGCGTGGAATGGCGCTGTCAGCCCACCTTTGTCGTAATGTTTCTTTTTGTTCATCATCAGCTTCAGAGAGAGTCTTAGCAAAGAATTTGGCGGCGGCTGTTAAATTTTCAATCGTAGGAGAGCCGGCTAATAAACTACAAGCGTGATCTATTGAAATAATCTCTGGCATAGGGTTAGGGTACTCTTATTTATTATTATTTTAGTGTTATTTTTAACCAATTAGTTTATTAAAAAATGAATGAATAAGCAAATATTAGGAGAATTTATTTTTTGCAAAGCTATAAAACTTGCCTATTCTTAAGATAAGAAATATCTTACGAAATCAATAGGAAATTCGGATGCCAATCATTACTTTTTTAGGACTTCATACAAAACATAAAATTAATCAAATAGTTAATAACCAAAGCTTGGTGCCTAGGCGAGCCGAGTATTTATTTAATACCTATTTTATTGGTCAGCTTTCTCATTTAACAGAACAGCAAGCAGCTCAGTTATTATATAGAAAAGTGGCTGACTATCTCAGTGCTAGCTATTCAGAAGAGTTTTTACAAGCCTTTGTTAAAGCATTGCAACAATTTATTTTATTAGTTAAATCAGAGGTAGGGTACAACTATTCGCATCTTATCTCGAGGTTTGGTGATTATCAGCATTCTAGCTACTCGCTCGTTAATCCGCTTTTCTTGCGGTCTTTAGAGAATTTACTTTACCGCACCTTAACTCAAGCTTCATCTAATAAAAGCTTGCAATTGGTTAGCGTGTAAGACAAAAAGAGTTTTTATCTTCTTAAGCCCCGCATCTTTGAAAAATCTTTTTAAAAATTAATTAGTTACAATTTTATTAATTAACCTAAATTTTTTGTATGCAAAAAATGCATACTATTTTTATGAAGAAAATTAAGAATTTAAAAGCCCTGAATTTGCAATAAGATAGCAACTAGTAAAAACATTAATGTTTCATTAACCCGAGGAAGAGAGGTAAGACATTATGATAAAAGCCACCACGTTGAGAGCCATGATTGGTCATTTATTACAAACTTCTGGTTATACCTTAGCAACGATAGCGCGCCAAATTGGTGTTCATGAAGGAACCATGCGTAAGTTGCAAGCCAATGAAAAATATCAATTAATTCCCGCAAAACAACTAGCCTTAATTAAACTTTATTGTTCGAAACAGGAAGTAAAACAACACTAATAATCAAAAAGTTAGCTAAAAATTTAACAGTTTTCACTGGTTAAATTTGATAAACTATTTTACACTTTATAAATAACTGGTAATATCAAAGTGTTGTGCTAGAATCTTCGGCACTTTAAAGATGAGTACATGAATAGGCTTTGAATGATTAGACAGCGCACTCTCAAAAATATAATTAAGGCCACAGGGGTTACTGTTCATAGTGGAGAAAGAGCCGAGCTAACCTTACGTCCTGCCTCTGAAAACACGGGGATTATCTTTAGACGTACTGATCTTAAAAATCCAGTTGAAATTCCTGCTCGTTCTGAATATGTAGGCGATACGACTATGTCTACAGCGCTTGTTAAAGAGGATGTGCGCGTCGGAACGGTTGAACATTTGTTATCAGCGCTTGCAGGTTTAGGCATAGACAATGCCTATATTGATGTTTCAGCTAGTGAAGTCCCTATTATGGATGGTAGTGCTGGTCCTTTCGTATTTTTGATCCAGTCGGCAGGGATTGTTGAACAAAAGAAACCAAAAAAATTTATTCGTATCAAAAAGAAAATCTTTGCTAAATCTGGTGATAAGTGGGTTAAGTTAGAGCCGTTTAATGGTTTTAAGGTTGCTTTTACCATCGATTTTGATCATCCAGTTTTTCATAAATCAGCTAATCAAGCTGAGTTAGATTTTTCTAGTTCTGCTTATGTTAAAGAAATTAGTCGTGCTAGAACATTTGGGTTTTTATCAGATTTTGAACGCTTACAGGCCGCTAACTTAGCTTTAGGGGCTAGCTTAGATAATGCTGTGGCAGTAGATGATTATCGAATACTCAATGAAGATGGTTTACGTTATGAAGATGAATTTGTAAAACACAAAATCCTAGATGCTGTGGGTGATTTATATCTACTAGGACACAGTTTAATAGGCCAATATGTGGGCTATAAATCAGGACATGAATTAAATAATAAATTATTACGTAAACTCTTGGCTGATGAAACAGCTTGGGAATATGTTACTTTTGAAGATGCTGCGAAAGCCCCTATTGCCTTTTTACAACCTGCTGCGATAGAAAGCGTTTAATTTGTGTTTTTAGCTAATTTCAGTAAAGCTTGTCTTAACACCTCATCTTTTATTCCATTTGCTGTAGAGATAATTATATTAGCGCTGGTTGCAGACAATGCTGGTCGAAAAGAGTTTTCTGAGGGATTATTAACCACCGGATTAGGGCTAACAATAAAGTGTAAATCTGTAATGTGGGTCAATGAATATTGATGTTGAAGCTTGGTTAATAAATTAGTTTTTTCAAAACGTAGATAAGTTAACCAATTAGCGCTGGAGGTTGCAATTACCAAACAATCAGCTCGAAGATTGGCCACCCAACAATTGTTTTGTAGGGGTGGCGATAAAATATTTTGTAAGTGTTGATTGATTGATTGTAACTCGGTAACCTTTTCAACGAGTTTGCCTAAGGACGAGGAGCTAGGACTTAGTAAGTGTTGTAAGGCTTGTAGCTCGGTGTTTTTCATAAGTAACCTTAGCAAATGAATTGATTTATTTATATCAAAAGTTGTGATGAGAAGCTATGTTTATTAGAACCTTTATAAAAAGTATTTTCGGTAGTCGTAATGAACGCATCATGAAGCGACTTAGCAAAGTAGTGGTCAAGATTAATCAATTAGAGGAATCTTTTAAGCAATTAAGCGATGAAGCCCTGCAGACTAAAACCCAAGAGTTTCGCGACCGACTAGCTAGAGGGGGGGAGTCTTTGGACGCACTGTTGCCTGAAGCTTTTGCGACGGTTAGAGAGGCAGCTAAACGCACACTAGGCATGCGCCATTTTGATGTCCAGCTGATTGGTGGTATGGTGCTACATGAAGGTAATATCGCAGAAATGCGTACTGGTGAAGGGAAAACACTAGTTGCGACACTACCAGCTTATCTGAATGCTTTAACTGAAAAAGGTGTTCATATTGTAACAGTCAATGATTATCTAGCTAAACGTGATGCAGAATGGATGGAGCCTATCTATAAATTTTTGGGGTTGACTGTTGGGATTAATTTAACAGGAATGACCCACCCAGAAAAACAAAAAGCCTATGCTGCAGATATTACCTATGGTACCAATAATGAATTTGGTTTTGATTATTTACGCGATAATATGGCGTTTAGTTTAGAAGGCAAAGTGCAGCGTAGTTTGAATTATGCTATTGTCGATGAAGTAGACTCTATCTTAATTGACGAAGCCAGAACCCCATTAATCATTTCAGGACCTTCCGATGAAAGCTCTGATCTTTATGTAAAAATCAATCAACTAGTACCCAAATTAATCAAACGAGAAACAGAAGAAGGCTCTGGAGATTACTATTTAGATGAAAAGCAAAAGCAAGCCTATTTAACTGAAGAAGGCCATGAGCATATCGAGCAATTGTTTACAGAGGCAGAACTGCTTTCACCACAAGAAAGTTTATATGATGCAAGAAATATTACTTTAATGCATCATTTGAATGCCTGTTTGCGTGCTAACACACTGTATCATCGTGACGTGGAGTATATTGTTAAAGGTAATGAAGTTATTATTATCGACGAACATACGGGTCGTTCCATGATTGGTAGACGTTGGTCGGATGGTTTGCATCAAGCTGTTGAGGCTAAAGAAGGAGTTAAAGTTCAAAATGAAAATCAGACTTTAGCGTCGATTACTTTCCAAAATTATTTTAGGCTCTATGAAAAACTGTCTGGTATGACAGGTACTGCTGATACTGAAGCGCATGAGTTTCATCAGATTTATAATCTTGAAGTGGTTGTTATTCCGACTAATAAAACTAGCCAGCGCAAGGATTACCCGGATCAAATTTATTTAACTGCTAAAGGAAAGTTTGAGTGTGTGGTGAATGAAATTATTGAGTGTCGCAAAAAAGACCAGCCAGTTTTAGTGGGAACGGCTTCGATAGAAACTTCTGAATATTTATCAAAACTATTGCGTCAACAAGGCATTATGCATCAAGTGCTTAATGCAAAATTTCATGAAAAAGAAGCACACATCATTGCTCAGGCCGGTAAGCCAGGGACAGTAACTATTGCTACCAATATGGCGGGTCGAGGAACAGATATTGTTTTGGGAGGTAATTTAGAAGCTGAGCTGGCTAGTCTTGAAGACTCAACTCCCGAAAAAATTGCTGCCGTCAAAACAGAGTGGCAAAAAAGGCACGATAAAGTGATTGCTGCAGGAGGGCTACATATTATTGGTAGTGAAAGACATGAGTCTAGGCGGATTGATAATCAGTTACGAGGACGGTCAGCAAGACAGGGTGATCCTGGTTCTACCAGGTTTTTTCTGTCATTAGATGATACTTTGATGCGTATTTTTGCTTCACCTAGAGTCGGTGCTATTATGAGGAAGTTAGGATTAAAAGAAACAGATCCTATTGAGCATAGTATTGTTACCAAAGCGATTGAAAATGCGCAGCGAAAAGTAGAAGTTTTTCATTTTGATATTCGAAAACAATTAATTGAATATGATGATGTAGCCAATGACCAAAGACGGATTGTTTATCAACAACGTAACGAACTCTTAGCAAGTGAACATATAGTCGATACCATTGAAGCTATACGGGAAGATGTTTTACAGAGTTTAATTAGAGAATATATTCCTGAAGAAAGCTTAGAAGAAGAATGGGATATTCAAGGTTTAGAGCAACGGTTACAAAATGATTTCAATGTACATCTTGAGCTTAAAAAGATGCTTGATGCTGATGAATCGATGCACGAAGAAGGGCTGATAAAAATAATCGATGATACTTTCAAAAAAATTCATGAAGAGAAAATAGCCTTAACTGGGGAACCAGTGATGCGCTCATTTGAAAAAACAGTTATGTTACAGACTCTTGATTCACACTGGAAAGAGCATTTAGCTGCGATGGATCATTTGCGCCAAGGTATTCATCTGCGTGGTTATGCCCAAAAAAATCCAAAACAAGAGTATAAGCGAGAAGCTTTTTTAATGTTTTCGAATATGTTAGAGGCAATTAAATACGATGTTTTAAAAATGCTAATCACTGTACAAGTTAAAGCTGCTGATGTAGAGGCTTTAGAAGAAAAACGAAGACAAGCTGCAGAATACGAACAAGCGGCTATGCGTTTTAATCATGCCATAGTGAATAATATTGCTGAAGAAGTGCAGCAAAGTATTAATCAAGTTGAAATGCCTGAGCTTGCCAAAATTGTTCCTATAAGACGAGAAGGTGAAAAGGTTGGCCGTAACGATCCTTGTCCTTGTGGTTCAGGAAAGAAATATAAACAATGTCATGGTAAATTGAATTAAGTATGGTCCAGAAAGTTCAAGTTGCTGTGGGCATTGTATTACATCAAGACCATGTCTTGATTGCCCAACGAAATTCTGCTCAACATCAAGGTAATCTATGGGAGTTTCCGGGTGGAAAAATTCAACCTCACGAAACACCTCTGCAAGCCCTGAAACGCGAATTCTTAGAAGAGGTTAACTTGACTGTTGAACAAGCTGATTTTTTCATGGAAGTTGAATATCAGTATGTTGATAAAGTAGTTTTGCTACATGTCTATTTAATTCATCATTTTTATGGCCAAGCGCAAGGCTTAGAAGCTCAGCCTATCAAATGGGTAAACATTAAAGAACTTAGCCATTATGAGTTTCCAAATGCCAATGAAGCTATTATTAAAAAGTTGCTGGCTCTAGGATAAGGCTATTAACAGGGAGAGAAAAATTTATTTTATTCTAGATTTTTTTAAATATTACAAACCGTTAATAAGAAATCAACGCTTTTTTCTGTTTGAGTAGGTCGTTGATCAATTGAAGGATGTAAAAATCTTATATTCATTCGGTGTTTGCCAACGCTAGCTTCGGGATAAACTTCGATTTTTTTAGCTAAACCAATACAAATTAATTGACTGGCTGGTTGAGTATTTAAAATATCATGATAATAACCATTTTCAGCAACTATTTTTCTTGGCTCTGCGCTTTCACGAATAATTTTCAAGAATAAGTCTACAGCAAGTCGAATTTCATCTAGGTGTTTCAACCAAGCATTGATATTAGCAAGACGAATATTAATAGACTGTTCTTGCCAATAATAAAAAGCTGGTGCATCAAACGAACAGTCACCGCCGGGTGTTGTTAAAGGTAGGCGTATACTAGCAATGAACTCATTATCTCTGAGTGCTTGCGCAATTTTGCCTTTGGTATTGACAAAATAATTTAGTAGTTTATTAAGTTCGGCTAAAGTTGAAGCTACAGTTTCTTTATTAACACTGACAATAGCTTGTAAGGATGAAATGACTTTAATTAAGCGATGAAATTCTTGTGTTAGTTTTGATTTTAAATCGGGTCTATCCAAAATAATAACGATTTCAATTAAGATTCTTACTAAATTACGGGTATAAGAAGTACTGGCTTCGAGTTGTAAGGAATTGTCGAGTTGCTTAAATAAATATTCTAATCGTAAACAAACTCTCACCAGTTCGCTAACGGGCTGTTCGTAAACGATTAGTTCCTCTGTCATAGCTATACCCTGTCCCTATTGATTAGATGATAATAACATGATCTTTTTGAGGGAAAAATAGTTTTCTGATCCATTTTCTATCATTAACAACTATTTGTTAGATGGTTTGGCCAGTGATAGATATTTATGATGTAACGTTAGGACCTGAGCTTTTAGGTCATTTATTGAACCTGTATTTGTAATTACTTCATCAGCGAGCTCTAACCGCCTAGCACGAGAAGCTTGCGAAGCAATAATAGACAATATTTGTTCAGAATCAGCAGAGTCACGCTCCATAGCACGAGAAAGTTGTAGTTTTTCCTCAGCATCAATAACTAAAATGCGATCTACTAATGGGTAAGGATGTTTTTCGATTAATAAGGGGACTACTACAATACAATAAGGTGTTGTTACCTTTGTAATAGCCTGTTCTAATTGTGTACGAATTTCGGGGTGTAATAATGCTTCCAACCACAGTTTATTTTGAGGTTCTTTAAAAATAACTTCTCTTAGCAGTTTGCGATTAATTTGTTGATCATCCTGGAGAATGGTAGAGCCAAATTTAGAAATAATTTGTTGATAGGCTTTAGTATGAGGTTTAATGACTTCTCGTGCTATCTTATCAGCATCAATTACTGTAGTGCCAAGCTGTTTAAAAAGATCCGCAGTGACAGATTTACCACTGCCAATACCCCCTGTTAAACCAATAACTAATGTATTTTTCATAATGCAATTTTAAGTGCTTGCTCAGAGTTTGCAAGAAAAAATCCTTACACTGGAATTGCTTGGCTCAAATAGCGATGCTGATAGCGACAGGCTCTTCAAAAAAACCTTCATGAGCAGATAAAAATTTTTGGTAACAATCTGAACTAAGAAATTCTATGGTTAGCAGCTGCTCATAAAACCTTAATGGATCTCGAAGCAGATCAAACCAAGGTTTTAAAGAAGGTAGTATTTCTCCTATAGCTGCAATTTCTTCAAACACAATTGCGATTTCTTTAAAAGAATGATGACCACAATGAATTAAATTGGCTATAAAGACCATTACATATTGTTTAAACTCAGACAGGGTAAGTAATCCGGCTTCTACTAAGGCTGCCAGCATGAATATATTACGCCCGAAAGTGCCACTTAGACCTCCGACGACAGGAGCAGCGTCCGCTTGCAATACTTGTGCTATAGGATGTGATCTTGCTGGGCTAAAAAATATTTTAGCAGCAAAATGAGGCGCTGCTGGAGTTGCAAGCGGATCGTCATCACACATAATACCGGCGGTTCGTGAAAAAGCTGGTTTAGGCGCATCTTTTCGTGGCACACGACCTCGTAATTGTGGAGGACCGCAAGTTAACCAAGGTTGAGCCAGAAAATAGGCTTGAGAGCGGCTAACAGGATCATGAGCTAAATCAGGAAATAAAGCCGACAACAAAATTGACTGTCCAACACCTGGTGTGGCATGTGCCATTCCCAATTTTTCTTGTGATTTATCCACTAAAAACACAAAGGGTTCTAGAGGTTTAGGGCCATAATCTAACAACCAAACGCTATAATAAAATTGAGAAACGTTTGTGAGATTAAAAGGCTCTGAAAAAAGGCTAACTAGTGCGGTACGTAAATCTTCTTTAGTGTAAGTTGCAGCTTCAGCTAACAAACCTTCTTTCTTAAGCACATGGTTAATTTTATCAAAATAAGTGGTATAGTTTGAGGTAATTGATGGGTCACATTTAAGATCAAAATCAGCTAAAAATAATTGATTAATTTTTTGGTAAGCAGATGCCCAATAGTCTCGGCCACTTTCGATAATAAGTCGCGCCAAACGTGATTCATATAAACAACGTTTGCGCTGATTGCCATCCAAATTAGGCTCATCAATAACAGAATACAATTTTTCTTCGGGGTGGTAACGAACGACTTTTTCTTTAAATAAACCAATTAAACTAGGATATTTACCGCGATTGAACCCAGCTGGAAAAGTTACTTCGCTTCTTCTAACAATACCAAGCTTTGCTAATTCATCACGACAAGTACTAATCGATCTTGCAGCAGCCGAAAAAGTTTCCGCAGCAGTAAAGTCGATTGTGGTAATCCCAAGTGTTCTAGCTATTCTTTGATTTTCTTTGCGATCATCAATAAATAAGCAGGCTTCAGGACAAACTTTTTCTGTTTCACAGACATAGGAAAAAATAAGGGGATCAGGTTTTGTTATTCCAAGCTCTGCTGAACCGTAGACTCGAACACACTCTAAACCGTGCTTTGCAAGTAAGGCTCGTGTGTGCAAAATACCTAAATCTGAATTATTGGTTAGTATTACCACCTGATAACCAGTATTATAAAAATCGTGGATTAATTCACGAGCTCCGGGATATAAATAAATTCCTTCGCAATAAGCAGAGAGTAACTGATCGGCAGAAGGTTTAGGCTCTAGGCGAGAATCACGTGCAAGTTGTTCAAATACTTCAAACAAAGACTGTGCGCCTAAGTTAAGAGTAATATGGTTTTGGTAACGATTTAATTCATCAAGAGCAAGCCCTGTGAGCGTTATTTGATTTGATTAACTGATCCTAGGTAGCTGTCAGGCGTAATAACTCCTCCTGCATCAAGTATGATAACTTTAATAACCATCTAAAATCACCACCTTTCCTTGTAGACTAGGTTGCCGTGCTCGTTCAACTATAATTTGGTAAGTTTGTGGAGTGATGGTAGTTCTGTAATATTCAGAGTCAGAATCGTAGCCTTGCCCTAACTCAATATTGATTTCATCTTTATCAAAGTAAACACAAGGTGTGGAGGCACTAATTGAAGAAGCGAGTCTGGTTAAGTAGACAGTTTTTCCGATTCCAGCAAGTCCTGCTCCTACCATAATAATTTTCATCGATACGCCTTTTTTAGATGAAAGAGACTATGGTTTTTATTAGAGAAAGGCAATAGAAAAATAGCTAATTTAATTAGCACGGCTATTTTGCAAAAAACGACACAAGCCGATAAACTTTTATAACCAATTGATTATTATTGAGTATAATTTTTTAATCCAATTTATCAAGCTGTGGTATCAAGAACTTATTTTAAACATAATAATAGAATATTTTTTTGAGTCTGGTTAAAATGACGCCCTCTTAATCACTTACACTGATGGGGAACAAATGCGTTATTTAAATATTTCTGGATACAAATTTGTCCAGATTGATAATCCTATTATTTTAGAAAAACATTTTCGTCACTTAGCTAATTCTTTGGGGATCCGAGGGACTATTTTAGTAGGTTCAGAAGGATTAAATATTTCCTTGGCTGGTGAAAAAGAGGCTGTTTATCAATTCATTGATAGTTTGTATGCCGACCAACGTTTCACTGGTCTTAAATTTAAAGAAAGTTGGTCAAGCAGCATACCTTTTAGGCGACTGCGTATTAGAATTAAAGAAGAAATTGTGACTATGCGAGTTGAGGGTATTGAACCAGCTAAAAAAACCGGTAAATATCTACCAGCAGAAAAACTAAAAAAATGGCTGGATGAAAACAGAGAGTTTGCCTTATTAGATACCCGTAATGATTATGAACACAAAATAGGTTCTTTTAATAAAGCGATAGACCTTAATATTGAAAATTTTAGAGATTTTCCAGAAAAAGTTAAGGCATTACCTGATGAGCTAAAAAAGAAGCCTTTAGTTATGTTCTGTACGGGTGGTATCCGCTGTGAAAAGGCCGCTGTCTATTGCTTGGAAAATGGTTTTGAAGAGGTTTATCAACTGGAAGACGGTATTATTAAGTATTTTGAAAAATGTGGGGGTGCGCATTGGCGGGGCGAGTGTTTTGTTTTTGATAATCGGGTCGCTGTGAAACCTGATTTATCTGAAACAGAGAAAAAGTACTGTTTAGCCTGTTTTGAGATTTTAACCCTTGAAGAACTCAAAAGTGATAAATTTGCTTTTAATCGTTATTGCCCACATTGTTATACAGAAAATCAGTCGGTTAACTGTATGATCGAAGGATAAAGATCTAAGAAATTAAGTAATGTTGAAAAGCTTAAGAAATTCTTAATGATTAGAGTTTATAATGTTTTTTAAAAGATTTTTCATGATAGGGTAAAGAATGCATGTGGAGCTCATTACGATCGGTATTTTACGATTTACCGGTTTATATTATCAATAGATGTCGTCGACCTCGTCAGCTTAGGGCCTCCTCACCAAGTGCTGTAGCAACCTCAGCTGCAGGTGGTAGTGCTAAAGCACAAGCCATTTCTACTTCACCAATAACTGTAACGCTTAAAAGTGATAAAAAGAAGAAAACAGAAAAACTACCCGCACATTCAATAGCGGGAGTTTATAGTTGGCGATTTTTATTAAGTTTAGCAGCTACGGCTAAAACCGTTAGTAGTACAATGTTTATGTTAATGATGTGGTTAAGAGCAACCGGTGTAGAAGGAGAAGAGTTTGTTGAGATAATGAATGAAGCACAAAAATATATTATGCCGGTAGCTTTGGTAGACTTAGCGGTAGGTGTAATACGTAAAGATACAGAGCATACTAATTGGCTATTAGAGCTTTTTGAAAAATGTGCAGCTTTAACTTTTTTTGCAACTAACCACGCTAACGTTAATACTAAACTTGGTTTTGCTTTAACTGGTATTGGCGGACTACTATTAGCCGCCAATAGTAGTATTGATCCTGATCGAGGCTTGACTATTGGGATTCGTACGGCCCATCAAACCTATGCGTTACAACCTGGAGTTTTAATTGACGAAGGTGGTCGTACTGAGCCATATTATCTTCCTGTTTGGCGTGCTGGTTCAAGGCTATTAACCATGGCAGCTTATGCAGCTTTAAATGATTTTATCATACGTTGGTTAGGTAAATTTTGTGGTGATCCAGATCAAACCGATCATGTCTGGACTTATGCCGGGGGTGCAGCGGCAGGTTTATCAGTTTTTAGGAGTCTGGCTGAGCTTAGCTTTGGTGCAGCTAAAACTGTTGCTGATTTAAAACGAAGTATGCTTTATTGGGGTGCAGCCTTGATTGTGGTATTAAGTCAAGGTGTATTAACCTTTTCACAAGCACTAGAGTTTTTCTCTCATTTAATTGAGTGGTTTACAAAGAATTTTTTTGGCAAATATATAAATTTAGATTTATTAGACTCTAAAAATTATGGTATTTGGGTTGCTGCAGGTGTAATAGGTGGAGTTGCTATAATTGATGCCATAAGAATCAATCAAGAAAGTTTCAGAGAAACAAGTGTAGTGCAAATACAAACTCTATGTTTACAACCACTTGATTTAGCTGGCGAAACCCCAGCAGAACAGGCGCTAAAAATTAGAGCTGCTCATAAGCAATTGAACACTACGTTAAACCAGCTAATTCAGCACGATCCTAAAAGAAAGTCAACGGATAGAAGATTGAGTTTATGTTATAATATTTTTGGATTATTTATTAGCCCTGCTGCAACCCCAGCAAGGCAATCAGAAGTCCGTACTTTGGTGCAATACCAAAGGCAGCAGTCAACAGTTTAACTAAGAGGAAATGATATGAAAAAAATGGTAAAATTAACAATAGGGTTTTTATTGTCTTGTTTGTTAGTTAGCGTTTTTGCAACTACTCAGATAAAGGATACGGAACTTTTTGTGATTCATGCTAAATCTGGGAATGTGACGCAGACCAATAACTATTATCAATTAAATTTACAAAAACCAAGAATCACTTATTTTACTGACAGGCCAGTACGTTTAGCAGGCTCGATTTCAGTTAAGCAATTTGTTTCTGATTGGTCAACGGGACAAAATAGTTTTGCTAGAGTTAATCCCAATGCTGCTTTAATTGCTGATTTTGATGCTTTAAAAGCTGGAGATGAACAAGAGCATTTTGTCATCTTAAAGAACCCTAGCTATGATCCAAAAACAGATACTTTAACCTTGAATGTATCAGGCTTTAAAGCTTCAGAACAACTGATGTCTGGTGAGTTAACTGATATCATGCTTTTTGTTGATAGTAATTGTATGACTAATCCAGGTGGTCCTAACTGCTGGTAATTAAAGTAGAGAATAATAATAAATGCCTATTACCTCTCAAACACGTATTATTGCGCACATTGGTAGTGGGGAACATCTTTTAAATGTTCCTTTTATTTATTTGTGCTCTTATGATTCAGCAGCAGGAACAGAAAGATCTGAAGCTGTAGGCGGAGGAGTGGATATTGCTGCATCAAGTGGTGATATGGGTGGGGGTGCTGGTATAGCAGCGATTAGTGCTGTGGGTGCAGGAGGAAGTGGAGGAATAACAACCACTCTCGCGGTTTCAACTGATCCAACCAAGAGTATCTTATTTAGATTCGCTGCATTTGGCTGTTGTGGTGAAGGATCTCCTGAGCAACGAAAAGTAGCGAGTTGGCTTAAATATTTGCATCAACAAGAGCCTACTGATCTTGCAATTATCTTAGGTGATGCAATTTATCCAGATGGTTTAGAACCAGGAGATGCTCGAAGATCTTTACATACGGTTGAACGATTAATTACTGGGATGTATGGAGATGCAGGAAAGCGTAGTGATATTGCGGAATTAACGACTCTCACAACAGGCAATCATGAAGCAGGGTTTCATGGCTTTTCTTTACTGAGAAAGCCTACGCTAGAAAGAGGCAGAGCAAAAATTAGAGCATTTGTTGATGCGTTGCAAGGAAGTAAAACTGATGAATTGCCAGATAATCGTTTTTTTATGCCTAATAGTTATTATGCACAAATTATTCAAAAGAATGGCCAACCAGTTGCTGTTATTCTTTATATTGATTCGAGTTTGCTACCGATTGATGAGCCGCAGCAACAATGGCTTGAGGATTTTCGAATTTGGTTGAAAGCAAGTATTTATAAAGATTTGCCAGTGTTCTTAATGAGTCATCATTCCCTTGATTTTACTGTTGGCCCTAGAGGGCTTAAAAGTTCAGAAGCTAGCAAGTATGCTATTCCCAAGGCTCGTAAAAAGGGTAATCAGCATCAGCAAGTTGCTAGAATTTTAAGGGGGAAAGGTTATGTTTTTCAATCCCATGATCAAGATGAGCCTGTATCTGCTGATTATGTTGTTATTGTCATAGAGATTAATTGTCATGAGCATTTCCTTGCTATTTTAGTGACTCTTTTTAGACATAAGGTTGTTCAACGTGCGCCGACTTGGGTAATTGGTACTGGCGGTGCTACTTCTAACAAAGATGATCTTTCAGTTTTAGCTCCTGGATTATGCAGAACTTCTACCCAAGAAGAATATGGATTTGGAATGTTTGAAATTTTGAGGGATGGTTCTTTGATAGGAAAATTTTATAATTGTACAAGCTTAGCAGAACCACCCGCCGATCATAGTTTTGAATTTAAACCTACGCTAGAAATAACTTATAATAGCAATTATTGTCCAGTGGCTTATAGAGTTGATGGTATTTTACAATCAGCCGTACAGTTTTCAGTTTTACATCCTAAACTTATTCGCAAACAACAAGATTGGTTTGAATTAATTTTTCAAGCCTTGGCAACCGGTAATCTTTCTTTACTTAAACTAGTGATTGCTGGATTTACTAATTGTTTACATGATTTGCGAAAAGGTAGGTTGTCGGAAGCTTATGTTGCTGAATTGCTCGGCGGAGAATTAGCAAACATAGATCTTATTGGGCCTGCAAAAGCTGAGGTTTTACTCGAAGCAGGAGAAGAGGCAATGAAAGAGGCTGGTGCAGTAGCTGCAATAGCAAGTGCTGCTGCAGGAGTGGGAGGTGCTGCTGTTGCTGCAGGCGCAGAGGGCGCTGCTGCAGAAATGTTAGCTGTTCCCCAAACTGACTCTACTACAAAACAGGCAATATTACAGCTTGTTGAAGAGTTGAAAGTGCCTAGTTTAGACGAAGTTGCAGCGTATTTACTGGCGCTAGAGAACATTATCGATGATTATGCTCGTTCTACCTACACGCCTACTTTTAATCAACTGAGTGCCTTGCATTACATTTTGAAAAGTATTTATAGCCTGATGAAGCCAACTGCCGCTGTAACAGAAACTAAGGGTGGTGCAGATGAGGTAAGTTTTCAAGCAGCTGTAACGCAATTAAAACAACAGATTTTCTTACAAGGCGCAAAGAAAAAACCCGCGAAAAAAGTTTCACGTCGCTCACGAGCTCACTCGGAAGAAGACGATAGCCCTGATCCTGTTGAACCATTACTACCAGTTCCGCCTAGTGCTGAAGGTCGAGTGAGATTAGCCATTGAGCCAGGGCGAGCGAGACAGGATAGACCGATAACAGAAGAAGATTCAGTATTTTTTAAAGCTAAATTAAGACTGTGTGCAAAAATAGCCGCCATTCAATTTTTGAAGTTATTACATCCAGAAGATTATGCCAGGGTATTAGAAAGACCCGAGGCTTATCCTGAATCTGCAAGTGCTTTGCTATTAGGCAGTTTAGTTTATCTGGTTCCAGATCCTAAACAGGTGTTGCATGGTGTTTTAATCTCTGGACCTAGCGGATTACAAGATACTTTACTGCATGTTTGTCGTACCTATTGTCCAGAAAATTTCGCTGGTATTGATACCCCAGCGCAATTAAGAATGTCATTGGGTGCTCATGGTAATTTCTTAGCCTCTTTTTTTCTTGAAGAAAATGCTTTAAAAATAGTAGGTCATCAAAGCCTTATTCGAGCTTTAGCAAAAATTTTGGGCGATGATAATGAACTTAATATTTCTCGTTTAATAGGTAAATTGCAAAGGATTAAATCATTACTTGATGACCGTGTTGGTTTGCGAGGTAGTTTTAGTACCTTTTTTGCACGGGGTATTGTTCGCAGTGGTTTAACAGAGGTTGTTACTAATTTCTTTGCTGCTTTACAGCAAGTTGGTAATAAGGCAGCTTTACTAACTATGATTGATGAGCGTTATTTTAATAAAACAGGTGCTTTGTGTCCTGTGGCAGCCTATAGTCAGGATCTAGTAATAGCTGAGTTAGTAGAGTTTTATCAGTTACTGCCTGAAGAAGCGGATGACTTTATCAAGGTCAGATCAGCTTTGGTCCCACATATTGATTTTTATTTCTCTTTAGCAGTTGCTCGTTTACCAGGTGGAGGTAGTGGTGAGGATGAGGAGGGGCTATTATCCGCTGCTAGTAGGAGTGCAGGAGCAGTAACCTAAGGCTAATAAAGATTATGCCATTTTCTTTTCTGTGTTTTATTAATAAATTATAAAGAACTTTGCGAAACGGTAGCTCATTAAATATTTTTGCGCTAACATGAGGGTTTTAAGAACTAAAGGTGTGATCATGGGCGTAGGACAAGTTGGGCCGGGTGATAAGGCGCCAGACGAAATTAATGTCATTATTGAAATACCCGCTGCTGGTGTGCCTGTTAAATATGAGATTGATAAAGCAACGGGTGCTATGTTTGTCGATCGATTTATGGCAACCAGTATGTATTATCCTTGTAATTATGGCTATATTCCGCACACTTTAGCGCTAGATGGCGATCCTGCCGATGTCTTAGTTATTACACCATTTCCACTGATTAGTGGTTCGGTGATTCGTTGTCGACCAATTGCCACTTTAGATATGGCAGATGAATCAGGACACGATGCCAAAATATTGGCAGTGCCCTTAGATAAATTAACAACGCATTATAGCCGTATTAAGTCAGCTGAAGATGTTTCGCCCGAACTACGCGCTTCAATTAGACATTTTTTTGAGCATTATAAAGATTTAGAACCAGGCAAATGGGTCAAAGTGAATGGCTGGACTACTCTCGAAATTGCTAAGAAAGAAATAATAGAAAGTATTAAGCGTTTTAATGCCAAAAGTTAATAACCTGTTTTTATAGTTGAGTGTAGCATGGCTGATTATGATCCAGTGGCGCCTTTTTATGATCTAGTTCATGGTAGCCGCAAACAAACTATTAAATATATCAAGCAATTAATTAAAGATTATCATCCTAAAGCCAAAACATTGCTTTCTGTGGCTTGTGGCACGGGAACAGTTTGTAAGGCCTTAAAACGATGTTATCAAATCACAGGGGTTGATATTTCTTCTGGCATGCTTGCTATGGCCGAAAAAAAACTACCCACAGTAGAATTTTATCAACAAGACATGGTGGAATTAAACTTAAATAAGAAGTTTGATGTCATTATCTGTCTTTTTGCTTCACTCAATCACGTTTTACAATTTAGTCAGTGGGAGAAATTTTTTGCACGGGTTAAAGACCATCTTAATGCAGGGGGAGTTTTTATTGTTGATATCTTAACAGAACTTTGCTTATACAACATGGTTTTAAACTCTCCATTAATCACTCGTTCAGGAAAATTAATCTCTATAGGTGATATTAGTATGGCTGGGGAAGGACAAGAAGGAACGGTTTGGCGAATTAAAGGATACGAGGTTACTCGCCATGACCAACGGTTACTGTTTGCTAGTAAAGTGTCGCAAGTTTCTTTTGCTCCTGAGCGGATAGAAAAAGGTTTATTAAACCATTTCAGCTCAGTAATTGTTGAAGATCCAGAGCAGGAGGAAGTCAATGAACGTTCTGAACTGCTTTATTTTATCTGTTCATTGTAATTTAATTGTCCAGCTTTTAGTAATAATTGTTATCTTTTTTACTCCTTGTTTTAAAGTAGTTCTCATATAAAATTTTTAATTTCATAACAGGAATTTACTAGGTTTTTTATTTTCTTTGCAGTAAAATGATCCTCCTTGTAATAGACTGCAAGAAAAAAAGGCGGAGCCTTTGAAAAACGCATAATGTCGTTAGCTCATCTCTAAGCTTCACCTTGGATAAATACTCAGAAATTGGGGGATGGCTGGCGATGAATAACGTAATCAAAGTTCGCAATATAACCAAGGTCTATCATGATACTGTGGTTTTGGAGTCTATCAATTTAGACGTCAATAGTGGGGAATTTTTAACACTATTAGGTCCCTCTGGTTGTGGTAAGACAACCTTATTGAGATTAATTTCTGGTTTTGAGGAGCCTACAGCTGGTTCCATTATGATCAATGGCCGTGATGTCAAAGGATTGCCGCCGCATTTACGGGATGTCAATACGGTGTTTCAGAGTTATGCCTTATTTCCTCATATGACTGTCTATGAAAATATTGCTTTTGGTCTTAAATGTAAAAAATTGCCTAAAACTGAAATAGCTGACAGAGTTCAAGAGGCTTTAGCCATGGTTAGACTAGAAAAACTGGCTGGCCGCAGACCCGCGCAGCTAAGTGGTGGCCAGCAGCAACGGGTAGCTATTGCCAGAGCGGTAGTCAACAAACCCTTAGTTCTATTATTAGATGAGCCGTTAAGCGCTTTAGATTATAGTTTGCGTAAGAATATGCAAATTGAGCTGAAAAGTCTGCAGCGAAAACTAGGTATTACTTTTATTTTAGTTACTCATGATCAAGAAGAAGCCTTATCCATGTCTGATCGTGTAGTGATTATGGACGAAGGGATTATCCAGCAGGTGGGTACTCCTAGACAAATTTATGAATCACCCAATAGCTTGCATGTGGCTAAGTTTATTGGTGAGGCTAAT
Organism: Gammaproteobacteria bacterium RIFCSPHIGHO2_12_FULL_35_23; assembly: GCA_001801465.1. GTDB lineage: Bacteria > Pseudomonadota > Gammaproteobacteria > UBA12402 > UBA12402 > 2-12-FULL-35-23. The sequence continues at coordinate 96,913 of MGXT01000027.1, read as the reverse complement.
ATTTTTGAGACTGAAGTTTTAAGTGTCAGTGAAAATCATTTACAGCTACGCATTGAAGGTAAAATATTTACTTTAAGTAATAAGCGAGGTGCTAAACTGGGCCAAAGCGTCTACATGTTAGTGCGACCAGAGGATTTAAGAGCATGGGATAAAAGTGAAATAATCGATCGAGAAGATAAGGATGAACTTATCCAAGCAACTGTTGAGCAGGTTATTTACAAGGGCTCGACAGTAGATCTTATTTTAAGAACAGCTAGTGGTAAACGCTTATCAGCCACAGAATTTTTTGATGAAGATGATGAAGACTTGGATTATAAAATTAATGAAACGGTCTGGGTAGAGTGGATGCCAGGATGGGAGGTGATACTACCTTATGATGAGTAATCGTCTGTTTAAAATCATCGCAATTAATATCATTTTTATTTGGCTTGCAGTATTAGCTTTATTGCCATTTATCATGGTTGTAGTAGCGAGTTTTTTACAACAAGGGGATGAAAATCTTTTTAATTGGCATTTAACAGTCATTAACTATACACAATTAATTAATCCTATTTTCTTACATATATTTTGGCGTTCCTTGGTGGTTTCAGTGATTACCACAATTTTGTGCTTAGCTTTAGGCTATCCCTTTGCTTATATCTTAGCACAGCTTTCCGAAAAATTAAGGCTGGCGTGTTTGTTTTTAATTATTATTCCCTTTTGGACAAGTTCTTTAATTCGTTCCTATGCTATTATCACGATTTTAAAAACCCAAGGGCTATTGAATCAATTATTACTTACCTTGCATCTTATTCATCAACCGTTACATATTCTTTATACGCAATATGCTTCCCAAGTCGGATTAGTTTATAGTTTATTGCCTTTTATGGTGTTACCTTTGTATGCAACCTTAGAAAAATTTGATTGGCGATTGGTGGATGCAGCACGTGATTTAGGCGCCAATCGACTGCGTGCTTTTTGGCAGATCGTAGTGCCTATTAGTGCACCAGGTATTATTGCAGGGGTAATGTTAGTATTATTACCTGCTATGACTTTATTCTATATTCCTGAGATTCTTGGTGGAGCTAAATCCATCTTGTTGGGAAATTTAATAAAAAATCAGTTCTTAGAAGGGCAAAATTGGCCATTAGGTTCTTCTATTAGTATCGTGCTTACTTTTTTTATGGCGCTTTTGATCGGTGTTTATTGGAAATTTAATAAAAATAAAAAGCAGGTACTGATATGAATAAAAGCTTATCGGCTAGTTATTTGGCTTTTATTTACGTAATTTTATATTTACCTATATTGGTATTAATTGTTTTCTCATTTAATAATTCTATGTTTTCTGGTTTATGGCATGGTGCAACTTTAAAATGGTATCGGGAGTTATTTCACGATAGTGGTTTACAAGTTATTGCAATTCATTCTTTAATCATTTCTTTTTTAGCCTCAACTGTGGCAACTTTTATCGGATTATTGGGAGCAGTAGCTTTATTTAAATATCAGTTTTTTGGGAAAAAATTACTAAACGGCGTAGTTTTTATTATGATAGTTATTCCAGATTTAGTATTAGGCATTGCTTTTTTGATTTTATTTCACGCTTTAAATATTTCATTAGGTTTTTGGACTTTATTATTAGCCCATATTACTTTTTGCATTCCGTTTGTAGTGGTGACTATTTTAAGTCGTATTACGGGTACAGATAAAAACTTATTTGAGGCGGCCAAAGATTTGGGTGCGAATGATTTTATTGTGTTTAGTAAAATTATTGTTCCAATGTTGATACCGGGTATTGTTGCAGCTTGGCTGCTTAGTTTTACTTTGTCTTTTGATGATGTGGTAATCAGCACCTTTGTTTCTGGCCCTGATTTTCAAATTTTGCCACTTTATATCTTTTCGCAAGTTAAATTAGGGGTAACTCCTGAGCTCAATGCGCTCTGTAGTGTGATTTTATTATTAACCGTGGTGATGGCATTAATCGCACAAATGGTATTAAAGAAGAAATGAGATATAAAAGTCTAATCATTTTATTGATGCTAATTGGTATGGCTTATAGCCAGAACAATGTTATTAATATTTATAATTGGAGTGCTTATACCCCTAAAAGCGTGATAAAGCTATTTACTAAACAAACCGGCATACATGTTAATTACACCACTTATGCGAGTAATGAAGAGCTCTATGAAAAGCTCAAAGCAGATCCTAGTATCGGCTATGATATTATTGTTCCTTCTTCTTATTTTGTGCAGCGCATGGCAAAAGAAGGTATGCTTGAAAAGCTAGATTTAAAACAACTGCCTAATCTTAAAAATATTAACCCATTACTTCTTAATAAGCCGTATGATCCTGGCAATCAATACAGTATTCCGTATTTGTGGGGGACAACCAGCATTATTGTTAATAATAAATATTATGATCCTAAGACAATTACAACTTGGAATGATTTATGGCAACAGCGTTTTTATAATCAGTTACTGCTTAATGATGATATGCGAGATGTGTTTTCTATTGGTCTTGCAGCATTGGGCTACTCTATTAATACCAGTGATCCAGAGCAAATTAAGCAAGCTTATTTAAAACTACGGCAATTAATGCCGAATGTTAAATTGTTTAGTAGTGATGGCGCTATTCCTATTATGCTCGATGAAGATGCTACCATTGGCGTGGTGTATAGTGGTGATGCCGAACAGATGACTAAAGGCAATAAAAAATTACGTTATGTGTATACTAAGAGTGGCATAATTATTTGGATTGATTGTATGAGTATACCTAAAAATGCTCCGCATCTAGCTAATGCTTATAAGTTTATAAACTTTATTATGCAGCCTAAGATTGCCAAAATGATCAGTATGCAGCTAGGTTATTCATCGCCCAATATAACCGCTGTTCATGGTATGCCAAACCGGATTCAAAATAATATGATTATGTATCCGCCACAAAACATCCTTGCACATGGTCAAACTGAGGGTTATTTAGGTAAAGCTACGCAAGCCCTGTATTTGCATTATTGGGAGCTCTTAAAAATTTCAGGTTGAAAATAAGCTCAACCCCCCATGAAGATATTGATAAGCTCTGTATTCTTGAAGCCTCCTCTTAATTATTTAGAAAAACAGGATAATCCATTTAGGGTAACAAAATTTTAGTAAAATTATTATTACCTAATATCATGTAATCTATTGATTAATTAAAACTTTTTGGTAAATTTTTAAAGAATGATGGGGCTAAAAATACCACTACCCAATTTAATCAATAAGAACTTTTACTAATAGTGAAGTTTGGTGGATAATAAAGCGAAATTAGAAGGAGTTTTGTGTAGGTGATAGTTCGTAAAATAAGTTGGATTATTATGAGCTTTTGCTGGCTAATGATTAGTATTAATTGTTTAGCTCAAAGTAGTGCTTCGCAAACAGCTTACCTCTTAAACTTGCAAGGGGAAATTGGTCCAGCTACACAAATTTATGTTGAACATGGATTAGAAATAGCAGCTGCCAATAAAGCTGCTGTGGTTATTTTAGAACTTAACACACCAGGTGGGTTGTTAAAATCAACACGTAATATTGTGCAGGCTATACTGGCTTCTCCTATTCCAGTTATTACTTATATTGCACCGGCTGGTGCGCAAGCTGCGAGTGCTGGAACTTTTATTGTTTATGCAAGTCAAATAGCGGCGATGGCACCGGGCACTAATTTGGGTGCAGCCTCGCCGATTGATCTATTTAATTCTTCTCAGCAAACTAAAAAGCAAAGTATTGCTATGAATAAAGTGCAGCAAGATACCGTTGCCTTTATCCGTAGTCTTGCCGAACTTAATAATCGTAATCCTGAATGGGCAGAAAAAGCTGTGACTCAAGCGGCAAGTTTAACTGCTACCCAAGCTTTAAAACAACAAGTAATTAATTTTGTAGCGCCTGATGTTACTAATTTGTTAGCTCAAGCGAATGGTAAAATAGTTAAAGTCAAAGACCAATGGCAAACGCTAAACACCAAGAATTTGACACTGAAAAAATTTGCTCCTAATCTAAGGGAGAATATATTGGGAATAGTTGCCTCACCGAGTGTGGCGTATATTTTATTATTAATTGGTATTTATGGAATTTTCTTCGAATTAATGAACCCAGGCATGATTGTTCCTGGTGTGATAGGACTCATCGCACTATTGGTAGCTGTCTATGGTATTTCTTTGCTGCCTATTAACTATGTCGGAATAAGTTTATTGATAGCTGGCTTGCTGATGATGATTTTAGAGCTTTTTGTAACAAGCTATGGAATTTTAGCAGTAGGAGGAATTATTGCTTTTTTCCTGGGCTCCTTATTTATGTTTGATCGTCATGTACCAGGTTATGAGGTTGCCTTATCCATTGCTCTAGGAATTACTATTGTCACAGCCATATTTTTTCTCTTTATATTACGTTTAGCTGTAAAATCACAACAAAGACCTATAGTGAGTGGCGGAGAAGAATTAATCGGTGCAAGCGGTGTGGTAGTTGAGGTTGATAAGACCCAGCTTATGGTAAGAGTCCACGGTGAATTATGGCAGGCGGTTTGTGAGAGTTCGCTGCCAGTTGGTAAAAAAATAATAGTAAAAGATAGAAACGGTTTGTTGCTTAATGTTGCGCCCGAGAAAAATTAATCGAACGTACTATATCGTAAAGGAGATTCTGTATGCAAAATGTACCTCATATAGCTACTTTAACCATTATTATCGTAGCCTTGATTTTATTATTTTCTTGTATTCGAGTGCTGCGAGAATATGAACGGGCGGTAACTTTTACTTTAGGCCGTTTTACAGGAATTAAAGGCCCTGGATTGGCTATTGTTATTCCTATTGTTCAGCAAATTGTTAGAATTTCACTGCGAACAGTAGTTATGGATGTGCCTTCACAAGATGTTATTTCGCGCGACAATGTGTCGGTCAGAGTGAATGCCGTCGTTTATTTTCGTGTCGTTGACCCTGAAAAGGCGATCATTCAAGTAGAAAATTATTTCGAAGCAACCAGCCAACTTGCCCAAACCACGCTGCGTTCAGTGCTTGGTCGCCATGAGCTCGACGAAATGCTTAGCGAACGGGATAAACTAAATAGTGATATTCAAAAGATCTTAGACCAGCAGACCGATATTTGGGGAATCAAGGTTGCCAATGTTGAAATTAAATATGTAGAATTAGATGAAAGTATGGTGCGGGCTATCGCTAGGCAAGCCGAAGCAGAAAGAGAGCGCCGTGCTAAAATAATTAATGCTGAAGGTGAATATCAAGCCGCTCAAAAATTATTAGAAGCAGCAAGAATTCTATCTTTACAACAAGAAGCCTTACAGTTGCGTTATTTGCAAACCTTAATTGATATAGCGGGAGATAAAACTTCAACAATTGTGTTCCCTGTTCCCATGGATTTAATAAAAAAGCTGCAAGGGAGTTCTTAAATTTCTGAGGTAAGTAAAATATAGTTTCCCTCCTAGCTTACAATAAAATAAAAAGCCGTGGATTCTTAATCTTTTTTTAATTTATTAAACGCGGTATTGATTTTTTCAAGGCGAGTGGCAATTTTTTTAGTAGCAGCTTTTAAGGTATAGCCTTCTTCTAAAAGTTCTTTGATTAAAATAATTTTTTTAACAGTTTGGTAATCGTAACGTCTGGTTGTAGACCGCTTAGTTTTTAAAGCGTGAATAATACCTTTTTCTTCCCAATAACGTAGTTGCCTTGCTGGAATACGGGTAATTTCAGCAACTTCCCCTATGCCTATCATAAGCTTAGATAAAAACTCGAGATCAGCTAAAGTTTCAACAACAGTCCCCATAAAATGTCCTGAATAATGAGTTATAGAAATTTTACAGTATTGTTGATTAAATTACAATTTAAGTATTATAATTACATATATTGTAACTAAATTACAAATTTAAGAAAAACAAAAGGAAAGTTAAATATGCAAAATGATATTTCATTGCTTCAAGCTGTCATGGAGGATTATTTTTTAGGAACCTTTGCGGCTGATAAGACGCGTCTCTTACAAGCCTTTCATCCGGATTGTCAAATAACCGGTAATATCAATGGTCAATCAGTAGTAATGAATTTAATTCAATTTATTGAACGAGTTACCCAGGCTAAGCAACAGTCTAAAAGTGAGCGGCGGTATGATAAGAAAATAGTTGGGATGGATTGGCATCAAGATATAGCATGGGTCAAAGCCAAGGTCTTAGTGGATGAAAATTATTTTACTGATTATATTACCTTGTTAAAAATAGATGGCCGCTGGTTTATTAGACAAAAAAGCTTTACTAACGCAATTGTTTAATAATTTTACTAAATTAAGTTAAGTCAATTTTTAAGAGGTTATTGCTAAGGGAGAATCTTTTCTTCTCAGAGGTTCAATGTATAATGACGTGGTCGTCTTATTCAATAATTTATTCTAAAAGAAGCGATAATTATGGCCTTATTGACCACTGCAATTGAACGTAAAGCCCCTAAGTCTGAATATTTTTTAGCTTGGTTAGTTAGTTTATCAGGGGGGCTGCTCTTTTTTTATGAATTTATACAATTAAATATTATTAATTCTATTAGTTCACAGCTCATGGCAAATTTTCATATTAATGCCGGTGAGCTTGGTCGTTTATCATCGCTTTACTTTTACTTTAATGCGGGGTTATTGTTTGTAGCTGGGAATTTATTAGATCGATTTGCAACCCGCAAATTAATACTAATGGCTATGACTTTTTGTACACTCGGAACGTTTGGATTTGGTTTAGCAAAAACCGTTTTTTTTGCGGGACTTTGTCGCGCTTTAATTGGTTTAGGCGGTTCATTTTGTTTTTTAAGCGGCGTACGCTTGGCTTCACGTTGGTTTCCTCCTAGAAAAATGGCTGTAGTAACGGGTTTAATTGTTACGATGGCCTTTATTGGTGGTTGGGTGGCACAAACGCCCGCCACACTCTTAGTAACTTATTTTGGTTGGCGAGAAATGATGATGCTTAATGGTTGCTTGGGAGTGGTACTTATCATTTGGATTTGGTTTGTTGTTCAAGATCGGCCGACTCATCATTTTGAAAAAGCCACCGAAGAGTATTTGCAACTGAAGCAACAAGGACTGTGGACCAGTATAAAAATGGTTTTAAGTAATAAGCAGAATTGGTTAGGGGGACTTTATACCTGTTTGTTGAATTTACCCATATTTTTATTAGGGGCTATGTGGGGACGTATGTACTTAGAACAAGTTGATGGTTTTAATGCGGCCAGAGCTTCATTTATTTGTAGTATGTTATTTTTGGGAAGCATTGTTGGTGCGCCACTGATGGGGTTTATTTCAGACATGCTGCAACAACGTCGTTTACCGATGTTGGTCAGTGCTATTTTATCTTTACTCGTCGTGTTAATTATAATTTACGGACAAGATCTCACTTTTATTCAGTTAAGTATTTTGTTTTTTATTTTAGGGTTGATAACTTGTAGTCAGGTTATTAGTTATCCTTTGGTTGCTGAACATAACCAGGGAATTTTAACTGGTACTGCTGTGAGCATTGTATCAATGATCTGTTTATTAGGTGGTGCTTTAGGATTGCCTTTTTCAGGTTGGTTATTAGATTTAGGGTGGGATCATAAAGTTCTAAATGGAGCACCAGTTTATTCTGTACAGGCTTACCACCAAGCCATGCTTATTATGCCTATTGCCTTTGTAATTGGTTTTGTCGCGGCATATTTTGTCAAAGAAACTTACTGCCGCTCGCAAGTTCACTCTTAAAAGATCATGAATTAATAAGCTGAGATAGTTTAGTTAAATACAATGTTTCATCGGGTAATTGTTGATTGCGCTGGGCTTGCCACAAAACTTCTGCTAAACAATCCATCATTAAATGCTCAGCTTCATGTTGGCCTTGTTTTTGACAAAGTGTTTGATAAACAGATTGAATACCCAAAGGTCTATTCGTGGAAACTTGTTCGATTAAACCTAAATGCAAACTTAAATGTAAAAAAGGATTGGTTTCATTATTTTCAGGCCGATAATCCCTATCTTGGTAGCTGTCGAAATTTTCAAATAAAGGAATATATTCAGGATGAGCTAATAAGACAGTAATGATTTGCTTTTCTAAAAGACTTAAAGACTCTTTATTTTGATATTTAAGCCAGCAATTTTGATAAAATTTACGAAGTTCAGTTCTTTCTTGATTAAACATGGTTGCCATTCAGATAATAGTTGATCAAATGCATCATTGCATTAAATTAATTATAGTACGTATAATTATATAAAATAACATAATTTATTTAAATTTAAATAAATACACCTACTATAGGATATGATGGGTTGACGAGACGGTTAAGTTTGCATGAGCAAACTTAACTTCTCAAAATAATGATAAAAGGTCTAAATTTTAAGATTCTAAAAAGTATTTTCTAGGGGCCTAAATTAATTTTCAGGCAATGGAAATCGTTCTGCCAAATAAAGTGGATAATAATGAATTAGATTTTTTTTATCTATTAACAAATTTTTAGCACTAAAAATGGTTCGATAAGGAGGGTGATATTTATCATTAAATACCTTTAAGCTCTTAGCTTGTGTTACCCAGCCTGATTTAACTTCTACTGGTAATAGCAGTCCATTAACTTCTTTTAAAAACTCTATTTCGCTGGAGCCTTCATGCCAGCTATATAAATGAGTTAAGCCACTTGCTAGAAAAGCCTGGGCTACAAAATTTTCTGCAAAATAGCCTTTATAAGAACCATAATCATAATCTAAAATAACTTTAGGGGACAGATCAATCATAGCCCCTAATAATCCAACATCAAACATGAATAGCTTAAAAATATTTTCTTTTGTGTAAGCAGATAATGGCAACTGAGCACAGTGTGTAATTGATTGCTTAACAAGAAGATTTGCTGTTTCTAGCCAATCAATAACATTGGCTAAACGTGAATACCTATCTATTCCAGGGATTATCCCTTTAAATGTAAATCTTCTAGCAGAGTGATTATGTTGAGTGGATAATTGATTGGGTACAGAGCGCCAAACACGATCAATATGCATGGCGTTTATTTTTCCAGAGTGTTTAGCTATATCCGCATAATAAGCTAAAATAAGCTCGGATTGTTTTTGACGAATAAATAATAAAGAGGAGTTTAAATTTTGTTTATTTTGAGCGTAGTAATTAACTATTTCAGGTAAGCCACCTATAATAAGATAGAGTTTAAAATAATCCCATAATTGATTATGGGCAGTTAATGGAATTTCTGATTCTAAAGTTAAGTGATTTAGAAGTTTATAGAGTTGGTCTTCACCGGTGCCTAGTAAAAACTCCAAAAATGTCATGGGGTACATATTCAGAAAATCAACTTTACCAACTGGAAATGATCCAGCATTTAGAGTAATGCCTAGCAAAGAGCCTGCACAAGTTAACGCTAGTTCAGGCATTTCTTCATGAAAATATTTCAAGCTGGTTAAAGCGTTTGGACAAGCTTGAATTTCGTCAAAAATCAATAAATCTTGGTTGGGATTAATCGTAGTTCTAAAATAAAAATTTAGGTCACTTAATAAACGTGCTGGAGCTAAATCTTTTTTAAAAAGCTGATGTAGTGTTTGATCTCTTTCAAAGTTTATATAGAAATAAGCTGGAAATTGATTTTTTCCAAGCTCTTTTAAAATATAAGTTTTCCCAATCTGTCTAGCTCCTTTAATAATCAATGGCTTACGATCTTTTTTATGTTGCCAAGTGGTTAATGATTGAAAAATATGCCTTTTCATTGAATTTAATCTTTAGTAATAGTTTTATGTATAATAATTTTGACATATTTTTACATTTTTTGGTACCACTTTATGTAATAAACTGACATTTTTTGGTACCACTTTATGTAATAGATTGACGTTTTATTGTATTACTTGAGCTAAGAGTTGACTATCAAGGTGAAACACTATTAATAGTATTAATTCGTAAAGGTCTAGCTTTATGTTGATGATGATTGGCAATTGAACGCATAGTAAACAGAGTAATTAAAAAGCTTGCTACAATGCCTATTAGCCAACAACTAGAGTAAAGTGGGTGAACTTTAAAGGTTACAATTTGATAGAAAAAAGTGGCGGCACCATAGGCTAAACCCGTTGTCCAGCAAATTGAAAAAATGGTCCAGTTGCGATTTAATTCACGAAGCATCACAGCCATGGCAGAAACACAGGGTACATATAAAAGTACAAATAATAAGTAGGCAAAAGCTGCAGCTTGGCCGCCAAAAGCTACATACATGACGCCTAACACACCTTGATTGACATCATGCGTTGGAGCACCAGCTAGCACTGGATTACCAAGACTGCTTCCTAAGCTAGTAATATTAGTTGGAATTGAAAGGAAAGCAGCTTGGATACCGCGCCAAAAACCAAAATTTGATTGTTCGCTGACGGCTAAATGGCCCGTTTGAGAATAAAGCGTATTTAAAGTTCCAACGACAACTTCTTTAGCTAAAGTACCAGTTAGTAAACCAACAGTGGCGGGCCAATTATTTTGAGAAATTCCCATGGGTGCAAAAATGGGTGTGATGTCTTTAGCCACTAAAGATAAAACAGAGTTTTGCTCGTTGCTGACAGTAGTCAGTTTACCTTCAACCGTAAAAGCATTTAAAGTTCCAATTAACACACAAATGGGAATAATAAAACGCCCGGCTTTATATAAAAAATTCTTCAAGCGTTGCCAAGTTTGGCGTAACAGATTTTTTAAATTAGGAAGATGATAAGCGGGCATTTCCATAATCAATGGTGCGGGGTGTCCGCGAAGTAAAGTTTTTCTTAAAATAAAGCCTGTCAGGATGGCTACGAAAATACCAATTAAATACAAAGCGAAGACCACGTTTTGGCCTCCTTTGGGGAAAAAGGCTGCAGTAAAAACTGCAAAAATAGCAAGCCTAGCTCCACAAGACATAAAAGGGCTCATTAAAATAGTTAAAATCCGGTCGCGCTTATTTTCTAAGGTTCTTGCTGCCATAATCGAAGGCACGTTACAACCGAATCCGACAATCATTGGGACAAACGATTTACCAGGTAAGCCAATAGCTTGCATTAAACGGTCGACTACAAAGGCGGCTCTAGTCATATAGCCTGAGCCTTCCAAAAAGGATAAAAATAAAAACATACCACCAATAACTGGAATGAAAGTAATAGTTGTGTTAATGCCTTTACCTATCCCCGCGCTTAAAATAGCAATTAACCAGTTTGGAAAGTGTAAATTAAGCAATAAATGCTCTAAACCTTGGACAAAGATAGTATTACTGGCGATATCAAAAAAATCTTGAAAAGCGCCGCCCACATTAATGGCAAATAAAAACATGGCATACATCACGCATAAGAAAATAGGAATGCCTAAAAAGCGATTAAGTAAGATATTATCGATAAGATTAGTAATGCTGTGGCGAGTAGTTGATTGATTGCTAACAGTATGGCTGATTAATTGGTTAATAAAGGCATAACGAGCATCGGCAATAAGAATATCGATAGTTTTATTAAAAGTTTGCTCTAAAATATTTTTTAATTCGTTGGCTTGTTGTTGCAATGCTTTGGGGGCTTGACGTTTAGCATAAACATCGTTATCAAGTAAATGAATCGCTAAATAGCGAGCTTGGTTTTTTGGGGAAATGGCTTCAAACTTTGGTTGTAAGCGAGCAATGGCCTGCTCAAGTTGGTCAGGATATTGAATTTTGTTGGCACTAAAGTGGCTGATTTTAGCGTGTCTTAATACGGTTAATTTTAACTGTTCTAATCCTAGTTGTTTATTGGCAACAATTGGAATGACAGGACACTTTAGCTTTGCTGACAGTGCCGCGTAATTAATCATGATTCCTTTACGTTTAGCGAGATCTGTCATGTTAATAGCTAATATCATGGGCACACCTAACTCAAAAAGTTGGGTGGTTAAAAACAAATTACGTTCCAAGTTAGTAGCATCCACCACATTGATTATTATATTGGCATCATGGCTAATGATATAGTCGATAGCAATTTGCTCATCGAGAGAATTATTTTCTGGTAAGGCACTAAGATTATAGGTACCTGGTAAATCAACCACTTCAAGTTGTGTGCTTTGATAAATGAAGCGACCTATTTTTTTTTCTACCGTGACACCTGGCCAGTTACCCACTTTTTGGTTAGAGCCTGTTAAAGCATTAAAAAGAGTAGATTTACCCGAATTAGGATTACCGATTAGTGCAATACGAGTTAGACTCATTTTTTAATTTGTTCAACCTCTATCATTTTTGCTTCTGTTTTACGTAAACTTAATTGAAAACCTCTTAAATTAATTTGGATCGGGTCACCTAGTGGCGCAACTCTAACAATATTGATTTCACAGCCTGGGGTTAGGCCCATCGCTAGCAGCTTTTGCCGATAACCTTCTCGACTGGCAGTAAACCCTAGGACCCGAGCAAAAGTGCCAGTTTTTAATTGGTCTAATGTTTTCATGGGCTTATTATCGCTATTTGCCCCCTTGCTGTCAACACAATTGAGAATCATTATCATTTAGGTCGGTCAGTGCTAAAAAGAAAAATACGCTTAACTGAGCAAAATAAAAGCTAATTTATTAAAAATCTTCATGAGAATTGAGCTAAATCAACGCTAGCTGTTAGGGGCTCTTGTTTTGTCTTGATATTCACATAAATCAGCAATGAGGCAGTCAGGACAGCGCGGTTTTCTTGCCAGACAAGTATAACGACCATGCAAAATAAGCCAATGGTGTGCGTCATGTTGAAAGGCTTTAGGAATCACAATTAATAATTTTTCTTCCACTGCACGGACGGTTTTACCGGGTGCAAGTCCAATACGATTGGCAACTCGAAAAATATGAGTATCGACTGCTATGGTAGGTTCTCCAAAAGCAGTATTTAAAATAACATTAGCTGTTTTACGTCCAACACCAGGTAATGACTCTAAAGCTGTGCGGTCGTGAGGTACTCGGCTGTGATAATTGTCAATGAGCAATTGGCAAAGTTTAATGATGTTTTTTGCTTTGGTGTTATAAAGGCCAATGGTTTTAATATAAGTTTTTAATTTGGTTTCTCCTAAGGCGAAGAGTGTTGCTGGAGTATTGGCAACAGGAAAGAGTTTAGACGTTGCTTTATTAACGCTGACATCAGTAGCTTGGGCTGATAACACCACTGCAATCAGTAATTCAAAAGGGGTTTTATACAGAAGTTCTGTAGTGGGATGAGAATTTTGTTTTTTAAAGCGTTTAAAGATTTCCAGGACTTTTTTAGCATTCATAACTAGGGCTTATGCTTAAAAGAAAATACTATGTTATGCAGGGTCAGCTTGAAAATCAATCATTATCACTGTTTTGATTTTTTTTCTGCAGCACTCTGGCGACGGCAGCCGCAATCGCTTGTTTTTTATCAATTAAACTTGTTTCTCGCTGAGAAGTATTAATTTTCAAAGCAAGTTGATGCTTTTTTTGATTTTGTTGTTTTTCTTTTTGTAGTCTAGTTTGATGAAACTCATAGCGCCGGCGTGCATGAACTGCTTTTTTCTTTAGGACTGGTGAATCTGTTTCAGGCGTGGGGCCGAGTTCAAGCAAATCAATACAGTCTACGGGACAGGGTGCTAGGCAGAGTTCGCAGCCTGTGCATTCATCACTAATAATGGTATGCATTTGTTTGGCGGCACCAAGTATCGCATCAACAGGACAAGCTTGAATACAAAGCGTGCAACCAATACATTCTGCTTCACGAATTTTTGCGACCAATTGTGGTTTTTGCTTGGTTTGCATAGTCGCCAAATAAGGGGTGATATCTTGGTGAGTGAGTTCAGCTAATTTTTTTAATACTCTAACTCCACCTGGTAAACAGCGATCAATTTGATCACCATGTTCTACAATAGCTGTAGCGTAAGGTTTACAACCTTCATAAGTACACAGTTTACACTGAGTTTGCGGCAAAACTTCATTGATAGTTTCGACATGAAGTTTAAAAATTTTCATAGTCATTATTGAATAGGAGAACCGGCGGGCGCGCCAGGTTCAGCGGTCGTTAGCCAAAGTTGCTCACCAGATTTAGCAACTAGCACCATGCCTGAAGACAAGCCAAAGCGCATTTTTCGTGGTTGTAAGTTGGCAACCATAATAGTTTGTTTACCAATGAGCGCTTCAGGTTGATAACAGGTTTTTATACCAGCAAAGACCTGTCTTATTTCTCCTTCTCCTAAATCCAGTTGCAGTTTCAGTAATTTATCGGCGCCTTCCACGTGCTCAGCTTGTACAATGGTTGCTAGTCGTAAATCAACTTTCATAAAATCTTCAAGCGAAATTTCAGGTTTTATCGCAAGCTTAGTAGAGATGGCAGCCGGCGCTATTATTCTTTCACTCTCGGCTTTAAGTTCTTCATTGGCATCGTTTTGCATGGCAATTATTTGCTCCTCTTCAATGCGGGTCATGAGTGGCTGATAAACATTAATGGTATGGTTTAATAAAGGCAAGTGTGAGTCTTGCCAAGTAAATACAGGAGTATTTAAAAATTCGCTCACAGATTTTGCCAAAGCTGGCAAGACCGGCTGTAAATAAATGATGAGAGTCTTAAATAAGTTAATCGCCAAGCTACAGATGGTTTGTACTTCAGGAAGTTTTTCAGGTTGTTTGGCTAAGATCCAGGGTTGATTATCATTAATATATTGATTAGCAATATCAGCTAAGCGCATTATTTCACGAATGGCCGCACTATATTGTCGATTTTCATAATAATCGGCAATCGGTTTTTCTGATTGTAGAAAATTTTTAAAGAGTTCAGGGTTTGCCAGGCTGGGGCTTAATTTTCCAGCAAAGAATTTACTAATAAAACCACTACAGCGGCTGGCAATATTAATTAATTTTCCTACTAAATCTGCATTAACCTTAGTTTTAAAATCTTCCAGATTTAGATCTAAGTCTTCTATACCATTATTAAGTTTGCTGGCGAAATAATAGCGTAGATATTCAGGGTTTAAATGTTTTAAATAAGTGTTGGCGCTAATAAAAGTACCGCGTGATTTTGACATTTTTTTGCCGTTAACTGTCAAAAAGCCATGTGCATAAATACTGCTTGGCAGTCTTATTTGACAGGCTGCTAATAAAGCGGGCCAAAATAAAGTATGAAAATAAGCTACATCTTTGCCAATAAAATGATAAAGCTCATGGGTTGAATTTTTATCCCAAAATTCTTCAAAGCTAATAGTTGGATGCATGGTAGTAAATTTTTTAAAGCTGGCCATATAACCAATAGGCGCATCAAGCCACACATAAAAATATTTATCGGTATAACCTGGTATAGTAAATCCAAAATAGGGTGCATCACGAGAGATATCCCAGGCTTGCAATCCTGTTGTAAACCATTCTTTTAATTTATTGATCATAGGTTCTTGTAAGTGACCTTGATTCATCCAGTTAATTAAAAAGGATTCATGTTTTGGTAAATCAAAAAAGAGATGTTCAGATTCTTTTTCAACAGGGACGGTACCTGAGATAACGGACACAGGATTTTTCATGTCTAAAGGGTTATAGGTAGCGCCGCAAATATCACAACTATCACCATATTGATCAGGTGCACCACAACGAGGGCATTCACCTCTAACAAAACGATCAGGCAAGAACATATTTTTTTGAGCATCATATGCCTGCTTGATGGTTTTAGTTGTGATATGGCCACCCGCTTTAAGTTTATTAAAAATGAATTCAGTTAATTCTCGATTCTCTTTTGAATGAGTGGTGTAATAACTATCAAATTTAATATGAAATTTAGCAAAATCTTGTTGATGACTTTGATATATTCTCTCAATTAATTGTGTAGGTGTAATCCCTTCTTTTTCTGCACGCAACATAATAGGTGAGCCATGGGCATCAATACCGCAAATATAATAACAAGTATGACCACGCAATTGTTGAAAACGAACCCAAATATCGGTTTGGATGTATTCAAGCATATGACCTAGATGAAGAGGGCCATTACCATAGGGTAGAGAGCTCGTGACTAGAATTTTACGTTGTTTCATAAAAACCTGTTATTTTATTAGGGTCATACTATAGCATTGACCAGGCCTAAAGCGCTAGTTTCTAGTAATATTTTTCAAATAAGATTAAAAATAATAAAGTGAAATAAGCTATCTTTACAGGTAAAATACCTTTCTTTAAAAGTTTAAGCTTAGTTAGGTATGAATAAAATAAATAGCAAACAAATTGAACAGACCTTAGCTGCTTATCAAGAGCCCTATCTTGAAAAAGATCTTGTGACCGCTAAAGTTTTGCAAACTTGTCATATTAACCAACAAACAGTGACGGTGGATTTACAGTTTGGTTTTCCTATTCAAACACTTAAGCAGTCAATCCAAGCTTCCTTACAAGCACTTGTTAAAGAAGCTTTTCCCAATTATAAATTTATTTTTAATATCACTCAAAAAATTATTGCTCATCAAGTTCAGCCCGCTGTTAAAGCGCACCCTGCAATCAAAAATATTATTGCTGTGGGTTCGGGTAAGGGAGGGGTAGGAAAATCTACTACAGCAGTGAATATTGCCTTAGGGTTGCAGCAAGCTGGTGCTCAAGTCGGACTTTTAGATGCTGATATTTACGGCCCTAATCAGCCATTAATACTAGGTAAAAAAACTAAACCTACGGTGGTCGATAAAAAGTTTGAACCCGTTATGTGTTATGGGTTACAAACCAATTCTATTGGCTATTTAATCGAAGATGACCAAGCGATGATATGGCGTGGACCTATGGTGAGTGGTGCCTTGTTGCAGTTATTGAATGATACCAGGTGGCAAGCTTTAGATTATTTGATAATTGATTTACCACCTGGTACTGGCGACGTGCAGCTTACTTTAGCCAAACAGGTACCGGTAAGCGGGGCGGTGATTGTCACCACTCCCCAAAAAGTTGCTGTGGCAGATGCAGAAAAAAGTGTAGCCATGTTTAAAAGAGTCAAGGTGCCGATTTTAGGAATTGTTGAAAATATGAGCGTTTATCACTGTCCACATTGTCATACCTCAACTCATTTGTTTGGCGCGGCAGGTGGGCGTGAGCTTGCTACTAAATATCAACTATCTTTGTTGGCTGAAATTCCTTTAGAGCTCACTATTAGAGAACAGACGGATCAAGGAAGGCCCGCCATTTTAATCCCAGAAAGCAATATTTCTTTTATTTATCAATATCTTGCATTAAAAATAGCCGCCCGTCTGAGTTTGCAGCCAAAAAACTGGATGGTTAATTTTCCTCAGGTTATAGTCGAAAATAGGCCTGCTTAATATTTAAAATTATGTTTTTAATCAAATAGTTATAAATATATTCCGTTAATTTTAAATTTCTTAAAAATACTTGTATAGATATTAATCGGATCATTCCAATATGCTATAAAAGGGTTATAATAAAATAAAGCATTAATAATAATGGGATAGGGTTAATTATGCATGATAGTGTTCCCCAATTTTTATTTCCTCTGTATCAGCGATTTGTGCTCGGGGAGCGCTTTAATCCAACTTTACACTCGCTACAATTAGATAATGTATCTTTAGAACGGTTTAGAGCAATTTTAGGGTACATTGATATTCCAGGTAGTGATTTAGATGCAATAGGAAGCGAAAATGAGCACACTCGAGAAGAATTTCAAACTGAAAGAGACAACTTATTTCGTTTATTACAAAAATACTTAGTTATCAATCCTGTTACTCAGCAATTAGAAGAATTACCAGCGCTTAATCGCATAGCCTTAATCACGGAATTTAGAGAAGTGCGTCGACAACAGCTAGACAGACCATTGCAAGTTATTCATGCGCAAGGTTCTAATCTAGGGTTGGCTGAAAAATTTGTTAATGGCCAGCTTCATGGGCAAGAATGGTTAACTGATAAAGATATAGAGCGCTTAGTAAAGATACTAGGTTTAAAAGATAAAATTCATACTACAGTTCTCAGAGCTGAAGAAATAGCTGATATTTTACATTTTATTAGAGAAGCTCATAAAGGTGATGATCCGAAAGTACCTTATAAAGTTCCGCTCTTATTAAACAAAGGTCAAAGAGGTGACTTCCGTGATCAGGGTTCACATTGGATTTATGCAATGATAGAAATCGATCCTCGTGAGGAACCACCAAAGATTACTATTAACTGTCAGGATAGTTTACGCATCTCTGATGAAGAGAGGACACGAGTAACTGGCATTTTTACTGAAGCGATTCGTTATAATGCAAGAAAACCAGCTGCGCGAGAAATTGCAGAAGATTTAAGAAGAAGACAAGTGGGAGTAGTTGAGCAAGAGGGTGAGCAATATTTTATTCGTTATCAAGCGTTTCCAACGGCGACTATTCAAACAACAGTTGTCGGAGAAGGTAGCCAAACAGATGGGTGGTCTTGTGGTTATCGGGCGTTGCAAGGATTGCTTAAAGCATTTAATTTTACTGTAGAAGAATTAGCAGCGAAAACACCTGTAGAACGCGAAGCTTGCCAACAATTAATTGCAGCAGAGGCTGATTCTGCTGATTTAAGAGATTGCATCTATCGTTTAGCATTAGGTGGAATGGAGTTTAGACAAGAAGCTTTACCAGACGGAGTTACTGCTACGGAAGCGTTTGGCACGGTTCCTGAAGCTGAAGGGTTAGGAAAATTTTCGTCTCAATTTTTAGATGCGTTAATTGAACATGTAGGAAAAGTATCGCCAGGTCCTCGTAGCAAAATCCCACGATTTTCTTATCAAGCAATATTAATGGAAAGAGCTTTATCTCAGGAGATTAAAAACCAAGCAGCTTGGGTTACTAATTTTTTTGTATCAAGAGAACCAGCGTTAGGCGAAATTAGACTTATAAATCCAGAAGAGATGAGTGCGCTTGATGGAAATTCTTTAAAAATAGACATAGTGCGCCCTTGGCTTGATCAGGTTCAAGGCAATACATTGACAATTGATTTACAAGAATTTTTCGTGCTTGAAGAAGAGGGGCTTGACTTAGCAAGAATAGCTAATATTCAAAAGGCGCGTATTAAGCTTTTGGAAAAGGAATTAACAGCTAAAAAAATTGGTCACTTAATTATTAAAAATATCCAACTCTTAACTGAAGGCGATAATTTTTTAGCGGGGTTTGCAAAAAATTCGCAGTTAGTTAAAGTAACATTAGAAGATAGTGAGGTGCTTGAAGGAACAGTTTTAGAGCGAGTAAATAAATTAAAAACAGGCCTGGCATTATTAACGGCTAGAAATAAGTTATTTGCTCGAACAGGTATGCAAATTACAGAAGAGAAAAAGCCTTGGCATCAATTTTGGTTACGCCGCTTTACTGATTCACAAATGTTTGCGGACCGAGCTGCCAGTTTAAAAATGCTTTTTGTTTATCCACATACAGATGATGCACTTCAATATTGTTTGCCTATAATGGTATTGGGCGAAGAATATTTTAATTCTTTATTGGAATTTCTTGATGAATACGGTGATTTTTTTAAAGACAATGGGTTCCCATTTGAAAATTTTTGTTGTGATCAATCAGCTGCGCATTTGGATAATTTTTTTGAGAATGGTATAAAAGCTTTAATCAGACATTTACAAGAACAAAAATCATTTCCTTTTTCTCATCTTGAATTAACGCTTAATCGTGATATTAATGAGGGTGAGTTCGCTTTATTAATACAGCTTATGCCGTTATTAGCTAACTATCCAAATATAAGTTTAGTAAGATTAGTGATTGGAGATGAAGGAAGGTTATCAGCAGAACAATATAAACAGCTTGAAGCAGTCTATGATAGTCATGATAATCTTTATGCTTCTTTTGAGGCAACAGCAGCACGCAGTTATTCTGATGCTCGTTCAATAGATTTTGCTGACCCTATTATTCAAGCTAAGTTTTCTTTAGTGAATAAGATTGAGGCTAGAAAACGTGTTAAAAGAATTGCTGAGCGCGCCTATGAACCGAGAGAGCAGCAGCCTGATAAACCGGCTATAGCATCAGCTATTTCTTATAGACTAAAAAAAGGTAGTCAATTGCGGGCTTGTAAGATAGCTGGCTATGATGCGAGTAAGCATTTAGGTGTGGAAGTTGCTTTTGAACTAGAACATACTCGTGAGCTTCAACAGCAGGCGCAACAAGCAATTGAGGTAGAAGTAGAAGCTGAGACTACTTCAGAGGCAGAAATTGATGCAGACACTGCGGCAGGAGACGCCGCGGGTCTTGTAGATTATGAGCAATTTTGTGGTTTGGATAAGAGTAGAGCAGGTCGTTTTAATGCACTGCTTGCTGCTATCCCTAGCCAGGCTATTCTTTCAGAGAGTGAGCTATATAGTGCTGTAATCTCTGCCGATATGCAATCAGTGCCATTATTGTGGTTAAGAATGACAGGAGGAAGCGAAACTTCTCCAACGCGATTGCTGCCTCATAGTATTCGCTATTTGTCTCAAGAAGCAGTGGTAGTCATGATGGCTTTACCACAATATTTTCTTTCAGGATTTAATATTGATAATTTACCGGCTGGTTTTTATCTTAAAGAACATGCGGACATAAGCGATTCAACAAAAAATGGTTTAGTATTATGTTATGATATTTCTCGATATCAAGAAAATAAAGGTAATCCTTTAAGGCTTAACTTACTGCCTATTAAAAAAAGATCAAACTGGGCTGGAGATTTACGTCAATTTAATAAAGCAATGTTGGCGACAATTCCTAAAGCTACAGTACCGAGAGATAATATAGCATTACCAGAAATGTTAACAAACAGAGAGCCAACTTTTTGGAGTATAATTTCTCAGATATATTCTAAAAAATTAATTATACGCTTAACCTCAGAAGAGAAACGGGATCGAGATAGACAACAACAATCTGCATTAGCAGGTCAAAAAAAACAAGAAGCGATTAGCGCATTACCTGGAAAGTTATTAGCAGCAATTCGGGCTGCTCAGTCACCTTTAGCAGAGCAACTTTTTGGATTTTTATCAGAAGTTGATCTTTTTGATTGTGCACAGATTATTTTTGCAAAAGATCAGAATTCTGAGTTTAAAGCTGTGTATGAGTTTTTTAATAATTTTTTTATAGCCGAACTTGATTCTGGTGATAGCAAAATATCAAAAGAAATTTGGTATGATTTACTGTTTACTTTTCTTAATTTAAAAGATGAAAAATTTAACACATTAACTCCCATAAGGGTTAAAAAATTTGTTGATGGCTTAGTAGGCAAAGCTCGTGGCGATGAATTTTTTGAAAAGTACCACTCTTTTTTCTTTGCGAGTGATACAGAGGGTTGGGAAGTTATAGGCGGACCTCCTGCTGCAAAAAATTTCACAGCAGGTAAAGAATTTTATATTTTTTTGGAAATTCTTTATAAAGAAGGGGTGGGGGGCCTTAGTGACTTATTAGATGCTTTAAATTATTTATATGATCATGATGATACGCCAAAGAAAGCGCTTTATGCCTCAGTTAAAAATTTATTTGTTACTCAAAATTATCACTTAGCTGTAAGTTTAACTTCTAAATCAAGTTTAGAGGCAATTCGTGGTTTGATAGAGTTTGGTCCTAAGCAAAAACAATGGTGGATGGAGTTAACGCAAAACCAAATTCAGCAAGTAGGTTATGGTGATATTGGCAAGATCTATAAAGCTATAAAATACTTTTTTGATCAGCTGCACCCTGGTACAGAGCTGCCTGATCATTGTCCTTTTATAAAACTATCAGTTACTCAACCGACCCAAGTAGATACAGATGATTTTGCAGAAGAAGCTTTAGAAATGCCACAGCCAATAGTAGTTGCTGAGTATGCACCTACTACTACCCCAAATGTACAAGTATTTTTAGATCGTACCTTGCTTATTTTGAAAAAAGTTAAACCACAACTTTATCAAGAGCAACTACATTGTTTAAGCGAACTAGACTTTGGAACAGAAGGGGCTTGGTATGCAGCGCGATGGGAACGGTTTCGTTTTTTCCATCCAGTTATGCAATTAACGCCGAGCAGTTTGTTCGATGATAAATATCAAACCTTTAAATGTGTTGGCTTACAAAATGAATCGGTGACTTATCGTGTTGAGTTAGAGGATTTAGCTCGTCTTGCCACTATCGACGAAGCTAAACTACGAGAGGCTAATTTTGGATTGGCTGAAGCATTAACCGCCTTGCATCGATATTTTGGAGGCTGTAAAGCTACCATTGCTGATTCCTATAATGCTTATTTAGTGCTTACTAGACAGGTAGAAGAATTTAAATATGAAACTACCGCTGCACAAGCAGTTGAAGAGCATGAAGTAAGCCTATTATTAAAATTACGTTTGCTACCTATTTTAGCCGTTGTCACGACAGGTAGAGGAGCGAAAGATTTTAAAGCAACAGATTTTTTTGGCTATGTTTCTACTCAGTTAGCGGCAGGCAAAGAAGAGCAAATATTGGCAGTGCTTACAGTAATAGGCAGAAATTTAGCGAATTTAAAAGACAAGCCTACGCTAGCCGAAATGACAGAGATTATTAAATTTTTATTAAGCTATGAAGAAACTGTTGTCTATGGAGATGAACCTACAGAGGCTGTAAGAATTACGGAACTTAACAAGGTATGGGAAGATTTCTCTGCTGCTAACCTCTCAACTTTTAGAGCGTGGGATGCTATTATTGCCTGGCAAAAACATGATAATCATTTACCAGTGGCTGATTTCATTCAATTTGTTAAACAAGTAGTGCAAACAAAAGAACTGGAAGATCAAGCCGATAGAATTATTAAAATATTGGCTTTAGTTAAAGCGCCTGGCTCAATTGATGATTTTAATAGATTAAAAGCACGTCTTCTTGCGTTGCAAACAACAGAGCAATTTATAGCTATAATGGAAGTGCTTACTAGTCTCAACTTGGACGAGGGTACTGATAAAAGTAAATTGCCAACAACATTAGAATTAATAGCAGCCCTAGAGGATATAGAAAATATTCCACTTAGAACTTTACTTCGCGAGCTTAAAAGAAGATTGCCTGTTTATCAAGGAGTCAATGTTGAGCTTAAAGATTCTACTCCACAGATAACTTTAGATGCAAGATTACAAAGAGCAGTAGAAGATATTAATGCAATGACCTTTGATTTAGGTCCGGAAGTGCAATGGGAAGTTGCAAAATTGCAAGGAGATAGTGAGGCGGTTGCCAGCTATGTACAATCTAAATTTGATCGAGTGAAAGTAGCTGTTGAAAGAAAAATTCGTGATATGCCTGCTGGAGGAATGATTTTTTCTACACTTGGCGACTCTATATTAAATGTGGTTATGCTTCGGGTAGTAGATTGGTTAGATACCACTTTCCAAGATGAGCTAATAGAAATATTTGACTCTATCTTAAAATTAGAAAATAAAAGTACAGATCTGTTAGCTGTTAAAGATGAATATGAAGCAGCAAAAAGAGACTTTATTCAAGTCATAATTAATCCATTTGATATTTTTCCTGATTCAAGTCCTTTGACATTACTCCGAATTCCAGGAATGCTTCGCGAGCGAGAGCAACGTTTTAAGAGAGCAAGAGAAAATTTAAAGCAGAAAAGAATGGGTAACTTTTTAACCCCTTTGTTTGAGAAGTTTCCTATTCCTCAAATTAGCGGTGATCTTGCACGTCTAGGCGCTGAAAGTGTTAGTTTGTTACAATACACCCAACAATCTGTAGGACTGTTTCGAGTTCTTAAAAATTGTTATGAAAATTGGAGAAACCTAGATTTAACAATATTAAAAGACTCACCAAATATTGGAGCAAGAGGCAACCAGCTAACGGTTTCACATTTACAAAGTATTTTTGAAGAGGTTTTTCAATTAGCAGAAAAATTAGAATTGAAAGATCCGCCCCATCAGCTTTTGAATGCAATGTTTGCTGGTGAGGTTTATGATTCGAGCTTTACTACTGATTGGTTGAAAGATAGCTTTATCCGAGTTATTAAATTAGAGAAATTGTCTTTAACACAAAAAGCCAGTTTTATCACGGCAATCAGAGATCCTAATAAAAAAGATTTTGTTAATAGTACTTTGTCATTATTAGAAAATCTTTCTGGTGAGACTGGAGTAATTGGCCTCTATTTTGATTATTTTGGGGAAAGCTTAGACTTAGATTTATTGGGAAATATTTATACTCAGTTAAATCCTTTGATGAAAGAACAGGAGTCTTTAATTAGATTACTATTCCAAGGAATTACTCAAAGTGAAAAGCCTCTTCCCGAGAAAGCTAAGGAGGCTTTTCAACGATTTTTAACAATATTTAATACTATCGCTCAGGATAAAAAAGCGGGATTTTTAACAATACTTTGTTTAAGTTGTTGTAATAAAAAATTAGCCAGTACTATCAATCATGGTGAGACAATTTCTGATTATGATAAAGTTTTTGCTGAGAATGAAGCAGCGATTATTAGAAAGCTAAAAGGTTGGCTAACGACAAGAGCAGGAGATTTCGATATTTTGTTAGCGTTTTTTAACACCGCAAGAGAGCATCATCGACCTTATCCTAATCTGTTAAAATTACAAGAATTACTTAATACTGTGAATGGTGCTGCATTAGTTGAAAAATTAACAAAATTTGAGTTTGATCCTTATAATAAGCGAATCAAGAGAAGAATACCTATTCGTGGAACTGGTCAATTTAAGGAAATTGATCCCTTAGATGAACAGTTTAATATGGATACGGCTCGTCAGCGTATTGATAATATCCTGGATTTAGAGTTTGGTCGGCCATTGCTTTATGCTCAACGTGCACAACTGTATCGAGAAATGCTCTATATCAATAGTATAGGTCGCCTTGAAAAATTAGTTGTACCCGGTATGCCTGAGGCTACTAAAACCCAAATTTGGCAGATGAATCCTCCGCTTGAGTCTAAGGCAGTGAAAGATTTAACTAACCGCCAGTTGACAGCATTGATTAGGTATTATCGGCAAATAATAAGTGGTCAATTAAAAGTTTTACCTCGTCAATTTGAATTAGCGCGTTTAGAGTTTATTGCCCTTGCTAGAGAAGCGATGTTTCGTGCAACAGGTAATTTCCCTAGACCTATCCAAATTATTAGTTTATTAAATATTATGCATCAAGGGGGTAGCTCGTTTTCAGAGATTAGAACTGGGGAAGGTAAGGGTATTATTACTGCTTTATTTGCAGCGTTAAAGTGGATGGAAGGCGGAGCCGTTGATGTTTGTAGTGCCAATATGACTTTAGCAGGCCGAGATTTAGCTGAATTTAGTAACTTTTTTGAAATCCTGGGTATCCCCTGTGCTTTAATTCGTGCTAGCTCACCGACGAGTGCTTATCAACAAGAAGGTGTTAATTATTCAGATGTTTCGGAAATGGCTTTATTCCAAGAACAAAGAGAGTTATATCATGATCTCATGCCTAGTAAGGTTTCATGTATATTAGATGAAAGCGATTTTGCGGTCTTAGACAATACAGTTCAATTCCGTTTTGCTACGGCTTTGCAACCCGATGCTGATCCAATTAAAAATCCTTTTGAAGATTTTTATCCAATTGTTTTAGATTTTGTTAGCCAGAAACATCAACAGGGCTCCTCTAAACAAGGTCGATATATACTTGATACCAACGGTCAAAATAGAGCTCAAGATTTAGAATCGTTAATTAGATTTATTGAAGCTGAGCCTAGGATTACTAATAGTCTAAAAGTTAAACTCAAAAAATTTATCTATGGGGATAATACCAAAGAAATAGTAGATCGGTGGATAGACTCAGCGGTTGTAGCGCGTGATTTAAAAGAAAATGAGCACTTTGTTATTCGAACTTTAAGTTTAGAAGAAAGCCAAGGCTTAGGCTATGAAGTGCCGATGTCGTTTGCAAGAGTTATGATTAACCATCGCGAAAATCCTGGCTCAACCTTTAGTGATGGGGTCCATCAATTTTTACATGCAAGATTAAATAAAGAGCAGGACAGTTCTAAGACACCTTTACGATTTCCTATTCAGCCAGAAAAAGTTTATCTGCTTTCTCGTAGTGCCAAAGGTTTTTGTGAATATTACTTGTCTGCACCAGGCGCTACTGTTAAACCTCGGGGTAACATCATTGGTTTAACTGGTACGGTGGGTTCTGTAGTTGAAAGACAAGAAATGCGGGAAACTTATGGTCTTAAATTTTATCGTATTCCACCTCATGACGAATTGCGAAGAGAGGATAGGATTATTTTGGCAAGAAGAAGAACTAGGACTACTGGGTTATTTTCTCGCAAAGAAATTTTTATTGAAAGTCAAGAAATTGCTCATTTTAGAACAATTTTAGAAAACATAAATCAAGCAGTACAAAAACGTCAGCCGATATTAATTATTTGTAAAAGTATTGCAGATTCTGTAGTGTTACATCAAAAATTGCTTAAAGCTCTACCCGCAGTAGGGGGCCCTACTGAAGCAAGTCAAGCTACTTTACAACTTTATAATGGTGAAAACAGAGATGCCTCAGGTCAATTAGTTAAAGAAGCGGATGTTTTAGCGAATGCTGGACTTGC
Organism: Gammaproteobacteria bacterium RIFCSPHIGHO2_12_FULL_35_23; assembly: GCA_001801465.1. Lineage (GTDB taxonomy): Bacteria > Pseudomonadota > Gammaproteobacteria > UBA12402 > UBA12402 > 2-12-FULL-35-23. The sequence goes on along the minus strand of MGXT01000027.1, from coordinate 70,555 downwards.
GCCTTGGATTACCATTACTACCCCTATGTTAGGCCGTGGAACCGATATAAAGTTAAAAGATGCTTGTGCTCATCCAAGAACAGGTAATGGATTACATGTTGTTTGTACTGATATAGCACACTGGCGAGAATACGGCCAAAATATAGGCCGGGCAGCACGTAATGGAGCAAAAGGTAGCAGTGCTTTAATTGTTTCTGAAGCAGAATTTGCAAGAGTGCCTCAAGATGATGAAAGTTTATCTTTGGCGGTGGAGGCTAAACGGTTACGTTTAGCAGAGATGCAATCAAGACAGCGAGCGGAACGTCAAGGATTTGCAGATCTGAAAGAACAACTTTCCCAACAATTTATTGCTCTTGCAGGACAAGTAAAACGAGGCGTTATTGGTAATTTTATTCGTTTGCGTTTAGATTATCGTCTCGAACTGGAAATAATGCAGCAAAGCCTTTTTCAACAGTGGTCTGATTTTTTAAGAGCAGCTGATGAACATTGGAATGGGCTAGTATTAGAGTTACAAAGATCTCTTAGAGATGCTTTAACAAAGGTTAAAAGAGAAAATCCTTCTTTGAATGAAGAAGCGTTTTTGGCAACAAAGCATCACGAGCTATTATTAGCACAATTAGGAAAAATGAAAGATTTTGCCAATGATGGGTGGCAAAAAACCTATAATGAAATTAAAGTAGTTGTCACAGAATTTACAAGCGGTAAACTCAAATCTCGTCAAGAGGAATTTGTAGCTGCTAAACAAGCAGAGTATCAACGTGCAGAGCAAGCTAGAATAAAAGCAGAGGAAGCCGCCTTTGCTACAAGAGCTTCAAAAATTCCTGTTGTAAAAAGATCAAGTACTGACGAACTACCAGCCGAGACAAATAGATTAGTGGCTAATATTGCAAGAGGTATCCGTGAAAAACAACCTCGTGCTTTATTTAAAGTAATCATTATTTCAGATAATCAAGCTGAGATTGACAGCTTAAAAGATTACTTATTTGGCCGAGCAGGCGTCCCAGGTTATTTATCAGAGGATGAAAAACCTTTTGTTACTTTGCTAGGGCCTGGTGATGAGCTGCCTACTTTAAGTAGTAGGGATTTAGATAGAATTCATTTAATTGGTATGAGTACGGATTTTTCTAACGAACAGTATAGAGAGAAATTTAAAACCCTTTCTTGTTATACAGCCGAGGGTGATGAGCCAAAAGTTTATATTTTACCATGTGACGATGAGGCAGCACTATCCAAGATTCTAGATATCATGGCTAACTATGGAGAGCCTATTGGCTTACCTTTGCTTGCAGTATCTTCAGAACCTTTTGCGATTGAATTTTTGGCACCACCAGCTATTCCTATACGCTTGTCGAGTTTTGCACCGATAAGAGTTATTGCGCCTGTTAGGATAGCAAGAGGCGCTGTTGCTTCCGAAGTTGAACTTCGTGGTGGTAAAGAATTAGATGAAGAATCAAGTATTGCTGCTACTATGACAGCGTTGGTTGAGCCTGCTACAGGTGATCCTACAGAAATAAATAAAATTAAATTCTTAGAATTAAACGCGATTGCTGATGCAATGCGAGTGGTTTATACATCTTTATTTGGGGCAACTCCTTACCAAGTTGAATATAGAGAACCTGTAGAACCGCGAAAACCCCATGAAAAAACTATAGAACACTACAGAGAAGATTATATAAAATCGTTATTAAGTGCAGCCTTAGATTTATATCTTGAAAAAAGACTGGCCTGTGAGACTTTATCTCTTTGTAGTATAGAGACACTTTGTCCTTATTATAACCAAGTCATGAAGGTATTAATTCAATATGGTACTGATGAAGATAGACAATTAGCTGCAGCAGTGCATCAAGAAAAAATACAAAGAATAAATAGTTTGGTTGATTTAAAACGTCAAGCGAGCCAAATGAATGCTATGAGAGAAGTTATCTATTACTGGGATGACCTTAAGGCTTTTCATAAAATAAAAGATAATATTAGCCAGTTTGAATTTAAGCTTTTGTATCCAAGTGGTAAACAAACGCCGTGGCAAAACTTAGCAGATCTTGTTGCAACAGAGCTTGCTGGTTATGAAATGACGGGGTCTCGTCAGGGTATTGTTTCAAGCTTAAGACGCACCTTTGATGGAATCTCAAAAAGTGTTAAAGCTGAAGCTGAAAAAATTAAAGAGCTCACTCAAGCATTGGATAGGGCAAGCTTGGAGGCGGTTGAAGAAGATTGCATTTATGATGGAGCGCATAGCCGTTTTCGAAATTCCTTCAAAGGTAATCGATTTCAAACATTTTTAGATCGGATGCGTGATCAAGCTTTAAAATGCTTAACGGCATATGGTACAAAAGACCGAATAGATATAAATTATACTGCTCATTTAAATTATTTGTGTCGCCTTGTATCAACGTTGGCTGACCGTTCAAATTTAGTGACTATTCACAATAGAGCAGCGGCCCAAGAAGGTACAGTTTTATTTGCATTGTTAGCACAATTAAAAACAGCAAAATCATTAGCTGCTAAAGAAGATTTTTCTGAAAGATTGCGCTTATTAGAACTCACCAAAAAAGCTTTATTACAACATGTAACAGAAATTAGGCGGGATGGTTATCCTTTTCGACTTTTTGGTAAGTCTAACTTAGAAGTGTTTGTTGATTATACAGTAGATGTTTGCCAGCGCATTGATAGAGTACTTGAGTCTTTAAAATACAGTGCGCAAAGAATTACGGTTTTGGCGCCTGAAGCTAGAGCTGATAAAGAATTGATGATCAATATACAACAAGCAATGAATGCTTTAGTTGAAAAAGGAGTTAAGCCACAATTGCTTAAAACTTATAATGCATTATTAACCATCAAGGAAGAGGAAGAAAGTCTTAGGGATCTACTTAATCAGACTTTACATATTATAGAAGAACAATGCTTAGCCCGCTATCCAGCCGCTAAAAAATTTATTTTTAATCAAGTAGAATATGATGCAAAGTCTGGTAAGTTAACAGCAGCAGCTAATTTCTTGAATGCAGACAATAAACTTTGTACTTATAAGGTTAGCGTAGATTATTTAAAAGTAGCATCGACGCTTATTGCTTGTCAATCCGTAGCAGTAAAAGAGTTAGGGTTTGATGAAGCAATAAACCATGCCTATCAACTTTTATTAGAACAAAAAGATTCGCAAGCTTATTTATTCTCACAAGATATTCTTCTTGTTAATCTTATGGTTAAAAATCTTGCAGAGGATTCACCTTTGATCCCTGCAATTCATAATATGTTAAGTTTAATTCAGCATTATTGGCAGCTTTATAATCCTGGTATTAAACAGTTTATGTTTGTTACGGATCATATAATTTATGATCAAATAACTAAAGAATTAACAGTGGGTATAACTTACTTAGATGCCGATAAGCGTGAACAATTTAAGCTTATTAAAATAGCCTCTCAAGAAACTGGGCTTACCTTAAATTCAGTTAATGATGGAGTTTTTACTAACTTAGGTTTTAGGATAGAATTAGCAATGAGGCGTTTATTAGCAGCAGAAGTTACTAACCCTCTACAAACGCTTGGTCTTCATCAAGAAAACTTTGCAGGACTTGAAAATTTATTAGTAATAGAGCCAATTGGCAGTGATTTAGATCCAGAAACTTATGAATTAATTTGTTGTACCTTAGCTGAAGTACAGCGTTGTTATAAGACTTATGAGGCTAAGCACCCTAATGAATTGCTTTTTACTAAAGTTCATTATGATTTAATAACCGGTCGATTAAATATTGGTGCAAATTATCAGTCAGAAGAAGGTCAGCCTGCTAGTACTTTAGCCTTAGCTATTGAAGGCGTAAGCTTAGAAGATAAAACTAAATTTAAAGTCATTGAAGAACGAGTCCCCGCTGTTTCACCAGAGGAAGCCTTGGCGGCAGTCCCGCGTGGTGATCATCACGTTGCTCGTGCTGAATCTACTGCGATGGAGCTTGGTAGAGATTTAGAGTATTTAAGAAGACATGGCGGTATGTTTAGAGGAGAGTTATCACGACTTGTTCAACCTCAAGGTACATTTTGTATTGGTAAAGGGTTTAGGGCTGATGAACATCGTCCTCGATTAGGACCACAGGTGGGTGGTGTTTAATTAAAAAGTTATTTACTTTTTCAATGATCTTATTTCATTAAATTTTATGCTCTGAAAGAGGATATCTTGCTAGTACAGAAGAAGCGTCTAGTGGACAGAGGTTTTCTCTTTCTGTTACTAAGAAGAGATCAACGCGAATACCACGCGCTTTAGTTTCGTCAATTAACCTGATAGCAGCCCCTTCACTGATTCGTTTCATTTGAAACCATTTTAAGACATGAAAAGCTAAATACTTGCCTATCAGACGAGTAAAAGCAGATACCTTGATTGATTCATCACATTCATAGCTAGGAAGATAGCTTAATCTTTCTGTCCAAACCGCATCGTATTCTGCTCTATTAAATAGCTCCAATAAGGCAGGCATTGCTGTCGTCAATTTAAATAGAACTGATAATCGGTAATATTTTAAGCGCTCTACTAATTCAGCGTGTTTGGTTTTATCACCCAGTACAATTTTTAGCTTGTCAATTAAACTATGTTGTTTGCTAGAAAGGGTTTTTAAATCATCTAATGTCTTAGGGGGATCAGTAAATAGGCTTGTTAAAAGTTTATCGAAGCTAGGCATAATTTCTCTCCTCTCAACAGTGTATGGATCACTTCAAATTTTTGATTTGGAGCAAATAACGAGCGTTATTTTTAAGTTATTTTTAATAAGCTTATCATATTAAAGTTAGAATTTGCCGAAACTTATGAAAAAAAACCGATTCTTTTGTGCAAAGTTTGTTTGACAAAATAGTTTGTAATCTATAGATTACAAACTGGCTGGCCAAATGAGAATAACAAGCAGTTAGAGTAAATAACAAAAAAGGATTAGTATTCGCTTAAGTAATTGCTCAAAAACCAGCATCTTTTTGCTATCATAAAGAAAATGATTTCTCTACATGACAATAACTTTGAAGCTCAGTATGATAAATTTTTTTATCGCTTTGAGGAATGATAAATGAGCATTAAATCAGATCGTTGGATACGGCATATGGCTAAAGAACAGGGGATGATTGAGCCCTTTGAACCCGGCCAAGTCAAAGAAGCTAAAGGGGGTCGGATTGTTTCTTATGGTACTTCAAGTTATGGTTATGATGTACGCTGCGCCAATGAATTTAAGGTTTTTACTAATATTAATTCAGCTATTGTTGACCCCAAAAACTTTACTAAAAATAGTTTTGTCGATGTGACAGCCGATGTTTGTATTATTCCTCCTAACTCTTTTGCCTTAGCAAGAACAGTGGAGTATTTTCGTATTCCACGCGATGTGTTAACCATTTGTTTGGGTAAATCGACTTATGCGCGTTGTGGGATTATTGTTAACGTGACGCCTTTAGAGCCTGAGTGGGAAGGCCATGTAACATTAGAGTTTTCTAATACCACTAATTTACCCGCTAAGATCTATGCCAACGAAGGCGTGGCACAAATGTTATTTTTACAGTCTGATGAAATCTGTGAGGTTTCTTATAAAGATCGTGGTGGTAAATATCAAGGTCAAACGGGTGTAACTTTACCAAAAACTTAATCAAGCGATAAATTAAATTTGATCAATAATTAAAGCAAATAACTCTAAGCGTAATCATTATGCTTAGAGGCTATTAGTTAATGCTTCTCTTTTTGTTCATCTGCGTTTTTAAGCGCATCTTGTTGCTGTTGGTAAAGTGCATCGAAATTAATCGGTGCCAACAGTAATTGTGGAAAGCTGCTGCGAGCGACTAAATCAGAAATAGCTTCTCTCGCATAGGGAAATAATACGTTAGGACAATAAGCCCCTAACATGTGATTAACTTGGGTTTCTTCAAAGCCGTTGATCGCAAAGACCCCTGCTTGTTTTACTTCCGCTAAAAAAGCTGTTTTTTCTTTAGCTTTAGCGGTTGCTGTGACAGTCAGAATAACTTCATAAACGCCTTTGTTCACTTCATTGTGTGCGATGTTTAAATCAATTGTGATGTCAGGTTGCCAATTTTGTTCTAAAAATACTTGTGGCGTATTAGGTGCTTCAAAAGATAAATCTTTGACATAAATACGTTGAATTTCAAAGCGTTGCTGATTTTCTGTCATGTTAGCTCCTTTCTTGATTAAGTAGTTTATCTAATTTACCTTCACGTTCTAGTGTATAAAGTTGATCACAGCCACCAATAGGCTCATCATTAATAATAATTTGTGGTACAGTACGCCTGCCGGTTATTTTTTCCATTATTTCTTGTTGTTTGGAATCTTCATCTACTTTAATTTCAGTATAGTGGACACCTTTTTTGTCGAGTAATTGTTTGGCTCTTATACAATAAGGACATATTTGTGTTGAATAAATAATAACTTTGGTCATTTGCCTTTCTCCAAGGGTAGGTCTTCTTCACGCCAGGCTTTCATGCCACCTTGTAAAATACTAACATGATCAAATTCGTTTTGTTCAATTAATTTAGCTGCTTTGACTGATTCTAGCCCTTGTTCACAAACAATGACAATGGGTTTGTGTTTATGCTCAATGAGCTTTTGAATATCTTTTTGTAGCGCCGCAAAGGGCAAGTGAATGGCATTAATAATATGGCCACGGATAAACGCTTCCCGGCTGCGAATATCAATGACAACAGCTTCATGACGATTGATTAATTGAATAGTTTCTTGGGGACTAATATGGGCCGAAGATTGTTTTTTACTTAACGCCTCAAAAATAAAAATAGCGATCAGTAAAAGAATGAATAAAGCGCTTAATAACCAGTGATGGCTAATAAAAGGCCAAATTTTGTCCATAATTTATAATTCTTAACAGTATTAAATTAAGATCCTGATTATACACACTCTGGGTGAAGAAACTAGAGATTAACAGCCCGTTATTTAACAAGAATTAATCATTTTTGTTCTTAGAAATGGGTTGATGAACGCTATTCAATTATGAAGATTAGTACGCTTTGGATAATCCTTAAAAAGGTTGCAGAAACCTGTCTAGTAAGACTATCATTGGCCGCTCAATAATTATCGTTAAGAAGGGTTTTTAACGTGATGACTTCAATTTTACATCGACCAATGATTTTAATAATTTTAGATGGTTTTGGCCACAGTGAAGCGCATGACCATAATGCTATTTATCATGCTCGTACTCCTCATCTTGATAAGCTTTGGCAGAATTGTACACATACCTTAATTTCTGGTTCGGGAGAAGGAGTAGGATTACCCGATGATCAAATGGGTAATTCCGAGGTAGGGCATTTAAATTTAGGTGCGGGTCGTGTGGTTTATCAAGAATTCACTCGTATTTCCAAAGCAATAAAAGAAGGTGATTTTTTTTATAATCCAGTGTTAACAAAAGCTATTGAGAGTGCTATTCAAGCAGATAAAGCAGTCCACATCATGGGCTTATTATCGCCAGGTGGAGTGCACAGTCATCATGATCACATTCTAGCAAGCTTAGAATTAGCTGCTAAACGTGGTGCAAAAAAAATTTATTTACATGCCATTTTAGATGGTCGGGATACGCCGCCTAAAAGCGCAGCCAGTTCAATTCAATTGGTAGAAGAAAAATGTCAAGATTTAGGAGTTGGGAAGATAGTTACGCTTATTGGACGTTATTACACCATGGATCGTGATCAGCGCTGGGAACGTGTTGCAGCAGCTTATGAGCTGATGACAGAAGGCAAAAGTGCTTTTACTGCAACTTCTGCACAAGCAGGTTTAGAAGCTGCTTATCAAAGAGGTGAAACGGATGAGTTTGTTAAACCAACGAGCATTCATGTTTTGCAAGATAAACCGGTTACCATCCAAACAGGCGATGTCGTAATTTTTATGAATTTTAGGGCCGATCGAGCCAGACAAATTACACGCTGCTTCATTGAAGAAAATTTTGATGGTTTTAAGAGAAAAGTATGGCCAAAGTTAAATACTTATGTTTGTTTGACCCAATATGATGAAACTTTTAATATCCCAGTGGCTTATCCGCCTAGTCGATTAAGCAATATTTTTGGGGAATATCTTGCTAAACTTGGTTTAAAACAATTAAGAATAGCTGAAACAGAAAAATATGCCCATGTCACTTTCTTTTTTAATGGTGGCGTTGAAGAACCTTTTCCTGGAGAAGATAGAACTCTTATTCCTTCTCCCAAAGTGGCAACTTATGATTTACAGCCGCAAATGAGCGCGCCTGAACTAACAGAAAAATTGATTGCTGCGATCAGCAGTAAAAAATACGATTGTATTATTTGTAATTATGCTAATGCAGATATGGTAGGTCATACTGGTAATTATGAAGCAACTATTAAAGCGATTGAATGTTTAGATGAATGTATTGGAAAAGTGGCGACAACGCTTATGGCAGTCGGCGGAGAAATGATTATTACAGCTGATCATGGTAATGCAGACTGTATGTATGATGATAAAACTAAACAAGCTCATACAGCGCATACAACTAACTTAGTCCCATTTATTTATCTAGGTAGATCTGCTACGATTTGTAAGCAAGCAGGTATTTTGGCGGATGTTTGTCCCACTATGCTATACTTGATGGGCTTAGCCATACCTTCAGAGATGACAGGGACTTCTTTACTAACACTAATGGAGCCAGAGAAATTAGGTGAAAAAGGATAGGGATAAACTTAAGATTAGAGTCTTATGGCAAGGGAGCAAAAGATTTGGGTTGCTTTTCTCTATTTTGTTATGGGCAGCTAATCTTGCTTTGGCTTTTTCTTGGCATATCCCTGCTTTTAGTCGTAGTACAGCGATAAATTCATTGGGTTCTTCGATTACTTCATTGGAACATAGCCTGTTTGAATCAAAATCTCAGAAAAATACCGTGGAGAATCAGCTTCAAAAAACCGAACTTCAAATTGCTGGTTCCTCAAAGCAATTGAATAATACGCTAAAGACCTTAAACACTCAGCAAAAACTTTTAGCGACTACGCAAACTCAGCAAGCCGAGTACACTTTGCAATTACAACAGCAGCAACAGGTACTTAATGAACAGCTCTGCGCCAGTTATATATTAGGTAGACAGCAGTATTTAAAGATTTTATTAAATCAAGAAAATCCAGCGACCGTAGAACGCTATATTACTTATTATCGTTATTTAATGAATGCTCGTAGTCAGGCTATACAACAAATTCAAGTAACTTTAAGTCAGCTTGAAGCTACTGCAGCTGCGGTTAATCAACAGACCCAAAAATTGCAAAATGTTAAAGCTCAAGAGCAGGCAATTACTGCCAAGCTTACCGAAGAAAAGCAAATTCGCAGTCAAGTGTTACAGCAATTAGAAAGAAGTATTGGTAGTAAGCAGCAGCAGCTAGCCAAATTATTGCAAGATAAGGCCCGCTTACAATCTGTCATTACCAAGGTTCAAACTTCAAATGTTTATCATCCACCAGCAAGTTCGGTTGCTTCTACTGCCCGTGGCATGCCTATTGCAGGGGGAAGAATGATCCAAAATTATGGCCAACCTTTAGCTGGCGGAAGATTGTTCAGTTCCGGAATTTTGCTTTCTGCACCCATGGGAACTCCAATTCATGCCACGGCGGCTGGAAAAGTAGTGTTTGCTCATTGGTTACGTGGCTATGGTTTATTGGTTATTATCCAACATAATGCTACCTATATGAGTCTTTATGCGCACGCTGAAAGCCTATATGTTCAAGAAGGAGATGAGGTGACCTCTGGTCAAGTTATTGCCACAGTAGGTAATTCTGGGGGGCTAACTGATCCGGCGCTTTATTTTGAGGTTACTCAAAATGGCCTTGCAATAGATCCACTAAAATGGATACGCAAATATTCTTAATTGATCTACAATAGCATATTGATGAAACAATTGAGGTGAAAAGTGCTGAAGGCTTTCAATTTAAAGAACTTTATTTTGGGGATAGGTTTAGCCAGTTTAATAACCTGTAGCGAGGGCTCTACGACACCAGCTTCAACAGCGGCTATCGTTACCACAAAACCTGCTGCTTTGTCAGCCCCCAGTATTTATAAACCTACTCAACCAAACCCAGAAGATGTGATTAAGTTTGGTTTGGTATTTGGTGAAATTAAACAGTTTTATGTGCACGATAAAAAAGATAAAGAGCTTTTTGAAAATGCTATTCGTGGCATGCTTTCTGGTTTAGATCCCCATTCAGTTTATTTAGATGAAGAAGATTTAAAAGAATTCAAAAGTCAAACTAGTGGTGACTTTGTGGGGATTGGGATAGAAATTACCTCTGAAAAAGGCATGGTAAAAGTTATTGCGCCTTTAGATGATACGCCTGCACAAAAAGCGGGTATTCAAGCAGGAGATTATATTATTGCTGTTAACGGCAAGCCGGTAATTGATTTATCGGCTAATGAAGTAGTGCGCTTAATTAGAGGCAAACCAGGCACCACAATCACATTAAGCGTTATTAGTAAAAATGAAAAGAAACCTAGAGAATTAACCATTACTCGTCAGCGTATACAAATTCAAAGTGTTAAAAGTAAAGTACTAGCCGATAATTTTGGCTATATCCGTATTAGTCAGTTTCAAGAAAACACAGGCAAAGATGTTGTCAATGCTGTGAAATCTCTGCAACAACAAACTCATGGTAATTTACAGGGCTTAATTATTGATTTACGTAATAATCCAGGGGGGTTATTAGACAGCGCCGTTGAAGTGGTGGATGTGTTTTTAGATAGTAAAAAGTTAGGTAAAAATAATTTAATTGTTTATACCAAGGGGCGATTTTCTGAAGCAAACAGCTATTTTCGAGCGGACTCTGAAGATTTATTAAAAGGAAAACCAATTATTGTATTGATTAATCAAGGTTCTGCTTCAGGTTCAGAAATTGTAGCCGGTGCGCTGCAAGATTATAAACGAGCAGTAATAGTCGGGCAAAGAAGCTTTGGTAAAGGTTCTGTACAAACCTTGTTACCTTTAGATGATAAAACAGCGATTAAATTAACTACGGCACTTTATTACACACCTAAGGGTCGATCTATTCAAGAAGAGGGCATTAAGCCTGATGTGTTGGTTGAGAATTTAAAGGTAAATAAAACCAAAGAAGACGGTTTATTCTTTTTAAAAATCCGTGAGCAAAATTTAAAAGGTCATTTAAAAAACGGTTCAGCAAAAAAACAGTCATCAGAGGCTGCTAATGATGAGCAGGCTGAGTTGGCAAATAAAGATTTTCAATTATATGAAGCTTTAACGATATTAAAAGCATTGTCCTTGGTGAATCAAACTACAGGACCTAATGCTTAAATAAAGCGAGCTAGATTTATATTTTATTATTGAGTAATAGATATATGAAATGGAGTCGAGTATGGTGCTTAAATCAAAAAAATTAGATTATAAAAAAGCAAGTAAGAAACTTTTTTATAAAGCAAAAGCCATTTTATCAAGACGTGAGCCAGTAAGCCCTAGGCCTTCTCAGATTATTAATGGTGATTTACTTTATTCTTTGGTGCAGCTGACAGCGCAAAAGCGTGCTATAAGTAATGAACAAGCTAGTTATCATCCTTTCGTTAATTTTTTAATTAAAAAACGTCAAGCTTGTAACGCAGACGAACAAAAAACATTAATAAAAATAGTCGCTAATTTTGAAAGCTTTTTATTACAGACTGAAGATTCGGAAATAATAAAAACTTTTTATCAATATTTTGCTTCACCACAAGGCTTAATTTTGTTTCGTTGTGCTATGTTAACTATTCGCTATTTTAGTCGTAGTATTATTAAACTAACTGCTCATAAACCCCATTTTATGTTAGTTTTTTTTGCTTTAAGTCAATCTGAATTACTTAACTGTAAAAATAATACTTGTGATCAAGTTGTACAACAAATCTTAACAGATGAGGAGTTACCTAAAATGAGTCATTCTGAAATTCGTAGTTGGATTGTTCAATTAACTAAATAATATTAGTTAATAGTTTGTAGAGTAGCTAATATAGCTATAAAAAATTCTTTTGACCAAACAGCCATACTCTCAGTATTTTTAATAAAAAGAGAGATATCTTCATTAGCTTTTGCAAAATCCGTAATAGTTATTTTTTGAGCAAGAAGATTGATTAATTCAATTTTATTAAAATGGAGTTGTTTGTCCCAAGCATTGCTTTGTATTAAGCGTGCTTTTAAATGTTGCAAATTAACCGGGATATTATTCGAAAGATACCAAACAAAATCATACCAATCATGTCCTTTTACTCTAATTGTCCAAGCTCTGCATAATAAGGTATGAATTTTTCCTGCAAACAGATCTGGCAGGGTAAGGCTTTTAATAGAGAAAGGAATAGGTTGAAATAAGAATTTTGTTTCAGTATCAAACGATCTTGGAGGATTAGTATCAACTTCCATTTTTATTTTGATAATTTGCATCTTATGAGTACTTGTAATAATATTATGGAGAGCATCTATTATTATAAGTTGTTTTTTGGAGTCGGCTTTTATAAAGGCTGACTCAATATTAGAATCAAAGTTTTTAATTTTTGTGTCCATAGTGGCTTCAAAACCAAATCCTTTAAGTTCTTTAATAATCGCATTATTAAATGGGGTCAAATTAAAGTTTTTTTCTTTACTTAAAAGAGAGAAATCTAAGTCTTCGGAAAAGCGATTTAGTCCATATAAAATCCTTAATGCAGAACTCCCATAAAAAGCCACTTTTTCAAAAAAATTTGCTCGCCACAGTCCATAAAGCTGTTTCTTGAAAGATTTCTTTAATAGCATTAATAAAATCTTGTTGTGAATGGCATTGATATTTTTTTAACATCTGGCTTATTGCATTATGCATAATTATTTCCTATCTTTAATATATTTATATAACCAGTTTAGGGACCATCCTTATAGTAAGTAATGACTTCATGTAAATTTTTTAGAGAAAATTTTCTTAATAATTTTTCATCTATTCTAAGATTATGGAATAAGTAATTTTCCATTTCTTTTTTATTATTTAATGGGTAGTCTTTATCAAATAGATAAATTTGATCACACAAAGATTTTTCTGGAGAAGCAATTAAAAATGATTGTTGTTTTATAAATGAGTGTAATTCAATACCTACTGCATATTTTTCAAGGTATAAATAATAATAATAATTAAATATCCCTATGAGAGTTTGAAAAAATTTACGTCGCTTATTAGTAATACTAGTAAGCGTGGTAACGCGTTCAGGTATTAATCCATAATAACTTAAAGCATAAGTTAAGGAAATAGCTGAGAGTCCATATAGTTGATTAGCAAGCACTTCTTTTGAATAAGGTTGTAAAGCGACGGCTTTTCCAAAAATATAAAGACCTTTTTTTTACACGAATCACATCACCAGATTTAATCCAGGCTGAAATTTTGTCTCAAGGACAAGCATAATCTTTAAGTGCAGAAAGAAGAAACTGATAGTTAATTTCTTCAGTTCCGGCTAGTTTTCTTAGTGTTTCAATTTTCATAATACCACCAGTATGTCGATTATTTTTCGACATACTGGTTAAACATTCAAGTAGAGCTTTTTAAGCCATAGCCAAAAATAACTATAACTAATTGAAAACAAATAATACTTTTAATCAAGATTTTTGAATAAATTTTGTTGTTTATCTCTAGGTTTAGCTTTAATAGCCTGCAAAATTTAATTGTCGCCAAGCTTCATAAACAACCAAAGCTACTGAGTTAGAGAGATTTAAACTTCGATTATTAGGTAGCATAGGAATTGATAAGATATTTTCTTGAGTAAGCTGTGCTAAAATCGGTTTGGGAATACCAGTAAGTTCTGAACCAAATAATAAATAATCACCCGCTTGATATTTTACTTCGTTATAGGTACGAATACTGCCTGTTTCGATAGCAAATAATCTAAGTGGAGAGCATTGAGCTAAAAAATCTTGATAATTTTGATGTTCTTTAAGTTCGGCAAATTCATGATAATCAAGACCCGCGCGTTTTAAACGTTTATCATCCAGTTTAAACCCTAAAGGATGAATGAGATGTAATTGGCAGCCTGTATTAGCACAAAGTCGAATGATATTGCCCGTATTGGGTGGAATATCAGGATGAATTAAAACAATATTAAACATGCTTATTGGTAGAGGTAATAAGGGTTATAATATTTCTGCATATCTTTTTTAGTATAAGGGTTATTTAATTCTTTATTACGATTAATTAAATAAGCACGACGTTGTAAATAAGCGTTACGCATAAAAGCATAGGGGGCAATGGCTGCGCTATTGTAAAGATCTTCAGCTTTTAAAAATTGTACACGTTGATTTAATAAGAATAAAATATAAATGCCCCAGCGTGTTGAAGCAGGTTCAATATAGGGGAAAATGGATAGTTGATAATTAACAATACGGCCTAATCCGTCTCGTACCGTACTAGGTCCTAAAATAGGAATAATAAAATAACTAGAACTAGTCCAACCCCATTGTGCTAGAGTAAGACCAAAGTCTTCATAGTTATAAGCTAAACCCATTTGTGCAGCCACATCAAAAGCACCGCCAACACCCAGCGTAGAATTAATGATTAAACGCCAGCTGTCAGAAGTTGCTTGATAGAAGTTTGCCTGCATCAGATCGTTAGCAATGGTAGGGATGTTATCGACATTATCAAAAGCATTGTTAATCATATTAGTTAAAGGGCGAGGAACAATTTTAATATAAAGATGCGCTGCAGGTTTGGCGATGACTTTGTCTAACTTATCATTGATTTTAAATACCACATGATTGTAACCAGAAAAAGAATCGGGTGTTTCAGTCATCATTTCTGTTTCAGTATCAGGACTTGCAGCCGTATTACCACTGATTAAATTAAACAATTCTTGAGTGCTGGCTTGACTTGTTGCTTCTTCGCCTATAGCTTTTTGTTCCTCTGGATTGGTGGTTTGAAAAGTAGGTGGATTATCTGTTGGAGTTGTAGTAGCACTAACAGAGGTTGTTGTAGTTGGTGCTGTGGGCGAAGTTGAAGGTGCTGCATTGATAACAGAAATGATACCAGCCATTATAATACTAATCATTATTTTATTTAAGTAAGCAACCTTCATAGTTAGTCAATTCTTCCTGAAAATTAATTAAGCCAATTTCTTTGCAAATCGTTGTGTTGCACGAATTAATCCATCTATTATGCCAGGTTCACTGGAGGCATGACCAGCATCTCGTATAAGAAATAGTTCTGACTCTGGCCAGGCTTTGTGCAATAACCAGGCATGTTTAGGTGGACAGATCATATCATAACGTCCTTGAATAATAATACCAGGGAGATGTGCAATTTTATCCATGTTATGAAGTAGTTGGTTGGTAGTAAAAAAACAATTATTTGTAAAGTAATGACACTCAATACGGGCAAAACTTAACGCAAAATGAGGTGAGGAAAATAATTCAAGTTTATTGTTGTTGGGATCTAAGGTAGCCGTTTGCGCTTCCCAAATAGACCAAGCTTTTGCAGCATTTAATCGTTTTATTTCATCTTCACTTGTCAGTAATTGATAATAAGCTTCAATAATATCAGTTTTATTAAGATCCCTATCAGCTAAAGGTGCGAGAAAATTTTCATAAAACTCGGGGAAAAACCAGTCAGCACCTGGCTTGTAATACAGCCAATTAATTTCAGGTCGGGTTCCTAAAAATATTCCACGGACAATTAAGGCACAGGTTTTATCAGGGTGGGCTTGTGCATAAGCCAAACTTAAGGTAGAGCCCCAAGAACCGCCAAAGATTATCCAGTTATCAATACCCAGCTCAAGACGGATTTTTTCCATATCAGCGACTAAATCTTGAGTGGTATTGTGTTCTAGACAGGCATAGGGCAAAGAACGTCCAGCCCCTCGTTGATCAAATAATATAATATGATAAAGCTCTGGATCGAAAAAACAGCGGTCAGACTCTGAGCAACCTGAGCCGGGTCCGCCGTGTACAAAAAGAATAGGTAAGCCTTGAGGGTTGCCACATTGCTCAACATAAATAGTATGCAGTGAATCAACCTTTAGCATCAGAGTATGAAAAGGCTTAATCGAGGGATAGAAGCTGAGCATTAAATATCATCTCTTATTAGTAATACTTTAATGATTATTGTCATGGGCTTTGCAATAAAAATCAACTTATAGGTTTTGTTTATTTAAGTAAACTCTTATACTAGAAAGCTAGAGTTATAAGTTGATGAAACAAACGCTATGCATAATATCGACTATCCCCGTTATCGCCAGGCTAAACACATTACTTTAATTGGTGCGGCGGTTAATTTGTTATTAAGCATTGTAAAAATCTTGTTTGGTTGGTTAGGACATTCAACGGCATTAATTGCTGATGGGATTCATTCTTTTTCAGATTTGGTTACAGATTTTTTAGTGCTTTATGCAAGTAAAGCGGGTAGCCATGGTCCTGATGCGGACCATCCTTATGGGCATGAACGCATAGAAACTTTTGCCACAGTTGCTTTGGCTGCTTTTTTAATTATGGTCGGGCTGGGTATCTTGGTGGATTCTATTCGAGAAATAATGAGTTCACAATATGGGAAAATGCCCAGTATTTTTGTCATAGTTGTGGCAGCAGCTTCAGTCGTCGTAAATGAATTGCTGTTTTATTATACTTTAAGAACAGCTAAACGCATTGAATCAGGTTTATTAAGAGCGAATGCCTGGCACAGACGAAGTGATTCTTTTTCTTCCATAGTAGTTCTCATCGGTGTAATTGGAACTTTGCTTGGAGTCCATTTTATGGATAGTCTAGCTGCTATGATAGTAGCTTTAATGATCGTGAAAATGGGCGGTCAAATGGCTTGGCAAAGTATTCGTGAACTGATTGATACTGGTATTGATGAGCAGCAAAAGCAAAAAATAATTGCCTTGATTACAGCAACACCAGGTGTCAAGGCTGTGCACCAAATGCGCAGTCGAACCATGGGCGGTAAATATTTTATTGATGTGCACTTACAAGTGGATCCTAGAATTAGTGTGTCGGAAGGACACTATATTGGGGATAAGGCTTATCTGCAGTTACGGCAAGCTTTCTTAAATATCAAAGACATCACAATTCATATTGATCCTGAGGATGATGAAGAAACTAAGCCTAATATTAATCTGCCAAATCGTGAACAGATCATGACGGACCTGAATAAACATTGTCAAAATTTACCCGGCTGGAAAAATTTATTAACAACTAGACTAGATTATTTAGCAGGTAAGATTTATATTCAGCTGGTCATGCCTTTGAGCTTGCTGAGCAAGGATTTATCTGGAGAAGAAGTTCAGTCGCAGTATTGCACTGTGTTGGCTAATATTGAAACTATTGCAAAGATCAGTATAGTTTTTCAAGTATGACCATTCTTAATTATTAAAAATACGCGGAGCATAAATATGGCAAATAATATCATGAAGATGATAGCAGATGAGAAGATCAAATATATAGACTTGCGCTTTATTGATACAATTGGTAAAGAACAACATGTTACCATCCCAGCGTTTTTGGCTGATAAAAATTTCTTTGAAGAAGGCAAGATGTTTGATGGTTCTTCTATCAAAGGTTGGCAAAAAATTAACTGTTCAGACATGATATTAATGCCCGATCAAGAAACAGCTGTTTTAGATCCTTTTTATAAAGAAGCGACATTAATTTTACGTTGTAATATTGTCGATCCTAGCAATATGTTGCCGTATGAAAGAGATCCACGTTCCTTAGCGGCTCGTGCTGAAGCCTATTTGAAATCAACCGGTATCGCAGATACAGCCAATTTTGGTCCAGAACCTGAGTTTTTCTTATTCAATGATATGCGTCATGAAGTTTCTATTCGAGGTGCATTTTATAGTATTGATTCTGATGAAGGAGCTTGGAATTCAGGGCGTACTTATGATGGCGGTAACTTAGGTCATCGTCCACGTGTTAAAGGTGGTTACTTTCCAGTTCCTCCAGTTGACTCTTCACAAGACATACGTTCTTGTATGTGTGAAGTGCTAACTAGCATGGGTTTAAAGATTGAGGCGCATCATCATGAAGTAGCAACCGGTAATCAAAATGAAATTGCTACTCGCTTTAATTCATTATTGAAAAAAGCCGACGAGTTATTAACCTTAAAATATGTGGTACATAATGTAGCACATCAATTTGGTTATACTGCAACCTTTATGCCTAAGCCATTAGTCGGAGACAATGGTAATGGTATGCATTGCCATCAATCTTTATCTAAAGATGGAAAAAATATTTTTACAGGGGACCAATATGCAGGGTTATCTGAAAATGCTCTATATTATATTGGTGGTATTTTAAAACATGCTCGTGCTTTAAATGCCTTCACTAATCCTGGTACTAACAGTTATAGACGTTTAGTGCCTGGTTTTGAAGCACCAGTAATGTTAGCCTATTCAGCACGTAATCGTTCTGCTTCAATTCGAATTCCTTATGTAAGTGATCCGCGTGCTCGTCGCATTGAGGTTCGTTTCCCAGATCCTACTGCTAATCCTTATTTTGCGTTCTCAGCGATGATGATGGCTGGTATTGATGGAATTAAAAATAAAATTCTCCCAGGTGATCCAATGGATAAAGATCTTTATGATTTACCACCAGAAGAGACAAAAAATATTCCAACAGTTTGTTCTTCATTAGGTCAAGCGCTAGATGCTTTAATAGCAGATCATGAGTTTTTAACAGTTGGAGGTGTCTTTTCTGAGGACATGTTAGAAGCTTATATTGAATTAAAGCGTGAAGAAATTCAACAAGTGGGTTTAGTTCCTCATCCTGTTGAGTTTGATCTTTATTATAGTTTATAGGGCTTAAAGCTATGAGATAAAATCCCGCTTTGAGCGGGATTTTTTTTAATTAGCTTTGACGATATCAAACATGCAAAGTTCAGGTTTACCTTTACATGACATGGTTTGTTGAGAGCTAGCTTCCCAGGGTACTGTATCAGGGCACAGCACTTTAGTTTGTGCAATAACGTTTACAGTATAAGTACTATTATTGATAGGATATACACAGGTTAAAGTTTGATTGCCTTGTTGCCAAATGGCTTGAGCAAAGCCATGCAAGGTGACAGGTGTGGGCACGCCTTTAGGAACACTAATTTGCCAGGGTAGATAATCATATTCATGCCATAATTTAATTTTACCTGGCTGTTCATTAAATAAAGCGTGCTGAACTAAATTAACCTCTGGGCAGGCAAAGTCCTTAGCTCTAAAAGTGCTGGGTTGTAAAGGAGTAAAAGGTTTTTGGTTAGAGCTGGCAGCAAAAGCCTGTATTACCAAGCTGCTCAATAGCACGGATAAAACAAGTTGCTTATAGTGTTTCATTAGACTCTCTCCTATTAAATAATCTCGTGAGCTAAATTTTGATCAACTTATGAATTGATAGAAGATATCATTATTTTATAGCTAATTATAAAAATATATCCAGCGGTTTTTAAATTATCTGGTATAAAAATTTAAAAATATAGGTAAATTTAAAGGTATATGGTAAAGAAAATTAGGTATGGTAAATAAAATTGATTGCTTAATTAGAATAAAAACTATTTATTATTAGCTATTCTAAATGCATAAACTATTTGATCCTGCTCATTTAATGAAACTCCCAATTTAGTTGCTTCGTGATGCCAGATGCGTATTATGGTAATGATATTTTATATTATTATTTGTCTGATTAGGGTTAATACGAAAATAACCAGGTATTATCTGATTCAGAAATATTAAGCTTTAAGCTCTTATCTGTTTGGCTGTGATAAGCCTTGTCGGTTAGCGTCAATATAAATTTCTTGTTCAGATTTTTTGTGCGTACTTTTTATTTTCATGATTAGCAGTAAATTTTTTTACGCAAGAAGCTTTTGCTCTAATGGGCAAATCAGTATGAAATTTTCTGAGCAGTAATTTTCGCATCTATCTTATTGAATTTTAATTTAATTATTTAATAGAAGGGTATTTAAATATTAGGGGTTTAAACTGCTTGACCTGGCTGACGCTGGCGTGCTTTCAATTAGACAATGATAATCTCTAGGAACAGCTGCTGAGCTACCAGCCGCAGTCAAACTACCGGCACTATATCTTCTGGCAGTTGAACCATAATTGGCAACCTCCTCAAGTAAGCTAGGCACTGTGCTTTGTGTAGTGGTTGAGCTTCTTGGCGGTCTGGGTGGTCGAAATAATCTCATTTCACTTTGCGAAGCCACTCTGCCTGAAGCGGAGCGTGCCGAAGCAGCAGTTGGTTCTCTTCTTTGGTCTGACGGCAAAGAAGAGAGATCAGTGGCTCTGCTGCCTAATGCTGCAAGATCGGGTAAGCTTTGACTTCTTGCCTGACTGCTTAAAGGATTATCAATGAAAATAGTGGTTGTGTCTGCTTGAGCAGGAAGTGCTGCGCTTCTTAGTTGGGTAGCTGCTCTTGAAAGAGACGCTCTACTTGATCTACGAGGGGGAGGAATAAGTCCAGTACCAGCACCGAGACGTGAGTCTACAGATCTAGTAGTGACTACAGCTGAAATAGGTAGGGCTGAAGAATGGCTTTCATCAAGTGGTGGTGTTGGCTCAGCCTTTCTTTCCGATTCAGGTAACAAAGGGCCTGAAATAGAAATGGTTTCAACTAGCATTTTTTCTATCATTAAGTCAAGGGTTTTTCGACTAACCAAAGTACGTTGTAGTAAATCCCGTCGACAAGCTAAGAAAATTGCAAGAGAAGAAAGTAATAAAGAAATTAAAGCGCTTACCCCATAAAGAACTGGTTGGGAAATTTCTTCTGTAATAATTTCAACCGATTTTCCTTTAGTTAAAATAAATTGTCTGCTTAGTAAGATAGTTGCAATAAATAATGCAAATGAAAAAAAGGCTAACCAACAAAAAGGTGTCCGTGAAAAAGATGGGAAAGTTTTTAAATCTCTACTTAAGGCATTTTGAGCCATATGCAGATGGCCTAAATTTATTGTATACTCAGAGGAAGACTTTCTTATAATACCTTCGTCAGATAAATCAGCGCTAATTTCGTATAATTTTTTTTCTAATAGTTTGAGTGAAAGTTTACGAATAATAAATAATAAGCTGGCGGTTAACTCTGCAGAAGGTTCTAATAAGTGTAACAATAAATGAGGGTGATGAAAAAAGTAAATTAATTTACTGTCATCAGTAAGGGTTTGCTCAGCTCTGGTTGTACAAAATTTAAAAATAGTAATAGTTTGAAAACAAGCATCGCCTTCTTCATTCAGTACTAAATTACCATTTCTATCCTGTTCTGGTATATGGAGTTGCATTTCTTCAATAAATAATGAGGGGATAGGGAGTAGATCAACTTTACCAATAGCTATTTTTTTCAAAGTAGTGAGGGTGTATCTATTAGAAAGATTATGTCGCAGGGTACAAATTAGAATATTAATGTCATCGATTGTTAGAAACTTCTTTCTGGTTGGCATAGTTATTCTTTTAAGTAATAGGGAGTTAAATAATTTTAACTTAAAAATCCCAAAGTAGCTATTTACTACTTTGGGGAATCGCTGTCAATAGCTAGGAGATTGTAAGCCTTGGAACGGCAGCAGTGTCACTATCAACGTTAGCAGGGGTAACAAGTTCGCATACTTTGTGATGAATATTGCTGACTCCATAAGGCGCCGCACGCCAAAAACGAATGGCTTGGCTATGTTCATAAAGCCTGATTGCGGTGACGGTACCGCTTGCCAGTGCGGCTGCGCTAGTCTCAATTTTTACTTCTAAGCTATCATTATCAAAGCTAGGCAAGACATTCAAAGCCATGAGGGTTGATACAGCTGTCGCACCACCTAGTAGTAAAGTTTGTAGGCCTTCATAAGCAACAGTCCACCAATTAATACAAGGGATATACTGCTTAATACTATTATCGATAGCAGTTTGAGCTCTTCTCATATCGCTTGCTGAAATTTCATCAATAGGCGATGAGCTGGTTTTTCTTCTTTTAGCTGGCCTATGTTTGGCTTGCTCTTCTTTACGTTTTCTTAATAATTCTAAGGCGGCATCTCTTAATAAGAAGTGATAATAATGAGTTCGAATAGCGCGCTCTTCACTAGTGAGTGTTTCATCACTTGGTGATAGCCATTCTTCAAGACGATGAGTTAAAGTAGCAGCAATTGCATCAGGCGGTGCTGAAGGATGAAAAGCAATAGGTGGAGCAATATGAGTCGTTCCAGCTAACAACTTAGCTGTTCGCTCTGAAGAAGTGGAAACAACTACAGGAACACCAGCTCCTTCCTCAGCTTTAGCATAACCGCTTGCCTCATCAACAGCAGGAGGTGTTGCAGGTTCTGCTAAAGCTGTTTGGTATTGAGTAGGGGGTAAGCTTACTAATTTTCTGTTTTCTGCAAGTTCTAATAAACGTCTAGGGGTGACATTATGTAAAAAAGTATTAATTAGTTTAAGTACTCTTTCAATTTCACTATAGGTCATCACGAAAGCCATAAGTAATACCTCGTATTGGATTAGTGTTGATGATAGGACAGCAGCCATTAAATAAAGCCGGGCTGAAGTAGTATCAAAAAGGTAACGCAGTTTTCTTAAGAAAACCTTAAGGATTTTGTAAATCTCGTCATCAAAGAGGCTTTTTTTTTGTCAGTATAATATGACAATATAGGTCATCAATTATTAAAAATTTGTAAGGAGAGTTGCTAACAACGGGTAATTTGTACTAGAAAAAGTAACTTATTAAGTAAGATCTGTAGACGGTTTGTATTAAAAAATAATTTTGCTTTAACTAAAATTTAGCTGTTTATTTGCAGCGCTAATGATTGGCCTAGCGCTAAAAATTTTAGAAATAATCATCACTGAGGCAGTCTTTTGTCTTATAATCATTCTTATGAAGATAAAGTGTTTGCAATTAAGCCTGCGTCAAGCGGTAATTATTTTATTTATTTTTACCTTAGCCTCTTTTATTGTTTTACAAGTATTGCCACCGATCCTTCAAAATATTAATTATCATCATTTTGCAGATAAGCGAATATTTTTTGGGATTAAAAACTTTTTTAATGTTGCCTCCAATATTTTTTATTGTTGTTGGCTGCTTAGGACTTTATACTATTTTTAACAAACGGGCTGATAAGTACTTTATTACTTCTCAAGAACGCTGGCCTTATGGCGTGCTGTTTATAGGAACACTTTTAATAGGCGCTGGTTCTGCTTACTACCATCTTAATCCTAATAATGCAATGCTGTTATGGGACAGATTACCGATAGGCATGATTACCAGGGCTTATTTTTCCGCAATTTTTATGGAACAAGTAAACTGCAGAATTGGGCTATTATTATTAGGACCTTTGGTTGTTTTAGGTTTACTGGCTACCATCCAATGGAAAATTAGTGAAAGCTTAGAGCATGGTGATTTACGGCTTTATGTTTGGGCTCAGTTTTATCCGATCAGTATGATGATTATCATTTTGTTATTATTTCCCTCCCCTTATAGTGGTATCTATTATCTAATAGAATCTTTAGGATGGTATGGAATTGCCAAAATTGCTGAATTTTTTGATTATGGTATTTACCAGTTAACAGGACATTTAGTAAGTGGCCATACTTTAAAACACTTGGCAGCGGCTTTAGCCCTTTATGCTGTGATTCGCTACCTTACTCATCGCAAAATAAAACATTGATCTCTTTAAATCAATTACTGGCCAGTTAAACTTTGTAAAACTTCTTTAATAATAGCGGGAGAAACAGGATGACTGTATTGGTGATCTTGAATATAAGGCTCGCCACTTTTTTGCAAAAAACAAAAATGAATTTGCTGCGCTTTATTTTTTTTATCATGAGACAATGCTGCGATTAACCCTGATAAAGGATAATGTTTAGGCAATTGCGTGGGTAATTGATAGAGAAATAAAAGCGCAGTGATTAACGTCAATAAAGCTGGTTGGCAAATGCCTAATTTTAGAGCTAGCTCTGTTTCTATTACCAGTCCAATGCTGACTGCTTGACCATGGCTTAATTGATAATTAGAAACAGTTTCTAAAGCATGAGCTAGAGTATGACCCAAATTTAACAATTGTCTTGGTCCAGTGAGCTCTTTTTCATCAACTTCTACTAACTGTTTCTTTACTTGTAGACTATGAGTGATCATGGTAGTTAAAACAGCGGGCTCTAAGTTTAAAATCGCTGCGGTCTGAGTTTGTAATAATTCAATTAATATGTTATCTGCTAATAAAGCGTGTTTTATCACTTCTGCCATGCCATCGTAAAATAAATGCTTGGGTAAAGAATTTAAAACCAAAGGGTCTATAAAAACAGCACTAGGTTGATAAAAGGAACCAATTAAATTTTTGCCAATAGGTGTATTGACACCAGTTTTGCCGCCAATACTAGCGTCAACCATAGCAAGTAAGCTAGTAGGGATATAAATAACAGGAATTCCGCGACAAAAAGTTGCAGCAATAAAACCTACTAGATCGGTAGTAATCCCGCCACCTAATGCTATTAAACAAGTATCTCGTCCACAGCCTAAATAAAATAACTCATCTTCTAGAATTTCTTTTTGTTCACGGGTTTTATTAGCCTCACAGGCTGCAAAGCTTAACAAATGACAGTGAGGATTAGTTTGTTGCAAAGCTTGTTGTAAAGGTTTGGCATAAAGCGTTAGCAAAGCTTCATCAGCAATAATGACCCAGGTTGAGGCAAGTTTTTGGCAATGCTGAATAATTAAAGAGCAGTCGGTGAGCAAATTTGGCTCAATATAAATTGGGTAAGATAAAGAAGTATTAATCGTTAGTGATGTCATGAGATCATTGTAACTGGGTTTTTATTTTAATAAAGTTTTTCTCATTTCATTGATAATTTCAACAACTGTTTTATGCTTACATTCGATAATGAAATCAGCATATTGTCGATAAAGCTTATCACGTGATTCATAATGCACTTGGGGATCAAGCAGTGTGGCAAGAATACCCTGTTGTTCGCGATATTGATTACGCTCTGTTAAGATAGAAATAGGTAAATAGAGATAAATTATTTGGCCTAGCTTTTTTAAATACTTAGCATTGCTTGCTATAGTGAGTGTTCCTCCTCCTGTAGCAATGACGGTATGAGTTTTGGGTAAAGACTGAATGATATTATTTTCTAATTGCCGAAATCTTTTCTCTCCTATTTCTTGATAAAAAGCCGCAATCGTTTTTCCAGGACAGTAAGTGTTAAGGATTAATGTATCGGTATCAACAAAATCAAACTCTAAATTGTTAGCCAAGGTTAGACCAATAGTTGTTTTTCCAGAACTTTTATGACCAATTAAAATAATATTTTGCATGTTATTGACTTCTAATAATAGATCGATCTAGAGAAATAGCAATGGGTTCTAAAGAGTTAATAATTTCAGCCAACATGGTTGGATTAATGGTTTGCTGTGCATCGGAAAGCGCTTTATCAGGATCGGGGTGTGTTTCGATTAATAAACCATCGGCACCGGCAGCAATGGCTGCTCGACTCATTGGAGCCACCATATTACGAAGGCCCACCCCGTGGCTGGGATCAGCAATCACAGGTAAATGACTTAATTCTTTTAAGATAGGAATAGCGGCAATATCGAGTGTATTGCGAGTATAAGTTTCAAATGTTCTGATCCCGCGCTCACATAAAATAACATTGGGATTGCCGGCGCTTAAAATATATTCTGCAGCCAGTAAAAACTCTTTGTAAGTTGCTGACAAGCCTCGTTTTAATAAAATAGGTTTATTTATTTTGCCCAAATTTTTTAACAAGCTGTAATTTTGCATATTACGGGCACCGACTTGTAAGATATCAATATAATTAGCGACTAAATCAATTTCTGTAGTATCCATGACTTCCGATACACTGAGAAGATGATATTGTTTGGCTGCTTGACTTAAATAATGTAATCCAATTTCACCTAAACCTTGAAAGTCATAAGGAGAAGTTCTGGGTTTATAAGCTCCACCACGTAAAATGGTAGCGCCACAAGCAGCAACCAATTTTGCTGTTTCCATAATTTGTTCTTCTGACTCCACGGAACAAGAGCCTGCCATGATAACAATACCAGGCCCTCCTATTGATAATCCTTGGCAAGGAATAATACTGGGTTTGGATTTAAAATCGGTACCTGCTAATTTATAAGGTTTATCTAGTGGTAAAACATCGATAACGCCGGGTAAATCTTTAAAGGCAGCAGGGTTAAGCTGTTTGTGTAGACTATTGACCAAGGCTAAACTTTCACGATTGTTATCATGATGGCCTTTTACTACTTGAAAACCCATCCATTGTAAGCGGCCAATTAATTCATTCACCGCTTTTAGGGAGATATTTTTTTCAAGGATAAGTAGCATATGTTTTACCTTTCGTTATTGTTATCAATAGTTTGGCAGTAAGGATCTGGCTAAATTAGTAAGTTCAGCCGCAGTGAGCTTTTGTTCAATAGCGGTTACAAATTTAGAGCCAACAACAAAACCTTCTGCATAAGTTAATACTTGTTGAGCTACGATTTGGCTAGCGATGCCAAAGCCTGCTACAACAGGTAATCTGGAGGTCAATTTTAACTCACTTATACGAGTTTGAAAATCCTCTGGTAAATCATTTTTAACACCAGTAGTTCCTCGTCGGCAAGCATAATAAATAAAGCCTTGTGCGTATTGATTAATAATAGCAAAACGAGTATTGGTTGTATCAGGGGTCACGACAAAAATAGTGGCTAAACCTGCTTGTTTATTTAAAGTAATTAACGGCAAGGCTTCTTCTATTGGTAAATCAACAATTAAAGTTGCATCAAAACCAGCTTGTTTAGCGTGGGATAAAAAAGTTTTTGGTAAAGCTTTTAAAATAGGATTGTAATAACTAAATAAAATTAATGGCAGATGAGGGTAAAGTTGGCGTAATTCAGTGGCTAAAGTTAAACAGTGCTGTAGGGTGGTACCACGTTGTAAAGCATCTTGCATAGCTAATTGAATAACAGGTCCATCGGCAGTAGGATCTGAAAAAGGTACGCCAATTTCTAGCATATTAACGCCACCTGCTATTAAAGCACAAGCTGCTCGTAGAGAAGTTTCAAGACCTTGATGGCCTGCAGTTAAATAACCTAAATAAGCTGAACCTTGTTTAAAAACTTGCGCAATTCTATCCATCATGAAAGTAATCCTTTTGCTAATAACTCTGGTAAATCTTTATCGCCACGACCGGATAAATTAATAAGAAGACAGTCATTAGGGTGAAATTGATGAGCAATAGTCATGCAATAAGCCAAGGCGTGAGAAGATTCTAGAGCAGGAATAATACCCTCAGTTCGGCTTAATAATTTAAAAGCAGTTAATGCTTCTGTATCACTAACGGCTGTATAATAAGCTCTTTGATTTTTGTGTAAATAAGCATGTTGAGGTCCTACTGCTGGGTAGTCCAAACCAGCTGAAATGGAGGCAGTGGAGGCAATTTGACCTGCTTCAGTTTGCAAAAGATAAGTATAGCAACCATGTAATACACCTGGTGAACCAGATAAAAATCTTGCTGCATGTTCTCCTAATTGGTTGCCATGCCCCCCAGCCTCAATCCCAATTAATTGTACAGGATCGTCTAAAAAAGCTTGAAAAATTCCAATAGCATTGGAGCCACCACCTACGCAAGCGATGACAGCTTGTGGTAATTGTTGGGTAAGCGTTAGAAGTTGTTGTTTAACCTCTTGACCGATGATCGCTTGAAATTTAGCAACCAGTTGTGGGAAAGGATAAGGTCCTAAGGCTGAGCCTAAACAATAGTGTGTAGTATTATAATTAGCTGACCAGTCTCGTAACGCTTCATTGACAGCATCTTTTAAAGTTTTAGCGCCTGTATCAACCGCATGAACTTTTGCTCCGAGAAGCTGCATTTTTTCTACATTAGGCCGCTGTCTTTTGATATCTACAGTGCCCATGTAAATTTCTGCCGTTAGACCTAAGTAAGCACACGCAGTGGCAGTAGCTAAGCCGTGTTGTCCAGCTCCTGTTTCTGCAATAACTCGAGATTTTCCCATTTTTTTTGCCAGCAGACATTGGCCAATTGCATTATTAATTTTATGCGCACCAGTATGTAATAAATCTTCACGCTTTAAAAAAATTCTTGGCCCTTTAATTGCCCGGCTAAAATTTTTAACTTCAGTGAGTGCAGTAGGTCTGCCGGCGTAATGCTGCAATAAAAACGATAACTCTTGTTGAAAATCTGAAGAGTTTACTAGGCTTTCAATCGCGGTTTCTAAGTTTTGAAGTGCATTCATTAATATTTCAGGGGCAAATTGACCTCCAAATTCTCCATAACGCTTTGTCGTTTTATTTAACATGTTTTAACTCGCTCTATAAAAGTTTTAATTAATTGTAGATCCTTAACACCGGGTACTTTTTCAACTCCTGTCGAAACATCAACGCCAAAAGGATGGTATCGCTCAATCAAGAGTTTAATATTATCACTAGTTAAACCTCCGGCTAAAAAAAAGCGCTGACTAACAGGTATAAATTGATCTTCATTAAACCGTCTACCCGAACCTGGTTGATTATTATCAAAAAGTAAATAATCTTGTTTTGGATTAAAATAAACAGATTGAGAAAGAGAAAATTTTTCTTGTGGGGTTAAAGCCATTATTTTTGATAGTGACTGAGGTAATTGATTCGCTGTCAATTTGGCTTTATCACCATGTAGTTGAACTATTGAGATAGCAAGTGTTTGACAAAGCGCCTCAATTTCATGAATCGTTTGTTCCACAACCACCGCCACGACTTGTGCCCCACCTGCTTTTGCAGCCAAACTTATCTCTAAGGCCTGAGAAGGCTCTACATAACGTTTGGAATAGCGATAAAAGACTAATCCTATAAAATTAGCACCTAATAAAGCAGTTTTTTCAGCAATCGTGGGGCAGGTAAGGCCACAAATTTTAATTAAAAGTTTATTCATGAAGCCCTCGCATGGTCTTAATAAGTTGACTAGGATCTTTTGCAGTGACTAAAGCCTCGCCCACTAAAACTGCATGAAAACCAGCTTGTTGGTATTGTTTAGCAAGGGACGCAGTAAAAATACCTGATTCAGCCACCTTAATAATACGGGCTGGCAGGTAATTAATTAACTCTAATGCAAGATTTGTATTCACTGAAAAATCCTCAAGATTTCTGTTGTTAATACCAATAATTTTTGCTTCCCTTTCTAGGGCTATCATTAATTCCTTATAATTATGAACTTCAACTAAAGCCTCTAGACCTAGCTGATGGCAAATGTGTAAAAACTCCCCAGTTCTTTCTTGTAGTACAGCGACAATTAATAGAACGGCATTTGCCCCAGCTATTTTAGCTTGAGCAATTTGTAGCGGATCAATAATAAAATCTTTGCATAAAATTGCTGGGCGCTGCGTTGCAAGAGCCGTGGCAACTTGCTGAAGATCGGAAAAAGTACCAGCAAAATGTTCATCTGTTAATACAGAAATAGCACTGACCCCTGCTGCCGCATAAATAAGCCCTAATTCTGCAGGATTAATAATGTCGGCCAAAGGACCACGACTAGGAGACTGGCGTTTAATTTCGGCAATAATATTTAATCCAGGTTGTTGTAATGCTTGAACGAATGATTTGGTATGGTCGAGATTTACTTTTTCTATTAATACAGGTAGTAATTCAGCCATTTTAATAGGATCATTTTTAAGGGTATGAAGAACTTTTTGTTTGTGAGTGATAAAGGCTGTTAATTGATTAGTCATGCTAATTTCCTACAGTTTGTAAACGAGTTAATAAAGTTAAGGTGCTGCCGTTATACAAGTATTCTTTTGCTAAAATAATGCCTTTAGTAATTGAATTAACATGACCATAAAGATAAAGCCCAACACCAGCATTAAAAATTAGTGTTTCTGCAATAGCAGCATGATGGCCACTTAATGCTTGATACAGTAAGTTTGCATTAAACTCAGGTGTGCCACCTTGTAAGGCAGTTAACGGATATGATTTTAGTCCATAATCTTCTGCGTTAAGTGTTAATTGACTGCAAGTTGAGTTTTCCACTAAATAAGCTGTAGCAGGAGCTGCTGTTGTTAATTCATCTAAACCGCAACTATGAAAAACCAGAGCACGTTTAATAGGTAGCATGGTGAGTAATTCAGCAAATATTTTTAATAGGTGAGGTTTGTAAACACCAATCATTAAATATTCTGCTTGAGCAGGATTGAGTAAAGGGCCAATCAAATTAAAAATAGTCGGAATACCAAGGGCTTTACGAATAGGCCTTAAAATTTGAAAGCTAGGATGAAATAGAGGCGCATAACAAAAGCCAAAGTTATAGTCGGCAATTGATTTTGCAACGCTTATAGCAGTATTTTCAATAGGAATGCCTAAAGCAGTTAATACTTCTGCTGAGCCACAGGCTGAGGAGACGGCACGATTACCATGCTTAGCTACTTTAACATTACAACTCGCCAATAATAAAGCGGAGCCAGTGGAAATATTCACGGTATTAGCTAAATCACCACCAGTACCTACAATATCCATAATAGGAAAAGAAGTATTAATTTTCTGCATAACAGCTTGTAAAGCTTGCACGACTCCAGTTAATAAGGCGATATTATCTTGTTGAAAGTTTAATAAGCTTAAACAAGCAGCAACTTGTTCAGTATTGGTGGTATTTAACATAGTATTTATCATTTGATAAGCATCAAGCTCGTTTAATCGATAACCAGCAGTTATGTCTTGCAAGAGATTTGTTAATATCATGGGTTTACTACTAATTGTTTGTTGAGTTGTTTGCAGTAAACAAGAAAATTTTTTATTAACAGAGTACCTTGTTCTGTTAAAATTGATTCAGGATGAAACTGAATGCCGTAACAAGGATAGCGCTGATGCTTTAATCCCATAATTAATCCTTCTTTGTTTTCTGCTGTAATAACTAAAGTGTTAGGTAAATTTTCTTTAGCCACACACAGTGAATGATAGCGAGTGGCTTTAAAAGGTTGAGGCATGTTTTGCATCAATCCTTGGCTAGCATGAAAAATAGAATCAGCTTTGCCATGAACAATGGTGGGTGCGGCAATAACACGTCCTCCAAAGGCACAGGCAATGGCTTGATGACCTAAACAAACACCTAAGATGGGTATGGTTTGATAAAATTGCTGAATAAGATTGATACAAAGTCCAGCTTGTAGCGGGTGACCAGGCCCTGGTGATAAAACGATACCTGCTGGGGTCATGGCTTCAATTTCAGTTAAAGTAATTTGGTCGTTTCTCACTACTTTTACTTGAGGATAAAATTGAGTAATCAGCTGATAAAGGTTATAAGTAAAACTATCATAATTATCAATTAATAAGATCATGATAAACCTCCTTCAGCTAAATCAATGGCAGCGAGTATTGAGCGGGCTTTATGGTGAGTTTCTTGCGCTTCTTGCTCGGGAATAGAGTCAAATACTATGCCGCTACCGGTACGAACTGTTGCTAGACCTTCTTTAATTACGGCGGTACGAATGGTGATACAGCTATTTAAATGACCCTGATAATCTATAAAACAAATGACTCCTCCATAAGCCCCACGCTTGGACTGTTCTAGCTCATCAATAATCTCCATGGCTCGAATTTTAGGGGCGCCACTTAAAGTGCCTGCTGGAAAGGCGGCAGCCAAAGCATCCAAGGCATCATGATGAGGCTGCAGTTTACCTATGACTTCAGAAGTAATATGCATGACATGAGAGTATTGTTGAACTTGTTTAAAAGATTTCACAGACACACTGCCGGGCTCACAAGTTTTACCTAAGTCGTTACGAGCCAAGTCTACTAACATTACGTGCTCAGCTAGTTCTTTTTCATCTTGTAGTAGTTCAATAGCTAGCTGTTCATTGATTTCTTGATTAGCACTACGAGGCCTTGTGCCGGCAATAGGAAATGAGCTGACTTCTTGTTTAGTAACGCTAATTAATTTTTCAGGTGAAGCACCAGTTATTACATAATCTTTACGATCTAAATAAAACAAATAAGGTGCTGGGCTTACCATACGTAAAGCCCGATAGACTGAAAAAGGCGAGGCGGTTAATTTTTTAGTAAATTTTCTGGATAAGACTACTTGAAAAATATCGCCGTTTTTAATGTATTCTTTGGCTTGGTTGACTAATTGACAGTATTCCTCATCTGATATTTCTGTGCTTACTTCCGTCGAAAGAGGGAATTTTGGTTGCAGAGCAGCTAGAGGTTGAGTAGGTGCTTGATAAAAAAGTTCTATGAGCTGCTGTAATTTAGCCATAGCTTTGGTAAATGTATGGGTTAGATCTTTTTCAACAACAACTTTTCTACTGATCACGATTTTGTTGGTTACGTGATCAAAGGTAATGTTGGTTCGATAGCTAGTAA
Source organism: Gammaproteobacteria bacterium RIFCSPHIGHO2_12_FULL_35_23 (assembly GCA_001801465.1). Taxonomy (GTDB): domain Bacteria; phylum Pseudomonadota; class Gammaproteobacteria; order UBA12402; family UBA12402; genus 2-12-FULL-35-23. Next base: position 38,332 of record MGXT01000027.1, on the reverse strand, counting down.
AAGCAAAATCAGGCAGCGCCTCTAAATCTTGATGCCTATTTGGAATATTTTCAAATTGTCTGACCGCATCATAAGCAATAAAGCCAACGATTCCTCCTAAAAAGCCACTTTGTGGATGTTGAATTGCACAGCGGTGTTGTTGATAGAACTTTCTTAATTGAGATAAGGCGTTAGGTTTATTTTTAAGAGTAAGCAATGCTAGCGGTTCAAGCCCTAGATAGGAATAACGAGCTTGTTTACCTGTTGCAGGGGTAGATTCAAGTAAAGTGGCATTTTGGGTTAATTTACCTAAAGCCAGAAAAACACCAATTGGCGTTAAGTTATCGCCAGCAATTTCTTGATAAATTCCAATGGTAGTGGATTGTTTAGCTAAGGACTCAAATTCTGTAAAAGTTGTTTTATTTAGCATTTCCGCCTCTCTTTGCCTAAGAGGCTGAAAATTAAAATTAATTTTCTTTTAATAGCCTGCTTAAGCTGTTATCAATCATTTTTAACGCATTGGAGCCCCGCGTAATTTTGGCAATACTCACTTGTAATGCCCTGGCCAAATCCCGCTGGGTTAGCTTTTCTGCTAATAACCCTTTGATTATTAACATACGTTTCGCCAAATCATGACGTTCTTCAGGGGTAAACAACAATTGAAAAAATTGCTCCAGTTGTTGTTTATTTTTTATTTGATGGATTAACTCAATTAATTGCCACCAACCACTTTCCGAACCTTGTTTCATAACTTTCTCCATAATATTCTTGTAATGCTACATGAGTACATGATAGGATACAAGTAAATAAATAAATTTATTACTAAGCGAGTAAAAAAGCGAGGAAGATTAGTATGACGACAGAAAAATCTCAATTAATAGCAGATTTGATTGGGGCAGCTCGGTACCAAGCGAGAACTAAAATTCATCCAGTTAGAGTAGCATCAACTTTTTTTGCTACACAAGATCTCTATGAAAGAAAAGCGCAATTAAGAAAAGCCTTTATTGCAAAGCTTCATGTTTTACAAGATAAACTAGTAACTACCACAGAGCAAACTTTTTTAGACAGCATAGTCAGTCTTTGCAATCAATATAAAAGCAGTTTAGAGCAAAACAGCTTATATGATGGGCGCTCTAAAGAGGTGTTTGAGGGAGTAAGAGATATATTTGGTTCAACAATAACTATTCTGGGTATTCAGCAAATTTTGGCTGATTATCAGGGTAGAATGAGAGAAAGAGAAGAAACTGGTACGGAGATGCACAAGACAACTCTAGCTGCAGCATAATTGCTAAAGAATAATTAAAAAACCTCCAAGCACTATCTTGGAGGTATTGGTAAATAATAAAAATTAAGATTCTGCCACTGCATCACAACTGCTAACAATAATAGAATCTTGTTGATCAGCATTAGCTAAATTCAAACTATAACTAGAATTTTGCACACCTTGCATAACTAAAATATTGGTCGGGCTTTGAGCGTTTAATTTTGCTTGGCCTGTAATCAGAGTATTATTAAGATAAATAGCTCTCAAAGAGGGTGGGTTATTTGAAGGAGTTTGATAAACAATCCCTAAGATAGCTTGATTGACAGCATAATTAGGATCTTGAATATTACAGGTTATATCATAAATAATGCCAGGGACTAATTTAGTTAAATCTAAAAGTAAATTACCAGCTGGTTTAATCGTAACGTTAGAAGCTAGATTTACATCTGAAACTTGTAGTTTGTTAGGGCTTGCTAAGGCAGTACCTGCGAGCAATAAACTTAAAATTGTTAATGCAATCTTTTTCATTCTAATTTCCTCATTGGTTAAAAAGTGATTAAATGATAAAGAACCATAATAAATTTTCAATAAATATTTTTTAATTATAAAATTTTTGAATATAATGATCGGCTTAGCAAAAACTTATAACCTATAATAATAGGAGCGCTACGATGCCTGATTTAATGACTCTTATGACAATGCAAGAAAAATATCAACCAACACTATTGAGCCTGCACGGCGTGGAAGGAATCGGAATAGGTTCGGTTAGTCCAGACTCAGCAGAGCAAGGTCTTATTATTTATACCTCACGTGAGTTAGTGCAAGTAGGGCAGATTGTAATGCGGGATGGAGAACAGGAGGTCAAAGTTCGCTTTATTCAAACCGGTGCTTTTGTTGCTAATGGGGCATTACCCTTACCTACTGCAATGGATGCCAAGGAATATAAAGCAAGAGTAAGACCAGCCTCTGCTGGTTATTCAGTAGGACATACTGAAGCGGGAATAGCTGGTTCAGCAGGCTTGGTTTGTGCGATGTTAATTAAACATGCAGGACAGTATGTTACTTTACCGTTAACTTTTAGTAATAAGCATGTTTGTATTCATGATAATCAACAAAGCGAGTGGCCTCATATCGTGCAGCCAGGAAGTGCAGATGGGGGGCAAGATGAAGAAGATAGAGTAGGTAAAAGTTATTTAGCTTGGTCATTACAAAAAAAAGACGATAATTTTGAGGATTGTGCCGCCTATTATCCTGTTCCTTATCAATGGGATAGGTTTACCGGTGTTTATCCAGGGGTTGGTGTATTGAAAGAAGCTTGGTGGGCGTTTACCAATCAGCTAACCGGTTGTTTAAAAGTAGGTAGAACTACAGGTAAAGTTTATGGTGAGGTAGAAGCTTTTAATGTGACTTTGAAAGTAAATTATGAAGGTTATGGTGATTTAGGAACTATTACTTTTAAGCAGATGACAGTGGTTCTTGGTAAAGAAGATCAAGCGGTTAGCTTACCAGGTGATTCTGGCTCTACCTGGGTAGCGCCTTATCCAGGTAGAAGTGGTGAATATGTTATTGCTGGTATAAATTTTGCAGGTCCAGCAGATGGAAAAAGATCCATCTCTTTTTCATTTGGTCCGAAGGTTACTCAATTACAAGAAGAGGGTACGCCCTTAATTCCTCATGATTGGAGTTTTGGAGATAAATGTATTACTGTGGTGACACCTGATAAAAAATCACAATTAATCATGAAGCGGATGGCTGAAAGTAGACGTGTGTTGACTAAAGGGGCTAGCTTATTTCAAAGGGATAGCATAGGAGAAGCAGCGGTTCGACATTTAGTACCCTCTACTCCGATTACTTACTTTCGGTCCAAGCTTTAAATGATTAATTATTTGGGAAACATAATGTTAGAAACTCTGCTACAGTTAAGAAGCCAAAATAATTATGCAAATTAACTGTGGCAAGAGCCTCAGAAAAAGCGTTGGGTTCATAAGGTAGATTTAATAAAAGAGTTTCTAATCCACTAATATCTTCTTGCGCAAAAAAGTCCCCATAAATTTTTACAGCAGCTACCCGACTATTTTTTACATTAAAGCGAATATCAATTTCACCTATATTAAAACGGCTTCGATTTTGAAAATTAAATTCTGGTGATTTCCCATAGTTCCAATCCCAGTTTTCATATTTTTCTTTGGCGAGTTTTTCAATGGCTTGCCAATCCAAATCAGAAAAATGATGAATTTTTTTAGGCTTATCAATAAAAATAGTATTAATTAAATGTTGTTTAAACTCCGCAACAGTCATGGGTTGAATCAAAAATTCACTGATATTAGCCACGCGACTACGAATAGATTTAATGCCTTTGGATTGAATTTTGTCAGGCTTAACGTTAAGAGCGGCAACTACATTATTTAGGTCGGTATTAAAGAGTAAAGTACCATGACAAAACATTCGTTCAGCCCGACGGTATTGAGCATTACCAGAAATTTTGCGATCTTTAACAATAATATCATTACGGCCAGTCAGTTCAGCAGGGATGTCTAAAGCTACTAATGCTTGAATGATTGGTTGAGTAAAAGTTCGATAATCATTAAAGGCTTTACCCTTGACCTGCGTTAAAAAACTAAAATTTAAGTTACCGTGATCGTGATAAACGGTTCCACCACCTGATACTCGTCGTATGACTTGAATATGGTTCTGTTGGATGTAGTCATGATTAATTTCTTCATGAGTATTTTGGTGTTTGCCAATGATGACGGCAGGCTCATTGATGTAAAACAATAGGTGCTCTTGACTTAGATCAAGATTGAGCAGGGCATATTCTTCTAGTGCTAAGTTAAGACTAGGTTTAGTTTGATTTTCATTATTGATTAATATCATAGGCCTTATCATAAAGGCAGAATAATATTTAATAAAGCTAAATTATAATGAATTTGAAAGGCTTTTCTAAAGATTAAACTGTGTTATAGTGATGCCAGTTTAATTATAAAGAAATAGTATTGTGTTAAAAATAGCAAGTTGGAATGTTAATTCTTTAAAAATAAGATTGCCGCAAGTGCTTGATTGGTTAGCCAAGGAAGCGCCTGATTTTTTAGCATTACAAGAGACTAAGGTAACGGATGAAGTATTTCCAGAGGAAGCTATTTGTCAGGCGGGCTATCAAGTCGTTTTCCGAGGTCAAAAAACTTATAATGGTGTAGCCTTATTAAGTAAACAGCCAGTTACTGAAGTAGAATCAAATTTGCCAACTTTTGCTGATACTCAGCAGCGCCTTTTAGCAGCAACCTATGGTAGTTTGCGATTATTAAATCTTTATGTTCCCAATGGCGCTGTTATAGGCTCAGAAAAGTATCAATATAAGCTAAATTGGTTCCATGCTCTGCAACTTTATCTCAAAGATCAGCTATTGAAATATGAACAGGTAATAGTACTAGGTGATTTTAATATAGCGCCAGATGATCGTGATGTGCATGATCCTAAAGCTTGGGAGGGATCAGTGTTAGTGAGTCCTCCTGAACGTGAAGCTTTACAAAATTTATTAAAATTAGGATTAGTTGATAGTTTTAGATTATTTGCACAAGGTCCTGAACTCTATAGTTGGTGGGATTATCGAGCGGCTTCTTTTCAACGTAATCGAGGTTTAAGGATTGATCTAATCTTGATCAGTAAAAACCTGGTTAAGTATTGTCGGTCTAGCCAAATTGATAAAATTCCCCGTAACAGTGAACGGCCTTCTGATCATACACCGGTTATGGCTGTATTGGAGATTTAGTTAAGCACGCTACAATATTTATAACTATTTGATTTTTTAATTTTTTTTAAAATTTCAGGAGCATATTCAAGGGCAAGGAAAGCTAATTATTCTTCATTGCTTGCTTGCATGATAAACATTGACGAGACAAAGCTGATTCGTTAAGATAGCCGCCTTACATTTTTCGATAAAATTTATAACAGAGGTTTTCAAGTGCGTGCAGATATACATCCATCTTATAATGAAATTAAAGTAACGTGCAGCTGTGGTAATGCTTTTACAACTGGTTCTACACGTACTAAGGATTTGCACATTGAAATCTGTTCACAATGTCATCCGTTTTATACAGGTCAACAAAAGATTATTGATACGGCAGGTCGTGTTGATCGCTTTAAACAAAAATATGGTAAACGTAAAGCTAAACAAGACGAAACTAAAGAGTAAGACCTTTTTTAATAGCCTAAATTTTACTCATTGCTTAGCTAAATGAGCCAAAAGTTTCTCACTTATTACTAACTATATTTTATTTGCTATTAAGAGTATCTTTCTAGATTGAGATCAAGTTCTTGTAAGTTAAAAGATATTTGCAGGAAAAAATTTTCTGCAAGAGTAGATTCAGGTCTTTTGATACGGTAAGATGCCTTCTTAATCTAAGCCCCATAAGGTGATTGGATTATCTTAAAAATTTTGGAGGGATATAATAAAATGAAAAAGGGCGCATTATTACAAGATCCTTTTCTGAACTCACTAAGAAAAGAAAAAATACCAGTATCAATATTTTTAACAAATGGTATTAAGTTACAAGGGCATGTGACTGCTTTTGATCAGTATGTGGTATTTTTAAAAAATCATATGACACAAATGGTTTATAAGCATGCGATCTCAACTATTGTACCAGGTAAGGAAGTTTCCAACATGGACGAGTTGATAGCTGACGCTGAGATGCCGGAGTAAAGTGATATTAAATCAAGTCTCAAATTCAGGAGAAATCACTCTCCTTGTTCACGTTGGGTTACCACGCCTTGATGACAAAGAGGTAGAAGAATTTCGTATATTAGCTATTTCGGCTGGCGCTAAAGTAGTTGGAGAAATTACTACTAATCGACCTGCGCCAGATGCTAAGTATTTTGTAGGTAGCGGCAAAGCCCAGGAAATTTGTTTAGCCGTTCAGGTTCATCACGCTGAGTTAGTATTAGTTAACCAAGATTTAAGTCCCGCCCAAGAGCGCAATCTCGAGCAATTGTTAAAATGTAGAGTATTAGATAGAACAGGCCTTATTTTAGATATTTTTGCTCAGCGAGCAAGAACTTTTGAAGGTAAGCTGCAGGTAGAGTTAGCACAGCTTTCTCATTTAGCGACACGTTTAGTGCGTGGTTGGACACACTTAGAAAGACAAAAAGGGGGCATTGGTCTGCGGGGTCCTGGAGAAACGCAGTTGGAAACTGATAGGCGCTTGTTAAGAAACAGAATTAAAACAATTAAACAACGTTTAGAGAAAGTTAAAAAACAACGTGAACAAAGTCGTAGGTCTAGACAGCGTAATGAAATTCCAACTGTTTCTTTGGTGGGTTATACCAATGCCGGCAAATCTACTTTATTTAATAGCCTAACGAACGCCGAAGTTTATGTTGCTAATCAATTATTTGCTACTTTAGATCCAACTTTAAGGCGGATAAAATTACCACATCTAGGAAATATTATTGTTGCTGATACGGTGGGATTTATTCGCCATTTACCCCATGATTTAATCGAAGCTTTCCATGCTACCTTAGAAGAAACTCAGCAAGCTAATTTATTGCTTCATGTTATTGATGCTGGAGATGAAAGACGTACTGAAAATATTGCTGCGGTTAACAGTGTGTTAGCTCAAATCAAAGCGTGTGCTATTCCGCAAATTGAAGTTTTTAATAAAATTGATTTATTACAACAGGTACCAAGAATTGATTATGATGAGCAGGGGCTGCCCAGACGAGTTTGGTTATCGGCTGTTACTAAACAAGGTTTAGATTTATTAGTAAAAGCTATTGCGCAACATTTAGATAAAGAAAGAGTACTCTGTTGTATTAAACTTTTGCCAGAAGAAGCCCCTGTTCGTTCACAATTACATCATCTTCATGCTATTGTGAGTGAGTGGTTTGATGAAGTGGGCCATTGTTTTCTCGAAGTGAATCTTTCGCAGTTTGATTTTATTACATTATTTGCTAGCAAGAAATAAGTACTTTAAATTTTAAACTAAGGATTATTTTTCAGAAAATTAATCAAATGGATTATTAAGAATAATAGTTTCTTCTCGATCAGGTCCGGTTGAAATAATAGCAATCGGAGCGCCTACTAATTGTGAAAGACGGGCTAAATATTTTTTTGCATTCTCAGGTAGTTGTTTATAGTGTTTTAAGCCAAAAGTTGAAGTTTTCCAGCCAGGGAGTTCTTCATAAACTGGTTGACAGAGTGCTAAGTCTTCAGCGTTACAAGGGGGTATAGTAATTAATTGATTATGGAAGTGGTAAGCAGAGCAAATTTTAAGAGTTTCTAAGCCATCCAACACATCAAGCTTAGTAATACATAAACCAGATAAACTATTTAATTCCACAGCACGTTTAACTAATACTGCATCAAACCAGCCGCAGCGACGTTTTCGGCCTGTTGTAGTTCCGACTTCACAACCTTTTTGGCTTAAATACTCGCCTGTTCGATCGTTCAGTTCAGTTGGGAAAGGACCACCGCCCACTCGAGTCGTATAGGCTTTAGTAATTCCTAAAATATAATCAAGATACCGAGGGCCAAAGCCACTGCCGGTTGCAATACCACCAGCAGTCGTATTAGAAGAGGTAACAAAGGGATAGGTACCGTGATCCACATCTAATAAGGTACCTTGCGCACCTTCAAAGAGTATAGATTGGTGTTTTTGTTTTAATTCATACAAAATCGCAGGAATATCAGTAATTAAATCACGCAGTATTTTTGCATGCTCTAAAGTTTCAGCAAGAATGGTATCAAAAGATAAGGGCTCAGCTTGATAAAATTTTTCAAATAAAAAATTATAATAGGTGAGTACTTCTTTTAATTTAAGTGTTAAGCGTTCTTCACTCAGTAAATCACAAGTTCTGATAGCGCGCCTTGCTATTTTATCTTCATAGGCTGGACCAATGCCTCGACCGGTGGTACCAATAGCTTGCTTGCCCTTGGCAATTTCACGGTATTTATCTAAGGCAGCGTGGTAGGGTAGAATTAGAACACAAGCGTTACTAATTTTTAATCGTTCGCGTACAGGTATACCGCGGGTAATTAACTCATTCATTTCCGTGATTAAAGCAGCTGCTGATACTACAACACCATTACCAATGAGACAGAGCCCTTCTTTACGTAAAATACTAGAAGGAATGAGATGAAGTTTGGTTACCTCACCATTAACGACTAAAGTATGACCAGCATTATGACCACCTTGAAAACGGACAACAGCAGCGACTTTTTCCGATAATAAGTCAACAATTTTGCCCTTCCCTTCATCGCCCCATTGGCTTCCTAAGACGGCTATATTTTTACTCATAAATATCCTTATACAACAAAATGATGAGCGATATAGAGTAAAAATAAACCAATCAGCATGCAGATCAGGCCAGTAATGTGTAAAGAGCGATCACTTTGTTGTGCCATTACTGAAACCATGCGTCGCCAAAGCTTTGGCGCAATAAAAGGCAGAATTCCTTCAAATAAAAAAAATAATCCAATGGCAGCAACAATTACATAACTCAAAGGAAGCTCCTCTAGACTTTAGAAGTAAGTGTTGCAGTTTAAAAGGGAATATCGTCTGATTCAAGTAGTTTTAATTTGCCGAGAAGAGGACTCGAACCTCCACAGAGTTGCCTCCACAAGTACCTGAAACTTGCGCGTCTACCAATTCCGCCATCTCGGCTTGTGCGCTACAGTAAGCTTGGTCTGAAGATTTGTCAAGATTGTATCCATGATGAATTAATCAGCCAATTATTAAGATGATGAAGATATGAAGCAACATTTAAAAGCAATCAGTCACCTAAAAAAATAAATAGAGCGTTTGAAAATCAAGAAATTGTTTTAAAATCATTGGCATAATCATTTAATTAAAATTACGCTGATAATGGTTGACTTAGCTGTGAATGAGTTGCAATTGGTGCGGTATTAAAATCCACATTTAATTTTTGCAACAGGACATTTGCTTGAGAATGAGTGCGTACAAAATCCATAAATTCCTTATAAAGAATTGGAAGAGAAGAGTATTGGCCTATAATAAGACTTTTAATATCCGCGTATCTAGAGGTTCCTTTAAAAAAGAAATAATCTCTGGCTCGAAACTTCTCTTTGATAGACATATGTTCCACAGGTAATAAACCATGAGGGTTATCTTTTAAAGCTGTTAATAAGCTAATAAAATCATCCCAGCGACTTTGAAAATCAGGATGTGTAAGATCATAAGTTAGGTTAAAATAGGCAAGCATCTTAAAGAATGGCTGTTGATCGTAAAGATCCGAATAAAAGATGGTATCTTTGGTATATAAGGCTAGAGTGCTACTCCATTTTTTGTGTGCAATAGCAAGTTCAACGGGTGTTTGTCGTGAATAATTTTGTATGCTGGTGTCTGCATAATTTTCTATTAGTAAACAGGTCATTACTGCGTCATCATTTTCTACAGCATAATGCAAGGCGGTATTGCCCTGAGAGTCTTGATTATCTATAAGCGAAGAATTTGATTTTAAAATAGTCCGCACTATCTCAATTTGCTTGGCTTTAACAGCAGCAATTAATACATCAAAATAATTTTTTTTGTGACTCCCCAAGCCTTCATAGGGTTCTTTGCTAAGAAAGGCAGAAACCCAGCCCCAATTTCCTTTTTCAACCGCAAGTTGAATAGGAGTTTGATTATTATAATTTAAGACTGAAGTTGAGTAACCCTCGTCAATAAAATAGTTAATTAGATTAACATGGCCAGCGGCGGCTATAGCATGGAAAGCATGATTACCTGTACTTGGGTAGGTATAATTAAGGGAGGCTCCTGCTGTTAATAGAGCGTTAATCATATCTATATTATTAGCTTTAACAGCAAGATATAAAACAGCATCATAATGGTAACTGTCAGAATCATCAGTTTTGGGAAATTTTTCAAGAATAGCTGTTACGCAATGCCAGTGTCCCTGTTCTACTGCAAGTTCAATAGAGGTTTTATTATTTGCATTGGTAGCAGCAATATTACAGCCCATATCAATTAATTCTTTTATTAGCTCAGCATGACCTGCTATTGCGGCTAGGTGTAATAAAGTATTGCCAGCATCATCAAGCTGAGCAATTGTACTTGGATCTGCTGTATGTAAGAGCTTAACTGCTTGCATCCTTCCTTTTTGTACTGCAATTTGAATTGGAATAAGATTCTTAGAGTTTGGTGTATTGGTGCAAGAATTAAAACGAGAGGCAAGTAATTCAGTAATGACGTTTTCATGACCTGTTGCAGCTGCTATGTGCAATAAAGTATTATTATCTTGTAAGTGTTTATCTGGGGTTTGTGCAGCTAATAAAGCCTTTACGACTACATGTTGGTTTGCTTGTATGGCTGCAACTAAAGCAGAGTAATAGCAGGCTTTATCTGTTTCATCAGTTGGATGTTCAGCAATAGCAATTACGCAGCCCCATTTTTTTTGGTCTGCAGCTAATTGAATTGCAGTTCGTTTATGTGTATCCGTGACTACTCTGCTGACGTTTTTACTAAATAAGAATCTAACCATCTCAAGATTCGTATTCACTACAGCCCAATGTAATAATTTATATTCATGGCTATCTTGATAAAACCATTGAGTATTAATATTAGAATTTTCTCTAAATAATTGTTGAACCAGCCCAAAATTATTGGATTTAACTGCATCAAGTAAGCGTTTACCGGCTGGTGGTAGTTGAACTGGTTGACCAGGTAGGACAGGCATAGTTTCCTCATTTTTATTTTTTAAAAATAAATTATTAAATAACAGTTAAACCTTAACAGAAAATTAAGACATTAAGCAAATTTAAAAACAATCAGGGATTTATTACTTATGGATTTTCTTAATAAATAGTTAAGGTTAATTGAATTAATATGGTTGTTGAATTAACAATAAGAGGATCAAACTATGCCAAGACGTCGACCGATAGAAGAGCTTTTAGAGGAAGAAAGAGTAAGTGTAGGAAGATCGCAAAGGTTAAATATTCCGCAGTATTATTTTAATTTATACCAAAAAATTTTGGCACAGGTAAAAACGGATCATACCTTGCTTCATAAAAGTGGTTTTTGGCGGGTTGCCGCTAGTCAGAAACTTTTAGAGTCAAGGAGTTGTCTTGCTAGTGCACTTAATTTTATTTTTTTTGCTACAGAACCACTGAAAAGAGAGATTTATGAAGCTGCAATAAAAAGAGGTTTAGGAAGATATCGAGTGTCGATTAATCCCTCTGCTGAACAATATTTTGCAGCAGAGCGATTGAGGACCAGAGTTTGATAAGCTTTGAGAATAAGGCAATGTTTATTAAATTTTAGGCTTATAGGAGGGGTTTACTTATATAAAGATAATTTCTTGATTCTTCATGCAAACCTCGTTACGCTTGGGGCGTCAACGAGGAGTTTGCTTTGATAAATATTGAACGCCCAATGCTTGCTGAGATAAATTGTCAATATCTTAAAGGGGTTGGCCCTCGTATGGCTGTGAAGCTGGCAAAACTGGGTATTTATTCTGGGCAAGATATATTATTTCACTTACCCTTTCGTTATGAAGATCGTTCTCATCTAACGCCTATTAGACAGCTACAGCCAAGTCAGTCAGCTTTGATAGAAGCAGAAATTATTAATACTAGTATTATTCGTAAGCATCGGGTTAGCATGATTTGTCAGGTTAAAGATAGTACAGGTTATTTAAATTTGCGATTTTTTCATTTTTCCAATGCACAGCGACAGCATTGGCTAACAGGTAAAAAAGTTCGTTGTTATGGCGAAGTACGCTTGAGCAATCAAGGGCTGGAAATGATTCATCCGGAATATCAGATAGGAACAGAAGCAGATTTTCCTCCTCTCGCCCAAACCTTAACCCCCGTTTATCCTACTACAGAAGGCATAGGGCAAACGGCTTGGCGTCAATTAACTGATCAGGTTCTTAGTTTGTTAGCTCAAGAAAGACAGCTGCAAGAATTACTGCCTGCAGAACTATTGCAGCAGCTAAAATTTCCTACTTTGAAACAAGCGTTACAGTATGTGCATCGGCCACCCTTAAATGTTTCCTTAGTAGATTTAAAAAAAGCAAATCATCCTTGTCAGCAACGTTTGGCATTTGAAGAATTATTGGCGCATCAGTTAAGTTTGCAAGTATTAAGAGCTACTTTACAACAACATGCTGCGCCAGCGTTATTAGACTTTAAACAGTTTAAAGTGAAACTATTAGAAAACCTGCCATTTAAGTTAACACGAGCTCAGGAACGTGTGGTGAAAGAAATCATGAATGACCTTGAAAAACCAGTTCCTATGTTACGGTTAGTACAAGGCGATGTTGGTTCTGGAAAAACAGTGGTTGCAGCAATGGCTGTTTTGCAGGCGATTTCAGCAGGCTATCAAGCGGCGGTCATGGCACCCACTGAACTATTAGCAGAACAGCATTTAAAAAATTTTAAACAATGGCTAGAGCCATTAGGGATTAAAATCGCTTGGCTAACCTCACAGATAAAAGGTAAAGCAAGAACCGAAATATTAACAGCAATAGCGACAAACGAGGTACAAGTTATTATCGGCACGCATGCCTTATTTCAAAAAGAAGTCGTATTTTCACAACTAGCTCTTATTGTAGTGGATGAACAGCATCGTTTTGGTGTCCATCAACGTTTGGCATTAAAAGAAAAAGGAGTGCTAGATGGATTAGTACCCCATCAATTAATTATGACGGCAACACCTATTCCTAGAACCTTAGCGATGTGTGCTTATGCAGATTTAGATCAGTCAGTCATTAATGAACTACCACCTGGTCGAAAACCAGTAACAACAGTAATTATTGATAATAATCGGCGTGAGGAAGTAATTAAAAGAATTCAGGTTGTCTGTCAAAGTGGTAGACAGGTTTATTGGGTTTGTACTTTAATAGAAGAATCTGAAGTGTTGCAATGTCAAGCGGCTGAAAAAACTTATGAAAATTTAACACAAGCTTTACCTGAGCTTCGTATTGCTTTAATTCATGGACGGTTAAAAGCTAAAGAAAAAGAAGTTATTATGCAGGCTTTTAAAAAAGGTGATTATCATTTGTTAGTTGCTACAACAGTAATAGAAGTGGGTGTAGATGTACCTAACGCAAGCTTAATGATTATCGAAAATGCAGAGCGCTTAGGTTTGGCGCAATTGCATCAATTGCGAGGTCGAGTAGGGCGGGGAGAAGAGGCTAGTCACTGTGTGTTACTATTTCAAATGCCTTTATCACACAATGCTAAAGAAAGACTAGCCATCATGAAACAAACTAATGATGGATTTTTAATAGCGCAAAAAGATTTAGAGCTTAGGGGACCAGGCGAGGTCTTGGGTACTAAACAAACAGGAGAGATAGATTTTCAAGTTGCTGATTTACTGCGAGATCAAAACCTATTACCACAAGTACAGCAAATAGCCAAAGTGCTCACTGCAAAACATGCTGCCATTGTAAAGCCATTAATTCAACGCTGGTTAGGAAAAGCCCAGTGTTATGGTCAAGTCTGATTTATTATTTTTATTGCTTATTAAAAATATCTAGCACTTTAGGTATTAATAAATTTATTACATTGCCATAGCCAGCGTATATAGATAATTGTTGCTGCAAGAATAGTGCCTACAATACTTGCGCTAGTAATACCAATCAGTCCCCAGTGATAATAAAAACCAAACAGATAACACAAAGGGATGGTAATAAGCCAAGTTAAAATTAAGCCCGTAACCATGGGGAATTTAGTGTCATAAAGCCCTCTTAAACTACCAGTTTTTATCTCCAGGGCGGCATCAAAGAATAAACGCAAGCCTGTTAAAATAAAAATAATACTGGCTAAGTGTTGCATAGTAAGATTCAGTTCTTGACCCTGACCTAAATAGAGTCGTATTAAAGTATGTGGGAAAAAGATAAACAAAGTAATAGCAATTAAACTGAAAGTTAAACCAATTAATAAAGTAGTGCTACCATAGCGTTTAATTTCGTGAATAGCACCAGCCCCACGCGCTTGACCAACTAAAATGGCACTAGCTTGTGAAATGGCAAAAATGGGTACTACTAATAGTAAAAAATATTGAGTAACAATTTGTTGTGCAGCTAGCTCATTGGTTCCTAGCCAACCTATCATCAGCGTTGTTACAAAAAAAGATAATAAATCACCAGCAAATTGTAAAGTAATTGGCCAGCCAATTGAAAAAATCTTTTTGAGTAAATGAAAATTTTGACGAAATCGCCATTGAAAAAGTTTATATTCTTTAAACTCTTTATTCCAATAACAAAATGCTAAATAAGCTAATAAAGCAGCCCAGCCTTGTATGCTATAGGCTAGCGCTAGTCCTGTAACACCTAAACGTGGTAGGCCAAAATGGCCATATACTAAAGAATAAGAGAGCGTAACGGAAATAATTAATGTGACAACACTCATGAAGAGCACAAACCGTTGTTTGTTGACAGCTAGAACAAATTGCTGACATGAAATCATCCATAAAAAAGCTGGGATTGCAAAAGAATAAGCGCGAAAATAATGAGCATTGATAGCAGCAACTTGCGGATTTTGGCCACAGGCTATTAAAATTGAACCAATGTTACATTGAATAATAATGACAGGGATACAAATTAAAGTAGCTAATAATAAACCTTGTTGGAAGACACTGCCTATTTCTTCATAGCGTTTACCTCCATAAGCATGGCCAATGACAACACCAATAGAAAATAGCATCGAGATGCTAATTAAAAATAACGTAGCTTGGGTGGAGGAGATTAAAGCGCTAGCGGCTAAAACATTATGTCCTAACCTAGCTATCATTAAAGTCCCTACAAATCCCGTAATCATATTAAACAAACGGGATAAGCTTAGTGCAAAGGCTAATTGCCAGGTTTTTTTGATAATGGTTAAAGTAGAGGTTGTCATAGGGTTGCCTGCTAATATTTAATGTCTTACATCTCATCACATTAGCTTGGTTCAGGCAATTAAGTAGGCGCTAAAACTAAGGCTAATGCTAATTACTTGTTATCTGAAAGAGTAATTAACATGTCTGTCTCCTAAAAAAATGAATTATGTAGCGTGCTAATTATTTAGTCAAGCAAAAATTATCCTGATTAATACAAGTAATGGGTTGGATTTTCAGGGCACTGTTGCAAGCCGCATTCTTTATACGTTGAGATAACATTAATCAGACAAATTATTATTATAATACTAAAAAATATATTAACTAGATATTTCCAATAAATGCTTTGTCTAAAGCTAGGAAAATATTGGCGGTCAAAACTTAATAAAATAACGGTACCAATAATGACTAACATCGCAATAATAAAAGACCAGGTATACATATGTAAGCCAAAAATAGCTGGTCCGTAGCTGCCTGTCCCGGGTACCACGTGAAGAGCAATTTGACGCAAAGCTACCAAAGCTGTAAACAACGCGCTCAGTAGAATAAGGCCGTAATGGCTCGGTCTTAAACCAAAGCGTAAGTTCAACAAAAAACCTATACAAATAGCTAAAGTACCTATACGTTGTAATAAACATAAGGGACAAGGAAGTTCTAGCCAAATAAATTGAAATGAAAAAGTAGCAAAAAAAACGATAATTAAGGCGATTAATTCTAGGGTATTTAACAAGTTAACTGCATTTTTTATGAGAAAAGCTTTCATTTTTAGGATCCCTTCTTATAATTGCAGATTAAGTTTATCTGTAATATTGTGGCCAAAAACAAGGACGGCAAGAAGTAATGTTATAATAAAAAGCAACAAGGAGAGTTTGCGTAACCCTAGCCATGCCAAAAGCGTGGTAATAGTTAATAAAATAAATACAAATACCATCATGGTGTTACTAGTCTCCTTGCTAAAAGATTAAATCGGCTTTCAAAAGAGTAACTTATTTTTTTGAAACTATCATTGTTTTTAAGAATAAGGTGTGTATAATATTTTGCCAAAACACACTTCTTTATCCTAAAAACAAAGAACAAGAATAAAGAGGGGATAGTTTAAGATTGATAACTGTTAAAAAATGATAGGTCTAACCATTTCATTTTATTAATTTTTTTCAATTAATTAACAATAATTATAAGAGAGTAGTACTATGGGGTGTGGTTCTTCTAAAATATTGGTGCAGATTGAAGGTAATCCTTATCGAGCATTAGAGAGAGCAGAGCTAATTCAAACGCTTATTGCAGGTCATGCACTAGATTCAACACAAATTGGTTTTCTTGAAAAACTTGCTAGGTCTTTTTTAGCTAAGCTGTATTCTTTAAAGCCATGTCTAACGCCTTCTTTATTTCGCCATATACTTATATTACTTAGTGAGCTTCAGCTTAAAGTTGAAGAGGATGACTCGGCTGCTGTTAGTTTTAAAAGTTATCTTGCTAGAATGAAGCAGGAATATCTTGTGATTATTTTAGAATTTTGGCGTAACGCAGATAGCGAAGAGTTTTCAAAAAAAGGCTTGGCAGCTTTACAATTTGATCAAGAAATACTAGAAAATTTATTAGTTTTACAACGAGATAATATAAGTTATTACAACATGGCAATTAAAGTTTTTGCGATGACAGGTAATAAACATTACTTGAATTCTTTATTGCTAAAATATTTATGCGAAGTAAGTGAGACAGAAGCTATCAGAAAAATTACACTTCTTGCTGATTTGGATTTTATACAGCGCGATATCAATACTCGGACTGGTAAAGCATGGGTTTTAAAACCTAAAACGCTAGCGTTCTTTGCTGAATTACGAATTCAAGAAAATGTTCCTTTGCATGAGGCTTCGGCTGCAGCTTTTGCAGCAGGAGCTGGTGCGGTTGTATCAAAATCTCATTATGATAACTTAGTTGACAAAATAGTAGAGTTAGCTGGTAATGGATTGTTTTTTAATGCAGCCCACATTGATGATATGGCAGCAGCATTAATTATGCAGCGAGAAAGAGCTGCTTTTCTAAATTTAAAGACAATTGATGATATTTTAACAGCGAAAGTGATTACTAAAGAAAGCCTTGTTACGGTTATAGGTGATATTTCACATAGAGGGCATGCAGAGCTTGCAGAAATTACTGTGCGTAATCAAATTCAAAGCCCAGATAAATTAAAGAAATTACTATTACATCATTCTTTGCCGCATTCTGCTGAGGTTATGATTCGGTCTTTATCTATGATGGATAGACTTTTACCAGGTTATATGAGCGATGTGCTGTTACGAGCTTTAGCAGGATTTTTGGCTGAGTTTCATGATTTAGAGCAGCAATTAGGAGACGCTGCAGAGACTAATGAGCAGCTAACGGTTAAATTTATAATGGCAAAATTTTCTGAAAGAAGGCGAGGCCTTGAATTTACTTTATTATCCAAAGGAGTTTCTTTATCAGACATTAAGAAAATTATCGATATAATTGAGTTTATTGCTCATCGCATGATTGTGGTAGGAACGACAATGGTATTTGGTGATCGTTATAATACCGATGGCGCAGAGCTCTTTTTAGCAGCAGAGGAAGTACTGGTTGAGGTGCCTACTTTACAGCTATCTGAAATTAGAGCCAACCTTTTTGTGCAGGCTGTCAATGTGATGATGCTTATTATTGGTGTTTGCGATAAAAGTCCAGTCGCATGTTTTGAGGTGATGGCGAAGCAATATCAAGATCCTTTAGCAAGCACACTGCCCTTAGTAAGAAAAACAATGAGTGTGCCAATGGCCCCAGAGAGATTTGAGTTGCCTGGTGCGATAGCAGCTGCGGCAGCTGCAAGTGGAGCAGGGAGGGTAGCTTTATCTTTGCCCTTTTCTTTGGTACTCGATGAGTTTTTTAATGATAGTAGATTTACTTCTTATTATAGGGGAGAGTATGCTTTAGGTATTGATCAGCAAGCTTTTTTAGCCACTATCGTAGCCAACTTTAGCATGAGTATGGAATTAGCGGTTATTTTTGCTCGTGGCACACCCGCTGAAATTTTAAGTAAAAAAACTAAGGCACAAACATTGGTCGAATTTATTGTCGATCAACGAGTTCGATTAACACCAGAAACTGATAGTACACCTCGATTTTCTTTGGAAGAATTTATTCGAGAAATGGAAGAAAAAGATATTTATGCAATTGTTAAAGAATTATTTTTTGATAGTATCGCTGGAGAAATAGCTTTTACCCATAAACAATGTGTGGGTATTGAAAGAGCTAAAAATAATTTACGTTCCGTGCTACGTAAAACTATCAAAGAAGTTACTATGGGTGAAAGTGTTGCTACGGCTGCAGTGGTTGTAGTAGGAGCAGGTATTACTATGTCTGGTGGGTTACCAGTTGATTTCGATAATGAGATTACATCAGCAGCTTTAGAAGCACATGCCAAAAACTTAGAGTATTTACGGGATTTTTATCAAAGCTTGGTGAGTGATCAAGCTAAACAAAAAAATTTGGTCAATGAACTATTATTGACAATATTACATCAAGCAGGCCATCACTATGTCCATAATAAAACGGTTCCTTATTTAATGTCTATTAGTGGGTCAACGGATATGTCTGGTTCTACTAGGGGCCGAGCTGCAGGACGTACTAGTGTTTATAATATGCAAACTTTACGAGAATTAAGAAGATGTACCTTGACAGATAGACAAGAAAGACCAGGGGTAGAAGGTTTATCAGGGCCGACAATAAAAAGAGCTTGGACAGTTGAAGGTCTGAGTCAAGAAAGAGAGAGCTCTCCTGTTAGAACGCCAAGACCGCGTTTGGCGGGCATGACATAGATTTTTTCAATGGATAGAGACTATGGGTGAATCGCTAGAGGGTTTTATTGAAGCTAATAGGATTTCGTTTCATTATAAATATGTTTTTGAAGAGGATCGATTTAGTAAGCCAACTTTAGTAGTTTTTCCGGGTGGGCCTGGTTTTGGATTGGCCTTATATGAAGCTCAGATAAGTTTTTTAGTTAATAGCGTCAATATTCTTTTTTTTGATCCAAGAGGTTGTGGGGAGACACCAGCGCAGGGGGATGAAGATTGCTATACGCTTGAGGGCTATATTGAAGATGCGTATTGTTTAACCAGATCACTGGGGATGGAGCTTGGATTTTCTAAATTTATTTTATATGGAACTTCGTATGGAGGCATGGCCGCTTTAGGGTTTACTATTCAGCATCCAGAGTTAGTGACACAATTAATTTTAGTTTCTTGTGCCCCGAGCTATCATTTTTTTGAGTTAGCAAGAATGGAACTCACAGAGCGCGGGGATAAATCTCAACGACGAATGTGTCAAAGCTATTTATGGCCTGGCAAATTTAGTCGCATTACAGTGACAGATTACTTTCGAGAATTAGGACCATTATATTCTCGAAAAGTTGTCAAAAAAACTGCTAACCCCTATGATTTTCCATGTAATTTTCAAATTCTTAATGCTGCGCTGCGAACTGAATATGGAAGATTTGATTTTACTCCTAGGCTGGCTGAGATAGAATGTCCTACATTAATAATGGCTGGAAAACATGACTGGATAACGCCTAGTTCTTTAGCAATGACTATGCAGCGAGCCATTCCCCATTCAACGATGGTGATTTTTAGTAGCGCAGCCCACTCCATTGCCAAGGATGTGCCTGAGGCGTTTCAAGCAACAGTCAGAGAGTTTTTGGTTAGCGCTTCTCTTACTGAAAGAAGAGCGGCAAGGAGAGAATTCGGCAGCTAAACTGTATAGTAGGATTCACATGCCCCAATACACTGATCTCAATATTTGGAAAGCAAGGCTTAGCCCTGCAAAACAACTACCAACCGTTTTTTATGCCATGTTACCTTTATTAGCCTCCCAATTGATGCAACGCTTATATTATATTTTTATTAATCGTTATATTGTTCATTTAGGTCATGAAGCTTTATTAATTAATAGTATTCAATATACATTGATTACTTTTGGTCAATTTGCTGGAATGGCCACAGCAATTAGCAGTCTTATTTTTTGGAAGCGTAATGAATATAATGATAAACAAAAAACCATTTTTTTTATTCATTTAATACTACCAGCAATCATAGTGGGGATAATCTTATTGTTGGTTTATCCTTGGCTTAATAGGGTACTTGCTTTTTATCAGATTTTGCCAGCTTATCGACAAGTAGCTTTGGCTTATTTAAGAATAGGTTTGTTGATTGTTTATATTCAAACTTTATATGGCGGCTTATCAGGTATGTTAATTGCCACCAACCAAACACCCAAAAACATGCTACTTGCTGTTATTTTATTAGTAGGTAGTATAAGTACGGGGATGCTCGCCTTGTTTGTTAACAGCCATTTTCCATTTTTAATAATAGATTCCGTTCGCTCACCGTTAATGCTATTTGCCTACAGCAATACGATACTATTATTGGTGGTTTCACTTTTGGCAGCCTTGTTTGTTTATCTTAAAGCCACTGGGCGTGGTAAGGTTAATCTTGTTGAGATAGGGAAAATATGGTCGAATGAAACAGGCGTGGCGTTAATTCGTAGTGTGAGTCCTATCATTTATGCTTTTCAATTAAACATGGTAAACTCTGTACAAAGCACCTTGGCCGTTTATCAACTTGCTTTACATGTCTCTTATCTTTTATGTCTACCTTTATTAATTACTACCCAGCTTGCTTTAAATGATGCGGCTGAGGCTTTTTCTAAAAAAGCAGGAACTAGCCATAAACTTTGGTTACAAACTTTAATTTACTTAGGTTTAATACCTTCCACAATATTATTGTTTATTGCTGCTTGTTTTTCATCTCAGTTAATTCAGCTGGTGTATAATTTTCAAGTTTCATCAAATTTGATTATTTTGTTAGTATTATTCTTTTTAGCTTGTTTAATTGGTCAGTATGGTAATGCTTTAGCAGTTCCAATTCGAGCTATGAAAAAAAATTCTATAATTGTTAGAAACTTTTTTTTGGCTGAGCTATTAGTAAATGTGGGTGGGACGCAGATATTAATTGAGTTACATCAAGCAACCCCGTTTAAGGTTGGGGTGGTTATTTTATTATTTACGAGCACTTATTTTTTAAGTAATTTGTTTGCGCTAAGAAAATTAACTGCAAGGACTTCTTTATGAAAACAGTTGCTAACCAATGTTTTGAGTTTAAAAACAGACTACTTCCCCAAAACGGTAAAATCGTGCTATTGGATACTAAATATCGTTTAAAATCATATTTAGGATTATGGCGAGGTTATTATCAAGCACTTAAGGGCAATGTCTATAGGGAAGATTCTTATCCTTTAATTATAGGTAGCCAGGTTGATATACAAATTGAAGCTAGAGCCGCCATTTATTTAAAAAATAATACTAAACAAGTTGCTTTAGGGCATGCAGTGAATCCTTTCTATCTCAAGGCAGCTAATATTGGATTGCCTCCCTACTGGCGTTTTTTAAATCATCCAGCAAGACAATGTACTCGCTTACGTTTGCAAGAAAATTCACGGTTAATCTGTGAGCCCAATAGCATGATTACACCAGGTTGTTATATTAGCATTTGGCCGAATCAGAGCTTAACGATAGGTATGAATAGTTATATTGGACATAATACTTTGGTGAATACCAAAAGTAGTTTAGTAATTGGTAGCGGTGTAATGATAGGGTTTGATTGCTATATTATGGATTATGATGGTCATCCTATTTATCAAGACCAAAATGCTATAGGTGATGATAAGAATAGCTATGGAGGTGCCTCAGATCCCATCGTTATTGAAGATAATGTTTGGACAGGGTTTAATGTTACTATTTTAAAAGGCGTCAGAGTTGGTAGTGGATCAATGATAGCACCTAATTCAGTAGTAACAAAAGAGGTACCTCCTAATACCATCGTAGCGGGTAATCCGGCTAAGGTTATTAAAGAAGGCATTGTATGGAAAAAATTTTAAAAGTAGGGTTAATTTTAAGTTTGCTAGTTAGCTGTTTGGGAGTGGGGCTGGCAGATAATGTTTTAAATATTCCTCTCCATGCAGCTACATTATCATTGAATCCAACAGGGGTACAAGATAGATCAGCATTATGGGTATCAAGACAAATTAATTGTCAGTTGGTAAGGTTTAAAGGAGGGGCTTCAGAGCTAGAGGCTGCGAAGTCTATTCAATACATTTCCACGGATAAAATTGAAGTTATATTAAATAATAAGAGTCATTTTCAAGATGGTTCACCTGTTACCGCAGAAGATGTGGCAGCTTCTTTTGATTTTTTACGACAATCTCGTCAGGTTCTATTGAATATTTTTTCATGGATAAAAAATATAGAGGTGGTGAATAATCAAGAGCTAATTTTTACTTTATCAAAACCAACACCGGAGTTTTTGAAAGTGCTAGCTTCGCCTAACTATTCCATTTTTAAAAAATCTTTTATAGAAAAAGCTGAGCAAGATTCTTCTTTGTGGAAATATCCTATGGGTTGTGGAGGATATTATGTTACCCAAAATACCCCAGGGTATATTTTTATTAAACCGAATAACCCAGATGATATCCCTGTTAAGTTTTTTCTTATTGCTAATAATGAAATTAATCAATCTGAGGTGAGTAATTATAGTATTATTGATATGGCGGTCGATGGATCTCCTGAGTCCTTAAAGGGATTTCAAAGGATAGATATTTTTGACCCTAGCCAGATTTATATAGGCATTAATGCGACTAAACAGCCTTGGCAAAGTTTATCAGCTAGATGTAGCTTTTTAGCTCATTTTGATACTCAAAAAGTATTGCAAAGTTATGGAAACATTGCGAAACCTGCTAATGACTTTATTCCTTCTGGTATTTTAGGGTATGATCCAAATGCTACCTTTATACAGAATATAAGAAATAAATATAGTAAGGTAGTACCGCCTAAATTAAATAAAGTCTGTATTGCTTATTTAACGGTTGCTATTCCTGAGCAATATAGGTCAGCATTTGTTGCTGCTCTTAAAGAGCAGTTTCCTAATGTACAAATTAATACGATTACTAATGATCAGCAGTTTGGTATTACCTTTGCAAGAAGTAATTGTGATTTTTTTGCATTTGATTTGAAATCAAATTATCTAGATGCCTATGAATTTATCTTATTATTTTCAGAGAAATACATTAATTTTTCTGGGATATACGATGATCAATTTGCTAAACAAATTGAAGCAAGTCAAGATATTCAAGATATCCAAGAAAGAGTGGTAGATTATCGAAATATTATTAATAAAATTAATAACCAGTGCTTAATATTGCCGGTTTTAACTATTCCTAATGAAAGAGTTTTTATAAGCAACAAATTAAAAACACCAGGTATGGGCCAGGGTTCAATTAATGATTATTATTTGGGGCATGTACGGTGGATAAACCAATAAAGACTAAGAGTCAAAGTATTACCAATTTAATTCGTCGTTCAGTTGTGATTTCTGGGACGAGCGTATTTATTATTGTGTTTCTAATTTCTCTTTATTTTAATTATAAAAATGTACAAAGTGAAGTCAGTAAAAATTTTATAAAAATTTTAGAAACAGTTGCCAAGTTGGTTGCTCCTTCGCTTGCTATTTCTGATACAGGACAAACGCTGCAAACACTTGCCTGGGCCTCTGATGATAATCAATATCTCGCAGTCATTAGTAATGATAGTAATGTACTATTAAAAGATTATAGTTTAGCAAATAGTATTAATTCGCTCTTTAAAGAAGGCGTAGTAACAGCAAATTGTAAACAAATTATTTTAAAGAAAATTGAGTTTAAAGGTAAAGCTTATCGAGTTTTTTGCGAGCCTATTATTGGTAAGCACACCTTGTTTAGAGTGGTTAATAAGCCTATTAAACTAGGTATTATCATCGGTCTGGATAGTTATCATACGCCGTTATTTTATACTAGCTATTTTATAACCTTAATTTTAATCTCTTTTATAACCATCTTTTTGACTATTTTCTGGATAAGAATGATTTTCAATAATAAATTAATAAGACCTTTGCTTATCTTAAAAGAAAAGATCTCAATTGTTTCCCAAACCCCAGTTGATAAAACAGTTAATATTGGCCTTATTAAACAGGCACCAGAAGAGATAAACGAAATTCAAGCAGCTGTTGATAATTTATTACATAAACTTAGGGATGAGTTTGAACAAAGAATTAAGTATGATAAAAAAGCGGCTTTATATGAGCTGGCTACGCAAATTGCCCATGATATTAGGAGCCCTTTAGCTGCATTTAGAGAATATTTAAAAAGCATTGTTAACCTACCTGAAAACGAGCGGGTGTTAATTAGAAAAGCAACTCAACGGATTGAAGATATTGCTAATAATTTATTAACTCAGCATAAGAACAGTATACCTACTACAACTTTAACTATAGAACAACCAGCAGAATTAATGGCGGAAGTTATAGCAGAAAAGCGAGCCCAATTTAGGCGCCATGAAATAAACTATCATAGTAATCAAGATTCTTATTGTGATTTTGCATTAGTTAATCAGAGCCTGTTTAAACAAACAGTCTCAAATTTAATTGATAATGCTATTGAAGCTGTAGATTTAGAGGGCAAAATAGAAATCATTCAGGAAAACGAATCTGGAAAGATTAAAATAATAATAAAAGATAATGGTTGTGGTATAGCAAAAGAGCTGCTGCCAAAAATATTGATCGGTGGAGTGACTAACAAGAAGCAGGGTTCTGGCATAGGCTTGTCTAGTGCTAAAAGGAATCTTGAAAATTGGCAAGGAGATTTAATTGTTGATTCCACTATTAATGTTGGGACTACAGTTACGCTTTATTTGCCAGTTTGCCCCCCACCCTCATGGGTCACCAGCAGCATTTATTTAGCGTCTGATTCAATTATTATAATTATTGATGATGACTGCTCAATTCATAACCTTTGGAAGCAAAGATTTGCTAACATTCTTCAGCAAAATAATATTCAGTTACTCAATTTTCATGAGCCAGAAATTGCTTTAACTTATCATTTTGAAAAAGATCAAAAGCTTATTTTCTTAGTAGATTATGAGTTTATAGGCTATGAACTAAATGGAATAGATTTAATTAAGCGGTTAATGAGTAAAGGCCCCTGCTATTTGGTAACTAGCCATTATTCTGAGCATGCAATTAGTGAAAAAGCTGAGAAATTAGGCATTAAGATAATTTCCAAGAATTTTGCCTCTTATGTAAATATAAAAATAGTAACTCAAAGTCCACAGTATATTTTAATTGACGATAGCAAACTGTTATGTGAAACCTGGGAATTGACAGCCAAATTTAAACAACTTTCGTTTGAATATTTTCTTTCAATTGCAGAAGCAAGATTAAAAATTTTCTTTTACCCTAAAAATACTTTTATTTATATAGATTCGAATGTTGATAAATACATCAAAGGTGAAGAGTTTGCAAAGTTACTAGCAGAGGTTGGATTTAAGAATTTATTCCTTTGTACAGGTGAAAGTAAAGAAAAATTTGCTCATTGTGAATGGCTTAAAGCCGTGATAGATAAAAATCCGCCATTTTAATTTATTTATTAATTTTTGTTCTCAGATCACGTAATAAACTGCTAATAGTTTCAGTACTAGTTAAGGCATTGTGCAGAGCTTTTTTAATATCACTAGGATCTAATTTATTGTCTTGTTCGTTTTGTAAATAATTACTTGCAAAAATAATACCCATTTTAATTGTGGCGAGAGGCGTACTGATATCATGAATTGCTTGTTCAATTTCTTTTTGTAGAGAGTCATTTATATTAAATCTATTCATATTTATCAAATTAATTTGTGTAGTTAACAGATAGTATAATTGATATTTACTACAATATTATATCAGTTATTGCTGATTTCTTTGAATAAATTGTTATTAAATATAAACACAGGTTAAAAGATTAAAATTTAGGCAACACTTTTAGACAACTGCTAGGTAATTATCAATATTATTTAATAAAGATTGTGGTAATACTACTTTTTCCAAGGGAATTTTCCTCGCAACAAGCTGGGCGCCATTTTTCTTTTCTTGAATTATTTCTAAAAAATCTGACAGCTTACCTTCAGCTTTACCTGGTGCAAAAATATCTAAAAAAACGCATTCTTCAATTACTTCAATTTGATGCGCGTTGACTTTTGGTGTTAAGATGGAATAAGTGTGAGCAGTTAATATTTGCTTTTTATCAAGTGTTAAATGAAATTCATGGCCAGTTTCAGCAACAAGATAGGTACTTATATTGCATTTTCCGGAAAGTAAATAAGCTAAACCAAATTGACCTGCATGAATATGAAGCGGAATTTTTTCACCTGCTTTTAAAACAAAACGACCTATACGCATAGTAGGGTAGTGTAAAGAAAAGTTTTCTAAATTAAGCAAGTTTTTTCCTTTGAGACCAATGAAATTAAAACAATTATACTAGTATAGATTAAGGTATGTCCAAATTTTTTAAGGCTACATCACCATCATTAAATAGTCATTTACATTTTTTTAAATATGCGTTTTAATTATAAATCGATATTATTTTGAGCAATTTTATGGTACCTATAAACCGTTATTTTATTTTTTTTGCTGTAGCATTAATGAATTTTGCTGGTTCATTAGATATTAGTATTGTCAATTTAGGATTGCCTGCGATTGCTCAAAGTCTTAATACTAGTTTAACAGGGGTACAATGGATTATAACTATTTATTTATTAGCAGCGGCGTCATTAATGATCCCTGCTGGTAGTATTGGCGACATTATTACTCATAAATATGCCTTATTATTAGGTACCTTTATTTTTATGATATCCACTTTAGCAATAGGTTTTGCCGATAGTGTATTGGTCATTACGATCGAACGCTTTATTCAAGGTATTGGATTTGCTTTTAGCTTACCAATGTCTATGACCATTGCCAAAAATCTCTTTGCAGATAAGTATAAAGGTTTAATTATTGGATTAATGAGTTCAATTAGCGGTTTATCTATAGCGATTGGACCTGTTTTAGGTGGAATAGTTTTACATTATTTAAATTGGTCTTGGTTATTTTGGTTAAATGTTCCAATTTGTTTATTTAGTTTTATTTTAGCTGCGCTACTAATTCCTAAGGGTACTATTAAGCTTCACAAAATTGATTACGTTGGAATCTTACTGTTAACAGTCAGTTTAATTTTACTTATAACTCTTTTTAATCAATTGAATCATTGGGGATTTAATAGCGCTATTTTTTGGGTATTATTAATGTTAGTCATATTGTTCTTAGGTTGCTTTTATTGGTATGAATTAAGACAAATTCATCCTATTTTAGATTTGAAAATTCTTAAAGAAGATCACATTTTTACTATTATCTGCATTATGCGTTTTTGTACCCAAGGTATTGTTTATATCTTTTTATTTATTTTGGGAATTTATTTAATCAATATTTCAAGTTTTTCTTCTATTGCTGCTGGGAATATTTTATTAACTATGACTTTGGTTTATGGGGTGTTATCCATGTTTGCTGGAGGCCTAGCTGATCGTTATGGTGTATTTTGGTTGATTTTAGTCGGCTTATTTTGTTTATTGGTTGGTTGTTTATGGTTTGGCTTCATGGGAGTTTCTCAAAAATTATGGCTATTAATTCCTCCCTTAGTTTTTGTTGGCTTAAATATGGCAACAGGAGCTAATATGACCACTTTAGCAATTCATGCTTTACCTGAAGATCGTTTGGGTAGTGGTACGGGCGTTTATTATACTTTAGGCTTTTTAGGATCTGCTGTATTTATTGCTTTAACAGGTGTGGTAATTACTGGCATTTCTGCACAGTATATTGTTAATAGTATTGTTACTCAGCATTGGATGCTTACTGCTATACAACAACATCAGCTATTGTTAGCAGCGCATGGTGCTCGTCCTTTAAATAGCTTAATAGATGTTTTTGGAGCAAGGGCTAATATCTTTTTGATATTAGCAAGTAACGCTTTTCTCTATGCTTTTCATTGGGTGATGTGGGTAGCATCATTCTTAATTGTCATTAATATAGGGTTATTGTTTATAATTAAACGCTATTTAGCACGCCATTAATTTAGTCAACATAAATAAGTGTTCTATAAAACTAATTATGTAAATGTTTTCCAGTATTTAAAGTATATTGGATGCGTTCTATAGTTTTAGGTGTTGTGACTAAATTCATAAAAGCATTTAATTCATAGGTTAATAACTCTTCTTCAGAGAAAAATGCCTTATTGTCCTTAGTAGAAGGGAAGAAGATAGTTAAAATTTGTTCGCAAATAAAATTATCATATTCTGAGGCTTGAGGATTTTTTTGTTGATAAGCTTTTATGAAAATTTCTTTTTGTGTCATTTCCATTTTAGGAATAGTAAGTTTTTGTGGAGGACAATAATTTGTAGATAGTTTTTTTGCTAGTAGTTTGGCTTGAGCTAATATATCTACTCCTTCAGCAATGATTAAATCTGAGTGGCGTAGATAATGAAAGCTTTTTGCTTGTTCGGCATCTTTTGAAATTAAGCCTTGTGAAATTTGTAAAAAATGCTGTAAGAGGGTTACTGCATGATTAGAGTCTTTGCAAGCTCTGACAATCATTTCTTTAGTGCCTGAGCCAGAAGGAACAAGCCCAATTGCTGCTTCAACTAATCCAATACGACTTGTTTGACTGACAATCACTTGGTCACAATGCATTATCAGTTCGCAGCCACCACCTAATGCATAACCCTTTACTGCAGCAATTACTGGAATTTTACAATAGCGAAGTAATAGGGAAGTCTGTTGAAATTTAGTTAAATATTGAGAAATAGCTGTAATATTTGTATCTTTTACCCATTGACTGACTGCTGCTAAATCTGCTCCTACACAAAAAAATTTATCATTAGGCTGCCAGATGACCAGAGCTTGATAATTTTTTTCAACTTCGGCAATGGTTTGATGAATACCTTCTAAAACAGCTGGGCTAGCACAATTAGCTTTGCTTTCAAAACTTAAAATAGCAATATCATCACCTTGATGCCATAGGTGTACGGCATCAGGACTATGAAAAATGGTTTTTTGGTTTAACATCATAAAACTCTTTAAGTTATTTCTTTTTAGCTAATTTGGCTAACAGGTGATCAAGTGCCTGTTGATGGCCTTCAGTATAATGTAAACCCCCTTGAATTGAAGCACAAAGATCTAATGAGGCTTCAAAGCTAGCTTGCCCACTCTCTAAAATTAAGCGCCTTGTTGCTCGAACTGTACCATTAGGATTGGCTGCGATGCTATCGGCTAGTGCTAAAGTTTCTTCCATTAATTTATCATGAGGGACAACTTTCCAAACCAAGCCCATCTCTTTTACTTGTTCTGCACTAAACCATTCTCCTGTATAAGCCATTAAAAAAGCATTGCTGCGACCGATAACTCGAGGTAATAACCAGGAGCCGCCATCTCCAGAAATTAGGCCAATTGTCACAAATGTTTCTTGAAATTTAGCTTTTTCTGAGGCAATAGCAATATCGCAGACAGCAACTAAATCATTACCTGCGCCAGCTGCTGCACCATTGACGGCAGCTATGATAGGGACATCAAGGTTGTAGATGGTTAGTTGGACTTTGTGAATAATATTACGATACGAATTACGAATATCGTTAGGAGAGCCTGCAAACATGTCGGTACGTTCTTTCATAGCTTTGACATCTCCACCAGCAGAAAAGAAATGCCCCGAGCCTGTTAGCACAATGACTTTTACTGTTTTATCTTGATTTAATTTTTGTAAAGTTTCAGCTAGTGCTAAGCATAGTTCTGGTTTAGAGGCGTTTGCATATTCAGGACGATTCATGGTAACTATATTGACACCATTTTCTTTTGTTTCAACTAATACAGGTGCATTCATATTATTTACTCCCTTAACCACTTGCCAGTTTTTATAAAGTTTAAGATCTCTTGACGATTTTCATCTAAGGCTGGCGCTTTCTCATTTTCTGTTAAATCTTCTAAGCAAGAAAGTTTTAATGGATTACCGGGAAAGCGAATAGTTGGCATATAATCCCCTTTAAACCGATGAACCATTTTTCGATGAATTAATTGTGGAAAATCTAGAGTTTCTTTTAGGGTATAAATTCTGCCAGCAGGAATACCAGCTTTGACAAGATCTTCTAGCCATTCTGTAGCATTTTTGGTTTTTAAGATCTCGGCCATGATATTTGTAAGCGCTACGCGATTTTTAGTACGAGCAGGGATGGTTGCAAAACGCTCATCATCAGCCAACTCTGGTCGCTTTAAAACACCGCACAATTTACGAAACAAATTATCATTAGCTACAGCAATATTGAGTGGTCTATCTTTAGCGTAGAAAGTATCAAAAGGTGCAGCAATAGGATGTCGATTACCAATAGCATGAGGTATTTCATGGGTGGCAGTGTAGCGATCAACAGCGCTATATAATAAAGAAAGCATACAGTCTAACATGGCGACATCGACCAGACTACCCTCGCCAGTTCTTTCTCTATGAAAAAGAGCGGTATTAATTCCAAAAGCAGTAAAAATGCCACTTAACACGTCAGCAATTTCAGTACCTACTTTAGTGGGTTCATTTTCCGAGTGGCCAGTTAACATCATAATGCCGCAGATACCTTGAGCCACAAGGTCATAACATGCATGAGTAGCGATAGGCCCTGTTTGGCCATAGCCAGAAATAGCAGCATAAATTAATTGGGGATATTTTTTATGTAAAGCTTCCCAACCATAACCAAATTTTTCCATAAAGCCTGGACGGAAGTTTTCGACAAGCACATCTACTTTTGGTAAAAGCTCTTCAAATATTTTTCTGTCTGCTTCGTTTTTAAGATCTAGGGCTATGCTTTTTTTGCCATAGTTGAAAATAGCGTTATAAGAGGAAATTTTCTCTATAAAAGGTCCTAAGCCACGAGTATCATCGCCATTACCAGGATGCTCTATTTTAATGATTGTTGCACCAAGATTGTATAGCATCATGGTACAATAAGGGCCTGATACGGCTCGTGTCAGATCTAATACAACGATATTATTTAACGGTCCTTTTTTCATAATCAACTCTCTTTTTAAAAATTAATTCATGTACCAGCCATGGCTGACTACTATAGACTGTCCATTTAAAGCATTAGATTCAAATGAGGCTAAAAACAAGGCGACTTCAGCCACATCTTTTACAGTAGTAAACTCTCCATCAACAGTATCTTTGAGTAAAACTTTTTTAATAACCTCTTCTTCACTAATACCTAAAGTTTTTGCTTGTTCAGGAATTTGTTTGTCTACTAGAGGGGTGCGAACAAATCCAGGACAAATTAAATTGGCGCGAACACCATGTTTAGCGCCTTCTTTTGCTACAACTCTGCACAAACCACTTAAGCCATGCTTTGCAGTAACATAGGGAGCTTTCAATAATGAAGCCTCTTTAGAGTGAACAGAACCCATATAAATTATAGAGCCTCCTTTACCGCGTTTGTACATGTCTTTTAAACAGACTCGAGTTGTAAGAAAAGCTCCATCTAAATGAATGGCTAACATTTTTTTCCAATCAGCATAGGATAGTTCATCTATTGGAGAAATAATTTGGATACCTGCATTACTTACCAGGATATCAATTCCACCATAGGTTTGAATAGCTTGCTGTACACTCTGATTAACTTGTTGTTCATCAGTAACATTCATACTAACAGCGAGGGCTTCTCCGCCAGATGCTTTAATATTTTTAGCACTAATTTCTGCTTGTTGAATATTTAAATCTGCAATGACAACTTTAGCACCTTCTTGTGCATACAATTCTGCTATAGCTTTACCAATACCACTTGCTGCACCTGTAATGAGTGCGACTTTGTTTTTTAATTTTTGCGATTTCATATAAATATTCCTTATTTTTTATTTAAAAAATCTTCGACAACTTCGCCATACGGTAAAGTTAGATCGGTAATAAAATGTACGGCAGAAACAAATTTTTTAATTGGTAACTCAGCGACAGGTGCTAGCGCATGAGGGTGTAATTCTAAAGCACCGGGACCACTCCAAGCTCCTTTAATCTTAATATCAGTTAAATAGGTTTTAGTAAGTTGATTGATAGCAGGTTTGCCGTCAACACCGGGTATATTTTTTAATAAAAAAATGGGTTTTTTCATGGTTGTTAAAATTGTGTCATTATTTAAAGTGTGGTGTTTATAACCCATTGTTGCTGTAGCAATGCGGATGCAACCATAATCTAAAGTACCAATGAGCGTATCTTCATCAACAAATAATTTTGGTTTAGCTAATTTTTTTGGAAAGCCCCAGATTTCTCGTCCCCCTGCAATCGGAGCATGGCAGTCAAGGAACATGGCAATTGTAAAGGTGCCCTCTTCTTCTTTATATCTAACTGGAATGACTTGGCCTGATTCAGTATAATCACCAAATCCAGTTGAGTCAGGCATGCGAATAAATTCATATTTTACTACAGGTTCAATTAGCTCTAAGCAAGGAGGTAAAATTGCTTGTAAAATTTTGGGATCTGATTCATAAGCAATAATAAAAAATTCTCGATTAATAAAACGGTAAGGGCCTGTTGGATAAGCTTTCATCCAGCGCGGGACAGGCATATTAAATTCATTTGCAGAAATGTTCATGGTAGGTCCCTCTAAAAGTGAGTCGTTATAAATAAAGGTAGTTCAAGGCATGGATTTGTCAATTGATTAAATTTTACACATTTTATAAAAACATAATTTAAACAAATAGTTGCAAACTGGATGTGGGGCAGGGCTCACTAAACTGGAAAGCGTGAAAAACTTTTAGTTTTATTATCTATTCAATGTCCGTACCGGAAATATGGGTTAAAGATTATACCGAAGACATCGGTAACACAGATTACTGAATGCGTATTCCGATCGGAATACGCAGATGAAAAGCGATTGCGCAATAGTCACGATAATCGTTATGGAAAAGCAGCTATTCATCTTGTTAGTGTATTTGCAACTGAACAAGGATTAGTACTAGCACAAGTTAGAACACAAGATAAATCAAATGAAATTACAGCCATTCCAGAATTGCTTGATGCACTTGTTTTAAAAGGATGTACAGTCATATTGGATGCAATGGGATGTCAGAAAAAATTGTAGAAAAAATTATTACGCATAAAGGAAGCTATGTTATTTCGCTGAAGGGTAATCAAGGCCAGCTTCATGAAAATATTAAATTATTTCTTGAAACAAAAAGGGTTCATAAATTTAAAACAACACCCTACGATTATTATGAAACAACAGAGAAAGGCCATGAACGAATAGAGACAAGGCGATACTGGATTACGTCAAAGATTGATTGGTTGTATAAAAAAGAGGAACGGGCTGGTTTAAATAGTATAGGAATGGTGGAATCCGAGCGCTATATTCAGGGCGTAACCAGCAAAGAGTAAATGAGAATAATTTGCATTGGCAACGCGGCGTTTCATAAACTGAGAGCAAGGATAGGCTATGCAACAGAAAATTTAGCGATCATAAGACGGATGATTTTAAATGTGCTTAAACAAGACACCGTTCATAAGACCAGTTTAAAGACAAAACGGAAGGTGGCTAGCTGGAGTGAGACGTATTTAATGAAGATATTTGCTAAATTATTCAACTTTTGATGTGGACGCCTTGATAATTCAGTAGACTTAGATTTCAAAAACCAGTATCTTAAACCAAAATTGGGATGTTAGTTTAGCACTAAAATCAAATCAAGATAGTTCATAAAACTCTCGTTTTTTGGGACGGATAAAAATATTTTTTTGATGGATTCTGCATCTCAATCTAAGGACAAGAATATGTATTCTGAAAATTCTGATAATATTTCAAACTATTTGAAATGGATTTTATTGTTCACAGCAGTATTGTGCTTTGCTGCACTTATTTTGGGAACTTATACTACTTATCAACAAGTACCACCTCAACCAGAACAATTTTTATCGCCAAATGGCAGCGTCCTTTTTACACAAGCCGATATTGATGTAGGAAAAGCAGGTTTTCAACAAGCAGATCTCATGGATTATGGCAGCTTATATGGCATGGGTTCTTATTTCGGAGAAGATTATACTGCTGAGTATTTGGTTCAGCTTGGCAAACTGACAGAAAATAATCTTGCAAAGCAACAATTTCATTTATCTTTTTCGCAATTGTCTGAAGGAAATCGATTCGTTGTCAGAAAAAAAATGCAAGAAATTTTACAGCATATTCCATTAACGGATAAAAATGTAATTCTACCTCAAGCGCTATCATCTGCAATTAATGAGCTTCAATTAAATATTGGTGAGTCATTACTAAAAAATGATTTCACCAAGGGATGGACAAAAGCTTCTTCTTTAACGCCAGAAAGTGCCAGACAAGTTGCGGACTTTTTTATTTATTCATCACTCACAACAGTTGCTCATCGACCAGATAAAAATTATTCTTATACAAATAATTGGCCCTACGAACCATTAGTAGGAAACATCCCAACAACAGCCACTTTTTTTTGGACTTGGGTTTCCTATTGTTTTGTTTTTTTTGGGTTTGGTGCCGTCCTCTATATTTATCATCGTTATTTAAGCGGGGCTGATGATGTGCCAAAAACACTTATTTTTGCAGATTTTAACCCGCTTTTAGCAAGCCAAAAAAAAGTAGGTTGGTATTTTATTGCTGTGGCATTGATATTTCTGCTGCAGATTTTGACTGGCGTTATTATGGCACATGATTATTCTGACCGTGTAAGTTTTTATGGAATCAATTTTAATGTTTTTTTACCCTTTAATTTCCTTCGCGACGTGCATATTCAAACGCCTATCGTTTGGATCGGATTATCTTGGATTGCTTCGGCACTTTTTTTGGCGCCATTAATAAGCGGAAAAGAAGCAAAAGGCCAAGGCTTTTTAGTTAGCTTTTTATTTTGGGTGACTATGGTCGTCGTGGTCGGTGCTCTCATGGGTAATTATTTAGGTATTACGAGTGTTATCAGCAAGAACTGGTTTTGGCTTGGGAATCAGGGATTATCTTACTTGCAGCTAGGCCGATTATGGCAGATTGGGTTTGCAGCTGGACTTATTTTATGGAGCATCATGGTGTTTCGAGGGTTATGGCCAAGTTTCGAGCGTTTAAAAATCACAACGCGTGAATTCTGGTCAGGCAGAATTCGCATGGAACACTTATTTTGGGCCAGCACAATTAATATTGCCGTGCTTTATTGGTTTGGTATGATTCCTTTAACTGGCATTGAAAAATCTTTTACTATTACTGATTTCTGGCGTTGGTGGGTAGTTCATTTATGGGTGGAGCAGTCATTCGAATTTTTTGCTGTCTGCATTTCTGCCTACTTATTAATGGCTATTGGTCTTGTTTCGCGCCGTTTAGCAGAACGCACCGTATTTTTTGAAACCATTTTAATTTTCTTAGGCGGCGTTTTGGGGACCGGCCATCATTGGTACTGGGTTGGCGAACCCAATATGTGGTTATCTTTAGGGAGTATGTTTTCTTTTATTGAAGTGTTACCGCTAGTATTGCTTATTATCGAAGCTATTGAACAACGACAACTTATTAAAAAGCAGAAAAACTTCCCTTACCGTTTAGCCTACACTTATATTATTGGCTCTGCTTTTTGGAATTTTGTTGGCGCAGGTGTGTTTGGTGGTGGAACCATTAATGCCCCGCTCATTAATTATTATGAACACGCTACTTTTTTAACACTTAATCATGCGCACACTGCACTGTTTGGTGCATTTGGTTTATTAGCAATAGGACTAATTTATTTTTGTTTACGCTATGCCGCAGGAAATACAAATACCTGGAGTGATCGTTTAGGGTTGTGGGCTTTTTGGTTTTACAATATCGGAGTTGTATTATGGATAGCATTAAATTTTTTTCCGATTGGATGGATGCAACTTATAGCCGTTTATGAACATGGTTTGGCTTATGCAAGAAGTATGCAGTTTTACAATACAACATTGCTCTGGCAATGGTTACGTATGCCTGGCGATATATTGTTTGCTATCGGCGCCTTGTTAATGGCTTATGATTTTATCATTAATCTCGGTCCTTTTTTTCCATCATGGAAGAAGAGAAGAAATCAATAGCATCAAAGAAAAAGTTAGAGTGAGAAAGAGAAAATTAAAAACAGATCTATCCCCATTTTAGTAGACACGCTTATGCGAGCATTTTGTAACGGTTTTCAAAAGCTACTGGAGCAATTGAACCAATTGCAGAATGTCGACGCATCCGATTGTAATACACTTCAATGTATTGGAAAATACTTTGTTTAGCGATTTCTCTGGTAGCGTACTGCTCAGAATAAATTAATTCTGTTTTTAACGTATGAAAAAAGCTTTCTGCCACCGCATTATCCCAGCAGTTTCCCTTACGGCTCATGCTGCAAATTAAGCCATAGCGGCGTAGTATTTGCTGATAATCGTGAGAACAGTATTGGCTACTACGGTCAGAATGCACCATGACATCACGAGGAAATCCTCGGCACCGCAAAGCCATCATTAATGCATTGCAAATTAATTCTCGTGTCATGCGAGGCTGTAAAGACTAACCAATTACGGATCGTGAAGAAAGATCAATAATGCCGGCTAAATAAAGCCAGCCTTCTCCTGTATGCACATAAGAAATATCCCCCACCCATTTCTGATTAGGGGCAGTAGCGCTAAAGTCTCTATTAAGTAAATTAGAGGCGATTGGTAAAGCATGCTCAGAATCGGTCGTCACTTTAAATTTCTTTTTTGCTTTTGCCTGCAATCCCAGTTTTTTCATTCGACACGCCACTCTATTTTTACCGCATGTTTCACCCTGACTGTGCAACTCATCAGTTATCCGCCTGACGCCATAACGATGTTTATGCATTTCAAATAAAGATACAATTTTTTTATCCAAGAGTTCATTAGCCAATTCACGACAACTTGGCGTTCTATTAAGCCAGGCATAATAACTACCCCGCTCTACTTTTAACATATGACACATCCTCTTTATACTAAATTTAGCTTGATGATTTTTAATAAATGCATATTTTACTTTTGGTGTTGAGCAAAGTATGCCGCCGCCTTTTTTAGTATGTCTTTTTCCTCTTTAATTTGGGCTAATTCTTTTTGCAAACGACGGTTTTCTTCAATTAAAGCCCCCATTTCTTTAGGGCTTTCTTTTTCACCTACAACGGATTTTCCTTTTAAATTATTTATCCAAGTATGTAAGGTAGCAGAAGGAATACCTAATCCTTTGGCTGTTTCGCTAATACGGGGGGATTTTAAAGCAAGGTTTACCGCTTCTAATTTAAATTCCTGTGTATATTTTCTTACCTGTCTCGACATCTTTAAACACCTCTTTGTTTATCTTCGTTAGTTTAACAAATTAGTGTCTACTTTTCTGGGGTCAGTTCATTAGAGAAAGTCTTGGTGACTTGGGGTGCGTTAACACGCTATGAGATGAATGAGGTTTCTGGTTCAAATGCACTGCATACCTTGGCAACGTTGGGGGAGGTGAGAGTCTCCAGCAGTTGGCAAGGTGTTCGTTGGCCTTATGAGGCTGAGTTGGTGGATGGCTTGATTAACAAGCTTCATCAAGTTAAGCCAAAGTGGGCGAACGCAGTGAAGAGGCATTACACGGAACCAGGCGATATTCGTCAACAAGTGAAAGCACATGGTTTAGCGAAATCGACTTACCATGAGTAATGTCAGAAAGGGAAGCATTGGATAGGGCGAAAGCTCTACCAACTTCACTGACAAAACTATAACTAAACTACTACTGTCTGTAGCAATACAGATTCTTTAACTAGACAAATCGCAAGGTTTGTTTTTAAGGCAAATGGGCTTTTAGAGCAAACATAAGGTCATGAGACGATAAACCGGTGATGGTGTTTGCTTGCTCGCCTCCATTATTTTTGAAGCAGCTTGTTTTAGTTTTCTTATAACTCATGCGGCATTTATTGCCGCGTTTACTATACTCGCGCTGTGATTCCTCTGCGACGCTATTTTTAGGGCGTGTTTACAATTCTACTATGCTGGCCTTAAGCTGCTGATTTTCTGCGATGCGTTGCTCATTGACTACCGTGTCAACTCCGCTCCGCTTCTCGAAAATCAATACCTTATGTCTTAGCCTAGCGAATTGTAAACACGCCTTGTTATTTCATCACCAAAATCTTTATTAACCAATTAAAAGAAGAGGTTTTGTCATGAACCAAGAAAATCAATCAAGAGCATTAAACAAAAAATCAGCGGCACAATACATCGGTATGTCAGTATCCTATTTGCGCAAGGATCGTATGGATGGCCTGGTGGGTCAAAGGACACCTGGGCCTCGTTGGGCAAGGCTGGGTAAGCGAGTCATTTACTTACGCGATGA
>MGXT01000026.1 GCA_001801465.1 Gammaproteobacteria bacterium RIFCSPHIGHO2_12_FULL_35_23 | reverse complement strand
TACTACGATAATAGATCCTGCTGGAGCTCTATAAATCGCGGCATGTAACATCAAATTATCTCCAGGAGAGCAACGTACAGGAAAAGCAGGGCCGGCAATTCGTGGCATGATTTGCCATAAAGGTTTTATGCCAATATCCATGATATTTTTTCTAGCCAGTAAATCTGCAAAAATACAGGGTGACAATTCTTTAAAAGATTGAAAATGATTCATAGCTCCTCCTATTTTTTTGTTAAAGTAAAACATAAAATTTTCTTATTTTAACATTAGCTGATTCATAAGGATGAATATTGGATATCAATATCTTCACTAAAACGCTCAATGATATTAAAGCCTTTTGATAACGATGTGCCGCCTTTTAATTCGAAATCGAAGCCTTGTTGTTGCAAGTCCCATAAGCAGTGCATGAGCCAGTAGTTTTTTTCAACAATAGCAGGGAGCACCTGTTTTTCTTTGGCGACAACTTTAAATAATTCTTTAACGTCAGGGAGTTCGTGCAAAAACGGCATTAGGTTAACTCTATAAAAAACTTTTTCGTGGTGACTTTACCGTACTTTTTGGCGCATGTCGCCGCTTGTTTTAATAAATACGCTGGTAATTTATTGTTTATTTTTGTTTTTAACGTCTCAGTATTTTCATCCGCTAATTCATTTAAGTTATTTAATAAATCGACGACAAGAAAAGCAGGTGTTAATTTTTTAGGAAAACCACGGGCAGGGCGGCGAAA
Organism: Gammaproteobacteria bacterium RIFCSPHIGHO2_12_FULL_35_23; assembly: GCA_001801465.1. Lineage (GTDB taxonomy): Bacteria > Pseudomonadota > Gammaproteobacteria > UBA12402 > UBA12402 > 2-12-FULL-35-23. The sequence continues at coordinate 71,633 of MGXT01000026.1, read as the reverse complement.
ACCGAACTCTTTGTCGCCGAGTTTAAAAACCCCATGACGTTTGTAGTTGTAAACAACAGTACGGTTATACAGTTGCGTTAATCCCAAGCCTAATGAGTTATAATCATTCCAAGATAATAATAAAAAATCATTATCACGTAGAAAAGCTGCAACTAAAGTTCTATCGTCTGGTGGTAAATGGCCAAAGCGAGAAGTTTTAGGTGTATAGTATAAGCCAGGCGCGACTTTTTTTAATAAGCCATCAACAGCGAGTCGCATTAGGTCTCGATCAATGGCTTTTGAATAAGGCAACAAGTTTTCTCGTCGATAGACGTGACCAGGTTTGAGGTGATGTGCTACTTTTTCAAAGCTGCGTGTATACATAATATCGTCATTATAATTTTTTAGCAGGACTTATGCAAGTATTTTTAGTAAAAATTCATGCATTTTTTACAAAAAATAGTGTCGTTTTAAACGCAGCTAAAATACAATTAATGACGCTAAAAGCCTTTAAATAACACATGTTATAAAAGATGTTAAACAGTCTCAAAAGTGATTAGAAGATTCTAACTGTCATTAGAAAAACTCAAACGTAGGTATTTGATTATAGTAGGTTTCAAGCTGCGCAAAAGGTCGTGAAAATGATTGCACTAAAAAGTAGTTTTTCATTAATATTCAAGCAATTAGAAGGATTGTCGTAGTTGACTTAAAATCCATCAGGAAATTAAATTTCCGTGCTGGTTTGATTTCAGTCCCGGGTATCATTCTTAATAAAAATAAAAATTTTATAAATGAAATATAATATTATTTATAATGATCGTTATTTGATCGTGGGGGAATTCTAGAGAAATAAATATCTATCTCCCCTAAATGAAAGAATAGCTGATAGGTAATTCCCGAAGCTATAAATGTCTAACCTGTATACTTAAAATTTGTAAAGAAAGCATAGTAAGTGTAGTTGAAACTGTAGGAGGTTATATGAGTAAAAATACAGTTTTAATAACGTGTGAAGAATTATTTGAAAGAATATGGTAAAAGACAATGATATAATTCTCCAGGATATAGGGCTTAGAAAAAGCAGGAAAAAATGCTTTTAGCCCGCGAAATTTAAAAACATTTAGTAAAAAGAGTGTTAATGTATATTCCTCTAACACCAAATGAAATAATATTATTGGAGAATCAATGATAATTGTTTATGTGAGACATTACCTTAATGATGATGGGTTAACTTATTTTGAAACTACATGGTTTCCAAACGTAGATATGTTGAAATGGAAGCAAGTGTCATCAAAGATTCAGCCGCATTAAATTTTTAATTTATTACTTATCGACTGTTAAATGTTTTCATTATACAATTAGTTATAAAAATAGACTTCGGGTAGGTTCTGGATGTAACCCGGTTGTATTGTCTCCTGAGTATGATGTTAATAAGGCTATTAGTTTACACTACAGACTTAGTCTGTTGACTGAATATACTAAAAAAATTTACCTTTAAAATATATATTGCAACATAATCCGGTTATAGACAAAGCGGCCTGTTGAAGAGTTTCCGTTTAGAATGCCAATTCGGTAGCGAATAGAACAGTCCTTAAGTCGCTGTGAAAAATTATAGGTTAGATCAGCATCAATTTCTGATGTATTAGCTAGATAAGGTCGAGTAAAATATTTTGCATAACTACTAGAAAATAGCAGAGTGCTATTTAATAAATTGAAAGTTGCAGTTAGTTTTACTGCATGCCCTGATGATTTCTCAACCAATCCAGCAATCATTGAAGTGGTGTAAAGTGGATCATCGGCATAACCTGATGTATAAGGAGATAAAATGTCACCGTATTTGAAAGCATTTTCTTGCTGTGGAATGTAGTTATAGGCAATTGAAGTAGTAATGTCCCAGAAATTAATTCCTAAATTTGATCCAAAGGCAATAGCATTTGCATTTCCACCTTCATAATCACTTAATAGATTTTTGCCACTTCCAATTTCTTGGAGTATTTGTGCTGATAAAAAAGGTTTCAAATTAAAAAAATTATTAAAATTATATCTAGTATCGGCATAAAATAATTGTGAGAAATCATAAAATTGATAATACCATGCTTGGGCAGCTAAATTATTTAATTGATAGTTAACTCCAAAAGATAATGCACCATTATCTGGCGTGTTACCAAAGGCTGTAATATTGGTTCCACCAATATTATTGGTATTATAAAGGTTAGTTTTTGTGAAACCGTTTTCACTGCGTCCTTTATATCGAAATGATCGTAATAAAGTAACTGTAAAATGTTGAAAAAGTAGTGTTTGACCGTATACAGCCTGATAAGTTGCAGGGATCATGCGTGAGTCAGTCGAATTAATCCATGGTGTATTTAATAATTGGTTGCCACCTTGTAACAATAAATTAGCGTGCTGATACTGTAAATAAGATTGACCTAGTGTGGTCAGTGCATAGCCAGGTAAGGTATTATCAACTCGATTTCTTTCATCGCTATTTAATCCAAAAGGTTGTGCAGTGTATAATTCTCCATCAAAACGTAATCCAGGTAGTAACTCACCGGTTAAAATATTTAATCCTCCACCAAAAGAAACAGCATTTTGACTGGGAACTTTACTATATTCTCGATTAAATTCATAAGTTCTCAAGTCCCCGCTAATTATTGTGTCATTAATAAATTGCTTGATTAAGCTTGCATTTGACTCAACAGAGCGTAATGAAAAAATACTAACTAATAGTATTAGAAATTTATTCGACATAGGCATCTCTTTTTTTATTTAGATAACAACATATTATTTATTAACTGTTACATTATGATGACAAATTACTATTTTATTACCAGATCTTTCAAGAGATACTTGAAAATTTATAACCACCACCACGCACAGTTTGAATCCAGATATCATATCCATATGGTTTTAAGCTATTTCGCAAACGGCGTATTTGTGCATCAACTGTTCTGTCATCGATTTCTATTTTTCCTGGCCAAACATGTGCCAATAATTGCTCTCGACTATAGACAATATTTTGATGCTTAATAAAAAAATAAAGCAATTGGTAATTAGTAGCGCTTAGAGATATTTTATGGTTATTTACATAGACTTCTTGTGTGCAGATATTTAAATATAAATCTTTTATTTGTATTTTATCTTCAGGCGTTACTAAAGGACCTCGCCTTGATACAGTTTTAATGCGAGCAATTAACTCTCTTGGTGAAAATGGCTTGGTAATATAATCATCGGCACCTATTTCAAGGGCTTTTATCTTGTAATCTTCTTCTGTTTTTGCAGTTAACATAATCACAGGAATATAACGAGTGATGCTATTTTCTTTTAATTGCTTTACAAATTCAATACCACTTTTGCCAGGTAACATCCAGTCTAGTAAAATCATTTGTGGTGTAAAATCAGCAATTAACTTTTCTGCCTCACGACAGTTTTCTGCTTCAAGTAAGATATAAGTGGTATTGTTTAAAGCATAACGTACTATTTGTCTAATAGCTTTCTCATCTTCAATAATAAGAATTCTCATCTTAGATTAATCTTTGTATTGCAATAATAGTAGCTGCAATTAAACCGGTACAAGGAATAGTAATGAACCAAGTGAGGACAATTTTTTGTAAAATTTTCCAGTTAACCGATCTTAGTCCATTTTTTGTACCTGCGCCTGTGATAGCACCAGTTACAATATGAGTGGTAGAAACTGGGATACCTAAATAAGTCGCTGCAAAAAGAACTGCTGCAGATGAAGCTTCTGCTATTGAGCCATTAATTGCATTAAGTTGCGTAATTCGTTCACCTAATGTTTTTACAATACGCCAACCACCCATAAGTGTTCCTAATCCCATTACTAAGTTACAAGAAATTACAATCCATATAGGTACATAAAAAGTAGGGCCTAGTAAATTGGCAGAAAATAGAGTAACGGCTATAATACCCATAGTTTTTTGTGCATCATTCCCGCCATGACCAAGGCTTAATAGAGCTGCTGAGATCAGTTGAAAGCGCTTAAACCAATGAGAAGTTCGCTTAGTATTTTTGGAAAAAAATAAATGAACTAGCCAAAGTAGTAATGCACTGAGCAGCAAACCTAACAATGGTGAAATAACAATAGCAAGCAATACTTTTGTTAACCCAAGTAATTTTAGATTATTAATGCCTGCAGCAATAATAACAGCACCGACTAGCCCACCAATTAGAGCGTGTGATGAACTCGAAGGTAACCCAATATACCAAGTAAATAGATTAAAAATAATTGCGCTACTTAAAGCAGCTAAGATCACAAAAGGTGTAATAACATCAGGATTGGCTAAACCAGCGCCTAAAGTACTGGCTACCTTTAAATGAAAAAATAAAAAAGCAATAAAATTAAAAAAAGCTGCCCAAACAACAGCCCAAATTGGTTTTAGTGCACCAGTTGCTACAATGGTTGAAATAGAGTTAGGAGCGTCATGAAACCCATTGACGAAATCAAATAGAAAAGCAATACCAATAACCAAATAAATAAAATAATGTGCAGCCATATTATCCTCTGATTGAGCTATAGGCTGATAAGATAAAGTAAAATTATGACAACTTGATGACAACCCTCTGGATAGTTGTCTATTTTTATAAAGCCTAAGTAAAAGATTAAAAATAGTTTGAAATTTTTTATGTGTAACTTGGTTAATTTTATAGTAGAGCATTGATATTTAGGTTGATTTGTTGCCCAAAGCCTGAAAAAACCTTATCAAGTAGCCATCAGGATCTTGAACAAGAAATTGTTTTTGTCCATGAAGATAATCTTTAACATGATACCACTTTTCGTGAATAGATTTATAGATTTGAAAGTTATTTTGTAGAGAAATTTCATAAAGTTGATTAATATCATTAACTCGAATTTGAAAGTTTATGCCTCTACCAAAAGGTATTTCCGTTAGACCCGTCAGCCAGCTATGCTTACTTAATTCTTCTAACATGAGTTGTGAGCCATTATGCTCTAAAAAAGCAAATTTTTCAGATTCTCTCTGGTAAAGAATTTTGAAGTCCAGACGGTTATAAAATGCTAAACTTCTATTAATATCTTTGACATATAGCTCAGGAACTAAACAGTTTAATTGAATATTTATCATAGACTCCCCTATTTAGTAGGAATTTTACATATACTCATTCGATAAGCCAAATGGTGTATTATTTTGCTTAATTTTACTTAGGGTATTAGTCAAGAAAATCAGTGTAATAATATAATTAAACAACGCATTATAATAATGAAAATTGGGAGGAGGCTTTTTCTATTAAGTAATAATTTTTTAAAATTTCTTTTGGTTGGCCTAAAAATAGTTTAGTATTTGAGCAATATTAAACAATAATTACAAGTTATTCTCATGCCACAAAAAGAATTACCTTCTCAGCAAACTTCAAAAAGTAAAGACTTTGCTACGATAGCTATCATTGACGGTGAAATATCAACAGCTCACATTAAAAGATACTGTGAAATATTTCCAGGCAAATTAGTAAATTTCAAACCTAAAAGTTTCACAAGCTGTCCTGATGATGTGATTGGTTGCGATTTTTCAGGCCAAGAGCCTCAAGGAATTGATAGAGATAAAAGAGTAGATTTTAGTAGGGGGCTTTCTCATGGTACACAAACTGCAACTATCATTGCTTGTTCATTAGGACCAAGAACTCGTTATTATTATGTGGATGTTGGTTTAAAAAGAGAAACCATTAAGTGGGAAGAAAGACTTGAGTTAGATTATCGTGCCTTGAAATATGTTGCTAGTAGACGACCTGATGTGGTTTCCATGGCATGGATGACTGTACATAAATGTCAAGATCAAGGTGAGCATGCGTATAATTTAATTCGAACAGATATTCAAAAAACTTATGCGCATATTTCTGAGATAATAACAGGTAGGTTAAATGGTACTCTATTTGTTTCGGCAGCTGGAAATGACGGTCACAATATAGGGCCTACTTCTAAGAAATGCTATGCTATATGGCCTGGATCAATGGGATTTTCGAATGTTTTAGTTGTGGGTGCCGCAGATCATTTTGGTAACATTGCTAGAATTTCCAACTTTGGGTCTTATGTTAAAATTGCTTTAAAACCACTCAATCCTGAATATGTTTCTGAATCAACTTCGAGAGCTACAGCGCTTATGTCGGCTATAGCAACTAATATTCGTGCTGCTTATCCATTATTAACACCACGGGAAATTATTCGTGCCCTGTATTTAACAGGAGATATTCCGAAGAATGCAGAAGAAAGACCTGGTCCTAGAGTATTAAATGCAGGAAAGTTGTTAAGTTATTTACAAAAAAGATATGGCGATCCAGTGGTTCCAATTAATATTGCTGGCGCCCCAACAAAAATGGATGAGCTTACTGAATTTATCATTCAAGCTATAAAGGAATTACCAGTTAGCTATTATTTTATGCTATGTGGAGCTGTATTTTGGGGAGTATTTGGTGATGCAATTTATGAAACAATGCGTGATTATTTTATTGCCCATAAAGCAGAACAAGAATTTAATACCTTTTCAACTACAGCTGGGTTATTAATTCGTTCACAAGTTCCTCCAGCTATTACTGCAACAGCTGATATCATTAAAGGTATATCAGCTGATGGCTTGAAAGGCGTAATGACAGAGACAGTTAATATTGGTATTCGTGGCTGGGTACCCAATGGGATAACAATAATAGCCAATTCTGTTAAATCTGGAATAGGAGGCTGGTGGAACAGAAGTGGTTCATTTATTGATGGTCTAAGATCTGGATTTTGGAGTTCTATACCTGGTAACTTTATTTTAAAAGATGCTGAAATAGCTAGAAATAATTATAGAGCGGCATTGCAAAGAATACGAGAGAGTTGGTTGAGTTACAATACTAGGGAAGGAAAAGAAGTAACTGATGAAGAGGCTTATAATAAATGGGTTGAACTTTGCATTATAAATAAAGCATGGCGACGTCACTGCAATAAAGAAGGAGTTGTTATTGAAAAAAATATTTGGTTGACAATGGGGGTTGCTAAATCTGAAACTGCGGTTGTTCGAAAAGATGCCTTTATTTTTAGTTTTGATGAAGTGATGTCGGAAAGTTTAACAATTTCGGTAACTTAGTTTAATTATTTAATAAAAAATTTGTTTTAATTATAAAGTTAAAGTAATTGACATTTTATTCAAACTGATTAAGCTGTATAAATTATTTCCAGCCTTGAGTTAAGCAAATGAAATTTAATAAATCATTTTAAAGTTTAAATTAAATATCTGTATAGTATTTAAAATTGTAGGCATTATTAATGCAAAGTAAATTAAGTCATCTACCAATATTCGAAACAGCAAGAATAATAATGAAATTACCAGCGCCTGAAGACATTTTTGCAATGCAAGATATTTTAAATGACCTTATTACTATGAGACATCTTAAGTATCTTACCTACACTGGTAAAGAATGGACTGAAATTACAACAAAAATAAGAGTCCAGTCTCATATTGATGGTTATTATAAGTATGAATGTGCATTATTTCATATGTTTGAGAAACAAACAGGTAAATTAATGGGAGTTGTTGGTTTTCCAGAACTATATTTGCCTGATAAAAAAGGCGTATTTGGTATTATTTTACATCACCTATTTTGGCGAAACCAATATGCTTTAGAAGCACATTTAACTTTACTGGAATATGGGTTTGAAACTTTGGGGCTTGAAAACATTATTTTTAAGACAATGGAAGAAAATACTGGAATGCGCAATTTCTTTGTTAATTTTGACATTAATTTATATGAAATTGAAGAAAACAAAGTGATAGAATTAGATGGTAAACATAAAGCACAATGGCGCTATCGTTTAACTAAACCAGAATGGAAAAAAGTAAAAGCATTATTTTTGTCTCACTTACAAAAATAAAGATCTTAATAAAAATAATATTAAGCTAATCAAATACAGAAAGGAGAGATAAAACAAAGAAAATTAATAGTCCATCGTATTCAATAATAGTTCAACATTTAGATAAAGAAATATTTTTTATGTTGATTTAGTGTTACTCAATTTTAACAACATCATTTTATCAGAAAGTACTTTAATAAAATAAGGAACATCACTTTGTTTAATGTCATAACCCGTTGCTAAGTATAAATTATGATACCCTAAACTGTATAGCTGATAAGCTAATTCAATACCATTGATTGGTAGATTTAAATCATAGTCAAAACATATTATTATATTAAAAGGGTAGTAAGCTAGTTTTTCCCATAAACTATAAGGATCGTTAAATACATCCATAGTTATATTTTTACTTTTTGCCAAGAATTGAATAATGAGACTTAATTCTTTTTGGTCATCAATTAATATAATGTCTGGTTGTTGAACAGAAAGTTGAGTTTCTATCTGAATATTTAATGGTATTTCTGCTGCCAATGATTTCGGTAAAATTTTAGTGTTCGCTAAAATTGATCTTTTTATTATTTTTTCATTTTCGTAATAGCTTGTTACTAAAACTGATTTGTTTGTTTTACTTCTTTCTATGATATCTAACCCAGAGAACGGTTGATTAATTAGCTCATAATCACACAATAATAATACTTTTTTATGATCATTAATTGAAAGGGTGGATAGATAATTAAGACAATCTTCACCAGAATAAAAATGATGTATTTCTAAAAAGTGATACTGTGATTTAATTTTAAAAAGACGTTGATCCCATGCACCATGAATAGAATAATCATCATCTAAAATAACTATTTTTTGATCAGGACAAAGACTTATTTCTTCAGCTAGCCAGCAGGGTGATTTTTCAGTATTAAACAATAAAGTGATTGTAGTACCTTCACCAAGAGTTGACTCAAATTCAATATTTCCTTGATGATATATAACAAATTGCTTAACATACTCTAATCCCAATCCAAAGCCGCTTTTTTTACTAGAATTTATTTTTTTTCCTTCATTTAATTGTTTTAAATGAAAATCATCTATTCCTAGGCCATTATCAGTAATAATAATTTTTACTTTTTGATCATTTGCTTTAATTTTTATATCAATAGTTCCAGATTGTTTTTCGCAAACTGCCTCTGCTGAATTGTCAATTAAATTGGAAATTATTCTTTTAAAATCAGTAGCATTAACATTTATATATTTAAAGTAGGCCGCTTTGTTAATTAAGGTTGAAATATTTATTTTTTTATTATGATATTGAGCTCTTTTTTCAGAGATAACTGATAAGATAGTTGGTACTAGCATGAGCAAATGCGATTGTGAGTAAACTTGTTTTTGTTGATAATTATTTAGTAAGTTATTTGCAATATCTTGTACGCGTGTTGCTGCTTCTCGTAAAGAAATTCGTTGTTGTTCAGGTAAATTTGTTTCTTCTTTTACTAGCATCATAATTGCAGCAGCAGGAGAACGTATATCGTGTGCAACTTGGACAGCCATTTTTGCCATTGTTTTAATTTGTTCCGATTTGTTGTTATATTCTGTAAAATGATTGACAATAAATTTTTGTAAAAAATCAAACTCAGAAATTTCAAAATGAAAAGATTTAGTTGGTATTTTTTGTAATGACATTAACTCCTGTATATTACATTGTAACTGTTGAAAGGGTTTCGTAAAAGACCCGGCTATTCGTTTTGCAATCAGTATAGAGATTAAGCTATAGGTCATTATTAATAAAAATCCGCAGATAAATTTTTGGGTATTTATGAAATCAAACATATAAGCTAGTATGAAAAATATAATAAGACCTAAGTTAGTTAGGGCAAAAGTTGAAAATGCTAATTTTGACTCTAGTGTATTAGGAGCAACAAACCAGCTGTTAATTTGGTAGTTTTTTTTATGATAGATACGATAGAATGCTAAAAAAGCTAATATTATCCATAATAACCAAAATAAATCACTGAGTGCGTCAAAATTTTGATTGTAGTTATAATTATAATAAAAAACAGCTGAAAATTCGATACTAACCATTACGACTAAACTGCTTAATAGCCAGCTAAGGTTGATATTTTTGCTATGAATTAATGCATAAATGATCAGAATAAAATTAATACTATCAATAAACCATATGCCAAAATAGGCAATATTCATCCAATTAATATGTTGGAGTTTTTGTGGCTGACTAAAATAAAGTAAAACTGAAAAGAGAATTAAATAAAAAATAATGAAAATTAAAAAGCTAGGTTTATAAACTATTTTGTTCATAAAATATTTTTTTAATAAAGTTATTAAAAAAACAAGTACTATAATATTCCAAAAATAGGATTTGATATAGCCTATGTAGACAAATGAATAACCAAATTCTTTAGGAATATGTAACCATGCAAGATTAGGTAATATGTAGTTGGCAATGGAGTCTTTGATAAGTGAAACTAAAATACCTATTCCAAATATCAAAAAAGTGAAACGATCTTTTTGAGAGGTTTGAGAACAAACTTTTCCTATAAATAGCAAAGTTAAAATATAAAATACTGAAGTAATGTAGGCAATATAATTATAAAAGTTTTTTGATTGAGGATAGTAAAAAGCATAGATCGCGAAAATGCACCAGATGGTTAAGGAAAAAACAGCTATAGTTTTGAAACTTAAGCGCCTGTTTCTTTTTAATATCATATTCATACAAGAGTCTTATTATAATCATAAAAATTTTAAATAGGTGATTATATGTATATTTTCTAGTGATAAGCTTGAATCATTTTGATGAAAATTGCAATATTTTTATGCAGCTGGAGCTACTAAAGCAAGTTAATTATTAATGTAAGTTTTTAAGGTCTTGATTAGGTTTTTTAAAGCGCTGTATTGTAAGAGCCCTGATTATAATTCAGAGCATTTAAATATAGATCATCATAAAATATAAATAGTGCTGCTATAAATTTATTATAAATAATAGAGGACTACAATGCCATTAATTAAACCTCCAGCATTATTACCAGGTGATAAAATAGCAATTATCTCAGCTTCTAGTGGATATTCAAATTTATATCCACACGTTTATCATTTAGGTATACAGCGCTTAAGAGATATTTTTGGGCTTGTAGTTGTGGAATTAAAGCATACACATGCACCCGCTGATTTCTTATCTTCTCATCCAGAAAAGAGAGCAGAAGACCTAATGGCAGCTTTCGAAAATACTTCAATTAAAGCAATCTTTACATCAATTGGAGGGGATGAAGCAATACGAATTTTGCCTTATATTAATTATGAAATTATTCAAAAAAACCCAAAAATTGTTATGGGTTTTTCTGATTCTACAGTTTTGTTATTTATTTGTTTAAAGGCAGGGCTATCTTGCTTTTATGGCCCTAGTGTTATGTGTGGTTTTGCAGAACAAATAGAGTTTCCTGACTATACCATTGATTCTATAGGTCGACATTTATTTTCTATTCTGCCAGTTGGTAAGCTTGAACCTAGCTCTGGTCGTTGGACAGAAGAATTTTTGCACTGGGGTGATAAAGCCAGTCTGTTTAAACATAGACAACGCCAAAGTCATGCAGAAGCTGGATGGAAATTTTTACAAGGTGAGGGAAGTGTGTCTGGCCATTTAATGGGGGGATGTTTAGAGTTATTGAATGACTTAAAAGATACAGATGTTTGGCCTAGTGAAGCAGTTTGGGAAGATAGTATTTTATTTATTGAAACTTCAGAGCAAGGATGGACACCCACCCAAGTTCAAGATGTTTTACGGGAACTAGGCAGAAGAGGTTTATTTTTAAAAATAAACGCTTTGTTGTTTGGTCGACCGGGTGGTCAAATCTCTTATGAGGATTTTGAAAAATATGACAGTGTTATTTTAGCTATTCTAAAAGAATTTGGTTGTGAAGATCTAATAGTTATATCCCATATGGACTTTGGCCATACAGTACCCGTTTTTATTATTCCTTATGGTAGTACTCTTACCATTAATGTCGCAACTAAAACCGTGTCAATTGAAGAACCATCTTGTATAGCTAGAAAAGAAATAACTATTACATTAAAACCAATATTAAGAAAAGCTTTATTTTCTTTTGAAACTGAAATTGAAGCTGAGACTGCTGGTCTAATGGGAGAAACAGTTGATGATATTAGCGATAATCTGATTGCAACAGCTGCTGGTGGCGGTGGAGCAGCTGCCGCTGCTGGAGGAAGCGGAGGTGGGGCTGTCGTAGCAGAAAGTACTATTTCTAAAGCTCAAGCTGTTATGTTTTCACAAGGACCAATATTTTTTGGCAGACTCAACCGTATACTCAATGAAAGACTTGCTTTAATGAATATACAATTTAATGTATGGGAGGGTTATAGTGACGTAGTTGCAGTGGATATTCTTAATAGATTGTTTTCTACTGCTAATGGGTTAAATAAACTTTTTGCATTATTAAGTAATTTAAGCGCCTTACCATTGCAATTAATTTTAATTGAAAAAATTCTAATTATGCTAACTGCTATTAAAAGTACTTTAACAGAATCTCAGCTTAGTCTTTTTAATGAAATTCACCTATTTTCTGAAGCAAAGGCAGAAACCCATTATCCGATAATTTTTCCAGGAAAGTGATTAAATATTGGTTTAAACAAGACATATTATCAATTTTCTTAAGCAAGCCTTAAGCTTTATGTGTAATAATTGCGCGCAATAATAATAGCAACGAGGTTAATTTATGTTAAAGCGCTGTCTGTCTTTATCAGTTTTAGGATTATGTATTTCATTGGGATTAACTGGGTGTGGTCCAATGCCCCCCCAATACCAAACCACCTATTCATATATTCCACCTCAAAGTAGCTCAGGTAGAATGTGTTTAATGCAATGTAATCAAATGAAAATGATGTGTCAGCAATCTACCTCTATGCAAAATATGCAAAATAATATGCAAAATGCACAATGCCAACAAACAGCTGAAACTAATGCTCAACTTGCTTATGAAGCATATAAAGATAAACGTCAATCTGAAGGAAGAAAAATAAAGAAATCACCGGACGACTTTTTAGATACTTCTAGTTGCAATTATACTGCCAATAATAATTCTGGCGGCAATTGTGATAGCAATTATCGTGATTGCTTTGCAACTTGTGGTGGGCAAGTAATTTCTCATACGCAATGTGTTGCATTCTGTAATCCTCCACCAGCACAAGCTGCGGCTCATTAATTATTAACTTTTTACCATAGGAGAAAATTTATGAAAAAAACTACTTTAACCCTTATTAGCGCCCTTGCTTTTACTGCAACAGTTACATTTGCAGCCCCTGTATTTTTTTATACTTCACATGATTTTAATCAAAATTGTCCTTCCCCAAGTGCTTTAACATTTAAACCAGCTAACCAAGTATTTCCTACAAGTGGTGGGTATATCACTGGCAAAAATCCCCAAGGTATTGAATTTACCAATGTAAATTATCAAGATAATATTGCACAAAGACCTGCTAATGTAGATACTAATAATCTTATACAAGGAGCTGTTCCTATGGTTTTAAATTTACCTGATACAGGTAATGTTTATGGAGAAATAACCGATACTAATCAGACTATTTGTTACTATACATATCCTGGAATTTATAACACTCCAGTATTGACCATGAGAAGTAATTAATAGAAACTACTATCTAGTTAATCTCTTGGTTTTATATTTATAAAACCAAGAGATATCAGCTTCTTTTTCTTGTTAATTAAATTCTTTATATAAATATCCATTAAAGATAGTTAAATGCTTTTAAAATTATTCTTTATGTCGTTTAATAAAAGTTGCAATGCCGGCTACTACAAGTGAAAGGCAAAGCAATAATAGACTGAGTGGCAATACAGTTTCTTGTGGTAAATGTGCCATAATGCCACTTGTCGTGGAAGCTGCGCAAATTTGTAAGCAGCCAAGCATTGCGGCAGCGGTTCCAGCTATGGACTTGAAATGTTTAACGGCTTCAGTCATGCCAGTAATAAAAATTAAGCTTATGGAAAACATTGCTAGCATCATAGGCATAACTATTGCATAGATATTAAAAATATCCAAAAAACTAAAACTTAGCATGATTAGAATAGCGATATTTAATATAAAGACTCCTAACCAAAACCGTTTGTACTCATTCATGGAAAAATAGCTTGTAAAAAAACTACCTAAAATATAACAACCAGAAGTAAATAAAAATAACATACCATATTCACTTGGCGTTAAATAAAGACGATGCTGAAAAATGAAAGGAGAGGCGGTGTAATAAGCAGAAGAAACAGAAAAAGCGATACTTGCACCTAGTGCAAAACAGAGAAAATTTCTATTAGTTAATACTTTTTTATATTGGCTATAGAAATAATATAAATAAGAAGTGCTTTTTTGTGTTAAAGCAACAGTGTTAGGAAAATAAAAAATAGTTGCTATTAGTAATAGCATAGTATAAATCGATAATATCCAAAAATTAGTTTGCCAATGTGAATACTCTTGGATAAATCCTCCAAAAGTTGGCGATAGCATTACTGATAAAGAAGCAGCGATAGAAGTATACGAAAGTGCCTTGGTTAAAAATTTTCCCGTAAATAGATCATTTGCTACGGCTCTTGCTAGTGCATTAATTCCTCCTGCCCCTATACCTTCAAAACAGCGAGCTATTAGCAACATGTTGATAGAAATAGATAATGCACTAGTTATGCTGCTTAAAATATATATTATCATGGCAAATATAATTATTTTTTTTCGACCAAAGAGGTCAGATAGCGGACCATAAACTAGCTGAGAGATACCGAAGCAAAACATATATAAAGTGAAAGTAGATTCAGTTGCTGAAGCAGTAGTATGAAAATCCTTGGTAATGGCAGGCATGGAAGGTAAATAAATGACTAAAGCTAATGAGCCAATGCTTACTAATAAACATAAAAATAATATAAAAAGAAAATTAGATTGTGTTGTTTTCATAGTTTGTAAATAAGCGGTAATCACTTAATGTTAGTTAAAACTCATTTAGCTATAATTTAATACTACAGTAAATGATTTTTAAATTAAAAACGAAGGAATATTATTTTTAACTTGCTATTGTTTAATATTTAAGCGATAAATTAAGTGATTAAAGTAATTAGAGCAAATTTGATTTTTTTGAATAACAATAAAGGGGATTAATATGACTATTGCTATAGCAATTAATATAGGAGAAGCAGTAATACGAGCAGGGGTAGTTAATATAAAAATGAGAGAATTAATTAACAAACCCCATTCTACTCCTAGGCTTACCTATCAAACATATCCCCATTTTTCAGAAAAAGAATTACAAAGAATATTAATCAATAAAATATTGCTTATTATTTATCACTATCAAGCATTATATCATACTAATATTGTGGCAATTGCTTTTGTTGGATCCGAAAAAAATAGAGACATTATAGCTATACAGAAAATTCTAAATCGATTAATATCGGGCCTTAAAATTGTTATTATAAATGAAAAAGAGACTACTATACAATTTTATATTCCTCTTATAACTGCATATCAACATAAGAAATTGACTAAAATAGAGGTGGATCCTGATAAAAAATTAATTGATATAGGTATTAGTGCATTCAAATATGAAATTGCTGTAAAGAATTTAGCTTATGGCTTTAAAAGGGGGCTGTGGTCAAAAGAAATATGCTTAGCTACCTCAGCAAGTTTGGCAAAAACCGGCAAGGACTTGTTAGCTAAATTTTTTTGATGTCCAATATTTACTCTAAAAAGAAAATATTAATAATAAAGAGTTGTTGTTAATTATCGAAACTTATTTAATAGTTTTGTAAAATACGCTAATGTTTTGCAAGAATAAAAAGTAAACAATAATAGGTTAAGATAATGAAAGAATTGCTTTCTAAAGTTTTTGTAAGTCATTTAATTAATAATTTAGCTAATACTATTATCTCAGGTATTGTTTTAACTATCTGTTCTTTATTGATTTACATTTTTTTTGCAAGTAAATATGATTATAAAAAACAAAGAGTTAAGTTTAAGTATCGATTAATTTATGTTGCTGTTTTTATTTTTATCTTAGTGCTGGCCAAAATTTGGGTCGAAGGTTTTGCTCACATTTTTACAGTATTGGGCTTGGTTGCTGCAGGGTTAGTGGTGACCAATAAAGAAACAATAATGAATCTTGTGGGTTGGCTGATAATTAATTGGCGTGGCTTATTTAATAAAGGCGATTTTATTCAAATCCAAGCTTTTTCTGGTTATGTTGATACCGTGGGACTTTTATATTTTAAAATTTATGAAGTAAGTGCATTAAATGTTAAGCGAGCAACTGGTAAAACAATTAAAATTCCTAATGGTTTGGTATTAACTAATGCCATAACTTCTTTATCTCCTAACACTAATTTATGTGAATATACCGTAAAATGTCACATCAGTTTAGAAAGTAATCTAGAGGAAACAGTTAGTTTTGTTAAAGAAACGATTAATAATATTATTAAAAAATTTTATGATAATCATGAGAATTACCAAAGGGAATATATTGAAGCTCGTAACAAAACTTTAGCCAAAATTTTGCCTTTAGAAAATCAAGTTTTAATAGAGCCGGTATTTGATAAAAAAAATGATATTAAATTATTAATAAGTTTTTATTGCTATCCACCAGATTACATTGCTATAGAACAAAAATTTTGGCAAGAAATACTTTCAGGACATAGGACTGGAAAAATTAATTTAACTCAAACTTAATGGAGAGCTGATGAGCAATCACTTTTATGATCGAGATTTGATTTCAATCTCAGAACTTTCTCAATCAGAAATAAGTTTAATTTTAGATACTGCTAAAAAAATTAAGCAGTCACCAAAAAAAAATCTTCTACAGGGTAAAATTCTTGCAAGTTGTTTCTTTGAAGCTTCTACTAGAACAAGGCTATCGTTTGAAGCTGCTATGCTTAAACTAGGGGGAGGGGTTTGTGGTTTTTCAGATGCAGGTTCTACTTCTGCAAAAAAAGGTGAATCTTTATACGATTCCATTAAAGTAATTACAGCTTATGCGGATGTTATTGTATTAAGGCATCCTCAGGAAGGGGCTGCACGAATGGCAGCTGAAGTTTCTAATAAACCCATTATCAATGCTGGCGATGGTTCTAATCAGCATCCATCGCAAACGCTTTTGGATTTATACACTATTTATGAATGTCAGGGTAGGTTGGATGATCTTCATATAGCCTTTGTAGGTGATTTAAAATATGGGAGAACAGTACATTCTCTTTCGCAAGCTTGCGCAGCTTATAATACAAAATACTACTTTGTATCACCCGATATACTAAAAATGCCAGAGTATATTTGTGACTATTTAAGTTCAAAAGGAATGAATTACTCTATCCATAGTAACATTAATGAAATTATTGATCAGGTTGATATCTTGTATATAACTAGACTTCAGAAAGAACGATTTGATGAAGCGGAATTTAAACAAATACAAGGCAAATATTCATTAACAGCAGAGATGTTAAGAGAAGTAAAGCCTAATATGAGAGTAATGCATCCATTACCGAGAGTTGATGAAATTGAGGTTGCGGTTGACAGAACAAAGCATGCTTATTATTTTGAACAAGCAGAAAATGGTCTTTATGTAAGAGAAGCTTTACTGGCTTTAATTTTAAATAAAGAATTATTTTGAGGGGTGTCTATGGAAAAAACTCTTTCAGTAACCGCCATTAATAATGGCACAGTAATTGATCATATTCCTGCTGGACAGGCTATAACTATTTTGAGGTTGCTTAAATTGGTAGATCACAAAAACCAAGTAACGATTGGACTTAATTTATCAGGAAATAGAGGATTTAAAGATTTAATTAAGATGGAAAATCGGTATTTGACAGATAGAGAAATGCATGAGATAGCAATTTTTGCTCCCAATGCTACAATTAATACCATTAAAGATTTTAAGGTGATAAAAAAGCATAAGGCTTTATTACCAGAGTCGGTAATTGATATTATGCGCTGTCCCAATCCACGTTGCGTCACTCAAAATGAACCATTAAAAACCTGTTTTGATTTATATAAGCATAATGAGATTATTAAATTGAGATGCAAGTATTGTGAAAAAACTTTTTTAAGAGAAGAAGTAAAGGAATATGTTGCATGATTGAAATCAGCAATGTATTAACTTTAACTGGCGAAAGAAAGAGCTTTCTTATTAAAAGTAATGACACTGTTAAATTAGATGCTACAAATTTAATAGCTTTCCCAGGTTTAATAGATCCACATGTTCATTTTCGAGTTCCAGGACAAGAGTATAAAGAGGATTGGTGTTCTGCTGCAGCTGCAACCTTACGAGGCGGTTACACAACGGTCTTTGATATGCCTAATAATCTTCCTCCTTGCATTACTCAAGCTCGTTTAGTTGAAAAAAAAGAATTAATCAATCGACAATTACAAGCAGTTGATATTCCTTTACGCTATCAACTTTATTTAGGTGCTGACAAAAATCATTTTGATGAAATTTATAAAGTTAAAAAAGAGATTATTGGTATTAAGGTTTTTATGGGTTCTAGTACAGGTGATTTACTAATGGATGATGAGAGTAGTTTGCATGCTGCTTTTGCTATTGCAACTAAATTAAATTTAGTTGTTGCTATTCATGCTGAAGATGAAGAAATGATTCAGCAACGTAGATTAAAATATAAAAGCCATGCATCGCATTATATTCATTCTGAAATTCGTTCTCCAGAAGTTGCAGCAAAAGCAGTAGCAAAAGTGATAGAACTAGTTAAATTATATGGTACTCGGGCTTATATCTTGCACGTAAGTAGTATTAGTGAGTTAGAATTAATTGCTAAGGCGAAAAAAGCAGGATTGCCAATTTTTGCTGAAACTTCTCCGCACCATTTATTTCTTGATACGGATGCTTATACTAAACTTCAAGGCAAGGCCCAAATGAATCCACCCTTAAGATCAAAAGAACACCGCTTAGCTTTGTTTGAAGCAATTCATGAGGGTGTCATTGACACAATAGGTTCTGATCATGCTCCTCATACCTTGGCTGAGAAATCTAAACCTTATGGTGAGTCTCCCTCAGGGGTGCCTGGTATAGAAACTAATTTACCTTTATTGTTAAATGCGTATAATCAAGGGCTGCTATCTTTAAATGAAATAGTTGCACTGACTTGTTATAACATACAAAAACTTTTTAATCTTGAAGCCAATGAGGATTTGGTGCTAGTAGATTTAAACCAGGAAAAGGTAGTTGACCAGTCTAAGCTTAAAACAAAGTGTGGTTGGTCGCCTTTTGCTGATTGGAAATTAAAGGGTTGGCCTGTTTATACAATTTTCAACAATCGTATTTATAATCTACAAAAATGATTATTTTATTGAAAATTATAATTATATTTGACTTTTCAATGTACATTTGAAATTATATAGGAATGAAACAACCCAATTTTTTAACAATATATTCTAAAGTGTTCTTTGTTAAGCTCTCTTTATACTATTCTTACTATGCCCTCTAAGGGCAATATTTCGTTTCTTTCTTTACAATCTACTTTTTCAACTTAACATAAACTTAGTAAGAGAATATTTATGACGAAATATATTGCAAAACAGCCAGATAAAAAAGGATATATTAACTTTAGTCCACAAGAACATCAAACCTGGGAAACGCTTATTAAGCGCCAAAAAAATACCATTAAGAATAGAGCGTGTGATGAATTTTTTTATGGGATTGAAGCACTTAACATGTCAGAAACAAAAATTCCTACGCTGCAAGAGATTTCTGAAAGTTTAAACATTACCAGCTGGAAGGTGATGCCTGTTACTGGAACGGTTTTAGTAGATGAGTTCTTTGCAATGCTGGCACGACGAGAATTTCCAGTTGCTACGTTTATTCGTATTCCTGAGGAATTGGATTATTTGCAGCAACCAGATATTTTTCATGAATTGTTTGGTCATTGTCCCATGCTTACAAGCCAAGCTTATGCTGATTTTGTGCAATGGTATGGAGAATTTGCTTCAAGTCTAACGCACTCCTTAAGAACTATTTTAAGCCGTTTATTTTGGTTTACCATAGAGTTTGGCTTAGTAAAAACTAGCCAAGGTATTAGAATTTATGGTGGTGGCATTTTATCTTCGCATCAAGAAACAGTTTTTGCACTAGAGGACGAAAGGCCACAACGAAAGGTTTTTTCTTTACATGAGGTATTATTGACAAAGTACCGTTATGATGTAATTCAAGATAGATATTTTATCATTAACTCTTTAGAATCTTTTTATGAAATGATGGATGAAAAACTGCTTCTTTCAGCGCTTCATGAAATTAAAAGCAGTCAAGATAATCCGTTTAAAACTTGTTAGGAGGCAAAATGAACAACTTAGAAACTAAACACTGTAAGGTATGTGAAGGTGGTATTAGCTCTTTATCAATAGTTGAAATTAAAAAGCAACTTTCAGCGCTTCCTGGCTGGGAGCTGGATGAAAAACTTAATTTAATTAAAAAACTTTATGAGTTTAAAGGCTATGCAAAAACAATGGCTTTTGTTAATGCAATAGCTTGGATTGCAACTGTTGAAGGCCATCATCCTGATTTAGAGGTAAGTTTCAATCGTTGTCTCGTAAAATACCAAACTCATGCCATTGGGGGAATTACTGAAAATGATTTAATTTGTGCTGCTAAAGTGGAAAATTTAACTCAGTAAGAATAAATCATGTATAAAGTTTTGCGTTATTTTTTATTTATGTTATCACCAGAGGTTGCGCATTGGATAACTTTATCGTTTCTAAATATCTTAAATTTTTTCGGCTTACTTAAAATTGTTTTTCCAAAAATAAATGGTAGGTCGATTGATATAATGGGATTATCTTTTAATAATCCAGTAGGTATTGCTGCTGGATTAGATAAAAATGGAGATTATATTGATTGCCTTGCAGCCTTAGGTGTTGGATTTATTGAGGTGGGTGCTGTGACACCTAAATCCCAATATGGTAATCCTAAACCAAGACTATTTAGAATAAAAGAAAAGCAAGCATTGATTAACCGTATGGGATTTAATAATAAAGGGATTGATTATGTAGTCAAAAAATTAAAGCAGCGTAAAACTAAATGTATAGTAGGTGTTAACCTTAGTAAAAATAAAGAGACTCCTTTAACACAAGCTCATGAAGACTATATTTTTTGTCTTACTAAAATTTATCCTTATGCTGATTTTGTTACTTTAAATATTTCTTCTCCTAACACGCCTGGCTTAAGAGAACTGCAGGCAGAAATTTATTTAATAAATTTATTAACTAACTTTATTAAAAAAAGAAATGCGCTTGTAAAAATTTATAATAAGTCATTGCCAGTTTTAATAAAAATAGCACCAGATCTTACTCAAGCTGAAGTACAAGAAATTGTTTCTATAGCTATCAAAATACCAATAGAGGGTATTATTGTTACTAATACAAGTATCCAACGACCCGAAGTAAGTGAATATAAAAATGCACACCAAAGTGGTGGCTTAAGTGGAACACCTATTAAAGAATTAAGTACCCAAATTTTACAGTGGGTAATTGCAGCCAGTGAAAAGAAGCTTGCTGTGATTGCTGTAGGTGGTATAGACTCTGTAAATGAAGCAACAAAGCGTTTTCAAGCTGGCGCAAACTTGATTCAAATTTACACAGGACTGGTTTATCAAGGTCCAAAACTTGTTCGAGAAATAATCTTAAAATCAAATAGTTATGAATAAATTCAGTATTTTTACTATTGTTTTTATAATTGGGTGTTATTTAAACGCTAACGCTTGCACAAATATTACTCTTACTGCAAGTAACTATAGACTAATTGGACACAACTTAGATTGGTCTAGTGGACAAGGTTTTGCTGTTATAAGTCCAGTAGGAATTACTCGACAGGCTGTAGGGTTGTCACCTGGACAAATACCATTAAAATGGACAGCTCAATACGGCAGCATAACCTTTAATTTCGCTAAAGCTAATAATGAAGTAAACTTTGCTGTCGTGACAAGTGGTATGAATCAAGTAGGATTAGTAGCTGCAGCACTTTGGTTAGAGGCCAGTCAATACCCAAAACCTAATAAATTAAAACCTTCGTTAAATAATACTATGGTAGTGCAGTATATTTTGGACAATTTTAATTCAGTTAATCAGGTAATTGCTGCATTATCGAAAATTAATCTTGTCGCAATAAAATATCAAGGCAAGGCGGTTAAAATACATTTTATCGTACAGGATACAATGGGAAATAATGCAATTTTTGAGTATTTAAACGGTAAACTGGTTATTTCAAAAGGAAATCAAGCTAATGATTTTGTGTTAACTAATTCTGTTTTAAACCAATCTCTGCAATGTTTAAAACAATATAAAACACTGGGTGGAAAACTAAATATACCAATAGATTACCATTCACAAGCTCGATTTATTCGTGCAACGTCATTATTAAAACAAAGTATTAATAATTATACTATGCAACAAGCAGTGAATTATGTATTTTCAATTTTAAAAAATGTTAGTGAACCTATAAAATCTGAGTCACCCACACAGTGGAGCATTGTCTATGACACTACTACAAAACAAATATTTTTTCGTACGCTGCAGTATCCAGCAATACGAGTTATTAATTTTAATGAAATAAATTTTGCTAACAGTCAGCCGATAAAAATATTAGATTTGAGCCAGCCTAGTGCTGGTGATATTACAAGTAATTTTAAGCCTTTAAAGTAAGTTTATAGGAAAATATATGAATGAAGTTACTATTATAGAAGCAAATGAAATTCATTCGAAAGGTCATCCTAAAGAATTGTTTTATTTAGCCGCATCTTATGGCTTATATATATTTGCTTATATTGGTGTAAACGTTTTAATTGTTCTTTATGGTATTGATCAACTGCATTTAAAAACTTCGGCTGCCTATTTACTCTATGCGGCTTATAATGCGCTCATTTTTACTTTGCCATTAGCCGGAGGATATGTTTCTGATAAATTTGGGTATAAAAACTCGACAATACTAGGAATTATAATAAGTTTGATTGGATTTTTTTTAATATGTTTCCATTATGCAACATTATTTTATTTAGGAATAGCCTTATTTATTGTAGGTTATGGTGTAACAACCCCTTCTTTTTTATGTTTAGTAGGCTTAATGTATGCGAAAGAAGATAAAAGACGTGATAGCGGTTATACAATATTCTATTTGCTATTTAATTTAGGTAGCATAACTGCTACGGTTTCATTAGGTTCAGTTGTGGAAATTTTTAATTATAGTACGGCCTTTGCATTAACTGATCTTGCACTATTTATTAGTCTAGTTATTGTATTTTTTACAAATAAAAAATTGACTATTTACTCAAAAAAGAGAGCAGTGCAGCAATCTAAGCTTTCTAAATCTAAATCATTAAGTATCTTGATACTTATGTTGTTGATTTTGGCTGTAATTATTATGCCGTTATTAATTTATCCTATTTTAAATGAAGTTTTATTATGGATTTTGGTTGTAGGAGTTTGTATTTGGATAATTGCTTATTCAAACAAGCTTTCTAATCAATTCTCAAAAACAAAGTTACGGGCTTTTTTGATCTTAACAGTTATTTCAGGATTCTTTTGGTCTCTTTATATGTTAGAAGCTTCTTTAATGACTATTTTTGCAGAGTTTAATGTAAACCGAAATATTTTTGGAATTACTATTCATCCTGCAACTTTTTTTGGTTTAGATCCTTTTGGAGTGGTTGTTTTTGGGCTTATTTTAAGTTGGTTGTGGCATTATTTAAGTGATAGGGGCCGTAATCCTTCTTTACCTACTAAATTTACGTTGGCTCTTATTTCAATGGGCTTAGGCTATATAGTTTTTGCAATTGGAACAGGTGCTGCAAATTTTAATTTAAACCATTTAGTTAATCCTTTTTGGATTGTTTTTGGGTATGCTTTTCTTACTTTGGGCGAAATGTTGCTTTCACCTATTGGCTTTGCCATGGTTGGGCGACTTTCACCTGAGGGTAAGGATGGAGTTTTAATGGGTGTTTGGACACTATTTATTGGGTTTGGGGCAGTACTATCAGGCTACCTAGCTAATTTTACTAATATAAAAGATAATGTCACAAGCTCGATTATTACTAATCCTATTTATATGAAATATTTTTTCTATTTAGGAGTCTTTAGTATTTTACTAGGCTTAATGCTGAGTTTGTTTATTCCTAAAATTAAGAATCTTCTTCATCTTCATCATAGCATTAGTAGTTCTATACCGCCAAAGCATTAGCAGTGGCGATATAGCTTCTATAATTAGAGTTAATAGTCAAACTCATCATTTTTGACACCTATAATAAAAGCTTGCCATTCATTTTTATCAAATTGCAATGCTTCTTGCTTCGGGTTTTTGCTATCTGCGACAGCAATAATACCAACTTTGTGAGCGACTTTAACACAACGTCCTGGTACCGGGCACCAAGAAGATGTTACAAAATCAGATTCATTAAATTTGACTTTTTTCATAATTTCCCCCTTTATTTTTATGATACAGTTGTAATGTAGCTTAAAATTTGCTATAAGAATAATAAATTAATTTTATTATTTGATAGAAAAAAATGAGTTTACTAAGCCAACAATTGCAAGCCTTTATGGCGATAGTGGAATATGGAACTGTACACAGTGCTGCCGAATCTTTATATTTAACTCAAACGGCAGTAACACAACGACTACGTACTCTTGAAACAAAGCTACGTACCACATTATTTGTTAGAACTCGAAGAGGGATGGTTTTAACTTCGGAAGGCGAAGCATTGTTACGGTACTGTAATGCTGCAAAAGAGTTAGAGGGAGAGGCTTTAGCTGTTATTCAAGGAGCTGGTACTAAGTCTGAAGTGCAGTTATCTATTTCTGGTCCCACAAGTATTATGCGCTCAAGAATTATTTATAATTGTTTACCGGTTATGAAAAAATATCCGAACTTATTACTACATTTTGCAATTAATGATAATGAAAATAGGCATCAGGAGTTACGAGCTGGTCATTGTGATTTAGCTATTTTACAAACTCAAGATGTAGCAAAAGAAATGTCATGTAAAGAACTTGCTGCAGAAGAATAT
Organism: Gammaproteobacteria bacterium RIFCSPHIGHO2_12_FULL_35_23; assembly: GCA_001801465.1. Lineage (GTDB taxonomy): Bacteria > Pseudomonadota > Gammaproteobacteria > UBA12402 > UBA12402 > 2-12-FULL-35-23. Next base: position 46,743 of record MGXT01000026.1, on the reverse strand, counting down.
ATTTTAGTTGGACCCTCTACCTGGAGGGGAAGAAAAACTAAAGAAATAATTAAAAATGAAAGAATTATTGATTTTAATCCTTCTGATCAAGTTACATTTAATTATTTAAAATATTATGATTTATTTGCTGAGGCTCAGCATAGTCGTCATTTTATTAATCGAACAGAAAGCCTGGCAATGTTAGTCATTGAAGGATTAGGTTATACAGCTTTACCAAAAGAATTTGCAAAACCTTATTTAGATAATGACAAGTTGATCGTATTGAACTCTGGAAAAACGTTACAGGTAGAGTCAGTATTAGCCTGGTATGAAAGGCCTGAGCCACCTGCCTATTTTTCTGCAATAATAAACTCAATTAAGTAATAATGATCTTTTTTTTAGCTGAACGGTGTCTTTCTTTTAACTCAATATCTATGTATTTATCTGTAATAGCACTGGTACTATGTCCAGCATCATCTCTAACATGTTCTCGTGGTCTGTGCTTAACATCTTCAGAAATTCCGGTATGTCTTAACCAGTGAACAGTTGCTTCTAACAACGTTTCTGCTTCTTCTTGATAACCATCTTTTTTAAGGTTATCAACAGCAAAATCAAAACATTTTTGTACAATCTCTCGAATATAGGTTGTACTAGTAATGGATCCTTGACCTTTTGCTTTAGGCAATAGAGGTGAATTATCAGCTGGTGAAGGAAGCGTTGTAAGGCCTAAATAGCTTCGCCAGCGTTTTAAAGCTTCTAACATGGCATCGCTTACAGCAATTTGTCGCTCTTTGTTGCCTTTACCCACAGTTGTAAACCACCAGTTGCCATCATGATCACGCTGAAAATCATTCATTTTAGGTTGCCAGCGTTCATTTGCAGATAATTCGGATATCCGTAAGTACATTGAATACAGAGCAGACATAATGAAAAGAGTGCGCTCATGTGATTTTGGGTTATGCTCAGCTAGTTTTTCTACGGTATTAATTACATATTGCCACTGTAAAGCAGAGAGCCGTCTTATTTTGCTATGCCCTTGTTGTTTTCTTATAAATTTACTTTTTTGACGAATTAGCGCTACAGGATTCATAGTAGCATATTCTTCCTGCAGTAAATAATTATATAGGCTGCTTAAAATTGCAAAAATTTCTTTGATAGCACCTTGCGATAGTTGAAACTTATTTACATTAGGTTTTTGACCTTTACGATGAGCAAATTTTGAAACGGTAGCTACAAAAGGACGCCAGTCTGAGTTTTGAATTCTTTTCCCTTGTAACAATATAAAACGAGGTGCTTTTTTAGTGCCTATCCAGGTAAGGGGTGGTTTTTGACAAAAACGTATGAAGGCCTCAATATCATCGCGCCTCAATTCAATGATTGATTTTTTAGCAACAAGCCATGACCAGTGTAATAATCTTTCAACCTCACGTCGATAGGAGTTGAATGTACCTTGGCTTCCTACATAGCATTTTAAAAAATTAACAGTATAATGAAAATCATTTTCATGTTGGTAGTTGTTGCTGATATTTTTTGAAGTTTCCTCCATGTGTTCAAGGGCATCAAATAAGGCTAGTGGGACCGTATTTTGTTCCATAAGATTTTCTCCTTTTACAATTATATATTGAATGAGAGAAAATAAAAATATTTGCTTTCAAGTAAATGAATTGTTAAGTTCCTATCCTAAAGGTGGTCAAAGGATAAATTAAATGACTTATGATTTTATAATAATTGGTACAGGTATAGTCGGTTTAGCAACTGGTTTAGAATTAAACAAACGTTATCCTGATAAAAAGATATTAATACTAGATAAAGCAAGTAGCTTAGCTGCTGATCAAAGTGGTCATAATAGTGGAGTTATTCATTCAGGTATTTATTATCCACCAGGTAGTTTGAAAGCGCAGTTTGCAGCAAAAGGTTGCCAAAAGATGGTTGAATTTTGCGAAGAATATCAAGTGCCTTATCGTCGCTGTGGAAAAGTAATTGCAGCTGTTAAAGAGAAAGAGCTGCCAATTTTAAATAACCTATATGAGCGAGGCTTACAAAATGGGCTGCAGTTAAAAAAATTAGGACAAGAAGAAATTAAAGAAATTGAACCTTATTTAACAGCTTTAGCGGGTATTTATGTGCCAAATACAAGCGTAGTTGATTTTATTGAGGTTTGTAAAAAATACGCTGAACTACTTAAAAAGAGAAACGTAGAAATAAAATTGGGACATAAAGTCTTAAATATTATTGAAGAAAAAGAGCATATTAATGTTGAGACTGATCAAGGCCTATTTGTTGCACAGTGGTTAATAGCTTGCGCAGGGTTACAGAGTGATCGTTTGGCAAAGCTTGCAGGGTGCCCCTTAACAATTAAAATCGTGCCTTTTAGAGGAGAGTTTCAAAAACTAAATTCAAATAAAAATTATTTGGTTAAAGGCTTAATTTACCCGGTACCTGATCCTAAACTACCTTTTTTAGGAGTACATTTTAGTCGAGGGGTTAATGAGGTTATTAAAATAGGGCCTAATGCTTTATTAGGATTAGCCAGAGAGGGCTATAGAAGAGGTAGTTTTAATTTTAAAGATAGCATAGAGATAATTAATTATAATGGCTTTTGGAAGTTCATTTTAAAATATTGGCAAACGGGACTAAATGAATGGTTTTTATCGAGAATTAAATCTTTATATTTAAAACAGCTTCAAGCTTATATTCCTGATATAAGAGAAAGAGATATAAAATATTATACTGCTGGTATTAGAGCACAAGCCTTAGATAATAGCGGTAATTTGGTCAATGATTTTTATTTTGTAGAAGGTAGACGTAGTTTACATGTTTGTAATGCACCATCTCCCGCTGCAACGGCTTCATTATTGATAGCAGAATACATTGTTAATAGAATAGAAAAGCTATTTAAATAAGTAATTTAAACTAATTTAACTAAATAAGAATGGGCTCTCTGCTCTAGTTTGTGCACCTTCAGTTGCTAAGAGAGCTGCTGCTTTTTCGTGCTCATTAATTTTAGACCAGTCATCAATTGTATCTTCAGTATCTCTTTCTTCTTCTCTTCTTGCCAACAATGTAAGTCTTTCGCTCTGTCGAATTGCAGATCTTGCTCGAATAGCATTTAAGGAGGTGGTGTCTATTGCTGAAGCTGAAGAAGTTAAAGAACTAAAAATTGGGTGTCTACCAAATCTATTTGCTCTTTCACTAGCCTGTCTAGATATAAAGGGTCTAGTAGGTAAGGAAGTTACAGGTAAAGAACCAGGAGGAGGGTATTCTTCAACAATCAAAGGTGTTAAGGAAATGGAAGCAGCGCTACTTTGGCCTGTGCCGCGCTGAGTATCTATTAAGTTATCAAATATGATAACGGTGTGAGTAATTTCATGGGTTGCTATAAAGTGTTCTAATTTTGCTAGAATATTTTCTATTTCCCACTTAGTGATAATATCAGTTAACAGCTTAAAAAGATCTTTGGGAATTTCAAGTTGATCACAGATTAATGCACCAGATAAAATAATCATTCTTCCAATTATCGGCATTTGTAAGGTATGCTTAACAATAGTAAAAGCAGGATGTGTTCTAATATTTTTAATAGCAAGAATAATCTCTTCTATTTGGGCATAGGTAATTTCTGCATAGGGCTTCATAAATTTGGAGTTTATAAAATTATCTATATTATGCAGTTCTTCTGGGGTTAATTTAAATAATATTTTTGTGATTAATGATTGTGACAAACAGTAGATTAATAGCTCTTTAAACTTTAAGCTGCTTATTAAAATAAAATGAATAAATGGTGAAGAAGGTGACCTTCTCCCCATTGTAGTACCACAGCAATGATGAGATTTTTCATTTTATGCGGCCTGTTTAGCAAACGCAACAGGTGACATATAATTTAATGCGCTATGTGGTCGCTCATGATTATAGTGATACTGCCATTGCTGAATTTTATCACGTGCTTCATCGATGGATTGAAACCAGTGTTGACTCAAACATTCATTTCTAAATTTGCCATTTAAGCTTTCCACAAAAGCGTTCTGAGTGGGTTTGCCTGGCTGCAATATACCATTCAATTGGAAGTAAGAGACTGATAATTTTTAGGGCTATTTCAAATATTGCTTCTAATACAAAATTTCTGCTTTTATTGTTTGATAGTCTCATTATTTGCTGGCCAGGGGGAATTTCATGACGATCTAATACATACTGAAAATTTACTACTCCTAACCAATAACAACCTAGCATAAAAGCCATTAAAGGACCGATTATAGGAATAAAATCTAAACATTTTTTTAATAAAATAATTGCCAAAGAGCCTGATAGATAATGTACGCCTAGACTAATTGCATCAAGAATTAGTTATTTTTTACTAGTTTCAGTAGTAGAGGCTTCTTCATAACTAACCCTTACAGTCTCCTCTTGTTTTATTGCATTATTGATTTCAATAATGCCAGCAATTGATAAAATTATGTTGTGAACGACCATACGTAAATAGTTTTGACTATACCAGACTAATAAAACTGTATAATCAAAAGTAGTTTCTAAAGTAAGCTTATTTTCATCCTTTAAATCACAGTAGTAACTTATTGAATTTATTGCGGTTGTTTTACCTATTTTGATAAGACTAATAGGTAATGCATAGCGTATTGCATTAATAATCAAACTACTTTTAAATAAGGCATTAATTCTATTATTGGTTGCAATAAGAGAAGTTGTTTCATGAATTGCTTCAGGTATATCAGCTATAGCTTGGTGTAAAGTTGGAAAAATTTGCTTAATGTAGGTATTTGCTTGAACAAGGCTTGCTATGGCAGCATCTTTTACCCATTGTATTATTCTTAACATTATTATTCCTTTGTCCTAATTTTTTTATAAGTTATTATTAGACTTTTATATTGCGGGTATCAGCAATTAGGTGCTCGAGTTTTAACCAACAAGATTAACTATGCTGCAGATAATTTTAGCTAATTTATTTTCTGAAATACAAGAGCTTTATAGCGAATTTAAAAATTAAATAGCATGATAAAATTTAATAAAAAAATAATCCAAGCTCCTTTAGCAGGCTATAGTTGTGCACCATTTAGAAAAATAGCTTGGCAATGGGGCCAGCCAGATTTTTGTTATACCGAAATGCTATCAGCTAAAAATATTTATTTAAAAGTTCCTATTAAAAAGCGTTATTTTTTTAGAGATCCGGTAGAAGGTCCTTTATGTGTTCAGTTGGCTGGTAATGAAGCAGAGATATTAGCCTTTGCAGCAGAAAAAATAATTGAATGGGGGGCTGATTTAATTGACTTAAACTGCGGTTGCCCGGTTCCAAAAATTAGAAAAAAGAAGTATGGTTCTAAATTATTAGCTGATAGTAAACATCTATATAAATTAATTAGAGCAATCAAAACTGTTGTTAAAATACCTGTGCTTATTAAAATTAGAGTAGATGGCTTAAGTAGAGATCAGTTTAATTGTGAAGTTGCTAAAGCTATAGAAGATGCAGAAGCAGATGCTGTAACAGTGCATGGTAGGCATTGGACAGAAGGTTATGAAATACCTGTTAGTTATCAAGATATAGCAGAAATAAAGCAAACTATTAGTATACCAGTTATAGGAAACGGTGATGTTTCAGATACCTTTTCAGCTAAAAAAATGTTTTTACAAACAGGATGTGATGCATTAATGATAGCGAGAGCAAGTGTTGGACAACCTTGGATTTTTGAACAAATTCATCAAGAACTTCAAGGTCGAACATTTACAAAACCTACTCTTGTAGAAATAGGTGATATATTTTTATTTCATATAAAAGAATTAACAATGTTAGAGGGCGAGAGTTCCTCCTTGTTACAAGCAAGAAAATTAGCAAAATATTATGCTAGAGGTCAGGTTGATAATGATTTTTTATCACAGGTTGTAACTATTGGCTCTTATCAAGAGTTACAAGAAATAGTAAAAAGATTTTTTATTATATAGTCAACATTTAAGCTCTTGCAGCAATAAACAGACCGTCAAAAATATCTCTGGCGGATCTGTCTTTCGCTGCGTTAGATACAATTTGTGGATTTGAGTTTTTAACATACATGGTTGTTGAGTGACCTTGATCCATGCTCATAGCAGAAATAATCTGTTCATGGAGAGTTTTAGGTAGTATTGTATAAATATAATTTGCCATTTCCATTGCATTCATTCCTGCTAATTTATCTGAGCCGTCAACTGTAAAGAATATAACATGTGTATGATGTTGAGAGTCTAATGTTAGTATTACAGCTGAGTTAGCAGAAAATTCAAAAGTTGAGAAAATGCCTTCCCAATGGATAGCAATTTGAGGTTTATTATTAATTGTATTTATTAATCCCGGTCCTGCCCCTAGTCCATTAACCATTCCAGTTGGTATAGTATTAGGAGCAATATTAGCTATTTGCCACTGTTGATTAGTATTTTGTACAATACTCGTTCTATATTTTTCTGAAAAAAAGTTTGTCTCACAATTAGTTGCATAAGCATTATTATTTATGATTAGCAAGCCATCCCCAACGCCCTGTGAAGTTAGTTCAGGAAAGTGTTTGCCTAGACAATTTTGATCATGTTGTTTTTTAGATGAATTAATAAAAAAATAACCGCCATTAATACCAGCCAATAAGTTTGGATTATTTTGTCCCATGTCTTGTAAAGTTTCAGAATAAGGAGTTTCAGAACTTGTTGTTTTTGCTAGAACAGGGGTAAGATAAATATCTTTAGCATTTAAATTAGCATCAATAATATTAATCTTTAGTACGTTAGTGTTCTTGTGTAATGCAAGGTAAAACTTTGGGAATTTACCTTGTACTACAAGTTGTAACCAATGGACGCTACCTGATTTAGTAAGAGATATACTTTTTAATATAGTTGATTGCCAGTGAAAATTTTGATTTGCATACAATGTTAATAGAGAACTAGTTAATGTTTGTCTTGTAGCAATAATAATAAAAAAGAAAAGCACTACTAGTGTTAAACTAGAAGTAGAAAACTTATTGATAAAAAATCTATTCACAAGTATGCATTACAATATTTATACTATTGTAGTAATTATAAATAATTAACTTTGCGGTAAAATGACAGTAAAATTACGATTTTGTAATTTATTGATAACTTTTGATCGGTAGGGGCTTAAAACACCAGACAAGTAATATACCCAAAAGAAACATCCATGGAATTAGTGATAGTCCATAAAGATAGCTGTTGGTACTTAAAAATAATTGCTTTTGATAACCAAGGTTTATCATATATCCAACTAAAGGATGGGCTATCGCGACAAAAAGCATAATTAACATATTTGTTGATGCAATACCTATGCCACTTAACTTTTGAGGACAAATTTTATGAAAATTATGCCAAACCATTACTTGTGAGCTAGAAAATAAGCCAAATAAAAATAAAAGCAATGGTAAGAAGCTGCCTATGAAATTTGCTTCAAAAAGAACCAACCAAATACTTAAAGCTGCACAACACGCTAAAAGAGTAACTAAAACTCTTGGGTATTTAAAGGAATCTGCTAGTAAACCAATAAAGGGTGAGCCTATAGCCCAGCCTATAAAAACCATAAAAATCATACTTGAAGCATGTGTAATTGGAATGTGATAACTACTCTTAAAAAAACTTATACCCCAAACTGCAGTTAATAATGAAGTTGGCAAATAAAATAACCCGCCAATCATACTATTTAAGAAGAAAGCTTTATTAGAAATAAGTTGAGTGATATTTTTTAAAGTATCACTCACAGGGAGAGGTTCATAGTGAAAATTAGGGATAAGCTGCTTGTCTGGAATTAATAATAAAAAAATTACAACTAAAACACCTAAAAAACTGAATAAAGTAAGCGTAGCATGCCAAGTTAAGAAATTGAGTAAATAGGCATTTATTATTTGTATAAATGAGGCTGTTAATGTGCCAATAGCAATAGTTAAGCCAGAAATGAAAGTAAAATATTGTGCTTTAATAAAGACGCGAGCAATGTAAAGAACCCCAATAAATGAGCAAGCTGAAGTGACCCCAATCATTAACCGTAAAATAATTCCAATATAAAATTGATGCGAAAAAATAAATAAAATGAATGATAAAATACAAAGTAATATGATAACAATTAAAGACCGTAATAATTGATAATGATCTAAAATTAAACCTGCCGGAATTTGAAAAATTAAATAACCAATATAAAAGGCTGAGGCAAATAAGCTTATTCCAAAAGGGTTGGTATGATACTGCTGCATTAATTGTATCAAAACAAGACTGGGGCTAATTCGAAAAAAATAATCGAGACAATAAAAGCCTATTGATAAAATAAGTAACCAAAAAATTAACGGGCGAGAAGTTTTTTGCATTGGATAAGTGGTCCCTTCTATTGGAAATATGATAACTTGATTTTGAAATGAGAGAAATAAAAATTAAAAAACCAGTGTTTATTATCATTCTATAAATATTTGTAAATACTTGATTATAATTGACATTAATGTTTATTAAAAGTTATTAAATAAAGAAGTATGCTATTTGTTCGTAGCTAAATTAGTCAGCATAACTGGATTTGCTGCATCTAGTAAATCTTGACTATTGCCAGTTAAGTGTATTAGTTCCGACTTAATCTGACAGAGCTCTTGAAAAAGAGAGAGTTTCCGGTTTTGATAGAAGTGCAAACTTTAAATCAAAACATAACTTAAAAGGAAACTCTCATGATATGTAGTACTGATAAAATCATAAAATATAAAGTTGGCTTGCTTAACTTAGCAGAAGAATTAGGGAATGTGTCTAAAGCCTGTAAGGTAATAGGCTTATTAAGAGATACGTTTTACCATTATAAATTAGCAGTTGAAGAAGGCGGTGTTGATGCATTATTTGATCAGACTCGTCGTAAACCTAACTTAAAGAATCGCGTGAATGAAAGGACAGAAAATGTCGTTGTGTCCTATGCCATAGACTTCCCTGCTCATGGACAACATCGCACCAGTAATGAGTTATGCAAACAAGGTATTTTTGTTTCAGGTAGTGGCGTACGTAGCATATGGGTACGCCATCAACTGGCTAACTTTAAAGACAGATTGAAGCCCTAGAAGCTAAAATAGCCACAGAAGGCATCATGCTAACCGAAGCACAGGTCATTGCACTAGAAAGGAAAAAGTATGATGATGAAGCTTGTGGTGAGATTGAGACCACCCATCCAGGCTATCTGGGGTCATTTGTTGAGAAGAACTATTTTTTATATGGATAATTTTCTTATTCACATCAATATCTGAAACGGTTCCAATGTGATAGTTTACTTTGATTGGATTTAATATTTTTGATAAAGAAATTTGTGTATCACTTAAATCACTTTCATAATAACGTGGACGTATGCCAAGACAGGGACTTTTTGAAATTAAAGTAATATCAATCTCATGGTTTTTTTTAAGTGTTTTGCATAATCACATTGCACCGATGGCGCTCTAAATGTCTGCAAAACCACCACCAATAATTGTAACTTTTTTCATCACTTTCTCTTTATCATTTATTTAATTATTATATTGATACCTTCAATTCCTTTGAATAGAAAAATGATTAATTAACTTTAGGGTTGATTAATAAGTCTACAGGCAGCTTACTTTGTCAAAATCTTAACCACTATTTAATAACTAATTGTTTATTAAAGATAAATATAGCAATATAAGTATTTAGTGTTAACTAATATCATGTTATTATTTTAGGGTTTGAAAATAGTAAAAAATGATAATTTTTAATAAGTTAGGTAGTTACTATGACGAAGAAGAAACGAGGAATTTTTATTATTGTTGGAATTGTTCTAATTTTAATATTGATTACAATTTTATCTCGAACTTTACATCATCAGCAAAAACAACAGATTAATTCTACTATAACTGTTGCAGTGGCTAATGCCGTTATTAAACCAATGCCTGTAGAAGTACAATTAACAGGAAATATAGAACCTTTACAATCCGTGAATATTAGTCCACAAACAACAGGGATATTAACTAAAATTAATTTTACTGCAGGGCAGATTGTTAAAGCTGGTCAATTGTTATTTACGATTAATCCAGTTTCATATGAAACAAACTATTCTCAGGCAGCTGCAAATTTTGACAAGGATATTGCACAGCTACATTCTGATCAACAGGATCAACAAAGACTTTCTAAATTGGTGACGAAAGGATATGTCAGTAAAGAGCAATATGATCAGCTTATTGCAAAAATCAATATGGATAAAGCAATAGTTGAGGGGGATACATCACAGGTGCAACAGGCAAAAATTGAGTTAGGCTATACGCAAATAAAATCTCCTATAACAGGTAAAACGGGAGATATTTCAGTTAAGGAGGGAGATCTAATTACTGCTAATACTACAACGCCTTTAGTGACGATTAACCAGCTAAATCCAGTATTAGTTGACTTTTATTTGCCTCAGGTCAAATTAACTGGATTATTAAATTACGCTCATAAAAATCCCATATGGGTAGAGGTGTTTACTGAGGATGGCAGTAAAATAGTTGGAAAAGGCAAGCTTGTTTTTGTTGATAACACAATTAATTCAGAAACTGGAACGCTACTATTAAAGGCAAAAATACCTAATCCCCAACATTTTTTATGGCCACAGCAAATGGTTCTAGTAAAGCTTATTTTTACAACCCAGCCAAAAGCATTAGTAATACCAAGCGAGGCTGTTAATGTGGATGACCAGGGAAATTTTGTTTTCTTAGCTAAAAAAGGTAAAGCAATTTTAACCCGGATAAAAGTAGATAGGCAGATGGGTAATATGACGATAGTAAATAAGGGGCTAAACCCTGGAGACCAAGTGATAACAGAAGCTCCTCCAGAATTAACAGATGGTAGCCCAATAGCATTAATGCCTTCAATCATTGACTCTCAGTCTGCAAAAAGCAAGAGTAGCTCATGAATATTTGCAAAATTTTTATTGATAGGCCAGTTACTACAATAATATTGACACTAGCCTTAGTTATTTTTGGTTTTTTTGCTTATTTAGCTCTGCCAATTAGTGCTTTACCAAATGTTGATTTTCCAACTATTGTAGTAACTGCGAATCTACCTGGTGCAGATCCTGAAACTATGGCAACTTCTGTTGCAACACCTATTGAAAAACAGTTAAGTACAATTGCCGGTTTAAACTCTATGAATTCAATGAGCTATGCTGGAGAAACTCAAATTACACTTCAGTTTAGTTTAGATAGAAATATTGATGCGGCTGCACAAGATGTGCAATCTGCATTATTAGCGGTTACTAGACATTTACCATCAGGCATGCCTGATCCTCCGACGATTAAGAAAGTTAACCCTGCTGATGCCCCTGTGCTATATTTAGCATTAACCGCTAATAATTTACCGCTTACGACAGTTGATAACTATGCTGAAAATTTTATAGCCCCACGTTTATCAATGATTGAGGGTGTTGCTCAAGTTAATGTGTATGGTGCACAGCAGTATGCTGTCAGAATTAATCTTAATCCATCAGCTTTAACTAATAGAGGGCTTAGTATTGATTCTGTTGCTAATGCAATTCAAAATTTGAGCGTTAACCAACCAACAGGAATTTTACAAAGTAGCGGTTATTATCGATTAATAAAAGTTGACGCCCAATTGTCTACAGCTAAGCAGTTTGGAAATGCTATTATTGCTACTCAAAATGGTGCTCCTGTTCGATTAAAAGATTTAGGTATCGTTAGAAATAGCGTTGCTAATGATCAAGCAGCTACTTGGTATAATAATAAACGCGCTATTGTTTTAGCAGTTCAACGTCAGCCAGGTGCTAATACAGTTAGTATGGTCAAAAGTATTCTGCAAGTATTACCTACCTTAACAACAGATCTTCCTGGTGGCGCTAACTTACAGGTTGTTTATAATAATGCTCAATTTATTGAAGATTCTATAAAAGATGTACAGTTTACATTACTTTTTGCGGCTTTATTAGTTGTTGGCATTATCTTTTTATTTCTTAATAATATTTCCTCTACCTTTATAGCAGTTCTTTCTTTGCCTGTATCTATTATTGCAACATTTGGCTTTATGTATTTATTTGGTTTTAACTTAGACAACCTTTCATTAATGGGTTTAGTTTTAGCAGTAGGTTTTGTTATTGATGATGCTGTAGTTGTCTTGGAGAATATCATGCGACATGTTGAAAGCGGTATGGATCGCTTATCTGCAAGTTTAGTGGGATCAAAAGAAATAGGCTTTACAGTTGTTGCAATGACTTTATCTTTAGTTGCTGTATTTATCCCCGTGTTTTTCATGGGGGGAATTATTGGCAGGTTGTTTTATGAATTTGCAGCAGTAGTTGCTATCGCAATTTTAATTTCAGGGATAGTTTCTTTGACACTAGTTCCTATGTTGTGTAGTCGCCTTATTTCTTATAAGTCATTAGTTAGAGAGCATAAACAATCATCTTTTGAACGTATATTTAATGATTGCAAAGTTTTTTATGAACAAAGTTTACGTTGGTCTTTGAATCATGGTCGTTTTGTTTTAGTGATAGCATTAATATTATTTATTATCACTATTGTCTTTTTTGATATTGTCCCTAAAGGATTTATTCCTTCACAAGATATTGGTTTAGTATTTGGAACAGTAGAGGCGCCAGAAGGAATTACTTTCAAAGATTTTGTAAAAGAACAACAGATGGTTGCAGCGATAATTGCTAAAAATCCTGCTGTAGATGGCGTAATTTCTAGTGTGGGCCAAGGGGCTGGTGGTGTTAATAGTAATAATACAGGCACTTTAGTCTTAAGATTAAAACCACTTGGACAAAGAAAATTAAGTTCTGATGAGGTGGTTCAACAAGTTCAACAGCAAGTTCAGAAAATTCCAGGATTAAATGTTTTTTTAATAAGCCCCCCAGCAATTCGTACAGGAAGCAAATCATCTAATAGTAATTATCAATTTGTTTTACAAAGTACTAATTGGCAGGTTTTACAAAACTCTGCAAAAAAATTACAGACAGCACTTGCTTCAATTAAAGGAGTGCAAAATATAGATTCAGATTTAGAGCTCAGCAATCCTGAATTGAAATTACACGTTTTAAGAGACAGAGCAGCTGCGCTTGGTATAACTCCTGCTGATATTGAATTAGCGCTATATTCAGCTTATGGACAACGCCAAGTAGCAAGTATTATGACGGGAAGTGGCGATTATGACGTAGTATTAGCAATTGACCCAAAATATCAACATAGTGTGAAAGATATCGATGCAATTTCTTTACGCTCTAGTTCAGGTTTGTTAGTCCCTTTATCTGCTGTTGTAACTGAAAAAGAAGGTGTTGGACCTTTAGTTATTAATCATTATGGGCAGTTACCAGCTATTACACTTTCTTTTAATTTATCCCCAGGCTATTCATTGGGTAAAATAACTAATCAAGTTACTACTCTTGCAAAAAATACACTACCTGCAAATGTTACAGGTTCTTTTGCAGGAGATGCACAAACTTTCCAACAATCTATGACTAGTTTGCCATTGCTATTATTATCAACCATTTTGGTTATTTATATGGTATTAGCTATACTCTATGAGCATTTTATTCATCCAATTACTATTTTAACAGCACTTCCTTTTGCTGCTTTTGGTGCGTTACTTGCTTTATTAGTATTTAACCAAGAGTTAGATATCTTTAGTTTTATAGGATTAATCATGCTAGTTGGTTTAACGAAGAAGAATGGTATTATCATGATTGATTTTGCTATAGAAGCGAGGCGTGAAAAAAATCTCTCAGCAAAAGAAGCTATTGCAGAAGCATGCTCTATTCGATTTAGACCTATTATGATGACAACTATGTCAGCAATTGTGGCTTCTTTACCAATTGCGTTAGGATTAGGAGCGGGTGGTGATACTCGGCAGGCTTTAGGTATAGCCGTAGTAGGGGGGTTAGTTTTTTCACAACTAATTACCTTATATGTAACACCAGTTTTTTATTTAGCAATGGATAGATTAAGTTCCAAACTTGCTAAATCAAAATGAAGTTTTATAAGCATTGAGCGTATTTCATGTATAAATACAGTGCAAACTATTTATTATTAGTAATAAAACAAGAATAAAAAAAGAGGTATATATGATATTTAAATATCATGAAGAGATATGGAGTTATCTTTGCGAAATCATGGAAGATCCTAATCCTAACGAAGTTGATGTATTACTTAAGCAATTACCTAAAGATTATATTACCAAAGAACATTGGCTGGCGGAGTTTTCGCCATTAAAAATAGGTTTTATTAATATGATGAAAGCAGATGAAAAAAATAAAAGAAGATTTTTTGAATCAGTACAATTATTATTTTCACGCATTTATTTTGATGATAATATTACACATGAAGAGTTTGAAGAAGTGATTAGGGAATTATTAATTTTAGATGTTGATACAGGAAAAATTGTTCTAAAAATAAAATTTTGAATAAAATGGTTTAAAATATAGAAATAAAAATATTTTGTAGAGTTTTTATATGTTTGAGGCAATTAAATACGAGTTTCATCATTTAGGTATTCCTACTCAAGAGTTAAGAAAAAATGAACGTTATAGTTCTGTTTTTAAAGTATATACATCAGATGATGATAATAAAAAAATGCATATTCAATGGCATCGCTTTGAAAAAGATTCGCCTATACATCCCTTAATTCAAACTATTCCACATTTAGGATTTAAAGTTTCTAATTTAGAAAGAGCATTAAGTGACAAAAAAGTTATTTTACAACCTTATAGCCCATTTGAAGGGTTTAAAGTTGCTTTTATCGAAAAAAATGGTGTGCCAATTGAATTAATTGAAACTCAACTTTCGGAGGAAGAAGTTTGGTCATTTCCTAAGAAAAATAGTTTTATCTATTCTGATAATAGGGCCCAGGACTACCGAAGCTGAGACCAGGTGCCACTTTGGCGCAGAATGCGCAATGAGTTCGGGCTGATGCATCTCATCGTAGGTATTTTTTCGCCGCGTCGAGTAATGATTTATGACTAGATGCTGGCGCATCATCATTGACAGCCCAAGTCATTAATCCTGCTAAATGATTTTGTTTTACGTAACGTGCCTTTTCTTTAACAAGCTTTACATTATCATACGCAATAAATTGTCGAGTTTTTTTGTTATATGCCCACACAGCACTCGGAAAATCGTTAAAAAACGTCATATGTTCATGAAACCCAGATCGTAATAATCTTGTTATTGTTTTATATTGCACATACCCTTTTGGTTTTATATTTTCATTGAACATAGGTGTTTTCGCAGGATCATATGGCTGAAATAATCCATTATTTTTTTCAGAAACACCACCATATGCCAATCCATACGACGGAAATCCTAAAATAATTTTTTGCGTCGGCACTCCTAAGAAAGTAAGGTAATGAATGGATTGATCGCAGCTAATATGATAATAACTTTTGATCATCGGTTCATTGGGGTCGGAATAAAGATTGCTATTGTACCCAGTCATATGCGGGAAATAATATGGAGAATGAAAGTCGTAACACATATCTGATATGTAATTCACATTACCTGAAATGATTTTCCAATATGATTGTTTTATTTGTTGATCAGGTTCCATATCAATCGTAATTATTAAGTTTTTTCCTAATTTTTCGCGTAATGCAGTGACCAATTGCGCATACTGCTGTGATATTGTTGATGTGAAAATATCTGGTTCAAAATCTAAATCAACACCATCCAAATGATAATAATTAATAATGACAGAAACTGAATTCACAAATTTATGAATATGCATGACAGCATATTGAAATGATTTTTTGTCACCACCGCCGCCAATAGAAATAATTTTTTTCAAATCATCCGATTTATTTTGTAATTTTGCAAAAGCTGAAAAATTCCCTAATTTTGGTTGATATTGATTGTTTTCATCAGTACAGATTTTTGGATTTTTCTTACAGAATTCATGATCACTTGATGATAAATCAATGGCGCTATTGTTAATGTGTACAATACCTTCTTTATCCACGTGAAAAAAAGTGTACGAAATAATATTAAGATCATTTAATTTATTTCGCATATTTTGATTTTTGACTATTTTATCAGATGCATTGAAACTGCCAGGTACCGGATAAACAAGAGAAGACACAGCTTTAGATGATTGCCAATAACTCATGATAATTTTTCCATCATCCGCTTGTGCGAACACTGGAAAAAGAAGTATCAAATTTGATAAAATAAATAATCGTATTCTTCGTATAAAAAACATAGTTTTTATTTAACCATTTTTTAAAAATTCATTGCGTTAATTATTTTTAAGATGTGAAGATAAATTTTTAGTGTTATTTACTGCCATATTAAAAACATCAGTCGCAAATTTCACTAAATGATCATTATCACCAGCGATGTTATTTACGGATATTGAAACAATCGTGTTTTCTTTTGGTGCCCAAAAATAAATAGAGCGATAACCAGTAACAAGACCTTCGTATATCCAGGTAAATCCGAGTGTTTTATTATGTAGCACACCAACTCCTAAACCAAAGCATCCATTATTCCCCGTATTTTTCTTTGTGCATTGAGCGATATTAGAAACTGGTTTCCCAGTTTGTTCATTAACATAATAATCGTTGTTCAATACTTTTATTGAATTTTCTGATAGAATTTTTCCATTAAATAATTTATAGACTGCTTGCGCCATATTTTGCGTGTTACCGATCAATGCACCAGCAGAAGTGTATCCAGACCATTGCAGAGTATTTGATGAGTCAAATCCTAGCGGAACATCTTTGACTGGAGGCAAACTATATTCCGCATCATAGTAATATCCATGCACCATTCCGTTTAAAAAAGTGCCTGGACGTTTAAGAGGAGCATAATATGCTGTGACACCAGCATTTTTCAGAAGAGTTTGCATTTGCGAATCAAATGCGCTTTTTTTTGCTTTTTCTGCGATCATGTCTGCAATAATATAATTAACGTTTGAATATGAGTAACTTGTTCCTGGTGTAAAACATTGATGCTTACAATATCCGCTACGGGTATATTTTGCTGCAATTTCTACTATTTGATTAGGTTGCCAATTGGTTTCAAATAAGGTTTTTTTATTCCAGAACGTATCAATTGTTTTAGCGTTAATAGCATTTGGAATACCGCTTGTCATATGTAGCAACTGAACGATTTTAACATCTCGCCATTTTCTCGGCCGAATTGATTTTTCATCAGTAATGCTTCCCCATGCAAATATATTTTCTAATGTCACAGGTGTTGTAATGTTATGTCCAATAGTGCCTGCAACAAATGTTTGTATTTTTCCATCTTGAAGCACTGTCAATTGGATTCCTGAAATCCCTTCGCCTTTATTTTTGACATCGGTATTTGAATATTTTTCAACATACTGATTCACCATCTTTTGAATGATTGTGTTTTTTTCAGTTTCATTGTTTTGCGCTGAGGCAAATGCATGCAAACTGAAGGTCATTAAAATGACCGGAAGGACTTTTTTATAATTCATAACGATCATCGCTCCTACAGGGAAAGCGCTTTTGTCTAAAAAAATACCAGTAACGAAAACGACCGTTTATATTACCCTATCTCTAAATTCAAATCTGCAACAAACACGGAGCAATTAATGGTAATTAAAACGGTTAAAAATTCAGAGTTATACAACTTGCCTATGTGAGATGGGTTACGTTACCATTGCCACCTAATTTAATCAATTGGAATGGATTATGCTGATTGGATATGCTCGAGTATCAACTGCTGATCAATATTTAGGTATGCAAGAAGACGCATTAAAAGGCGCTGGCTGCGAAGACTGGATCGTTTAGGTCGATCGCTTGCGCACCTCATTGAAACCGTAAAAGAATTAAATGACCAAGGCATCAGATTTAAAAGTTTGCAAGAAAGTATCGATACGACCACCAGTGGCGGACAATTAATTTTTCATATCTTTGGAGCGCTTTCACAATTTGAACGTGAATTAATTCGTGAACGCACACAAGCAGGCTTAAAAGCAGCGCGTGTACGTGGTCGCATGGGTGGACGACCTGTGCAATTAAACACACAGGAAATTAGAAAGCTTAAAAAGCACTACGATAAAGGCAATTTATCAGTAATGGAAATTTACAAATTATTTAATATTACAAAGCCAACGCTGTATCGGTACTTGAAAAATGAAAAGCAGAAAAAACTAAAACAAAACAGTTATAAAAAATCATATGAGTAATGACAATATCTTTAATCTGAGCGACGATGAACTAACGCTTGCTAAAGCAAAAAATTCAGATAAAAATAGGCTGGATTTTGCGATACTTTTGAAATATTTTCAATTAGAAAGCCACTATCCAAAGCATTTAAAATATATCGACACGCTGATGCTAAATTGTATCGCCAATCAATTAAATATTTTAACATCATGCATTGATGATTTTGATTGGGAGGGTCGAAGCACAAAATGTCGTTGAGCGTCTCAACAGCATTATGGGATTTATTTTTTATGGTAAACTGGGTGAGATATCCACGAATATTAAACGAGACCAGGAATTAGCAATTGTATGCCTACATTTATTGCAAGCATGTATGGCGTACGTCAACACGGTTATTTTTCAGAATATTTTGTCACGACCAGAATGGCAGAATGTTTTAACGCTGGAAGATAAACGCGCTTTGAACGTACTATTTCATTCGCATCTCAATCCATATGGGTTATTTCCTTTGGATTTGAGTACGCGACTTGGGATTACGGATGGTAATTCTGCAGTTTTAGGTGAGAATCAGGCGATTGAAACTATCGAAGCGGAAGAGTTTATGTAGTTTATTGTGCGGTTAACACCGAAGTGGCACCTGGTCGCAGCTTCGGTAGTCCTGGGCCAGCTAGCCAAATTTATTACTTCATCAATTCGTTTAATTTTAAAAAGCTTACTTCTTTTAAATCATTAACTTTTAAGTCTGCACTTAAAAAATGTTCATTTCTTTGATGCCTATTAACACCTACACAATAAAAACCACCTGCTTTTGCAGCTTCAACTCCAGCTTTAGCATCTTCAAAAACAATACATTCGGCGGTTGATAAGTTAAGCAGTTTTGCAGCTTTTAAAAAAATTTCAGGGTGAGGTTTACCATGAGTAATATCAGAGCCTGAAATGACCCCGATAAAATCTTTTAATAAATCAATAGATTCAAGAATAAAAGTAGCGTTACGACTACTGGAAGCAGCAACAAGTTTGACATTGTTTTTAAGAAGATCTTGAATAAAGTCAATAGAACTATTAAATACTTTGAGCTTACCAGCCGCCAACATGTCTAAATAGTATCCTTGTTTAGTGTTCCCTGCTTGTTGTTGCTCTTCGGTGCTAAGCATAGGTAGCATAGTGTGTACGGCATCCATACGAGGTCTACCGTCCACTTTATGTTCATAAACTGATAAATCAAATTCTAGGCCATAATCATCATGAAAAAGCCTATACCAAGCTTCATAGTGTAACGGAACTGTATCAACAATGACCCCATCTAGGTCAAAAATTGCACCTTTAAACATGTTTTTTACCTTAAATTTTTTTACTATTCATGATACTATGGCGGCCGATTATAACGAAAGAATAGTCATTTGGGGAGTTAAAATGAAGCAATCTAAGCAAGTAGCAGCAAATTTTTTATCATCAAATCCCTGGGTAGTAAGCGAAGAATCTTTTCAAACAGAAAACAATTACTTAGGAGAGACTATTTTTGCTTTAGGTAATGGCTATATAGGTATGCGCGGTAATTTTGAAGAGGGATATCAAGGGCCAAAAGGTACTTCACTACTAGGAATTTATTTAAATGGGTTTTACGAATCAAGTCCTATTCAATATGGAGAAATTGCTTATGGTTATGCTAAAAACTACCAAACCATGTTAAATGTAACAAATAGCAAAATTATTGAACTAGAAGTTGATGGAGAAAAATTTAATCTATTTTCTGGAAAAATTTTAAAATATTATCGTGAGCTTAATATGCAAACTGGCATATTAACTCGAGAAATAATATGGGCATCAAAATCCGGTAAGCAGTTAAAAATTACTATTAAAAGAGTAGTTTCATTAATCAATAAGCACTTAGCAGCAATTCAATATCAAGTTACCCCTTTGAATTTTTCAGGCAAGATAAAATTAATCTCAGGTTTAGATACAGCAGTTACCAATCAAAAATGTGAAGATGACCCAAGAGTGGGTTCAGCATTTAAAGGACAGGTATTAAAGCTTGTTGATAAAAAAATTACTAATGATTACTCAGCGGTTAAACAAAAGACTACAACTACTCAGTTTGAATTAGCGTGCGCAATGAGTAACGAAATTTTAAAGGCTAGTTTTCAAAAAACTCAATTAGAGGAAGAGCAAAAAATATTTGAAATATTTAATATTGATGGTAAGCAGGATGAAACTATTACTTTAACTAAATGGATTAGTTATTTTACTTCAATAGACTATCCTCAAAATGATCTATTTATTCTTTCTGAACAAACTATACAAGAGGCAAAGCAAAAAGGATTTAATTCTTTACTAGTTGATCAAAAAGCTTATTTAGCAGATTTTTGGAAACATAGCGAAATTCAAATTGTAGGAGATTTAGCTCTAGAGCAGGGGCTGCGTTTTAATCAATTTCATTTACTACAATCAGTAGGTAAAGATGGTAAAACGAGTATTGCCTCAAAAGGGGTAACGGGAGAGGGGTACGAAGGACATTATTTTTGGGATACTGAGAGCTTTGTATTGCCTTCATTTCTATATACCAAACCTGAAATTGCTAAACAATTATTGATGTATCGATATAATACGCTGGATAAAGCAAGAGAACGCGCAAGGCAGATGTCCTACTCGAAAGGTGCTTTATATGCATGGCGTACAATAAATGGTGAAGAATGCTCCGCTTACTATCCGGCAGGTACAGCACAATACCATATCAATGCTGATATAATTCAAGCATTAAAGCTTTATATAGAAGCTACAAGTGATATCGATTTCTTGTTAAATTACGGCGCTGAAATGTTATTTGAAACGGCAAGACTGTGGGCAAGCTTAGGAGATTTTATACCCAGTAAAGAAAATAAATTTTGTGTAAATTGTGTTACTGGTCCAGATGAATATACTGCAATTGTAAATAACAATTTTTATACTAATATGATGGCTCAATCACACTTGTATTATGCTTATAAAATAGCGACTCTTTTACAAGAAGAGCATCCTTTACAATTTAGTCAGATCACTAAAAAAATACAGTTAGAAATAAAAGAAATAACTAATTGGCAACAAGCAGCTGAAAAAATGTATCTACCTTATGATGAAAAATTAAAAATACATCCACAAGACGATACATTTTTACAAAAGAAAAAATGGGACTTTGAAAGTGTACCAAAAGAAAACTATCCTTTATTACTTCATTATCATCCACTGGTGATCTATCGTTATCAAGTTTGTAAACAAGCTGATGTAATAATGGCAGATTTTTGGTTTGGCAATAAGATTAGTCTAGCAGATAAGCAACGAGATTATGATTATTATGAACCCATTACCACACATGACTCCTCTCTATCGCCTTGTTGTTTTTCAATTATGGCTAGTGAGGTAGGGTACTGTACCAAAGCTTATGATTATTTTATGCAAACGGCGCGCTTAGATTTAGATAATTTGCATCATAACTCTGAACATGGTATTCATGCTGCTAATATGGCAGGAGCGTGGATGTGTATGGCCTTTGGTTTTGCTGGAATGAGGACATATGAAGGATTTTTAAGCTTTAGTCCTATATTACCAGATGCTTGGCAAGCATATAGATTAACCATCAACTTTCAAAATAGATTAATTAATGTAAATGTTAATGAAAATACTATAATTTTTAATCTTCTTAAAGGTAGCTCTTTGAGAATTGAGTGTTTTTCAAAACCGATAACTTTACAAATTAATATTCCTTCAATAGTAGAGAGATATATAGGAGCAGAGTTACCAGTTTAATTATTATTAAATAGATTAAAAATCTTAAAAGGATGAGAGCTCTTCATCCTTTTATTAGTAAAGAAGACTATTCTTCATCTTGAATGCGACGCCTACCACCACCGTGAGATTTTTGACCACCTTTTCGACCAGCTTCAGCTAAGCTGCCAGGATGTTTTTCCTCACGTGTTTGTGCTGCTCGCCGCGAAGCTTCAGAGCGTTCTTCAGGTGAGAGCCTGTTATTTCTCGCTTCTGCACCTCTTTTACCTGCCTCACTCAAGCTGTCGTGACCCCTGGTTTCCGCAGCTCTTTGACCAGCTTGAACTCGCATAGGATCTTTTTCTCTATTGTCTGCCATAATTAAATCCTCATAATAATTAGTAATTAATTAAATACAACCAATAGTAAATTAATTTACATATACATTTTAACAAAAAAAACATTTTTTTAATATAAAAATTTTATTTTTAATCAAAAAAAGTCGGCATAAAATTTTTACTGGTACATTAACAAATTTGTTGTAGATCTCTTACGAAATAAAACAAAACAAGAAAAATAAATATGTTATTATTTGAGTATTAGTAATTATTATATGTTGAAGGTTTTTATGAATGTATTTGACATATTAAAAGGCAATTAAAAGCTGTTGACTAAAATATAAGAGTTAGTAGAGGATAACGATAGTTTAGATAAGTTACCCAGAATTATGAAATTAATCTAAGTAATTTAGTTTTAAAAATTTTGTAATTTTACATATATTACCTTTTTTATTTATAATGCCTTAAAGTAACTCTTTTCATTTCTATATTTTGTTGCGAAGGCAATAAAAATAATCGACTATAATCTCCATGTACAGCTGTTCTTCGTGTTGCAATGATTACTTATTTAAGTTATCTGATTAATTTTTCTTTTTACATTCACAAATTATTAATTCATCAGAATTTTTTAGCTCTGTATTAAAATTGTAATCTGAATAAATGTTTATATCAATAAAGCCTGCTTCTTCTAATAAAGAGCTAATTTCATAAACTGAATATAACTTTATATTAATAATTTCAATTTCTGATTTTTTTATGAAGTTATCTATTATTAATTCATATTTACAGACAATAGAATTGATACTATTTTTAGGGGGTAAATTTAAAGTATTTAAAAGTATATAAGAACTATCAGTACGATATCTTATATCACCCAACCAAGTATTTAATTGTTTAGGTGCAGCAGTTAAGGTTTCAACTTCAAATACAAATGTTCCCCCAGCTACTAATTGGTTATAAATATTTTTTAATGTCAGTTTTATCTTTTTGTTTTCTACAATTAACCCAAATGATCCACTGGGTATAAAAATCAGAGAGTAATTAGCTCGTTTAGTAGGAACTTCAGCTAATTGTAGCCAAACATTAGGCGTTAAACCTTGATTTAATGCTTTTTGTTTTAATATATGTAGCATATTAGAAGAAGCATCATAACCTTCAATATTAAAACCGACATTTAAAATAGGTAATAAGAATCTTCCAGTACCACACATTGGCTCAAGTATATTGCCCGTTGAATTTTTTACATAGTTCATGTAAAAATTTAATTCGTTTTCAGGTGCAAAAGGCTTATCAATATCGTAGTACTCAGCACATAAAGAGTGGTAATTATTAAGTTCCATAAAATTAATTTTAAATCCTATTTCCCATTATAATTTTATTGTAGTATAATTGATGTCTGTTTAGTAAAAAATATTTCTGGTATGTTATTTAAATAGCCTTGTTCAATAGCTGTTGAAATTAACTGCGATTTTGTATGGCAATTAAACTTCAGTTTTAACTGCTCAATATAACACTCAACTGTTCTGGCTGATAAATTTAAAATTTTAGCAATTCCTTTTATCGTTTTGCCTCGTAAGATAAAGAATAAACATTCTGATTGCCTAGGTGTTAGCCGAATATCAAAAAAATTACTTTTTCCAATTACATAACTACTTTGAAGTAATTTTTCTTTTTTAGTATTTAATTGACTATCTGACAAATAACAGCCAACTTTAGTAAAAGAAGTGGTAACATCTATGCAGAGTCCCGCAGTTCCAATAGTATTATTTTGTACATTAAAAATAGGAGCTTTAGTTACCAGCATTATTTTCCAATTGTTTTGATTACACTGTAAGATTTCTAATAACTTTATTGGTTTCTTATACTCTATAACTCGTTTATCACATTGCTGAAATATTTCTGCTAGTTCACTAAACTTACAGTTTAGTTGAAAATCTGTAATATTTTGTATTGATTCTGGGTTATTAAAACCAAATAATTTGGCACATTCCATATTAGCCTCTAGATAAGTAGAGTTAATATCTTTTTTCCACCAAAGTATTCCTGGGATTTGCTGAAAAACTGCTTCGAGACTAGGAGGAGTTAATGTTAACATAGTAGATAATTACCAACTTAAAATATTGTTTAAAACCGCTTATAATAACGAATGTTTTATATTTGAGCAATAATTAAGTAAGCTATTTATTCATCATAGAATAAATAACAAAGTATTTAATTTTTATAGTAAAATTTTCAATTTTTATTAGAAATGATTATTATTTTAACATTTATATATTACTAGAATATTGTAGTATGAGGTTTTTAAGAGACTAATGAAATTTAGAAATTTAATTATAATTACTAGCTTTTTATTGATAGCACAGATATCTAATGCCGAAACACCCTCCGCAATAAATACTGTTACCTTATCTAGCTCTGATTTAACAGGATATAATAATTATCCTGCTTCTACCCAGCAACTTATCAATAAAGCTTTACTATTAACTCAGCAGCACTTAACTTATAAATATGGATCAGCAAATCCAAATGAGGGTGGAATGGATTGTTCTGGTACGATTTACTACTTGTTAAAAAGTATTCATATTAATGAAGTTCCTAGACAAGCAAATGAAATCTATCAATGGACTTGGGAAAAAGGAAGATTTTATGCCGTTAATGGCTATAGTCTTAATTCATTTGAATTTTCAAAATTAAAACCAGGAGATTTGCTATTTTGGTCTGGCACCTATAAAGTCCATAGAGATCCACCGATTACTCATGTTATGTTGTATCTTGGTAAAGACAAACATAATCAGCCTTTAATGTTTGGAGCTAGTGACGGTTCTTACAAAGATATCTCCTTAAAGGGGGTTGATATATTTACTTTTAGCTTACCTAAGCAAAATTCAGTTGTTCGATTTTTAGGATATGGATGTATTCCAAATCTATCTTGTAAATCATAGGTTGGATTAATAATTTATAATTTAACACATTGATAACGCTAGCCATATTCGCACCCACCTAATTATATATTTTATGGCCTCGTGATCGGTAAATTAATTGAGATTAAGACAGCTGAGTGGATGTACTATTGCTACGAGGTGTTTTTTTAGCGCGAATAAATATAATCCCTCCCGAATAAGGCACTACAGGATAATTAATTGATTTATATCGGGCATTACCACCCTATGCAAGAAATTTTATTTACTTTCAGTAAGATAATGCAAAAAATGGAAAAGAGGGAAAAGAGGGAGTTGAGGAATGTAGTGCCTGAATTAATTAGCAGAATTGAATAAAATCAGATGATTAAGTCATAAAACGCTTGAAGTCGGGGAAATAAAGCCTTAAAAATTGGTCTCCATTTGCAAGATGGGCTTTAAAAGGCTGGCCAGTTTATACTATTATGAAACAGAGGGTTTACAATTTGCAAAAGTAAATAGGGAGTATTAAATGCAACACTCTACGAAATCTTCCGCAGAATTTCTTTTTAAGAAAAAGTATCAATTATTTTTTAATTTTATTAAACATACGAATCAAGTAGAAAATACTCTTAAGCATATTAATCCAATCGTATATGATTTTTTACTAAACGAAATTCTATTGAATATTTGAATATTTGGATATTGGTTGTGATTATGGAGAAAAAACATTAGCGATCATAAAGGAGCTTAAACGAAATTGCGTTGTTAATACTACCGCCATTGATCCCGCAGGCGAATTATTAAATATTTTTAAGCAGCAAACAATGAATGAGAAGATTAGTTTTATCTGCGCAACATGGCAAAATTATCAACCAGAACATCAATTCGATTTAATCACTGCGATTCATATTTTTTATTATATTGATGATTGGCAGACAGCTATTGATAAGATGCTAGCAAATATTAAAGATAAAGGTTTAATTTGTATTGTTATTCGTTCAAATGATGAAGTATGTCAATTCAAAGATTATTTTTTTCAAAAGATACATGGTAACAATAAACCCGAACTCAATTTTATTGAGCTATGTGATTTACTTGATCATTTACAAATTAAGTATAAAAGTGATTTAGTACAGTCGCGCTTAAATATTAATGATTGTGTATTGTTGAATGAGCAAGGTAAAGAACTTGTTGAGTTTTTTTTCGCGTTCCTTATGATGATTTGTCTGCTGATGTAAAAAAAGAAATACCCGAGTATTTTACACAAAAACTAAAAAAATATTATTTGCTGCACGAAGACGGTTTTATCTGGATCACTCCTTAAAACAAGGTATTTGGCTTTTAGCAGTGAATTTGAAACTATAGCCGATTAAGTATTTAAGCCAATTAAGCGTCGTTATTACTATGCTCTTTAGGACGATATTTCGTTATATTTCAATTTATGTCTAATCAGGAAAATTAATCCATATCACGATAATAAATCATGACTTGCAAGTGTTAAATAAGAAAGCTACGGAAATTTTAAACAGCTTATCAAACTACCACCAACTGATACAGCTGGTGGTTAGTGAATATTAATGATCTTGAACCCAAGTTAATGTACAAGAATCATTGTTAAAACCTGCTCCTGCCGGACAAGTTTCAGCAATTGTTGCAGAATGTCCATCATAAGGTATTCCATTATTAAAATTATTTACTTCTTTAGTAGCTATTTCGCCTACAGTTTCTCCGGTATTACCAATGGGTTTATTCCAAAGCGATGTATCAGCTAAAAGACATATTCCATCACTATCAACAAAATAAGAGCAACTATTGTTAACACAATTGGAGCCTGGATTAGGTTCTGGAATTTGTGCCGCATTATTAAAAAAAGTCATATAAAATGAGCCCTTTTGTAATGCTTGCATCGCGTAATTATTCATAAAAGCTTGGCATTTTGCTATGTCAGCATAAGCTGCTGAACAGAAACATAGTCCTGCAACAGTTAAAACCATTAATAATTTAGATTTTTTCACGGTTATACCTCATTATTATTTACTTATCATGGCATAATATCAGTCAGGACAAATATTATCCACTCATAGCAATATTAATTCTAAATTAATCAATAGAAGCTCCTGCTGAGTATAGAATCAGCATCTTGTTAGAGATATTGGACGATTTCTTTAGAGTTGTATTATTTTGTCAGTGTTACTACTAGTAAGCCTGAATTGGTTACTATTGAAAATGTCGCCATTGCCATATATGACTTCTGCCAATTTCTAAATCTGCAAATCAGGAAATTAACGATAACCCCTTTATTATTAGCTAATTTTATTTTCTAATATTTATACTAAATTGTTATTTAACAATAAGCTATTGATAAATAAATATTTTTTATTTTTTTAACTTAATTTAAACTTATATTTCGAATAAATATACTTTTTTTTCATTAATAAAAGAATATTTTTGTTGATTTTGAATAAAAATTCCGTAAAATTCAAAAAAAAGCAAAAATTTGAATTTTTAATAGTAAATTAATAAAAAATAAGGAAAGTGTATGCATATTCATAATATAGATTATTTTTTGTGCAAAAATGAGCTTGATAAAAATTACCCGTCTACACTAATTATTCCTAATAAAGAAACTATTGTAGTACCTGAGAATGCAACAGCATATGGTTTTGTAACCGCTGATTCAGGTACAGCATTAGTAGCAAATAGATCATTTAATTTATATCGCCATATGTTTATCTCAGCACCTGCTGGAAGTGTAATTAAAGATATGCAAGGATTTCTATGCTTAAGAGAAAAAAATAACGGTTTATTTTCATTAGGTGGGCCTGTTGAGAGGTTAGGACGTTTAAAATATATTGATGGTTGTTCAGATACCTTATTACTTTCGCCCCTTGAATGTGGAGAGCCCTGTTTAAATTATCTTTATGTGCCTTCTCACATTGACCAAACAGCTCATACTCATCCATCAGTTAGAGTAGGGTGTGTTTTAGAAGGAGCTGGGTATTGTTGGACTCAAAAAGGAATAATAAACCTATTACCCGGTAATATTTTCATTTTAGAGCCAGAAGAAATCCATAGTTTTCATACCAAAGAGAATTTTTTAAGAATTGCTGTTTATCATCCAGATTCTGATTTTGGTCCAACTCATGCAATCCATCCCATGGTAAATAAAACTTATGTAGAAGGTGTTTCAGTAAAAGGTGATAACCAATACAGAACTACTAAAATTAATTAGAGTACCTTCATGAATTATAGTGAGTTTTTACCTAAATCAGAAATATTATTTACAAAGTCTGAAAAAAAACTTAGTAAGTTACCCTGGCAAATTAAATCCATTGCTGGTGATGCTAGTGTAATCAATAGTAAGGAGTTTTTAGCAAGTCCACATAAATGGTTTAATACAACATTAAGATTAAATGAAATATGTGATCTTGAGCAAATAAAAGTTCCTGGAGCTATGGTTATTTTACCGTGGGGTGTAAAAATCATTGAAAAATTTGCCGCTAAAGTTCGTAAAGAAGCTGTAGAGAATGGTTATAATGAATATTCTTACCCCTCATTAATACCCTCTAGTTATTTTGATGCCATGAGCGATTTGATGGATGTTAAGAATTCAGTATTAAATGTTAGTTCTCAACAAAAAAAAGAGTCTCATGATTTAGCGTTAACACCTACAGGAGAATATCCAATTTATGATCATTGGCGAACTATAATTAAAACAAAAAATGATCTTCCTAAAAAAATTTTCCAACGAACAAAGTATTTTAGACCTATTTCTTCTGCAAAACGTAGCGGTGGGTCGGTTTTTCTTTCTATGGAAGCAGGTGATGTTTTTGAGTTTCACTCTTGTTTTTCTGAAGTTAATAGTGCAACGACTGAGGCACTAAAACTTTTAGCAATGTTTAAGAAAATTGCAAACGATCTAGGTACTTTTGTTTTATGGTCTTTACGCCCCACTTGGACAAACAATGGATATTTATATCGATGGAGCTATGGAGGTGATGCCATTTTACCTTCAAAAAATACTGTCCAAGTAAGTTGTTCTTATTTTCAAGATGATATTTTTTCAAGACGTTTTAACATTGCTTACTCTGACAATAGCATTAAACTGTTCACTCATCAGGCAACAGGAGCAATAACTAAAAGATTGGTTTTTGCAAACTTATTTCAATCTATTAGGTCTGATAGATCATTGTGCTTACATCCAGATATTTCACCAATTCAAGTAGTTTTTTTACTAACAGTCTATAATTCAGACGATGAATTAATTTTTGAAAAAATTAAAGATGACTTAGTGCTTCATGGTATTCAATCAGAGTTAATTAGGATAAATAGCAAATCTCAATTTCATCAAGAAGAAAAGAAATGGTATCAACGAGGAGTTCCATTAAGGGTTTTAATTTTTGGTAGAAAGAATCATGAAAAAATAAAAGCGACTATGATTAGAAATGATACTGGAGAAGAATTACAGTTTAATTATGAACAATATGAGATGTTAATCAAGCTTGCAATAAAAGATATTATAGCTTCCAGATCAATAAATCATTACCAAAATAATATTGTTTTTTGTAAAAATATAAGTGAATTAGAAAATGTTTTAGAAGCTAAGCTTGTGGCTTTTTTCCCTTTATCCATGCAATCTCAAAATGTTTACGAAGTAGAAAAATTATACAAAGGAGAGGTATTGGGTTTTATTGCAGCAGATGAAATGATGTCATGTTTAATTTCAGGGGAAAAGGTTTTTACCAGAGCTTTTGTATCTAGAAGAATTTAATAACTATTATATATTAGGAGTAGAGTAATATGAAAAATACTGAAAATAAATTAAATAAAATTATTGGGCCTATTAAACTACCTTTAGAAATTGATAACCATGTTGACTATCATTCTCTCTATTATTTTGAATATAATAATGAAAGATGGGCCTGTGTGTGTTATGGTGATCTTAGTATAAATAAGCCAATTCCTTTAAGAATAGAGTCCGCGTGCTTTTTTGGCCATGTCTTTCATTCAAGACAGTGTGATTGTGGTTACCAGCTTATGGAAGCATTTTCTCGTATCAGAAAAGAAAAGTTTGGATTAGTAATTTATGGAATTGATCAAGATGCAAGAGGTTTAGGAATAGAAGCTCACTATAAAATATATGATTATAGACAAAATTTAAATCTAGATACTGAAGAAGTTTTTGAGAAATTACATGCAAAGCTTGATAATAGAAATTATAATGCTGTAGCTGCTATTTTAAAATTTATAAATATTAATAAAATTAAACTATTGTCTAATAATCCTAGCCGAATTAGTTTCTTAAAAAGCAATGGTTTTGAAGTTGTAAGAGAAGAGATAGAAGCCCCTCTAGACAAATTCAATATGGCAACAATGATGCTTGAAAAAGAAGACTTAGCTTATCAATGGTCTTTTTTAACACATGCCTATTGGCTAGCTCCTATTCAAGAGTCAGTACAGAAAAATATAAATAAATATGCAGGAAGAATTGTAGAAAGTAATAAAAAAATTATTGCTGAATGGATAGGTGATGAGTGGAGTGTAGCAAATAATTTATGCCCTCAACTTAAAGATGAATTAAAAGAAAATTCTTATGTTGTATATTTAACAGATTATCCGCGACTAGATGAGTTGAAAATCTATGCTGCTCATCATATTTCTTTAATAGTAGCTCCATTTTCATGCTTTCCTGAGTATCTTGTACAGGAAGCAAAAAAATATGGAATTAAGCTACAGGATTGGGCTCGTGAAAACAAATATAAAGAGCAAAGAAATCAGTGGAGTTTAATTAAGATGGCTAATCAATCACATATTTATGAACGTGGTGATACCTCTCTGACAATTAACGTGTAATAAGGATAATTTGTGCAAATTATTAAAGCAATTAGAAGAGAAGAAGTATTAAAAGCAATGTTTAAAGAAGATCTTCAAAATACTTTATTGATTGATACATATAATGGAGCTTCTTTTAATATGGAAAAATTTCGCACATTTAACCCATTTTATACTTGGGAAAAACCTGTTATTCCTGTGCCCGGAACTAACAAACATTCAAAATCTATTGAAGGAATATGGCAGGGATGTAAATTAGTACATAATAAATTTGATTATGATCAATTTAATAGCTTACCTTTTAAAAGACCTTCGGAAAAGGATAGAGATTTAGATATATCTTATTCATATAAAGACTCAATATTTAGTTATGAAGAGGAAATCATTAATCTTATTGAAGCTAGATATTTAATTTATTTAATATCGTATTTGTACTTATTAAACGAACTTATTTCAGAAGAGCTCCTTTATAATATTGCTAGTGTAATCAATCATGGTAAACATGTATTGTTTTTTGATTGGGATAGTAATTTTGATATTAATGATAGCTCTAGTTCATTTAGTCATTCAGCCATTCTTGCTGCTTGGTTTAATAAGTCCTTAGATAAGTTTGTTGATAATGCAAAAAATTTTTTAAATAAAGAATTTTATAATTTATTTGCAAGAAAGTTTATCAATTTAACAACAAGGTATAAAAAATACGCAGGTGGACATTATGATTTCTAAAAATTTAGCCAATACTTTATATTGGCAGGCTGAAAAATTTCGTGGTCGAATAGGAATTAAGGAAAGACTTGAATGGTTAATGAAGACTCAAGAGATGAGCGCTGAGGAAATTAAAAAAATACAATTAACTAAATTAAATCATTTGTTACATCATGCTTATTTAACAGTTCCTTATTATCAAAGAGTTTTTAAAGAACGAAATTTATGCCCTGATGACATCAATAATCAAGCAGATTTACAAAAACTACCTTTGTTAACCAGAGAAATATTACTTAAACATCAAGATGAACTTGTTTCATCTAAGGCAGATTTTTCTACTATAAAAAATAATTATAGTAGTGGTTCAACAGGTAGACGAGCATTGTTTAAGCAGGACGAAAACTTTCGTCTCTGGATGAGAGCGCATCAAATTAGAACTTATCAGTGGTGTAGTCAATGGGAGTTAGGCGAACGATTTGTATTACTATGGGGGTCAGAAATATATTGGAATTTACAAAGTATTAAAGATAAGTTGATTAATTTTTTAAGTAATAGAAGAGAATTTAATACCTTTAAGCTTTCATCTAGACTAATTAAAAATTTTACTAACTCATTATTAAATTTTAATCCTATCTTAATTAGTTCTTATGCCAATGCTTTACATCTTATTTCCTTAGAAGTTAAACGGCGGGGGTTGCGTATCCCAGCTCTAAGAGCTATCCAAACTACATCCGAGCCGATGCCTCCTGCAATTCGTAATCGTGTTCAAGAAGTATTTAATTGTGAAGTTTTTGATAAGTATGGAAGCCGTGAAACCAATATTGTCTCACATGAAAGTCCAGCTCACGACGGATTATTAATCCAAAGTGAAAATGTCGTAGCTGAATTTTTAAATCAAAACCTAACAGCTTGCTTACCGCATGAAAAAGGCAAGATTGTTCTTACAACATTAAATAATTTCTCAATGCCATTAGTTCGTTATGAGACTAGCGATATTGCTGCACCAATTTCTGGCTATAGTAAAGAAAGCTTTCAGTTTTCACGTATGACGGAAGTATCAGGACGTGAGCAAGATTTAATCTATACACCAAATAATGATTATATTGATAGTTATTTTTTCTCTTACTTATTTATGCGATTTGAATCTATACATTGGTTTCAGGTTACTCAAGAACAATATGATCATTTGCGTATAGTAATTTTAGCTCCAAATGGTATTAATCTTGAAACCAAGAATGAAATTGTAGATAGAATTACTGCACATACTGGTTATAAGTTTAAAGTTGATTTTGAAATACTTTCTGAAATGCCAGAATCATCAACTGGAAAGTTTCGATTATGTGTTTCAAAAGTAAAGGAATCAAGAAATGTTGCTCAAGCAATAGTTGAGGATGTTCATGTTACAGTATGATTATAAAGAAATAAATAATCTATTGGTTAAAATATTACGTAACCATGGGGTTTTATTATCTATTGCAAATAAAGTTGCAAAGTCATTATTAGAAAATGAAGTTATGGGATACAGATCTCATGGAATTATACGAATAATGCAATATATTGATGACATTAAAAAGGGTCTATTAGATATAGAAGCAAAGCCTATTATAGATATTAATTCCAAGCAAGTAGGCCACATTGATGGAAATAAGGCATTTGGTAACCTAGTTGTTAATGAAATAATTACCCAAATAAAAATGCTCTCGAAAAAAAATGCACTATGCGCGATTCACGTTACTAATTCTCATCATGTTGGAAGACTGTATAAAATTGGTTTCCATCTAGCAAAAAAACCAAATAACTTGTTTATCATTGGTTTTTGTAATTATCTAGGTAACGGAAGGAGAGTTGCCCCTCCTGGGGTTAAATCTACGGCCAGATTATGTACTAATCCTATGTTATTTGCAGTGCCTACGAATAATAACACTCCCTTTGTATTAGACATTAGTACTTCAACTATAGCTGAGGGTAGCATTGCTTATGCAAAACTAAATAAAAGAAAATTATCAAAAGGCATTCTAGTTGATCACAATAATGAAGATATTTTAGATCCCAATGCTTTATATACAACACCTCCTAAAGCGACTATTACACCATTAGGTTATCCTTATGCTGCTCATAAAGGTTATGGATTAGCTGTCTTTGTTGAAGCTATTGTGGGTACGTTAGCTAATGCTGGTAATATATCTTTGCCAAGTGACATGAGTGGTAATGGGTTGTTTATATTAGCTATTAACCCTACGTTTTTTAGTAACAAGAACATTACATCCACAGCAAAAAATATTATTAAACTTGCTTATGAACCCTATGAGAGCAATGATGAGTATCGATATCCAGGTTCAAAAAGTAAAATTAATACAAGTAAAATAAAGAACCAATCATTATATATTTCTAAAAACTTATATCAGCAGGTTAAAAAGCTTGCTATGACAACTTTAAACTAAGGGTTTAATCTATGAGTCATCCTTTAAGAAATTGGCAAAACACTTTTAAAGAACTTTCTCAACAAGATATGCCTTTGCTAGGTATGTTTATTGTTTCTGGGTCATCTATTATTTCTGAATGTAGTGCTACCACTGATTTACATTGGGTTGCAGCTGAT
The DNA here is from genome assembly GCA_001801465.1 of Gammaproteobacteria bacterium RIFCSPHIGHO2_12_FULL_35_23. GTDB lineage: Bacteria > Pseudomonadota > Gammaproteobacteria > UBA12402 > UBA12402 > 2-12-FULL-35-23. The sequence goes on along the minus strand of MGXT01000026.1, from coordinate 12,540 downwards.
ATGGAAGCTTCTCCTGCAACAAAACAAGATCTTATTCATATAGCTCAATCATTTAACGGATCATCTGTAAGTTTTTTAGTACGAGTAGCAGAAAATAACCAACAGCTTATTGAATCTGCTTTAGATATTGGCGCTCAAGGTATAGTAGTTCCTAAAGTATCTACTAAAGAAGAGGCATTACAAGTTACAAGTGCTTGTTATTACCCACCTCTTGGTACCAGGGGATTAAATCCAATTAGATGTTCTGGCTATTTTTATGATATAAACAACTATCTTAAAAATGCAAAAAATATAACCTGTATGGTTCAAATTGAAACAGTTGAAGCAGTTGAAAATCTTGACGAAATAGCTACTGTTAAAGGCATTTCTGGTTTGTTCATTGGTTGTGGAGATTTGGCAGCTTGTTATGAAATACCTGGTGAGTTTGAACACCCTAAATTTCAAGAAGCCATTAAAAAAGTATTAAACGTCTGTAAAAAAAATCATTTAATTCCTGGTATTTTTGCATATAGTAACCAGCTAGCTAAGGAATATATTAAAATGGGATTCAAAATGATTGGTATTGGTAATGAAATTAAATTTTTAAAAACTAGCATAGAAGGTTCAATACGGGAAATTAAAAGTTAAAATAGGGCAGGTTCGCTTAAATTAAAGCACCTAGGTTGTATCTAGGAGATGTAGGTTAAAATCCTACACTTGCCTCCAGTTAAAGAAGGAGAGAAATTTGATTATCGCAGAAAAATTAAAAGCAAACGATGAAATAAGAGTAGTTGCACCAGCTCAAAGTCTTGCAATTATTGCATCAGAAAATAGAGATTATGCAAATTCAGTGTTTGAAAAGTTTAATTTAAAGTTAAGTTTTTCACATTATGTAAATGAAGTAGATGAGTTTGGATCAAGTTCAGTCAAGCACCGTCTTGATGACTTACATGAGGCCTTCGCTGATAAAAAAGTTAAAGCAATTTTTACGGTCCTTGGAGGGTATAATTCAAATCAGTTATTAGATTACTTGGATTATGATTTAATTCGAAAAAATCCAAAAATTTTCTGTGGATATTCGGATATCACCGCTCTGTTAAATGCAATTTATACTAAAACAGGATTAATAACTTATTATGGCCCACATTATTCGACTTTTGGTGTAAAAGAAAAGAATTACTATACCTTAGAGTACTTCTTTAAGTGTTTGTTTAATAATGATAAATTTGAAATTTCAGCTAGTGATATATGGAGTGATGACCAATGGTATTTAGATCAAAATAATCGTCATTTTATTAAAAATGATGGCTTTAAAGTCATCAATGAAGGTACGGCAATGGGTACTATTATAGGAGGTAATCTGTGTACATTTAGTTTATTAACAGGAACTACTTATCTCCCCAACTTTCAAAATACGTTATTGTTTTTAGAGGATGATGATTGGCCTTTACAACTCTCTGCACATGAATTTGATCGTAATTTACAAGCATTACTTCATTTACCTCAGTTTAAACAGGTCAAAGCTATAATTATTGGACGTTTTCAAAAAAAATCTGCTATTGATTTTATGAAATTACAAAAAATTATACGTTCAAAATCTGAGTTAAATAATATACCGGTTATTTGTGGCGTTGATTTTGGCCATACATTACCTATGATTACTTTTCCAATTGGTGGTCTGGCGAGTATAGAGGCTGTGAACAATAAAGCGATTGTTAAAATCTTAACTCATTAAACTTTAAGTATATATGAATGAAATAACTACTCTTTATGAGAATAAGCCCTCTGTGGTGATGCAAACATTAGAAAAGTTGGGGTGGGTAAAATTTTTTAATCCAGCAATAAAAGGGCAGGTTTCATTTTTACCAAGAGGCACCGTTGTTTTTAATCTTATGTCTGATTTTTTAAAATCTTGGGTAAAAACAAAACTATCCTCTCTTGAAATTCGAACACCAATTTTGTATGATTTTTTAAATCCAAGCATCTATTCAGAATCATCACAGTTTAAAGATAGATCCTTTCAAACAGAAGTTTATGAGAAAACAGCTGTATTACGGCCAGGTGGTGATTATGGTGTTATGTCATTATTATCAAGTAAAATAATTCATGAAAGTCATTTGCCAATTAGCTTATTTGAACTCGCATTAAGTTTTAGAAAAAATCAATCACGAGAATTAGCAGGAATTTTAAGAGCTAATGTGTTTACACTGCTTGATCAACACACTTTTGCAGCTAATATTGAGCAAGCTTGGGAAGTGTATGCTAGTGCATTAGCTTCCCAAGTTAAGCTAGGAGAATTATTTAATTTTGATATAGAAGTCAGTTTTGATATAGAGTCAACTTTCTATCAGCAAAATAAAAGCTCTATAAAAAAATTAGAGCAATTAATTAATAAAGAAGTTGTAATTAATGAGATTAAAGAAATAAGTAATTATTGGATTGCTCAGCATTACTTAATTGACAAAAGAGATAATATTGGATTTTGTGACGGTCAATATGATTTATTTAATGCAAAAAATTATAATATAAGCTTTACTAGTTTAGATGGCAAAACAACACTATACCCTATTATTTGTCATGCTTCATTTGGCTCTATTGAGCGCTGGATATTTAAGTTAGTTAATACTTCTATTAGCTCAAATGGTTATACTTTCCCAATTTGGTTAAGTCCAGTACAGATCAGATTATTATGTGCTAAACCAATTCAAACTTCTTATTTAGAAAAAATAATCACCCATGCATTTAAAAATGGTATTCGTTTAGAAATTGATAATAGAGATAAGTCTCTTCGCGATAAGATCAATGCCGCTCAAGCAGAATGGGTTCCATTTATAGTTATTTTATCAGAGAATTTTTATGATCTTGAAAGTAATGTAACAGTAATTTATTTAAACAATCAACAAGAAGAACGATCTTTATTATCTATTTTTGAGAAAGTAGAAAATAGTAGAGTAAATGATTATTTGCTTCCTGATTTACAGTCAGTTATTAGTCGTCCTTGCTTGAGATAATATAATAAACTAAGAGAAGTATATGAAAAATATTACTATGGCAACTAAGTATAATTTATTAGATACCTCTGAATTAAATAAAGATTTTTCTCTATATCGTCAAGGAAGAACAGACTATTTATTAACCAGGGAATTGCCTGTAATATTGGAAAAACACGATAGAAGTAAACGAATTTTAGATTATGGATGTGGTGCAGGATTATCAACCAGGTTTCTTAAAAGTTTAGGATTAAACGTAGTTGGTGTTGATATTTCAAAGGCTGTGCTAGATTTAGCAAGAAAGAACGATCTGAATGGTCATTATCTGCAAATTAACGAACAGAATGACTTACCTTTTAATAAATCAGAGTTTAAAATAGTAGTTTCTACTTTTGTTTTATTTGCTATTCCAACTTTAAATGAAATAATAGCAGTATTTAAAAGAATTAATAGAGTGCTAGACAAAGATGGAGTTTTTATTGCTGTAACAGGCTCTACTGAAATGTATAAAAGAGATTGGCTCTCTTTAGAAGTAAAGCAATTTCCTCAAAATAATAATCCAAAAAGTGGCGATGCTTGTAAAATAAAGCTTACTGAGGTGGATTTAGTTCTAGAAGATTATTTTTGGACAGACGAAGATTACGAACAGGTTGCTAAGCAGTCTAATTTTGTAATTGCTAACAAAACTTATCCTTTAGGAAAAGATGAGGACGGTATTGCTTGGAAAGATGAAAAAAAATTTCCACCTTATGTTTTTTACGAGTTTAAAAAAACTGGTGTATAAGCTATTTTTTCATTACAAACCAGGTTGTCATAATAGAACCTAATAAAGCAATTAGCCCTCCAGTAAAAGTTATTAATGTAGGTATTTGATGTAACAGATACCAACTCATGGCTGTTGCAAGTAATGGCATAGCATATAAGCAAGCACTTGCTTGCGATATTTTTAAAGATTTTAGAGCATTATTCCATGTTAAATAGCCTATCGCTCCAGGAAAAATACCTAAATAAATCACAAAATATGTTGAAGTAAAAGGAGCCGTTTGAATTTCTTTATAAAGATGAAAGGCACAAGGCAATAAAAATAGTGTTCCACAACATATAGTATAAAAAACTAATTCAATTGAGGTATAATAACGTAATAATACTTTGCTAAACAGAGTATAAGTTGCAGCACATAAATTAGCTGCTAAAAGATAGATAATACCTATATCCCAGTAAAGATGTTGGTGTAATCCATACGCAATACAAAATATTCCTATACTACTAATAATCATTCCTATCCAGCCGAAAATAATTATTTTTTCTTTAAAAAATATAACTGCTAATAAGATAGCAGTCATCGGTATCTGACTGTTAATAAAGCTTGTAATGCCTGGATCCACTATTTTTTCGCCATAATTTAAAGCGATATTATAAAAACCAATGCCTATTAACCCTAAAAGAAAGAAGCTTACAATATGTTGAAGAGAAGGTTTTCTTTTAGATTTTAAAAAATAATAAGGTATGGCCATAATAAGAGTTGATAAGAAATAATGAAAAAAGGCTAAACTACCTGGATCATAACCTTGTAAACCAATTTTAATTGCTACAAAACCCGAAGACCAAAGTAACAAGGTTGTTAAAATATTAAGGTAAGCAGAATTTGAAGAAAGCTTGTTTTTCATACAATTTTATTATTAGTTTGGAATTACTTCTACCATGGTATTATTAGGTATTCTTTTAATTTTTACGTAATGTTTATATAGGCGTAAAGATAGAAATAAACTAGAGATGGCGAGTCCTGCGGCTAAACCAAGCCATAATCCAACGCCTTGTAATTTTAAAATAAATGCTAAAAAATAACCTCCTCCTAAAGCAACAACCAGGAATGAAAATAAAGCTATAAACATCGGAATAAACGTATCTCTGAGTCCTCGTAAAATACCCATTATAATTCCTTGTAATGCATCGAAGCAGTGAAAAAATGCTGCAATTAAAAGAAATTTTTTAGTGGTTTGAACTACTAATAAATAACCGGATTGATAGGGATGAATGAATAGATTGGTTAAAGTTATAGGAAATAAAATGAAAATAACAATAACTAAAAATGAGAAAATAGCTTCTATTCCAAGTGCTGAATACACTGAAAGTGCAAGAGCTTGGGAGTGCTGATGCAATCCTCCTTTTTTACTAACTCTTAACCCTATTGCAAGACCTATTCCTAATGGAACCATGTAAGCAAATGTTACACATTGAAACGCAATCTGATGAGCTGCTAAACTTATTATACCAAAATAACCCATCATTATTACTATAGTAGTAGACATAATAACTTCTAATGAGGAAGTAAGACCACTAGGTATCCCTATTCTAAAAATTATTTTAAATATACTTTTTTGAAGTTTGGTAACAGAAGGTAAGTGAGTATAATTTTTTAGCATCTTATTTTTATTGATATAAATTAACAGAATAATAAACATACCCCATTCAGTTATTGCATTAATATAACCAATCCAGGCGATTGAAAATAAAGAAGTGTGATAAACAATATAAAATAAAACTAGATTAAAAGGGATTGCAAAAAAAGAAATTACCATAATAGTCCACTGATAGTTCAAAGCAGACACAAATTCTCGTAAAGCGGCAAATCCTAATAGTGCTGGAAATCCCCACATTAAAGCATGTAAAAGTTGGGCAGATAACTTTATAAGCACGCTGTTTTGATAAAATAAGGAATATAGGGCTGGTGCAAAATAAATTATAATTAAAAAAGGCAATGATAATAATAAACTTGCATAAAGGCCGTGATATAAATATAAATTAACAATTTCTTTATTATTTTCTCCATAAGCTTGTGCAATTAAAATTCCTACGGCATTTAAAGTGCCAATGCCTATAATAATAAAAATTAAATAAATTGAACTAACAAGAGCGCCTGCAGCAAGAGCTTGGGCTCCTATATGTCCCATCATGTAAGTGCTTATAATTTGTAAAAATTTTTGTGCTAACAATAGAGCTATAAGAGGGAGGGATAAGTTTAGTAGTACTTTTGTTTCATTGACTAAATTTTGCATTGCGGATGCTTACCTTGGGCCAAATCGCTATTATAAATGTTTTATACAGTATTGTTAGACCTTAAAATTACCCTAGATTATAGGCAATTATTGCTAATAATGGAGTAATATGGCATTATATTACTATTATAAATGGTTGTTTATAAAAAAAATTTTCTGTCTAATAATTATCCAAATGGAATATTATGATGAATACGCAAGACATCGATTCAGAGGTGATTCCGTCTGATTATCCCGCTGATCTTTTTTGTATCAGGCATAGTTCAAGTCATTTATTAGCTTGGGCTGTAAAAAACTATTTTGCTAAAGAGGGTGAGGTACAATTTGGCATAGGACCAGCAATTCAAGATGGCTTTTATTATGATTTTCTTTTACCACGCCCCATTAAAGAAGATGATTTAATTGAAATAGAAGCAGTTATGAAAAAGCTATTAAAGCATGATCATCTTTTTGTTTCTTCTCAACTAGAAATTGATCAAGCTTTAAACCATTTCAATAAACAACCTTTTAAATGTGAAACTATTCAAGACATCGTTGCTAGAACAGGAGCTGCAAAAATTAGTACTTATACCGTAGGGGAGTTTACTGATTTATGTCGAGGACCTCATGTAAAATCCACTAAAGAGATTCATTCGGAAGCAGTTAAGCTATTAAGCTTTTCAGGCGCTTATTGGAAAGGTGATAATACAAAACAAAGTCTTACTCGTATTTATGGTACTGCTTGGAGAAGCAAGGAAGAACTAGAAGAATATATTACTTTGCGTGCCGAAGCAGAAAAGAGGGATCATCGTAAAATTGGTAAGCAGTTAGGCTTGTTTCATTTTGATGAAACAGCCCCTGGGATGCCATATTGGTTACCTGATGGTTTAACTATCTATCATGAGCTGGTGAATTATTGTCGAAGTGTGAATAAGAAAAATTCTTATGCAGAAGTTTCTACACCACTTATTAATAGAAAAACTTTGTGGGAAACCTCTGGTCATTGGGAATTTTATCGTGATGATATGTATCTCATTACAACGCATGAGGATCATCAAGAACATAAAGAAATAGATTTTGCTTTAAAACCTATGAATTGTCCTAACGCAATGGTTGTATTTAATCTTAAACGGCATTCGTACCGAGATTTACCTTTACGCCTTGCTGATTGCGATACTTTACATAGGAATGAAGCTTCAGGTGCATTGCATGGATTATTACGTGTTAGGCAATTTCATCAAGATGATGCTCACATTTTTCTTAGAGAGGATCAAATTGAAAGTGAATGCACCAGTCTTTTAAAAATGTGTCAAATATTCTACGCTACCTTTAACATGACATATACTTTTAGACTAGGCACACGTCCTGAGGGTTTTATTGGAGACACTAAAGTATGGGGAAAAGCTCAGCAAACCCTTATTAATATATTAGATAAACAAGTGGGTAGAGAAAATTATATTATTGCTGAGGGTGAGGGAGCTTTTTATGGCCCTAAAATTGATATTTTAATGCATGATAGCCTAAAAAGAACATGGCAAATGGGAACTATTCAGCTTGATTTTCAGCTTCCAGAAAGATTTAACTGCAAGTACGTTGATGAAAGTGGTAACTTTGTAACACCAGTTGTAATACACAGAGCTATTTATGGTTCTTTAGAAAGATTTATTGGTGTTTTGATTGAGCATTTAAGTGGTAATTTGCCAGTTTGGTTGGCACCTTGCCAAGTTGTATTTGTTCCTATTGCTGACAAACATATTCCTTTCTGTAAAGAAAAAGTAGCGCAGTTTGAAGAACTTGGCATACGTTGTTACGTAGATGAACGAAACGAAAGAATGAATTTAAAAATTCGCGATGCTGAAATATCAAAAATACCGTATATTTTAGTCTTTGGTGACAAAGAGATTGCTAATAATAATGTTTCTTACAGGCAAAGAGGGACTAATGTTTCAAAACAGTTACCACTAGAGGAATTTTTAAGTAAAGTTATTGATGAAATAAAAAATAAGTTATTGAATTAATTAAAATAATATTATGTGCTTATCAGTAGGAGTATATAAATGGAGCAAAAAATTTTAGTAACAGGTGTTACAGGCACCGTTGGATCAGAGGTTATAAAAGCATTATTAAAAAAAGGCATTAAAGTTAGAGCAGGGGTAAGAAGTTTAGCTAAAATTGAAAATACCCCATGGAAAAACCAAGTAGAAGTAGTAGTTTTTGATTATGAGCAGCCTGAAGTTTTGAAAAATGCATTAAAAAATATAACTAAATTATTTTTTGTTTCACCACCTGGGTCTTATACAGAAAAAGAAATTGCTGAAAGTGTACTAGAGCAAAGTAGAAAACAGGGATTAAAGTATATTGTTCGTTTATCTGGAATGGGGGCAGATAAACATAACTTATTTGCTAACCATCAAGCTGCTGATAATTTATTACTTTCCTCAAAAATTGATTATACCTCATTACAGCCAAATACTTTTATGCAAAATTTTTATAACTATCAAACTGCTATTAAAGAACAGGATAAAATTATAGAACCAGCAGGCAAAGGAAAAACTAGCTTTATTGATGCTAGAGATATTGCTGAAGTAGCAGCTACCATTTTAACAGAAACAGGCCACGAAAATAAAATTTATGAATTAACTGGTGGTGAATCTTTAGATTATTATCAGGCAGCAAAATTATTTTCTGATGTTCTAGGGCGAACAATTAATTATAAACCGCTATCAGAACAAGAGTATATTAAAGCCAAAGAAGCAGAGGGGATTCCTGCTGAGTATTCAAAAAAGTTTATGAAGTTTTATAAAATGGTAGAAAGTGATGAATATGCTCATATCTCACCTATAGTAGAAAAAATATTAGGTAGAAAACCCATAACTTTAAAACAGTTTATTATAGATTATCGAGATAAATTTATTTAGAGATTGAAATGAAAGAAAAAGAGAAGCTTTTTTGTCAAGAATTTAGGGATTCTGGTCTCATTCCATCTGATCTTCTAGCAATTAAAAATCTTATTTTTAAACCAGCTAATTTTAAATGCACTAAACCAGTAATTGAAACAGAAAGTAGTGAGTATGGTGCTTGTACTTTTAAATTAAATGCACTAACAGTAAAATTTCGTGTTGCTAAAATCACACCTACAAAGTCTGGCCAGTTTGTAGCGTTATGGAAGCGAGTAGGTAAAACTCCAATACAGCCTTTTGATAGCTCTGATCAGATAGATCTTGTTATCATATGTGTGCGTAAGGATAATCACTTTGGACAATTTATTTTTCCAAAATCTGTATTACTTAAACAAAACATATTTTCCACAAAGGGCAGGGGCGGTAAAAGAGCTATACGAGTTTATCCACCTTGGGACAAAACTTTAAATAACCAAGCTCAAAAAACCCAAAAATGGCAAATAGATTATTTTTTAGAGGTCGCACGAAATAACCTTATACAATTTCAAAAATTATGTGCTTTAAAATAAGGGATAGTACAGTAAATATTTACACTAAAGAACCGTTTTTTTATGGTATATCCTATTATGAAAACTATACAGTTGGTTACTTTTAAATGGAAATTAATATATTTTGAGTTGTCATATTTATTTAGAGTCTGGTTGTACTATTAATTCTGGAAGTTTTTGTGCTCATATGATTTTTCCAATGGTTATTCGGATTTTTCATGAGGATTATATGTATGTTGCAAACAAGTAACGAACAGCTTATTAAAAGATATTTTGAAGAAGTTTGGAATGATGGCAGGCTAGATGTGCTCAATGAAATTATTTCTCCAGACTATATTAATCATAATCCTGGTGTGGCAAATCCCGTTCCTGGTCCTGAAGGTTTAAAACCTATTGTTGTGGGGATTCGCAAAGCTTTTCCTGATCTAAAGTATGTTATAGAAAATATAGTGGTATCTGATACTCAAGTTGCAGTACATACTACTATGCACGGGACGCATACAGGTGATTTTTTTGGTATAGCACCGACAAATAAAGTAATTACAGTTAGCCAAATGCAAATTGAACGCATTATTAACAATAAAATTATTGAACATTGGCGTGTAACAGATGAACTTACTTTGTTAAAACAGTTAGGTCAATAAGTTAACTAAAATGTCTAGCTGCATGGCAGAATCTCACGTGAAGTACAAATTCACTCTAGAAAGAACTTGACCATCGCATAAATAAATGATATGTTCACTTTTAATATGGCCCAATTTCTTAAAGACCATGTTCGCGATGCTATTATTGATGCTGCTTTGTATGAGTTTGCAAAGCATGGATTCTCTGGTGCAAGTATAGCTGGAATTGCAGAGCGATCAGGTATTTCTACAGGTAATGTATATAGATATTTTGCGAGCAAGGCTAAATTATTTGATGCTGCAGTACCGCGCTCATTTGTTCAAGCCTTTTTGAAAAGATTTAGACAACGTATAGCTGCTTATCCAGTGGGTACACAACCAGATAAAATTCCAAAACATTCACCTTATTTAAGGTTCTCTGAAGAATTGCTTGAATTCACAATTACAAATCGATTACGTGTATTAATTATTTTAGAAGGTACCGATGGAACTGTTCATGAAGGGTTTTCAACCAAACTTCAAACTGAATTGTCGAAAAATGCCATTCAAACATTAGGGCTTACTAAATTAACTAATAATTCTACGATCATCTTTGCATTGTTAAGAGATGTATACCGAAATTACTTTCTAGCTTTAGGATCAATATTACGACGTTTTTCTGATGAATCTGACATCCGAACTGCCATAGATATTTATTCAAAATACCATCTTGGTGGTTTGGCAATGATCGCATCTTAATTTTTAATTTAAAAATGAATTTATAATTCATTATTTGAGGAGTTTATTTATGTTTGAATATTTTGAAGATAACTATCCATGGAATCTCGCAATTGTTACTGCGCTCGAAATGGGTGCGGTCGCATCTGATATCGATACTGCATGTCGAAAATTACGATCAATCCCCAAAGATGATGTTATAAAAGCAATTCTTGCATGGGCAGATGCATGGTCATCTTTAGGAGAGCGGCTTTTTCGTCAAGCGCAATCTGATGAAGCAGGGCACCACTATCGAAGCGCAGGGGAGAAGTATCTACGTGGCAGCCTTTATTATTTAATGGCTGAACGACCACTTACACATAAAGATTCAAGAAAAAAAGAATGTTATCAAAAAGGAATTAGCATGTTTCGCAAAGGTGTTGAGCTCAGAAGCGACTCTGCCGAATTTGTTGAAATCCCTTATGGAAACTCATTTTTGCCAGCGGTGTTTGTGAAAGCACAAGGAAATAAAGTAGCTCCTTGTATTATCAACTTTAACGGATTCGATTGGATAAAAGAATTTAATTATTTTCTACTTGCGCTCGATAACTCACGACGTGGATTTTCAAGTTTATTTTGCGATCAGCCTGGTAGTGGCGGGGCTTTACGATTGCATGGAATCACGGCAGAACTTGCCTCAGAAAAACCTGCCGCAGCTTGTATTGATTATCTTGAAACCCGTAGGGATGTAGATCGAAATAAAATTGGAATTCATGCTGCTAGTCTTGGTGGTTATTATGCACCACGTGCAGCTGCTTTCGAAAAAAGACTTTCTTTTTGTGCTGTATCAGGTGCTTTTTATGATGGACTTGATGTTATGCGTATGCGCGCTGAAAAAGGAAAGGATTATGCACAATCAGTGCCAGATGCTGATGACCAAGTCATGTGGGTAACTGGGTGTGATTCAATGGCAGGCATTATGGACTTTCTAGCCAAAACCACTCTCAAAGGTGTAGCCGAACATATTCAGTGTCCATTATTGATTATTCATGGTGGTGCTGATAGACAGATTCCAATTAATCATGGCCAGTTAACCTATGATGCCGCCATAAATAGCCCAAATCGCAAATTAGTTGTATTAGGGCAAGAGGATGGTGGGATTGAACACTGTTCGATAGATAACTTTCCTCTTGTACGCGAAATCACTGCTGATTGGATTTCTGATATGCTTAAAAAATTATAAATAATGAAAAAGAGTTACCATCACTTAACAGATCAAGACCGAATATTTTGATGATACACTTCACATCAGATTCTCCTGAATTCAACTAATAAGTGCAACTTTTGTTCAATTTTTAACTATAAAGATTAATCTAAAATCTGGCTGATTAATTAACAAGAGAGCGACTTTAGCAATGTTACTGATAATCATCTTGGTATTATCATGGATAAGCTGAATAATAGGCCAAGAAAAACGTTAGGGTATGCAACTCCTAATGAAATTTTTGGTACATAGCAGTAGGTTGAATAAAGCAAAGATGAACTATAGGTTCAAAGGCTTGAACTTTTAACCCATGGATTAAAAGAACTGTTAAAAGTAAAATGATTCTTCAACAATTAAGAGGATATGATTATGACTAATGAAGAAGCCAGACAATTTGCAATTAATTCCTTTGTAACCGCTTTCGAAGCTGGCAATGAACTAATGATTGAACAATACTTTGCTACCGATCTTGAATTCCGCAACCATTCAGTTGCCAAAAACTATT
>MGXT01000025.1 GCA_001801465.1 Gammaproteobacteria bacterium RIFCSPHIGHO2_12_FULL_35_23 | reverse complement strand
GAATTTATCAACAAACTTTTGTTGATACTTATAGTAAAGTAGCCTTTGCTAAACTGTATACGACGAAAACGCCTATTACTGCAGCAGATATGCTGAATGATCGGGTGCTACCTTTTTTTGAGCAGCGTGAATTACCGATGTTACGAATTCTAACTGATCGAGGAACCGAGTATTGCGGTAAAGCAGAGCATCATGATTATCAGCTTTATTTAGCGCTAAATGACATAGAACATACAAAAACAAAAGCGCAATCACCCCAGACTAATGGTATATGTGAGCGCTTTCATAAGACTATTTTACAAGAGTTCTATCAAGTCACTTTTCGTAAAAAAATCTATGCTACTATTGAAAGTTTGCAAAAAGATCTGGACGAATGGATTAATTATTATAATAATCACCGAACACATCAGGGAAAAAAGTGCTGTAGACGAACACCCATAGACACATTAACTGATGGTAAACAAATCTGGCTGGAGAAGTTTTTTAATTAAACTTAACCTGACAGTCGCTTCCAATAAACCGGAATCTGTCAGATCAAGTTTGAGCTAGTACAAATACGCTTGTTTTAACTAAAGCTTACTAAGCATTTTTATTTTTTACGGATAAAGTAACTTTTTATATAGCTATTTGTTACGCTGTAATAAAAGAATAATGCCTGCTACCGGTTTATTATTCTGCATTCTAGTTATACTCAACTGACTGTCACGCAAAGAGAAATCATATTTTTTAATTAAAGCTTCTATATATTGCTGTGAATGAGCAAAGCGACCGCTTTTTTGTAAAAGAAATTCACCCTTATGATAATTTTCTATTGAAAACATAAAATAGCCTTTGGGCATTAAACATTTTTTAAGAGCAAAAAATAGTTGTTCTAAATTACCAAAATAAACCAGCACATCGGCCGCAACAATCAGATTAAACTGTTTAATCGTAGTTGATAAATAATGCACTATTTCATCATTGATTAATTGTGAGTAAAGATTTTTTTGTTTTGCTTGTTCAAGCATGCGTAGTGATAGATCAACTCCCACTAAATTTGCTGCAAAATCTTGCAAAACAGCACCCACTAAACCCGTTCCACAACCCAAATCCAATAGCAGATAGTGTTTTTCTAAAAGTAGCTTATTTCTTTCAAGCATTTGTTTAAATAACAGCGGCACTTGATAATCTAAGCCTTTCACTAAATGTTCTTCAAAATGATCAGCATATTGATCAAATAAGGTTTTAATATATTCAGGTGGCGGACAATCAATTGATTGATCGCCTTTAATTGCGCTAAGTGTATGGATTATTGATTTATTATTTGGTTCAATTTGTAGAGCCTGCTCAAAAAGTTTTTTAGCTTTATCAAAATTTTGGGTTTCTAAATTAATAATTGCTAAATTATTTAAAGCTGGAAAATAATTGGGATTAATTGTTAATACATGTTCATAAAAATTCATTGCTTCAGCATAACTTCCCATTTTTTCAGCTATTACCCCTAGGTTAAAAATAGCAATAGTGTTATTAGGCTGTAAATCAGCAACCGTCAAGCAATAGGGTTTCGCTTCTTTGTAATAGCCTTTTTCTAACAAACTAATAGTAATATTATGTAATATATCCACATCATCTGGGTATAGGCTTGCCACCCGATGAAAATATTGTAATGCCTCCTGGCTATTTTTTTCTTCCAATAGTATTTGGCCTAACAAAAAATAGGCCTGTCCATAGTTAGGATTAGCGCTAATTATACTTAATAAACACGCAACCGTTTGCCTATTATCTTTCTGAGCCTTATAACACAAGGCTAAATTGTACATGGCTGTAAAATAATCGCCCTTTAATGTTAGTGCCTGTTTAAAATTACGTTCTGCTTCGAGTAATGTGTTTTTTTGAAGAAAAAGTAAACCCAAATTATTATAAGTACTTGCTTCCTGATTGTTTATTGCTAGTGCCTTATTATAACAAGTTTCCGCTTTGGTAAGCTCACCTAACATTTTCCAAAAATTACCTAATTGTCTATAAAGGGAATCTGTTTCGGGAAACAGCTTAATCGCTTGTAATAACAAACTTTTTGCTTTTTCATGTGCAGAGATTTTGATATACAATAAACTTAAATTGTGAGCAACTTCCACTGTTAAAAGATGAGTTTTAAGATAGGACTCATAATAAACAATAGCTTGTAAGTAGTCTTTCTCTGTGATTGCTTTTTCAGCTAGCATTAATTCATGAACATTATCTTGCATGGTATTTATCAGTAAAGAATTGTGCTATTCGTTGAATATTTTTTTTATCTTCTATTGTTAGTCTGGTTATTTTTTTATATAGCTTATAAAATTTTAACCTAAACGTCTTAGAAGTATATAGTTTGCCTTTTTTGTCTAAATAAGCCAGATCTTTGGCTGCAAAGCGTTTAAATGAAGTTAAATACTTTCGTCCCATGGGAATATCTAAAAAATAAACGCTTGGTATTTCTTCCAAAGTAACCAAGATATTTCGCCAGTTTAAATCATTATGAATAAAACGACTGGCGTGTAATCGAGCCAAATAGTCCGCTACCTGTTTAGCAACCTGCAAACGCCATGAATAGCTTGCAAATAATGGGTGTTGCTGTTCGGCAATATAAGCCAAGTCCCGGGTATTTTCAATCTCTTCGGTAATTAATGCTCCTCGACCTGTCAGAAACCCTAAGTGCTTCTCTTCTCCAAAAGCTACAACAGCTGGGGCCTTAATATTTAGTTTTTGTAAAAACTGTAAATTTTCCCATTCAGCACAACACCTAGAACGACCTATATATCGCCTTAAATTTTTACCACCCCAAAAGTACCGCTTTACATAAAAAACTCTGCCAGCTATTTCTACTCTTATGACCTCACTTAATGAATGGGATGATAATTTTTCTCCTTGCAAAGCAAATACCTTTTCAAGGCTTGCAAACGCAGCAGTTACTGCTTCTGGATAATTTTGATTAATAAACCACATCATCTTAACCTTTTTTTAGCACTTGTAATAATTGTAATAAGGCTTTGCCTCGATGACTTACGCTATTTTTTACTTCTCTAGTCAATTCAGCTGCACTACAATTTAAGACTGGATCAAAAAAAACCGGGTCATAACCAAATCCCTGATATCCTTGCGATGCCGTTAAAATTCTTCCTTCCCAAGTTTCTTCAATAAAAATAGGTTTCTCATTATATTGGATTAGCACTAAAGCACAATAATACCTAGCTGTCCGTTTTTCTTCGGCCACTCCCTTTAATTCACTGAGCAGTTTGTTGATATTTTCTTGATCTGTTGCAATGGGGCCGGCATAGCGTGCAGAAAAAAGACCTGGGCTTCCCTGTAAAGCATCTACTATCAAACCCGAGTCATCTGCTAAGATAGGCAAGGAAGTATAGGGCTTAACATTTTCTGCTTTAAGTAGTGCGTTTTCTATAAAGCTTGTGCCCATCTCTTCAACGTCTGGTACCTTAAATACCACCTGAGAAATTAACTCAGTATTTACTGTAGAGAACAAAGCCTGCAACTCATTCAGCTTACCTTGGTTATTGCTGGCTAATACTAGCTTTTTCATTTCAATAAATTTTCTCTGTGAATTAACGTTTTTACCTAATTACTTTAAATAAACTATTTTTTATCCCTGCAATTAATTGCTGAGGAGATTTGATTAAAAATGTTTTTTTCTTGGCTTTTTCACCTTTTATCAACTCAACATTTTGTAAAGGTACCGCAAATTGTTTAGCGAGAAATTTCTGTAAATACTGATTAGCTTTACCTTCAAGCGGTGGGGCTATAATTTTAATTTTTAATGAATCCGCATATTCCCCAACCAACTCATCCTTACTCGCTTTAGTCTGAACATAAACTTTTAAAATTAAATTATTTTGTTGCCAGATATAAAACATTTTAAAATCTTACAATTAGTTTAGTCCAATTTGGTAAAGCGGCATAACAACCAAAATATCAAGCAGTTTAATTACAATTAACACAATAATTGGTGATAAATCAAACCCCGCGATTGGAGGAATAATTTTTCTTGCTAGCTTTAGCACGGGCTCTGTAATTTGGCTCAGTAAATAAATAGCAGAATTGTATTGGGATGCAGCAATCCAGCTGGTGACGACGACGGCAATAATTAAGTAAAAATATAAATTTAATATTAAACTAGCTAAATCCGCTACAAGCTGTGCTAAAAAAATGATGATTGGTGGCACAATGCCTGCAATGGCTAGTAACAAAAACAATTTAATAACTTCTATAATTAGCAAAACCAGTATGGTCGAGATTTCAATACCTTTTATCTCTGGAACAAACTTTTTGATAGGTTTAATTACAGAACTGGTAATTTTAATTATAAATTGACTTAAAGGATTAAAATAATCTGCTCGACGCCAATGTAAAATTATTCTCAAAAACAGGGCAGATAAATAAAGATTAAATAAAGTAGTAATTAAAAAATAGGCAGCTTGATAAATAGAATGCATAGTGATTTCCTTTTTTTAAGAATAACTGTCTGCAAGCTCTTTAGCTCGATTATTCGCTGCCATGATGGCTTTTTCAAGTAATCCCTTGAAATTATCTTGTAGCAAACAATTAATGGCCTGCTCAGTAGTTCCCTTAGGCGAGGTAACTTCGTAACGTAAAACCTCTGCTGCTTTATTACTTTCTAATGCCATTCTTGCGGCGCCAAGTGCTGTTTGTAACACTAAAATTTTTGCCTCTTCTACACTCAACCCTATTTTGAGACCGGCTTGTTGTAACGCTTCTATCATTAAGAAGAAATAAGCAGGTCCGCTTCCGGCAAGTGCTGTCACAGCATTCATTTTTTCTTCTTGATCTAACCAAAGAATTGCGCCTACAGAACGCATAATGTTTTCTGCGATGCCTTTCTCTTCATCACTTACTTTTTCCTCTGCATACAATCCTGTTATACCACAACCGAGTACCGCTGGCGTATTAGGCATTGCTCTGATTAGTGGCAGCTCCCTACCTAGCCATTTAATAAAAGTTGCTATTCTAACGCCTGCCATCACAGAAATAACAAGGGCTTTTGTATTTTTTAGCGTCTCTGCTACCTCTGCTAAGACCTTGTTAACCATTTGTGGCTTGATGCAAAAAATAACGACTTCTGCTTGCGCAATAGCTTGGATATTACTAGTCTCAATATTAACTGAAAACGACTGCTGAAAGCGGTCTCTTTTTTCTCTACTAGGATTACTGACCCATATCTTTTCAGCTGGATAGTGATTTTTAATTAAACCGCTCACTAGACTATAAGCAATATTGCCTCCTCCTATAAAAGCAAGTTTTTTAATATTCATAATCTACTACTTATCATTGTTTAGTTTCATTATCGGTAATAATGTTTCCGCGTGTAAAAAGCTTGGCTACATCTACTTTGTCAAACCTATAGATTCTATTACAAAAATCACAGGTTGCAGTAATTTCGCCTTGCTCAGCTAGTATTTCTTCTGCTTCTTTTTCACCTAGTTGAATAATGATTGCTGCCATTTTTTCGTTTGAACAACTACATTTAAAGCAAACAGGATCTTGCTCAAATAATCTGACCGCTTCCTCATGAAATAGGCGGTTAATAATTTGATAATTAGATAAGCTTAATAACTCTTTAGCCGTAATAGTTTCAGCAAGCATTACTATATGCTCCCAAAACTCTGACTCAGCTTCTTGACTAGGCATTTTTTGTATTAACAACCCCGCCGCGCTGTTTTTATTAGCAAACAACCATAATTTTGTAGGCAATTGTTCAGATTGCATAAAATAATGATTGATAGCCTCAGCTAAAGTTTCTTGCTTTAATTCAGTCACCGCTTGATAACGATTTTTTGCATCTTTTAAATCGATATTAATGAGCAGGGTACCTTTAACGATAGATTTCTTAAAGCTACTGGTCACTTTACCTTTTTCGTGTGCTAACCCCCTTAATTGCAGCTTTTCATTAGCTTGTGTTAACAATAAACTTAAAGGCCCCTCTCCTTGTATTTGTAATGTCAATTTACCTTCATATTTAATGGTCGAAGAAAGTAGTCCTATGGCTGATAAAGCTGTTCCCAAATATTTTTTGGTTGCTTCACTATAATTAGACGATTCACAAGCCTTTTTAAAAGTAGCATTTAAATGAATAATAACACCGCGCACTGGATATTTTTCAAAAGAAAATTTTTGTAAAGTGTCATGATTATTCGCTTGTCTCATAGCAAGTCCTAAACTTTTCCTGTAGTCAGCTCAATGCTAAGCCGGTAAACTATTCGTGATGACGAGGAGTATATAGAAAAGTGGCCAATTATAATAGAGTTATGGGTTTTGACTATGGGACCAAACGCATAGGAATAGCCTTCGGCCAAATGATAACCAAAACCGCTTCGCCTCTGGCTGTTGTGAATAACCGCAATGGGTTACCTGATTGGACTCACATTACTACGCTGATTAAACAATGGCATCCCCAAGCGCTAGTGATTGGCTTGCCGATGAATATGAATAATACTAGACAAAACACCACCGATTTAGCTGAAAGCTTTGCAAAAGAACTGCAGCATAAATTTAATTTACCTATTTATTTGGTTGATGAGCGCTTAACCACTATTTCGGCAAGAGAAGAAGTTTTTAATAAAGGGGGTTATAAAGCTTTGCAGGAAGCAAAAATAGACGCCCATGCTGCAAAAATAATTCTTGAAAGCTGGATGAATGAACAAAACCTTGTTTAAGTTAGTTTCCAAATTCTTTAGAGTTGAGTAAAATTCTTTGTATTATTAAAGAAAAGAGATTAACACTTTGCAAATTAAGCATAAAACTGTTTATGGGTTATTAGCCCTTTTAACCTTACTGGCTTTATTAATTGGGATTTATCTCCAATACTTTGATAATCAAGCGCCCTGTTTACTGTGTTTATTACAACGCTTTTTTACTATTTTATTGCTTCTTGTTCTTGGCGCGGCAATTTATTGGGTTAAAAATGGTCGTACTAAAAATATTTTTAATTGCTTTCTGCTGGTTATAGCAGGATTAGGCCTATTAACTGCTAGTCGGCAAGTTTGGTTGCAATTACAACCAGCGTCTTCCGATTTAACTTGTTTACCTAATCTGTTTTTTTTATTAAAAAATTTCCCTTGGCATGAAGTTTTAAAAATGGCTTTTTTAGGCTCTTCAGACTGTAGAATAGTTAGCTGGCGTTTAAAAGGATTTAGTTTAGCAGAGCTCTCTTTGCTTTACTTTAGCGTAGTAATACTGGTAATACTATTTCAATTTAGAAAGATTAGACTATAATAAAGGAGTTTGGGGGCTTGAAAAAAGAAGGGGCTGTTACGCCCCCTCTTTGCCACCCTTCAAGCTTCCTTGCGGTAACATCCTTGTTAGATTTCCTTTACAGCTTCTTCCATGTAGCTTAGTAACAACATCCTTGTAAGTTACGTATATTGTAATTTAGCACATCACCCCAATTTAACAAGAAAATTTTTTGCACATTTATCCCCGTAATTTTCCATGAAAATTCTGCATGGTAAATTTTAATTACTATTCAATTAGTTACAGATTTCTCTCTAGTTCTCCTGGGTTTGTAAGCCGGGTATTACGTAATAATACGAAAAATGCTGTCGTTTTTATGGTCAATGATGAGTAAGCTGTTATACTTTTATACAATCTTTCTAAAAAATAAGCGATGCGCTTTGGTTCCTAATATCCAACCAATAAAGCCACTACCAAAGATCATGATAGAAAAATAAATCGGTAATAAACACAAAATGATGGTTTGGTCTAATGAGCTTAATGCTTTAATATGGGTACAAATAGTATGGATAGATAAAACAGTTTGCTCTGGGCCCAGCATAATAAAATACATTGCCATAAGCATCAACAAACAGCCTAGTGTTCCGCCTATGGGGGATTCAATTAATATTTTATTGCTTTGATGGATAGTTTTCATATTTATCATAATTATTGTTTGTTTATTTGAAGAGCATTGTACTCAGCAAAACTTAAAGAAATATTAAGGCAGCGTGTTTGATTTCAGCTATTATACGTAAGATATTACTTACAAATAATTCTTATCTTATTAATTTTTATGCTTGAAAATGGCTAAAGTTTCTTTGACTTGAATTGAATTTCCCGGCTGAATTTTTTCTAACCATGAAAAACTGTTTTCTTGAAATAACAAAATAACCGTTGAGCCCAAACAAAAATAGCCAAGCTCATCTCCCTGCTTTAAAAAAATATTGGTGTGTTGGTAATCAAACGCTGTTATTGTTGATTTAGCCGCTGGTGTGACACAACCTTGCCACCGTGTATGAATGCTGGCAACTAACATAGCACCTACCAGCACAACTGCCATAGGGCCTACTTCTGTTTCAAATAAACAAATAGCTCTTTCATTGCGAGCAAATAAGTTAGGAATATTTTCAGTAGTAACTGGATTAACTGAAAAAATTCTACCTGGTACATACACCATTTTAATTAATTGACCGGACACTGGCATATGAACACGGTGATAATCGCGCGGTGAAAGATAAACTGTTATAAATCTTCCATTATTAAACATTTTGGCTGTTTTGGAACAAGCAAACAAAGTTTCAAGAGTAAATACCTTTCCTTTTGCTTGTAAAATTTTATTTTGCTCAATACCGCCTACTTGACTTATACAGCCCTCTGCAGGACTTATTAAATTTAAAGGATTGAATGTAAAAGGTCTTGCTGCAGGAATTATTTGCCTGGTAAAAAAATCATTAAACGTTTTATAATCATTAATATTTTGTATTACTGCAATAGACATATCAACTTGATAACGTTTAATAAACCATTTAATTAAGCGATTCTTTAACCATGGTTTTCGGCTATTCATCAATACTCCTATTAGCCTGGAAAGACCATGATGAGGCAATAGATATTGAAAAATTATAAATAAATAGGTTTTCATGCTTTATTCCGCCGCCATTAATTTTTTAAAGCTATTTAAACGAGATAAACTTATTTTCCCAGTTTTAACTGCCTGTTGTAAAGCACAATCTGGTTCTGACTCATGCTCACAATTTCTAAACTTACACAAATCTTTATAAGGCTTTATATCGATAAAACAATGATAAAGCTGTTGTCTTGCTAATTTCCCCAATCCAAACCCTCTGATACCTGGTGAATCAATTAATACCCCACCTGTTTGTAGTCGATATAAATGTGAAGTAGTTGTCGTATGTCTGCCTAGATTAGTTGCTTCTGAAATAACTCCTAAAACAATCGATTCTTCTGGAACAAATTGTTTAATTAAGGTGGATTTACCCACTCCTGAAGGACCAATAAAAGCTGAGATATTGTCTAATAATTTTGTTTTCAACCCACTTAGCCCTTGTTCAAGAATACAACTCAAATAATAAACTTCGTAACCAATTTCTTTATACAGCTTTGCTCTTTGATGCAAAATTTCGAGCTGTTGTGAATTTAATAAATCAATTTTATTAAACACCACCATGGCTTTTAAGTTACAAAGCGCCATCGCCGCCAAATAGGAATCTAAAACAAATTCTGAAAAATCAGGCTGCACCGCCATAACAATAATAGCTTGATTAAGATTTGCTGCGATTAATTTTTTTTCTTGTTGATAGTTTATTCTAAATAGTTCGGATTTTCTTGGTATCAATGCAGTCACTACCGATAAGCCTGCCTGTTCAGCCTGCCAAATAATTTCATCGCCTACTACTAAAGCTGGCAAATTTTGTCTAAGGGTACAGCGCACTATCTGATTGTTGGCTGTTAATATATCTGCATACTTACCATAACTTGCTATCAATAATCCTTGGTTTTGTTCAGAACCGTTAGCTAAAATTAAATTTTCATTTTGTTTAGCATTAATTCTGTTTTGCTGCTGCTTTGTTAAACGCCTTTTGTTCATAGTTTTCCTATCATTCAATTGCTGCGCAGGTATTATATTTGCTAAAATCAATAAAATACATTATTTTGCTCTATGAGAGACAGAAAAGGTATACTGATGAAGGTTTACTTAGTGGGCGGAGCGATCCGTGACGAATTATTAGGTCAAACAGCCAAGGAACAAGATTGGGTAGTAGTTGGCGCAACACCCGCTGAACTATTAGCACAAGGTTTTAAATCGGTTGGTAAAGATTTTCCTGTCTTTTTACATCCTAATACTAAAGAAGAATATGCTTTAGCGAGAACAGAACGCAAAACCTCTCCTGGTTATACGGGTTTTGAATTTAATACTTCTCCTCATGTTACTCTTGAAGAAGATCTTTCTAGACGCGATTTAACCATTAACGCCATGGCTAAAGATAATCAAGGCCATTTGATCGATCCTTTTAATGGCTTCGCTGACCTTAAAAATAAAGTTTTAAGACATGTATCGCCAGCTTTTATTGAAGATCCTGTTAGACTATTAAGAATCGCTAGATTTGCTGCTCGCTTTGATGATTTTACAGTAGCTGAAGAAACTAAACAGCTACTTAAAAAAATTGTTAGTAGCGGTGAAGTAAATGCCCTGGTTGCTGAAAGAGTTTGGCAAGAATTATATAAAACTTTACAAGCGAATCAGCCTGTACGATTCTTTGAAGTATTAGAAGATTGTCAAGCGCTGTCCATTATTTTCCCATTTTTGACTTATAATCAGCAAGCTAAAGCTGCTTTACAAAATGCTGCCTCCATCAGCGCTGAACCTATTATACGTTTTGCCGTTTTATTCTCCTTTTCTTCCTCGCTAGATGAATTTAATAATGCGCTTACGGCGCCAAAAAATTATTTGTTATTGGCCAAATTAATAAAAGACTATGCCTTATCTTTTATTAATCTTAATCTAACTTCTGGTGAAGAAATTTTAACCTTTCTAGAAAAACTGGATGCCTTTCGAAGACCAGAAAGATTTAAACAATTCACGCTGTGTATGCAAGCTTATTTTTCTGAAAAAGCCTTGCCCTGTATAGAATTGCTTTTACACGCGCTACAGCTTACTAAATCACTCTCAGCAAACGCTGTTAACTCTTCTTTACAAGGCAAAGCGATAGCAGCAGCCATTCATCAATTAAGGCTAGAAACCATCAATAAATTTTTAAACTAATTTTATATTTTTTGAAAGATCTTGGATTTACAACGTATAGTTATTACAACCATTGCTAAAGACTGCTATTAAAAAAAGTTATCATGTTACCTATAAGAGCCACCACATCTTGTTTTGTTTGCTGCCGATAATGAATATCTTCATTGTTGAGAATAGTTAATAAGGATAGCAAATCATAAAGTTTTGCTACGTGTTTCCAAACCTTGGGTAACTTAATTCCACTAGTTAATATACCTTTAATAAACTCGCTTTCATAACAAGCGGGTAGTTTATGCGCATATCGCAACATTAGTCCCATATCTAAAAGATAGCTGCTCGCTAATGCAAACTCCCAATCTAAAACTGCAGCAATTTTCCACTGGCCCCTTATTTTTTTAACTAAAATATTGGAAGAATCATAATCAGCATGAACCAGGTTCGCGGCTTGGGGTTTTAGTGGAAGATGTTGACTTTTTTTTACAATTTTTTCTAAACTAATTACTACTGTTTTAGGCAAAATAGTTTGGCTTCTTTTTTTCGCTAATAATTGCAATAAAAAATAATCTAACGTTTCTTGTTCTGAGAATGCCTTTAAAGTCATGTCCTTATTAAAAAAACCGCCTTGCTGAAACTTAAAATCATTTAAAACGCCTAAGTAAATGCCCGCTTCATACGCACACTCAGCAATATCTTGGACGCTTCCTTGCAACATAACTTCGCGCATTACCTGGCCATCAACCCATTCAAAAATAGTATAAGAACAATCTATAAAATCTTGTTTATCATTACTGTATAAATAACCAGGCGTTGGTACTTTTCCTTGTAGCCAAGTCGTAATAGTAATTTCTTTATTAAGTGCGGTTTTATCACGTTGATAAAATCTTAATACTACTGGACAACCATTTTTAAAACTAACTTTATAATTAGTGTTAGCACAGCCATTATTGAGCAATTCAAGCCTAGTGATTAGAGCAGAAGTATACGGTTTTAATAGCTCTTGAGCTTGGTTAAGTGAAATTTTTTTATGAGAAAAAACTCTTTCCCATTGGCACTTTAAGATTTTTTTGTCCATTAAGCTTGTTTCTGTAATCTTTTTAAAAAGACCTGCATTTCTTTAGCTGCTTGCTTATCTCCTTTTTGTTCAGCAATCACTATTCCTTTTTCAAAAGCAGCTTTAGCTTCCTGAGACTTACCCAGTTTTACTAAAGTTTTGGCATACAGTTTCCAAGCAGCTGTATAGTGCATATCAAATGCTAAAGCTTTATTTAAATATTCCTCAGCTTTATTATAATTCTCTGCTTCAAAATAGACATTGCCTAAACCAAAGCGTAATAATGCATTATCCTGCCCTTTTGCTAATAAAGCTTCTAAATTCTGCGCTAAGTTAGACATCGAGATTTTCTACATCCAACGCGAAAGTTTGAATAAAGTCACGTCTTGGTTCTACTTGATCACCCATTAAGGTAGTAAAGAGTTGATCTGCAGCAATCGCATCTTCAATGTTTACTCTAAGCATACGTCTGGTTTCAGGATCCATAGTAGTTTCCCACAGTTGATTGGGGTTCATTTCACCAAGACCTTTATATCGCTGAATAGACTGCCCTTTTTTAGCTTCACTATAGAGCCAATTTAAAGCCTCTTCAAAACTACTGACTACTTGCTTTTTATCAGCTTTTTGTACATAGGCTGTTTCACTTATTAAATCCTGTAAAGCTTCCCCTAATTTTGCAATCTGCTGGTATTCTTGTGAGCAAAAGAATTCCTGCTTAATTGTAAAATCACTCTCTCCCCCATGCTGAATAAGCGTTATCATGGGTAGATAGACATGTTTTTCATTATCTTTTTCTAGTTTTACTAGGTATTTAATCGTATTATTTGCTTGAGCAGCAATGCAGTGATTAAGTTTTTCAATCCATTCTAACATCGCCTGTTGTTCTTTTAACATACTGTCAGTAACTCTTGGCATATAAATCAAACATTGTAATAATGGACTGGAATATCTGCGGCTAAGACGTTTAATAATTTTATTAACGGCCCTATGTTCAGTTACTAACTTTTCTAAATTCACACCAAAAATAGGTGCTGATTCTTTACTGGGAAACAGGCTGGCGCTTTCTAAAGCAATCTGTAGTAAATAGTTTTCTAAATCTTCATCATCTTTTAAATATTGTTCTTGTTTACCTTTCTTTACTTTATAAAGCGGAGGCTGAGCAATATAAATATACCCTCTTTCTATCAACTCTGGCATTTGCCTATAAAAGAAAGTTAATAATAAAGTTCTAATATGTGAGCCATCTACATCAGCATCGGTCATAATGATGATACGATGATAGCGCAACTTTTCGATATTATATTCTTCAGGTCCGATACCACAACCCAAAGCGGTAATTAATGTGCCGACTTCAACCGAAGAAAGCATTTTATCATAGCGGGCTCTTTCTACATTTAAAATTTTACCTTTTAGCGGCAAAATAGCCTGTGAACGACGATCACGCCCTTGTTTAGCTGAACCGCCTGCAGAATCTCCCTCAACGATATAAAGTTCAGAAAACGCAGGGTCTTTTTCTTGGCAATCAGCTAATTTACCTGGTAATCCGGCAATATCTAATGCCCCTTTACGGCGTGTCATTTCTCGTGCTTTACGTGCTGCATCACGTGCTCTAGCAGCATCCACAATCTTGGCAGCAATAATTTTTGCATCTTGTGGATTTTCTAATAAAAAATCTTTTAATTTTTCAGCGACAACCGCTTCGACAACGGGTCTTACTTCTGAAGAAACTAACTTATCCTTAGTTTGTGAAGAAAATTTAGGATCGTGGACTTTGACTGATAAGACAGCTACGAGCCCTTCTCTGGAGTCGTCACCAGTTAAAGACAATTTTAATTTTTTTAAAAAGCCTTCTTCTTCGATATAGGTGTTAAGCGTTCTCGTTAAAGCCGCCTTAAAACCAATTAAATGCGTGCCCCCATCTCGTTGAGGAATATTGTTTGTAAAACAAAAAACGCTTTCTTGAAAACCATCATTCCATTGCATAGCTAATTCAACGTTTATATTAGTTTGCTCCACATTTATATAAAAAATATTTTTATGAATAGGTACTTTGTTTTGATTTAAATGTTCGACAAATGAACGTATGCCACCTTCGTATTTAAAAATATCTTCATGCCCATCTCTTTCGTCAACAAGATGAATTCTAACTCCACAATTTAAAAAAGAGAGCTCCCTTAATCTTTTTGCCAAGATGTCATAATGAAAATTAACATCTGAAAAAATGGTTTTACTGGGCTTAAAACGAACGGTAGTCCCTACCTTATCTGTATCGCCAACTACAGCTAAAGGCGCTGCAGGTTCACCTAAATAGTAAATCTGTTCATGAATTTTGCCATTTTTACGTATAGTTAAAACTAGCTTTTCGGATAAAGCATTGACCACTGAAACCCCAACACCATGCAATCCGCCTGAAATTTTATAAGAATTATCATCAAATTTACCGCCGGCATGTAAAATTGTCATAATTACTTCAGCAGCAGAACGTCCTTCTTCTTCATGAAGATCTACTGGAATACCACGGCCATTATCTTGCACGCTAACACTACCATCATGATGAATAGTTACGACGATATTATTACAATAGCCTGCTAAGGCCTCATCAATAGAGTTATCGACCACCTCAAAAACCATGTGATGCAGCCCCGTACCATCATCCGTATCACCAATATACATACCAGGTCGTTTACGAACAGCATCTAAACCCTTTAATACTTTAATATTCTGGGCGTTATATTCTGTAGCTCCGGAAGTTTCCATTAAAAATCCTCAATAAAATCAAATAGTTAATAAGTGGCGAGCAAACCCTAAGTATATCATTTTTATCGCTTTTTTCCTATTTTTTCTATTATTTAATAATCCCTTAACTTTTAAGGACTATTATTAATAATAAATAATAATAAATTTAATAATAAGAAGAAGAAATGACTAATATTATTTACCTATTAAGAGACGAAGATGGGGATGAAATTGAATTTAAACCTATAGATCAGGTAGGCTCTGGATTTGAATTCGTCTCCCCTGACATGGATAGATTTTATGTTGAACTTTTTCGAACAGCAGACATTATAGGACAGGGCGCTTTTGGTTCTGTACAAAAAGTTCAATATCGTTTTTCGCAAAAACCGCTTCCTGCTTTAGTAACAAAATCAGGTATTATTCCTGCTAGCGCGTTAACAGGTATTAAAACTGAATTAAGTTATTTTAGATTAATCTATGGCGGACCAACAACTCTTTATTATTCTGCTAGAGATATTACTACTTACGATTACACCATTTTAATGAAAGAACTGCCTGGCAAATCGCTTTTTAGTTATTTGCAAAGAGTACAGCTTAATAGTTCCGAACGACTAAAAATTCTGCTAGCCGTATTGAAAGCTTTGAAAGTTTTTCATGCGAGAAACTTGATACATGGTGATTTAAAGCCCACAAATATGAATATCTATAGAAACGAAATGGGTGAATATACAATTTATTTTTTAGATTTTTACCATACCCGTCCAATTAGTGAAAAAGCCTATTCTATTTCACCTGAAGATGAAGACTGTACTTATTGGACGCGAGATAGAACTGGCGAAGCAAGCCCTCCTTCTCATCCGTATCATGATATTTATTCATTATTTTATTATTTAGCTGTTTTCTGCAAAGGTTTTAACTATGATTTTATCCTGCAAGCACTGCCGCCTGATTTTCGAGAATCTATTTCCTTGCAACTTTTAGTGCAAAAACAAAAAGAACTTGAAGCAGCTTATAATGAAACGGCACCAGAACTTAGAAGCCTCGAACAGTCTCAAGCAATTTTTACTCTATTAGAGGAATACCAACAACTAGAAATCCGTTATAAAAAAAGAATGGCTGATGAAAAATTTTTATTAGAATCTGTTTCTTTAGAAGCCCTTGTTGTTAGTGCCGAAACTAAATTTCTTTACGAATATGTTATCAATAGTTTTGGTTTATATTGTGGAAAAGACTCGCCAACTGCCATCAAAGAGCTGATGCTATCTGATCACCCCAGTATGAATGATCGTATTAATGCACTGCCAATTACTTTTTTTACTCAGCTTTATGATGAACTGGCTCATCTCTCTTTAGAGCTAACTCGATTCTTTTTAGCAGATGAAAATATAAGCATCGTGACGGAACCTATTGAAGCAATCAAAACTGAACTGTATAAATATCCCATGTTTTGCGAAATTGTTGATTCACTATCCAGCGATATGATCACTGAATTAAAAAAACTTGCTTCACCTACCCATGGCTTAAAAGCTCATTTAACACATTTTTGTTTACACACCGGTTTTAATACACTCTGTTTGGCTTTAACTAGTCCTCAATTAAAAGAAAAACTCGCGGAGCTTTTTCCTACAGAGGCTGGTAATTTTGTAGCTTTACCTGAAGAATTTTTTAATCATTTATTTGAGAGCATTTCCTTAAAAACTAGCTTTAAAAATTATTTAATTACTAAAAATAATGATATACCTGACAAACAAATGCTGTTTACATTGTTATTAAGTAAACTAGTGACTCAGGCTGATGTAAATGTTTTTATTCATTCAACACACTATATTCCCCCTGAAGAATTTATAGTTACGAGTTGTCCTGATATTTTTAACTATCTCAGCCCTAAATTTATCAAAGAGATTATTGTAGAGCGCTTAAAAGCAACACCGGGGTTTGACGTTTTTGTTACTCGATTTAGGCGACAATCTAGCGAAGCAATGACTCTTGAATTAGAGAAACTGCTACCATTTTTAGCGCTAGAGAGTACAGATGAAGAAACTAATTCTGCTATGACTACACTTAATAGTTCTATAACCAGTCTAATGACTGCTACTGAGTCTAGCGATAGTAAGAGAAAGATAATGGTTGTTTTAATCAGTCTTTATAAACTAAGTCTTATTTCTGTGTCACTTGTAAATCCAGGGGGAAAATTTAATTTCAGTGTAGCTAGTCCTGCTGAGTTGTGTACTACTATCATCGCGCATATTAATGTTCCGCAGCCAGCAAGTCGTACCACGGGCTTTTTTTCAGCTGCAAGCCCACTTGATGGATTAAATCGAGCCTTTATTGCTCAATTAGACAGTTTACAAACTATTAACTTACCGCGAAGCGTTATCAGAACCTTAATTGCTCTTTATTTTAGCACTTATCAAGGTACATTACGCCGAGAAATCCCTGATGCCTATAATCATCTCTTTGCAACGAAATCTACTCTCTTGCCTCCTAGCCCGGGTCTTGCTCGTGCAGGCTAAAAATTTAAAATTCAGTTAAATTAATCAATATGTTATATTATTTTATTGATTAATGCTGTTTATTTTCAGATTTTAACTCTCAGACTTAAACTACTTATTAACTCGTAAAAAATTTATTATTTTACACATATATTTTCCTAAAAGTTTTTTAACTCTTGAAAAGTTAATCAATTACAATGTTCCCTTGTTCCACGTGGAACAATTGCGTGGTATTAGCATATTCGTTAAAAATTAACTTATTAATAGTAGTAATGAAATACTGCATTGCTAAATCCTCGAGTAATTCCATTATTTGTGCCTGCTTAAATTTATCTACTTCAGAAGATAAATCATCAATCAAATAGAGAGTAGTTAGGTTTTTTAATTGTTTTAATAGCTTTCCTTGCGCAATTTTAACTATCATAACCAGCAATTTCTTTTCTCCTCGCGATAAACTGTCTTTTAAAGAGATTTTATTGCTTTTAATGACTAGGTCTGCACGATGTGGCCCTAGGGTAGTATAACCAACTTGCAAATCTTTATGAATACTCTGTTTAATAGCCTCCTCTAAACTCATAGCTTCTGGCCAACCCTGCTTAAAATCGACAGATAAAGCAGAAAAAAATGTAAATTGTTGTAATGTTTCCTTTAAAAATGGCAATAGCTTAGTTATATAAGAAACCCTTAGTTCTGTAAGCTTATTACCTGCTTGGCTTAATTTTTCATCCCAAGCTAATATTTCTTTTATAGGTAATTGCTGTTTAATAGCTGAGTTTCTTTGTTGTAAGCAAATTTGATAGCTTTTCCATAAAGCAGCAAAGGAATGTTCCACGTAGAACACTCCCCAATCTAATAGTTGTCTTCTAAACTCAGGTCCCTGATCGATAAACTCATAAGATTGGGTATCGATTAATTGAATTGGCAACTGTTTTGTTATTTCAGTAATAGAATTTGCCAACTGTTGATTAATATGTAATGTTGTTTTTTTATGAATATCTTTCTCTAGCCCCACCTCTAAACTTCCAAATTTTGCATAGAGCTGAAAGTTTTCTTTTTCATATTGAATTATTCGATTATTAATATGGCTTCTAAAAGAACGGTTAAGACCTAAGTAATAAATAGCCTCCAGTAAGCTAGTTTTACCGCTACCATTTAAACCATAAAAAATATTAAACTTTTCAATTGGATATATTTCAACTGTAGAAATATTACGAAACTGGTGAATCCTGAGCTGAGATAAAATCATAGTAAATTTAGTAATTATAAGCGCATCGGCATAATAACATACAAGCAGTCTTTTACCGCTGAGTGTTCAATTAATACGCTGCTATTGGCGTCCGTCAAGGATAATTTAATATCGCCTTCCGGTAAAGCAGTTAATGCATCGAGCAGGTAAGTAACATTAAAGCCAATATCTAATTTCTCATTTGTATAATTAATAGTTATTTTTTCTTCGGCTTCTTCTTGTTCACTATTATTGGCAAAAATACTTAACAAATTTTGTTCGAAAATCAATCTTACACCGTGGTATTTTTCATTGCATAAAATGGCTGTTCTGGATAAAGCCTCTTTAAATAAATTGCGGGTAATTGTCGCGATCTTGTCGGGATTTTTCGGAATAACGCGTTTAAAATCTGGAAACTTGCCCTCTACTAGTTTTGAAGTAAAAACAAATTGATTCGTGATGGCATGAATATGATTAGTGCCAATCGCTATTTTTATGTCGCTGGTCTCATCATTCAATAGACGCATTAATTCCAGCGCACCTTTTCTTGGCAAAATAATTTGCAGATCGTTTTTGAAGCCGAATGCGGCTTTATAGGCAGCTAACGCTAGCCTGTGACCGTCCGCTGCTACCACTTGCAAAGAATCTTTCTTTAAATCAAATAACATACCATTTAAGTAATAACGCACATCTTGCTGCGCCATGGTAAAATAAGTCTTGCCGAGCAAGTATTTTAAAATAGACTGATCAATATTGAATTCCAGGTGTACTTCACTTTTACCTACTTTAGGGAATTCTGCAGCTTGTAAAGTAGAAAGCACGAATTTACCTGATCCAGAACGAATAGTTAATTTGTTATTTTCTACTTCAAACTTGAGCGCAACATCCTCTGGTAATTCACGACATATATCAATTAATTTACGAGCGGGCACTGTAAATTCACATTTTTCTACTGTTAAAGGTAATTGTATTTTTGCTAATAATTCGACTTCTAAATCAGTTGCGGTGATAGCAAGAATATTCTTTTCAAAACTTAATAAAACATGAGAAAGAATAGGTAAAGTTTGACGTTTTTCAACAGCGCCAGCCACTAATTGCAAAGCAGCCAACAGTGAATTTCGCTCTAAAGTTATTTTCATCTTCACGCCCCTTTCCTTAAGTAGTTAATATACGCATTAAGTTCATATAATCTTCGGCTATATCAGTATTACTATCACGTAATTCCATTATTTTTCGGCAAGCATGTAAGACTGTCGTATGATCTCTTCCGCCAAAAGCATCGCCAATTTCAGGTAAACTATGGTTAGTTAATTCTTTTGAAAGCGCCATTGCCATTTGTCTGGGCCTTGCCACAGAACGACTACGACGTTTTGAAAGCAAATCCCCTACTTTTACTTTAAAATATTCAGCAACAGTTTTTTGAATATTATCAATGCTAATTAATTTGTCTTGTAAAGATAGTAAATCACGTAATGCTTCTTTTACAAAGTTTAAATCTATTTCTTTGCCAGTAAAATGTGCATTAGCAATCACTCTCTTTAACGCACCTTCTAATTCTCGAACATTAGAACGAATACGTTTAGCAATAAAAAACGCTACTTCGTAAGAGAGCTGAATTTTAGCTAATTCTGCCTTACTCATCAAAATTGCAACTCGGGTTTCTAATTCAGGGGGTTCCACCGCAACTGTCAATCCCCAGCCAAAACGAGACTTTAAACGTTCTTCTAAGCCATTAACTTCTTTAGGATATCTATCACAAGTAAGAATTATTTGTTTTTGATCTTCCAATAATGAATTAAAAGTATGAAAAAATTCTTCTTGGGAACGATCCTTTCCTGCAAAAAATTGAATATCATCGATCAACAGTAAATCTACTGAACGATAATAGCGTTTGAAATCATTCATGGTATTATTTTGCAACGCTTTAACCATATTAGCTACGAAACGCTCAGAATGTAAATAAAGTATTTTTGCATGAGGAGCGTTTTTTAATATTTCATTACCGACAGCATGCATTAAATGTGTTTTACCTAATCCTACACCCCCATAAATAAATAAGGGATTATAAGAACCACCTGGTTTTTCAGCTACTTGCTTTGCAGCTGCATAAGCAAACTCGTTTGATTTACCTTGGACAAAATTTTCAAAAATAAAAGCACTATTAAGATTATTAGCATAATCATGCCAAGCGGTTTTAGCTTCATTTTTAGATTTTTCAGTCGCAAGTACTGGTTGCTTGGTTACTAAAGTTCCAAGATTTGAAATTAAAGATTTAGTCCTGCTACCAATTTGTATCGTGACTTTTAAAGGTTCTTCCGTATCAAACTCACCAATTAATTCTCTAATATGATTAATGAAACGTTCATTAATCCAATCCAATACAAAACGATTCGGCGCAAACAAAATAAGTGAATTACCATTTTTTTCCGCCTGCAGGGGTCGTATCCAAGTATTAAAATCCTGTTCATTGATACTTGCTTGTAATTTTAATAGACATTTTTGCCAAAGGGCCGTCACAGTTATCGTCCTCAACTGGAATAGGGTCTAAAACTAGGCCCACAAGTTTATATCGGAACTTTATGCAATGCTACCCTTTAGTTTTATTAGCTAATTAAAAACCTTGGGATAACTATAAGAAAATACCTTGAGAACCTTTGCATAACTCTTACTAAAAAACACACGCTGTATAAGTACCTAAGTTATCATCACTTTACACAAGGTTATACACAGTTATCCAAAGATTTTTAAAGTTAGTTATCTCTTTGATAGTTAATAATTAATTTAAGTTATAAACAGAAATTATCAACATAATAACTAACATAATAATCTTATATTAATTTAATTATTATTATAGTTATTGCGTCTTATTAAATTTAATTAAAGAGTCTTACACATCCCTTATTGACAAATTTGGCCACAATCAATACTATTCACACCTTATTTTCTCTTTACTAAGGTAATGGTTAAAAATGAAGCGTACATATCAACCAAGTAACTTAAAACGCAAGAAAACTCACGGATTTCGTGTCAGAATGAAAACCAAAAACGGCCAACAAGTGTTAAATCGAAGACGAGCTAAAGGTCGTCATCAGTTAGCTGTATAAGTTGATTAATTTTTGTTTTACTAAACAACACAGATTACAAAAATCTGTAGATTTTAAAGCGCTGTCTTCTGGGAAAACAATTAAAAAACAATATTTTATTGTATTATATCAACAACAAGACTCAGTTTTTGTCAGTAGATTAGGGATTACTGTTTCGAAAAGTTGTTCTAAGCGTGCAGTAGACCGTAATCGTTTAAAAAGAATTATTCGTGAAAGCTTTAGGCTATATAAAAATCAATTGGGTCCTTTAAATATTGTCGTAATTGGTAGAAAATTTGCAGTCACAGCTACGAATGAAAATTTATTTAAAGAATTGGAAAATGTGTGGCTACAATTAAAAACTCTTTGCAAAGAAGCTTAATAGGGTTAATTAAATTCTATCAATTCTTAATCAGCCCATTTTTTGGTCCTAGTTGTCGTTTTTATCCAAGTTGTTCAAGTTATGCAATTGAAGCCTTAAAAAAACATCATGTTTTGCGTGCACTATGGCTAATAACCTTTAGAATTATGCGTTGCCATCCCCTACACCCAGGTGGTATTGATCTAGTTCCTGAGAAAAAGAATTTAAATCAGAGTAATAGAGTATTATGAATTATATTAGAGTTATTTTATATTTTGTTTTTGGATTAGTTGCCTTAACCTTATGGAATACCTGGCAGCATGATTATCCTGCTACGCCACAATTGAGCACCACTGCTGCGCTTTCCACGACAGATAGTACATTTGCCAATGCTGCAGAATTACCAAGTGATATAGCTAATCATCTTAATATGAGCTCTACCACTACATTGCCCATTTCTACCCAAACACCTATCACTATTAAAACGGATGTGCTAGCAGCAACCATTGATCCAGTAGGTGGGAATATTGTTACTGCGCAATTATTAGGTTATCCTGCGACGCTACAATCTGCTGAAATTCCTTTTACTTTATTAAACAATAATGCTGATACCCTATATATTGCACAAACTGGTATTACCAATGTTCCTGGACTTAACACAGAAATGTCTTTTACAGCTCCCGAAACACAATATCAGTTATTATCTGGACAAAATCAATTAGTAGTAAATTTAACTTGGCAAAATGCTGGTCTTAAAGTAATAAAAACTTATACTTTTACGCGTAATAGTTATGCCATTAATATTAATTATTCAGTTATTAATAATGGTAACCAAGTATGGCAAGGTCGTTATTACATGCAAACCAAACGACGTAATTTTCAAGAGGCTGCAACGAAAGATCATTTAGTAGGGTTTCACACTTTTTTTGGTATAGCGGTATCCACTCCTAATAAACCGTATGAAAAATATTCTTTCAATAGTTTAAGTGATGAACCTCTTACTATGACAGTAAAAGGTGGTTGGCTAGCAATACTACAACACTATTTCTTATCGGCTTGGATTCCTAATCCTAATGGAAATTATTATTACTATAGTCAACAACTTGACAATCAAGTCTATGTAGTAGGATTAATTAGCCAGCCTTTACAAGTTTCTCCAAAGCAAACCGTTTCATTTGGCAGTCAATTGTATATAGGGCCGGAAATAGCAAGCCAATTGGAGACTGTAGCGCCGCATTTAGGTTTAACAGTGGATTATGGTTGGTTATGGATTATTGCAGTGGCTATTTTTTGGTTATTAAAACATGTCTATAGCATGGTTGGTAATTGGGGCTGGTCGATTGTGATCGTAACACTTCTTATTAAGTTATTATTTTATAAACTTTCAGAAACTAGCTACAAATCTATGGCTAAAATGCGATCTTTACAACCTAAATTGGAAGTAATCAAAGAACGTTGTGGAGGCGATAGACAACAATTAAGTAAAGCAACCATGGAATTATATCGAAAAGAAAAGGTTAATCCATTAGGAGGATGTTTACCGATTCTTATTCAAATACCCGTTTTTATTGCTCTTTATTGGGTACTGATTGAAAGTGTGGAATTAAGACAAGCGCCTTTTATACTTTGGATTCATGATTTATCAGCGCCAGACCCTTATTTTATACTACCAATTATTATGGGATTGACGATGTTTATTCAGCAAAAATTGAGTCCTCCTATTTCCCAAGATCCAACACAAGCCAAAATTATGATGTTTTTACCCGTAGTCTTTACAGTGTTATTTTTGCAATTTCCAGCAGGACTAGTACTTTATTGGGCTGTCAATAGTGGTATTTCAATCTTACAACAGTGGTATATTACTAAGCGTTTTGAACAAGGAGCCTATAAAACTTCTAAAAAAGATAAGAAAAAAACTAGCAAATAGAGTATTCAATGAATGAGGATCACCATACAGAAACGATAGCAGCAATTGCTACTCCCCCTGGGCGAGGAGGGGTGGGTATTGTTAGAGTTTCTGGACCACAAGCCGCAAAAATAGCTAAAGCTATTTTAAAAACTGTTCCACCTATCAAAACGGCATTTTTTAGCAAATTTTATAGTGAAAATGATGAAGTATTAGATGAAGGAATAGCCCTTTTTTTTCAAAACCCTCATTCATTTACTGGTGAAGATGTCTTAGAGCTACAAGGACATGGTGGGCCTATTATTCTTGATAGTCTTTTAAAACAAGTCATTCACTTAGGTGCACGATTAGCAAGACCCGGTGAGTTTTCTGAAAGAGCTTTTCTAAATGATAAAATAGATTTAACACAAGCCGAAGCAGTTGCCGATTTAATTGATGCTGCAACTGAACAAGCTGCTAAATCAGCAGTGAGATCACTTTGCGGAGAATTTTCTCAAAAAATTAAATTACTTGTTGAAGAAGTTATTCACTTACGTATGTATGTAGAGGCTGCTATTGATTTTCCTGAGGAAGAAATAGATTTTTTAGCTGATAAATTTATTGCAGAAACCTTAAATAAAATAATTGCAGAGTTAGCTGAAATTAGAAAATCAGCGAAACAAGGTGCTATTTTAAGAGAAGGAATGACAGTAGTAATCGCTGGCAAACCAAATGTGGGCAAATCAAGTTTATTAAATGCTTTAAGCGGAATAGAAGCAGCAATTGTCAGCCAAATTGCTGGTACGACCCGTGATGTATTAAAAGAAAAAATAAATATTGACGGTATGCCCTTGCATATTATTGATACGGCTGGTCTTAGAGAAAGTGAAGATGTGATAGAACAAGAAGGGATAAAGCGAGCTAAGCAAGCAATCGCTCAGGCAGATGAAATATTATTGTTGATGGACGCAACCGAAAATAATTTATCAATCAATGAAAGCTTAGCTACTTACTTTAAAGGACTTTCTTATGATCTTGCTAAAGTCACTGTCATCAAAAATAAAATTGATAAAACAAAATTTACTGCAGGAATTAAAACTGAAAATGATTTTTTAGTAATTTATCTATCTGCCAAAGAAAAAATAGGTTTAGCGCTCTTAAAAGAGCACTTGAAAGAGAAAGTAGGTTATCAAGCAGAGGCAGAAGGTATTTTTATGGCAAGAAGACGCCATTTAGAAGCCTTAACTATAGCAGCTAACCATTTACAACAAGGAAGAAAGCAGCTTACAGAATATAAGGCGGGCGATTTTTTAGCAGAAGAATTACGCTTAACGCAACAAGCCCTAAACGAAATTACCGGTGAATTTACCAATGAAGATTTATTAACTAGAATATTTTCTTCTTTTTGTATAGGAAAATAGAGAATCCAATCACTAGCGAGTTATATTTTGTTTAGCTTGCCACCGTATTATAAAAATTTTAATAAAAGGATTATTAAAACATCTAAACTTTACTTTTATAATAGTGGCTTAATATGCCAGTTATTAGGGATTGAATCATTACAACAACTCAATCAGCATGCAATGCTGAGGCGCTATCTTTGAGGGGTATGTAATGACTGAAATTATTAAGTATTATACAGCACAAGGACATCGTGCGCCTATTTATTTTTGGCGAGATCATATTGGCAATGAAATTGATTTAATAATTGATCATGCTGGAACATTAACCGCGATTG
Organism: Gammaproteobacteria bacterium RIFCSPHIGHO2_12_FULL_35_23; assembly: GCA_001801465.1. Lineage (GTDB taxonomy): Bacteria > Pseudomonadota > Gammaproteobacteria > UBA12402 > UBA12402 > 2-12-FULL-35-23. The sequence continues at coordinate 236,247 of MGXT01000025.1, read as the reverse complement.
AAATAAAACCCAGTCAAACGTTCATCTTAGATTTATTACGTGATTTATCAAAATGGGAAAAATTTATAAATTTAAAAGAAGTTAAACTTTAAAAGGCCTTTAATGAAAGTATAAACAAATTTACTAGATAATTTATAACAGAATGTTTTCTTTATTTGCATAGTAAATAGTTTTTTAATTCCATATATTATGGGAAAAGAAATAATTATTTTTTGAGCAGCCATTTTTTGGCTAACTAGAAATAGTTAGCAAATTTAGTGTTTAAAAAGAAGCTAAATACGTCGCAAGTTCTCGTCGTTCTTGTTCCTCATCTTGTTCAATAACCCAACCAAATAATGTTGAATAGCAGCGTGGAGCTTTTATTGATACTAGTTCTACAGCTGGAGACGTTTCTTTTCTAACAGTTTTGTCTATGATTTCTCTACGAGGAGGAACACTGATAGCCAAAGAGCATAGCTTATCTGCTATTTTCTGATAGGTATCAGCTGCGAGCAAAGGATTTTCACAATAGTTTTTTAATTCATCGACAATTAATTTTAAGGAGCCACGCTGAAGATTTGGAGCTAGCGCGCCACGCCGACTCCAAAAATATTTACCTAAAGCCGTATTATTATCGATTGCTTGTAATAAAGCAGTAATTTTATCCTCTTGTGACAAAGATTTTATGTACGCTAAGACTAATTCTTTTTTAGTTAAAGTAGTTTCACTATAGATTGGTGTTGTGAAAACATTAGCTTTTATAAATTTATAAAACTCTGCTACGGATTTTTTATTGGTATAAAGCTCAATAATGCTTTTCTTTAGTTGTTGGAGAATTATAAAATTAGGGTTTCTTGCATAATCAGTCGGATTATAATATAAAAAATTTCTCTCTAAGGTTTGTAAAAAATTAGTATAGGCAATAATAGTAGCGAATGAAGTATGAACAATTAGTTTATCTAATGCAATTTTGTGAAAAGAATTGGCAATAGTAATAATGGGAATTAAGTTAAACTCAAAAATAGATCGAGAAGCTAGAATATGTAAATATTCTTGAAAAACGCTTGAACGATCTTCTCTTGCAGCACCTAAAGCAATTAAAGTACCAATTGATTCATCTTCCCCTGCTCTGATACTCAATAAATTTAGTAGGGCATTATCTTCTAATAAAGTAATGAGCCATAAGAAAGACTCAATGTCTTTATTGTTTGCTTGCTTAATGAGAATTTGTGCATTACTTTGATAATAGTCCTCCATATCATACTCATCCCAAGCAGCATTATATCTGCTAATTTCTCTTTGATAGGTATGTTGAGTTAATAGCAAGTCAGCTATTTTTTTGGGATAAACTCTAATAAGGCGAGTGAAAAGAGTTAGTACTTTGGGAATGATTGGTGCTGGAAGATCATAAAGTAAACTAGCTGTATTAAATAAACTTAGTACAGCTGAAGGATTAGTAGTTGTTAATGAAATAAGTAGCTCATAAAAAGATTCTTTATTTTTATCAAAAAGACTCTCTCTTAAAGTCCAAGCTAAAATTGGACAACCTTCTTTTTTAAAACTAAGAAAATTTAAAATACTAGAGGGATTGTTATCAGACAATCTTCTTAATAAAGTTAGAAAAGCCGCACCGTTTTTATCCAAAAAATTTCTAAAGCTATAAAATTCTACTGAATAGTAATCAGTTGAGTTTTGAAGTTCTGTAAAAAAGCATAATAATTTTTCAGGTGCATAGCGAGCAATAGCATTTAGCAATATAAAAAATCTTTCACTTTCTACTTTACCAATAGTTCTCAAAGAGTCATCCATCGAAAGGTAATAAAAAAAATCATTATTATTTTGTCTGAAAATTTCTAATAAGGCGGCCATTCGACTTACTGAGAGTTCAAAAAGAAAATTTAACAAGCGATGATAATGTTCTCTCATAAAAATATTATGGATAATGGCTAAGGCAAGAGTTGATCCGCTTAAGGGTTGTTGTAATAAAAATATTTTTTCATCTAGCGACAAGTCATTTTCTTCTAATAAGTTCAAGAGGGTTTCAATGTTAACACTTGGCGTTTTTCTGGTGGTGGTATCACTAACAAATGTTTTAACCAGGGCGCTGATGTGAGTAGTAATAGGCATGAGTTTTATCCTTGAGGTTATTGTTGATAACTCTAATTTATAGGGAAAGTATAAATTAATAAAATTGATTAGTTTTATTATAACGATAGGATATATCTATTATTTATTGCATGGTAAAAGAAAAGATTAAGCAAGTTTTGGGCGGCAAGTTGTTGATAAGCAGTAACGATCATTTTAAAAAGCAATAAAAAACCGCGCTAAAAAGCGCGGTTAATAGAAATTTATTATTCTTTATCAATTATTATTTTGTGTACTTTTACCGATATAATAACCTCCTACACCACCGGCTACAGCACCGACTGCGGTACCCGCAGCACTGCCTCCAGTTAATAAATTACCTGCTACAGCACCGGTACCACCACCGACTATAGCGCCAACATCTTGATTTTGCATACTACAAGCTCCAACACCTAGCGTAAGAGAGGAAGCCAATAGTATTGATAAGATTATGTTTTTCATATAAAACTCCTTACCTGAGCTTGTTTTCTTATTATTAAGTATAGCAGTCCCTACCCATTTCAAATGGAAAAGCAACTATTCTTAAAAAACAGATTTGCTCAATAAGCAAACAGGAGTATAATGCCCATTTTTTGGCTAACTTATTGAAAATTATGAGAGCACGTAATCAGTTTGAAATCATGGTCATTGGCGGTGGTCATGCTGGAACGGAAGCTGCTTTAGCAGCTGCCAGAATGGGCTGTAAGACGTTATTATTAACTCATAATATCGAAACGTTAGGCCAAATGTCTTGTAATCCGTCGATTGGAGGCATTGGTAAGGGTCATCTCGTAAAAGAAATTGATGCGATGGGTGGTGTGATGGCTGAGGCTGCTGATTTAAGCGGGATTCAATTTCGAATTCTTAATGCAAGCAAAGGACCCGCTGTTCGAGCAACTCGCGCCCAAGCAGATAGATTACTTTATAAAAAAGTGGTGAGACACAAATTAGAAACCCAACCTAATTTATATATTTTCCAACAGGCGGTTGACGATATTTTAATTGAAGGTGAGAAAGCGGTTGGTGTAGTGACGCAAATGGGACTTACCTTTAAAGCGCAAGCAGTAATATTAACTGCGGGTACTTTTCTTGCCGGAAAAATTTTAGTAGGTAATAAACAAACACAGGGTGGTCGAGCAGGTGATCCGGCTGCTATTAAATTAGCTGAACGGTTAAGAGAGCTACCTTTTAAAGTAGGCCGTTTAAAAACAGGTACCCCACCACGAATTGATGGCAAATCACTTGATTATAGCAAAATGCAAAGTCAACCAGGCGATACCCCGACACCAGTTTTTTCTTTTAGAGGCAGTAGAGATCAGCACCCTCCTCAAGTTTGTTGTTTTATCACAAAAACCACAGAAACAACACATGAAATTATTCGTAACAATCTTCATACTTCGGCCATGTATAGCGGTTTAATTGAAGGAGTTGGCCCTCGTTATTGTCCCTCCATCGAAGATAAAATAGTTCGTTTCGCAGATAAAAACTCACATCAAATTTTTGTTGAACCAGAAGGCTTAAATACCTATGAAATTTATCCTAATGGTATTTCAACAAGTTTACCCTATGAGATCCAAGAACAATTTGTGTGCTCAATTATTGGTTTTGAAAAGGCCCATATTACAAGACCTGGCTATGCCATAGAATATGATTACTTTGATCCCAGGGGGCTGAAAGCTAGTTTAGAAACTAAGTACATAAAAAATTTGTTTTTTGCAGGACAAATTAATGGTACGACAGGCTACGAGGAAGCCGCTGCTCAAGGGCTGCTTGCTGGTTTAAATGCTGCCTTACAAGTTAGAGAACAAGAAGCCTGGTCGCCTCGACGTGATGAAGCTTATCTAGGCGTTTTAGTCAATGATCTTATTACTCAAGGAACCTTGGAACCCTATCGAATGTTCACTAGCCGAGCTGAGTATAGATTATTGTTACGAGAAGATAATGCCGATTTAAGACTTACGTCAAAGGCCAGAGAGATTGGATTAGTTAATGAGGAACATTGGCGGAATTTCGAAAATAAAAAAGAAGCAATAGAAAAAGAAAATCAGCGTTTGAGAAGTACTTGGATAGTACCAGGCACGACGATAAGCCAATTAGCGGAAGCTGTATTAAAGCAACCGTTACAAAGAGAATATAACGTGTTAGATATTTTAAGAAGACCCGAAGTTAATTATGAGCAATTGATGAAAATTGATACAATAGGTCCAGGTATTGTGGATAGAGCCATTGCTGAACAAGTAGAAATTCAAGCAAAATATGCGGGTTATATAGAAAGGCAGCAGCTTGAAGTTGAAAGGCACTTGCGTAATGAGAATACTAAGATCCCAGTAAAGTTTAATTTTGAATTGGTAAAAGGCTTGTCAGCCGAAATTAAACAAAAATTAATCGCTACGCATCCACAAACCATAGGTCAAGCATTACAAATTCCTGGAATTACTCCTGCGGCAATTTCAATCTTGCTGGTTTATTTAAAAAAATCAAATAATAAGCATTAGTCTAGTTTCAATAATGGCCAAGTTTCCGTATAATTGTCATAAAATCAATAATATTAAGCCCCAGTTAAGGATATAGCTTCAATGAGTGTTAGTGAAACCAAAGAATTGCTCAAAGAGTATTTGCCTACTATTGCAAGTGAGCAAAGCTATAAACTGCAACAGTTTTTATTTTTATTAAAAAAATGGAATCGTGCTTACAATTTAACCTCGATTACTACCAATAAAGCGATGGTGATTCGGCATATTCTCGATAGCCTTTCCATTTCTCCTTTTTTGAAAGGTGATAATATTATTGATATTGGAACCGGTGCGGGATTACCAGGTATCCCTTTGTCTATTATGAATCCGGATTATGAGTTTTTTTTATTAGACAGCAACAATAAAAAAGCGCGATTTCTTAAACAAGCAAAATTGGAGCTTGATTTAGATAATATAGCAATCATCTATTCTAGAGTAGAAGAGTATAAGCCCCCTATTCGCTTCGATACAGTTATTGCTAGAGCATTTTCAAGTTTAAATGAATTTTTAATCTATTCTAAGCATTTGATTTGTAAAGACGGTATATTTCTAGCAATGAAGGGTGTACACCCTTTGTCTGAAATAGAAAACATGAGCAAAGATTTTAAAGTCAATGAAATTATCAAATTAGATGTGCCGGGATTGGAAGCTGAGCGACATGTGGTAAAAGTAAGCTTAACTTAAGGAAGTTTGAGTGGTAAAAATTATTGCTATAACGAATCAGAAAGGCGGAGTAGGCAAAACCACAACCAGTGTTAATCTCTCTGCTGCTTTGGCTATGACGAAAAAACAGGTGCTTTTAATTGATATCGATCCGCAAGGTAATGCCACCATGGGCAGCGGGATTGATAAAAATCAGTTAGCGGTTAATTTAAATGATTTATTGCTAGAAGAAGCAAATCCAGTTCAAGTTATTAAAGAAACGACAGCAGGCTACGATATTTTACCGGCAAATGGTGATTTAACTATTGCCGAGGTTTCTTTATTACAAATGGCTAATAGAGAGTTTCGACTAAAAAATATTCTAACTTCTTTAAAAGCAAATTATGAATTTATTATTATTGATTGCCCCCCTACTCTTAATACTTTAACAGTGAATGCATTGGTGGCAGCTAATTCAGTTATTATTCCTATGCAGTGCGAATATTATGCTTTAGAAGGATTAACAGCATTATTAGAAACCATTCGCCAAATTACTGCTGCTGTCAATCCAAATTTAGAGATAGAGGGTTTATTGCGCACTATGTATGATGCAAGAAATAGATTGGCAGTAGATGTTTCAGAACAACTATTACAACATTTTGGAGAAAAAGTATTTCGTACAGTTATTCCTAGAAATGTTCGTTTAGCAGAAGCACCTAGTCATGGACTTTCTGCTATTCAATATGATCAAAAATCACAAGGTGCATTAGCTTATTTAGCACTTGCTGGTGAAGTCATTAGGCGACAAAAAGAAAAGGCGCTTGCTTAAAGCGCCTTGGTAACTTATTATTTGATTTCTATTTTTCGAGTTTTGCTTTGTTTGCTTTTAGGTATGATTATTTCTAATACACCATGTTTACTTTGTGCAAAAACTTTATCTTCATCAGCCGTATCGGGTAAAGAAAACTGTCTGTAAAAACTACCGCTTGTTTGCTCAACACGCACAGAGACCTTTTCTTCTTTTTTACTTGTTGTTTTTTTCACCACTGATAGTTAAAATGCCCTTTTCCATGTGAATATCAATATCTTTAGGATCAGCATCAGAAAAGTCAGCAATAATAACGTAATTATCTTTTTCATCTTTGATATCTACTCTAGGTTGTCAACGGACAGTAGCTAATTGAGATTCGTCAGCTGAGTAATTGCTATTAAAAACATCATTGATTGATCGCCAAGGACGGAATCGAATTAACCCCATGCCCCCTCTTTTAAAAATTTGTTACGTTCTTTAATATAAACATATGAGCATATTTATTATTTTCAAGCTAGGAAACTATAAGAAATAAGTTACAATGATTTAACTCAAAAAGAGCTTAATTTATTTAATGAACGTTCATTTGGAATCTCCAACTATGAGAAAGCAGCAACAGGTTTGGTTAAAGGAACATGCAATACAAGCCGCTTTGCCTTCATTAGCTAGTCTTGAACCAGCAAGCGGAGTAGTCTTTTTTGTAGAGTTCCTTACTCAACAACAAAGGCTAACAGGTACAGCTATAGACATAGGCTCAGGCAAAGGTCGCAATAGCTTTTATTTAGCAAAGCACAGTTTTGAAGTATATGGCATCGAGTATATTCAGGAAGCAATAGACTTTAGTAACAAACTTGCCGAACAAAATACAGGGTTACAACCTGTTTATTTTCAATGGGGCGAAATTGACAAGCCTTGGCCTTTTGCAGAGAATTTTTTTGACGTAGCAATTGATTCATTTGCTTCAATTGATATTGAAACTAAAGTCGGTAGAGAATTATGTCGAGAAGAAATGTTTCGTACTTTAAAACCAGGTGGTTATGCGTTGGTGACAGTTTGTTCAATAGAAGATGAATGGGAAAAAGAATTTATTACTCATTCTCCTGGTCTTGAGCCTAATAGTACGATCTGGCCTGAAAATGGTAAATTTCAAAAAGATTATGATGAGTTAGAAGTAAAAACATTTTATCGCAATTTTAAATTAATTGAATTTAAAAAAATTGTTAAACCCGCTTTTAAATTAGGAAGGTCAGGTTTAGCCACCAATTATTGGCTTTTATTGCGAAAACCTAATTAAGGAGTTTTTAACCAGCCAATTAATATGGGAAGGATCATCATCGCAATTAAGCCAGAAGAAATAATAAGCTCATAATCAAATAAGTCGGGAATATGTAAAATTTCGGGTGGGAAAAAACCGATAATAATTGTGCCAAGACAAGCAACTATGCCTACACCACCCACCAAGATTATTCCCCACTTACCACCAGGAATTTTATAAGGACGGATTTGAGCGGGATATTTAAATCGTAACCAAATGCCAGCAGCAAACATTAATAAATACATAAGCATGTAAAGTTGAGAAGCTAACGCATTGAGTAGCCAATAAGATTCATTAATACTAGGCAATAATAAAAATAGCAGAGTTAGTAAAGTAACAAAGAGAGCCTGGCCAATTAATAAAGAAACAGGGGCAAAAAAACGGTTTTCTTTTAGCCATAGAGAAGGTAATGTGCCATCTTCAGCTGAAATTAATAAACCCTTTAAAGGCGCAATGGTCCAGTTATTTACACCACCAATTCCTCCTATTACCAACAAAATACCAATAATGGGGACAATCCAGGCTAGATGATAAGCTTGAAAGAAAGCAGTAAAAGCCTCCATAATACCTGCTACTAAACTAATTTGATTTTTGGGTAAGACGATGGCAATGGCTAAAGAGCCTAAAATAAGAGTAAACAAAATAAAGAGAACGGAATAAAAGAGTGATTTTGGAAAAGTTTTTTGTGGATTTTTTACATCAGCAGCGTGAACCGTTGCAATTTCTATTCCACAAAAAGATAAAATGATCCCTGTTAGTGATACCCATATATTAGAATCATGAGCATTGGGCAATAAAGCATGAGTTGTGAAAGTAATTTGTAACGGATGATGATTGGTAATCCATAAAATTCCTAAACCAATAATTAATGTCATAGGAATGATTAATCCAGTGATAGCAGAAAAATTACTGAGCAAAGCGGAAGAACGCATACCATATAAGTTGATAAGGGTAATACTCCAGAAAACAATTAAGATAACACTGACTAAAAAGAATTTATTATTAGCAAGATTGGGTGAAAGAATATAAGCAAGCGTGCCGGCAATGAATGACAAAATAGTAGGATACCAAAAAACATTTTCTATCCATTGAAACCAAATCGCTAAAAAACCAATTTTTTTTCCAAAAGCTTCTCTTACCCAAACATACACACCACCCTGTTGTGCCCAACTAGAAGAAAGTTCTGCAGAAACTAAAGCGGTAGGAATTAAAAAAAGAACCGCACCTAACAAAAAAAAGAAAATCAAACTACTACCAAATAAAGCAGTAGAGGGTAAATTTCTAATACTATCAACAGAACTGATAGTTATCATAGTCAAAGCAAACGTATTTAAAGTTCGTCGTGAAGAATTATTCATAATAGTCCTTATTAATTTTATTATTGGGCATTCCTGCCCATTAAAAATTATGGTTCGCTAGATTGGGCAAAAGGAAAAGCTTACAGAAGTTTTATCAAAATAATTAACAGTAGTCACTAAATTAAACAAAAGCTAACAAAAACTAAAGAGAGGCTAACCATGATTAATAGGTTTATTATGATCATTTTTGTTTACCATAGGGGGGCGTTATAAAAATAAGCGTTAACAAGATAAATATGATATATTAATGACAAATAATCAAATATTGCTAAATAAATGAACAATTGATGGAGCAAAAAACTGATATGACCGTTAAAAAGCCTGGTTTAGGAAAACGTAATAGCTTAGGAATGCTACTTTCTAATATTAGCTCGGAGATAGTAGAAAAATCGCAAGAAGACACAGCCAAAAGCAAGCTAAGTCAGTTACCTATTGAAAAAATCTGTCGAGGTAAATATCAGCCACGAAAGCATATGGACTCTCTTGCTTTACAAGAATTAGCAGATTCCATTAAAGCACAAGGGATTATTCAGCCAATAGTCGTAAGATTAATTGCCGAAGGAGAGTATGAAATTATTGCCGGAGAACGTCGTTGGCGAGCTGCGCAATTAGCGGGTCTGGAAACTGTGCCAGTAGTCATTAAAAATGTTGCAGATGATGCAGCGATTGCGATGGCTTTAATTGAAAATATTCAACGTGAAAATTTAAATCCTATTGAAGAAGCTATAGCACTGCAACGTTTGATGGATGAATTTATTATGACTCATCAAGAAGTAGCCGCGGCTGTGGGTAAGCCTCGTACAACGATTACTAATTTATTAAGGCTGTTATCGCTTAACGAAGATGTAAAACTTTTAGTGGCTGAAGGTAAACTTGATCTAGGCCATGCCAAAGTATTATTGGCACTAACAGGCAATCAACAAAGTCAAATTGCTCGCTTAGTGGCGCTAAAAGAATTGTCTGTAAGAGAAACAGAAGTCTTAATTAAAAAATCACAAGCCGTTACAGTGACTCCGAAAAAAACAAGCACGACCAATCCTAATATTAAGCACTTTGAAAACGAATTGTCTGAAAAACTGGGTGCGAAAATATCAATTGAGCATCAGTCCTCTGGTAAAGGAAAATTAATTATTTATTATAATAATGTCGATGAATTACAAGGTATTTCAGAGCATATTAAATAATAAAGGCCTTTAAATTTCTAGGCCGCTACTTTTTGTAGAAATGAACTATCTTTTAAAAAAGTCATGAATTATTTATGACAAAATAAACTATATTATTGTTTATACTGCCTTGCAAAATTAATGAGAGAAAATTGCAATGAGAAAATTAGTTTGTTTGGGATTGAGTTCATTATTAAGTCTTAGCTGCTTTGGCGCTTTATTAGCTAATCCGGATTTGTCTGGTAAATATCATTGCAGTGGTTATGATAGTCATGATAAAGCGTATGCCAATGCGACTTTAATTTTGACTTTAGATGCCAAAGATAGCGATCTTAGTAATGGTTATGCGGCGTATCATTTATTGTTAACAGAGCAAGATGGTATTCAATATGTAGGTGAGGCTGCAGCCAACGGTAATATGTTAGGTGTTTATTTTGAAAATACAGGGGTTGATGCTAAAGCAAAAACTGATCGGGGTGTGGGTATTGAAATAGCAACGCATGATAGCAATAGGCAAGGCAAAACAGAGACGGTATTACATAAATTTTATTACGAACCAAATTATTTTAATGGCGGTAATGGTTTGCAAACTTGTATAAAGCAAACTGTGTAATAAATAAATTAAAAATTAAGGCAAAGAAAAAAATTAGCTTATTGACATAACTCTAGAGCAGTTTCAAAACTAATTTTTGGCAAGATAGTTTCTGACAGTCGGCTTTGTAAAGAAACATTATAAAATCTTATAGGCTCATTTATCATTAGATGAGATAGCGCTTCAAAAGAAGGCTTGATCAGAGATTCATAATCATCTTCTAAATAACTTGGTAGCTGATTACTTGGTTTTTCATAAAACCGTAAAGCACCCGTTTTCGAATGTAAATCCATTCCTAAAATGAAGATATTCGTAAAGTCTATGTAATAAACAACTTGTGCCGCCCAAAACGTGACGGTTCCTCCATCAAATACACCGTGTTCAATATTGCGACTAAAACCAATAGGGTTGTTGCTAGTCTTTGAAATAGGAGTGATTAATTGAGGATTATTTTTTATTTTGTCGTAAAAAGCAGAAGTTGGTAGAGTAATGCCATCATAACGCTTGTTTATTTCTTGAATAAGATAAAGTTTGGCATGCTGCAATAAGGAGGAATCTTGTTTACAAATAGCATCAATAACCTTGTAACTAAATAAACAAGGTGTGCCAGCGTGAATAGCAGCTTTAACTAATTCAAAACGATGTTTAACAAAACTTGGATCCATGACAATATAAAGCGAAAACTTTAGCTGATGGGAGGTAATTAAAGCGGTTGCACCATTTACTCCAATAAGAAACTTATTCTGTAATTGCGTTAAATCTAAGGTTTGAATAGACGGCCCAGTAGCCACAATAAAGCAATTTTTTTGTTTACGTTGTTTTAACTCAGTTAAAGGGCTGGTTTTGGCAATAAACTTACCTTTATAATAAATTTCTTTTACGTCATGATTAAGAGCAGCGCAGTTTTTTAACTTAAGATTAGGCAATACAGAAATAATATGCCAACGATTTTTCGGCAATCGTAATTTATAATAAAAACGAACTAAATTCTTATGCAAACTCATAAAGCAAGTTTACAAAAAAATATTAAACATGGCTATTTAATAATCGTTAAAGTAATGATTAGTAATCAAGCAGCCATTAATTTTTAATAAGCAAAAGGGGCGATATCTAAGCTATTGAAAATTTATTAAAAGAAAGTAAGTCTATTAATAGCTTGAAAGCTTAAAAAAATTGTTTAGTAAGCAGAACGCTTAGTGGCAGACAAAAGCGGATCAGTTTCGCCAACAGAAGGAGTGGCACGACTTCCAAAAAAGCTGCCACACCAATTCAAACAGCTGTTCATAAATTCCGCACAAGCATTACCTCTACGTCGGCTAGTTGCTGGATTAGGAAGTGGGGGGCTGGGTATTTTAGGCTGGCCGTTGCTAAATTGACAATCTGCTAATAGAGAAAGCAATTCATGGGTGGTACCAACTGGTTGGAGTCCAGGGGTAGGTGTGGAATCTGTAGCAAAATCAGAAGCAAGCAAAGGTAATTGAGGTTCTTGGTTATCAGTTTTTAATTGGGCCCATTGGGCTAACCCAGCAGGGATAATACCAACAAGCGCATCGGACCAGGCCAAGGCTTTATTTGGATAAAACAAGGCAAAACCAGAGCTTGCAGCGGTGCCACTTTTAAAGAAAATTGCTATGGCCATAACAAAGGCAGAACTTGCAAAATCGGTAAAGCATTGTGGTAAAGTATAGGATGCTTTAGTTTCTCCCATCGCCTCACCAAGTTCTTTATTATATCGATTCATCGTTGCTAAAGATAAAAAAATAAGACCTATGATATTAATGCCAGTGATTAATATATCTTCCCATGTCTTACATTCGGTGCTGGGATAATCTTGAAATTTTAAATGCTCAAAAAATAGATTTAATGAAACTGCATAGAGCAGAGAAGCTAGTAAGGCAAACAAGGAAGAAATAATAAGGCGCATTGGGTTACGAATTTTTTCTGGAATACAAGCTAATGGGGTATGATCTTTTTGTCTATAAAAAGCAACATTGGCAACAATATTAATGCTTGCTGCAACAGTAAAACTTGTGATAGCCCCGTTACGGCCCGCAAAAGGATAAATAGCAATAGCAGCTGAGCCAGAGTTAGCAATAGTTCTGGTAACAGCTGTAATAGAACGGACAAATTCCCAAAAAATAAGCAGCCAGCCAGTTCGAGAATGTTTTTTAAGACGAAACCCAAAAGGCCAGCAAGCAACTTGGAGTCTGTGAGGAAAGGTTTCTTGATTACCTAGTGAAAAAATGACCAAAGCAGCCAACATGCTTCCATAAGCCAAGTTACCATAAAACCCTTCCATTTCACTGAGATTTTGAACAGTGATGTTTAAACGCGGTAACATTCTGTCCAAAGTATTATAATAAATTAGCGAGTTATTGGTTAAGTTCCAAATCAGTATTAAAGTATGGCTGGTGACAATACGCATATTATGACGGGTGCAAAGATAGGTGTATTGATAAAGATTGGGCATAATTTATCCTTTTTATTATGCGAAAAATTTTATCATGGAAATGTGACTAAATGATGATAAATATTTTATTTATACAAATTGACGGATAAATATTGCGCTTATCTCCACAAATCTTTATACTTTCGTCAATTTTATCCCGAAGCTACGTAACTATTTGTAACTATAAGGAATATCGGGATAACAGAATATGAAAAAGGTACAAGAATTAGAGACAAAAAATCCTAAACAGCTTGTCTACCGAATAATCTATGTACAACTGCTATTGACCGTATTAATGGCGGCCATTATTTGGACAATTAAGGATTTTAAAGCAGCCTATTCTGCACTGGTAGCGGGAGCGATTTGCGCCTTAGCTAACTGGTATTTTGTATGGCGAGTATTTCGTTATCAAGGAGCGAGAGAAGCAAAGAAGTTTGTCATCGCTTTTTGTCTAGGCGAAATAATGAAACTAATAATATTGAGCCTGCTTTTTGTTTTAGCAGTAATCTATTTAAAAGTAGCCGTAGGCCCATTTTTAATTAGTTTTATTATCAATATAATGATTTATTGGTTCGCGCCGTTTATTATATTTGGATTTGAAAAACAATAACTCTAAAGGGTTAGAGAACATGTCATCAGAAGAATATGTACAACACCACCTTGGACATTTGCAGCTTAGTTTGCACACGATGACATTGACCACAAATAATCCAGGTTTTTGGGTTATTGATCTAGATGCCTTGGGTCTTGCTATTGTTTTGGGCTTGGCATTTTTAATCTTATTTCGTTTAGTAGCAATCAGAGTAGTAGAGGGAACGCCAGGAAAATTACAAAATTTTGTCGAAATCATCGTTGAATTTGTCGACAGATTAGTCAAAGAAACTTTTCATGGCAAAAGCAATCTTATCGCTCCGTTAGCTTTAACCATATTTATTTGGGTGTTTTTAATGAACATGATGGATTTGATACCTGTTGATTTATTGCCAGGATTGTTTGGTTTAATGGGCATAGATTATTTTCGTTCGGTACCTACTGCTGATCCTAATATTACTTTTGGACTCTCTATCCCCGTCTTTTGCATCATTATGTTTTACAGTTTTAAAGTAAAAGGGGTGCTTGGTTTTGGGAAAGAAATTTTTTTTAAACCCTTTGGGCCTTATCTGTTGCCCATTAATTTTATTTTTAAAGTGATTGAAGAATTAGTAAAGCCATTATCCTTAGCATTGCGGTTATTTGGTAACCTTTTTGCGGGCGAATTAATTTTTATTTTAATAGCGATCATGCCTTGGTGGATACAATTTATTCCCGGTGGTATTTGGTCTATTTTCCATTTATTAGTGATTGTTCTCCAGGCGTTCATTTTTATGATGTTAACCATCGTTTATTTGAGTATGGCGCATGAGGAGCATTAAATTAATAATTTAAAGACAATTAAGGAGGCATAATGGATAGTTTATTTGTAGCAAAATTAGCGGCATTCGCACAGATCACAGGCTCTTCTGCTATTGCTGCTGGATTATTAATAGGTTTAGCGTCTTTAGGGACAGCAATTGGCTTTGGCATTTTAGGCGGTAAATTTTTAGAGGGTGTTGCAAGACAGCCTGAACTGTCACCGATGCTAATGATGCGGATGTTTTTAATGGCAGGATTAGTTGATGCATTTGCAGCAATTTCAATTGTAATGGGACTTTATTTATTTTTTGCAGCAAACCCGTTTGTCGACCAAGCGGTTAATCATGCAACTAAATTAGAAGCACCAGCCAATAACAGTTGATAAAAGAGAGACAATAGCTGAATGAATATTAATTTAACTTTAATAGGCCAAATGATAACTTTTATAGTTTTCATTTGGTTTACTATGCGTTATGTATGGCCTCCTATTACTAAAGCAATGCAAGAACGCCAAAAACGCATCAGTGAAGGCCTGTCGGCTGCTGAGCGCGGAAAAAGAGAGTTAGAATTAGCTAAACACAAAGCCACTGAAATTTTAAGAGAGGCAAAGTTAAATGCCTCTCACTTAATTGAGCAAGCTAATAAAAGAGCGGTTCAGATAATTGAAGAAGCAAAAGAACAAGCGCGCAAAGAAAGCCAGCAAATTATCGACTATGCTCATACAGAAATTGAACAGATGACCGCTAACACTAAAGATGCGTTAAGAAAGGAAGTGGCTGATTTAGTTGTTACGGGCGCCGAAAAAGTGATTGAAAAAGAAATTAATAAACAGATACACGATAAAGTAATAGATGAATTGGTGGCAGAGTTATAACAATGAACTTATTAAGTATCGCAAGACCTTATGCTAAAGCAGCTTTCGAATATGCGGCTGAAAAAAATACTATTGCAGCTTGGCATGAGATATTGCAGTTAGCAGCAAATGTAATTAAGCAAGCTGAAGTCAAGCAGTTATTTTATGACCCAAGTATTTCTGAAAAGGAGTTATGGGAAATTTTTGTAAAAATACTTGCTATCAAAGATAAAAGCATCAGTAATTTTTTTAGATTACTAATTGATTATCATCGATTGCCAGTCATACCTTTTATTTTATCAGAGTTTATAAAACATAAAGAAAACTATGATAAAGCGTTAAAAGTTGAAATTATTTCAGCTTTAGAATTAACAGCTGCTCAACAACAAAAAATTACTAAAGCTTTAGAAAAACGATATCAAAAAAATATTTTATTGAGCCATAAAATAGATCAAACTCTTTTAGGGGGCGCTATTATTAAAAGTGACGATCTAGTAATTGATGGTTCTATTTTTGGACGTTTATCAAAGCTTCGCGAATACCTTAAAGGGGATCAACAATTATGAAGTTATCTTCAGCAGAAATAAGTGAAATTATTAAAAGCCGAATCGAATCATTTAAAAATGAAAGCGATATTAGAACCGAAGGTAAAATAGTTAGTGTTAAGGACGGCATTATTAAAATCTATGGTCTTGATAATGTGATGCAAGGTGAAATGCTGGAGTTTGAAAATGGCCTATTTGGTTTAGCATTAAACTTGGAAAGAGATTCAGTTGGTGCGGTAGTATTAGGTGAGTATAAAGATTTAGTTGAAGGACAGATAGTAAAAACGACGGGACGAATTCTTGAAGTACCGGTTGGTGAAGCATTACTTGGTCGAGTGGTTAATGCATTAGGCCAGCCTATTGATGAAGCCGGGCCTTTAGAAACTAAATTAACTTCTCCAGTTGAAAAAATTGCGCCTGGGGTAATTTGGAGAAAATCAGTTTCAGAACCTGTGCAAACCGGCTTAAAAGCTATAGATTCTATGGTGCCAATTGGCCGCGGACAAAGAGAGCTTTTAATTGGAGATAGACAAACAGGTAAAACAGCGGTTGCTATTGATACTATTATTAACCAGAAAGATTCAGGAATTAAGTGTATTTATGTAGCAATAGGCCAAAAGGCTTCTTCCGTTGCAGCGGTGGTTCGTAAGTTGCATGAGCATGGTGCGATGAAACATACGATTGTTGTGGTTGCAACTGCTTCAGATCCTGCTGCAATGCAATTTGTTGCTCCTTATACGGGTTGTTCGATGGGGGAGTATTTCAGAGATCGAGGACAAGATGCTCTAATTATCTATGATGATTTAACAAAGCAAGCTTGGGCTTATCGCCAAATTTCTTTATTGTTGAGAAGACCGCCAGGTCGAGAAGCGTATCCTGGCGATATTTTTTATTTGCATTCACGCTTGTTGGAACGTGCAGCAAGAGTTAATGCTGAGTATGTAGAAAAATTTACTCAAGGCACAGTAAAAGGTAAAACAGGTTCTTTAACAGCCTTACCTATTATTGAAACCCAAGCGGGTGACGTTTCTGCTTTTGTACCGACCAACGTTATTTCGATTACAGACGGACAAATATTTTTAGAAACAGATCTATTTAATGCTGGTATTCGACCTGCAATTAATACCGGATTATCGGTATCACGAGTGGGCGGCGCCGCTCAAACTAAGATTATGAAAAAGCTTGCGGGCGGTATTCGTATCGCGCAAGCACAATATCGTGAATTGGCTGCTTTTGCTCAGTTTGCTTCAGACTTAGATGAGGTAACTCGTAAACAATTAGAGCGCGGACAACGAGTGACTGAAATTATGAAGCAAAAACAATATGCCCCATTAACTGTAGCAGAGATGAGCATCTCTTTATATGCGGTCGATAGAGGCTATTTTGACAGAGTGCCGATTAATAAAGTGACTGCAGTAGAAGCGGAATTGCACGCGTTTTGTTTTACTAATTATGCGAACTTAATGAAGAGAATTAATGAGGCGGGCGATTATAACGATGATATTGATAAGCAAATGAAGGCTGCAATAGAAGCCTGCATGCAAACATTAACTTGGTAAGACTATGACGGTTGCACGTGAGATAAAATCAAAAATTGGCAGTATTAAAAGTACGCAGAAAATAACGCGGGCTATGGAAATGGTTGCTGCTAGTAAGATGCGTAAAGCACAAGATCGTATGAAACGATCCAAACCTTATGCAGAAAAAATTCGCGATGTAATCCACCATTTAGCTTGTGCTCATCCAGAATACAGGCATCCTTTTTTAGAAGTCCGCGAAATAAAAAAAATTGGCGTTATCATTGTTTCTACAGACCGGGGTCTTTGCGGCTCATTAAATAGTAATTTATTTAAATCAGTTATTACCATCATGAAAGATTTTTCTGAAAAAAATATAGCAGCTGATTTGTGTTTAATTGGTAATCGAGCAGATGCTTATTTTAGACGTATTGGTGGTAATGTTATTGCCAAAGCTCATCATTTAGGTGATGCCCCAGGCATTGAACAATTAATTGGTATCGTTAAAGTAATGTTAGATGCTTATAGTGATAAACAAATTGATGCGCTACATATTTTTTATAATGAATTTATTAATACTATGATACAGCGACCTTTGCGGATTCAACTATTACCCATTGTGCCAGATCCTAGTAAAGCAGAAGAAGCTAAGAAGCATCATTGGGATTATTTATACGAGCCTGATGCTAAACAATTATTAAAACGCCTATTAAAAAATTATATTGAGTCACAAGTTTATCAGGGCGTCATAGAGAATATCGCTTGCCAGCAAGCTGCAACCATGGTGGCGATGAAAAGTGCGACTGATAATGCAGGTAAAATTATAAGTGATTTACAGTTAGCTTATAATAAGGCTAGACAAGCTGCGATTACTCGTGAAATTTCGGAAATTATTTCTGGCGCGGATGCCGTTTCGTAGGAGAAAGTGAATGAGCTTTGGATATATAGTAGAAGTTATTGGTGCAGTAGTTGACGTGGAATTTCCACGTAATGCTGTTCCTAAAATTTATAACGCTTTAACCGTTGAAAATAAAGATCTTATTTTAGAAGTACAACAGGAAGTTGGTGATGGTGTAGTAAGAACTATTGCTATGGGAATGGGTAGTAGTGATGGTTTATCACGAGGGCTTAAAGCTTATGATACTGGCAGCCCAATTATGGTACCGGTTGGAAAAGAAACTTTAGGTAGAATTTTAAATGTATTAGGTGAGCCTATTGATGAGGCGGGTCCTATAAATGAAACGGAACGCTTACCTATTCATCGTGAGCCACCAAGTTATGCAGAGCAAGCTGCAACGGAAGAATTGTTAGAAACAGGAATTAAAGTTATCGATTTACTCTGCCCTTTTGCTAAAGGTGGTAAAGTGGGTCTATTTGGAGGCGCAGGGGTTGGTAAAACAGTTAACATGATGGAACTAATTCGTAATATTGCCATTGAGCATAGCGGGTATTCAGTGTTTGCTGGTGTGGGTGAACGAACTCGTGAAGGGAATGACTTTTATCATGAAATGAAAGAATCCAATGTCTTAGACAAAGTAGCCTTAGTCTATGGACAAATGAATGAGCCACCAGGAAACCGATTACGCGTAGGTTTGACAGGATTAACCATTGCCGAAAAGTTTCGCGATGAAGGCCGTGATGTTTTATTATTTATTGATAATATTTATCGTTACACTTTAGCGGGTACTGAGGTATCTGCTTTATTAGGTCGTATGCCCTCAGCAGTAGGTTATCAACCTACTTTAGCTGAAGAAATGGGAAGCCTGCAAGAACGAATTACTTCGACTAAAACAGGTTCTATTACTTCAGTACAAGCGGTTTACGTACCGGCCGATGACTTAACAGACCCCTCACCGGCTACTACTTTTGCACACCTGGATGCTACGGTTGTTTTATCTAGACAAATTGTAGAATTGGGTATTTATCCAGCCATTGATCCCCTTGAATCTACTAGTAGACAGCTAGATCCATTAATTGTTGGCCAAGAGCATTATGATACCGCTAGGCATGTCCAAAAAGTATTGCAACGCTATAAAGAACTTAAAGACATTATTGCAATTTTAGGAATGGATGAATTATCAGAAGACGATAAGGCTATCGTAATGCGTGCTAGAAAAATTCAACGTTTCTTATCACAACCGTTCTTTGTGGCAGAAATATTTACCGGGGCACCAGGTAAATTTGTGCCCTTAAAAGAAACTATTAGAGCATTTAAGGGTATTTTAGAAGGTGAATATGATCATTTGCCTGAACAGGCTTTTTATATGGTAGGCACCATTGATGAAGCCGTTGAAAAGGCTAAATCGTTTTAAGAGGTAATCGCCATGGCAATGACCCTACATCTTGATATTGTCAGTGCAGAACAAGCTATTTTTTCTGGACGAGTCCAATGTGTTACTGTCAGTGGTCAAGAGGGCGATTTGGGTATTTATCCTGGCCATACTCCTCTATTAACTGGTGTAAAGCCAGGAGAAGTTACTACGATTAAACAAGATGGTAAAGCCGAGGTTTTTTATATTTCAGGGGGTATGATTGAAGTGCAACCTGATGTGGTGACCATTTTAGCTGATACGATTATTCGGGCTGATGATATTGATGAAATGGCCGCTAAAGAAGCGCAAGAAAAGGCTTTACAAAGTTTGGCCGGCAAAAAAGCTAAAAATATCGATTATCAAAGAGCTTTAGTCGAATTAGCAGAAGCTTCAGCAAAACTGCGTGCTGTGAAAGACCTGCATAAAATTATTCGTAAAAATCGTTTAGGGTAATAATTAATTATAACTCTTGCCCCCAGGTTTTATTGATAATTATTTTCCATCTAGAATTTACTGTCGCTTTACTCGGTACTTTAATTTTTGAAACTAATAGTCTTTTTTTCATTTTTCGATGTAAAAGTTCTTGCTCTACTATTTGTGCTAATTCTTCTTGGTTAATGGCCTCGAGAAAAAAACCTAATCGCTGTAAAGGTGGTGTATAAGGAACTAGCTTTGTTAAATTGACTAAGGCTTGCTTAGACAGGCTAGGTGTTAGTTCTTTAAGTAACCGAAGCACCTTGGTTAATCCCTCGCTTTGCGAGGGAGAATTGACTAAATCTAAAGCTGTTAGCTCGGCTGTGGCAACATTAATAGTACCTTTGCTTGTTGGAAATTTTTTAATAGGAAGATTTTGTAGGTTATTTCTGGCAATAAATTCAATATTAAGATTGCCACAGTGAATAGTATTGCGATTATCAGGAACAATAATTTGCAAGGTTGATAAGGCTGGCTGAGTTATTCCATAAAAGGCGGCGGCGCTTAATAGGCCAACGTAGTAAGGAATGTTTAAATAACACATGAGTGCTGGAATAAATTGCTCTGCAGGTAAACAACCTAAAACACGAAACTCAGGTGGAATAATCAAATGAAAGCCAGGATAAGGGGTAGCAATTTCATGTTTAGCTTTGAGTCGTCTTAATAAAGCATTGGCAGCAGTAGTGGTCATAGCAAACTGTTGGATTAAATCACAGGTGGTAAAAAAGAAACCACCTTGAGCCGCCAGTTGGTTAATGTAAGGGATTCCTTTTGCCATATTATTACTCCAAGTAGTTTTAAATAGTAACATAAATTATTTTTTTTAAAAACCAAATGGAATATTTTTATTAGTGCAGATAAAAATTAACCCGCCAGGACTAAAAGCAACGGACATTTGATAACCATTTGATATTAAAAGATAAAGTTAATTTTTTGAATTAAACAGAAGAGTCCCTAGCGCTGGATAAGAGATAAGTCATCGCTTTAGACTAGAGAAGCTTTATTGTTTGTTAAATTTAAACAATAATAACAACTTATAAATAGCTTTTAAAAAGGAACCAGGAATGAAAACGACTAATAAATCGTTTCATATCATCAAAGATCCTGTACATGGCTCTATGCAGTTTACGGATGAAGAAAATAATTGGATCAAACCTTTTATCGATAGTCCTAACTTTCAACGATTACGACATATTAAACAATTAGGATTAGGTGATTTAGTTTTTCCAGGTGCTGTGCATACTCGATTCAATCATGCTTTAGGATGTTGCTACGTTGCAGGTCAGATTGCAACCAAGCTTAATCTTACTGCCCGGGAGCGTAGAGTCGTCATGATAGCCGGTCTATTACATGATATCGGTCATGGTCCTTTTTCTCATGCGTTTGAAGGAATTTTTTATCAGTCAGCTATTAAACATGAAGATTGGACCCCCTTATTTTTAAAAGAGTATTTATCTACAAAATTTGTTAATGAGTTTAATAAAAGAAACAAATCTGGACCTATTACAGTAGAAGAACTGAATCTTATCAAAAACCTTATTATGCACAAAGAACAAGAAAAAAAATTGCTAGCAGATATCGTTTCTTCACAGCTTGATGCCGACCGTCTTGATTATTTACGACGAGACAGTCATTTTTGTGGTGTTACTTATGGTGTCTATGATTTTCAATGGCTATTACACTGTATGGCGATTGTGGAAGATAAAACAAAAACGCTGAGATTAGGTATTACCGAAAAAGGAATCGGAGTAGTAGAACAGTATTTAATGGCCAGACGCTTAATGATGCATAATGTTTATCATAATGGTAAAAAATATGCCGCTGAATTTTTGTTAACCTCCTTTTTAAAATATTTAGCCAAAAGTGTTTGGGAAGAAGGCTTGTTTGCAGAAATAAAAGAGAAAAATTTAGCAAAATTTTTAGCGGCGGTGACCCAGTTTAATCATCAGGCTAAAACAACTAAAAACATAAATTCATTAAAAAAGAGTTTTTTAATGAGTAATTATAACCTTTATAAAAGGCTTTGTGATTATGATGTATTTTCAATGATTCGTTATTTTGCAGGATTAACGCTTAAGCACCCGGTGGTGGAAATTGCTGAACGACTTTATAGCAGACGGTTACCTAAGATTTTACATATTGATGCCGAGCATTTATCTCAAACCCAAGAATTAATTGCCTCCTTAAAAAAAGAAAAAAAGTTAAAGCCCTGGCAGGTAAGTTTAGTTCAACTACCCCATCAATCTTATGTTGGTAGCAAAGATCCAATACTTGTTATCAATAAAAAAGGCCGAGTAAAAAATTTGCATGATTATTCTTTAGTTATTAGTGGATTATCTGATAAAGAGGAGAGTTCTTGTTTGGTTTATTTAGACAAAGAAGCTTTATCATTAAATGCTGTGCAAACCTTTTATGAAAAGTTAAGTTAAGAAGGATTATGAATGGAAGCGATGATAGACATTGTTGTTAGTTTAATTACTTTAACCATCCTCGAGGTTGTCTTAGGCATTGATAATTTAGTTTTTATTGCTATTATCTCGCAGCGATTACCTAAGCCCATACAAAGTAGAGCAAGAAAAGTAGGCTTAACTTTAGCCTGGGTAACCAGGCTTATATTATTAGCGTCTGCAGTTTGGATCACCAAATTAATATTTCCTTTATTTTCAATATTTAATATGACTTTTTCAATTCGAGATTTATTTTTAATATTAGGCGGGTTGTTTTTGTTAGCTAAGTCCACAGAAGAAATTCATATTGAAATTGAGCCTAAAACAGAAATTAAAAAAACCAGTAAAGGTCCTAGTGGTTTTATGATGATAGTAACCCAAATTGCTATTTTAGATGTTATTTTTTCTTTAGATAGCGTATTAACAGCGATAGGTTTAACCCAGCGCTATTGGTTAATGGCAGTGGCTATTACTATTGCTATTGTTACTATGGTCTTTGCAAGCGAACCGTTAAGTCGCTTTATTGCTAGGCATCCTACTGTTAAAATGTTAGCCTTGAGTTTTTTAATTTTAATAGGAATGGTCTTGATTGCTGATGGTTTTGAGTTTCATGTGCCAAGAGGCTATATCTATTTTGCGATGGGCTTTTCTCTATTTGTGGAATTTCTTAACATATTAAGACGAAAAGTTAGAAATAAATAATAATGATTTATATTATAAGAGGAATTGAAGATGGTAATTTTAGAAACTAATAAAGGGACTATTAAGCTAGAGCTTGATTATAAAAAAACGCCTAATACTGCTAAAAACTTTGAAGAATATGTTAAAGACGGTTTTTATGAGGGTGTAATTTTTCATCGAGTTATTAATAATTTTATGATTCAAGGCGGTGGTTTTCTACCGGGTATGAAACAAAAACAAACTAAATCAGTAATTAAAAACGAAGCAAACAAAGGCAGTAAAAATGTGCGAGGGAGTATTGCTATGGCTAGAACTATGGATCCTCATTCTGCTTCTGCGCAGTTTTTTATTAATGTTAAAGATAATGAGTTTTTAAATTTCAAATCAGAAGATGTCAATGGTTGGGGCTACTGTGTTTTTGGTAAAGTTGTCGAGGGCATGGAGGTTGTGGATTTAATTAAGGCCGTTAAAACTACTTCAAAAGCAGGGCACGATGATGTGCCAAGTGAGGATATTGTTATTGAAAAGGCAACGGTTATTTAAAACACCTAATTTCCTTAAAAGAATATATATTTCAATAGGTTATTATACTTTATGCATTTTGGAGATAAAAACTCTAAAATGCATTGTATTTTAGAGTTTTTAAGTCTAAAATGCATACATGTATCCACGTTTATTGAAAATTGCTAATAATAGCCAAGAAAGTTATTTTTTATTTGGTCCTAGAGGGGTGGGTAAAACCACGTGGGTTAAAAATAACTTTCCTTCTGATACTTATATAGATTTACTTGAGCAAAATATTTTTTTTGATCTTTCTGCTAATCCACAACATTTAAAAAGATATTTTCCTGTTGAGGCTTCAAAATGGATTATTATTGATGAAATTCAAAAAATTCCCGCCTTGCTTAATGAAGTTCATAGACTTATTGAACATGAAAAAAGAAAATTTATATTAACTGGTTCTAGCGCAAGAAGTTTACGAAAAAAAGGGGTTAATTTGCTTGCGGGCAGAGCATTGCAGCTTACTATGCATCCGTTAACTGCTATTGAACAAGGTGAGCAGTTTAATTTGGGAAAAACGCTTTTGTATGGTCAACTGCCTAAAGTAAAAACAAGCAATGATCCTAAACTTTATTTGCAAGCTTATATCAATATGTATTTGCGAGAGGAGGTATTACAGGAAGGTTTAACACGGAATATGCAATTATTTTATCGTTTTTTAGAGATTGCTAGCTTTGCTCATGGAGAACAGATTAATTTATCTGCTATTGCAAGAGAAGTCGGAGTTAATCAAAAATTAATAGCTAGTTATTTTGATATTTTAGAAGACTTATTAATAGCAAAAAGAATTAAAATTTTTACCAAAAGAGCAAAAAGAAGATTAAGCCATCATCCCAAATTTTATTTATTTGATGTGGGTGTCTATAAAATATTACGTCCTAAAGGACCTTTAGATAGTATTAGTGAGATTAATGGCCACGCCTTAGAGGGCTTGTTTTTTCAAGAAATATCAGCTATTAATGCTTATTTAAAAGCTGAATATGAGTTTTATTTTTGGCGCACCAGCAATCAAATAGAAGTTGATTTTATTGCTTATGGACCTAAGAGCTTATTAGCATTTGAGATTAAAAGTAGTACTTATGTCGATAAAAAAAATTTAACGGGTTTGAAAGCCTTTAAAACTGACTATCCTATGGCAAAATGCTATTTAATCTATTTAGGAGAACATTGTCAATATATTGATAATATAGAAATAATACCGTTTAATAAAGCATTAATGAGTTTAGATAAATTGCTCATTTCAAATTAATAAATAAAAACCCATAGATATTTTTCAACAAATGTTAGTAACAGTCTAAAGAGGATAAGAGTGTAATTGTTCTATTAAAGTATAATTATATATACTAAAACGAATACCATAAGGAGATTGAGGATGACTTTCTAAAAATAATCATAAGTGATTTCTTTACAGGTTGTTGGTTTTTTTATTTTCTTTATATAATCATTTAGTGTTATGTGATTAGAATGATAACAAAAAACAGTAGAACAATAATGGATTAATAATGACTAGTATTTAATAGACTTAAAGAAAAAAGACTAAAAGTAGCCCTGGTTTTGCCTTTGCTAAAGTCATGATTAAAATAGCCATGACACTATATTTTTTAACGAAAACAAAGCCAGTCTTGCTGAATCATCGTTGACCACCTTTGCTCATCCCCAGTAATGGGGGACTCACCTGATCACAGGCTAAGGTGGTGAGATGGGCATAACGCATGTGTCCCGATAAAACGGACAACAGCAGAGAGCCCAACACATCCGTTTTAGAAGGCGCATTGTTGCTTTCATACGCTAAAGGACAATCTTCTACCTAAGGCAGAAAACGATGTCCCAATTTGAGGTATTGAATAAAAAAGGTAACTGTCCTATGGGGGTCACACTGGCATGAGGGTCCCATTCGATATACAATTTCCCATCAAAGGTATCGACTTCCAGTAAGGCTAAATCATTCTCTTTTGCTGGCAGATTGGATTCATCTGTTGGGTGAATGTATTTTGAAGGTAATAGCCTTTTTTCCTTAAATTCTAGCTACTTAATGCTACCACATTATTTTTAACTGATTAATCTAGGTTTAAATGATTTTTTATTGTAAAGTAGTTTTTGTATCAAAAAATACAGAGAGATAAAATGATGTTAACAATCGTTCATTACCAGAATTATAGTATAGATATGCCTTTACCTGGTATCACAGACCTACAACGACGATTTAACGAAATAAGAGCAGCAACACTACCAATAGTGCGTCGGTTAATACATGATGGTGAAAAATGGTTTTCAGTTAGGAATAATGCTAAGACGAGAGAAATAGTTACGGCCTTAGAAAGACTTGCCGAAGCAGTAATACTCAAAGAGGATAGACAGGATCTGTTCAGAGATTCACGAGAATTTCAGAGGCTATCACCAATAGATCGTAGAGTGATCGACGACATAGATTTTTCAACAACATCTACTATGTTAGACTTGCATTTTAGTGTATATATTCCAGAATATATAGGCGATTATAGTGGTGATGACGGGTACGATAGAGAGATACATAGAAGTGCTTATTGGGAGGCTCAACTCTCAGTACGAGAAGCATTGAATATAGCCAGATTAAACATATTTAATCTTATGACGCTTGGTTTTTTTGGGCCTCTTACTGGAAGATCAACAAGCCTAGTTCGGGTCGAGGAGGCATTGCATTTAGTAGAATCTACTGGGGTACGAACCGGGCTCGGATAAAAGCGTTAATTTTTCTTGTTATGGTACATTGCCGCATATTTTATAAACGCAATTAATTTTATTAGTATCGGAATTTCAATTTAATTAAGTTCATGTTGTTTAGCGTCCAAATGATATAGCAAAACGTACAGCGTCAGCAGCATTTTTTTCTAAAGCAGTTTGCCAAAAACTAGCATGCGATAATTTGGTGGCAGCCGCTTTTTTTGCTGCTGATAATGACTTATCCCTGCTTTTTTTATCGAAGCTTGCTGGAAGTTCAATTTCTGTAAGGTGTGTTTTTAGGCCCATTATTTTTCTCCTTATTATAATTATTAATTCCTAAGAAATAGGTTATTAGGGATTTAATCTACAAAAATTTTAACTTTAATTTCCTTACCTTCATTGGTAGTTTCTATGTTTACTAGATTACCTTCATTGCCTTCTTGAATTAATTTTAATATTTCGTTTACATCAATTTGCTTGCCCTCTACTTTGAGCTTATCTTTTGGAATTAATTTTAATCCAACTTCAGCGAGCGCAAGGGGAATATTGATATTTACTTTAGTATTATTTTCTTCGACAACGATGATACGGAGAAACTTCCTATTAATTGATTTAACAGGTAAGGCTTCATCATGTGTTTGCTTTGTGCTTTCTAATAATTTCTCAGCTTCATCGACGCTGATTTTCCCTTCTTTTACCATTTCAAGGATTAGTTTTTTTTCTTCGTTCATTGTAATGCTCCTATGTTATTTATTTAATTTCAAAATATAAATCTGCTTTTTCATTAGTAATATCTACTTTGGTGCCTTTGCTATGTTCCAAAATAAGACCTATTAACTTGGAAAATTCTATATCTAAGCCAATTTCCTTAGAAATTTCTCTGTTGAATTTTTTTGGCATCAGCTTGATAATTTTTAAAAAAGAAAGCGGAAAAATAAAAGTGGTATGAAATTTAAATTTCTTCCCTCTGAATTTACCTTTTATAACTGGATAGTTACTGTAATTATCTTTAGTATACCTTGTAGCTAATAATTTCATTCTAATTACGTATAGCGCGACCAAAATGGTAAAAAACAAAATAGTGCCTTTAGTACTTAAGAACGCGAAACTGAAAAGTGCTGTGTAGATAAGAATGAATGCTGTAATAAATGATAAATATATCCAGTTATTTAAATATAAATTAAATAAAATTAACAATAGTACAGACATGGGTATAAGTATTATTATTGTTATTATTGAAAAAATTATCATTTTAGCCCCCCTAAACTTTTTATTGCTTCTTTTACGTCGATCTTGCTCTCTGATAAATCATTTAATATTTTTAAGCGAGGATTTGCATTATGATCTTCTGCTTGGTAACCAAGAGTCTTGATTATATTTTTCAATCGGCTTTTAACAGTTGGATAAGAGACGCCTAAATCTTTTTCTACTAATTTGATGTTGCCTTCATTTTTTAAAAATATCTCAATAAAGAGTAGGTCTTCTGGGCTAAACATATGGAACCGATTGGCACTAAAGCTGCCTTTGATCTGTGTTTTACAGCTCTGGCATTCAACTTCTTTGATCACAAAGTCCCCTTTACAGTAAGGGCAGCAGGTTAATTCTTTCATAATATTAATCCTATAATTAATTTATTATCAAAATTTAACAATAATAATTAATTTAGTCAATATAATTATTAATTTTTTTGATATTAAAATTAACTTATTTCAGATGTTATCTGAGTCTGGCTATTATTAATAACATATTATTTCTATTGTTTTTTTAATTTAAAATATGGTATATAGCATATTGCTACAAAGCATATACAAAGGTAAATTATGAGTATCGTTAAAATTTCAGAAGAGCTGCATAGTATTGCTCGTGCAAGAGCAAGGGTTTTTAATCGGTCTATTAATATGCAGGCGGAGCATTGGATGCGGATTGGTAAGCTTATTGAAGAAAATCCAGATATGACTTATCGAGATATCTGGAAGTTATTATTAGAAGAGTCAGAAGCAGAAACGTCAGATGCTAATTAAATCCGCTGAACAAATTAATAAAATGCGAATCGCATGCCAGCTTGCTGCGCAAGTTTTAGAAATGATTGAAGGTTATGCTAAGCCAGGTATTAGTACAGCTAGAAAAGATTTGTCGACAATATATTATAGAAGAGCTAAATGCCATTCCTGCGACTTTTGGCCATCATGGACTCTCCGCATGTATTTGTACTTCAGCTAATCAAGTTATTTGTCACGGTATTTCTAATGAAAATAAGATTTTAAAAGAAGGCGATATTTTAAATATTGATGTAACAGTTAAAAAGGATGGTTTTATTGGTGGTACTAGTAAAATGTTTTTAGTAGGCCAAGAAAATTCTTCGCTGAACAACTTTGTATTATTGCCCGTGAATGTATGTATGCAGGAATTAAAGCTGTACGTCCTGGCGCTTATATTGGTGATATTGATAACACAGTGTTCAATCATGCTTACAAACATGGTTATAGTGTTGTGCATGAATATGGTGATCACGGCACTGGTCAGACTATGTGGGAAGATCCATATTTCCTAATACTGGCAAATCAGGTGTCGGTTTAAAATTAGAACCAGGAATGATTTTTACTATTGAACCAATGGTAAACCAAGGCAGTCGACACATAAAAAGGCTCGGCGATGGGTGCGATATCACTAAAAATCGAAAATTATCAGCCCAATGGGAGCATACTGTGTTAGTTACAGAAGAAAATGTTGAGATATTAACGCTCAGAATTGATGAGTTAGCTGTTTAATTGATTGACTCCTTTTGTATCCTCATTTAATATTTCTTCGAGTCCACAGGGGTGCTTTATAGCTGAGAGAACGAAAGTTTAACCCTTATTACCTGATCTGGTTAGTACCAGCGTAGGAAGTTGTAATGATAAAATTCTTTAGTTTTGTAAAAAATAGTTATCAATCTTTACTGCTTATCTATGCAACATTGCGAGGTAAGCAAGATGTTTCCCAAGAAAATTTCTCCTGACGCAATTTTTCAAGCTATTAAATTAGTAAAACAAAGATCGCCTTTAGTACATAACATAACTAATTTTGTGGTTATGCAAACTACAGCTAATATTTTATTAGCTGTAGGCGCTTCACCTATCATGGCAAACGCGATAGAGGAAATGGATGATATTGTTTCCATGGCTGATGCCTTAGTAATTAATATTGGAACATTATATTCTAGTTTACTTGATTCAATAACGAAAGCGCAAGACATTGCTTTACAGTATCAACTACCCGTTATCTTTGATCCCGTTGGTGCTGGTGCCTCAAAATTTAGAACAGAAACTGCTAAGAATATTTTAAATAGAGGGGTAAGTATATTGCGAGGTAATGCTTCAGAAATTTTATCCTTGCAAAATAATCTTGTAAATAACAAGGGTGTAGATAGTTGCCATGAAACAGAGCAAGCTTTAGAAATCGCCATTGATTTATCTAACCAATATAATTGTTGTGTTGTGATTAGTGGTCATAAGGATATTATTTGTTATAAAAATTTAACCTATTATTTAACACATGGAACACCGCTATTAACTCGTGTTACTGGTATGGGATGCTCTGCTACAGCACTTATTGGTGCTTTTGCTGCAGTAGTTAAAGATTTAAGTTTGGCAAGTATTTATGCTATGGCAACGCTAGGCTTAGCGGCTGAGAAAGCAGAAAAATTAGCTCAAGGCCCAGGAAGTTTTTATCCAATCTTACTTGATACTTTATATAAATTAGAATTGGCTGATTTTGTCAATTTTCATTGTGAATTAGCATAATGATTTCATTGAAGAGTGCATTGAAATTGTGTTTAGTTATAGGACCTACAGATTGTTATTTCTATGATATGTTTACAATAATTAAAGAATCCATTGCGGGCGGAATTACAAGTATACAGTTAAGAGACAAAAACTTGGATGAAAAACATATTTACGAATTAGGTAAACGAGTATTAAAGACTTTACCTAGTTCATTTTTATTAATTATTAATGATTATGTGGACGTAGCAAAAAAGCTTAAAGTAGCGGTCCATTTAGGACAATCAGATATGGAGTGTTGTCTTGCCAGAAAAAGACTAGGGAAAAATAGCATTATTGGACTATCTATTGAAAATATAGAGCAGGCTAAATATTACCAATATAGTGAGATAGATTATTTCGGTATTGGCCCAGTATTTTCTACAACATCTAAACTTAACGTTTCTCAAGATATCGGAATTGAAGGATTAAAGGATATATTTAAATTATTATCACATAAGCCGTGCTTAGCTATTGGCGGTATTTCTACATATAATATAGATTTACTAAATAAAATAGGTATTGATGGCATAGCTGTTATTTCTGCTATTACACAATCTAAGCAGCCGTGTTTAGTGGCACAAACGTTATTAAAATCTAGGAATAAATCAAATGACTAAGCGATATGTTACGGTTTTAGCCATAGCGGGTTCAGATTGTTCAGGTGGTGCTGGTATTCAAGCAGATATAAAAACTATTTCTGCTAATGGAGCTTATGCTGTTTCAGTGATTACTGCTTTGACTGCACAAAACACTTTGGGAGTTCACCAGATCCAAACATTGCCTGAAAAATTTATTACTGCACAGCTGGAAGCTGTATTTACTGATATTTATATTGACACAATAAAAATTGGTATGCTACACAATAGCGATGTAATTAATTGCGTACAGAATGCTATTAAACGATATCAGCCAAGGCATATAGTTCTTGATCCAGTGATGGTTGCTAAGGATGGGGCCAGGTTAATTAATATTAAAGTTATTGAATTGTTAAAGGAGAAATTATTTCCAATAGCTACTTTAATTACACCTAATATTCCAGAGGCAGAAATTTTATCTGGACATAAAATTTTCTCAAAAAAAGAAATGTTGTTAGTAGCTAAAGACATCGCTTTAACTTATAAAGTTAATGTTCTTATTAAAGGCGGACATTTAGAAAATAAAAAATGTCATGATTTATTATTTTCTTGGAAAGACCAAATGATAACTTGGTTTTCTTTATCTCGAATTAATACTAAAAATACGCATGGGACAGGATGTTCACTATCTTCTGCTATTGCTACTTTTGTTGCTCAAGGCAGTTTACTAACTGATGCAATTAAGCAAGCTAAAGAATATGTAAATGCAGCATTGTTGGCAGGAAAAGATTATGCTTTAGGAGCAGGACAAGGACCCGTTCATCATTTTTATCAATTAGAAAAAATAATAAATTACAATAATTAGTTAAACCTGAAAAACCGTGTTTTCAATAAAGAAGCACTGGTTTTGGAAAGAGTACATTGCCCGCTTTATTACGTAAAAAATCCTAAGTACACAGCCTCGTCAGAAAAAATGGGCACAAAAAAGTGCGATAGCCAACAGAATTAATCGCAGATGATGGCCTACTGTACTTAACAGTGCA
This sequence comes from Gammaproteobacteria bacterium RIFCSPHIGHO2_12_FULL_35_23, assembly GCA_001801465.1. Classification (GTDB taxonomy): domain Bacteria; phylum Pseudomonadota; class Gammaproteobacteria; order UBA12402; family UBA12402; genus 2-12-FULL-35-23. The sequence continues at coordinate 204,398 of MGXT01000025.1, read as the reverse complement.
TTCAGTTGATCGCCGTGCGTTCCTTTTCAAATAGTTTCTACCCAGTTGTCCATCGCGTTTTGCATGACTAAATAAGGCTTCAATTGCATTTCGCTTCTTGCGCGCAATAGGCACTTGTGAAAGTGTTTCTTCATGCCCTTTATAACCATTATCCACAAAACTGTGCTTGGGTCTAAATCCAATGATCGATTCCATTTGATCTAAGGCCGACCTTGTGAATCATCAAACCATTTCTCAACAATCGCTTCAGCCGATTCCCAGTGAATCTGGTCAGCCAGTATTGCCAAGGGATGTCGGTCATTGATCCATTGGGTTAATTCTTCACGGAATAAATCGTTGGTAGGTGACGTTTCGTGTGCTGTTTTCATCTTAAGTTTCCCAGAAAGTGGATCCTTTTTTGTTTCTTTCGGGAAATTTTAACTGAATTATATTTTTATTTAACCTTTTATTTTAAGCAATTAACGCACATTTCGAGGGTTATTCAGGGCTAACTAACTAAATAATAGAAATTTTATTCAAACGCTTATGAATATTTATCCAGATGAGGTTGTTTGTGACGGGCCTTTCTTCCAGAGAAAAACGGCTAGGAAGAAAGGTTGTCAAATAGATTATTTAATTCAAACAAAACTTGGTATTTTATATCTATGCGAAATTAAATTTACTAGAAATATTATTCGTACAAGTATTATTGATGAAGTTAAAGAAAAGATAAATCGTTTATCAACGCCAAGACATATGTCTATTATCCCTGTATTAATACACATTGGTGATGTTGATGATGAGGTTATTGATAGTCAATTTTTTGGAAAAATAATAGCCATTAGCCATCTGTTAAAAGATTATCCTGAAAATGACATTTGTCATTTTCAGGAAATATACAATTAATGTGTTTTCCCACCTTAATCCCTATCTTGTTGTTGTAAGTGAGTATATTTTATCGCTTTATAATTAGTTCGGTTAACATACAGGATATACCTTCTTAATTCTTATGTTGGTTCGTATGATAAATACTGAACAATTATAATCACTCTAATATGGTAATTTATCGTACCACGTAGCAACTACTTCCGGCATACCACCAATAGCCATATATTTTTCCAGTGCAAATTCAAGTGATGAACCTGCCGCAATAACATGGAATGTCGGCAACTGTTTAAAAAAATAACATAAAGATAATAAAGCTCTAGGACAAACTTGTCTCTCATCAAAAAATAATAACGTTTTGCCTGCTTCAATTGTGTTGTTAGTAAGTAATTGCAGATCACGAACCAAGTGCATGCAATTTAAATCTTGGTTAAATACACGGCGGGCCAATAGCAGTTGTTCAAAATTTATTTCTATAAAATATTCAAATTGTTGGACACGCTGTGTCGGACAGCAGTTGTTTTGCTTATTTGTCTTGCCACCCTAAGTATTAATGGTTTTTTAAGGGGTCAGCAGTCTATTCTTTAAAGTATTGATTTATAAATATTTTTATAAAATATGGTCAAAAATAATAGTTAAATTTATTTAAATCTTACTTTCTTTAATGCATAAAAAATAAAGAGCTTAAAAAATATTTCTTTAATAGTTTAATCAATGTCTTGGATAACTATATAAAATCTATAGATTTCAAATAGTTAATTGGTGATAATAGGCCGACTTTTTATCAAATGGGATAATTATTAATGTGCGGCATAGCGGGATTAATAAACATTTCACAAGGACCTAGTAAATTAGAAGCTATGCTAGCTACGATCGCGCATCGAGGTCCTGATGCAAGTGGATTCTATCATTCACCTGATCAAAAAATTTTCTTAGGCCATCGCCGTCTTTCTATCATTGATTTGTCTCATGCAGCGGATCAGCCATTCATTAAAGAAGGTTGGATACTAGTCTATAATGGCGAGCTTTATAATTATAAAGAACTCAGTCAAGAATTAGCAAATTTAGGGGCTAGATTTCAAACGCATTCTGATACGGAAGTTATATTAGAAGCTTGGCGTTATTGGGGCGCTGCTTGTTTAATTAAATTTCGTGGTATGTTTGCTTTTGCTCTTTATAATCAAGAAACCAAGCAATTATTTTTGGCACGTGACCAATTTGGTATTAAGCCCCTTTTTATTTATCAAGAGGGAGAAGCGCTAGCCTTTGCTTCTGAATTAAAAGCTTTAACGGGTTTATTAAAACAGCGGCGACTTAATTATACAGCTTTGGCGGCATCCCTATTGTATGTTTGGATACCCGATTCAGTCTGTATTTACCAAAATATTATTAAATTTCCTAAAGCTCACTGGGCGGAAGTTTCAGCAACAGGCCAGTTAAAAATAAAACAGTATTATAATTTAAGTGAAATAGCCACTACACCTCTATTTAAAGATTATTCAGTTACTGAACTAGAGTCAGTGTTGCTCGATTCAGTAGCCAAGCACTTAATAGCAGATGTGCCGGTTTCTACTTTTTTAAGTGGTGGGCTGGATTCTAGTTTATTAACAGCGATGGCTAAACACTATAATGAGAAAATAGACAGTTACACTATTGCTTTTCGTAATCAAGATAAGCGTTTTGAAGCCATGCCTGATGATGCTAATTATGCCAAGCGGTTAGCGAAACAATTAGGAATAAAATTGCATACAATTGAAATTGAGCCCAATATAATCGAGCTCTTGCCGCAAGCAGTAAAAATGTTAGATGAGCCTATTGGTGATGCCGCTACAATTAATACCTATTTAATTTGCCAAGCAGCAAAAAAAGCAGGGGTCAAGGTATTGCTTTCTGGTATGGGAGCTGATGAATTATTTGCAGGCTATCGAAAGCATTACGCCTGTGTTTTAGCCGCCCAATACCGTAGATATTTACCTTTATCGCTAAGAGAAAAATTAATCAAACCAATGATAGAAAAAATGCCAGTTGCTGGTAAAAATAAAGGTTATCGACTGTTACGTTGGGCACAGCGGTTTACTAAATTTGCCAATTTACCTGAAGAACAAGGATTTTTAAGAAGTTATACGTATTATGACCAAACAGAATTAAGGAGTTTACTAGATCCAAGTTTACGGCAAGCAATATTGCCGATTGTGGCTGAACATGCCAATATTTATAACCAAGGACCAAGTCACGACCAGATTAATCGCATGTGTTATACGGATGTAGAATTATTTATGTTGGGATTAAATTTAACTTATACCGATAGAGCAAGTATGGCCGCTTCCACTGAAGTTCGAGTTCCCTATATCGATAAAGAGGTGGTGAAAGCTGCTTTTAATATTCCAGGCCATCAAAAAATTCATGGCAAGTGTGGTAAATATTTATTAAAAAAGGTGGCCGAAAAATGGTTGCCTAGCGATATTATTTATAGGCCTAAAGCAGGATTTAGTATGCCACTTCGTGCTTGGATTAGACACGATTTAGCTGCAATGGTAGAAGAATATTTATTATCTGAAAAAGGATTAATAGGGCGAGGCTTCATTAATAAAAATTATTTACAAAAAATGATACAAGATGATAGACAAGGTAAAGCTGATTATGCACAACAACTATGGCAATTATTGACTTTAGAAACGTGGTTTCGTGAAAGGGGAATGACATAATGAAACAACTAACACAAAAGATGAAAACAGGTGAATTAAGTCTTCTTGAAGTCCCAAAGCCAATTATCCATGAACGTGCGGTCTTGGTTAAAAACCAATATTCAGTGATTAGTGCTGGCACAGAAAAATCTAAAATTGATTTAGGCAAGAAATCATTATTGCAAAAAGCTAAAGCAAGACCTGATTTAGTAAAACAAGTACTGCAAAAAATAAAAACTGAAGGCCTTTTTCAAACTTATCAAACCGTTAAAAACAAGCTAGAGGAAGAAACACCTTTAGGTTATAGTTCGGCAGGAATAGTCGTAGAGGCGGGATTAGAAGTAGAAGGTTTACAACCTGGTGATCGAGTAGCTTGTGGAGGAGCTGGGTATGCTAATCATGCTGAATATGTGGCAGTCCCCAAAAATCTAGTTGTTAAAGTGCCTGAAAAGGTTAGTTTAGAACAGGCTGCTTTTACTACCATTGGCAGTATTGCTCTCCAGGGAGTTCGTTTGGCAGCACCGTTACTAGGAGAAAAATTTTTAGTAATAGGCTTAGGCCTGGTAGGGCAAATTACAGCACAATTACTCAAAGCTAATGGCTGTCAAGTGATAGGTTATGATCCAGAGCAAACCAAAGTAGAGTTTGCTAAAAAGTATCAAATTGAAGGTTGTCATGAAGCGGAAGCAATCAAAAACATTATAGACAAGTTTACTCATGAAATTGGAGTTGATGGCGTCTTAATTTGTGCTGGTACTAGCTCTAATCAACCCATTGAAATGGCTGCTGAAGTTTGCCGTAGCAAAGGTCGAGTAGTGATTGTCGGTGCGGTGGGTATGCAAGTTCCCCGTGAACCTTATTTTAAGAAAGAAATCAGTTTAGTGGTTTCACGTTCGTATGGTCCGGGACGTTATGATCCGCAATATGAAGAAGCAGGGATTGATTATCCTATCGATTATGTGCGCTTTACTGAAAAACGCAATATGGAAAGTTTCTTAGAGTTGTTAGCAGAAGAAAAAATCAATGTCACAGAATTGATTACCCACCGATTTCTATTTGCAGAGGCGATTACTGCCTATGGGCTAATAGAAGGTAAGGCAACAGAGACTTATTTAGGGATACTATTACAGTACCCCTCTCAGCCTGAAATTAAAGCATTTTCCGCTAGCAAAGAAATAGCTAGGTCTTTGGCAGATAAAATAAATCTTTCAGTAATAGGAGCTGGTAATTATGCAACCACCAAGCTTTTACCAATACTGGCCCAAGATGAGCATGTAAAGTTGCAATGTTTAATGACAGCCAGTGGCCGCTCTGCTGCTACTTTAGTTAAAAAATTTAATTTTTCCAATGCGGTTGGTAATGTAGAAGAAGTGCTTTTGCCGCATAGTAATGTGGTGCTAATTGCGACACGTCACCATAGTCATGCTGCACTAGTTTGTCAGAGCTTACAAGCAGGAAAGCACGTTTTTGTCGAAAAACCGTTGGCGCTTACTAAAGAAGAATTAATCAGGATTTATCAACAATTAATGACTATGCCGCAATTACAATTAATGGTAGGTTTTAATAGACGCTTTGCCCCTTTAACTCAAAAAGTAAATGAATTTTTTGAAAATACGATTACTCCAAAAGTCATTAATATTCGAGTCAATGCAGGTTTGATTGAAGCTTCGCATTGGATTAATGATCCACACATTGGAGGCGGTAGAATATTGGGTGAAGCTTGCCATTTTGTAGACTTGGCAAGCGCCCTGGCAAACTCTTTACCTATTGCTTTATCTGCCTATGGGACCGCAGGTAGTAAATCAGCGTTATTAAATGATAATGTGGTAGTTAATATACGATTTGCTAATGGTAGCATTGCTACCCTTACTTATACAGCAAGTGGTTCTAAACTAATGCCCAAAGAATATATTGAGATCTTTGCGGGTGGTAAATCCGCTTTAATTAATGATTTTTGTGAGGCTGTTTTATTTTCTGGACAACAAAGTAAAAAAATAAAATTAAGGCAACAGAACAAAGGCCAAAAACAGATGCTAGAAGCTTGGTTACAAGGCATCATGACTGGATATCCATGCCTTAATAATGAAACTTTATTAGTAAATAGCCTAGCAACCTTAGCGATTGTAGAATCTTTAGCAAAAGGTAAAGAAATTAGTATTGATCTCAAGGATCTAACAAGTGAATAACCAGTCAGTTAGTAAGGTTGTTATCGATTTACAGGAAACTATTAGGCGAGCAGATTTTAAAGGTTATGATCCTTTCGATGGCTTGAATAGTAAGTTATTTAATTTATCACCTTTTAAAAAAAGTCGTTTTTTTCGTTTGGCTTGGCTACAGTTTCATAAGCGTTCCCCTATTAATTTTCGACCTTTGTGTTTAATTCCTAAAAAAAGAAATCCTAAAGCGATAGCATTAATGCTATTAGGCTATTTGAATTTACATAAGGCAACCCAGGAAGCACAGTATTTGCAACAAGCTAAAGACTTGGCAGATTGGCTGTTAGCTAATCAGTGCCAAGGTTGGCAAGGGGCTTGCTGGGGTTATCCTTTTCCTTGGCAAGCACGAGCTTTTTATGTGCCCTATGGCAAACCTAATCTAATCGCAACAGCTTATGTGGCAAGAGCGTTAAGACAATTAGGGAATTATTCAAAGCAATCTCATTATATTGAGGCTGCTAATCAAGCAGCTGATTTTACTTTCAAACATCTTTTGATTACTGAAGGGAATAAAGTTTACTTTGCTTATATACCTGGAGAAACGGCCTTGATACATAATGCTAATTTGTGGGCTGCAGTAGTTATCGCAGCTGCAGCCAAACAAATCAATAATCAAGCACAGCTCAGCACAGTGCTAGCGGCGGTAGATTACACACTCAAGGCACAACGTAGAGATGGTAGTTGGTTATATGGTGATAAACCCTATCATCAATTTGTTGACAGTTTTCACTCTGGTTATAATTTAGAGGCTTTAGCAGAGTTACAAATAATTTTAGGTGACCAACGTTTTCAATCAGCTATTGATTTAGGGCTGAGTTTTTATCTTCAGCATTGTTTTGAAGTAACCGGTGTGCCTAAGTATTATACTAATAATACTTATCCTATTGATGCTCATTCTGCCGCGCAAGCAATCCTAACTCTACAAAAACTAGGTAAAACACAAGCTACAAAAAACCTTAAAACTAAAATTATCGATTACAGCTTAAGTTATCTTTACAATCCAAAGAAGGGGTTGTTTTATTATCAACTTATGCCGTATTATAAAAATAAAATAAATTATTTACGTTGGGTACAGGCTTGGATGTTTTATGCATTGAGTAGTGTAGATGAATAGTAAAGAACAACAGTTTTTTGGAATCAGGCTCAGTTTATTAACAAAACAAGAAACTGTGGCGATGATTTTAAACGCTATTGCTAACCAGCATTCATTATCTCATTGCGTAGTCAATGTCGCCAAACTAGTGAATGCCCAACATGATGAGCATTTACGAAGCGCTATTAATCAATGTGATTTGATCAATGTTGATGGTATGGGCATTGTATGGGGGGCTCGTTTTTTAGGGATTCAGGTCCCTGAGCGAGTTGCTGGGATTGATTTAATGCTAGCATTACTAAAAGAGGCAGAACTGAAAGCATGGTCTGTCTATTTTTTAGGCGCAGAAGCGGGTGTTTTAAAGCTAGCCGTACAAAATATTCGCCAACAGTTTCCTCAGTTAAATATTGTAGGTTGGCATCATGGTTATTTCAAAGATAATGAACTAGAAGTTGTCAGTTTAATAACCGCCGTTAAACCAGATCTTTTATTTATTGGCATGAGTTCGCCTTATAAAGAGAGCTTTATCAATAGGTATTCAGCAAAATTAAAGATCCCATTTTTAATGGGAGTAGGCGGCAGTCTGGATGTAATGGCTGGCAAAGTAAAGCGTGCTCCCAAGTGGATGCAGCAGCTTGGTTTAGAATGGTTATTCCGTTTAAGTCAAGAACCGCGTAGAATGTGGCGTAGGTACTTGGTAACTAATGCTATTTTTTTGTACATGCTAGGCAAGGCTAAACTACAATGAAGATTAAAAGTGGTCTTTTAAAGGAATATGCTGCGTTTTTATCTTTTTTAGCAAGGTTGGCTGATTTAATAGCTATTTTCTTAGCTGCTTGTACCGCTCATCTTATTCATTTCGGGAATATGCATTTTAGTGCTCACTATATCATAATAGTGGTTGCAGTTATTTTATTGGTATTAATTATTTTTCCACTATTTGGAATTTATAGCTCTTGGCGTGGAGTAAGTATAGGACATGAAATTCATCGACTAAGTTTAGCTTGGGGCATTACTTGGATTGGCATGGCATTATTAGAAGTAGTTACTCATACTAAACATACACATTCAAGTTATTGGTTATTGCTTTTTATCGTAGCTGGCTGGATTTATTTAGCATTGGTGCGTGTTGGTTTACGTAAGTTAACATTTTTTCTGCGTAAAAATGGTTTAAATCGACGTGATATTGTTATTTTAGGTGCAGGCGAATTAGGTTGTGCTGTTGTAAAAAAGCTGCAAGATTCAGCTTGGACTGGACTCTATGCATCAGGATTTTTTGATGACAATCTTAACTTACAAGGTAAAACAATTGAAAATGTCCCGGTAATAGGAAGTTTAGATGATTTAGAGTCTTTTATTCAGCAGCATGTAGTTGATGAAGTCTGGTTAGCTTTGCCATTGCGTGCAGAAAAAAAAGTTCGTGACATAGTCAGAAAATTAGGTTTGTATCCTAATATTATGATACGTTTTGTACCGGATGTTTTTAGTTTTGATTTATTAAATCAAACGATTAATGAAGTAGCTGGAATTCCAGTTTTAAATCTCAATCAATCACCAATGGTAGGTTGGAATAGACTAATTAAAGCCATAGAAGATAGAATATTAGGAATCATCATTTTAATTCTTATTTCACCTCTTATGTTAACTATTGCAGCAATAATTAAATTTACTTCTAAAGGCCCTGTTTTTTTTACTCAACAACGACACGGATGGGATGGACAGTCTATTGTAGTCTATAAATTTCGCAGTATGTATTTACATAATGATCAGGAAGTTAAACAAGCTACTCGAGAAGATGATAGAATTACGCCAATTGGTCGATTCTTAAGACGTACTAGTTTAGATGAATTACCGCAATTTATTAATGTAGTGCAAGGCAGAATGTCAATTGTTGGTCCAAGACCCCATGCTATTGTTCACAATGAAAAGTATAAAACCCTTATTATTTCTTATATGCAGCGACATAAAGTAAAACCTGGCATTACAGGATGGGCACAGGTTAATGGTTGGCGCGGTGAAACCGACACTTTAGAAAAAATGGAAAAACGGGTAGAATATGATTTATATTATATTGAAAATTGGTCATTGTTTTTTGACATAAGAATTATTTTACTAACTGTTATTCGTGGTTTTATTAATAAAAATGCTTATTGATAGTAAGTTATCAATAAGCATTATTCGCCAAAATAAATTTATAATAAATGTGGTACTTGGGTTTCAGCATGTTTTCCTATGGCATAACTGTGTAGCGCATCAAAATCATTAGCGATAGTTTGGCATAATGCCCCATGAACAGTAGTAGATTTCAACAGTAAGCCATTTAAAACAGTAGTGGACCCTTGTTCATAATAGCCAATATATTGATGATGGGTAGGGTATAGCCCGCGTATATTTATTTTCCCATCATCAGTGCTTCTATCTCGGCGATAAAGTAATTTTATTCCTAATAAATGTTTAAGTGTTGGATGTAATAGTGAGCTTTCACGTCCAAATCCACCTCGGCATTCAAAAAATAAGTTTAACAACACATCCGCTTCAGAAAATTCTATGCCAAAATGAAGCGATTGCCAGAGTCTGCGTATTGCATTTAAACCACTGGTACTTGAACTCAATCTAAAAAATTCTCTTCCAATCCAGTATGTTGGGTAATTTAAAATAGTGCGCCTTTCCTCATCAGTTGTATAATCTGGAAAGTTAAGCCTAACATATTCCAAAATTCTTGCGCGTAATAGCTCTGGATGAAGGCTTATCATGGTTACCATATTATAAGCCGTTATAAGTTCTGCGACAAAAACCAATGATTGCAAAAGAGCCGTTAAATTTGTTCGTAGAGTAAGTAAGCGCTCTGCTAGATCACCTGTGGCTTGAAACTCATTAATAAGATCAATAATGGCCTTTATTAATTGAGAAGTCATTTCAAGTTTATTAAGTAAACTTTTTTCGAATTTCAAGTAATTAATGAGAGTTAGTTCTGTTTGGTCTTCAATATCTCTCGAAGGAGAAACGCCGCCTGCTGGAATTGCAGCACCACCCGCACCGGGACTTGAGGCAGCAACCCCAGTGCTGGGAGTCACTGTTGTTTCGATTGCTCTGGACGATAGAGCGGCAGTAAGTGTCTTTATAATACTTAAGGTTTTAAATCGACTTTCATCAGCAGTTTCTACTCTAGCTGTAAAAGCTTCAGTTTCCCGAATGAGTGGTAAGGCTTTTAGTGAGTCAAGCGCTGCTTTTACAGACTCTTCCATTTTAGCAATTACAGCATCACCTAACTCGAGAGTTTCTCTACTAAGCTGTGCTATAGTAGGTGTTGATTCATCATAAATTAAAAACCGTTTGACTCGATTAAACGCATAGACACCGCTTCTAGCAGGAGAGATACTTAGATTTACTGCAAAATCTCTCGCTGCAGGTAAACCGGCAGCTAGTTCTCCGCTATCCCCTGCTTCGACCTTGATATCACCTTCTGCTGGTAATGCAGCTTGAATCTCTGCAAGTAATTTCAGTCTAATATTTCGTGCTTGAGTAATAGCACGAGCGCTTAAAGGAAAAAGGTATTGTAAGCTTACTAAAAGAGTCGTAACAGGTTGTTTCAAGTAATGTTTTACTTCTTCTGCGGTAGTAAGACTAGGTAATTCTACTTCTGTGGGCATGGTTTATCCTCTTCTATTATTATTACTATGTGCATATAGTATCATAATTGAACAATCATTCAATTATTTTTTGCCTAAATACTTAAAAATAAAATTAATGATTAAGCAAATAATCAGCAGCTATATCTAAATTTTCAGCGAGCAAGGTTTGTGATAATTCTTTTTTATAAGATTTTGCAGTTATTTCTCCATTACCTGTTAAAACAAGGATGGTTTTAGCTTGAATCGCTAGACCTGACTGGATATCACGAAGGGAATCACCAATAACATAACTTGTTGAAAAATCTATTTTGTATTCCTTGGCTGCTTGCTGATAAAGCCCTGGTTTAGGTTTGCGGCAAGAGCAATTATCTTCAGGCTTATGAGGACAGAAATAAATTTTTTCAATTTTACCGCCTGTTTGGGTAATTTCGGTAAGCATTTTATGATGAATTTTTTCTAAAGCTTTAAGATCAAATAATCCTCGCCCTACACCAGATTGGTTGGTGACGATAAATAAAGTGAAATGAGCTTTGGAAAGTTTTGCAATAGCTTCTAAACTGCTAGGAATAGGTAACCATTCTTCTGGCGATTTGATAAAACCATCAGACTCATAATTAATGACCCCATCCCTATCTAAAAAAATCACCTTGTTTAAAGACATTTCATTGACCTTGCAATAAAGAAATATCAGCTACTTGTAAAAATAGTTGTCGTAATTGTTTTAATAAGGCAAGGCGATTGGCACGAATTTTTTTATCTTCTACCATGACCATTACCTCAGTAAAAAATTGATCGATAGGAGCATTAAGTTCGGCAAGGTTTTTTAAAGCCTGCTGATAGTTTAACTGAGATAACTGTTCAGATTTTTGTTTAATTTTATGGGCGAGTGCAATTTCAGCAGGGTCTTTCAGTAGAGAAGAATCAAGCTGATCGCGCACTATTTCCTGTTCGTGTTTAGATAAAATATTATGAACCCGTTTATTGGCAGTTGCTAAATGAAGAGCTTCGGGGAGTTTTAAAAATTCGTTTACGGCGTCAAGTCTATGGATAAAATCTAATGGACTAGTGACTTGTCTAGCTGCAACCGCTTCAAAAACATCAGCTCTAAAACCTTCACTACGAGCCCAGAACTTTAAACGCTCTTGAAAAAAGTCTAAAACCTGTGACTCAGTTTCTAGATTAGGAAGCTTATTTTGATAACCTTTATAAGCTAATGAGATAAGCTCTTTTAAGTCTAAAGGTAATTGTTTTTCCAGAATGATACGTAAAATACCTAAAGTTGCACGTCGTAACCCCAAAGGATCTTTTTCACCACTAGGGATTTTATTAATACCAAAAATTCCTACCAAAGTATCTAATTTATCAGCGATTGCTAAAACTTGTCCTGCTCGACTTGTTGGTAATTTATCTTTAGCAAAACGGGGCTGATATTGTTCATCGATTGCTAAGGCAACTTCTAGTAGCTCGCCATCATGTACTGCATAATAGCGACCCATGATGCCCTGTAATTCAGGGAACTCGCCAACCATGGCGGTGAGTAAATCCGCTTTCGATAATTCTGCGGCTCGCTGACAAGTAGAAAGGTCATAATCCAATAGTTTGGCTAGTGCGCCACTTAAGTGGATTAAGCGGTTAGATTTATTTAATAATGTACCTAATTCTTTTTGGAATATAATATTACCTAGACTTTCAATATGGCTAGCTAATTTGACTTTTTTATCGGCATTAAAGAAAAATTCTGCATCCGAAAGCCTCGCTCGAGTAACTTTTTCGTTACCAGCAATTACTTGCTCGGGATTTTTACTCTCAATATTGCTGATCAAGACAAAAAAAGGTAGCAAATGATCTTGCTTATCTGTTAAGGGAAAATAACGCTGGTTACTTTCCATGGAAAGGATTAAAGCTTCTTTAGGGACTTCTAAAAATCTCGGTTCAAAACTCCCAATAAGAACAACAGGCCATTCTACTAAACTGGTTACCTCTTCAAGCAGAGCCGGTTTATAATTTGCTTGAGCTTTTTTACTTTCAGCAGCTTTGGAAATCTGTTTAGCAATCAAAGCGCTGCGTTCTTGATAGTTAGCAATTACATAAGCTTGACGCAATTGTTCAACATAATTTTCAGGCGTTACAGCAAGTGCTTGTGGATGATGAAAGCGATGACCATAGGTTTGATGAGTAGCTTTAATGCCAAACAACTCTGCTTTGATAACCGTTTGACCATAGAGCATAACTATATTATGAACAGGTCTTATAAAATCATACTTACCCATTCCCCACTTCATCATTTTGGGAACAGGTAATTGCATTAAAGCTTTGTGAATTAGCTCTGGTAATAAATCATGAACCGTTTTGCCAGATTGTTTTATTTTATAATAGAGCCATTCCCCTTTGTCGGTTTTAAGAGTTTGAACTTGATCTAAAGTAATATCGTAAGCGTTTAAAAAACCTAAAGTAGCTTTAGTTGGTTGTCCTTGTGGGTCATAGGCTGCACTTAAGGCGGGCCCTCTTTTTTCAATTTCTCGATCTGATTGGGCATAGTCAAGCTCTGTAATAATAAAAGCGAGGCGCCGTGGAGTAGCAAAACTTTGGTAGTGACTAAAGCCTAGCTCGACTTGTTTAATACCCTCGATTACTTTATTAATAAAAGCATTTTCTAGATGAATTAAAGCCTTAGGTGGTAATTCTTCAGTTAAAATTTCAAAAAGGAAATTTTGTTTAGCAGTCATTAAGCGATTTCCTTATTAATTTTAAGTCTAGGAAAGCCCAAACTTTCACGTTTTGAATAATAAGCCTCAGCAATTGCTCTGGCTAATTTTCTAACTCGCAAAATGTAGTTTTGCCTTTCAGTAACCGAAATCGCCCGCCTTGCATCTAAGAGGTTAAAACAGTGAGAAGCTTTTACCATCATTTCATAAGCAGGTAAAGGCAAATTAAGTGCAATTAAATTATTGCAGGCTGATTCGTAATGATTGAATTGAGAGAATAAATTATTAATGTCCGCGTGTTCAAAATTATAAGCAGACATTTCAATTTCATTTTGTTTAAAAAGATCACCATAGGTAACTATTCCGCTAGGAGTTTTAGTCCAAACTAAATCATAAATACTATCTACACCTTGTAGATACATGGCTAAGCGTTCTAATCCATAGGTTAATTCGCCTGTAATGGGGCTACAATTTAATCCACCAACTTGTTGAAAATAAGTAAATTGAGTAATTTCCATGCCATCTTGCCAAACTTCCCAGCCTAATCCCCAGGCGCCTAAAGTAGGAGATTCCCAATTATCTTCTACAAAGCGAATATCATGAAGCAAAGGATCAATAGTTAAGGCACATAGAGAGTTTAAATAAAGTTCCTGAATATTGTCAGGTGCTGGTTTTAACAAAACTTGCATTTGATAGTAATGTTGGAGCCGATTAGGGTTCTCCCCATAACGACCGTCTGTTGGTCTGCGGCAAGGTTGAACATAAGCTGCATACCAGGGCTCAGGTCCGATCGCTTGTAAAAATGAAGCATGATGGAAAGTCCCCGCTCCTACCTCAAGATCTAGGGGTTGCATGATGACACAGCCTTGTTGTGACCAGTAATCTAGCAAAGCAAATATCATGCCCTGAAAAGTTTTAATCTCATAATTCGAACTAGCCAAGCGTAATTCCTTAATTTCATCAATAAGGAAACAATTATAGCTTGCTCACAAGTTCAGTAAAAGGAAAAATGTGCAAGAAATGTCTTGTTTTAGCCAAAATAAGTTCTTTTTTTAACCTTGTTTCAAAAAGCAAACTATGTAATAGTTAAACAGTAAAATAAGGAAATTGCTATGTATGATATGGTAGGGAAAGTAAATCCTAGGCAGTCAATAATTTATCTCATCATTTTTTTTGAAGGCTTAGTTGCCATTGCTGTAGAAATTCTAGCAATTCGACAATTGATCCCTTTTGTAGGCAATAGTGTGATTATCACTAGCATGGTAATAGGATTATTTTTATTATTTTTAGCAGGGGGTTATTATCGAGGCGGAAAATTTAACTGTAATTTATTAATGATCTTACGGATTAATTTAACGATAGCAGCTTTAATTATAGGCGTTGGACTTTCAACGAGTTTTCTTATTTTTTGGTTTTTTTATCTTTTTCAAGTGATTAAAATTAATTTACTATGGGCTCTTATTACCTATTTATTATTAATTATTGCCCCGGTAACTTATTTACTAGGCCAGACAATTCCTATTACCATGAATTTGTTTCCACCATCAGTAAGAGTTGGTGAAATAGGCGGTAAAGTTTTATCCATCAGCACTTGTGGTTCTTTCTTAGGTGCGGTGTTTACAACGATCATTTTGATGAATACCCTAGGTGTTGCGGTAACTATTTTAATCAATACGTTACTTTTAGCATGTTTAACACTTTTTATAACCCACAACTATAAAAAATTATTGTTACAGTTAATTATTGTGATTGGAATTTTGTTATTTACTTACTTAATGAATGTGCAGGCCGAAAAAAAATTATTTGTGAGCACTGATAGTTATGCCAATTATCAAATAGAAAACTTACCTGCTTCACAAGGCAAATTACTAATTATCAATTTTTCACCGAGTTCAGCCATTTATTCGAACCAAAAAGGGTTTCGTTATATTGAATTAATTAAAACGGTCTTGTTTAACAACTTGCAGTATCAAAATAAATCTATTTTAGTATTAGGTGCCGGTGGTTTTACTTTAAATTCTCCTGAAAATTTGCATAATAAGATTACGTATGTTGATATCGACAAAAAATTAAAAAAAATTGTAGTGCCTCAGTTTCAAAAAAAAATAAATGGTAATTTTATTGCTCAAGATGCCAGAATTTATTTAACACAATCGCAACAACATTATGATGCAATAATCGTCGATACCTATAGCAATCTTACAATGATTCCAACCTATCTTCTTACCCAAGAATTTTTTCAAACCATCCGGAAACATCTAAATCATAACGGGTTGGCAGTTTTTAATATTGTTGCAAATCCAACTCTGTCAGATAAATACTCTAAGACTATTGATAATACCCTGCGTTCAGTTTTTTCAAGTTGTATGAGTGTACCGTTGCGCTATACTAATGGTTTTACTAATATACTTTATTTTTGCCAAGAAAATAAACAAACTGATGATGAAAGTATTTATACGGATAATTTAAATACGAGTGATATTGATTATTTTGCTAATAAGGACTAGGCATTGATTAATCAAGTGTTAGAAACTCAGAGAAAATTTCAATTCCAGCAAGCACTTAAAATTGCTTTAGCCTGTGTTATCGATATTTTTATTGTGAATTGGTTTGATATTCCCTTTGGCTTTTTTACTGTTATGGCTAGTGTCATGCTAATGACATTATTCCATGATCAAACTTTTGCAAAAGGCATAGAAAGAGTTCTGGGCCCAGCTATTGCGACTTTATTACTTATCATTTGCTTGAATATTAGTCAAAACGAAGTGTTTTTTTATTTTATGATGATACTCATTTTGTTAACGGGAACTTATTTATATTTTAGAGAGCGGTTTGGTTATGCGGCAATGTTGGGTTCAGTTATTGGCGGTGCAATTTTTTTGGAAAGTGTACAAAGTCCAGATTTAGGCATACAGCTGGGGCTTGATTTTATCAAGGTTACGATTATTGGTGTAGTAGTCTCATGGTTTGTAACAGTATTAATTTGGCCAGTCAAAAGCGATCGAGATTTATATCCAAATTTGTTTATGATCATAGATTTGTTACCCACTGTTTTACAAGGAGGTAATCAAGTTTCTTTAAAAAACTTCGTTTATTTAAAACAGCTGCTTGATTATTCGAAACGAGAGTTAAAAAGTTCTAATAGCTATTACAATCATCTAAACTTTATTTTTTCGTTAAAGCAGCTTTATATTAAAATTTCAAGCTATCATCAGATATTAAAAGATTTACAAAAAACTAAGTTCTTTCAAGAAAAGAAAATTGTGCTTAAACTTTTAATTGATAATTATGTCACTGAATTAACCAGATACTATAAACAACTAGCCGATAATTTTAGAAATAAAAAAAGTACGACAGAAGTCCCTATAGCACTTAACCAGGCAATTGTAGAATTTGAAACTTACCTTACCGAAGAACGTCAAAAAAGAAGTTTTGCTGGCTATAATATTCAAGAAGTTTGGGATTTATTTTCTATTGTGCACTCAGCTAAAGCGGTAATCGCAGATTTAGAGACCATGCAAAGGACATTGCATCAGTTGGTCAATGATGAAATGACCACTGTCCAAGAAGAGTTTATTAAAAAAGTAGAAAATCATAAACTTTTTCCTATTCATATCCTTTCCTTAAAAAGGGCTATCAAATTGGCGCTGGCCGATTTGATCATGCTTATTTGTCATTATTATTTTGGTTGGTATAGCGGTATTCAAGCAATTATTGTGGTAACCGTAATTTTAGCTCAGCCTAATTTAGGCCGCTCTCAGCGACGCATGGTATTACGCTTTATGGGCATAATCTATGGTGGAATTTGGGGCTTTTTAGGACTGGTTATGCTGACCTATTTACCTTATTTTGGAGTGTTTTTAGCGTTTATGTTTTTTAGCATATTGCTGTGTGAGTATGTAGCATTAAGCGGTGAAAAATATGGCTATGCCGGTATTCAAGCCGCATTTATTTTGGCACTGCTAATGATGAGTAGCAATGGTCTTGCGATTGATTTAACAGTTCCTATCGAACGGTTTATTGGGGTATTTCAAGGTGTTATTGTTGGCATGATTATTGCTGTTGTGTTATGGCCAGAACATCCCGTTGCAGAATTAAAAAAGAATATAGCCAGCAGTTTAGAATTTTGTTTGTTAGCGATAGATAAAATCTTTGCAGCGGAAAAGTTAATTCGTGCCACAGCGCTTACTACTTTGGAGCAGCAATTACAAACTCAACAAACCTTACTGTATGATGCTAACTGTATGGTTGTTACAGATAATAAAGGACAAGAGCTTCTAAATTTATTAGTTATCACTAATAATATTTATTTAATTTTAATTATGCTGATTGATGTTTTAGAAGACGATAGTGCAAATGAATTTACTAAAAGCAAATTATCTTTTTTTACACTGACTTTAGCAGATATCAAAGCGGGATTACATGCTATCATTAGCTCATTGCGGTCAGGCCAGGTTGGCGAATTTGATTTTGTCAGTTCAAATAATAGATTATTAGATCAGCTAGAAAAGATAAGAAACACTAAAGAAACTTATTCCTATTCAAATGCAGTCTTAGAAAATTATGCAAAATTTACTATAGCACTTTACAGATTATTGCAAGATTTAAACCAGGCTGATAAAGTTATTACAGAGCTTAATCAGAACAATAGATTTATAAAAAAATATAGGATTAAAGCACATGAAGCTGTTTAGTTTAGCTAGATTTTGGATGTCTTTAGCATTAATCATTATTATTTTGATAATTTGTTATTTTATCATAGCTGGCCATATCACTCCTATGACCAATGATGCTTTTATTCAGTCTTATGCAGTTAAGGTTTCACCACAGGTTCCGGGTAGAATTACTAAGATTTATGTTAAAAACAATCAGCTGGTTAATAAAGGAGACTTGTTGTTTAAAATTTATCAACCTCCTTATCGTTATGCGGCTTTGCACGCAGAAGCAAATTTAGTAGCTACTGAAAATAAAGTTGCAGAGCTTAAAGCTAGCATTTCGCAAACCGAGGCGCTCATTGCTGAGAGAAAATCAAACCTTGAAACGGCCAAGCAGCACTATCAAGAGCTAAGTACCTTAGCCAAAGCAGGTTATGTAAGCGCCAGTCAAATGTTAGATGTTAATCAGCGTGTGGCTGATACCCAGGCTCAGCTCGCTCAAGCTATTCAATCGCTTAATGCTGCTAAACAAAACTTAGGTTCAGAAATCAACGGCGTAAATGTTCATATTAAACAAGCGCAAACTGCTTTAGCAACCGCGCAATTAAACTTGAAAGAAACCAAGGTCTATGCGCCAGCGCCTGGGACCATAGTTAATTTACATACTTATGTAGGTAATTATGCCAATCAAGGTGAAATCCAGATGTCTATTGTTAGCCAAAAGGGTTGGTGGATCCAGGCTAATTATGAGGAAAATAATTTATCCAATATTAAAATAGGCCAGTCTGCTTTAATAAGTATAAATATGTATCCAGGGAAGTTATTTAAAGCAAAAGTTACAGGTATTGGCAGTGGGATTAATCTACTTGAGACCATGCCTGGTAATTATTTGCCCTATATTGAAAAAACCCATAATTGGGTACGCCTTGCGCAGCGTTTTCCGGTACAATTAGTACCAATAGAAATTATAGAGCAGTATCCTTTACGCAAAGGGGCTTCCGTAACAGTAGTAGTTTTTACTCGCAATAGTGGATTTTGGAACAGTTTAGCTTACTTTTGTCTTTGGGTTGATAATATAATTCAATATTTAACGTAATTCGGTACTAAAAATGGCAAAACTTTATTTTTATTATTCAGCCATGAATGCTGGAAAAAGTACAATTTTGTTGCAATCTTCGCATAACTATCAAGAAAGAGGTATGGACACTTTACTCTTTACCCCTAGTTTTGATAACCGCTATCAAGTTGGCAAAATTGCCTCACGCATTGGTTTAACTGCGAACGCAATTGTCTTTGATCAAAGTTTTAATTTTTTTAATTTTATTGAACAAGAAATTAAAAAAAGACCCACTATTCGTTGTATTTTGATAGACGAGGCACAGTTTTTAAATAAAAACCAGATTGAAGAATTATCGACAGTAACCTTACAACTGAATTGTCCAGTGCTTGCTTATGGATTGAGAACAGATTTTCTAGGAGAGCCTTTTGAAGGTAGTAAATACTTGCTAGCCTGGGCCGAAGAACTAGCTGAAATTAAAACCATTTGTCATTGTGGCCGTAAAGCGACTATGAATTTACGAATAGATGAAAATGGGCAGGCGGTTCGCGAAGGCGCACAAGTAGAAATTGGTGGTAATGACCGTTACGTAGCAACTTGTCGACATCATTACTTGCTTGGTGATAGTGGTAGAGATAGCCAGCAAAATCTATTTATTATAAATGAAGAGATAGTTTGATTATGGCACGTGCCTTTATCTTATTATTAGATTCTTTTGGCATTGGTGCGGCACCAGATGCCAAAAATTTTGGTGATGAAGGTAGTAATACTTTCGCCCATATTGTCGCTGCTTGTCAAAAGTCATTATTTATTCCTAACTTAATTCGATTAGGTTTAGTGGCAGCAGCCAAAGCGTATCAACCTCATCCTGCTTTAGAGCAGTTGGTATTGCATGATTTAACAGGTGCTTATGGTTATGCGATAGAAAAAAGTTTTGGTAAGGATACGCCCAGTGGTCATTGGGAAATTGCCGGTGTTCCTGTTTTATTTGACTGGGGCTATTTTGCTAGTAAAGTGCCTTGTTTCCCCAAAGAACTGATTGATGAATTTATTAAACAAGCGAAAATCCCTGGTATTTTAGGTAATAAGCACGCTTCAGGAACGCTTATTTTGGATGAGCTTGGTGATGAACATGTCGAAACAGGAAAACCCATCGTTTATACTTCTGCAGACAGTGTGTTTCAAATAGCCTGTCATGAACAACATTTTGGCTTAACAAGACTCTATGAAATTTGTTTAATAGCACGTAAGTTAGTAGATTTTTATAATGTAGGACGTGTAATTGCTAGGCCTTTTTTAGGGCAGGATGGCAAATATTATCGTACTGGTAATCGTCGAGATTATTCTATTCCGCCTCCCTCACCTACTTTACTTGATAAGTTGGTAG
This sequence comes from Gammaproteobacteria bacterium RIFCSPHIGHO2_12_FULL_35_23, assembly GCA_001801465.1. Lineage (GTDB taxonomy): Bacteria > Pseudomonadota > Gammaproteobacteria > UBA12402 > UBA12402 > 2-12-FULL-35-23. The sequence goes on along the minus strand of MGXT01000025.1, from coordinate 184,105 downwards.
CTGCGGGTAAGCAAGTGATTGCAATTGGTAAAGTCGCTGATATTTTTGCTCACCAAGGTATTTCTAAAGAAGTGAAAGCCGATGATAATCTAGCCTTATTTGATAAATTATTAACAGAGACATCTACTGCACCTGAAAACAGTTTAACGTTTGTTAATTTTGTAGATTTTGATTCAAAATATGGCCATAGAAGAGATGTGATAGGTTATGCCAAGGCCTTAGAAGCATTTGATAAACGATTACCCGAGTTTGAAAAATTATTAAAACCAGGAGATTTGGCTGTTATTACCGCTGATCATGGTTGTGATCCCTCTTTTAGAGGAACTGACCATACCAGAGAATGTATCCCAGTTTTATTTTTTGGACCCAAAGTACGATCTGGTTTTATAGGAGCAAGAACAACCTTTGCTGATATAGGCCAAACTTTGGCTAAACACCTGGGTGTTTCGACCTTAGACTCAGGGGAAGCTGTGAACTTACAATAATCTTGATATAATGTTTAGCTATTAATTATTAAGGTAAATTTATGCGTATTGAAGAAGAATTAAAACTAGATTTTAAAGATGTCTTAATTAGACCTAAGCGTAGTACTTTAAAATCAAGAGTAGAAGTTGATTTAATGAGAGAATTTACCTTCTACCATAGTAAAAAGATTTGGAGTGGAGTTCCTATTATCGCGGCTAATATGGATCACACAGGAACTTTTCAAGTGGCAGCTGTTTTGCACAAGCATAAATTGCTTACTGCATTAAACAAATTTGCTAGTATGAAAGAGTGGCAAGTGTTTATTGAACAACATTCCGCCGCAAAAAATTATACTTTTGTTAGCTCAGGTACTAAAGAAGAAGATTTTTTAAATTTAAAAACAATTTTAGCTAAAGTGGATATTCCTTTTATCTGTTTAGATATTGCTAATGGTTATTCACAACATTTTATTGATTTTGTAAAAAAGACTCGCGAGGCATTTCCAGAAAAAACTATCATTGCGGGGAATGTAGTAACCGGTGAAATGACAGAAGAATTGATATTAGCTGGTGCTGATATCGTTAAAGTAGGTATTGGTCCTGGTTCAGTTTGTACCACCAGAAAAAAAACAGGTGTAGGCTATCCGCAATTATCAGCAGTTATTGAATGTGCTGATGCAGCGCATGGTTTAAAAGGACACGTTTGTTCAGATGGAGGCTGTACAGTGCCTGGGGATGTTGCAAAGGCTTTTGCTGCTGGCGCTGATTTTGTGATGTTGGGCGGTATGTTCGCTGGTCATGATGAATGTGGGGGAGAAATTGTTGAAGAAGGTGGGCGTACCTTCAAACGATTTTATGGTATGAGCTCAGCTGAAGCCATGAAAAAATATCAAGGCGGTGTTGCAGAATATCGCTCTAGTGAAGGAAAATCTGTTGATGTCCCCTATCGCGGCCAAATTGAGCATACTGTTTTAGATATCTTAGGTGGTATTCGCTCTACTTGTACTTATGTCGGTGCACAACGATTAAAAGAGCTTTCTAAACGCACAACATTTATTCGTGTCACCCAGCAGTTAAATGAAGTGTATTCACTTTACCAAGTTGAAGGATAATCTTTTTTGTAACCAAGCTGAAATATCTTTTATTTCAGCTTGGCCTACAGTATGTTCTATCGGATAAGCATGCCAATCTACGGGATAGCCATAGTCAGTCAAGAGCTGATTGGTTATTTCACCTAATTGAATACTGACTAAGCCATCTTTACTGCCGTGTCCTAAAAAAACAGGCAACTTACGATTAGCAGCACTCATTTTTTTAGCAAGATCTTGTGAAAGTGGTAAAAAGGTAGATAGGCCTATTACCCCTGCTAATTTTTGGGGGTAATGTAAGGCAGTATAAAGTGCTAAAGCCCCACCTTGCGAAAAACCGGCTACAATAATATTATGACTAGGAATTCCAAGGTTAATTTCTTTAGTAATCAATTCACTGACGTTCTGATAGGCTTCAAGAATACCCGCAGTATCTTGAGGGCCATTAAAGTCTAAGCTATAAATATCAAACCAGCCTGGCATAACATAGCCATAATTTAAAGTAATAGGTCTTTTAGGCGCATGAGGAAAAATAAAGCGAATTTGGTCTTTATTGGCTAAACTTAATAAGGGAACAATAGAGACAAAATCATCACCACTTGCACCTAAACCATGTAACCAGATAATGCTAGCCTGAGGGTTGTCAGCATTAATTTCAATTGCATTTAGTTTAGTTTTCATACATAGCCGTTTATTAAAAAAATTAATTGTATCGAAGAATTATAAGTACGTATAATGAAAAGTTATTATAAAGATTAAAAGGTTATTTATGCAGTCTTTTTTAAATTATTTAAGCAAAAGTGTGTTGGTTTTTGGATTAAGTTGCCTTATTACTGGCTGTGGTCAGACAGGCCCTCTTTACTTACCTAAAAATACGCAGGTGCAACAACAAGCACCTAATACTTCGACCACTAGCTCAGTAACGGTTAACGCATGAAACTTCATTTCTCAAAAATGCATGGCTTGGGTAATGATTTTGTGATTATTGATGGGGTGACTCAACAGGTATCTCTTGCAAAAGCTCAGGTACAGTATTTAGCAGATAGGCATTTAGGGATTGGTTGTGATCAATTATTATTATTGGAAAAACCAACCCAGGCTGCAGCTGATTTTAAGTATAGAATTTATAATGCTAATGGTTGTGAAGTCGAGCAATGTGGAAATGGAGCAAGATGCATAGCAAAATTTGTGTTTAAAAAAGGTTTAACCAATAAAAAGACTTGTGTATTTGAAACTAAAAAAGGACTTATTACCACAACGCTGAAAGATAACAATAATGTTAGTGTTACGATGGGCGCACCAAAGTTTTCACCCACAGAAATTCCTTTATTGGTTGCAGAGCAGCAAACTCAATATGAAATAAATTACCAGCATCAGCAGCTTAATTTTTTTGCATTAAGTATGGGTAATCCTCATGCTGTGTTTATCGTTGAGGAGGTAATGACAGCGCCAGTTGCTGAGCTGGGTAGTTTTGTTGAGCATCATGCCTTATTTCCAGAGGGAGTAAATGTTGGTTTCATGCAAATAGTTTCTCCACAAGAAATTAAACTTCGTGTCCATGAAAGGCACGTAGCTGAAACTAAGGCCTGTGGTAGTGGTGCCTGTGCTGCGGTCGTTGCTGGAATTTTTCAAAAAAAATTAGCAACGACAGTTAAAGTGATTCTCTTAGGGGGTGAGCTTGAGATCACTTGGCAGGGCATTAATCATCCGGTTGTTATGTTGGGATCAGCCACCTCAGTTTTTGATGGCATAGTTAAATTAGCTTAATTTTTCTTAGCAGACACGGGTATTTTTTAATAACATATTGATTATTAACTGATTATTTTTAACCAGGCGGTTTATTTAAAATAAATATACTATTTACTCAATACATTGAGTAAAATTACTCAATACGTTGAGTAATTTATTATTGGTGCTAAAGTTTATGTATAAGAGATTGATTTTAAATGATATTTTAAAAAGAATACAAGAGCCTAGACAGTTTATTCAAGTTCTAATAGGGCCTAGGCAGGTCGGTAAAACAACTTTAGTAAGCCAACTACTGGAACAATTAAATTCTATTTATCATTTTGCTTCGGCAGATGAAGTAACCTTAAAAGATTCTGTTTGGTTACAGCAACAATGGGAGCAAGCCAGAGTACTATTAAAAGAAAATCAGCAAGTTTTATTAATAATAGATGAAATCCAAAAAGTAATTGCTTGGCCAGCGATAGTAAAAAAATTGTGGGATGAAGATTCGGCGAAAAATAGCAACATTAAAGTCTTATTATTAGGTTCCTCACCGCTGATATTACAGCAAGGCTTAACCGAAAGTTTAGCAGGTAGATTTGAAACGATTCCTATCACTCATTGGTCATTTACAGAAATGCAAGAAGCCTTTGGTTGGCAGTTAGAGCAATATATTTATTTTGGCGGTTATCCTGGTGCGGCGAGCTTGATTCATGATGAAAATCGTTGGCGTCGCTATATTACTGATTCTCTTCTTGAAACAACAATATCACGAGATATTTTATTGTTGGCAAGAATTGATAAACCAGCCTTATTAAGAAGGCTTTTTTATCTAGGCTGCCAGTATTCTGGGCAAATACTGTCATATCATAAAATGCTAGGTCAATTACAAGATGTGGGAAATACCACTACTTTAGCACATTATTTAGATTTACTGTCAGCTGTTGGTATGATTACTGGTTTGTCTAAGTTTGCTGGACAGTCTGTAAGACAGCGCGCCGCCAGCCCAAAGCTACAAGTATTTAACACAGCGCTGATGACAGCTCTAGGAAATTACGATTTTGAACAGGCTAAAACAAAAGGAGAGTATTGGGGACGTTTAGTTGAATCTTCGGTAGGTTCTTATATTCTTAATCAGTCTATTTATCATCAGTCTAAAGTTTATTATTGGCGAGAAAAAAATAAAGAAGTTGATTTTATTGTTCAGCGCCAAAATAAATTAATTGCAATAGAAGTAAAAAGTACTAATCAAAGAATGTCATTATCAGGATTAGCAGAGTTTAATAAAATTTTTAAACCCGATCACATAATTCAAGTAGGAGGTAGAGAGGGTTTACCCATTGAAAAGTTTTTACAGACTCCACTCACAACCTTTTTAGCCTAAATTTGGCGTTGTTTTGATTGATTTATTTGCGCAACAACGCCCCTAAATTTATTTAACTATAAGAAAAATAAGTGTTTTTTTAAGCATAAACCCTTAAGCTTTGTTTAAGCTATTTTTATTATAATAAGGGCATTAAACGCTAATAATAACAATAATCTTTTGGTTGTTGCAGGAGGGAATATGCTAGCTACCCAAGTATTTAGTGAAGATGATCCAGATCTCTTAAGAGCTCTGCTTTTAGCAGATACTAAAAATCTCCAAAAACTGCTTAAACGGCAACAAGAAGTTTTCGTTTTTTTGGTGAATGGCATAAGAAAAATTTCGACAGTTGTTTTTAGTGAAGAAGAGTCTGCTACAGATAAAAGCGAAGCTAAATTTTTTATTGAGCTTGAACTTGATAGAAAAAATTATCAACCTCGTAACAGAGAATGGCTTGCTACTGATCAGCTGTGGGTGACTGAAGGAGAGTATAGCTATCGTAAAAAGCAATGTGCTTGGACCCACGCAATATCTTTTTCACGGATAGTTTTTAGAAAAGCACTATTTCCTAGCAAAGATTATCAGCCAACAATCGCTATGTATAAAGCCTTACTTTGTGATCAAGAAGATTGGGAAATAGATAACATCAACCATTTAAAAACTGCTTTAACAGCAGATGACCATTCGCTTGCAATTCATATTGTGCAAGCGCTTATTCAAAAAGTTACTGCAAACCCAAGTGAGGGCCCTGATATCATTTTAATATTCACGGCAATTGAGAAGCTGATAAATAATGGTGCAGCATCATCTTTAAAATTTTTCGAAGAAACATTCTTAGCCTTTGTTCAGAATAAGAGTAATGTGCTAGGACTAATTTTCTTATCGCTGTACTTAAGAATTAATGAGAGCAAAATTAAGCCTATCTTATCAGCTATGCAGCGGGTAAGTAAAATTGAAAGCATTACTGCAGAAGAAGCGGTTGTATTAATACAATTAGTTGACAATATTTATCAGTATGAAACATTAAGAGATCATTTGTTAGAACACTCTATCGCAGTAACAAATTTAGATAATGAGGCCACTAAAAAATTTAGTCTATTCTCTAAACTTAGTAAAGATAGAATACCTTGGGCAATGTGGGCACCTGAGGCCGGTATCGAGCTATGCTCATATCGAATTTCTTTACCTGCTATTGATAAGACAAGAAAGCAACAGCAGCAAGCCTATAATACGGAGGAAGTAATAGCAATAATTGCTGGACTTTAAAAAATATTTGTTCATTATATGTTAGGCGCAATGGCTTAGATAACACAAGTATAAAAAAGGAAAAAATGATGCCAGCAATAGATTTAGCTAATCCACTTCTTGTAAAAATTTTGCTGCAAGATGATAAACACTTACTTGCTTTTCAATTATTTTTAGATAAACACTTAGTTGCTTATATAGCTAATTATAAAGGTGTAACTTATTTAACTCCAGTAGTGCCAGAAATTTTAGAAGGCCGTCATATTGCGGGTAGCCCGGTACTAGATTTTACTCAAGAAGAGTTTTTTGTGGTAGAAGGGAGTAGTTGTTGTGGGCCATTTTATGCTGCAACTGTTCAGTTTTCAGAAAGAAGTGTTAGAGCAAGAGGATGGGTGGATGAGCCAAGACTCATTAAAGTTTCTGAAATTATTTTTACCATTGAGCAGCTTAGAGCAGCTTTGTTGACAACAATAGACTATCAACCCTCATTAAGACAGCTTGGTGTTTTACTTAAAGATATTACTGCTTGGCCCAGACAGAATATTGAAACTTTAACTAGATTACTCCAAGAGAGCGAGGGATTAGTCAATATAATTAATCGAATCATTGCTAGCACGCGGCTTTATACAGGCAGTTTCGGTGAGGCATTGACTTTATTTAAAGCCATTAAAAATTTAATTGGTGACATTTCGGGGGAGTTAGCCCAAGTAGTATTAGGCCTTTTAAGAGGCTGTGATAATAGTTATCATTTCGCTGCTTATGCCGTGGCTTTAGGCATCAATGAAAGTTTAATTACAGCAAATATGATGGATGCGGGTGAAGTTAAAAGAGATCCAGTAGAGGCATTTCCTACACACAGCGCTGCATTAGGAAAAGTTTTTGATAGTCGGGAAGCCACCCTCTATATGAAGGTCTTTGATACAACTCAGTATGAAGTTTTCAAAGCTGTGCTTAGAACGGCAAGAGTAGAGATAATTTTTTTGCCAGACAAACCCGCTGAGCCAAGCTGTTGGAGCCGATGGACTTGTGGATTATTTGGGGCTCCTGAAGTTGGTTCCACCGTTCCATTGTTAGCCGGTTCAAAAGGCGTGCCTAAATATACTTAACAGCAGTGGTAAAATTTTTAAGACCTGGTAATGGTTACTGTTTGTGTTTGTAGGTTATAGCTCGCAGTAATTGCCGGATAATAAGATAATAATAAATTCAGCACATGCTGAAAGTCTGGTCCAGTAAAGGTAGCATTAACATTATTCATGATGTTAGTAGGTACCATCCATATTAATTTCCAATTGTGAGAGTGAGCATAATTTCTGACGGTATAAATAAGTAAGCCTTTTTTAGCAGTTAGAGTATAGCGTTTATTGACTTGATAGGTTTGCGCTACCCCATTAGCCATTTGCAAGGGCTGAGCACCCGGAGTTCTAACTGGGTCCCCTGCAATTTGCCAGGAAGCCAAACAGAAAGTTGGAATTAGACTTAATAATAGGATTATTACAAAGATTCGTTGTTGCATAATTTTTCCATCCATCCGGTTTCATTACTCTACCATTGTTTAGGATTATTTGCCAAGGTCTAAGGGCTGATGTTAATCAATTGATTATTTTCAAAGGTTAACGTTATGACTGGCATATTAGGTTGGTTAGGATATGTTAATACGGTTTTGTTAATATTGCCTTGGCCAGTTTTTTTAGAAATGGTTTGAATAATTGAGGGTTGGCCGCACAATTGTCTTACTTGCAGGTTAGTTGATTTACCAACGGTAATGGGCATATTAGGATTGCAAAAATTGGTTGCTTGCACCTCTTGGCCACTCACAGAAATTGAAGCAATGGTTAAATTAGGATTGAAATTTACTACAAAAATATTAGGTTGATAGTAAGGTGTATTTCGGCCATTGTTAGCAGGAGAGCCAGACCATTGTTTGTAATTATAAACCCATTGCGTTTGTTGTACGCTTTGTGTATTGGGAACTAAACTATTAGTAGTACTCGAAGGAGTACCACAAGTCTGAATAACTTGATCGAGGGTGCTGCCTAAATAAACATATTGAGTGGAATTAGGACAAGCAAAGTAACTAGCACCTAAAGCTGTTAGCCACGAAACAATAAAAAGCAAACTAGCTAATAATCGAATTGGCATCAATCTATTCCTTCTGTATTTTTTCAGTAAAATCCCTTTTTATGAGATAATTATATAACACTTTGTTCATTTAATTACAAATAAACACATGAAGAGTTAATTATGCTAAAAAAAATTCGTTCGTTTACTCAAGATGGCGATGTCCAAATTATAGAACAAAAAACTGCTTATAAAGGTTATTTTCAAATTAATCAGTTAAAACTAAAGTTTAAGAAGTTTTGTGGCGCATGGAGTAAACCAGTTAGTAGAGAGCTATTTCAACGAAAAAACACTGTGGGCGCTTTATTATTTGATCCAAAAATAGAAAAGTTGGTTTTTATTGAGCAATTTAGGGTTGGCGCATTAAATGACCAATTAAGCCCTTGGCTGATAGAGATTGTTGCGGGTATTGTTGAATCTGGTGAAACTGAAGAAGAAGTTGCTAAACGAGAGGTCTATGAAGAAACTGGCTTAGCAGTCAGTAAACTGAAAAAAATTTGTGGTTATTGGTCAAGCCCAGGCGCTTCCGATGAATATTTGACAATTTTTTTTGCAGAAGTTAATACAAGTGGTATAGAGACTATTTCCGGATTGGCTGATGAAGAGGAGGATATAAAAGCTCATCTGGTAAGTATCGAAGAGGCTAAGGACTGGTTAGCAAGCGGGCTGCTCAATAATGCAGCAATTCTTATTGCTTTCCAATGGTTTCTGCTTCATTATCAAAAAGCATAATCAATTCAATTTGATAAAAAAACATTAACTCTTCACGATTTTGAAAAATTTGCACCTTGCTCTGAAACACAATACACTTAAATAGATAAATTAAATTCTTCTTAAAGAGAATTGGAAAGTGAGCATGAAAATTTTTAAGGATAATATTTTAATAAAAGGGTTTTTGCTAACAATCTTGGTATTGATGCTTACGGGTTGCGTCCACTACAGTGTCTTAACTACTGGACAATCTACGATCCCTGCGAATGTTCGTCAGCTTTACATTGATGGGCCTTTCCAAACTCAAATATTTGTCATCAATGGCAATGAACCAAGGATTAACATATCCTTGGATTCCCAAGGAAAATCAACCGCAGTTATTATAAAACAATACGGAGATACTTTAACAATTCAACCCGCTCATTCAGCCAGCACTAAAGACATTTCACACATAATTTTGAGTATTTATATAAAGAACCCTATTAATATTTCTTTGAATCATGCTAATTGGCCGCTTATTTATTCAAAACCAGGCGCTAATTTTAATTTGACAGTACAAAATTCTCAAAATGTAAGGCTCGGTGGAGGTGGAATTATACCACAATTAACTATCAGAAATACTGTGAACTTTACTGCAGCGAATGGACCGCTTTATTTAAGTGAAGTAAATTTTGAAGGACCAGGGCAGGCTTCTTTAAATGAAATAGTCGGGGGCTATGTGACGGTTAATGCGATAGGTCCGGGATCTCTTACTTTAAATGGAAACTTTACTTTAGAGAGTATTAACCAACAAAATGGCAGTTCAGTTTCACTTAATGGCAAAATCAATGGTGGGAATATTTTAATTAGAACTAATGGTCGGCAACAGGTGATGATGCAAGGTATTAATTTTGCTGGATTACAGTTTAAAGGCTATAACAATGATAATTTTGATTTGAGTGGATATGTAGGTCAATTGAATGTTGCTTTATATGATAATGCAGTATTATCAGGCAGGTGGTTAACAGTCGATAAAGCGTATGTAAAAACTTATGATAATGCATTTGCTAATTTTTATGTGAATAAATTGATTTTTGCGCAAGCTGAAGATCAAAGTCGAATTAGTTATTCTGGAACACCTGCGTATCGCTATGCTTTAGCTAAAGAAGCCGCCGCTATCTTACCTGTTACTGTGCCAGCGACGAATGCTATTAATAAAGGTGGATGGAGTTTAAATTAATTATTCTAGCTCATTTTTTTAATGAGGCAAATCAATCATTATCTCTACACGACGATTATTAGCAAGACCATTAATTAAACTGTTATCATTAATTGGATTGCTTTCTCCTGCTCCTGAATAGTCTAATGTTTGCGATGTGGCAGGATAACCATTTGACCATAATATACCAGCTATTTTCTGAGAATTTAATAATGAGCGTCTATTATTAATCTCAATGGCGGCAACATTATCTGAATAACCCATCACAATAATTTTAGCACCCGGCAAATAACTTAATAATGAAAGAACTAAGCTCATAGTCTTTTTTGAGTTTTCATTCAACTCATTAGATCCTGGATTAAATAGCATGTAGTCAGGAATAACTAATCGTAATTGATAGGAATAAGCAATTGACGTGACATGATAGAATTTTAATTGTCGTAGCAAAGATTGTATAGCTGGGTAGTAAGGCCAATTACAAGTATAACGATAATTTGTTTGAGGCTTAGGAATTATTTTGGGAGCGAAATTAGTAGGATATAAGGCTCCAAACGATAGATTACAAATTAATAAGGTTCCTAATACTATTAAATATTTACGCATGCAAGTCATCCCTTTTTTCTCATTATAGCGACAAGTTACTAAAAGCAAAATCATTTAACAGTACTTAAACAAGATAAATGAAGGCCAGCCTTGCGCTGGCCATTGCTGGAGTTTAGAGGGTGGGTTCCCGCAAGAAATAGGTGGCATAGTAATGAGGAAAACTAGTGTAAATACAGTAGACTTGCTATAATCAGCAGGTTTAAGCGCAATCTTTGATAGTTACGGCCTATTTAATGACTATATTAGCTTAAATAAAAAGGATGTCAATATTATATGGAAAAAATAACAATAAATTTTTATTTAAAAAAGTGATTTTTGATTATATGAGTGAAGACAAAATAAAGTATAATGACCAAATAACCTCTTTTAACCATAATATTGGCGAAATTATTCGAGCTCTAATGGCAGAAAGAAAGATTGATGATACTCGTTTAGCTACTGCTACTGGTATAGCAACCTCTAGCCTATCGAGAATAAAAAATGACCCCAACTCTAATCCAACTTTAGCTTCTTTATTACCTATAGCTAACTTTTTTGATATTACCATTAGCCAGTTAATTGGGGAAACGGCGTTAAGTAAAGGCTATGTCACTGAGCCTGCTCGTAATAAGACTATGATTGTCAAACAGGTGCCAGTCATTGCTTGGCAAGAAATTAAATCATTTAAATCCAATAAATTACAAGAGTTTAGTCATTGGATACCTAGTAATCAACTATTAAGCAAAGAAGCGTTTGCTTTAATTGTTCAAAGCTCTAATTGGGGTGAGATATTTTCTCAAGGCGCTTACTTAATCATTGATCCTGCAGTAGAAGCTTCTGATGGAGACTATGCTTTAATCTATTCTAAAGAAGAGGATAAGTACTTTCCTAAGAAGGTTTTATTGGAAGGTATAGATATTTATTTACAATCATTAAATCCTGATCTGAAGCTTACTGAAAAGATCAAACCCTCAGAAAGTGTCTTTGCAAAAATTCTTGAAGTTAGGCTTTGTTTTAATAAGTAATTATTTTTAAATAAAAAAGCCGGGAGCATTAAATAATTTCGGTTTATTATTCAAGAAACCTTAGCAGTTCTTTTTATCCTATACGGGTTAAAGGTGGTGGTTTTTGCCATGTTTATAACTGTATTGGTTTAAATTAGCTCATATTAGTAGAGATTAAAATATTACTTTTATTACACCCCCTAAAAGCAGTAGCTAAAATATTACTCATCAGGATTAAAAATTAATAAAGTAGCAGTTTTTTCATTAAGAAATAAAAAATATTTAGTTTTTTATCGCTAATAAAATAAAACGCGCTATATTTATAGTATCCAACCAAGGGGCCCAAGTCGCTGGGCAAAAAGTGACAAACTTCTTGCTACCAATCCCAAGAAGTTTAAGCGCCACTGCCGTGGCGCTTTTTATTTTTATAATTAAAATTAAGCAAGGCAAAAAATGAAAACAGCAATTGTTTGTGCAATAGAAGAGGAAATTAGTTACCTAGTCAATCAGTTAAGTAATAAGCAGCAGCAAAAAATCAAAGGGTTTGAGTTCTATACAGGTCAAATAAATAGCAAAGAAGTGGTTTTACAAAAGCTAGGAATTGGTAAAGTTAGTGCTGCGATAGGAATTACCTTATTAAATCAATTATTTTCCCCTACCCATATTATTAATACCGGTTCAGCTGCAGGATTACAGACAGTATTAAGAATAGGTGACATCGTAGTTTCAAATGCAGTAAGTTATTATGATGTTGATGTGACTGCTTTTGGTTATGAATATGGCCAAGTGCCGCGTATGCCAAGTAAATTTATCCCTGATCCTGTGTTGTTAAAAATTGTTACTGAAATGGAAGTAGCAATAGGACCAACTATAAAGCCAGGGTTAATTGTTTCAGGAGACTCTTTCATTAATAGTATTGAAAATATTACTAAAATTAAATCTCAATTCCCTGAAGCGTATGCTTTGGAAATGGAGGCAGGAGGAATTGCTCAAGCTTGTCACCAGTTAAATATTCCTTTCATTATTTTTAGGGCCATTTCCGATGCAGGAGATCAAGATGCTAAATTAACTCACGAAGAGTTTTTAAAATTAGCTGCAGAAAATTCAGCAAAATTAGTTATTAAAGTTTTAAATTGTCTCTAAATCATTTCAATGTGGGTAATTAAAATAGTGGAGAAAGTATGAAGATTGGTATTATGGGCGCCATGCCAGAAGAAGTAGAAGTTATACAAGAACTTATGACAGATATTTCTGAAACTACTTATGGTGGTAGAGTCTATATTATTGGAAAAATAAATACTGTTGAGGTGGTGCTCGTTTTTTCAAGATGGGGTAAGGTTGCTTCAGCGACAACCATTACAACTTTAATTAACGAATTTAAAATTAAGCAGTTAATTTTTGTGGGGGTGGCAGGGGCTGTCAATCCAGAACTTAATATTGGTGATATAGTAATATCTGAAAAATTATATCAACATGATATGGACCCTTCACCCATTTTACCAAAATATGAAATACCTTTAACAGGCGTAACATTTTTTTATGCAGATCCTGTGTTAGTTACCGAGGCTAAAGCTGTTTGTGAAGAAATTTTAGCTAAAGTAACCACCATGATTCCATTTGAATCTTTAACCAAATTTAAAATCTCAAAACCTAAATGCTATATTGGTACCATTGGTAGTGGTGACAAATTTATTACTAGCTCTAAACAGTTTGCAGAAATATTAATTGATAAACCAGAAACCATGGCAGTGGAAATGGAGGGGGCTGCTGTAGCACAAGTTTGCCATGACTATGCAATTCCATTTGTTATTATAAGAACAATTTCAGACAAGGCTAATCACGAGGCGCATATTGACTTTCCTGCATTCATTGCAGAGATTGCAAAGCATTATTCAAAATATATTGTTCAACATCTGATTAAATAATTCATTTCTTGATTTTTTTAAAATTATTTAATCTGTAAAGGGGGTAATGTTTTTACTAATTCCAATTTTGTTAACATCTGATTTAATAATATAGCAGATGTTAATAAAAAGTTAAGGCCAAAGCTTATATAGAAAGATGAACAACTATTCTACTTCTAATAGCCTATGAGTATTTAATTGCTGGTAGGTCGAAAAAACTTTATCAAAAGCATTGTCCCATGCCACAATAGCAGCTGCTTTTGAAAGTTTGATCGGTTTGTCATAAGAATAGCCAATTTTAACAGTAACATCTAACTCATGCTTTATTGTGAGCGAGGGATAGTTAATTTTTTTTACTGTTCCCGGAAGGATAGGATAATACCCACAGATATAATATTCATTATCAGGTATAATATTGTCTAGTTTAATACCAGCTTCAATTTGTAGCATAAGAGTTTCAAATGAAATACCTAATTTCATATGATACATTTTGTTAAGCCAAATCCCTGGATTTCGAATATTTGCTTCAATAAATATAGGTTTCATGTTTTTATTAAGATAAAATTCAATATGCATTATACCATTATTAAAAGCCATCCGTTTTTGAACAATAATGGCCGCTTGCTTTATTATTTTATTTGTAATTTCATTGTCGATATCAATACTAAATAGAGGAATAGAATCAGTAATCATTTTATGATTAGGTGCTGAATATTGTCGTGCAGATAAAAATTTTATCTCATCATTTTGCACAATTAATTCACAGTGATAGAAAGTACCTTGAATATACTCTTGTGCAATATAAGAACTCGCCTGAAATTGTTTTTCTTGTTTAAATTTTAAAAATTCATGTTCAGAAGAAATTATACAGATGGCTTCTGAGCCTGATTTACTATGCGGCTTTACAAAAATAGTATCAGTCATTAATAAGTTAGTTAATTCAGAATAAGTCATTTCATTACTGAGTAATATAGTTTTAGGAATTTTTAATGCGGAGTCGATAGTTTTATAAACTTGATTTTTATTAATTAAATTTTGTACTGAATTGTATGATAATCCAGGAAGATTTAGAGTTTCACGAATTTTAGCTATAGCTAGCATAAATCCATCATACATACTACAAATATAGTCCGGACTTATTTTTTTTATGGTATTTAACAGTAGTGTATAATTGAAATTTTCTAAAACGATGCCATTTTTATAATAGATGCTAGGTGTTTGTATAAGCAAAGGAATAACCTGAAGGCCTTTATTTTCAAGATATTTAAAATCAATGAAGTTATAATAATTAAGCCTATTAATTACCACCATTTTTTTCATTAAATATTTTTCCTTTTTAGCCATTGCTTTAATGAGTTTTCTGTATTTAAAACAAGCCTTGATTTAAATACATTGCTTTGATAAATTTAAGGATTCGAAGAACAAATTTATAATAATTGAATAAGATAAATGTATTATAAAAGATAGCATCTATTTGTACCCAATACTTAAAAATCACCTAATTGACATTGAACTAAGGTTATGGCTGCAATCGTAGCGGTCTCAGTGCGTAGAATACGAGGCCCTAACTGAATAGCTTGAAAGCCTTGTTTAACAGCAAAATCAACCTCTGGATTACTAAAACCACCTTCTGGACCAATTAATAATGCCGTGGTAGAAATCTCTTTAGCTAACAATTTTGTTGCATGATAAGGATGCAAAATTAATTTTAACGCCTCGTTTCTTGCAGAAACCCAATCAGCAAATTGAATAGGTTGATTTAGCAAAGGTAGCTTTGCTCGACCAGATTGCTCGCAGGCGCTGATAATGATTTTTTGCCAATGGGAAAGTTTGTTTTCCCAGCGCTCTTTTGAAAGCTTAATTTCGCAAAATTCACTGATGATAGGAGTAATCTCATTAACACCAAGCTCTACAGCTTTTTGAATAGCAATATCCATTTTATTACTATGAGAAATGGCTTGTCCCAGGTGTAAATAAAGAGAGGATTCATTAGTTAATTTAATTTTTTGTTGGAGCTGAATTGAAACAGTAGATTTAGCAATCTTATTAATGGTTCCCTCATAGTCATAACTGTCACCATTAAATAATACTAATAACGAATTAGGCGCTAATCTTAATACTTTGGTAACGTGTAACGCAGCAGGACCAGTAAGAATAACCTCAGTGTTAACACTGAGGTTATCAGAACAATACACTCTATTAATTCGCATCTTGTTTTAATTTAAACGTGAATAGCTTTAAGTTCTCGAGCAAGTTGGGGTGCTTTATCTGTTTTTTCCCATGGTAAATCTATATCATCGCGACCAAAATGACCATAAGTGGCTGTTTGCTTATAAATAGGGCGTAATAAGTTAAGCGATTGGATTATGCCATAAGGTCTTAAATCAAAGTGTTCTCTAATTAAGCTTATTAATTTTTGATCGCTAACCTTACCTGTTCCAAACGTATCAACACTAATAGAAGTAGGTTCAGCTACACCAATAGCATAGGAAACTTGTACTTCGCAACGTTCAGCTAAGCCAGCGGCAACAATATTTTTAGCAACATAGCGAGCCATGTAAGCAGCAGAACGGTCCACTTTGGACGGATCTTTGCCTGAAAAAGCGCCACCACCATGCCTTGCCATACCACCATAACTATCGACAATAATTTTTCTACCAGTTAGACCGCAATCACCTAAGGGGCCACCAATCACAAATCGGCCTGTTGGATTAATAAAATATTTAGTATCTGGATGCAGCCATTCTTTGGGGAAAACAGGTTTAATGATTTCTTCCATGATTGCTTCCACTAAATCTTTATGTTTAATAGTTTCATCATGTTGAGTCGATAAAACTACAGTATCTACATAAGCTGGACGGCTATTTTCATAAATAAAGGTTACTTGGCTTTTGGCATCAGGGCGTAACCAGGTTAAAACTTTATTTTTACGAATCTCAGCTTGTCTTTTAACAAGAAGGTGAGCATAGGTAATGGGTGCTGGCATTAATACCTCGGTTTCATTCGTGGCATAACCAAACATTAAACCTTGGTCCCCTGCTCCTTGGTTGGCTGGATCTGGTCTATCAACTCCTTGAGCGATATCAGAAGATTGTTTACCAATTGCTGAAAGCACAGCGCAAGACTCCCAATCAAATCCCATTGCTGAGCTGTTATAACCAATTTCACGAATCGTTCTTCTAGTTAATTCTTCAATATCTACCCAAGCAGAAGTTGTAATTTCTCCCCCTACCAGAATCATGCCTGTTTTAACATAGGTTTCGCAAGCAACACGAGCGTGTTTATCTTGAGTTAAAATAGCATCTAAGACAGCATCAGAAATTTGGTCTGCAATCTTGTCCGGATGGCCTTCTGAGACTGATTCTGAGGTAAAAATAAAATCTTTAGGCATGGTGAATTCCTTTACTATAAATTTAAGCAAAATATTTTAGCAAATATCGTGTGCTTTACCATAACTATTATCTAGACTATTGCAGCACAAAGTTTGGCCAGCATGAGCGTTAAGACAGAATTAAAGAGATAAAGGTTAGTAAAATAAGAAGTTTTTAATATAATAAAGCATTACTGAAGAGGCAAGCTAGTGGATCATCGATTACAACAATTAACCAAATGGTTAGAAAAACAATTAAAAAATCAGATCGAATTAATACCTATCGTAGGTGATGCCAGCTTTCGACGTTACTTTCGAATTAAAGATAATGATCAATATATTGTTATGGATTCACCACCAGAACTAGAGGATTTTCATCCTTATATTCATATTACTCGAGCCTTTAGAAAATTGGGGCTTAATACCCCAGAAGTGTTTTTGGCTGAAGAAAAACAAGGGTTTTTATTAATTAGTAATTTTGGTACTAAGCTTTATCATTATGAATTAAATGCCAGTAATGTTGATCACTATTATCAATTAGCACTAGATGATTTAATCATTATACAGTCTTGTCAGGGTATAGAAAATTGGCCGCTACCAGTGTTTGGGTGGGAAGCGATGCATAAAGAACTTAACTTTTTTACAGAATGGTTTTTAGATAAATATCTACACCTTGCTATAACACCAGACCTGTTAC
Source organism: Gammaproteobacteria bacterium RIFCSPHIGHO2_12_FULL_35_23 (assembly GCA_001801465.1). Taxonomy (GTDB): domain Bacteria; phylum Pseudomonadota; class Gammaproteobacteria; order UBA12402; family UBA12402; genus 2-12-FULL-35-23. Next base: position 166,633 of record MGXT01000025.1, on the reverse strand, counting down.
AGTTATTAAATGATACCTATAATATCTTATTAACAAGTGCTGTGAATCAACCACAAGTGTGCGTGCATCGAGATTATCATTCTAGAAATTTAATGATGTTACCTGATAACAAAGTAGGGATTCTGGATTTTCAGGATGCAGTAATCGGCCCAATCACTTATGATTTGGTTTCTCTTATCAGAGATTGTTATATAGATTGGCCAGTAGCTCAAGTCGAGTGCTGGGCTTTAATATTTTATAAAATGTTACAATCTTCTTCGCAATTAAAATCAATTAGTAAAGAGGAATATCTACGATGGTTTGATTTAATGGGTCTGCAACGCCATCTTAAAGCCATTTTTATCTTTGCTAGAAAAGAGCTGCGAGATAATAATGATTTTTATCTGCAATTTATCTCAAGAGCCTTAAATTATGTCAAACAGATTTCTGCAAAATATCCGGAACTCAACGTTTTCAATGAGTTTTTATTAACAAAGATATTTCCTGCCTGGGAAAAGAAAAAGGTTTTTGCATGAAAGCAATGATTATGGCAGCTGGACGTGGTAAGCGACTTGGTGAGTTAACCTTGCACACTCCTAAACCTTTGCTCAAAATTAATAATTTGAGTTTAATTGAATATCGTTTATTAGCGTTGGCTAAAGCCGGCTTTACCGAAATAGTTATTAATGTGTCTTATTTAGGGCAGCAAATACAAGCCTATCTTGGTGATGGTGAACGTTATAGTGTTAAAATTTCTTATTCAGTTGAGTCCGAGCCTTTAGAAGTAGGGGGCGGTATAAAAAAAGCCTTGCCTTTGTTAGGCGATCAACCCTTTCTATTAACTAACAGCGATATTTATACGAATTTTCCTTATCAAGACTTAAAAAATATAGAACTTGAATTAGCGCATTTGGTGTTAGTGAATAACCCACCACACATTCCTGGCGGTGATTTTTCACTTGCAGGCCGTTTGGTTTGTGAAAAGACTAATAAAACTTATACTTATAGCGGCATAGCGGTATTGCATCCCAAACTATTTACTGGTGTTAGCAAAGAAAATTTTTTTTTAACAGAAGTATTAAAACCAGCTATTATTCAAAAAAAAGTGACTGGTCAATATTATTCAGGACTTTGGCAAGATATCGGTAGACCCCATGATTTTTTTGCTTTACAGCAACAACCTAGTAATGATTAATTGTTTTTTTCTGTTTTAGTTTGGGTCGAAGAGGTTGGTTGGCTTGTGCTTTTGATGGTTGGTGAGACGGCTTGATATAATTTTGATTTAACACTTGTGTTAGGCTTTTTAGCGATAGGGCTATTAAGAGAAATTGATTGGGATGATAGATAAGAATTTAAAACCGTCACGTCGTCAGTACTTAAAGTTCCTGCGGCTTGTTTTAAATTAACTAGGCTCATAATATAATTATTTTTATCTTGAGCTGTTTGCAGCTGCGCTTCATATAAATTTTGTTGAGCAATTAACACATCAGTCATCGTTTGCGTACCGACTTTATAGCCCTCTTCCATGCCTTCTAAAGTGATTTGATTAGAGAGAATTGCCTGTTCATCGGCTTGTATTTTACTGATACCTGAAATAGCGCCTAAATAAGCTTGACGAGTATTATTAACCGTTGTGCGATAGGTTTGTTCAAATTCCCCAGCTGCCAAATCATATTGAGCAATATCTTGCTTAACTTGCGCAGTAACTTGTCCACCACTATAAATAGGAACAGTTAAGTTTAATTGTCCAATTAATTGTTTCGATCTACTGCTCCCTGACCTATCAATATTATCGGTATAAGTGTTTTCATAACTACCATTAAACGCTAAAGAGGGTAAGTGGCCACCATAAGCTGCTTTGATTGCGGCATGATCTGAAACCATAGTATAATTAGCGGCTTGTAAATTCCAATTATGTTGAATAGCAGTTTCACTCCAAGAATTAATGTTAGCAGGTTTTGGCGTAGCGAGCGGTAAACTTCTTAAGCCAGCAAGTTTAGGATAGTAAATACCAGTAATAGCTCGTAAATTTTCACGTTGGTCTGCTAAATTATTAATAGCCGCTACATAATCAGCTTTAGAAGAATCATAAGAAGCTTTAGCGTTATAGACATCGGTTATGGTTTTAACGCCTACTTCAAAGCTTTCTTTGGCTTGAATATATTGTCGATAATACGCTTCTTCTTCAGCTTTCGTATAAATAACATTTGATTCTGCTAACAGGACATTAAAATAATCTTGCACAGTTGTTTGAATAAGTGTTTGTACAGCTGCTGTATAAGTAGCATAAGCTGCTTTAACGGCCGATTTTTCGGAAGCAACATCCATCCAATTAGTAAAATTAAAAATAGTTTGATCCAAACTTAACGTAAAGCCTAAACTTCTATCCTTATTAGTGCCAGAAGCTGAGCCTGTTTGATTAGTGGCTCCATTAAAAATATTGCTACCATGAAGTTGAGTTTTTTCGTATTCACCTGTTCCTACTAAACTGATTTGTGGTAATAATGCTGCAACAGCTAAAGGTAAATTTTGTTGAGCAATATCACGATTAGCTAAAGCTTGTTGAAAAGTTGGATCATTTTGTAAAGCAGCATGATAAACATCAATTAAATTAGGTGTGGAAGCAGAAGCTGTTAGGGTAACAAGCAAGCTAGCAATTAAAGTAAACGATTTTTTCATAATACTTCCAGCATTTAAAAAATGAAAGGTATGCTCTCATTAACATTTATTAATCTAGGAGCAGAGGTTTCAAATAAACATTTCTCTTCCCAAGAATTTTCAGCAAGTTTAGTTAATAATAAAGCCTGCATGTTAGGTTCTGATCCAATAATTGCAAAAATACGTCCCCCAATATTTAGTTGCTTTTGCAAGGTAGTCGGTAATTTAGGAAAAGAGCCGGTGGTAATAATTACATCATAAGGTGCATTAGGGCTCCATCCCTTAGCAGCATCTCCCGTCATGAGAGAAATATTTTCTATACCTAGTCTTTTTAAATTAATTTGAGCTAACCGTTTTTTTTCAGGGTCAATTTCAATACTGTAGACATGATTGGATTGTTTAGCAAGCAGGCTGGTTAAATAACCAGACCCAGTCCCAATTTCCAGAACTGTTTCAGTGGGAATAATAACAAGCGCCGCTAAAATTTTACCAATTACTTTGGGGGCGAGCATTACTTGGCCATTACCAATGGGAGTATTGATATCGGCATAAGCTAAATGTTCGTAACCTTTAGGAATAAATATTTCTCTAGGCACTGAATTCATTAAATCAAGAATATCATCATTTAGCACGTCCCAGGCACGAATTTGCTGGGTAATCATGTTTCTCTTTGCTTGTTTTTTATACAAATCTTGCATAACTTTATTTAATCTCAACATACAATAAGCTCAAAAATAGCATATAAAACAATCATTTTAAAGCAAATCTACAGAAAAACTATTCTGGTAAATCTAAGAGACAGGACTTCTATAGCCGGCGGCTGGACTAGCAGCTGCGCCTGCTTGCGTAGCGGGGGATGAAGCAACAAAAAGTCTTGCTTTAGAAGGAGGGGATTGAATAGAAACGATGGGTTGCAAAACTTCTTCGGGTAGTATGACAATGGCAGCTGCGCCTCTTAATAAATTGCCGCGGGGTGAAGAATAATCAGAACCTCTTAAAGTAAAGCCTAAAAATTCAAATGCTTCTAAACAAGAGGGCAGTCTTGAAAAAGTGCATCGTTCATAGACATTAATTAAAGTAGCAAGAATAGGATGATCACTAGGTAATGTTGGACGTTCCACGATTAGCCAGTTTCGTACGGCACGAAGAATAGATGCTGCATGAGGGCCTAAGCGCCAATTACCGCACTTAATTTCTGGGTAAAATTTTACCCAGATTTTTAAGAAAAATCTCAGTTGTTTTTGCTGTACTTCATTAATAGTTCTACGTTCGTTAATGCTAGCTACTATTTCTGCAAGTGAATTCGATTCAAAGATCTTACTAAAATAAGAAGTCATCGCTTGATGGGTCGTAATCATTCTACCTGTTTTAATGTTTACATAATACATAGCAGGGTGTACAACATGGGTAGCAGCTTTTTGTGCTAAAGTTAGTAAGTTAGGAATAGTAGAACGCTGATAAAAAGTTATATCAACTGGCTTATAAACAGCTTCTCCTTCTCTTCTAGCTTTAAATCTAAATTGAATGGCTTCTTGATCTATTAATTTTCTGCCAAAACCGGATGATTTACTAAGCTCTTCTGTAAACACACTGTAAAGACTACCTAGCATAGAATCTAAGCTTGCAGTTTTAGCATCAGAAATAGCAGTTAAGTCAAAATCTTCAGATTCTCCGAAATTAATACCAGTACCATATAAATAAAGCTCATATTCGGCAAGTTTGTCTGGATAGCTTGATAACGGAGGATAATCTAAGTGCTTATAATAAAGAGTTTGTAATAGTAATAACAAAGCTTCGATATTGTCTTTAGTAGCAGAAGGTTCGCTGGGTAACAATTTCATTAACTTTATACACAGTACATTTAATTTAAAATTCCATTTATTAATTAAAATTACTAAGGATAATTCAGGGGAAGAATCTCTGCTAAACATACTTCTTTCACTAGGTGAGCTAGCAACAGATTCTCTATCAGTTGATTCTGCATCGAAGATGGTTCTTCCTGACTCTAAAGAAAGTACACTTCCCCCCCTGTCTCTTTCTAATCTACTTTCTTCAGGATCTATTACAAAAATATCCTCGGCAGTCAAAAGTTCTTTGAAACCACCCCGTTCAAATTTTCTTGCAAGATTAATATTATATAAAGCTGTATGGATGATAGTTAAAAAATTATTAGATAATAAGGTTGCTGTAGCAGGAGTTAAAAAATCATTACTAATTGCGATAAGAAATTGTTGGCAAAGAAAGCTTACTTTATCTACCCATGTTTCAGCTTCGGTGCGAGGTGATACGGCTGCAGCAGGTGATTGGGTAAGGCGTAATAGTATGTCTGGAGTACTTGGCATAAGAAAAGGTGAATGGATGGGGTTTTCTAAAACAGGTGTGTCAACTGCAACAGCCTTTTCTAGTGCGGGGCTGTCATCCTCGCCTGTTCCACTTGTTGCGCTTAAAGCCACAAGCTTTTTATGTTTTCTACGTTTTTTACGTTTTGATGAAGCGGAAGTTGCCGACGGTGGAGGCGGAGGAGAGATTTTTTCTTTAATCGGACTTTTTGCTTCAGCTATTTGTTGAGCTTCACTTGCAGCTTGAGCACTTGCCGCTTCTCTTTTTTTAGCTTTAGCAGCTGTTTGCGCTTTTCTTTTAGCAGCTTTAGTTCTAGCTGCTTGTTGTTTAGCAGCTGCTTCCTCATCAAGTAATTGTAAAAAGAGGCCAGCATTATAATCGCTATATTTATCAGCAGCTAAATCAAATGCAGGAATACGCTCACTCAATTTATCTAATGTTAATGAGTCAATTATAATTTTACTAATTTGAGCTAATTTATTAATTGGAGCATCACCCACCAGCAATTTATTATAAATGGCAGTTAAATCATCATTAAATTCGATTATTTTGTTTATCTGAAAAACTAAAAAACAAAGTTTATCAGCTGAATAATAAATCATAGCATTGCGAATTGGATTAAAAGCAATAGGTTCGTCACCGATTTTTTTGCATTCCAGATACATTTTTAATAATAAAACTATTTCCTCAAAGAATATTTCCAAGATGCCTTCATGACTATAATCACTCAGTAATTTTAAGAGCGCTGGGTAGACTGTTTCCCGAATTGGTTTGCGGCTTTGTAAAAAAGCTCTTACAACAGGATAGCTTGCTTGAGGACGATGAGTCTTACTTAATAACGCTGAGCGGACATCAATGGAGGTTTCATCGATAAGTCTAATGAGAAAGGTAATGACACCTGTATCAGGTTCAAGTTCAGGCTGTCTGGAAATTATTTTTGAAAAATACAACATGAAAGTGGGTGTTGAAGTTTCATTAAAAATAAGAAGATTTTTTTTATAAAGCTCAGCAAAAAAATAAATGAGCTCATGTTCATCCAAAATAGATATGTCAGGGTCATGGACTTTTAAGTAATCAACTAAGAATGAAGTACAGAAGATAGGATCTTGGCTGGAATCCAAAAGAAGGATAATAGCTGGAATATAGCTTGGTTCACGAGGAACAAGTGTGGCTAATTGCATTTCTTCTTTAGTAGGAAGAGTCAGCTTTTTTCTAGATTTTCTGGGCATATTTTTATTACTATTATGATTATTATGGCCGTAATATTACCATAATTATCTTAACTAAAGCTTAAGTGCTTGTTAAGAATCCCCAGAATGGCCAAAGCCTCCAGTTCCTCTTTGTGATTGATTAAATTGATCAACTACTTCAAATTTGACCTGTAAAACAGGAACAATAACTAATTGTGCAATTCTATCACCAGGTTGAATTGTAAAAGCAGTTTGACTACGATTCCAACAAGAAATCATAATTTCTCCTTGATAATCAGAGTCAATTAAGCCGACTAAATTACCTAAGACAATGCCATGCTTGTGACCTAAGCCTGAACGCGGCAGGATATAAGCCGCTAAACCAGGATCAGCAATATGAATGGCAATTCCTGTTGGAATTAATTTTGTTTCGCCAGGCTGAAGTTCAAGCGGTGTCTCTAAACAGGCTCTTAAATCTAATCCTGCTGAACCTGCTGTGGCATAAGCAGGAAGTGGTAAGTTAGTGCCAATCTGCTTATTAAGAATTTTCATTTCTATTGTTTGCATAAGAATTGTTACCTTATTTTTATAAGTAATATTGTAGATTTAAAATCAAAGCGAGTATATGATAACTTTATCAATCTTTTCTTTCTTTTTTCAATATTGTTTCCCAGGAGTGCAGGATGGCGATTCGTCATTGGCCAGCTGATGAGCGGCCAAGAGAAAAACTATTAATTCAAGGGGCCGATACTTTATCGGTCGCAGAGTTATTGGCTATTTTATTACGTACCGGAACAAAGGGTAAATCAGCGATTGATTTAGCCAGAGAGATGTTGCAACAATTTGGTGGCTTGGATCGTTTGCTAAGCACAGATTTACAAAGTTTTTGTCAACTGTCAGGGCTTGGTAAGGCTAAATATATTCAGCTGCAAGCTAGTTTAGAATTAAACCGTCGAGTTTTGTTTGAAAGGCTTCAAGATCAAAACGTATTAAAAAATTCAGAACAAACCAAAGCCTATTTATTAGCCAAATTAGGCCATAAAAATCGCGAAACTTTTGCGTGTTTGTTTTTAAATAATCAACATCAAATTCTCGGCTATGCTGAATTATTTCAAGGTAGTATTAACGAAGCCGACATTTATCCTCGAGAAGTGATGAAAATGGCATTACACTACAATGCTACGGCTTTAATTATTGCCCATAATCATCCTTCAGGAGGATTGCAACCAAGTGGTTCAGACCGTACGGTTACCCTGCAATTAAAAAGGCTATTAGCTTTAATAGATATTCAACTACTTGATCATATTATAATCGGTAGGGGCCGGTCTTTATCATTTGTAGAACAAGGAATTCTTTAAAATAAGCAGAGTAATTAAGAGGCTAATTGTTATTTTTTAATCAGAAGTCTTAAGGGAGCTATAATTTCCTTGCTAAATTAAAGGCGCTTTGGTATAAATGCCACTCTTTATTAGATACCTTTATTGGTTAACTATTGTACAATAACAGCCTGGAGAAAGCAATGGCTAAAGTATGTGAAGTAACTGGCAAGCGGCCGATGTCTGGTAATAATGTATCGCATGCCAATAACAAAACTAAACGTCGGTTTGAACCGAATTTGCATGATAAACGTTTTTGGGTTCCAAGTTTAGAACAGTATGTAAGATTACGAGTGAGTAACAAAGGGTTACGCACAATTGATAAAAAAGGCATCGAAGCTGTGTTAGCAGACATCGAAGCTCGTAAGCAAGAAGATAAAAGGTAACATCATGGCATCAGCTCGAGATAAAATTCGTATGGTTTCTACAGGCCTTAAACAAGATGGTAAGACTAAAACTGGTTATTTTAAAACAACCACTAAAAATAAACGCACCATGACTGAAAAGTTTCGTAAAAAATATTATGATCCAAGAGCTTGGAATTCAGAAACTGGTAAGTTTGGAATGCATGTAGAATTTACCGAAGATAAAATTAAGTAAGAGCTATCGATAAAAAATAATAAAAAGCCCCATTGGGGCTTTTTTTTCAGGAGACTTTTTATAACAATATGCCAGAATTACCTGAAGTAGAAACTACTAGGCGAGGAATTGAGCCTTATCTTTTAAAACAAAAGATTACTAAAATTATTATACGTCAATCACGATTACGATGGCCTATCCCACCATGTTTAGAAAGCGCTTTAACCAATCAAGTTATTCAATCAGTTTGCCGGAGAGGAAAATATTTAATTTTAACCACAAAAACTGGCCATTTACTTATTCATTTAGGTATGTCTGGCCATTTGCGTATAGTTTCTCATGATACCTTACCTACTAAACACGATCATTTTGATTTAATTTGTGCTAATCAACAGCTATTACGATTCAATGATCCGAGAAGATTTGGTGCCATACTTTGGACTACCCAATCTCTAGACGAACATCCGTTATTAAAAAAATTAGGACCAGAACCATTAAGTGGGGCTTTCAAGATTGAGTATTTAGCGCCTAAGGCTAAAAATAAAAAGGTACCTGTTAAAACTTTTATTATGAATAGTCAAGTAGTCGTGGGGGTGGGCAATATCTATGCTAATGAAGTGCTATTTAAAAGCAAAATAAATCCTAAAACGCCAGCAGGAAAAATCAAGCAAGCTCGTCTTCAGCAATTAATACAAGAAATTAAAACCACTTTAACTGCAGCGATAAAACAAGGCGGCACTACTTTAAAAGATTTTTATGGCGCTCAAGGCCAAAAGGGTTATTTTAGTTTGTCACTTGCTGTGTATGGTCGAGGAGGAAAGCCCTGTCTTCGTTGCAAAACTACTCTTAAAGAAATAAAAATCAATCAGAGACAAACTGTCTATTGCCAGCAGTGTCAAAAGCCATAATCATTAAAATATTGAAAGGCAAGTATTAAACAAATCTATTTGTTGATTATCAACATAACTTAATCTTCTGCCGGCCGCTTATATTTGCAGGCTTCTTGAGGACAAACAATTTCTTTACCCGCACGTTTGGTTTCTTTTAAAGTTAAAATGGGCCAATGGCAGGCTGGGCAAGTTTCAGCAATAGGCATGTTCCATAATGCATAAGTACATTTAGGGTATTTGGAACACGAATAAAATATTTTTCCGCGTTTTGATTTTCGTTTTAAGATAGTTCCTTTTTTGCAAACAGGGCAAGTTACTTTAGTGTCTTCGGGTTTTTCTAGAGGCTCTATAAACTTACATTTAGGATAATTGCTGCAGCCAATGAATTTACCATAAGGACCATGCTTAATAACTAAATCCCCTTTACATTTAGGACATTTTCTGTCGGCTACAATTTCAGCTTCAGTAGCAGAATCCTCATTTTTATCTTCGTGAAGATTGCGAGTATAGCTACAATCTGGATAACCGGAGCAACCAATAAAACGGCCGTTACGGCCTAGCCTGATTGACAAAGGGTTGCCGCATTCAGGACATTTTTCATCAATTGGTTCTTGGGTTACATCTTTACGTTGTACAGTAGCGCCTATTTCTTCAATTTTCTTAATAAAGGGATGCCAAAATTCATCTAATACAGGTATCCATTGCTTTTCACCGCGTGAAATAGCATCTAAAGTATCTTCTAAGTTAGCGGTAAAGTCATAATCTACATATTGAGTAAAGTAATGAGTAAGAAATTTATTAACGATCCTGCCTATATCGGTAGGATAAAAGCGTTTTTTATCAATATATGCGTATTTTCTATTTTGTAAAGTCGAGATAATACTTGCATACGTAGAGGGTCTACCAATGCCAAACTCTTCTAAAGTTTTAACTAAGCTCGCTTCACTATAACGTGGCGGTGGTTCAGTAAAGTGTTGTAGACAAGTAATTTCTTTTAAAGTAACGGTTTCTCCTTCTTTTAACTCTGGGAGTAAACGATCTTCTTCAGTTGCTGCATTATCATCCAAGCTTTCTTGATAAACGGTCAAGAAGCCTGGAACAGCAATGGTAGAGCCTGTGGCTCGAAAACAATCTTTCATGCCACAAGTCAGATCAATAGATACTAAATTAATGGTAGCAGGGATCATTTGGCAGGCAACCGTTCGCTTCCAAATTAATTCATATAATTTAAATTGTTCATCATTTAATTTTTTTTGAAGCGATTCTGGTGCTTTATAAACGGAAGTTGGTCTAATTGCTTCATGTGCTTCTTGGGCATTTTTAGATTTCGTTTTATAAATAGGAATTTCTTTAGGAAGATTTTCTTTACCATAAGTTTCTACAATATAATCTCGAATATCGGCTATTGCCTCGTTAGCTAAGTTGACTGAGTCAGTACGCATATAAGTGATTAAACCTACCGTTTCTGAGCCTAAATCAATCCCTTCATAGAGTTGTTGTGCTACGCGCATTGTGCGCTGCGCAGTGAACCCTAGTTTTCTGATTGCCTCTTGTTGTAAGGTAGAGGTAATAAATGGAGCGGTCGGATTACGTTTACGTTGCTTTTTTTCAACTTTAGAGACAGTAAGTGTACCTTGAGTTTTTTCTAATAAAGTTTTTTTGATTGCCTCCGCTTCTTTTGCTTGAGTAATTGAAAATTGTTCAAGCTTTTTGCCTTGATAAGCAACAAGTCTAGCCTTAAATTCTTGCTTATCTTTTTCATTTAAAGCGGTGATGCTCCAATATTCTTGAGGTTTAAATTTTTCAATTTCCTCTTCACGCTCAACAATCAAACGTAAAGCAGGACTTTGAACCCGCCCTGCTGACAAACCTTGCCTGATTTTACGCCACAATAAAGGGGATAATTTAAAACCAACTAAATAGTCTAATGCACGTCTTGCTTGTTGAGCATTCACTAAATCCATTGAAATTTCACGGGGGTGATCGACAGCTTCCTTGATAGCATTCTTGGTAATTTGATGAAACACTACTCGATGAACGGTTTTACCTTTTAATGCTTTTTGTTGCTGTAAGATTTCATAAATATGCCAAGCAATCGCCTCTCCTTCGCGATCAGGGTCAGTTGCTAAAAATAAGGCTTTGGCTTCTTTTATTGCTTTTTTAATGGCGGTAACATGTTTACTATTTTTTTCAATGATTTGATAAGCCATTGCAAATTGATGCTCTGGATCGACGGCACCTTCTTTAGGCATCAGGTCACGAACATGGCCATAGGAAGCCATAACTTCAAAATTTTTGCCTAAGTACTTTTTTATTGTTTTAGCCTTAGCAGGCGATTCGACAATGACTAAATTCTCCATGAGAGTTTTATGCTCCCTTTTCCTTAATGCACAATTGAGTCTTCATGAACTAAAATTAAATCTTCCATAAGTTTTAATTCATGTTTTTTATCTGCTTGGCTAAACAAAACCATAAGCGTTACCCACTTTATTTCCGAGGTATCAATTACAGGCTCTTCTAAAGCCATTACTCTATCAACAATCAGCTCACGGCTAGTTGGATCAACAATTTTACTATGTTCTAAAAAAGCTAAATAACTACGGGCCTCTAGGGTCATTTTATTAGTTTCATAATCTGAAAAGATTCGAGTCGCAGCAGAAATAGATAAAGTCCCCTGGGTGACAGTGTCTTTAATTTGGTTTAAATCACCAAACCAGGTAAGAGCTTTATTAATTTCTTTTTTGTCAAATCCAGCCTTTAACATTTCTTTCTCGATCTGTTTGGATTGAAAGTTTATCGTAGCATTAGCTTCTATAAAATTTTCAAAGACATACATTAAAGCGTGCAACAAATCTTCTTTATTCATTTATCATCTCATTAAATATTACTACTCATTAATAAATAGCATGGCAGACATGAAAGTTCCAGTAAAGCCGCTAGTAGAAAATCAGTACAGCTGATCTTTTATTAACCAATATCTAGTAAAAGCCTACTATAATCTTCATCTGGCTGCAGAAAATCAAGCTTTTTCTTTTATTGTTTTTATATACGGCTAAAATTTAAACATTTTTGGCGATAAGTATAGGCTATATAAAAACGATGGTTTAGTAGAATTAACTGCTAGTAAGTTAGGAAGCAGGTAAATTTTTATTACCGAGCTTAATTCAATCTGCTACACTTCATTTTTTTAAATAGCCTTGGGTAGTTTAACAACTATAAATGGTTAATAATTAAACACATATTTAGTGGTAAACCTATGAAAAAATACTTCTATAGAATAATGATAGTTAGTTTAGGGCTACTTGCTTCTTTCACCATCGCTCAAGCCCAAGCAGCTCAGCCTTTAGATAGCATTGCTGCTGTCGTCAATGACCAAGTGATTACTAATGCAGAGATTAACACTAAAGTAAATTTAATTGAATCTCAATTACAAGCCAGTAATACGCCGATGCCTAATCCTGCAGCGTTACGCACCCAAGTGTTACAGCAAATGATTAATGAAACCTTACAATTGCAAATGGCCTCAAGATATCACTTAAAAGTTTCTAAAGAACAATTAGAACAAGCGTTACAGCATGTTGCTGAACAAAATGGTTTAACTGTTGAGGAGCTTTATCAATCAGCTGAAAAAAATGGTTTTACGGTAGCAAGTTTTAATAAAGAATTAAAAAAAGAAATTCTGATGCAAATGGTACAACAACAAGCAGTTTCCTCAAGAATTAGTATTAGCGAAGAAGAGGTCGACGATTACCTAGCAAATCTTTCCAAAAACCAACAAGGCAATAGTGAATATGATGTGGCAGATATTTTAATTACTTTGCCTGATTCACCTACGCCCGAGCAAGTGCAGCAAGCAGAATCAAATGCTTTGAAAGTAGTACAGCAATTAAAGCAAGGTACAAACTTCAAACAGTTAGCGATTGAAGTGTCAGGGGGAGCTCAAGCGTTACAAGGCGGCGATTTAGGTTGGCGAAAACTGGCTGAATTGCCAACACCTTTTGTCCCTTATGCAGAAAAAATGAAAGCTAATCAAGTGGCAGGCCCGATTAGAACTCCTAATGGATTTCATGTTATAAAATTACTGGGTGTTCGTAGTGTCGCTGATTCTCAAGGTACTCCGGATGAACAACGTAAGCAAGTCGAAGAAATGATTTATGAGCGAGAATTTAATCAGGCCTTATTAAATTGGATAGCACAATTAAGAGCGCAGGCCTATATAAAAATTTATTAACTAAAATTTTTTATTAAATAGTTATTGGTGAGCACCGTTAGATTTTTTTTCTAGTTCTTCAACTCGTTCTTTTAATGTGAATAATTTTTCTTGGGCTCTTTGTAAGGCACGAGCTTGAATATCAAATTCTTCTCTAGAAACCAAATCAAATTTTTCTAATGAACTTTTAAGACAAGACTTTACAGTTGTGTCAAAATCTTTTTTAAGTATAGCAAGATCTTTAGGCAGCGCATTCATAATACGTTTAGTTAAATCTTCTAGTAGTTTTGAGCTAATCACTTTTTTGTTCCTTGTAGAAAAAGAATAATAATAATACACTTGCTACATCCAATTTTCGAGTGTTAAGGAATAGATATGTTGGCGCGATTCTTACCAGCAATTCTTAGAGGGATTTTAACTTTTTTAGTGCATATTCTGGCCATTTTATCAGTGGGAAGCTTAGTTTATATTCTTGGACTATTAAAATACTTAATTCCTATTAAAAGTTGGCAAAGAAAATGCGATCGTTGGTTAAACACTATGCCAGTACTTTGGACTGATATAAATGATTGGGGTATGCGATTACTTACTCAAACTGAAATCAAAATAATAGGTGGGGAAAACCTAACAAGAAATGATTGGTATTTATTAACCGCCAATCATTGTTCTTGGACTGATGTATTAATACTTTATCGAGTCTTTAATCATCGGCTGCCGGTATTAAAATTTTTTATGAAATCACAATTATTATGGGTACCTATTTTAGGGTGGGGGTGTTGGTTAATTGGCTATCCTTTCATGAAGCGTTATACAAAAGAACAAATTGCTAAAAAACCAAGTCTAAAAGGTAAAGATTTAGCTACCACCAAAAAGCTTTGTCAGCGTTTTAAACAAATGCCAATGACTATTATTTCTTTTGCTGAAGGAACTCGATATACCGCTGAGAAAGCAAAACGTCAAAAAACGCCATTTAAACATTTATTGAAACCAAGAGCCGGTGGACTTGCTTATACTTTAATGACTATGGAAGATTATCTACATCAATTTATTAATGTTACCCTTATTTATCGTGAGGGACGATACAAATATTGGGATTACTTAACGGGACGATTAAAACAAGTTGTTATCATTGTTAAAACACAACCTATTAATAAGGAAATGCTAGGTGATTATGTCAATGATCGAGAATATCGGGTAAAATTTCAAGAATGGTTAAATCAACTATGGATCGAGAAAGATAAAGAAATTGATAATTATTGGCAATAATTAGGTAATAAATAATTGTGAAAGTTATTAGAATCGCAACACGGCAAAGTGCCTTGGCACTCAAGCAGACGGAAATAGTTAGTGGCGCTTTACAAGCCCTATTTCCACAATTAAAAATTGAAATAATAGGGTTAACTACTGAAGGAGATCGCCGCTTAGAGACTTCTTTAGCAAAAATTGGTGGTAAAGGCTTGTTTGTAAAAGAACTGGAGCAGGCACTGTTAAATAATGAGGCTGATATCGCAGTTCATTCAATGAAAGATGTGCCATTTGAAATTTCTGATTCTTTTTGTATTGCTGCAATACTTAAACGCGAAGACCCAAGAGATGTTTTGATCTCTAATCGATATAATTATCTTACAGAGCTACCAAACAAAGCTGTCATAGGTACTTCAAGCTTTCGGAGAATAAAACAGCTTAAAGCGAAAAAACCGGATCTGCAATTTGTAGAGTTACGAGGCAATGTACCCACTCGCATTAAAAAACTAGAAGATAATAATTTAGATGCTATTGTATTAGCCGCTGCCGGTCTTAATAGATTGGCCTTGCAAAACAGAATAAAAAGTTATTTACCACTTGAAGATTTTATTCCAGCAGCTGGACAGGGCGCTATAGGCATTGAGTGTTGTAAAACTAATAAAGCCATCATTCAATTAGTCAGCCAATTAACAGATAGGCTGACACAATTCTGTGTGCAAACAGAAAGGATGGTAGCTAAAACTTTAAATGCTAGTTGTCATACGCCTTTAGGGGTTTATGCTGAAATTTTTAATGAAAATCTAGTAATTAAAGGTTTTAGCGCTAAGATAGAAAATGATGAATATGTAACAGCTAGTGTACAAGGCAGCAAAGAGCAGGCGGAGTTATTAGCTAAGCAACTAGCAGAAAAACTTAGATTTTAATTCATGACAAAAAAAACTATTTTAGTCACCAGGCCCGATGAAAGTGGCCAAACACTGTGTGAGCTTTTACAAGCAACAGGTTTTATTCCAGTTTATTTTCCTACTCTTGCTATTCACCCACTTGATATTGACAAAACAACCACAAAAAATATATTGGCGAAGGCCCATCTGATAATTTTTACCAGTCCTAATGCAGTAAAATATGGTGCAGCATTGGTTTCTAAAGGAGCCCAGGTTGTGGCGATAGGGCCAGGAACCGCTAAGGCCTTGGCTGCTTATCAATTAGCGGTTGATTTCCCTGAAGAATTTAATAGTGAGGGTTTATTAAAACACTTGAGTTTAACAAACCTGATTCAAAAAAATGTTGTCATTATTAAAGGGGTGGGTGGTAGAGAGCTGTTAGCTGAAGGACTCAAAGCACTAGAAGCAACTGTCCAAACGATAGAGGTTTATCGTCGCGACGTCCCTGATCAAATTATGAGCGATGAAATACTTACACAAGTGAGTATTATTGTTGTTACCAGCTGTGAAGCGCTTATTAATTTACTAAAGATGACACCAAATAGGTTGCGGTCAAAGCTTAAAACTAAGCAATTATTAGTCAGTAGTATGCGGATTAAACAACAAGTTGAAGCTTTAACATTTATTCAAGAACCTTTGCTTGCAAAAAATGCACTGAATACTACGCTTATTAGCGAGCTGGAAAGGATGACAGATTAATCGTAGAATAGAACGATTATCAAATTTCAGATCACTATAGGAAGAATAAAATGAATCAGCAGGAGCCCATTGAACCAGTTAGTAAACCAACTTCTTCCAAAAAAAGTAACCTTCTTTCTGTTATCAGTTTACTGATAGCTATTGTAGCTATCTTGTTAGTATTATATTTATGTCAACGTAATCAAATAATTAATTCAAAACTTATTACCATGCAAGAACAATTAGAGAGTGCCGCAGCCAATCAAACGACTATCAATAATCAGTTAAATAAAGCCAGTCAACTAATCAATAAACAAGCGCAATTGACCAAAATTAATCAAATCACCATCAACAAATTATTAGCAAGTATAGGAACTGACAAGGATTTGTGGCTGTTAACAGAAGCTGATCATTTATTAAAGCTAGCTAATTTAACACTTAGTTACGAATACAATATTCCAAGTGCAGTAGCCTTACTTAAAACAGCTGACCAGCGGCTTTATGCTATGAATAATCCTAAACTTGTACCGATACGACAAATGATAGCAAATGACATTGTAAAATTGCAGGCTGTACCTGCTGTTGATGTAACAGGTATTTATTTACAATTAGAAGCTTTAAGAACTCAATCCCTACAATTACCGTTGGTAACCAATACTTATCAATCTAATACTATTGATAACTTACTTAGCCAACAATCTACTACCAGTCAAGCGTGGTGGAAAAAAGCAATTGTTGCAGCAGAGCATGCTTTAGGTAAAGTGTTAATTATTCGACAGCGTGCAACTCCTATTGAACCTTTACTTTCTCCACAACAAAATTTACTTTTGCTACAAAATATTTACTTGCTCTATTCACAAGCTGAATGGGCTGTGTTAAATAGGCAGCAAGCTGTTTATGAAGATAGTCTTGCCCAATTAAACAATTTCATAAGTAAATACTTTTTAGCTAATACCGCACAGCAAACTATATTGCAAACGCTGGCAACACTTAAAACAAACAATATTGCACCAACTGTCCCAGATATTAGTGATACTTTGGTAGCATTAAATAATTATCAAAAACAAGCTAAAATAGTTAAAATTAAAAAAAGTACCCTTTTACCAAAGCCTGCTGTTAAACAGCTCCCGGTTGTAAATGGTAATAAGCCATGAAACGATTAATTTTTTATGTCATTATTTTATTTTTAGCAGTTTGTTTAGGTCTAATTCTTAAAGCCGACCCAGGCTATATTTTAATTGCTTATAAAAAATGGACAGTAGAAACCTCACTATGGTTTGGTATTATTCTAACATTAGTTTTTATATTTATTTTTTATAAAATAATAAAGTTTTTTTATTTGGTTTCGAAAACTCATGGTCATCTACTACGTTGGTACAAACAAAAGAAATTTATTAAAGCTCACAGTCTAACTGGCTCTGGTTTATTAGCTTTAGAAGAAGCTGAATGGCAAGATGCTGAAGAATTATTATTACGAGGTGTAGAAAGTAGTACTATTCCGGTTGTAAATTATATCAATGCGGCTCGATCGGCTGATAAGCGTCAGCATTATGTTGATCGAAACAATTACTTGGAAAAAGCCTTAGCTATTGCTGAAGAAAATGAACTATTGGCAGTTCATCTCCTGCAAGTAAAATTTAATTTGCATGATAAAAAATATGAGCAAGCTAGTCAACTCCTAGAAAAGCTTCACCACCAGCACCCTAAGCACCAATACATTTTAGAATTGCTACAAAGAGTTTATAAGCTGCAAGAAAAGTGGCCTGAATTATTTGATTTATTACCTAAACTTAATAAAAGAAATGTCTTAGACAAAGAAGAAGCGCAAATTTTAGAATGTTTGTTATATGAAAATTTATTTAAACAAAAAGATAAAGATATTGATGATATTAAAAAACTTTGGCGTCTTACTGCTAAACCACTACGCCACAATACAAAAATAGTTTATTTTTATACTAAAAGATTGATTAAAGAAGGATTAGTTGAAGAAGCAGAAGAAATTATCGCTGACAATTTAAAAAAAGAATTTAATGTTCAGTTAATAGAACTTTATGGCGGTTTAAATAAAGCTAGCCCTCAGAAAAGTTTGCAAAAAGCACAAGCTTGGCTACAGCAATATGGAGAAAGTACTGAGCTCTTAACAGCTTTGGCACAAATCGCAATTAGTTGTGAACAGCTCGCGCTTGCTAAAAGCTATGCCTATAGAAGTTTACAGCTGACAGAAAATGCTAAAACTTATATACTTTTAGCGGCGATAGAAGAAAGATTAAATAATCTGCCTGCAAGTCAACATGCTATTGCTAAAGCCATAGAGCAAATAAGTTAATAATAAGGAAACTTTTTTGAGAATTATATTTGCTGGAACTCCACTTTTTGCAGCCAAACATTTACAAGCCTTACTTGAATCCAGGCATACTGTTTGTGCAGTCTATACTCAGCCAGACAAACCTCAGGGACGGGGTTTAAAAGTAACTGCTTCCCCAGTAAAACAGCTGGTTGCGGGATTAAATATCCCTGTTAAACAGCCCACCTCTTTTAAAGAAATGGCTGTACAACAAGAAATTAACGCTTGGGAAGCGGATATTATGGTAGTTATAGCTTATGGCCTACTTTTACCACCAGCAGTGCTAACCTTACCAACTTTAGGTTGCATTAATGTGCACGCTTCCTTATTGCCAAGATGGCGAGGAGCCGCACCCATTCAGCATGCAATATTAGCAGGTGATAAAGTAACTGGTATTACCATTATGCAAATGGATACTGGTTTAGATACAGGGGAGATGCTGTATAAATCATTTTGTGAAATAACGAATTCTGATACTACCGAAAGTCTTTATGAAAAACTGATAGCATTAGGCCCTCAAGCATTAATTACAACCTTAGACCGCTTAGAAAAAAAACAGCTCATTGCTGAAAAACAAGATACCAAAGAAGCATGTTACGCTCATAAAATTACAAAGGCACAGGCTGAAGTAGATTGGCGATTGTCTGCAATAGAAATTGATAGAATAATTAGAGCCTTTAATCCTTGGCCAATTGCTTATACGCATTATCAACAACAGTTAGTAAGAATTTGGCAAGCAAGCGTAATGGTTGCAGAGAATTTACTAGAACCAGGAACAATTGCTGAAATAAATAAACACGCACTCTATGTTATGACGGGTAGTGGTTTATTGTGTATTGAGAAAATTCAATTACCAGGTAGTAAGCCGTTGGCAGTTCAAGACATTTTAAATGGTAAAAAAATAAATTTTGAAAAAGGGCAGCGCTTTGATGGTAAAATCTAATGCACGTGCGCAAGCAGTCGTGATATTACAACGTACACTATACCATCAACAATCCTTAGTAGAATTACGTAGTATAATTAAAGCACAATCTGAAGCTGCTTTTATACAATCACTTTGTTATGGTGTATTACGATATTATTGGCAACTTGCTGAAATTACTCAACGCTTAATAAAAAAAATCCCTAAAGAAAAAGAGGTATATTTATTAATATTAGTGGGCTTATTTGATTTAATTTATATGCAAACGCCTAGTTATGCAGCAGTTTCAGAGGCCGTTATAGCAACAAAGTATTTAAAAAAAGTTTATGCTAAAAATTTAGTGAATGCGGTGCTCAGAAATTTTGATCGCAATCGTGAGACCTTAATTGCTAAAGCAAATGAAACCGAAGAAAGTTTAGTTAATCATCCGCAGTGGCTTATTGATCTTATTAAACAAAGTTGGCCGCATTTTTGGCAAGCTATACTGCAAGCTAATAATGAACAAGCACCAATGAGTTTACGTATTAATCAGCAAAAAATTACTCGTGATGACTATCTTCAATTACTTGAAAAAGAAAATATTTTGGGTACCAAAGATCTCTGTAGCTTACAGGGCATTATTTTAATCAAAGCACAAGAGGTGCAAGCCTTGCCTGGATTTGATAAAGGTTATTTTTTTGTTCAAGATGGAGCAGCCCAACTCGCAGCTAATTTGTTACCAGCTAAAAAAGAGATGAAAGTATTAGATGCTTGTGCAGCACCTGGCGGTAAAACTTCTCATTTATTAGAATGCGAACCTACTTTGCAATTAACAGCCATAGATTGTAACAAAGAGCGAGTTGAGAGGATTTACGAAAACTTAAAACGCTTACAATTGACCGCAAAAATAATAACCGCTGATATTTTAAATATAGAAAGTTGGTGGGGGGGAGGGCAATACGATCGTATCTTAATTGATGCCCCCTGCTCTTCTACGGGCGTTATTAGAAGACATCCAGACATTAAACATTTAAGAAAACCGGGTGATATTAAAGAATTAGCTAAAACCCAATTATTAATACTCAAAAAATTATGGCCGCTATTAAAAGTTGAAGGCTTATTACTTTATGCAACTTGTTCAATCTTGCCAGAGGAGAACTATAAAGTTATTGAAGAATTTTTAGCTAAAGAACAAAGCGCAAAAGAAATTTTGATTCAAGCAACCTGGGGCCATGCATGTTCGGTTGGTAGACAAATATTACCAGGAGAATCCAATATGGATGGTTTTTATTATTGTTTATTACAAAAAATTGCCAGCAAGTGATTTGAATAGTTTGCCGATAGATTTTTTATCTTTATGGAAAAGGGTTTGTACTATAAAAAAACCAATAAAAACTTATACTTAAAGGCTTGTGAGAAAAATTAGACGGCCATTGCGTAGCTTTGTGCTAAACTAACACTTACCTTGATTAATTAAGGAGAGTAGAGCATGAGCTACAAAAAAATATTTATAATCGTAGTTGGTCTTAGCCTCGTCGGTATTATTAATCTTGCATTAGCCAATAGCTTTGAAACAGTTTGTCCTAATCAGGTTACGGTTGTTAATGATAAGATTCCTGATAGTCTAACTATAGGAGGAGGTCTAAATTTACTTTTAGTAACTCAACCAATCATTCCTCAATCTATAAGAAGTTATTCTTTTACGAGCGTACAGTTATCGCAAGGAATACCACCTTATTTTAATGCTTTATCCTGTTGGTATCAGGCTGGTAGCGATGAACAAAATATAATAGGCTATGCAGTAGAAGAAGGAATTGTTGATTTTAATATAGAAGGGAATAACTGGAAATTTACAACAAATGCTGCAAGTTGCGTTGATAATACAACGGTATGTCCTTTTGATATTAATAGTACCAGATAGTTCCATTAAATCTGTGGAACGAGTAGAGATTCCCCCAACATTAATAGGCGAAGAAGAAGATATGCTAGAAGATTTAGTAGAGGCAGCTTTTAATGGCGCTTCTAATAAAATTAAAAAAGCTACTAAAGAAGCCATGATGAGACTAGCTAAAGATTTAAACCTACCTGACAATTTCGGTTGCCGAAGGTGAAGCTGCTGCGCATTATATTGCGGAATTATTAGCGCTTTAATATTCGCGCTACTCGCATCGCTCACGGAGTTCCTTTAGGGCGGCGAATTAGAATATATTGATAGCGGTACTATCGCACATGCATTTGCTGATCGGCAATTGATTACCCAAACATAGGGCGCTTTTCTTCATCAGAACTCCCTCCTGTCACTCCACTAGAGCTTCTCTCTTCTGCTTCACTAAAAGCTGCAGTGACTCTATTTTCCTCAGCTGCACTTACAGCAGCCGCAGACAAAAAATGATATCTAGCTATAGCAAACCGGGTTACCGCAACAGCAGACGTTACTCCAACCGTCATAGCAAGCAATTTAGCATCTTCACTGACACCAATAGCTGCCAAGTTTCCTGTAATTTGCTCCGCAGTTACTATTGCCGCTGCTTCCTCATACCCCATTCCACTTAATACCATAGCCCTGATGCGCACCGCTGTTGCAAATAGAGTACTTGGAGTACCTCTAATTAGGCTAGCAGCAGCGTCTCCACTACTAATACCTGGATTTGGATTTGAGCTTATACTAAAATCAGCACTTACAGATGCACCAGCCCCTGCTCCATTATCAGCAGGCTCTTCACTAGCACCTTGTGCTGAGACTGCAGCGCTTGCCACAATAGCAACTCTTTGCCTTTTTTTCTTATTTTCAACTACAATGGACGTTGCAGCTGCACCAGCACCTAAACTTAGACTTTCAGCTGTAGCAACATCAAGATGTACAGGACCACATTCCTCTCTGCATCTTTTAAGGCGCTTCGATGATATTTGCAGCATTTCCTCGGTTATGGTAGGATATTTTTCTAGATAACTTCTTCTAATTAACACATTCACATTACGCAAAATACCAGCTTTATTTTCCAGACTAACGGTTTTAGATTCTAAAACCTTCATTATCATCGCAAATCGATCGTCCTCTTGAGTGTCTGCATTATTTATATAAGCCCAAACATGTGAGCATTTTTTTAATTTATAAGATCTTGAAAGTTCATCAGTCTCTAATATTCCTAGAACTCTTGTTTTCCATTCTAAATCTGTTGGCATCTTATAATCTCTTTGCTGATAATATTAAAGCTTTACTTTTATCATCTAAATAAGTCGGTATCTCAATGCAATGTGGTCTTTTGGGCATACTGTTCTCTTTTATTATAGTGTTTAATTAACTTCAGATTTAAATTACACTACCGCTTACGCTTGGTAAGCGGTAGTTAATTAAATTAACGACAAACTCTTTTTGCTCTTTGAACTTGAACAGCTTGCTCTGGTTCTTCTTGATCTACTATAGGAATATGAACTTGAGGAAAACCACTGCTCCCTGATGCTGATCTTCCTACAGGTGCTGCAGCACCTACCGTTGCACTACCTGATGAAGCTGTTCTACCAATTGCTATAGGATCTATAGGTATTACAGGTGGCTGCTCCGTAGAGAGGAGGCCTGAATCTGTTGATAACCTTGTATCTGGTACCACTCCTTCTCTACTAGCTAATCTACCAAGCCTATTGGCAGCTAAAACATAATGCTTAGCTCTTCTAAAAGAAGCTGCCAAGATACCCGTACTTGCTGAAGTCGAGTCAGCTGTTGGAAGATCAGACAAACTACCAAGAGCAGAACTGCTAAAATCTGTTCTAACTGCCAACTCTTGGGAACCTGGGGGTGATGCTAATGCGGCTAAAATATCAGTAGTAGAAAACAAAGAAACATTAGATAATGTTCTAGCAACATCAGCATCTGGGCCACTAGAATCTGTTCTACCAAGTGCCCATAATGGCGGCAGCGGTAATGGCAACAATGGACCGGCAGCATCACCAGTAGACGCTCCTGTGTCAATTCTACCAAACGTCGATGGCAGAGGTAGTGATATATAGCTAGAAGTATCGCCTGCACTAACTCCAGCTGCACTTAAGTCTGCACCTGTGCTCGCCCCAGCTCCTGCACCAGCCCACACTCCCATAGTAGCTGTAGATACGTCTTCAGTATAAAGTCTTTTTATTCCTTGTTTTTTTGTACTAGCAGTTCCAACTGTACCTGCACTTACCTCTGCACTCGCGCCCGCAGCTGCTCCACCAGCACTACCAACAGCAGCTGGAATACTAGCCCTCCATTTTAACGCAATGGCTGCTAATAATTGTTTTATTTTTTCAACTCCTCCTTTTTCTCTACTCCTTACAGCTTCATCAACTACTTCTCCCAATCTAGAATCTATTCTAACTAGCTTAGCTCTTAGTGTAACTCTCGGCCCGACTCTTCTTGCTACTTTTTTAACCAACGCTAGCCATGTTGTAGGCTGAAGCGTGCATAAAATTTCTACCTTATTAGCTTGGTTAAGCGCAGAATCTATTACCTTTGCTACTCTTTTAAATCGACTGCTTTTTTGATGAGCTACCCCACTAGTCTTTCGTATAGAGGCTATAACAAATTCCAACTCTTCTGGTTTTAATGGGTCTGTTTTAAGAAGTATTTTTGAAAGTCTTCGATCTAGTAATTGAACTATCGGCATAAAGGCTCCTTATTATTATTACACTAAAGATTTCATTACTTTTAATAACTGGTGATATTATATACAAGCAACTATAAAGTCCAGCTTTCTCTTATACTTTAATAAATAGTTTTTAAAGAAATCATCAAACTCAGCATTGTTCATAATTAGCACATGCTCACCTTGTTGAACATCTTCCTTTAGCTGTTGTATTAATTCATCTGTAGAAGTGCAGCTATAAGCTAGTATCTTAAAATTTTTACTAAATTTTCGATATTCCACTGACTATCTTTAGGTTGCTTGAAATACACTTGATCAACTTGAGTAGGTGCATCTACAAAATCAGCAGCTTGGTGACAACCTGAGCGCATGGTATAAGAACCAAATTCCAAAACTGCAATTAATTTCTTTTTACCAATATGCTGTCGCAATCCTGCTACAGTCGTTTTAACTGCAGTAGGATGATGAGCAATCATCCTACACTGTGGCGCCGTTTCACATTTTTAAATTCTGCTAATGCATTACTAACATTATGACTTCCTAACAGCGACCAATGCCCCTTCTAAAATAGATGTGTTAGGCCCTCTGTTGCTATCCGTTTTATCTGGGCATATTCGTTATGCTCATCTCACCACACTGGCCTGTGATCAGGTGAATCCGCCCTTATTAGGTAGGGATATGGATAAGGGCGTGAGCGATGATTCTGCACGACGTGCTTTAAAAAACAGAAGAACAGCCTGGCATTGAGTGGCTGCAACATTATTTGCAAAGTTGTTATGAACCTCATTTAAGAGAGCAGGAATCTTTTGAACTTCATCAATAATAATCCATGGTGAAGGATGAGTAAGTATTATGTTTTCTAGACGAGAAGGATCTGCTTGTAATAAGGCATAATCTCGATTTTTAAGTAAATCGATATAGAGCGTCTCTGGAAAATACTGTTTTACCCAGTTGGTTTTCCCGGTACCTAGAGCTAAATAGGGTTAACTTTTAATAAACGCTTAAACATGACTAGCGTTCTCCTATAATTGAATTTTTACCTTAAAAGTAAAAAAACAGGTAAATTTTGCAAAATTAGACCTATTTGCAACAGAGAGCCGGTGTTTTAATGTAGTGAGATACTTTGAATTTATAATAACCTATTTTACAAAGCCTATCGGAGTAATCTGTGTCGTGTAGAGTAGTACTCCTCTGTAAAAATGGTTTGCTGGAAAAACATACTATTAATTATAGAAGGTGCAAGAGGAGTTGATACCATTTCATTTGAGCATTTACAGGGTTAGTGATACTTTCAGCAGAGAGCTATTTTGGGAAGCCAATTTCTTTAGCGGAAAAAAATGAAAGGCTTAAAACTTTCGAAAGCAAGGTTAAATTCAAAGAAGTTTAAAAGATGAAATTAAAAGCAATCTATTTTAATATTTGCTTTAAAAGATAAATAAAACAGACTCAAATTAATGTAACCTAAAAATTAAAGCATTTCGTACCGGCAAAATTTCTGGAATGATTAAGGGGTTATGGTTAGGAAAGAAAACAGTCATCGCAGCTGAGCTGCCTCCATCTAAATTTAAGGCAGTGTTGATTTTATCAGCCCCAAACAAATTTGGATAATTAACTAAAAAATGACCTAGGTTATATAAGCTAACTGGTGAACTAGAAATAATTAATAAAGAATTATCAGTTAGTGCCACAGCAGTTCGTCTGCTTATTTGATTAGAGGTCTTAAGCACAAAATTACCATTAGGCTGAATTAAAAAGGGACCGGCTTGTAAAGCATAACGAGCTTGTTGATAAGTGGTTTTGCTCCAGACTAATTTTACTTGCCCCTGATTATCAATTAATAATAAACCAGATAATAAATTTGATGAACTTAAAGAAGAAATTCTTTTGCCATTTAAAATCACCAAACCTAAAGGAGTATTATTAGGAGTAAAATAGCCACCATTGACTCCTAAAAAAGCATTGTTTTCACGAGTGGTTTCGTAAACTCTTTTAAATGATAAAAAATCAAAAAATGGTTTTTGATCAACAATTTCTGCTGAATAACTATTATTATTAAGCTGCACAACATTGATTGTGACAGTTTGTTGGGTTTGCGAATTATCAAATTGTAACAAGCGGTAGTTGGCCTGATTACCAACGGTTCTATTTTTTATGATAAAACCCTGCCATGGATCAGCCTGGGCTGAAAGAGCAGCTACCCCTAATAAGAATAGTAAGCCAATTTTAATATATTTTGTCAGCATGATAATAAGACTGTTGATTTTATCAGGACTATTTTGGCTGTTTTTAGGGAATCAGTAAAGAAGCTTGCTGATTAGATTTAATAAAATAAAACAAAGAATTACCATAAACTCTCCTTTACAAATTAATAAACTCTGCTAAAGTCAAATGAACTCGGACAAAAAATGATTAACAGGAGGGGTAATAATGTATCCAAATCAACCTAAAGGTATTGGTGGCGTTGTGGGTGCAGGGTGGCATTTATATAAAGCCTGTTTTTTTAAGATTCTTCCTTTAGCTTTTATCACCGCTATTGTGGGTTCGTTAACAGATTTTTTAGAAGTTACTCGTGTTATTGCAGTACCTGTAGCAGGCTCTAACCAGCTAGTTATTTTATTTTTAAGTTTGGTGATTACTATTTTAATTATGGTGTGGTTGATGGGGACAATTTATAGTCTTTTGTCCGAAACCGCATTGGGTCATTCTACTCGTCTCTTGTCATCCTTACAGGTTGCAAGCCATCACTATTGGAAATTACTGATAGTGTTTATTATTACTAGTATTATTACCATTGTAGGTTTAATTCTTGTGGTTGTTCCTGGCATAGTTTTAGGTGTTTTTTTGATATTTTCCTTACCTTTAGTGATTGTTGATAATAGAGGAATTGGTGGTTCAATTGGCCACTCTTTAAAACTCGTAGCCGGCAGTTGGTGGCATGTATTTATGACCTTGTTAATTCCGATCATTGTTATCGCTGTATTATCATGTGTATCGTTTTTTATTTTTGGTGGAACGCTTAGCAATTTAGCGTCTACGCCAAGATGGAGTAACATTATAAGCGATATCATCATTATGACTTTATTAAGCCCATGGCTCTATGGGACTATTATCATGCTTTTAAACAATGTAAAATTACGTAAAAATTTAAAAGCAAGCATCATCTCGTAAGTAATGGTTATTTAAGTTCATGGGTCTTTTCGTTGTAATGATCACGAAGCTCATCAATAATAGTATTTTTCCAAAGCGGAATTTTAATAAAATAGGCAGCTCGTCCTAGCGCATGAGCCCCAATAGGCATAGTAATAAATAAAAAAACAATAACAATCAGTGCTCGTATTGTAGTACTTAGGGTAGCAAAATCCATTGCAGTGGCTAATAATATTAATCCAGCTGCTAAAGTGCCAGCTTTGGTGCCAGCATGCATACGCATTAATAAATCCGGCATACGCAGCATTCCTAATGCGGCTATTAAAGCAAAAGCAGAACCAATTAATACGAACATACCACACAGAAAATTAACCATTATCGATATCCTCTAAGGTTTCTTTAACTTGATATTCAATAAATTGCGCAAAGGCAATGGTTCCTAAAAATGACACCAAGGCCAAAGCAATGGCGATATCCAAATAAATAGGATGTTTAGTAGTCATGGCAAAAATAGCAATGATAGCAATGACCAAAACTGACATAACATCTAAGGCTGCTGCTCTATCTGGCAAAGTAGGCCCAATTAATAATCTTATGAATAAAAGAATTGCAGCAATGGATAAAAAAATTAAACTCATAGCGATACAAAGATTAAGAAAGGTAATCATTCTAAAATCCTTATAACTCTTTGCTCAATATCTTTTTTTAAGGTAGATCTTAATTTATCAGGATCATTAGCAAACATAGTATGAACAAAAAGAAACTTTTTATCAGTCGAAATGTCCAGCGCTAAAGTGCCTGGGGTTAAGGAAATAAGGTTGGCTGTTAAAGTGATTTCAAGGTCAGAGGTAACTTCTAAAGGAACAGCAATAACACCCGGGGAGTTTTTTAAATGGGGTTGTAAGCTACAGATAGCAACTTTACAACTTGAAATAACAATTTCCCAAATAATAAAGCCAATAAATTTTATTATTAACCAAACTTTTTTTGTATAAGAAGTATGGGTCAAAAAATTTTCGGTAATAGCCAGTAAAATGAAGGATAAAAGCAGTCCTAGGCCAATATTTTCAGGGGAAAAATTTGCAGTGAGGGTCGCCCAAATAAAAGCAAGCAGTAGATTAATTAATAATAAAAGCATAATTAACTTCCCATAACGGCATGAATATAGCCTTGCGGATTTAAAATTTGCTGTGCAGCTATATTACTAAGAGTATACAAAATGTTTGGCATAAAGCCTATGAATATAATCAAGGTGGTTAGAAAAATAATAGGTAAAAAAAGAGAAAGCTTTTGATTAAAAGTTAAAACTGGAGCAATGCAGCGATACGGAGTTTCAGCAGTATGCAAAAACATATTTTGCCAAATTCTTGCCATCACAAAAATAGTTAATAAGCTAGTTAGTACAAGTAATAATGTAGTGAGATAGCTATGACTAATAAACGCCGCGCTAATCAACATTATTTTTGCCCAAAAACCAGAAAGCGGTGGCATACCAGCAAGAGAAAAAGCACAAATAAAAAAGAAAATAGATAAATAGGGAAACTTACCATATAAATTTCTAGATTTAGTGATATCAGTTGATCCAGTTTGATAAGCAATATAACCACTTAATAAAAATAAACTAGTAATACACAACATATGTTGGATCATATAAAAAATTGACCCGGCTAATGCTAAGGGAGTTAAAATAGCTAAGCCTACTAACATGTAGCCTATATGACTAATTAAAGCAAATGAAAAAATGCGTCGTAACTCAATTTGAGCAATAGCACAAATGATACCAATTAATAAAGTAAAGTTTATCAAAATCAATAGAATTTCTTGTAGGTAATGCGAGTTTTTTATAAACAATAAAGTGAAAATTCGTAACAAAGCATAAACTCCTACTTTACTTAATAATCCAGAAAAAAGTGCTGAAGCGGAGTAAGACGTTGTATGATAAGCTGCAGGTAACCAAAAAAATACGGGAAACAAAGCAGCCTTAATTGCAAACGAGACAATAAAAATAACCGCAATAGTACTAACCAGGTTGGTGTTATCTGTATGTTGGAGACAAATAGCTAGATCGGCTAGGTTTAAAGTTCCAGTAATCCCATACAAGAAAGCGATAGCTGTTAGTAAAAAAAGCGTAGCAATAAGATTTAACACCGAGTATTTTACTATGCCCTCTAAATGCAATTTTTCTTCGCTGAGAGAAAGCAAGACAAAAGAGGCGATTAAAATAATTTCAAACCAAACATAAAGATTGAATAAGTCGCCGGTTAATAGAGCGCCACAGACACCAGCAAGTAAGATACAGTAAGCTGGATAAAAACCGCGTCGTACACATCTTTTGTTAATATCAACATAAGAAAAAATAACAACGCACAGACTAACTAGCGAAGTTGCTACAATCATTAAGCTACTGAGCATGTCTGCGATAACCGTAATGCCAAAAGGGGCTGGCCAAGAACCCATTTGCGAAACTAGATAGGATTTTTTTAAGACAGCTAAAAGCAAAATAACAGCACTTAAAATCAAAGCCAGACAACCTAAGGTAGTAATAAAACGCTGTAAATTTGGTTTATGCCAACTAAAAAAAACCAAAATAGCCGTGACAATAGGAATCAAGATTGGCAGCATTAGCACCCAGTTCATGATTCAACCTGATCTAAGCTTGGATTTTTTTCGGTAAAGCGCATTTTATCTTCATCCACGGTATTTAATTCTTGCCAGGCTTTAGTGATTAAAATTAATGAAAAAGTCATGACACCAAAGCCAATCACGATAGCAGTTAAAATAAGTGCCTGGGGTAAGGCATTCGCAAATTGAGTAGAGGGAGAATTGGGATTATTAATAAAAGCCGGTGCATTATAAGTTAAATGACCGATTGCAAAAATTAGAAGGTTAATACTGCTACCGATTAACATAATTCCAAATAACACTCTGACTAGGTTTTTGTTGAGTAAGAGATAAATGCTCACAGTAAATAGAACCCCTACTAACCAGCACAATAATATTTCCATTATTTTTCCTCTAAAGCGATAGTTATCATGGCAATGGCAGAAACTACAATGATATAAACGCCAATATCAAATAATAAAGGAGTGCCTAAACTGATATTAAAAGCTCCAATAGTGATAGTACCCCATATTCCTGTTAAAAAAGATTGATGCTTTGTGACGGCAAACAAACCACTAATTATGACACAGCTAATGCCAATCGCTAGCAAATATCGAAAGTCTAAAAGAATCAATTTTCGTGCTTTAAACGGACCATGAGCCATGACATAGAGAGCATAAGCACTGGCAGTAATTAAGCCGGCAATAAATCCACCGCCAGGCTCATTGTGACCACGAAATAAAATAAATAGAGAAAATAAAAGCATCAGAGCAAGTAAGAATTTAGTAGTGGTACGTAGTATTAAAGACTTCACTTAGCTCCCTCATCATCTTTATAGGTTTTTAATAAACCATAAACACCTAAACCCGCCATAGCAATAACAATTACTTCCCCCAGGGTATCAAAAGCTCTGAAATCAACTAATATAACATTCACTACGTTTTTACCATGAGCTGCAATTAAGCTGTGAGCGATATAATAGTTATTGACCGCTAAATTGAGGGGAATACGTATAATTGACAGTAGTAGTATGGTAATCGTGCTACCTAAAAAGAGTGCAACAATAATATTAATAAAAGAAATCTTGGCGGTTAGTTTTTTATAAGTGGGTAAAGCTTTAGATCGATAAAGCGCTAATACTACAATGACGATTGTTAAAACATCCACAAGTAATTGAGTCATAGCGACATCGGGTGCAGAGTATATTAGAAAGATTAAAGTTGAGCTTAAGCCTATAATGCCTAATAAAGCTAAAGATGCTAAATAGGAACCAATAAAAATAATGGCTAATGCCGCGATAATTAAAATTGAAATTAATAACCAACCAAACCAAGGTGCTTGTAAAGAGAAAGAGAGTGCAACACTATTGAAATGAAAATAAGTAATGCTAAGTAGAACACTTAGGGTAAGACAAGTAACAGCAATGTAAACTCTTAATAATCCTGATTGAATAATTTGTACTAAATTAACAGCAGTATAATTAAGAAGTTTGATACTTTTTTCGTAACAATTTTGAGGGCTTGCCCAATTTATCCAAGAAAGGTTTCTTAAAAAATAATTAATAGGTTGATAGCTATAGAAAAGTATAATTGCTATAAAAAAGGTGATAAGACTTAACAATAAGGCTGGTGATAGACCGTGCCATAAAGCAAATTCAATGGTGGCAGGTTGTTGTAATATACTACCTACTGCGGGGGCAATAAGTTCCCCATCAATTAACCAAGGATATAAACCCAATAATAAACCTACCAGCCCTAATAATAAGGATGGTCCCCATAACATTAACCCGACTTCATGGGGTTTTATGGTAGAATGATCCCAGTGACTAGATTTACCTAAAAAGGGTTTGAAAGTTATTAATAAAGAAATTACTACAAAAATAATATTGGTAACGAAGGCAATTGCTGTTAATAAAGTACTAAAATTGGGTTCAGCTAACTTAGCATTATAAATAATCTCTTTACTAATAAAACCAATAACAGGAGGAAGGCCTGCCATGGAAATGGCGCTTAGTAAAACAGATAAAAAAGAAATCGGCATTAAAAAGATTAAACCTTGCAAAGCAGGTAATTCTCGCGTGCCCGTTTTATGTTCAATACAACCCACATTTAAAAATAAAGCAGCTTTGTAAATGGCATGTGCTAGTAAAAATATCATAGCTGCCTCAATAGTGGCGGGACTTCCTGAGGCAAGTAGGAAGAAAAGCGACCCTAAAGCCATAATAGTTGAGTAGGCTAATATTAATTTTAAATCAGTTGCACGCAGTGCTAAAATTGCACTGCTTAACATGGTTAAACTACTGATTAGGGTGAGAACACCTATCCAAAGTGGCGTGTGGCCTAAAACCGGCGTTAATCTTGCTACCAAATAAATGCCTAATTTTACCATGGTGGCTGAATGCAAGTAGGCGCTGATGGGAGTAGGTGCTTGCATAGCATTGGGTAACCAAAAATGAAAAGGATATTGTGCTGACTTAGTAAAAGCACCCAGTAAAATTAATAATACAATAACAATATAAAATGGACTCTTAAGGAGAGCCGTAGAGTTTGTTAACAAGGAAATAAAAGAAAATTGAGAAGTAATAGCGCCAATTATTAAAAAGCCTACTAATAAAGCCAGCCCTCCTCCTGCAGTAATCAATAAACCTTGCAGTGCAGCACGCCTTGCTGCTTGATTTGAGTGATTAAAACTAATAAGCAGATAAGAGGATAAGCTGGTTAGTTCCCAGAAAACAAATAAGACAATTAAATTGCTGGCTAAGACTGTTCCTAGCATGGCACCCATGAAAAAAAATAGGTAGCAATAATAGCGACCTAACTGTGGGTGGTTTTTTAAATAAGGAAAACTATAAATAACAATTAAAGTACCTATTCCTGTTATTAATAAGACAAATAATAGACTTAATCCATCCAAATAGAATTCAAGGTTGATAGCAAGCTTTGGGATCCAGGGAATACTTGAAATGATGATATCGCCACGCATCATGCTGGGAATTTGTGCGAGAAATAATAAAAAAAATGTCGCCGGAATAATTGCTAGCAACCAGCCTAAATAGCTTAGTTTTAAGTGACAAATAAAAGGACTCAGTATTGCGGTAAAAAATGTGATCAGAATAATATAGATCATTATTTTAAAACCATATAAAATTCAATGATTTTAGTATTATCATGATTTATTTCTCTTATTGCAAGGTTAAGAGTAAGTAATTAAGACTTTAATAATTAAAAACCTTATTGTTATACTAACTCTAGACAATTATTTAAAAAACTAAGAGTCGTAATGATTAAAAATTTTGAAATCAAATTTGCAACCGTTGAAGATACGCCTTTAATTCTGTCTTTTATTAAAGAACTGGCAGATTATGAAAAGCTATTATCGCAAGTGGTGGCAACCTCAGAACTGTTAGAAAAGACTCTCTTTGGCCCTAAGGCAAATGCTGAAGTTATCATTGGTTATCTACATCAAAAGCCAGTGAGTTTTGCTTTATTTTTTCATAATTTTTCTACTTTTTTAGGGCGACCAGGATTATATTTAGAGGATCTTTATGTAAGGCCAGAGGCAAGAAGCCAGGGTATCGGTTATAAAATGTTAAGTTTTTTAGCAAAGTTAGCTAAACAAAGAGATTGTGGTCGATTTGAATGGTGGGTACTTGATTGGAATGAGCCAGCGATCAAGTTTTATAAAAAAATGGGCGCCCAGGCGATGGATGAATGGACTGTTTTTCGACTGACGGGCCAATCTTTAGATGAATTAGCGCTAGCGTTTGAAGCTGGCTATTAAATTTAATAAAGAGTTAAATATGTATAAAATGTGTGTGATCGGTAATCCTATCAAGCAGAGCAAATCTCCCTGGATTCATCAGCAATTTGCAAAACAATTTGCTTTAGAAATTGAATACTCAACGCTTGAAATCAATAAGGCTGATTTTAAAAAAACCATTAACGAGTTCAAAAATCAGCAAGCGATTGGTTTAAATATTACAGTTCCTTTTAAAGAAGAAGCATTTTTATTAGCTGATGAAGTTAGCGAAAGAGCTAGAATAGCTAAGGCCGTCAATACTTTTTTATTTAAAAAAAATGGCGCTATTTTTGGCGATAATACCGATGGAATAGGATTAGTAAAAGATTTACAACAAAATTTATCTTATACTTTAGAAAATAAAAATATTTTAATTTTAGGAGCAGGTGGTGCGGTTCGAGGGTTATTGTATCCTTTATTACAAGCGAGTCCTAAATCAATTACCCTTAGTAACCGTACTTTAAATAAAGCTATAGAGTTGGCGGTTGAATTTAAAGAACAAGGCTCTCTTCAGGTATGTTCGCTACAAGAGATTAATAAGAAACAGTTTGATCTTATTATAGAGGGTACTAGCGCGATGAACTTTTTTGAACAATTAACAGATATTTTTGATTTATCTGCTGTGAGCATGGTTTATGATTTAAAATATCAATCTCTGGCGACTCCTTTTTTAGACTGGGCTAAAAAGCAAGGTGCACAAGTTGTCAGTAATGGTATTGGTATGTTAATTGAACAGGCAGCTTACGCATTTCAATTATGGACAGGAAAATATCCCGATACTAGGCCAGTTTTACGATTGATTAAAGAAAATTTTCCCCCACTCAGTCGAGTGACTTTCCTTTAGTTTCTTGCAAAGACAACATAAATAATAAACTGATAAAAGCAGTTAAACTTAAATAGATAGCAGGAGATTGCATATTATGAGTACGCTTAATTAAGGCGGTTATTAATAATGGCGCTAAGCCGCCAAATAAACCAAAACTTAAATTGTAAGCAATAGCAATTCCAGTGGTACGGATATTGGTTGCAAATAATTCTGCTAAGGTAGAAGCGATAGGCCCTACAATAAAAGAAGCTAAAGCACCTAAGCAAGCTAAAGCCCACATCACTAAATAATGGTTGTTACTTGGTAATAATAAAAACAAAGGATAAGAGTTAAAAATAAACAATAACGTACCGATAACCAAGACAGGTTTTCTACCTACTTTATCAGAAAGTATTGCCATGAAAGGAATAAGAAGCGTAAAGATTAAAACATTGAAAGCATTAATCCACAAAGCAGTTGTGAAATTTATCTTTAAATAATAAGTTAGATAGGTGGGCATGAATAAAAAAATAGTGCCAATAGCTGCAGCCATCACGCTTATTAAGCCAAAGCCTTTTATTAGATTTAACTTACTTGTTTTGAAGGTTTCAGCGACAGGATTTTTCATAATCAAGTGCTTTTTTTTCATTTGTACATAGAGTGGAGATTCAGCAATATTTTTTCTGATATAGTAACCTAATAGAGCAATGATACCCCCAAGAATAAAAGGAATTCGCCAGCCCCAAATTTCAAGTTGACTATTTGGAAGTAATGCAGTAATGATTGCCCCTAAAAATGAGGCCACTACCACACCAAGATTAATACCAAAAAAGACCCAGCTGGCAGTATAGCCCCGAGATTGCTGGGGTGCGTGTTCAGTTAAAAAAGTAATGGCCCCAGGAAATTCTCCGCCAACAGACAAACCTTGAATAATTCGACAAATTAATAATAAGATTGGTGCTGCATCACCAATAGTTTGATAGGTCGGTAATAGGCCAATAATAAAAATAGGAATTCCCATACTTGCTACAGAATAAACTAAGCTTGACTTTCTACCTAGTCTATCACTTAAATGGCCAAAAATAAGGCCTCCCAGGGGCCTTGCAAAATAGCCAATAGCAAAGATTCCAAAAGTAGCCAAGAGAGAAATAAACATGTTGTTAGGCGGAAAAAATTGTTTGGCAATGATGGTAGCGAAAAAACCATAGATTACAAAATCATACATTTCTAAAAGACTTCCTATGCAAGTTGTCAAGACTATGATTTTTTTCTGTTTGATATTAGCCAGTGCTAGTTCTTTCAAGATATTACTCCATTCTTATCCAAGAGGCTTAAAATCCTTAGTGTTGCTAGATAAGTATTTAATAAACATCACTTATTATATATTAATTTTAATAAGTTTCTTTGGCTTATTTTGATTTTTTTTGATTTTGTTCTTCAATTAGCTGTTCTCGCTGTTTAGAGTTTGAAGTTTGAAAAAGTGCCCACCAATCAACAGAATCTTGTAAGTCAGGAGTAACCAGCGCTCGCAAAGCCAAGAGGTCAAAACCAGCACGAAAACGTGAATTATTAAGACATCTATAAATAGTTTTTTCTTGTTTTTTAATTAAACGATATTGTAAATACCAAATTTCATGAATAGAAGCAGATAACCGTCTTGGAATAGCGGTAATTTTATTTTGGTTGTGTAATACGGTGCGAACTGCTTGTGCTAAAGCTGTCATCGGAGGAATGTTTTTGGTTTTTTGTAGGTGATTGATTTCTCGTTCGATAGCCGGCCACAACAATAAAGCGAATAAAAAAGCTGGCGAAACAGATTTATCAAGATTAACTCTTAAATCTGTTTCTACGAAAGCTTTTTCTAGCATGTTGATAAAATGACCACCCTCTTCACTTGTTAAGTAGGCCTCTGTATCAGGAAACAGTATGGCAAATAAATCATATTTTCTTAATGCAGGAAAAGCCTGACTGGCATGACCCGTATGAAATAGTTTAATAACTTCATCAAATAACCGAGAAGAAGAAATTTGATAAAGTAACTCAACCATTTTTTTTATAGGAGCTGCTGTATCAGGCGTAATTTCCATATTGAGTTTGGAAGCGATCCTGATTGCTCGTATCATTCTAACAGGATCTTCTTGATAGCGCTTTTTAGCCTGACCAATTATTCTTAGTTGTTTATTATGCAAATCTTTAACGCCTTCCATAAAATCTACGATAGAAAAATCAGCAATATTGTAATAAAGCGCATTGATAGTGAAGTCTCTACGCCAAGCGTCTTCTTCAATAGTGCCATAAACATTATCACGAATAACCAGTCCATGTTGTGTTAAATTATCTTGATTATTATCATCAGCATAATGAGAACGAAAGGTAGCTACCTCAATAAATTCATTCTTACCAAAAATAATATGGGCTAAGCGAAATCGCCTGCCAATTAAACGACAATTACGGAATATTTTTTTTATTTCTTCAGGTTTAGCATTGGTTACAATATCAAAATCTTTAGGGCTATGGCCCAATAACAAATCTCTCACACAACCACCTACTAAATAGGCATCGTAACCACAAGATTTTAAGCGATATAAAACTTTAATAGCACGCGGATCAATATTTTTTCTAGAAATATGATGTTCAGAACGAGAAATAATTTTTGCATTTGATAACGATTTGTTTTTAATGGCCAACACTTCCCTGATGAGTCTATTATAATTGTATAATATTCATAAAATTCTAAACAATAGGATAAAGGAAACAAAGCATCATATAATACTTGGCCATAATATACACTTATTTTTATAGAATTTGTTTTTTACAAATGAATTATTCCTCGATATGCTTGGTTCTTTAGCAAATAGTTATAGTGTGAGTTAGGATGAATAATATTTTTTCAAGAAAAGCGTTAAAAAGTATAATTTTTACAACAGGAATGCTTTTTATTTGTTCACAAGGTCATGCTCAGCTTGCTTGGCAAAATCAAATTAATGAATTGGTGTCTCAAAGTTTACCTACAGCAGAAATTGGTATTATGGTGATGGATGCTGATTCAGGTAAAACTTTATATGAATATAATGCTTATAAAGCTTTCATGCCGGCAAGTACCATGAAACTTTTTAGTGCTGCAGCAGCACTCGATTATTTAACTGGCGATTATCAATTTGATACTTCAGCCAGTATAAATTCTAGTCAACTTCAATCTGGTATTTTATATGGTTCACTCTATTTTAAGTTTACTGGAGATCCCAGTTTAACCAATTCAGATTTAGCAACCCTAGTAAGACAAGTTAAATCTTATGGTATTAGACAGATTAATGGTAACGTGGTCTTGGATGATAGTCGATATCAGCAGCCTTATTTTGCACCAGGCTGGACAGCTGATAGTCTTTACTGGGCTTTTTCAGCGCCAATTTCAGCAATAATATTAAATCAAAATCAAGTCACGTTAGAATTTTTACCTAGTCGTACCTTAGGCCGGCCGGTTACTATTATGCCAGGACCTAATATGCGTTATATGGGGCTACAATATAATATTAATACCGTTACCTACGATCAGGCAATGCACGCTTGTTCTTTGGTTATTAGAGTCAATGAAAACAATGTAGTGCAATTAGGGGGTTGTTGGCCGGCTGGTGATAAAGGGTGGCAAAGTATTTCAATTCAAAATCCTTCGCTCTATGCTAGTAAAGTTTTACAAAATTATTTTGCTGAAGCTGGCATTAAAGTCAATGGGCAATTTACGATAGGTGTGCAGCCTGCTAATTTAAAAATTATCGCCGATCATCGTTCCCAAAAACTTTCTAGGTTGTTAGTTAAAATGCTTAAGGATTCTGATAATATTTATGCTGAAAGTCTTTTAAAAACACTAGGCTATTATCACAATGGGGTTGGAAGTTTTCAGGCAGGCGTTAATGCTATGAAAGCCATTGATGGAAACTTAGCAGATATTAACTTTCAGCAAACTGTTATTTTTGATGGTTCAGGACAGTCTCGATATGATTTGGTTATGCCTAAACAAATTGCACAATTACTGTATGCAATTTATCATAACGATCAACTACGACAAACCATCATCAATGCCTTACCAATTTCAGGTATTGATGGAACATTAAGCTATCGGATGACATCGGCAGAAATGCGTGGCAAAGTTAGAGCCAAGACTGGTTCGGTTTCAGGTGGATCAGCCTTGTCGGGATATTTAATAACGCAGTCAGGACATAAATTAATTTTTTCAATTATTATGAATAATTTTGTAGGTAAAATAAGACAGGCTAGGACTTTGCAAGATGAAATCTGTGAAGCCTTATATCAAGCTTAATTAAAATTATGAAATTATTATTGGTTGAGGATGAAAAAAAATCAGCAGACTATATAAAACTAGGTTTTAACCAAAATGGTTTTATTGTGGATCATGCTGATAATGGTGTTGATGCAGTCTATTTCGCCGATGAGCATGATTACGATGCGATTATTTTGGACATCATGTTACCTAAATTAGATGGATGGGCAGTTTTAGCAAAAATAAGAAAGAAAGATAAACATACTCCAATCTTATTATTAACTGCCAGAGATGAAATAGATGATAAAGTCCGTGGTTTAAACATCGGTGCCGATGATTACTTAGTTAAACCTTTTGCATTTTCGGAACTATTAGCCAGAGTTCAAGCCTTAATACGCCGAGGAAAACAACAACAAATTGAAGTTGTTAATGTTGCAGATTTGCAAATTGATTTTATGCAGCATAAGGTAACAAAAGAAGGAATAAGAATAGATTTGACTCCTAAAGAATATGCGCTATTGGTGTTATTTATAAAACGTCAGGGACAAGTTTTGTCACGTACAGTTATTGCTGAAAAGGTCTGGGATATGAATTTTGATAGTGATACTAATTTGGTTGATGTGGCAGTTAAAAGATTACGAGATAAAATAGGGGATAATAAAAAGCGTTTGATCCATACCGTGCGAGGCATAGGGTATATTTTTGAAGAGAGGTAGTTTTGTTAGCTAAATTAATAAGAACATCATTAATTTTTCGGTTGTGCTTATTAGTTGGTGCGAGTGTGCTGATTATTCAGCTAATAGTAAGTACAGTTTTTTACTATATATTAAAAAATGATTTTTATGCTGATGCCAATAAATTTATTATTAACGAAGTAAAAGTCTTAAATAGTTTATTAAAGCGTCATGCAGGTGATTTAACTGCTTTAGATCAAGAGGTAATTTGGGAGCCACAAAGCGATAACAATAAATTCATGGTTAGAATTTATTCGCAACAGGGAAAAATTCTTAAGGAATCACAAGATTTTCAACAGTACTTTCCTCGCAAGCCCCCCAGAGAATTAATTAAAAAGCTAAATCTACTTCAATCGGTAAATCTTAATAAAAAATATTTTGCTTTAATGAATTTACAGCTAAATGCTTATGATAAAAAGAATTCTCAGTATTTAATGCAAATTGTTTATAACATGACTCATGAACAGCATATGTTAAAACGATTGGCTACTAATCTTACAATTATTACCGTGCTTGAATTCATGCTTACTTTTTTTATCATTGTATTTTTTATTAAATATGGACTAAGGCCTTTACAAAGAGTAAAAGAAGAAATTATTAATATTGATATTAACCAATTAAATCAAAGACTATCAGAAGAGAATCTTTCCATTGAATTACGACCTATTGTTAATGCATTCAATCGACTACTAGAAAGAATCCAAAAAAATATTGAGCAACTTAAGTCTTTTTCAGCAAATCTTGCTCATGAATTAAGGACACCTATTAATAATTTAATGATGTCAACAGAGGTTTCGCTTAATAAATCATTATCAGTAGAAGAAGCAAAAGAAATATTAACCTCTTCTATGGAAGAATATACCCGGATTGCAAGTATTATTGAGCGATTATTATTTTTGGCAAGATTCGATGCCAAACAAGGAAGAATTAGCAAAGAGTTATTAAATTGTCGGGCAGAAATTGAGCTGGTGGTTGATTTTCATCAAGCCTTGGCTGAAAAGAAAAACATTAAAATTAATATCGAAGGTAGTGGGAATATTTATGTTGACAAGACTTTATTTAGAAACGCTTTGACTAATGTGTTGACTAATGCTGTAAAATATTGTGATGCAGAAAGTCTCATCAAAATTTTTATTCAGCGTGAACAGGAGGGAACTTTAATTACAATTGAAGATAATGGCCTAGGAGTACCAATTACTGCCATGTCGCAACTTACAGAAAAATTTTATCGTGTTGACGATCATCGATCTTCTACCACAGGAGGATCTGGTTTGGGGCTTGCTATTGTTGAGTCCATTATCAATGCCCATCAAGGAAGACTAACCTTTAAAGAAGCTCAACCTCAAGGACTGATTGTAGAACTGTTTTTTCCTAATTGAGAAATATTAGCTGACTTACATAAATATAGGCTTGTAATTTAAAAACAGTGTCGCCAAAGAAATTAAATTTAGTTACAATGTATTTATGGATATGACGTTAATACAGAAAATATGTATCTGGATTTTACCAGTTCTTTTTGCAATTATTTTTCATGAAATTGCTCATGGCTGGGTAGCTTTAAAATTTGGAGATAAAACAGCTTTAATGTTAGGACGCTTAAGTGTTAATCCACTAAAGCATATCGATCTTATTGGTACTATTTTAGTGCCTGGAATTCTATTGGCCGTGGGCGGTGTAATTTTTGGTTGGGCTAAGCCTGTACCAATTAATGCCAGGAATTTTCGTCACCCAAGAAGAGATATGGCTATGGTAGCTGTTGCGGGCCCTTTAGCGAATTTAGTGATGGCACTTATTTGGGCTTTAATAATGAAATTAGGTGTTTATCTAACCAAAGATGCAACAGCTCTTGCCGCACCTATAATCTATATGGGCCAAGCAGGTGTTTTTGTTAATATCATGCTATTAGTGATTAATTTAATTCCTATTCCCCCTTTAGATGGTGGACGATTTATTTCTAATATATTACCACTAAGAATAAGCTATTATTTTGATAAACTGGAATCTGTAGGATTATTACTCTTACTGTTATTATTGGTCACAGGTATTTTAAGTAAAATTTTTGCTCCACTACTCTATGGCTTATTAAATATAATTTTTTCTCTTTTTGGTTTGGGAGGTAATTAATTTTATAATAGTTTTGGTTGCTTATTTGCCGTATTAACCGCCATTTTTTCTTTCATATTATACCAACGTTGTACACCTAAAAATCTCGAAATATGGTGATCTAAAATTGTTAAGTTAAATATTTTAACACCACTTAAGAGTCGTTTTGTTAAGCTGTCAGGACGGGCTCTTAGGCTTAAGGCAAAGCCCCCTTCAAGATAATAAATATAATGCCAATAGCCAGTAGGAATAAATAAAGTATCACCAGAATCTAAGGTACATTCATAACCTTGAGCCTCTTTAAGACGAGGATAGCATTCGAAATCTGGATTACCGATGTCTATATTACAAGAAACCGTGAGCGGGTGACGATATAAATAATTGGAGTATTCGGGTCCAAATAAAATAACTCGCTTTTTACCATAAAATTGAGTAAGAAAAACATGCGACAAATCTAAATCATAATGAACATCTACCCAGGAAGTGGCTCCACCAAAAAACATAAACGGGTATTTTGTTAAATAACGATCAATAATATCTGGGTAAAAAAAGTCATTACATAAACTAGGAATATGCTTAAAAATATTAAATAAAAACATTCGATAATGGGTTGACGTTGTGGCAATTAAATCAAGATAATCGCCAAAGAGCATTTTATTATCAGTACTAGTATAGCTTGTACCAGAGTTGGCAAAGGCTTCTTTATAGACAGGAACCATTAAATCGGCGTGCTGGCTTTTGAAATACTCAAAAGTCCATTTTTTACGAGCAGGCCAGCCCAGGCTATAATTTTTTAAAACCACAGGTTTATTTGGTTTTGCGAACCCTTTTTGAAACTCTTCGCGACTGATTTCCTCGCTTATAGGGATTGGTATTAAATTTAACGCGGCCATAGATTTATCCAAGTGTATTAAATGTGCCAATCATACTTATTTTAAAGTTAGTTAACTAGAAAATTTAAACAAAAATAGATCTATATCATGCAAAATTGAGTCTTTGCTAAGTTTAGCATAATCTATATAATCAAAAACTTGGATAAAGAGGCATTGTTAGAAGGCGGGCCATGTCAACAAAATATAATGCAGAAGATATTGAGGTTCTCAGTGGTTTAGACCCGGTTAAGAAACGTCCTGGTATGTATACTGATACCTCGCGTCCCAATCATTTGGGACAAGAAGTTATAGACAATAGTGTCGATGAGGCAATTATTGGTTTTGCCACGAAGATTCGGGTTGTGCTTTATAAGGATGGTTCATTGGAAGTGGAAGATGATGGTAGGGGTATGCCTGTTGATATTCATCCAGAGGAAAAGGTTTCTGGGGTAGAATTAATTTTAACTCGATTACATGCTGGGGGTAAATTTTCTAATAAAAATTACCAGTTTTCTGGTGGGCTACATGGTGTAGGAGTTTCTGTAGTCAATGCCCTTTCCTCTAAACTTGAAGTCGAAATTAAGCGTGAAGGTAATATTTACCAAATGGGTTTTGCTAATGGCGATAAGACTAAAGAGTTGAAGGTTGTTGGTTCAGTGGGTAAGCGAACAACAGGGACAAAAGTCCATTTTTGGCCGAATGCCAAATATTTTGATTCAGTCAAATTTTCAATACCTAGGTTAAAACATATATTAAAAGCTAAAGCAGTGCTTTGTCCTGGATTAGAAACTAGTTTTTTGGATGAGAGTACGAGTGAAGAAGACGTTTGGCATTATCAGAATGGCTTAGGCGGTTATTTAGCCGATAACTATGCGGGTATAGAGTGTTTGCCCAAAGAATCATTTGTTGGTTCAATGCAGGGTAATACGGAAGTAGTAGATTGGGCTGTTTATTGGGTGCCTGAGGGTGCTGAATTATTTACTGAAAGTTATGTTAACTTAATCCCAACTCCTCAAGGGGGAACCCATGTTAATGGTTTGCGAGCAGGTTTGCTAGAAGCACTGCGAGAGTTTTGTGAGTTTAGAAATTTATTACCTCGCGGCGTGAAGTTAGCGCCAGAGGATATTTGGGAAAATTGTGCCTACGTTTTATCAGTAAAATTATTAGATCCACAATTTTCAGGTCAAACTAAGGAAAGACTTTCTTCACGAGAATGTGCCAGCTTTGTTTCTGGTGTGGTAAAAGATTCTTTTAGTATTTGGTTAAACCAATATGTAAAAGAAGGTGAACAAATTGCTGAACTCATAATTAGTCACGCTCAAAAGCGTTTAAATAAAGCTAAAAAGGTGGTTAGAAAAAAAATATCAATAGGCCCCGCTTTACCTGGAAAACTAGCGGATTGTATTAATTCCGATCCTATGCAAGCCGAGTTATTTTTGGTTGAGGGTGATTCTGCGGGGGGGTCTGCTAAGCAAGCTAGAGATAGAGAGTTTCAAGCTGTTATGCCACTGCGAGGAAAAATTTTAAATACTTGGGAAGTAAATTCTTCGGAAGTTTTAAGCTCTCAAGAAGTACATGATATCGCGGTGGCAATAGGACTTGATCCTGGTTCTAGTGATTTATCAGGACTAAGATATGGGAAAGTTTGTATTTTAGCTGATGCTGATTCAGATGGAGCCCATATCGCGACATTACTCTGTGCTTTATTTATGAAACATTTTTATGCCTTGGTCGAAGCTGGCCATGTTTTTGTTGCTATGCCACCGCTCTATAGAATTGATATTGGTAAAGAAATTTATTATGCACTTGATGAGGCGGAAAAAAAAGGTATTTTAGATCGGTTAGCTGCTGAGAAAAAAGCCGCCAAAATTAATGTGCAACGATTTAAAGGGTTAGGAGAAATGAACCCGATGCAGCTACGAGAAACCACAATGGCTAGAGAAACCAGACGGTTGGTTCAGTTAACGGTTGATTCGCCTCAAGAGACAGAAGAATTATTAGATATGTTACTTGCTAAAAAGCGAGCTTCAGATCGTAAAACTTGGTTAGAGCAAAAAGGTGATTTAGCAGAAATTGTGATGTAATGAGAAAATATCACCTTATTTAAATTAGGAAAAATAATGGTAGAAAAAAATATCTTTGGCGATCATGAAAATATTGCACTAAAGAGCTTTACAGAAAAAGCTTACTTAGATTATTCCATGTATGTTATTTTAGATCGCGCCTTACCACACATTGGCGACGGACTAAAGCCGGTTCAACGGCGTATTGTCTATGCTATGTCAGAACTTGGTCTAAGTGCTACAGCTAAATATAAAAAATCTGCTCGTACGGTGGGGGATGTTTTGGGTAAGTTTCAT
This sequence comes from Gammaproteobacteria bacterium RIFCSPHIGHO2_12_FULL_35_23, assembly GCA_001801465.1. Taxonomy (GTDB): domain Bacteria; phylum Pseudomonadota; class Gammaproteobacteria; order UBA12402; family UBA12402; genus 2-12-FULL-35-23. Next base: position 121,987 of record MGXT01000025.1, on the reverse strand, counting down.
CCGCATGGTGATACAGCTTGTTATGAAGCTATGGTGTTGATGGCACAAGATTTTTCTTATCGCTATCCTTTAGTTGATGGTCAAGGAAACTGGGGTTCACCGGACGATCCAAAATCTTTTGCGGCAATGCGCTATACTGAATCGAAATTATCAAAATATGCTGAAGTCTTATTAGCTGAATTAGGACAAGGAACAGTAGATTGGGCGGCTAACTTCGACGGCACATTAGAAGAGCCTTCTATTTTGCCGGCGCGTTTACCTAACATTTTGTTAAATGGGACAACGGGTATCGCAGTAGGTATGTCTACAGATATTCCTCCTCATAATATTCAAGAGGTGGCTAACGCTTGTATATATCTTTTAGATAATCCTAAAGCTAAAGTAGCAGAATTATGTGAATATATTTTAGGTCCGGATTATCCAACAGAAGCGGAAATTATTACTCCTAAAGCAGAAATTATCAAAACTTATGAAACAGGGAATGGCAGTTTACGGATGCGGGCTATTTATCATGTGGAAGAGGACAATATCGTTATCACAGCATTACCTTATCAAGTATCAGGAGCCAAGATATTGGAGCAAATCGCTCAGCAAATGCATGCTAAAAAGTTACCTATGGTTTCTGATTTAAGAGATGAATCTGATCATGAAAACCCCGCTCGTTTAGTGATTGAACCAAGATCGAATCGCATTGATGTTGAGGGGTTGATGAGTCATTTAATGGCAACAACGGATTTAGAACGTAGTTATCGCCTAAATTTTAATATGATCGGATTAAATGGTAAGCCACAAGTTAAAAGGCTAGATAAAATTTTAAATGAATGGTTGGAATTTAGAAAAGAAACAGTTCGTAGGCGATTACAATATCGGTTAGATAAAGTATTAGATAGACTACATGTGTTAGATGGCTTATTAATCGCTTTCTTGAACATTGATGAAGTGATTGCAATTATACGTAGAGAAGATGATCCTAAGGCAAAGTTGATTAAGCGGTTTAAATTAACAGAAAGACAAGCGGAAGCAGTTTTAGATTTAAAATTAAGGCATTTAGTAAAATTAGAAGAAATGAAACTTCGTGGCGAACAAGACGAGCTAGCTCAAGAAAAAGAGGAGTTAGAAAAAACGCTTAATTCAGCTCAGCGTTTAAAAACACTCATTCGCAAAGAATTGATAAGTGATATAGCAAAGTATGGAGATAAACGTAAATCAGTTTTAGTGGAAAGAAAAGAGGCGCAGGCAATCAAAGAAGAAGATATGCTGCCTACTGAGTCTGTAACAGTTGTGCTTTCAAAGCAAGGCTGGATTCGTGCGGCTAAAGGCCATGAAGTTGATGCCGAAGGGTTAAGCTACAAGGCGGGCGATAGTTTTTTATCTGTGGCGTTAGGACGTACTAATCAACAGGCTGTTTTTATCGATTCAACAGGTAGAACTTATAGCTTGCCAGCGCACAGCCTACCCTCAGCTCGAGGTCAAGGGGAGCCTCTTTCAGGTCGAACTAACCCGCCTGCAGGCGCTAATTTTATAGCCACCCTAATGGGCGAGGATGAGCAACAGTATGTATTAGCCTCGACCGCCGGCTATGGATTTATTGTTTCTCTTAAAGAACTATTTTGTAAAAATAGGAATGGCAAGGCTGTATTAAAAGTTCCTGAAAAAAGCAGTGTCATTATGCCTGCCTTAATTAGAAGTTTTGAAACTGACAGTTTAATAGCTATTAGTAATGAAGGCCATATGCTGATGTTTCCCGTCAAAGGATTACCAGTGCTAAATAAAGGTAAAGGTAATAAGATCATTAATATTCCTACTAAATTATTTACGAGTGGCGAAGAATTTTTACAAGCCTTAACAGTTGTACCAGAAGGTAAATCTTTAACTTTTTATTCTGGTAAACGTGCGCTGACTTTGAAATATAAGGATTTGCAAGCTTATCAAGGAGAAAGAGGTAGAAGAGGTAACAAATTACCTAGAGGCGTAAGAAACATTGATTTATTAGAAGTTGAAAAATAATTTAACGAGCTAAGTTGAAGGTTTCTATAGGTTTGTAGACCCTACCCTGCTTATCATGAATACTTTCGAATAAGACTACAGTATTTACTGGAAGAGTAATATCAATTTTGGGTAGCTCAAATGGATAATAAGGGGCTAATTTTTTAATTCTAGCAAGTGTCAAATGTGGTAGGAATTTTCTCTCCTTCATTGTAAAACTGTGTTGTTTCAATATTGCTTGAACAGCAAAAAGCAGTTTTTTTAAAGCCAGAGATTCCTCAACTTTATAACTGATCGCGGTTGGGGAAACTGGGTTAGGTAAAAAAAGAGTGTGAGAGATTCGCAAATTAAAAGCTTTATAGTCAGTTATAATGGTATTCATTAACAGAGAAACTAATTTGGCAGAGGTTTTGTTCATTTCTCCAAAAAAGTGCAAAGTGATATGCAAATTTTCTGGTTTTACCCACTGATAATAAGAATAACTCTTTGATAATTTATTAAGAATAATATTAAGTTCAAAATGATTAATGGGGATAGCTAAAAATGTTTTCATAAATATGCTTAAAAAACCTTCATTGCCCTTGACTGGAATGACAAGGTATTTTAGACTAGGGGTATGAATAAAATATTAAAACAGATTCTAAGTCCAATTGCTACCGCCAGGGTCAGTGCCTATTATTTTTCCGCCTTTTATTTTGCCCGCTAAGGGTAAAAACATCATAGCATTTACAATTAATCTCTGTTTAAATCTCATAAAAAGGTAGAAAACCATGTTAAAAACTGATGATACTCGAATTGCGAGTTTGAAGCCCATTATTTCACCGGCCATGCTAATCCATAATTTCCCGTTGTCTTATGAGGCAAGCAAGTTAATTCAAAAAGTTCGTCAAGAAGCAACCCAGATAATTCATGGTCAGGATGATAGATTATTAGTAATAGTGGGCCCTTGTTCTATTCATGATAAGCATGCAGCACTTGAATATGGTAAGCGCCTTAAAAATCTTATTGAGCAATATAAGCGGGAATTATTAATTGTTATGCGGGTTTATTTTGAAAAACCACGCACCACAATTGGTTGGAAAGGTTTGATTAATGATCCCCATTTAGATAATAGTTTTGATATTAATACAGGCCTTTCTATAGCGAGACAATTGTTAGTTGAGCTTACTGAATTAAGTGTTCCGGCAGCAACCGAATTTTTAGATAGTATTGTTCCGCAATATATTAGTGATGTGATTAGTTGGGGGGCAATTGGAGCTCGAACTACCGAGAGCCAAGTTCATAGAGAGTTGGCTTCTGGATTATCTATGCCAATTGGGTTTAAAAATGGTACAGATGGTAACATTAAAATAGCGATTGATGCAATTCAATCAGCAAGTCATCGCCATCATTTTTTAAGTATCAGTAAATTAGGCGTTCCGATTATTGCAGAAACGATAGGTAATGATTCTACCCATGTTATTTTACGAGGATCTAATCACGGCCCCAATTATGAAGCTCAATATGTGAATCAGGTAGCTAAGGATTTAATTCAAGCAAAATTATTTCCTTATATTATGATTGATTGTAGTCATGGTAATAGTGAGAAAGATTATACTAAACAAGTGGTAGTTGCTAATAATCTTTATGAGCAGCTTAGAGAAGGTTGTCAATACATTGCTGGAGTGATGTTAGAGAGTAATTTAGTAGCTGGCAACCAAGCTTTAGTTAATAAAGAGCAATTGGTCTATGGGCAAAGCATTACTGATGCTTGTATAGATTGGCAAGAGACAGAACAATTACTTAAACAATTGTCTCTAGCTGTTTGTCAACGTAGGGAGAAAAAATTATGACCATTAACAATTTCTCATTAGAAGAATTAAGAAACGCAATTGATGTGACCGACAAAGAAATTTTAAGCTTGCTAGAGACTCGAGCAGAATTGGCAGTAAAGATAGGAGCAATCAAGCGTAAAGAACAAGGTGAGGAAGCAGTTTATTATCGACCTGAACGCGAAACCAAACTTTTAAAACAAAAGGTTGAAAATTATCAAGGAATTTTACCTAAAGCCAGTATTCTACAAGTTTTTCGGAATATCATGTCGTGTTGCCGATCATTACAAAAACAACACGTGATTGCTTATTTAGGGCCAGCCGGTACATTTTCTGAAATGGCTATGCAACAACATTTTGGTCCCAACGAAAAAACTTTAGCAACTAATAGTATTGCAGAAGTGTTTACTGCTGTTGAAAAGAATCAGGCAAATTATGGAATAGTACCTATAGAAAATTCTACGACTGGTGTGATTAGCGAAACAGTTGATTTGTTGTCTGTTTCAGCAGCGTTAATTATAGGTGAGGTGATTGTACCGGTTAAGTTTCATTTGCTTAGCCAAACAAATTTGTCACTAGCAAAAATTAAAATTTTATATTTGCATTCTCAAGCAGCTTTACAATGTAAAAGTTGGTTAATTAAAGCTCTTCCTGGCATTAAAACGATAACCGTAAGCAGTAATGCGGAAGCTGCTAAACTTGCTGCTGAAACTGTTGGATCAGCAGCTTTAGCGGGCGACTTGGCTGCAGATCGTTATCAATTAGTGAAGCTTGTTGAAAATGTGCAGGATGATAATCAAAATGTAACTCGATTTTTAGTGATTGGTAATGAAGCTGTTTTATCTAGTGGTGAAGATAAAACTTCTCTCTTGATGACCGCTGGGCATACACCTGGTGCTTTGTATCAATTGTTAAAAGTGTTTGCCAGCTTGAATATCAATATTAATTTAATTACTTCAAGACCCAAGCAGCAGGCCTGGCGTTATTTCTTTTATTTAGAAATTGATGGTCATCAACAGGATGTTAAAATTAAAGAAGCATTGCAAGAAATAGGTAAATTGTCTTTGGAAACTAAAATTCTGGGCTCTTATCCTAAAGCGATCAAACATTAAGAGTAAAGCAATGAAAAGATATATTATTCAGTCTGGAAAATTAAAGGGTAATCTAACAGTTCCTACCTCTAAATCTCATACCTTACGAGCAATTTTATTTGCTTCTTTGGCTTCTGGAAAAAGTATCATTAGGCATTACTTATCCTCGCCAGATACTAAAGCAATGATAGAAGCTTGTTGTCAACTGGGGGCCATTATAGAACGACATCAAGATTATTTAATCATTCAAGGGGTTGCTGGTAAACCTAAAGTTCCTGATAATATTATTGATGCTGGTAATTCTGGTCAGGTATTAAGATTTATTGGTGCGATTGCGGGATTAATTTCTAATTATACTGTTATTACGGGTGATAGTTCGGTAAGACACAATCGACCTGTTGAGCCTTTACTATCAGGGCTTCAGCAACTAAACGCGCTGGCTGAAAGTAGCCGAGGGGATAATTTGGCACCTATCATTATTCGTGGACCTATGCGAGCTGGAAATCTAGAAATAGAAGGAAGTGATTCCCAACCCGTTTCAGGATTATTAATGGCCTGCGCATTTTTGCCTGGTGAATCTATTATCAAAGTAAAGCAGCCAGGAGAAAAGTCATGGGTTGCTCTTACTTTAGATTGGTTTAAACGATTAGGAATTGAAGTTGAACATCAAGATTTTGCTTATTATAAAATTAAGGGGCATAGTAGCTATCAAGGATTTAATTATACGGTGCCAGGCGATTTTAGTTCTTTAGCTTTTCCAATCGCGGCAGCCTTAATTACAGGTTCAGAAATAACAATAAATCCAGTTGACATGAATGATGTGCAAGGAGACAAAGAATTAATTTCTGTGCTTGAACAGATGGGAGCTGAATTTATTTACGATAAAACCAACTTAAAATTAACGGTTAAAGCTTGTCGGCAATTAAAAGGCCGAGTCGTTAATATCAATAATTTTGTTGACGCTGTAACTATTTTAGCTGTCATTGGTTGTTATGCACAAGGTGAAACCATTATAACTGGTGCTGCAATTGCCAGGCAAAAAGAATGTAATCGTTTATTGGCTATTTGTACTGAGCTTAAAAAAATGGGGGCTGATATTCAAGAAACAGAAGATGGATTAAAAATTCGGTCTTCAAAACTTAAAGGTACTCTAGTAAAAAGTTATCATGATCATCGTATGGTTATGTCGCTGGCTGTTGCAGGATTAATGGCAGAAGGAGAAACTATCATTAATGATATAGCCTGTGTAAGCAAAAGTTTCCCGGGATTTTGTAGAAGTATGCAGGGCATTGCTATGCCAATTAAAGAAGAGGAAGTAAATAATGGCCAGTAATAGTTTTGGGCAAATCTTTAAAATTACTACTTGGGGTGAGTCACATGGTAAGGGGATTGGTGTTGTAATTGATGGATGTCCTGCAGGACTAGCTATTAGTGAACAAGAGATTAATCAAGAATTATCTTTACGAGCACCTGGTAAAAATGATTATACCACACCGCGTCAAGAACAAGATATTGCACAAATTTATTCAGGCGTGTTTGAAGGCCAAACAACAGGTGCTCCACTTTCAATTGTTATTCATAATAAAGATTCAGATTCTAGTAAATATGAGCCTATTAAAGATTTATTACGACCAGGACATGCTAATTTTACTTATTTAGAAAAATACGGCATTTTTGATTATCGAGGCGGAGGACGTTCTTCGGCTCGTGAAACTGCTTGCCGAGTAGCTGCTGGAGCGGTTGCTAAAAAGTTATTAGCCCATTTTCATATTTTTAGTTGTGCTTATATAGAATCAGTTGGGATAATCCATACGGATTTAAATATTGATGATATACATTTGTTACAACAAAAAACCTTAGCAAGTCCAGTCTATTGTCCTGATGAGGAAAAATCAGAAGCTATCATGAAAGCTATTATGTTAGCCAAAGAATCTGGTGATTCACTGGGAGGCGGGATTAAATTTCAAACTAGCCATTTGCCTATAGGGCTTGGTGATCCTGTTTACGAAAAATTAGAAGCAAACTTAGCCAAAGCTATGCTAAGTTTACCGGCAACAAAAGGTTTTGAGATTGGTGAGGGGTTTTTTGCTACCCAACTGTCAGGTAGTGAACATAATGATACTTTTATTCATCAACAAGGAAAAAATCAACCCTTGAGTAATCATGCAGGCGGTACCTTGGGAGGAATTTCTACTGGCCAACCTTTAATTGGCCGAGTAGCATTTAAACCAACTTCTAGCATTATGAAGTCACAGAAAACGGTTAATTTAAAAGGTGAAGAAACGGAATTTAAATTACCTCATGGTTCGCGCCATGACCCTTGTGTAGCGATACGCGCTGTACCTATTGTTGCGGCTATGTGCAATTTGGTGTTAGCAGATGCTTTATTGCTAAATCGATGTGCCAAGCTATAGGAGATAAATTATGACAAAAAAATTAAACCAGGAAGTAATGGATTTAAGACAATCGGGTATTCGTTCAGTTACCATGCGCTGTAATGAGTTAGGTGGTGTGAATTTAGGACAAGGCGTGTGCGATCTTCCTATGGCTGAAGAAATTAAAACTGCAGCCTATCAGGCCATTGCCGGCAACAAAAATATTTATAGTGACTATCGAGGGGTAGCTTCTTTACGAGAGGTGTTGGCAGAGAAGATTAAAAATTTTAATAAGGTTCTCGTTAATCCAGAAACTGAGATAGCTATTACACATGGTGCAACCGGGGCCTATGTTGCTGCTTTAAAAACATTATTTAGTCCCGGTGATGAGATTATTTTATTTGAACCTTTTTATGGTTATCACCTACATGTGGCAAAACTATTTTCTATAAATATTAAAACAGTGTCTATTCATATCGATGACCTATCTTTTGATCTTAATGATTTAAAAAAGGTTATTAGCAAAAACACTAAAGCGATTATTCTTTGTACACCTAATAATCCAACTGGAAAAGTATTTACTAAACAAGAGTTACTGGAAATTGGTAAGTTAGCTGAAGAACATGATTTTTATATTATTACTGATGAGATGTATGAACATTTTATTTATCCAGGCCATGAACATATTTCCATTGCAAGCTTAAATAATTTTAAAGCGAGAACTTTAACTATCTCTGGTTTTTCAAAAACTTATAACATGACTGGTTGGCGTTTAGGCTATGTATTTGGTCCTGCTAAGTTGATAGAAAAAATAGCTTTAGTGCATGATTTTTTCTATGTTTGTCCGGTTACTCCTTTGCAATATGCTGGTATACAAGCTTTACAAATGCCGGCAAGTTACTATGAGGCTTTACAACGCAGTTTTTTACAAAAGCGTGATTTAATGGTGCAAGGATTACGGTATCTAGGATTTACTTGTACGGAGCCCCAGGGAGCCTATTATATGCTAGTTGATGGATCAAACTTATCGTTTGATTCTGGAGAAGATTTATCCAGCTATTTGTTAGAAAGAGCAAAAGTGGCAGCAGTGCCAGGAAGTGCCTTTTATTTAACAGCAGAACAAGGTGCAAAAAAGCTACGTTTTTGTTTTGCATTAAATTCTGAGTGTTTAGAAAAGGCTATCAATCAATTACAGCAAGTGTTGAAGGCTAACTAATCGTTTTTAGCCAACATAATTGGCTAAATTTTGCAAAATAGCCATATGAAATCTATTTGACCTAAACCAATAGCCGCATTATATTGGTAAGATTCTAATGAGGTTATAATTATGGTTGAAATAAAGGAAGTTGAAGAGAAGATTCAACAGCTGGTAGCTAAGCATCAAAAATTACAAAAAGCCTATAATGAATTGCAACAGCAGATTAAAATATTGCAACAAACTTGTAATCAATTGCAAAATAAACGAAATTTAGCTATCAATAGCGTAGAAAAAATTATTGATCGGCTTAAAGTATTAGAGAGACAATCATGAGTAATGCTTCACAAAAAAATGGTGCTAAAGAAAATGTTAAATTATTAAATATTTCTTTGTTAGATAAAGTTTTTCAAGTTAAATGTACAGTTGATAAAATAAAAGAGCTTAATGATGCAGCAGATCGTTTAGATAAAGAGATGCGGAAAATGCGCCAAGCTGGTGTAGTCGGCTTAGATCGCATAGCAGTGATTACTGCTTTGAATTTAACTCGCCTAGTAAATGAATTAGAAAAGAATTTAAATAATAATGTTCATGTAGTATCTAGTAAAGTAAAAGGTATTCAAAAGAGAATTGATGATTCCTTGACACACATAGAGCAATTAGAGTTATAATGTAATTGCGTTCTGGTGGATAACATAAGTATTTAACCCGATACTACGTCATTAGGGGTGTTCCCTGCTGGTTGTTGTGCATGCTGATTTTCAGCGAGCCTGATACTGAGTAAATAATCCCCACCTGGAAATACAGGGTTTAAAGACGGTTATTCACCAGACGTTTCCATTAGGAAATTGATATTATGAATTTAGTAACCTTGCGCGATGAAATGAAAAAACGTCGACAGCAACTTACTAAAGAAGTGTGGCGTCGTTGTTCTGAACAAGTATCGCATCATCTTTTTAAAACAGACTTCTATCAAAACAGTCATAAAATCGCTTGTTATTTTTCTTGTCATAATGAGCTAAATACCGAGTTAATTTTAAATGATATATTTTTTAAAAATAAAAGCTGTTATTTGCCAAAAATATTTCCAAATAATAAAATGGGTTTTGTAGCGTATCAACCAGAAGATACTCTACAAAAAAATCAATTTGGCATTTTAGAGCCTACAGACAAAGGCCAAGATATTATAAAGATAAATCAATTAGATTTAGTTTTAGCACCATTAGTTGCATTTGATAAACAAGGTAATCGATTGGGAATGGGCAAAGGCTATTATGATAAAGCCTTAGCCAACAAAGCCAAAAAGCCGTTTTATTGCGGTTTGGCTTACGCTTTTCAGCAGGTTGAATGGATAGAAGCAAGAGTTTGGGATGTCCGTTTACAAGCAGCCATTACTGAAAAGGAAGTAGTAATCTTTATTTAGTAAGTAGTAAATAGTGTAGTAAATTACAAAGTAATAAAAAATTATGGCAGGGCATATACTTAAAAATTATCGATTGATCGATTTAACGCATAAAATTGATAGCTCTATTCCACATTGGGATAGAGGTTGTGCTTTTAAATTACTGCAAGCACAAGATTATTTAGATTGTCAGGGCTTGGTTAAATTTAGAGCACAAGATTTTCATTTGCGAGCAGGACTGGGAACGCATCTTGATGCTCCGGCGCACTGTATTCCTGGCGGGCGTGATATCGCTTCTCTTAACTTAGAAGATTTAATCGCTCCTTGTTATGTAATTAATGTAACTCATAAAATACAAAATCCTGATTATTTTATTTCTTTAGCAGATATCAAAGAGTTTGAAACTAAATATAATCCAAACTTTAAAAATAGTTTGTTGATTGCCTATACAGGATGGAGTCAATATTGGTATCAAATAGATAAATATCGTAATGAAGATGAAAAAGGAAACATGCATTTTCCTGGCTTTGCAGTCGAAAGTATTCGTTATTTACTAGCGAAAGGAATAAAAGGTATTGCTATCGACACGTTATCTCCAGATGGTAGTCATGAAGATTTTCCTGTACATCAGCTTATGTTAGAAAATGGAAAATATATTATTGAAAATGTTATCAATGTAGAGCTATTACCAGAGGTTGGCGCTTTAATAATAACTTTACCCCTTAATATAGTTAATGCGACTGAGTCACCAGTTAGAATGATCGCCTTGATTGATAACTCTCTTTAATACTCCAAAATTTTATAATTATCAGTGTCTATAGCCATTTATCAGCATTTTTGTAGGGTAAACTAGAGTGATTAATCAAGGTTTAACCATTCTTTTTGAGTAATTAAATTTTCCGCCTCTTTTTGTCTGGCTAGATATGCACGATAATTGGCTTCTCTTTGATTCCAAAATTCTGCAGGAACTCCTAAGACGCGCTCTAATTGAATAGCAGTTTCTGAAATAATAGCTGCTTTGCCTTTTATAATTTCATTAATAGTTTTTAATGGTTGACCCATGCGTTCAGTAAGTTCTGCTTGAGTCATTGAGCGCTCATCAAGAAGATCTAATAATGTCTCGCCCGGAGCAGAAACTTTTTCAGGAATATATAAAAGTCTTTTAACCATGAGTATCCTCCACACCAACAATTCTTACGGCCTTAACTGAACTCCAGTCTAAAACCCCATCAGCTTTTTTCTTAATATCGTCATTACAAGGTTCAAATATAAGTCTATAGGGATGTTTAAGATCTAGTGATAAAAAGCCTTTTTTATTTCCTATAAGCTCATGGCACACCGGCCAGGCAAATTTTTAAACATTTCTAAATTGCTCGCTGCTGCTAAATCATCAAGTCGCACTCCAATTTTCTTAGAGCAGCTTTTTCCCATATGTTTTTATTAACTCTCTTTCAGAGCTAAATATTGTTTGAAGTTTTCTATTTTTAAAAGTAACTTCCGTGAAACCAAATTGTCTTACTGTTAATACTATAAATTTAATTAACCCCAAGGGCTAATTAAATTTTAATGTTTAACTGGTTGATTATAAATAATTTTTTGAATAAGCTGGAATGCTAGCAAGGAAGAGAACAGGGTATAGAGCGAGGAAAGCTTGTTATCATTAAAAATCTTTATAATAAATTTCGTGATGTTAATCAGGTTGCTGCTTTATCAGGAGTAGAACCCAAAGAAGTCAAAAAATTATTAGCCGATAAAGATTTTTAATTTTATTGTTATAATCTATGACTAAGATCTTGATTGCTAAATCCAATTAACAAGGCTTTATAATTTTTGCTAAATCCTATGACTTTAAATAACTCTCCCATTTCACTAGGTAAAGTCAAGATTTTGATAGCTGAGTTAAAATTAAGAGAATCTGGTTCCTGATAAGTTTTAATTAATTCAAGTAAGCCTGTGTTAAATAAAAAATTAGCTTGACTCACATAACCTTCAAGCCCAAGGCCAGCCTGGATAGCAAATTGAGTAACTGCAGTAAAATTAACATGGGATGTTATATCTTGTAAGCCCACCAAAATTAAGGGATTAGAGTGAGCACGATGTTGATAATGACACATCAAAGTACCTTGATTACGTTGAGGATGATAATATTCATGCAGCGGAAAACCATAGTCTATTAATAATAATATTCCCTGCTCTAAGCAATGATTCAAACTACTTAGCCAGCCAGGTAATAATAAATTTATTTCTGAGTTATAAGGTAAAAACCAGGAGTTGATATTAATTTCATTAGTTATTTCTTTAAAAGCATCTTGTAATGCGTTCGAGGCTGGCTTTAGTAACCAAGTATAATGATTATTTTGATCAATACCCACATAGTATTCAGCAAGAGTATTTTCTTGCCAATTAAATATAGTAACTGGCATAGCATCTAGCACTTCATTGGCTAGTATGATACCTATAAAGTTATTAGGTAAAGTGTCTAACCATATTATTTTAGATAAAAAATGTGGATAAGCTTGTTTAATGAAAGCTTGTTGTCTTGCTTTCAAATCAGCACTAATTTCTAATATATAATAGTGGTTAGGTAAACAATTTATTTTTTCTAAATGAGAGAGTATATCTCCTGCCATTTTACCTGATCCAGCGCCTAACTCTAATATATTACCATTAATAAGGTTTGGTAATATTTGAGCGCATTGATTTGCAAGGCAATAAGAAAACAAAGGTGAGAGTTCTGGTGCAGTAATAAAATCACCCGCGCGTCCTATTTTATGAGCGCCTGCACTATAATAACCTAAGCCTGGTGTATAGAGTGCCAATTCCATAAATTCAGCAAAAGGAATAGCGCTCTTAGCAGATGCAATCTTTTGGTTAATATAATTACAAAGTTTTTTACTGTGAGCGCTAGCCTCTGGGTCAGGTTCTGGTAAATTTTCAGATTTTTGATTTATCATTTTAATGACATCAATTAAACTAGTTAAATTATTAGGGACAGTATAAAGAAGAGACAAAGCCAATGAAAGATAAAGTTGTATTGATTACCGGAGCGGCTAAACGAGTAGGAGCTTGTATAGCAAAAAATTTACATAGCCAGGGAATGAGGGTTATTATTCATTATCGCGCTTCTGAATCTTCAGCAAAAACCCTAGTGAATGAACTAAACACTATCCGTAAAAATTCTGCAGCCTGTTTAAAAGCAGAATTAAATAATAAAGAAGTAGTAGAGGTTTTAGCTGAACAAGCACAAGCGCTTTGGGGACAGATTGATGCATTAGTCAATAATGCTTCTAGCTTTTATCCCACAAAACTAGGGACAGCGACGGAAGCGCAATGGGAAGATTTATTTGCTAGTAACGTCAAAGCGCCCTTTTTCTTAGCACAAAAACTTATTCCAACTTTAAAAGTATCCCAAGGATCAATAGTTAATATTGCAGATATTCATGCTGATAGACCCCTAAAGGATTATCCCATTTATTCTATGGCCAAAGCAGCGTTAGTAGCAATGACTAAAGCTATGGCAAAAGATCTTGCACCAGAAATTAGAGTCAATGCTATAGCGCCAGGTATGATTTTATGGCCGGATGATGCGCCCATGGACAAAAAAATAGAACAGTATCTTTTAAATAGAATTGCATTAAAACGATTTGGTGAGCCGCAATATATTGCTGAAGCAGTTTGGTTCTTACTACAACAATCTTATATTACTGGCCAAGTGCTTGCAGTAGATGGCGGTCGTAGTTTAATTATATAAACATAAAGAGCAGACATTCACTTGATAATCTGCTACAATTTCATTGTTTACTAATCTAGATTATAAATAGTATTCCTATAATTTTTTTTATAGGAAAACTATCGAAAGCAGTTGACTATATCAATTAATTTTTCTAGTTAATACCTGGTTAATGTTATTAATTTTATTTAGAGGAGTTAATGATGCCAACAATCAGTGAGCTTTTAGCAAGAAGAGATTTAGTAGTAAGTCCAGATGAAATTGAAACAACAGATTTTGAAAGAGTACTTGCTAGCTTAAGCAATTATTTAAATCCTCTTGCGAATACCACTGCTGTAAGCGTTGAATTGCAAAATAATACTAGTCATTGTTCTTTAGAGCTAACCAGAAAAATTAATGAACTGACAGTAGGTAAATCACTAGGATTACTAAAATATTATATAAATGAAGAAGGTCAGGCTTATTGGTATGGTACAGTGATGACCTATGAAGTGTCTGGAAGATATGCTTTGTCAGTGATTGCAGCAAAGGGCAGAATTTTAGCAAGTGCCGTGAGAGATGCGCAGAGATTAGTAACCGAATTATGGAATAGAGATTATTTAGTTGATTTACGCCCCAAAGAGTTGCTAGGTTATCAATATTCTGCTGCAGATAGTTTCTATTATAGTTTATGGAATGTAGTAAGCTTTTTGGCAAATGAAGGTAGTATTAGAAGTCTGAGGGTTGATATTAGAACGGCGATCCAAACAGCTTTAGTTGCAAGAGAGCATGAAGCACTTATTTCTCCTAGTCCTACGCCTGCTCTTCCAGTAAGTATGAGACCCACTTCTTCCCCAGCTTTATTAGAAGGTATTTTTGCTAAAACTGCCCAAAAAAGACTGTTGTTTGGTCAAGTAGAAAAATCGCAAAGATCAACCAAAGGTTGCTGTAATAGATGTTGTATTTGTTAGCAACAAATACAAAAATGAATAAGTGTTGAGTTATAAGCAGCAATTTATAAATTAAACACTGCCCATTAATTGAACTAGTCTAAATTTACTGTTTCATCTACCTCTAAGCTTATCTTTAATGTTATACTCCAACAGTGACAAGCTTAGAGAAAAAATATAAAAATTTAACTCTTATTTTTACCCAATGTTAATAAGTATATTGAATGGTTAAAGTAATTAATCAAACCCTGCTGACATTTTTAGTATTATTTGCTATTCCCTCTAGCCAAATTGCTATTGATATTTACCTGCCTTCTTTACCCTCTATGGTGCTAAGCCTACAGACTAATAGTGCAGATTTACAATTAACGTTTACTTTTTACATCATAGGTTTAGGAATTTCCCAGTTATTTTATGGCTTTTTGACTGATCGTTTAGGTCGTAAACCAATAATCCAGTTTGGGTTACTATTATTTATTTTGAGTAGTATTTTGTGTGTGGCGAGTCGAGATATTTATTTATTATTTGCAGGTCGATTATTACAAGGGTTAGGTGGCGGAGCTATTTTTGTAGTAACCAATGCTATCTGGAAAGATGTTTTTGTTGGCGAACAATTGGCTAGACGGGTAACTTACGGGTCATTGATTTGGTCTTTAGTGCCTATTTTAGCGCCTGCCTTAGGTGGATTTATTCAACAATATTTAGGTTGGCAAATGAATTTTTATATCATGATGGGCTATGCTGTGATTACCTTATTTTTGTTGTGGATTTGGTTACCTGAAACCCTTAATAAAACCGAAGTAGAAAAAATATGTTTTAAAAAACTTATTATAGATTATTTACATATTCTGACAGATATTCGTTTCTTAAGATTTGTTGCTTGTGTGATTTTTAGCTGGGGGGCAGTGATAGCATTTAGTATTGTTGGCCCGTTTATTTTCCAAAATTTACTACGTGTGAGCGCTTCCTTGTATGGTACTTTAATATTGATTGTAGGAGTGGCTTATACAGTAGGAACCTTTCTTAATGGATTATTGTTAAATTATTATCAAACTTTAACTTTATTAAAATTTGGTATTATTCTTATGTTAATTTCTGCGCTAGCTTTATTAGGATTTGCTGGCTTAGGTTGGTTTAACATTACAACTATATTATTGGCTACTTGTTTACTACAAATAGGCCAAGGATTTATTTTTGCTAATTGTTTAACGAGTACTTTAATGATATTTCCTTCAGCTGCCGGCACAGTGAGTTCTTTATTTGGTTGTATTGTGGTATTAGGTATAGTAGTGATCAGTGCTTTGGTAGCTTATTTTAATGTCAACAGTCAATTATCCTTGGCATTGGTTTATCTTTTGCTAGGCTTCTTAACATTTATAATTATGCTACCGTATTTTTTTCGTTTTCTTAGTTCTAGCAACGCAGCCAATTAGATGATCATTGACCATACCAACAGCTTGCATGTATGCATAACAAATTGTGCTACCAACAAAATTAAATTTTCTTTGTTTTAAATCCTTACTTAACTGATCTGATAAAGTAGTTTTTGCAGGGACTTCAGCCATTTTACGCCAATGATTAATAATAGGTTTTCCCTCTACAAAGCGCCAGAGATAATCACTAAAACCGCCAAACTCTTGTTGGATAGCTAAATAACCTCGAGCATTTTGAATAGTGCTTTCAATTTTTAATTTATTACGAATAATACCGGAGTTGTTCAGCAAAGAATTAATTTTTTTTGAATTGTAGCATGCGATTTTAGTGGCATCAAAATCATTATAAGCTAATCTAAAATTTTCACGCTTTTGTAAAATGGTTCGCCAACTTAAGCCAGCTTGGGCTCCTTCTAGAATTAAAAATTCAAAAAGCCGCTTATCTTCAAAGCAAGGGTTTCCCCATTCTTCATCATGATATTGAAGTGAAAGTGGATCAGTTAGTGCCCAGTCACAACGTTTCATGGTTAATTGGAAATTAGTTCTAATTCATTAAGGGTAAGTTCTGATATGGGTTCAGAAACTTGATTTTTATGTCTGCAGTAAGTTTCTTTTACCTTCAAAGCAATGAATAAGCTAATAATAAAAGCAAGGGGTAACAGTAACATAGCTAAATGGAAATTAGCAGCAGAATAGATGGGAGTATTATTAATTTTCATACCATTCCAGCCTAAATGAATTAACCAACCAAAGAGAGGCTGTGCAATAAAACTCACAATATTTAAAAAAATCGCAACTGTGCTCATAGCGGTTCCAGTGATTGCTAAAGAGTTGCTTTCAGCAATAGTTGGATAACTGATAACTTGAGCGCTGGCTAATAAACCTAATATAAAAAATAGACTTCCCAATAGAATAGCAGAAGTAATATTAATATAGGCAATTAGTCCTACAATTGCTAAGATAAAAACTGCGCTCATGATCATAGGGATGCGACGTCTTTGCATTTTATCTGATAACCAGCCCATGCAAGGGGAACCAATAATCATCCCAATGAACATCATACTGGTAATATTAGTTGCCGTTGTCATCGATAGATGATGGGTTTGAGTTAAATACATGACGCCCCAAAGTTCTCCTAATAGTGAAATAGGTAAGTTCATAAAAGCGACAAACCCTGCGCAAAACCAATTTTGAGAGCTTTTAAGCGCTGTCTTTAAGTTAGAAAATAGAGTTCTATTTTGGGTTAGCGTAGCTGAATGATGATACTCAAGCGGATAATCTTGTAATTGATAATACATAAAGGCTAAAAAGAATAAACCAAGTGTTGCATTAATAACCATAGCGCTTCGCCAACCAATGGCACTGGTTAAAAGCGCTAAAGGAGTTTGTGCCACAATTCCGCCTAACATAATAGTGGTGATAATAAGCCCTATTCCTAAAGCCAATCTTTTGGGAGGTAGCCAGCGAGAAGCAAGTTGCATGCTGGTTAAAAATGCAAAAGCGTTACCAGCACCAGTCAAAGCCCGACACAAAAGCGCTAAAAAATAAGAATGGGTAACAGAAAAAATATAAGTTGAAATAACACAGGCCGTCATCATTGATAAAGCAATTGTCCGAGTAGAAAAGCGATCTAATAAAATTCCTGCTGGAATAATTAATAATGCATCAGCAAAAAAATAGCTAGAGGACAAATAACCAAGACTGGTAGCGTTGAGATTGAAGGTTTGCATTAAATGGCTACTAATAGTATTAAACATAGCTAATTGAAAAAAGACATAATAGAAAAATAATGCGGCAGATAGACAAACCAACCAAGGTGTTCGGGTGGAGCGAACAGAGGATATACGGGTCATGATTAAGCCCTCAATATTAGGATAAAGCCATTGTAACGAATTAGCAGGCGGGCGTTAAGTGCCAAATTATTTTTCTTAATTAAAAAACAACAAGCATATATGAAAAAAATATAAACAAATTGGTTAAAGTAATAAAAAAGGAACATTTTATTGATCTTCAACAATTAAAAACTTAAAATTGTATAAAAATTATTTTGAGATAAGCAAAAAGGCCAAGTATGTTTAAAAAAAGGCTTACCAATTATGTAAGCGAACTCGATGTTTTTTTAAAAACCTTTGATAGCATTCATCCCCAACCTAGTGCTTCGCAAGCTCATGAAATGGCAAAGCATTTAAAAATTGTTCAATTAAGAGATAACAAGCAAGAAGCTTCAAAACAGGATCTTTGGGAGAAATTTTAGCTCAGTATTACATTTAAAACTCCTATATTCCTCAAAATAATCAATAGTTAATTAAAATAATAACAAGGTGATTACTATGCGTGTACACATTATGCTGTTAGCTGCAACTCCCTTAGCAACTGCTATAGGTCTTTCTTTATTACCTACGGAATGTCGACGAGCGATTTTACCGACTGGCTTTACTGGCCAGGCGTTTCGTTTAAGACTAGTTGATTATGGTTTGCTAGATAAAGAGCCATATCCTCAAAAATCTTTGTCAGAAGATATTATTAAAATTTTAGAGCATCCTATTTCTAAGCTGTTAGTTTCCTTAACAGTCACGCCTGTATTAATCAGTATTCCGGGTGGATATTTAACTTTACGTTTATTAGCGGCACACGCTGGTTTGCAAACTAATGTGACGACAATGGCACCTATTATCATTGCTTCCAATGTAAGAACTTCTTTAGCGCGTAATGCCAATACTCAAATAGGCTCAGTGGTAAAAGAAGATGTGAGCTCTGAAGAGAGTTTAATAACACCTAGCCTAGAAGAGCATAAACACTTAAGTGGTAATAAAAAAATAACCACTTTATCTTTAATCTTAAGTGTTGCTAGTGTTGATGCTTTTATTACTAGTTTGGGTCATTGGGCGCGCATAACAGTTTTTAGAAAAGGAGCACAATTACCTGAAGTTATTCTGTCTAATCCAATAATGAAAATGCGACAAATTTTAAGAGCAAGTTTTGTTGCAAGTAGTGTACGGTATCCTTTGGCTATTGCGCAGGCAAGTTTTTTGTTAGGAGCCAATCCAGCCTTAGAAGCAAGCTTAGTTGCTAAAGGTTATAGTGTTCTTAATAGTCAAATAATCGCTGTAAGTATAATAAGTTTGGGGTTTGGTTTGATTAAAAATCCCTTAGAAATATTAATTAGATTAATGTTGAAACAGGCGGCACTCAATGAAAACTTATCAAGATTCTTAGCTCAGGCTATTAAAGATGCTTGGTCTATGCATGGCCATTTAATGTTTACCCGGGGACTGCATTTAAATATTGCTATGAGTGCTCTTGTTTTTGGTTTCATTATTGGTGTTCCAAGAGCTTATGATGAGATTTTAGCAAGCGTCAAACAGTATTGTAAAGTAAAGGAACCTATTCACTTAAGCCCAAACCATGAGGCCAGAGCCAAATCAACAGCAACAACTGTTAGAGAGGCAGGGTTTTTTAGAGGATCAGTTTCAAGATCTACACCAGCAGCTCCCTCAGAATTAACCAAACCATCTGCCAGATCAGTTTCGTCTCATTAATAAACGCCTTCTTCTGAATTAGTAGGGGTATTAGGATTTGCAGCAGGTAAGCTCGGACTAGAAGCTTGAGGAACAGTGCCTGCAATAAAATATTCAAAAGTAGCAGTCGTATCATTGGAGCCTGCAGTTTTACCAGTAGCTGGGTTAATCCTTACAGAAATAATGCCTGGTGGTTCAGGTAAATCAGCTAGAGGTTGATTTTTTAAAGCTAATTTCATGAAATTAATCCAAACTGGTAAAGCGGCTTGATCTCCATATTCATAAAGAGGCTTGGGTTGATCAAAGCCCATCCAAGTGGTAACAACCAAGTGATTATTATAGCCAGAAAACCAAGCATCTACTTTTTCATTCGTGGTACCGGTTTTGCCTGCTAAATCTTCACGATGCAAAACTAATGCTGGTTTTCCAGTTCCACCAGTGATAACGGCTTTTAAAGCCTGCGTCATTAAAAACGCATTTTGGGAAGTAATAACTTGTGGGGCAAAATTAGTAGAGGAATTAGTTTGTCCTTGATTATTTTGAACTAAGTTTTGTTGACAAGTACTATCACAAACAGTCGGTGTGTGGCCGCTATAAATAATTTTATTATCACGATTAGCAATTTTTTCAATTAAGTAAGGTGTTATTTTATAACCACCATTGGCAAAGACACTATAAGCAATAACCATTTGTAAGGGGGTTACATTAGCAGTTCCTAAAGCTAAAGATAGCTCTTGGGGTAGTTGGTCAGCATTAAAACCAAAACGAGTTACATAATTAATAGCATAGGGAATACCAATGAGCTGCAGTAAACGAATAGATACTAGATTTCTGGATTGTATTAAAGCCGTTTTAAGACTAGTCATGCCATAAAATTTATGTGTGTCATTTTCAGGTCGCCATAGTCCGAGTAAGCTATTGGTTGGAATGACAATGGGAGCGTCATTGAGCATTGAGGCCAGCGTATAGCCTTTGGCTAGCGCCGCAGAATAAATAAAAGGTTTAAAGCTGGAGCCAGGCTGACGATAAGCTTGAACCACACGATTAAAGCTACTGGCATTGTTATCAAAGCCGCCAACTAATGCTAAGATAGCACCAGTTTGTGGATCAATAGCTACTAAAGCTGCTTCTACCTTAGGCTTTTGACTTAATTGCCAGCTACCTTTACTAAAGTTGGTATAGATTACATCACCAGTTTTTACTATATCAGTGGCTTGTGAAGGCGAGGCTCCTAAATATTCATCAGTTCCTTTCAGGGTTTGTGATCTCGCCCAGGCCATATTAGCCCAAGGAATAGTAATTGTTTGTCCTGATTGTAAAAGAGCAGTCACTGAATTGTCAGCATTAATTGCAATGATTGCAGCAGGTTGTAATATATTGATAGTCGGAATTTTGGACAGTGCTTTTTCCCATACTGTTAAGTTAGCTGGAACGGTGTTGCCAAGATTTTCTACTGGGCCACGGTAACCATGACGTTTATCATAAGCCAGTACACCATTTCGTATAGCAATATTCGCATAGGTTTGAAGTTTAGGGTTAATCGTCGTATAAACTCTTAAGCCAGTGGTATAAGCTTTTTCTCCATATTTCATAACCATTTCATTGCGGATTAATTCAGCAATATAGGGAGCATTAACACCTATTTTTAAACCATGATATTTAGCTGTTAATGGTTCAGCTAGAGCTTGTTGATATTGGGCTGCAGTAATATAGCTTTCTTCATACATGCGTTCTAATACATGATTGCGGCGTTTCAATGCGGCAGTAGGGTTAATGATGGGATTAAGATAAGAAGGGGCTTGCGGTAAGCCTGCTAACATAGCTGCTTCGGCTAAAGTAAGATTTTTTAGTGGTTTACCATAATAAACTTGCGCAGCAGCAGCAATACCATAAGCACGATTTCCATAAAATATTTTATTAAAATAAAGCTCTAATACCTTATTTTTACTCAAGGTGTGATCAATTCGGTAAGCTAATAATATTTCTCTAATTTTACGTGTGAAAGTTTTTTTACGGGTCAAGAAATAATTTCTTGCAACTTGCATGGTAATAGTACTACCACCCTGCTCTTTTTTGCCGGTTAGTATTAATACAACAGCGGCACGACCTAAACCTAATAAATCTACTCCAGAATGGTAGTAATATCTCTGATCTTCTGTTGCTAGCGTTGCATCAATTACAATTTTAGGTATCTGTTGTAAGGTTACGGGATTACGGCGTTTGCTGCCGAACTCGGCTATTAATTGACCATTACTGGTAAAGACGCGTAATGGTACTTGAAGTTGTACATCTTTTATTCTTTTTACGCTAGGTAAATGTAGTTCAAGATAGATAATGGTAATGATAATGACAAATGAAGCGACAGCAAAAAAGGCTAAAGCTAGCCAGATAATTCGTTTTAACCAAGAAAGTTTTGACATATATTTTATTTTATAGTTAATAAGTTGCTTATTATAAGGAAGTCTTTTAAAGAAGGTAAAGACAAATAACATTCTAGCAGTGTCTTTTACTTTCTCTTTGCCTATAATAGGCAACTTATTTAAATAACTAGGTTATACAGAAACGACTATTTAAGGTTAAGCTACGGTTAAAAATTAGCCAAACAAGAGTGATTATTGTGACAAAATTAACAAGTATTTTTTTGGTAGGCCCTGAAGGTGCTGGTAAAAGTACAGTAGGTTTGGAAATGGCTGATATTTTAAAAATGGATTTTTATGATTCTGATGCCATTATTGAAGAACGTACTGGAGTGAGTATTAGCTGGATTTATGATGTGGAGGGTGAGGAAGGTTTTCGTAAACGTGAACAAAAGGTCATAGAGGAATTGGTCGAAATACCTAATATTATTCTAGCCACTGGCGGCGGCGCTATTCTCACACCAGAAAATAGAACATTGTTAGCAGCAAAAGGGTTAGTCATTTATCTTAAAGCAACCGTCGAGCAGCAGCTGACTCGTACTAGACGCAAAGATCATCGTCCTGGATTACAGGTTGATAATATTGAAGCTCGTTTACAAGAAATGCGTCAAGAACGAGCGAGGCTTTACGAAGAAATAGCAGATTTAGTTTTTACTACTGATGGTCATTCAATTAAAAATATCGCCAAAGAAATTTGTAATAATTTAAGTAGTCAAGGCTTTAAAATTTAATGATAAGAAAATATGAATAATCAACGTTTACTCCAAGCTTTATACAGACAGCCTGTCGATAAGATACCAGTTTGGTTTATGCGACAAGCTGGCAGATACTTGCCAGAATATCAAGCAACGCGTAAACAAGCAGGCAGTTTTATTAAATTATGTAAAACCCCAGAATTGGCTGCCGAAGTCAGCTTACAACCGTTACGTCGATTTTCAGTGGATGCCGCCATTCTTTTTTCTGATATTTTGGTGTTACCAGATGCCATGGGATTAGGTTTAGAGGTGGTTGAAACAGTTGGTCCTCGTTTTGCAAGAACTATTTCTTCGTCACACGATATCCAGCAGTTAGTGATACCCGATCCTGAACAAGAATTACGTTATGTAATGGAGACAGTTAGACTATTAAGAGCCGAGCTCAACAATCAAGTACCCTTAATTGGATTTGCTGGGAGCCCTTGGACAGTAGCAACCTATATGGTAGAGGGACAAACTAGTAAGGGGTTTAATATAGTTAAAAAAATGCTTTATCGTGAACCCGAATTATTACATGCCCTGCTCAAAAAAATAACTGAGGCTACAATTCTTTATCTACAGGCGCAAATAGAAGCTGGCGCACAAGTTATTATGATCTTTGATACTTGGGGTGGTATTTTGCAGCCTTTAAGTTATCAAGCATTTTCTTTAACTTATATGCAAACGATTATTAAAAAGCTAAATAATAAAGTTCCAACCATTATTTATAGTAAGCAAACTCATGGAGCATTGGAAAAAATAGCTGATTCGGGTTGTAGTGCTATAGGGCTTGATTGGACTATTGAATTAAAAGAAGCCAAAGCAAGAGTGCAACATAAAGTTGCCTTACAAGGAAATTTAGATCCAGCTGTGCTGTATGCCAGCCCAGAACAAATTCGCATGCAGATCACTAAGTTATTAACTGAGATAGGTAGTGAACCAGGTTATATTTTTAATGTAGGCCATGGTCTAATGCCTGATATTAATCCAGAGCATGTGAATGTGGCAGTTGAAACGGTGCATGCTTTCTCAGTTTTATGAATAAACCACCTAGAAGAGAAATTAAAAGTTACATACGACGTGAAAGTCGTATGTCGCCTGCTTTACGGGAGGCATTAGTAAGACTTTGGCCTAAGTATGGTCTTTCCATAACCGATGGTTTACTAGCGTATCAACAAGTATTTCATCAACCCCAAAAACTAATTTTGGAAATTGGGTTTGGTATGGGACAGTCTTTATTACAGATGGCCAAAGCCACACAGGATACTTGTTTTATTGCAGTAGAAGTGCATCGGCCTGGTATTGCAAATTTATTAGTAGGATTGGAGAAGGAGCAGCTTAACAATGTACGAGTTTATTGTGAAGACGCTATTTTAGTCTTAAAACAAGCGATTCCTGACCACAGTTTAAATCGTACACAAGTATTTTTTCCGGATCCTTGGCCAAAGCGTAGACATCATAAACGACGCTTAATTCAGCCAAGTTTTCTTGAGCTTCTTCATCAAAAACTGGTGCCAGGTGGTATTTTTCATGCGGCAACGGATTGGCAAGATTATGCCGTACATATTTTTCAAACCTTAGAGACTTCTATTAAATTTACTAATGTAGCTCAACAAAAATTTGCAACTAAACCCGCCTATCGACCGTTAACAAAATTTGAAGAGCGTGGTTACCGCTTGGGCCATCAATCCTGGGATATTATCTTTAAGGTCAAGTAATTAAGTGGATTCAAATGAAAGTAAACAGTCATTAAGAAATTGCTGTCCTAATGGGGTAGTCTTTAGGAAGGTTTTTTCTAAAAATCCTTGCTGCTGTGCTGACCTAAGTTGTTCAGAGATGGTATGAATTGCTAAACCGGTGCGACTTTCAAAAAGATCAAATGAAACCCCTTGCGTTAAGCGTAGTGCGTTCATCATAAACTCTAATGGCAAATCAAAAGTTTCAATTGACTGGCTGTGGCAAGTAAAGGATTTTGTTTTATCTAAATAATCTTTGGGGTTACGAGTCTTTGTATAACGAATAATAGTTTGTGAAGCTAAATCAGTAATTTTACTGTGAGCGCCGGCTCCGATTCCTAAATAATCACCAAACTGCCAATAATTTAGATTATGATTAGCCTGGTGATTAGGTTTAGCATAAGCAGAAATTTCGTAATGTTCATAGCCATTTGTTGCCAAGAACGCATGTCCCTGTTGTTGAATTTCAAAAAGAATTTCTTCATGAGGTAAAACAGGAGAAAATTTTGCAAAAGCAGTATTGGGTTCAATAGTGAGCTGGTACCAAGATAAATGAGGAGGTGAAAAGCTTAATGCGGTAGTTAAATCAAATAAAGCATCAGAAACTGATTGCTGAGGTAAGCCATGCATAAGGTCAATATTAAAATTAATAAAACCCGCCTCTTTTGCAATTTCAATAGCGTGTTTTGCCTCATCTCCATGATGAACTCTACCTAACAAGTTTAATTTATCATTTTGAAAGCTTTGCACACCTATTGAAAGTCTATTGATTCCAATTTGTTTAAAGTCTTTAAATTTTTGCTGCTCAAAAGTTCCTGGATTTGCCTCTAAAGTAATTTCTATGAGTGGATTAAAAGCAAGCCTAGTGTGAATAGCTTGCAGCAAGCGCTCTATAGCCTTTGCAGAAAAAAGACTGGGGGTTCCGCCACCGATAAAAATACTAGCGATAGGCCGTCCCCAAATTTTAGCAAGATCTTCTTCTAAATCCTGAATCAAGGCTGTGACATAAGCTTCTTCAGGCGGCTCCTCATAGTTGGTAGAGTGGGAATTAAAATCGCAATAAGGACATTTTTTAATACACCAAGGAATATGAATATATAAACTAAGTGGCGGAAGTTTAAGTAAGGTTGACATTTTTATCAGCAGCCCATTAAATTGCGCAATAATAGCCCAATTATACTAAGAATAAAAGATCTGAAGAAAATAAGTGAAAATTTTATTTTTAAAGCCCAGCAAAGTATTATAATTACTAATCAATAAGGTAATGAAAGATAGAGGAAAATTAAATGACTAAGCATGTTAAAGTTGCTATCACCGGTGCCGCTGGACAAATTGGCTATTCATTATTATTCAGAATTGCTTCTGGGCAAATGTTTGGCGCTGACACCAAAGTAGATTTACATTTACTAGAATTAGAAGCCTCATTACCTGCATTAAAAGGGGTGGCTATGGAGCTTGAAGATTGTGCTTTTCCTTTATTGAACAAAATACTGTGTACTGCAAATTTGAATGAAGCCATGAAAGATGTAAATTGGGTTTTGTTAGTGGGTGCAGTGCCAAGAAAAGCTGGCATGGAACGTTCTGATTTATTAAAAATTAACGGTTCAGTTTTTGGTCCGCAAGGAAGAGCGATTAACGATCATGCTGCACACGACGTAAGAGTTTTTGTTGTAGGTAATCCTTGTAATACTAATTGTTTGATTACTATGCATGCAGCGGCAGATGTTCCCAATAATCGCTTTTATGCAATGACTATGTTAGATCAAAATCGAGCAGTAAGTCAGTTAGCAATTAAAGCAGGTGTTGCAATAACAGATATTTCTCAAATGGCTATTTGGGGGAATCATTCTTCAACTCAATACCCAGATTTTTATAATACAAAAATTAAGGGCTCACCTGTGACCAAAGTGATTCACGATGAAAATTGGTTAAAAACTACTTTCATTGAAACAATACAACAGCGTGGCGCAACAGTTATTAAAGCAAGAGGGGCTTCCTCAGCTGCTTCGGCTGCTAATGCTATTATTGATGGAGTCTGGTCTCTTGTACACGATACACCTCGCGGTGATTTTTATTCAATGTCTAAATGTTCAGAGGGTGAATATGGAATTGATGAGGGATTAATTTTTTCATTTCCTTGTCGTACAGAGAAAGGTGTCTTAAAAGTGGTAACTGGAATCGAGCACAATGCTTTTAGCCATGAAAAAGTACGTATTACTTTAGATGAGCTTCGTAAAGAAAGAGACGAAGTTAAAGCATTAGGCTTAATTTAATAAAAAAGAGGTTTTTAATTCTGAAATTAAAAACTCTTCCCGCTTTAGAAAGTTTTAATATCGCTTAATCTTTTTATTAAAGGTACTAGGATTAATAAAATAAAACTTAGTAGTAAAGTAGCTAAGCTAATGCTTAAAAAAGCGTGCTGAAAAACATTAAGATTTTCAATTAAATTATTAGGACTAATGTGTTGAGTGCTAAAGTTAGCAATAACACTGCTAAAATAACCACCAAAAGCTACAAAGAGGAACCATAGTCCCACCATGGAATTTTTAATAGTGCTGGGGGCTAAAATATTAATGGCTGAAAACATGGCTGGTGTTAAGACTAGCTCACCGCAGCCTAAAAAAAGATTACCTAAAACAATTAATCCTAAAGCATAATAATGATTATAGAGAGGATAAGCAAAAGCAGCGGCTAAACTAAACACTATAAAAGCCAAAGCAGCGAGAACAAGTCCATAAAACAATTTTAGCGGAGTGCTAGGATTAAGGTTTCTTTTTTCAAGCTTTGACCAGAGGACTGTAATAAAAGGTGCTGAAATAATTACTGCAAGAGGGTAAAGCGAAGTAAACATAATGGTTGGAATATTCCAATTAAATAAATAATGGTGCACATTATCATTGATAAATAAAATGATAGAACTGCCTACTTGTAAACTTGCTGCAAAAAATAACATGCCAAAGAGTCCTAAAATAAGAATAGCTAAAATTCTTTTCTTTTCTGCAGGTGGGTGTTTTAAAGTAATAAATAGGACGATAAAAAATATTAAAATAGTAAAAGAAATCAGCAGAGGATTGATGATTTCAGGAAATAGAAATGGTAGACCCAAGAGTAGTCCAATTAACAATAAGATAAAATATAAAAAATTTTTAAGTGATAAACCAGGAATCAAGTTAAGTGTTAATAGTTTTTCTTTTGGTGCTAGAACAGCTTGAAGCAGATATTTTTTATTTAATATTAAAAAAAATAATCCTAGGCTTAACCCTAATGCGGTAACATAAAAACAATAATTCCAGCCATAATATGCTGAAATCAAGCCATAAACAATTGGGCCAAGTGTTGCACCAATATTAATGCTCAAGTAATAAATAGTATAGCCACGTGTACGCTTGATATCTTCAGGATGATAGAGGGCTCCTATTAAATTGGCACAACTGCTTTTAAACAAACCTGTGCCAAAAGTATTAAGGCCTAAACCAAAACAAAAAAGTTTGAAAATAGAAAAAGATAGCAATAGGTTTGCTAAAATTGAAAAAATTATCCCTAGAATGATAGCTCTAAAGCTGCCTAATAATTTGTCGGCAATTAACCCACCAAGAATAGGCAGGGCAAAGGAAAAACTTGCAAAAGCACCATAAATTGCCAGACTTTTACTGTTTGATAACAAAAAAACTTTGGTAAAATAAAGCACTAAGATCATTTGTGTACCATAGTAATTGAAACGTCCCCAACCTTCTGCAAAGCTTAAGACGTAGACAGATTTAGGATGGGTTGCCATATTTCTATTCATGGGTTGTTAAAACTAAATGGGTTAGTACTAAGTTAGTAGTTATTATTAAAATTTGCTAGTATTATTCTAAGATTCTTCATCTTTAAGGTCTAAATAATGAATGGAAATCGTTTAAAAGCTAATAAACCTATGCTTGAAGAGTTAACTTGGCGAGATGTCAGAGAAGAACTGCAGCCCTTAAACCCTGAGTTTGTTCAAGTGGTAGATGAGCTTTCTCCGGGAGACGAGTGTGTTCTCTTTAAAGCAAAGTATCCTTATGGTAGTGAGATATTGAAACAAGGTAAGTTTTATTTGCCTGGCCAAGAAGGAACGTTAATAGCGCTAGATGATCCAAATTTAGATAGAAGGTTCCAAGCTTTATTAAGCTATAATTTAAATTCTAATCCAGTTTCTTTTCTTCTTAAAAACTCAACTGAGTTATTTTCTGCTCAAGCAGATAGAACATTGCCTTTAGGAGGATTAACCACACCAGGTAATCTTTTTGGACTTTTTAGAATTTTAACACGAGGCCGCATTTCTCACCAACCAAAATTTACATGGGAAATGACTGCTGGGGCAAGATCTATTTTTATGTTGCCCAAAGTTTCAGAAAGAGAAAGTTTTAAAAGATTAAAAAGAGAGTTTAATCTTAGTATAGATAAGCCAAAAGAACTCAATGAGCATTGGACTATTTTTAAGGAAATAGCTAATCATCCTAACTTTGGTTATTCCTGGAGTACAGATATTTTGTTCTTTTCAAAACCTTGGTTTGAACACTTAGATGATAGAAGTTGGGAGCATTTTAATTATTTTTTGTATCGTTATACTTGGGATCGTAGTGATTATTGGCGTAATCAATTTGTTTGGAATCTAATTTTTTCTATTATTCAAAAAGAATCAACGGTTCGTCCTAATTCTTTTATTGCGGATACAGTTAAATGTTTGTTTTCAATTGCGGTAGGGAATGCGCCTGGTTTTGCGCCTGCTTTAGACAATTTTGCTGCGCCAATTGAAGGGCTACAAAAAGCTTATTGTAATGTTTATGGCCTAAAAAATTATTTGCCTGTAATTATGCAACCGCAGAGCTTTAAAATTAATTCAGAAAAAGTGAGGCCAGTTTATTATTCTTTACAGTTTCCTACTGCTATTGAATTTGGTCCTAAATCTAGTAAACATACTAGTTTGTTAACCGATCTTTATGATTTAAAACAGTTGTTTGATAAACACTTAGAGGTGTTAAAATCTAATATCTTTAATATTGAAGAGACACCCTTATATCGTGCTATTGATCAAGTGGCCTTTGATTTTTTTCATACTAACATGGGAGCCTATGAAGAAATTCTTGATTCTCAATTGATTGCTAAAGAAGATGATAGTTTCCTTAATACTTTTATAAAAGAAAAAGAAGCGGTATTTCCAGCTGCAGCAGCTTTTCTAAAAGGTTGTGTGAGAATAGCCAAGAGCCAGCATGATTCATATTAGGCTTTTTTAACAATATGTAAAATTCTTTCTTTGCCGTTTGTTGCTGTATAATGTAGCTGTTTTTTTTCAATAAAATGAAGCTTTTTAGCATACTGGTCTAGCTCTTGCTTCGTAACACTATAAGTGCGAATGATTCCATACTTGATATCAATATAATATTCTTGTCCTTGATTATATTTTGTTGCTGCAGGTGTAACTGTCGGATCTAAGGTATCGAAAATTAAAATTCCGTGATCGGTTAAAGTAGATAAGAGGTTCTTTAAAGCAAGGAGGTGCTCAGCTGGGGCAAAATCTGCAATACCTGACCACATCCAAAGAATTAAATCAAACTGTTTAGGTAATGACAGCCGTAGAAGATTTTGGCAATAAACGGAAATTTTTTGTCCAAACCTTTTAAGAAGTTGTTGGCAGTAGTTTTGACAGCATTCAACGGCAGAGATTTCTCCCTGATAATTGCTATTAATTAGATAATCGAGTACTCGGCCAGCTCCCGCGCCTATTTCGAGAATGGAGGAAGAGCGTTGAATATACTGATGAATTAATCTTAAATCACAACAAGAATCTAAACCGGAAATAGCTGCGCATTCTTTGAGTTTGAAGATAGGAGTTTTTTCATAGACTAATAAGTTATCTTTATTAGACCAATTGAGCGAGGGTATTTGCAGAATGGCGTTATTTTTCATGGAAGATTACACCGAAAAACGATAAAAGTTTTTTATCCTTGACAGGATGGTTTTTTCTGCAAAACTACCCTATTACCTTAATTTAGTAAGTTGCTTGTGATAAGTCAATGAAGAACTTTAAACATATTGCGGTTACAGAACTATCCTGGCAGGAAGCTAGAGAAAAAGCCCAATTGGTTAATCCTGAGTTTACTGCTTTAGTTGATGAAATTAATCCAGGGCCTGAATGCAAATTATATTTAGCCCGCTATCCATTTGGCGCACAATTTTTGCAGAGTGGAGAGTTTTTCTTACCTGATCACGACGGTAATTTAATCTCGTTTATTGACGAGCGTGTCGATAGAGCAATAAAGGAAAGTTTAGGCTATAATCTTAATACCAATCCAGTCACAATGATTCTGCATAATTCTTTAGAGATGTTTATTACTGTAGAAGATAGGATCATTCCTTTTTCTGTTAATAAAGCAGGCGATATCTTTGGTTTATGGCGGGTACTTGATCGACCGAATGAAGATAAATTGTCGCATACCTCAGTTTTTATTTGGAATATGACAGCAGGCGCACGTTCAATTTTTATGTTGCCAAAAATTTCTGAATCGTTAGCGCATAATAAATTAAAACAAGGATTAAAAATAAGTGTTGATAAACCAAAAGATTTATTAGATCACTGGAAAGTATTTAAAGAAATAGCCAAACAACCAGAGTTTTCACAACCTTGGTATGTAGAAATGTTGTTTTTTTCTAAAGAATGGTTTAAACAAATGTTAGACTCTGCTTGGATTAAACTGCGTTATTATTTTATAGAAAAAACTTGGCATAGTACGGAATTTTGGCGTAATCAATTCATTTGGAATATTACTTTTTCACGTATTCAAAGTTTAAGAAAAATTAAAGCCTCACCCTATATTGCTGATATCGTAAAACATATTTTAGCAATTGGTACCGGTGAAGTGCTTGGGTTTAGAGCGGCAATAGACAATTCGTTAGCGCCTATTGAAGGATTACAGCAGGCGTATATTGATCATTATGAATTAAAGTATTATGCCCCTATTATTATGCAGCCCAGCTTATTACTTACAGAAAAAGAAAATCAATCCCCAGTGTATTATTCTTTACAATACCCAACGGCTTTAGAGCTTTCTCCTAAAACCAGTGGTCGTTCTAGCGCAATTTCTGATTTATATGATATTCGTGCTTTAATCGGTAAATATCTACAAAAAATTTCTGATGAGGGATTAAATATTGAAGCTACACCACTTTATGAGCTATCAAGAATAATTCATTTTGATTATTACCATAATAATGTAGAACTTTATGCCGGTATGAAAAATAGTGAAGAGTTGCCTATTGATGATTCCTTATTTGCTGCAGTGATGAAAAAATTTCCTGGACGAGAATTTCCTAAAAACAGTGCGTTTGTAAAAGGGGTAATTAGTATCCATTGCTAAAGGATATTGTTTTTTGCAAATTCTATAAAGTTTAAATTATATTAGATTTAAATTAGCCAAAACAGCTAAACTAGAGTCTGCTTTATTTAAAGTATAAAAGTGTAAACCTGGTGCACCAAGAGTAACGAGTTTTTCACATAGCTTGGTTATAACCTCAATACCAAAATCTTTAATAGCGTCCAGATTGTCGCCATAATCTTCTAAGTGTTTTCTAATCCAGCGAGGAATTTCTGCCCCGCAGTTATCAGAAAAACGAGCTAGCTGAGTATAGTTAGTGATAGGCATGATACCGGGAATAATGGGAATGTTAATATTAAGCTTAAGACAGTTATTCAAAAACTGTTCATAAGCTTCAACATTATAAAAATACTGGGTAATAGCACTATCTGCACCCGCTGTAACTTTTTCTTTAAAATGTTTTAAATCAACTTGCATAGAGGAAGCTTCTGGATGACATTCTGGATAAGCGGCGACTTCTATATGAAAATGGTCTTGACTATTCTCTCGAATGAAAGCCACTAGCTCTTGAGCATGTCTAAAGTGTCCGGTATTGGTGCCTAAACCAGAAGGTAAGTCACCGCGCAAAGCAACTAACCGTCTAATACCCTGAGATTTATAGTGTGCTAATAATTCAGAAATTTTTTCTTTAGTAGAGCCTATACAAGATATATGGGGTGCAACTTCAGTTAGTTTCGCCGTTAATAATCCTTGAATAGTATTTAAACTGCGTTCTTGAGTTGATCCACCAGCCCCATAAGTCACAGAAAAAAAGGCCGGCGATCTGGAATTTAATTTTTGTGCCGTCTCTAATAGTTTGTCTAAATGTTCTGTGGTTTGAGGAGGGAAAAACTCAAAACTTATGTTTTTAGTTAATTGATTAGAATGCATAAGTTAATCCATTATTTATTTTAGCTACATTATGCCAATTTTTATTAAGATGACCACTTATTTAACTCTAATTATAAGAGAAAAGTAGAGTTTCTCTAATCTCTTTGTTATGATTTTGCGCTGATAATAACCTATTGTTGTAGTTGAAAACTAAATGTCAAAAAATAAAACCTCCCTGATTCATAAAATACTGAAAGAAAGAATCATGATTTTAGATGGTGCTATGGGTACCATGATTCAAGGATATCAATTAACTGAAAAAGATTATTGTGGTGATTTATTTGTCAACCACCCTGTTTCTTTATTTGGTAATCATGATCTTCTTTCTCTGACTCGACCTGATATTATTGCTGCGATCCATAAAGCATATCTTTTAGCCGGTGCTGATTTTATTGAAACCAACACTTTTAGTTCGACAACTATAGCGCAACAAGATTATCAAACCGAAGATTATGTCTATGAGCTTAATTTCTCTGCTGCCAAATTGGCTCGCAATGCGGCTGACGAAATAACAAGCTTAACTCCTGACAAACCACGATTTGTGATAGGTGCCTTAGGACCGACTAACCGCACGGCCTCATTATCTCCTGATGTCAATAGAGCAGAATTTAGAAATATCAGTTTCGATGAGTTGGTTGCTGCTTATACTCTTGCTATTGAAGGATTGGTAAAAGGTGGTGTTGATGTATTAATGATAGAAACAGTTTTTGATACACTAAATTGTAAAGCAGCGATTTATGCTACTAAAACTTATTTCAGCAAAGAAAACCTTAATTTGCCTATTATGATTTCTGGTACCATTACCGATGCTAGCGGTAGAACTTTATCAGGACAAACCATTGAAGCATTTTGGATTTCTGTTCAACACGCCAAACCACTTTCCATAGGTATTAATTGTGCATTAGGCGCAGCAGAAATGCGACCTTATTTACAAACATTAGCAACGATTTCAAATAGTATGGTTTGTGCTTATCCTAATGCAGGATTACCTAATGAATTGGGTGGTTATGATCAATCACCAGCGCAAATGGCTGCACTTATTAAAGAATTTGCTGAAAGTGGGTTTTTAAATATTGTGGGGGGGTGTTGTGGTACCACACCTGAACATATAGCTGCTATTGCGCAAGTGGTTTCTCAAATACCGCCTAGAAAACCAGCAATTTCTGAACCTTATTGTCAATTAAGTGGTTTGGAAGTGTTAACTATTCGTCCAGAAACTAATTTTATTAACGTAGGTGAAAGGACGAACGTTTCAGGTTCAGCACGTTTTGCTGCACTAATTAGAAATAATGATTTTGAGACAGCTTTAGAAGTGGCCCGTCAACAAGTCGAAAATGGTGCTCAAATTATCGATGTGAATATGGATGACGCGATGCTTAATTCAGAATTAGCAATGGAAACTTTTTTAAAATTCATTGCTAGCGAGCCTGATATTTGTCGTTTACCTATTATGATTGACTCTTCAAAATGGAGTGTGTTACAAGCTGGATTAAAATGTGTTCAAGGCAAGGCTATTGTTAATTCAATTAGTTTGAAAGAAGGGGAGACTGAATTTTTAAAGCAAGCCACAGAAATTTTAAACTTTGGAGCTTCGGTTGTAGTGATGGCTTTTGATGAACAAGGCCAAGCTGATACCAAAGAGAAAAAAATTGCAATATGTGAGAGAGTATATCATTTACTTACTAAGCAAGCAGGTTTTAAGCCCCAAGATATTATTTTTGATCCTAATATCTTTGCGGTTGCTACTGGGATTGAAGAGCATGATAATTATGCTAAGGATTTTATTGAGGCTATCACAGAAATTAAAAAACGTTGTCCAGGCGTATTAATTAGTGGTGGAGTCAGTAATGTATCATTTTCATTTAGAGGTAATAATCCAGTAAGAGAATCGATGCATTCAGTAT
Source organism: Gammaproteobacteria bacterium RIFCSPHIGHO2_12_FULL_35_23 (assembly GCA_001801465.1). Lineage (GTDB taxonomy): Bacteria > Pseudomonadota > Gammaproteobacteria > UBA12402 > UBA12402 > 2-12-FULL-35-23. The sequence continues at coordinate 87,459 of MGXT01000025.1, read as the reverse complement.
TTCTTTATCATGCCATTCAAGCTGGTATGGATATGGGGATTGTCAACGCAGGCCAATTACAGATTTATGAAGAAATTCCCAAGCAGCTTCGCGACATCGTAGAAGATGTCATATTAAATCGCAGTAAAGAGGCAACTGAACGATTATTAGCAATTGCTGATGAATTTAAAGCTGAAAACAAAAGCGTAGTAAAAACTCTTGCTTGGCGTAATCAATCAGTTGCCGAGCGATTAAGTTATGCATTGATTAATGGCATTACGGATTTTATAGAACCAGATGTAGAAGAAGCAAGATTGCTTAGTAAGAGGCCATTAGAGGTGATTGAAGGTCCTCTCATGGATGGGATGAATACAGTAGGTGATTTATTTGGTGCTGGTAAGATGTTTTTACCTCAGGTTGTTAAAAGTGCCAGAGTAATGAAAAAAGCAGTTGCTTATTTACTACCCTTTATAGAACAAGAAAAAGCAATAAATAAGTTAGCGGCTACACATAAAGGCGCTATTTTGATGGCTACCGTCAAAGGAGATGTCCATGATATTGGTAAAAATATTGTAGGCGTGGTATTACAATGTAATGGTTATCGAGTTATTGATCTAGGCGTTATGGTTTCTTCTGAAAAAATTCTTGCAACAGCTAAAGCGGAAAAAGTAGAAGTAATCGGTTTAAGTGGGTTGATTACGCCTTCTTTAGATGAAATGGTGCATGTTGCTAAAGAAATGCAGCGCTTAAATTTTTCTGTACCTTTACTAATAGGTGGTGCTACAACTTCTCGAGTGCATACTGCAGTAAAAATAGCACCTCACTATCAGGAGACTGTTATTTATGTGAAAGATGCTTCTAGAAGTGTTTCTGTTTTATCACAGTTACTGGGTGAAAAAAGTAAGATTTTTACTCAAGAAATTGCTCGAGAATATGAGGAAGTGCGTGCTCGATACCAGAATAAACAAGCGCGAATTGATTGGTTAACTTTAGCAGAAGCTCGTGCTAATAAAAAACCAATCAATTGGTTAGAATATACTCCTCCTGTTCCAACTTTTATAGGCACTAAAATTATAAAAAATTTAGAATTATCAGTTTTACAACCTTATATTGACTGGACGCCTTTTTTTAGAACTTGGGAACTGTCTGGTAATTTTCCAGAAATTCTAGAAGATGAGGTTATAGGAAAGCAGGCTAGTATTTTGTATGCAGATGCTTTAACTATGTTAAAGCATCTTATTGATAATAAACTTCTAACTGCAGCAAGCTTATTTGGCTTTTATCCTGCTAATAGTATTCATGACGACATTTTACTTTATGAAGATGATAGCCGAGAAAAAATTATTGCGACTTTTCACCACTTGCGTCAACAAAATAGAAAACCACCGGGTAAATTTAATAAATCTTTGGCAGATTTTATTGCTCCTAAGGCAAGTGGTATCAAAGATTATTTAGGTGTGTTTATAGTAACGACTGGTCTTGAATTAGATAAATTAGTTAATAAATATGAAGCAGAGTATGATGACTACAGTAGTATTATGGCTAAAGCGCTCGCCGATCGTTTAGCGGAAGCTTATGCAGAATACCTTCATCAAGAAGTCAGAAGAAAATATTGGAGCTATGCTAAGGACGAGCAGCTTACTCATATTGAGTTAATTCAAGAAAAATATCGAGGAATTAGGCCTGCCCCGGGATATCCAGCTTGTCCGGATCATACTGAAAAACAGTTATTGTTTAAATTACTAGAGCCAGAAAATAAAATCGGAGTAACCTTAACTGAGAGTATGGCTATGTGGCCTGCGGCTTCAGTATGTGGATTTTATTATTCTCATCCAGATTCAGAATATTTTGTGGTTGGAAAAATTAATGAAGATCAAGTTAAAGATTATGCTCAACGAAAGCAAGATGATTATGAAACAATGATGAAATGGTTAGGTAGTAATGTAGGCTTTGAATAGTAAGTAAGGAAACTTATTGTGAGGAATTATCGTTATAAAAACCTTGCGCCACTTTATTTAATTATATTTTTTGGATTCATTGGCTATAGTTTAATGATTACCATTTTTACGCCTATGTTGATGCATGCGCAAAATGGGTTTATGGCACACGAATCTCCAATGAGTCAGCGAGTGATTCTTCTGGGATTTCTGTTAGCTTTATATCCTTTAGGTCAGTTTTTGGGCGCGCCAATCTTAGGTACTTTGTCAGATTCTTATGGCAGGAAAAAAGTTCTAATCATTTCACTTTGCTGTACCACCTTTTTTTATTTAATAATTGCCTTAGCTTTATCATTACATTGTTTATTTTTGCTTTTGCTAGGTTCATTTTTTGCTGGATTAAGCGAGGCTAATATTGTTGTAGCACAAAGCGCTATTACTGATGTGGCTAATCATCAAGATCGTAATCGTTTATTTGGTTATATTTATTTGAGTGCTAGTATGGCCTATATCATAGGTCCACTGGTTGGAGGTAAGTTGGCAGATCCAGCCCTTGTTTTTTGGTTTAATGACGCCACCCCCTTTTGGACCGTCTGGCTAATATTATTGTTTTCTATTCTCTGGGTTGCGTGCAGTTTTCAAGAAACTAAAAAATTTTTTGCTAAAGAAAAGATTAATTATTTTACTGCTTTGATCAGTTTAAGAGATGTATTAATTGCCCAGCCAATACGTCGTTTATATATACTTAATTTTTTATTTTATTTGGCGATTTTTGGGTTTTTTCGATGTTATCCAATGTACTTAGTAGATGAATTTCATATGCAAGTAAATCAATCCTCTGAATTTATTGCTTGGGTAGCAGTGCCTATTGTTATAGCAAATATGGGGTTAACTAGTTTTTTTACTGAACGGTTTTCTATTAAAACGGTTACTGTTGCTTCAGCATTTTTGACGGGTTTATTGATGATTATTGTTATTATTCCACCTTATGTTAGTGCGCTTTGGGTAACTTTATTTTTAACTTCTTTAGCTTTAGCACTTTGTTTGCCAGCGTGTGCTACTTTGTTATCTTTTGCTGTGAGTAAAGATCATGGTAAAGTTATGGGAAACAATCAATCTTTACAAGTTTTGGCTGAATCTTTATCGGGCATTATTGGGGGCTTATTAGCAGTTATAGCTGTAAAGCTATCTTTAATCGTGTTGGGTTTAATCGCAATAATTGCGGCTTTATGGCTTCTTGCTACTAAAGAGATAAAGGTAGCAAATAGATCATCTTAAATTTTATATCCAATTATTTAAAGCAATACCGACTCCTAATCCGTTGGTAAAATGATTATACTCTATTAAGCTTTGGCCATAACCACTAAAGAATTGAGTGTAAAGATAAAAATGTTTCCACATGTGAACGCTCCAATCTACTTCTTCAGCACCGCGTTTAAAGCCGCTTTCTAATTCATTACGAGCCATAATAGAGATTTCGTTACGACCAAATTTATAGGCAAATAAAACCTGACCATTACCCATATAGTGAGCGATATTAGGATTATGGAGGTCGCTTGATTCTGATTTAAAAATTAACACCCAAGGTTGAATACTGATCATCCATTTAGGGCCTGAGAAAATAAGATTGGCATAAGCTCGATTCCAGCTACGTTCCATATCTCCGCCTTGACCATTCGATTGATGGACGGTTCCAAGATTAATCCACCAGTTGGGATGAAAGTTCAAGGAGGTAAAGAGCTCGGGTTCATAATCTGTTTCTCTAAACCATTGTGATTTGGCATAAAACTGCCAATAAGAAAGCTGGGTATAAGCGAAATCTAAAGAAATAGGTTTTTGCTTGATTTCGCCATTTATTATGGGAACAATTAAACTTAATTGCGCTTTAAATTCAAGCGGTTCCACTCTTTGGTTATCAGGCGTATTGCCTTTATACACGGCATTATCTGGCCTGGTAGTATAATAAGCCGGTAATATATAAGTAGGTTGAAAAAGCCCTATTCCTAGAGGTGAAATTGCTTTTTTCTCTATAGTAATTCGTTGCTGTAAAGCAGAAGGTTGGTTGGTAGTGATTTTGGTCATTGCTTTACTAATATCCACAACAGGTTTTGAATACTTGATGCTATTATAGAAGGTGCTACTGCTGACAGGCTGTGGATTGACAATTTGAGCTGGTTGATTGGTTATGATAGGTTGAGAACGACTGGATTTAAAATAGTTGATAATTGTTGGGCATTTTAGAAAGAAAATGGCAATGCCAGCACCTATGATTAAGTAAATGAGTGCTTTAATAATTTCTTTCATAAAATTGCCAGTTTTCATAACAATCCATTATTTTTTTTTGTTAGCTTTAAAATCGTTTGCCATTCTTTAGTGCTAACAGGCATCACTGATAAGCGATTGCCTTTACGAAGTAACGTCATGTTTTTCAATTCAGAAATAGTTTTTAATAAAGTTAAGGGAATAATTTTATTAAATTTCTTAATCAATTTAATATCGACCATAAACCAACGAGGATTTTCCGAATTACTTTTAGGATCAAAATGTTTGCTGTTGGGATCAAAGGCTGTAAAGTCAGGATAACCTTCTTTGATTACCTTTGCAATGCCAACAATACCAGGAGGTTCACAATTTGAATGATAAAAAAATATTTGATCACCTTTTTTAATTTTATCGCGCAGCATATTTCTAGCTTGATAATTTCTTACTCCGTCCCAGTGTTCAGTTTTGTTGGGTCGCGCAGCCAAGTCATTAATACTAAAAGCTTCAGGCTCGGATTTCATTAGCCAATAGCCCATCACTATTTCCTCGTTGGTTTATAAAATTACTATAATCTAATAAAAAATGCTGTTGCTCAGATGTTAGATTTTGTCTCTGATTTAGAGTAGAAAGTTCTTGTAAAGCCTGTTGCACATTAAATTTCATCTGCTTTCTATAGTCAATGAGTATTTCCTTGCCTTCATAAAATTTTTTTAAATAGGCAGTATAAAGTTCCTGGTATTTATTGGGTAAAGTGACCTCGAAATTTCGTGCTAATAGTCTCACGGCCAACTCTTGTAGTTCTAAAGATTCAAACTTTTCAATTAAAAGTAGTTTTTCTGTTAAAGAAACGGTATGAAAAAGACGGCATAAGGCTTGATCATTATTCGAAAAAAAACCATTTTGATATAAAACACTGTCAATATCCGCTTGTGCAATAAGAGGATATTGAAAATTTAGATGGTAATCAATAATGGCTTGTAAAAGCAGAGGATTTTTTAAGAGCCAGGCTTTATTAGCGTGAGTTATAGCTAGTCGTTCAGCACTCAAGTGTCTTAAAAAGCGAGGTTGGCTTGGCAGAATAAAGCCTGGTTCACCAGGTTTTTTTCTAATGATCCAGGTTGTTTTTTCAATTTCACTGAAGGTGGTACAGGCTAGTTCTGGTAAATCTAAACGTAACCAAAGGGATTGATTTTTATAGATATTGTGTTGGCCTAATAATAAAACAGGGATTTGAAAAGCAAGTGTGCTGCCTAAGTTACCAGCGATATAAAGTCCTTCGGTCATGGCAAGCGTTGTTTGGGGGTAGGCGAGTCCTAATTTACTTAGCCGGATCGCATCTTCATGTTTGGTAAAATAACCTTGGCAATATTGCCAGATTTTTTCAGATTTCATGAGTGCTTTAGTTAAAGCAATCGTTGTTTCTACGTCAATAACGGCATTATGAGCTTGGCCTTGATTAAAATTATTAGCGGTATTTAGACTTTCTAATTTCAAAGAAAGTTTATTGTCAACAATAGGCCAATTAATTACTGATTCAGAATTAAAAAGATAATAAAATAATACGACAGGATAAATATCCATGCGCGAGCATTGATTAGCATATTGGTGGGTATAAGGTGATAGTAGGTTTCTATAAAAACTAAATCTTAAAAACTCATCATCAAAGCCTAGCGTGTTATAACCTAGGCTTATGGTACCAGGGGTATTAAAGAGCGCATGAATTTTTTTAACAACCTCAAACTCTGTTTCTCCTTGCAGCATGGTTTGTAAAGAGATTTGATTAGTTAATAAAGCATGAGGCGAAGGAATAACGTCTGGTCGTAGTTTAACGCGATACTCATGCCGTGCTAATTCATTTAATTTAGAGTCAGTACGAATGGCAGCAAATTGTAAAATTTGATCAAAAGCCGGATTTAAACCCGTTGTCTCAATATCATAAAATAAAAATGTTTCGCTCATGATGATGTACTTACAAAGTTTCTAAATCAGCATATTCAGTCATTAGCCATTTACTGCCAACTTGTTCAAAATTGATTTGTAAACGAGCTTTTGCACCACTTCCTTCTCGATTAATAATAATGCCAGAGCCAAATTTAGCATGTTTTACATATTGGCCTATTTGGTATTTTTCATTTTCAATAGGTACTAAAGTCGCTGATTTTGACTTTAAACTTAACGGTTGAGAAATTTGAGTTCGCATTCTAATTTCAGCTAAGCAGCTAGGAGGTAGTTCACTAATAAAACGTGAAGAGCGTTGACTTTTTTCTTTACCATGCAAAAATCTAGACTCAGCATAACATAAATAAAGTTTTTTCATGGCACGAGTCATACCAACGTAACATAGCCGTCTTTCTTCTTCTAGCCCATTGGCTTCCTCTAAACACATTTGATGAGGAAATAACCCCTCTTCCATTCCTGCCAAAAAGACCAAGGGAAACTCTAAGCCTTTAGCAGAATGTAGGGTCATTAATTGTGCGCAATCACTATAACTATCAGCCTGAGTTTCACCGCTTTCTAGGGCAGCATGGGTTAAAAAAGCGGTGAGTTTAGAATTAGCTATAGTTTCCTCTGGTTCAAATTGTTTAGCTGCGGTGACTAATTCTTCTAAGTTTTCTAAACGAGCTCTGCCTTTTTCGCCTTTTTCATTTTGATAATGATGATACAAACCGCTTTGGTGAATAACATGTTCTACTTGCTCAGGTAAAGGTAAACATTGAATAGCATTAGCTAAGTTTTCAATTAAATTTAAAAAATTAGATAAAGCGCTTAAAGCTCTGGCGGGCAGTAATTGTAAATGGGTAACTTGTTTGGCAGTGGCCCATAGTGATTGCTGAGTTTGTTTAGCTTGTTCTCTTAAAAAATCAACGGTACGTAGGCCAATACCTCTCGTGGGAGTATTGATAATACGTTCAAATGCTGCATCATCAGTTATTTGCGAAATTAAACGTAGATAGGCTAACGTATCTTTAATTTCTGCACGCTCAAAAAATCGCAAACCTCCATATATACGGTAAGGAATACCGGCCTGAATAAAAGCATCTTCTAAAACTCTAGATTGGGCATTAGAACGATATAATATAGCGCACTCACTTAAACGATTACCTTGTTCTTGCCATTGTTTAATTTGATCAGCAATGAATCTTGCTTCGTCAATATCATTAAAAGCCGCGTACACGGCTATCGGATCACCTTCCTGGCTTGCAGTCCATAAATTTTTCCCTAATCTAGCATTATTGTGACTAATTAAAGTATTTGCTGCTTTTAAAATAGTGCCAGTAGAACGATAATTTTGTTCCAATTTAATAATTTTGGTATCAGGAAAGTCTTTAATAAAGCTATGCATATTATCAATACGAGCGCCGCGCCAACTATAAATAGATTGGTCATCATCTCCTACTATCATGATTTTACTTTCTTGACCAGCGAGGAGTTTTAACCATTCATATTGCAGGCTATTGGTATCTTGGAACTCATCCACTAAAATATATTTAAAACGCTTTCGATAATGTAAACAAATTTCTGGATGATCTCGCCATAATTCAAAAGCACGTAGCAGTAGTTCTGAAAAATCTACTAACCCGCTTTGTTGACAAATTTCTTCGTAACGCTGAAAAATCTTTAACATCACTTCAGTAAATTCATCATAAACATTTTCAGCACTGTCTTTAGGGCGTAAACCTTCATCTTTTTGAGAGTTAATATACCACTGAGCTTGTTTAGGCGACCATTTTGCTTCATCAAGACCGGCATCACGCATAATACGCTTAATAAGTCGATATTGGTCATCAGCATCAATGACTTGAAAATTTTGCGATAAATTAGCTTCTTTAAAATGAGCTCGTAATAAGCGATGTGCCAGGCTATGAAAAGTACCTATCCACATGTTATTAGCAATTAAGCCAACCATTTTTTCTATTCGCTGATGCATTTCATGAGCAGCTTTATTGGTAAATGTCACCGCCAAGAGATTAAAAGGCGATACTTTTTCAACTTCAATCAGCCAGGTTATTCGATAAACCAGAACGCGAGTTTTACCGCTGCCAGCACCTGCTAAAATTTGTAAATTAGTTAATTCAGCAGAAACAGCCTCACGTTGTTTATCGTTTAAATCGTTAAGAATATGTGATATGTCCATAGGGGCTTTATTGTACCAGATCTAGTATTTAAGCCCATGTTAAAATAGTAAAAACCATAAATAAATCATGAGAAAAACAATAAAAGAGTAAAAATTCCAGGTACAATGGGGGGCAATTTATAAGAGGTTTAAATGATTAATTTTTCTGCGGCTAAATTCTTAATTAGTATTGCCAATATCAGTCAGTTGCCAGAAGATAAAGGGTTAGAGGTAGCTTTTGCTGGGCGATCTAATGCTGGGAAGTCGAGTGTCATTAATGTGTTAACTCAACAAAAAAACCTAGCACGGACAAGTAAAACACCCGGCCGTACCCAATTAATCAATTTGTTTGCATTAGATGAGAATAAGCGATTAGTTGATTTACCTGGCTACGGCTATGCCAAAGTTGCCGGGAGCTTAAGTCGGCAATGGGCTGATTTGATAGATCAATATCTTACAAGTCGTCATTGTTTGCAAGGTGTGGTTTTAGTCATGGATATTCGCCATCCTTTGCGAGAAATTGATCTGCAAATGCTTAATTGGGCTAATCAATCCCAGTTAGCTATTCATTTATTACTAAATAAAGCTGATAAATTAAATTACGGAGAACAAAAAAAGATTTTATTAATGGTTGAGCAAAAAATTAAACTCTTTAACTCTACCACAGTTCAACTTTTTTCTTCTCATAAAATCAATGGCTTAGATGAACTCAAGCAGCGTTTAAGCGATTGGTATAAGGATTAAATTTATTTACTAACCCGTAGAAAAGATTGACTAAACCACTCTTTTTTGTCTAATTTATTACCAGATAATAATAAGGATAAATAATGAGTATTCTAAATATCGAGACCCAGTCTTTAATTGCCGAAACAGCAAGATTTTATGTTAGCCACCAGTTATGTAAACTTTCAGCAGATGATAGCATTCCTGTTGAAATTATAAGCTATGATGGGATGAAAAGAACACTTTTGGAAGTCTCTAGGACTTTATCATCAGCAGAGAGCTTGCAGTTTGATAAGGAGTCAGCTCAATACATTATTGAATGTTTTAATAATGAATGGCAGAAATTGATATCCCGTCGTATATTTATAAAACAACAAATACAAGGAAGAAAACAAGAGCTTGCAGCAGTAATCAGTTGTACTACTTCACATGAAAATTTGTATGCTGAGATAGTAAGCTGGATTAATAGCAAGGAGAATGATGCTAGTTATCAAACAATTTTACTGCGTGAGCGAATTGCCAAAGACAAAATATGGAATGATATTAAGTCTTCAGTTGATTCTTGGTTAAAGGGTATAGATTTCTCAAGAAAAATATTGATAGATGATTTGCTTGATGATGGCAATTCTTTAATCTTTAGATTAAAAGAAGGCGCACAAAGCAGTATTTATTTTAAGGAAGTAGCAGAAGATTTATTGGATGAATTAGAAGAATTACCTGAAAATGAAAAATTAGTAGAGGTTGGTGACGGTCTTACTTATTTAACAGGAGCTTTACTAGAGCTTAAACAAATTAATAGTTTAATTAATAGAGTAAAACCCATATTAAAAAAGATTGTTACTGAGCATCTTACTTTAATAAGTGTTTGTGATACAAGAATTACAGAGTTGGCTTCAGAAGAGTGTCAATTATTATTTCGAGCGTAAAAAAGTTAGATAAAATCTTAAATCAAGGTTTTAAGAAGAGTTAAAGCATTACAGACTCTAATGCCATTTTTTATATTTATGAATTTCATCAAATATCCAAAGTGGTGAAGTTGGAAGTTCGTAAGTTAATATTTGCGCACGCTGACTAGCGATGTCCCAATTTAAATAGCCATTATCAGAATTTTTTAGAAAATGTTTTGCTAAAGTAGTTTTACCAACCTGTCTTGGCCCGCCAATAAAAACCATTTTCTGGTTTAAATCGCTAGCAACCTGCATTGTTAAATAGCGTTTTTGATATTTCATTGTTTAATTTTACTGCATTTTTTCAGCAGGGTCAAAAATCACCGTGAGTTTTTTTCAGTGCTATATAAAAATACAGTTATTTAAACGCATTACTTGCTCCATCCGTCAACTCCTTAACTGTATTATTACATAATATCGATAACAGTGATATTTTACAATGAGTTATCAAAAATTCTTTTAAAGGTGGTTACTAGATTTTGTGCTTTTATTTTACACACTTCTTGCTGTTAAAAAAGTCTTTCTATATACTGTGCAAACTTAATAATTATAACTAAGGAATATTTGAATTATGTTTATGTCCCTTAACAAAATTGGTCGTGCAAATAAAAGATTAGTAGTTCTTTTTGCTAAACAACATCCTGAATATATCGAGGCAGTAAAGCAACTACTTGCGCATGTTAGATTCCCTGAGTTTTCTCGCGAGCTAGATTTTAATACTCGACCTTGTGGAACAATAAAAACAACTAAATCAGGACAAAAAATTATTACACTTGCTCCTGAAATGCTAGCAGCTTTGAAAAAATTCCTAACTCCAGATGTTGAACCTTCAGAAGATGAATCCTCAACTTCATTAATAACTACTTTAATAACTATTTTACCACTTTTACCACATGCTACTTCTTTATTAGGTGTCGCAACAAGAAGCCCTGCTAGCGAAATTAGCTTTATATCACCTATTCCAGATGATTTGAATTTGGAAGAAGTCATAGCTTCTAGGCCAGTACGCTCCGCTTCTCAGCGAGAATGGGAAACTGGAGCTAGAGGAGCAAGACCCGACCAAATGGCTAAATGGCTTCAATCATCCCTAGAACGATCACCCAGCAGATCAGGAGATTTCAGTATAAGAAGCGCCCCTCTTTCATCATTATTACCAGGTGCGGGAATATTTGAGTCTATGGCGGCTGAAGAAGAAGTAGATGGCGCAGAATCTATTAGTAGCCTAAGAGTAACTACAGGCTTAAGGCGATAAACATATAAAAATTTAGTTCCCTCCTCCTTTCCTCGTCCGCCATAACTTTAGCGACGATGGAAAGGAGGAAGAAGGTTAGGATGGCGGTTTTTAAAAACACCCACCACCCCAGTTCTCCTCTCTGAAGGGAGGAGGGAGTTACAATTTCTAATCCCGAGTTCACACACAGTGAACCCGGGCTACAATTATCCTGTAAACACCACATCTAAATCTTTAGCAGCTTTGACGTCATCTAAGCGGTGAACTGGCATAGTGTGTGGCGCTGTTTTTACTAACTCAGGATTAGTCTCAGCTTCGTGTTTGATGTTAATCATCACATCGACAAAATTATCCAGTTCCTCTTTGCTTTCAGTTTCTGTTGGCTCGATTAACAAACACTCCGGTATTAACAGAGGAAAGTAAATAGTTGGTGCATGAATACCATAATCCAATACGTTTTGCGTAATCTTTTGGCAGTGACACCATAAGCTTTCGCTTGATCACTTAAAGTAATAATAAACTCATGTGTAGCTCTGCGCGTAGGATAAGCTAGTTTAAATCCTGCTTGCGCTAATCTAGCCTGCAGATAATTTATGCTGACACAGTTTAATGAACGCTCTCGTTAATAAGTATAAAAAATTAAGCTGTAACAGCCCCTCGTTCCATGCTTTCTGAATATTCTCCCAAACTTGCCGCACTATTAAGACGCATACGTTTTTGGAAAGCTTTTTGGGCAGTAGGAACGTTAGCGGCTTTACCTTGCCATGTATTTAAACTTGGTTCTTGTAAAGCACGACCATATGAAAAACTTAAATTCCAAGGTAAGGGCCCTAATTTATTCATCAGGTCTAAATGAAGCGTTGATTGCTCAGGTGTTTGCCCGCCTGATAAAAAGTTTATGGTAGGCACAGCAGCAGGTACAGTGCGTTTTAAAACTCGAACTGTTGCTTCAGCAACTTCTTGTGGAGTAGCTTGTTTAGCACAAGTATCGCCTGAAATTATCATGCTTGGTTTTAAAATAATTCCTTCCAGTAATACTTCGTGTTTTCTCAAACTTGAAAATACTTTATTTAAAACATCTTCGGTTACTGTTTCACAGCGGGCTAAGGTATGATTACCGTTGATCAGAACCTCAGGTTCAACAATAGGCACAATACCTTGTGTTTGGCAAATTGCTGCATAACGAGCTAATAATTCAGCATTAGCGCGAACAGCAGCGGCAGAAGGTTTAACATCAGAAATGTTATAGACACAACGCCATTTAGCAAAACGTGCACCAGCTGCTTTATATTCTGCTAAACGTTCTGGTAAGCCATCCAGTCCTTGGGTTGTTTTTTCTTTATCAGTTAAAGCTAAATCAATTAATCCTAAGTCTACTTTAATACCGGGCACTACACCTTGTGACTCTAAATATTTAGTAAACAAAGTACCATCAGCAGTTTTTTGATATAAAGTTTCTTCATAAAAAATGACACCAGAAATATAATTGCCAATACCAGGTGTGGTCAGTAATAAATCTCGGTAAGCACGTCTATTTTCTTCAGTAGAAGCAAGATTAATAGAATCAAAACGTTTTTTAATAGTACTTGAGCTTTCATCAGCAGCAAGAATACCTTTGCCTTTTTCAGCTATTTTTTGAACGGTTTTGATTAATTCAGCTTTGATTGTCATCGTTAAGTCCTCTTCATCAATGGGTTAATTGCATCCGGCGCTCTGCACAGACAGTTATTAAGGAAATTGTGAGCTATTAAATTACCCTTGTTTATAATTGTATTTAAACTTGCAGCAAGGAAATTTCTGAGCGCGTAGTATTCATTTTTTTTAGAAAAACATCAAGTATTACCTAGCAAAAATGGTTAAATAATGCCTTTTTTGTAAAAAAGTAAGCCAAAGTTTAATGCGCTTGTTAAAAATTGTTCTTTTTAGAAATAAGGAATGGGTACCAGCTAAGATTTCCTTCTGCTACACTCACAGCATTTTAAATAATTTATTTAAGGAGTCGGCCATGAGCCAGTGGCAATGTTTAATTTGTGGTTATATTTATGATGAAACCCTTGGCGATCCAGAAAGTGGGGTTGAGCCTGGGACACCATGGGGAGAAGTACCAGAAAGCTGGTTTTGTCCAGACTGTGGAGCTTCCAAATTAGATTTTGTGATGAATAAACTTGATGAGCAATAGTATCCAGCCATTAGTGATTATTGGGACGGGACTTGCTGGGTACAGTCTTGCCCGCGAATTTCGAAAGCTTAACACTAATCAAGCGCTTATTTTAATAACAAAAGATAATGGTGATTATTATTCAAAACCGATGCTTTCAACTGCTTTGACTAAGCAGCAAACACCAAAACAATTAGCAACGGCTTCGGTGAAGCAAATGGCTCAGGAATTAAAAGCAGAAATTATTACGCATACGCAAGTGGCAACCATCGATCCTAAATTAAAAACAGTTAGCTATGATAATAAAACTTTACAGTATGAAAAGTTAGTTTTAGCAACTGGTGCTAAAACTATTTCGTTAAAGTTGCAAACAGCAACTTCTGCTGAAATTTTAGCAGTCAATAATCTAACTGACTACACTAAATTTCGAGAAAAATTAATTAATAAAAAAGAAGTAACTATTGTTGGTTCTGGATTGATTGGTTGTGAATATACTAATGACCTATTAAATGTAGGTTATCAAGTCAACGTTTGTTCTTTTGAACCTTGGCCACTTAGAAACTTGCTGCCTGAAAAGCCAGCTCGTTATTTACAGCAGGGATTAGCGAATAAAGGTGCAAATTGGTATTTAGAACAAGGGGTTGTAGCAATAGAGCAGTTTGAAAATAGTTATCAAATTAAATTAGCAGATGGCAGAATTATTGCAACGGAATTAGTCATCTCTGCTATTGGTATACGGCCAGATTTAACTTTAGCTAAAGCTGCTAATTTACAAACTGCACAAGGCATTGTAGTGAATCAATATTTGGAAACGAGTCAAACTGATATTTATGCATTAGGAGATTGTGTGGAATATCAGGAAGAAGTATTAGCTTATGTTCAGCCGATTACACATGGTGCTAGAGCGTTGGCTAAAACTTTAGCTGGTGAGCGCACACGTCTACGTTATCCTTGTATGCCTGTAGTAGTTAAAACATCTGCTTATCCAGTGATAGTTTCAAGGCCTGGTTTAGCTAATAAACCTTGGCAATTAGAAGGTGATCAGTTAGGTTTAATCGGGTATTATAAAGAGCAGGAAAAGATACGGGGCTTTTTATTAACGGGAGATAAAACAAAGCACCGTATGACCTTAATCAATCAAGTTGAATTACAATAAACTATTAAGAGGATGAGAGATGGCCAACTCCATGACACTTTATACGGCAACAATAACTTTAGTATTGATTATGGACCCCATTGGTAATATTCCAGTTTTTGCTTCATTGCTGAAGAACTTTACAGCTAAAAGACGTACCCAAATAATATTAAGGGAAACATTTTTTGCTTTAATTATTTTACTTATTTTTTTATTTGCAGGAAAAACCATTTTAAGAAGCCTGCAAATTTCAACTCCAGCCCTGAGTGCAGGGGGCGGTATTATCTTATTTTTGATCGCTTTAAAAATGATATTTCCTGATGAGGCAGAGGAAGAGGCGCACCGTGTTCATCAAGAGCCTTTCATTGTGCCTTTGGCCATTCCTTTAATTGCTGGTCCCTCAACGATGGCAACGATTATGCTCTTTGTTTCACGTGAATCGAGTAAAGAGATGAAGTGGTTATTGGCATTAATTATTGCCTGGTTAATCAGTACGGTTATTTTATTATTAGGTAACCAGTTAAGTAAAATATTACGAGAACGTGGGTTAATAGCTTTAGAGCGTTTAATGGGCATGATTTTAATGACTCTTGCTGTCCAAATGTTTTTGGCGGGGATAGAAAGTTTTTTTAAATTACCTATGTAATATCAAGGAGCAGAGGAGAGTTTAGGTAGGCTGTAAAATTTCATTTTATTAAATATTTGATTAAGCTTACCTCCAGTTTCTAATTCTAGCGCTGCTTCTTTTAGAGCAAGAAAAAAAACATTATTATCGGGTGAGGTAAAGTTAATATAGCAGTCAATTAATATATTATGTAAGGTTATAGCAATTAATAATTTTTGGGTGCGTAATAAGGAGCCGCGTGCTCTATCAAACCAGCTCATAGGTTTGCTACGCGTAGAAATATAAAATTCCAAGTTAAAAATATGAGGTGCTAAACCGCTTCTAAAGGTAGCTAAAGTTGGATCAGTAGCATATTCACTAAGATCCCAAATTTTGTTGCGTTCTAAAAATGAAAATCTCTGATAGCTAAAAGAAATTGAAAACCCTTCTGAAAAATAGGAATAATTTATTTGCGAAGAATCAGAGGCAATAGTGGCAGTTAAATTTTCTAATATAATTACTTCTTTAAAGGAAATAGTAGGCCTAAAAAAAGTAAAGCTTTCTTCTCTGGGCCCTCGATCCCGAGCATCTGCACTTCTAATTTTATGAGTATTTTCTACCCAAGCTAATAGCTCATGAATGGCTGTAGTCATAGGTTTGTATGGTATTAGTATAATTACTCAGTATAGCTATTTTATAATAGAAAACCGTGGTTGCTTTAAATAATAAATTTTACAAAAATAACAATAAGTTATTTAGCCTCTAGCTGTTCTAAAAGCAGCAACCATTCATCCTCTAAGTTTGAAAGCTTATTAGCTAATTCAGCGCGCTGTTTTATCAAGGTATTGGCTTTTATAAGTTCTTTTTGATAAAAATTTGCTTCTGGCTTCTGCCAGTTAGTGCGGTTTCAGAACTTCAGCAAACTTGCTTATGTTGTACCCTGTTAAATTTGTTTGCAATATAATTCGGTTACCCATCAGTGCGTCTTCTATATGTGCTTCATGTACGCCCCAAAGAATATCACATATGCGTCGTAACGATAGATGGGTTTTAATCTCCAAGAACTTACCTATCATGAGAGCCATAAAGCAAACCAGAATATGCGCTTTAATAGCATCACGAGTATAGTGAAAGATTGGCCTTGAACTTTAAATCTGTTTTTGACATACGAAAGACTTGTACATCATTGTACAGTGGTTACTATTAATGGAAATAGCTATAGGTTAAAAGATAGACAACAAACAAAATCAAGCTAATAAAAAATTTTTAATCAAAACTGGGGATTTTAAAATAGAATTGACATAACAGCAGAGAGCCCAACACATCCGTTTTAGAAGGCGCATGGTTGCTTTCATAGGCTAAAGGACACTCTTCTACCCAAGGCAAAAAACGATGCTCCAGCTTGAGGTATTGAATAAAAAGGTAACTGTCCTATGGGGGTCACACTGGCATGTGGATCCCATTCAATATGCAACTTCCCATCAAAGGCATGACTTCCAGTAGGGCTAAATCATTCTCTTTTGCGAGTAATTTGGATTCATCTGTTGGGTGAATGTATTTTGAAGGCAATAGCATCTTTTTTCCTTAAATTCTAGCTACTTAATGCCACCACATTATTTTTAACTGATTAATCTAGGTTAATGTTTCCCTTTTTCAGAGTATGAAGAATGGACCGAATCCTGAATTACCGCATTTGAGTGGTGGAATAGGTCAATACTAAGTAAGTATTGTTTTAATGCGCCGCTTATATTAGAATTATTCCAGGCGCATTGTTTTTTTAATACGCCGGATATAGATAAAGGATAAGCGGCGCATGAATCTTAAAGAAAAAACATCATTTGCTATGGTTGGAAGACAAAAAGAGCAAGATACTTTACAAGCCATTCTCCAGTCTGGGAAATCAGAGCTTCTTGCAGTGTATGGTCGAAGAAGAGTCGGTAAAACATTTTTATTAACCAGTTTCTTTAATCAGCAAGATTGCATTTTTTCCATTGCTCTGGTATTCAAAATGGAGCTGCAAAAGATCAACTTTCTGCCTTTGTTAATCAAATTGGTGAAACGTTTTATCATAGTGCAGAGATTGCGCCACAAAAAAAATGGATGGATGCTTTTAATACGCTGACAAAAGCAATTGAAAAAAGCTCTAGCGATAAAAAAATAGTGCTTTTATTTGATGAAGCTCCTTGGATGGCAACAAAAAAATCTGGTTTTTTAGTAGCCTTTGATTATTACTGGAATCGATACTGGACTCAAAATAATAAATTAAAAGTAATAGTTTGTGGCTCATCCGCTTCATGGATTATTGAGCATTTTATTAATAGTAAAGGTGGCTTGTATAATCGCGTTACACGAATTTTAGAGCTCTATCCTTTTTCATTAAGCGAAACAAAAAACTTTTTAAATCGCAGAGGAATTAAATTAAATAAATCACAGGTGCTTGAGCTTTATATGATATTTGGAGGTATTCCACATTATCTCTCACTGATTCCAAAGGGGGTAAGTGCAGCACAAGCAGTTGATGAGCTCTGTTTCAAAAAGAGCGGCGAGCTTGTTAAAGAATTTGACCGGCTTTTTTCCTCACTATTTACGGATGGAGAAATATATGCCTCAATCATTCGAGTTATTGGAAATCATCGATATGGAATAGGGCAGGCTAAAATAGTGAAAGCTTGTGCAACATCAACGGGCGGAAGAATTTCAGCGAGATTAAAAAACCTAGAAGAAGCAGGGTTCATTCAAGAGTTTATACCTTATAAACATAGCGATAAGGGGCGTTACTATAAAGTGACTGATGAGTTTTGTTTATTTTATCTTTCTTGGATAGAACCAAATTTAAAGACCATAATGAGGCAAACCAGTGGTTCTGGTTATTGGTTATCTAAAACTCAAAGTCAAGGATGGAGAAGTTGGTCTGGATATGCATTTGAGTCAGTTTGTTATAAGCATATACCGGAAATAAGAAAAGCTTTAAATATAGATGTTGGCGCTGAAATTGGTAACTGGCGTTATTCCCCAAGAAAATCTGAAGAGTCAGGTTGTCAGATTGATTTATTATTTGATCGAGATGATGGAGTTATTACTCTTTGTGAAATAAAATACAATGCCAAACCATTCTTGATTGATAAACCCTATGCAAAAGTACTAATGAATAAGATAAATACCTTTGAAAAAATTTCTGGTATTAATAAACAAATTTTTTTAGCAATAATTACTGCTAATGATTTAAAGTCAACTTTATATTCAGACGAGCTCGTTGATGGAGTAGTTACATTAGATGATCTATATACAGCAGGGTTCTATAATGCGCATGATCGTTAAAGCTAAGCAAATATATAAAGCCATGAATAAAAATGAAAGGCGCGAAGCAATAGTTTGGTTTATCTTTATAACAGGGATCCCTATGAAATAGGGCAAGCAAAGAAATATTTAAAATTACCTGAGATTGCTTCTTTTTCATGCAGTATAGTTAATTTATAGTTCATTTTGGAATCAAATAGTTCTCTGTTAAAGGGGTTTATACTGGTATATCAAAACGAACCGTGGTGCCTTTATCTAACTCACTAATTAATTCAATATCTCCCTCCATAAGTTCAATAGCTTCTCTTACTAAAAATAGCCCACCCCAACTTCTTTATAAGTTTGGATATTAGAAACATGAACTTTTGAAAACATTTCGAAAAGACCTTGCCGCTTTTCTTCTGGAATACCAATACCAGTAACAACTATTTCAAATCGTAAACCACGGTTGCTTTAAATAATAAATTTTACAAAAATAACAATAAGTTATTTAGCCTCTAGCTGTTCTAAAAGCAGCAACCATTCATCCTCTAAGTTTGAAAGCTTATTAGCTAATTCAGCGCGCTGTTTTATCAAGGTATTGGCTTTTATAAGTTCTTTTTGATAAAAACTTGCTTTTGCTAACGTACAATCAATTGCCTTAATTTCCCCAGTTAATTTTTTAATTGTAGCTTCAAGCTTTGGTAATTTGGCAGACAAATTTTTAGGTTCAGTCTGGGGAGATTTAACTTTGCAAAATTTGGGTGCCTGATTAATGGTTTTGTGCCATTGATAATAATCGTCAAGATCACCATCAAAAGCACTGATTTTTTGATTATGAACTAACCAAAATTCATCCACTGTGCAGCGCAATAAGTGCTTATCATGTGCGACGACAACTAAAGCGCCTTCATAACTTTGTAAAGCGATGGTTAAAGCTTCACGCATTGCCATATCAAGATGATTGGTGGGCTCATCAAGTAACAGTAAATTAGGTTTTTGCCAAATGATTAAAGCTAAAACTAAGCGTGCTTTTTCACCACCCGAAAAAGTTCTAACTGGCTTTAAAGCCATCTCACCACTAAAACCAAAGTCTCCTAAATAGCCACGTAACTCCGATTCTCTTTTTCGCGAGCTGAGTTTCTGCAAATGCCAAAGTGGTGACGCCTCAGCATTTAATATTTCAAGTTGATGCTGAGCAAAATAGCTGATTGTTAAAGCATGGTGTTTGGTAATAACGCCTTGTTGAGCTTCAATTTGGCCAGCGATTAATTTAATTAAGGTTGATTTACCCGCTCCATTGATTCCTAATAAACCAATGCGGTCACCTTTATTAATGGACAAATCAATTTGCTTTAACACCGGTTTTTGTGTGTAAGCGTAAGTTACTTGCTCTAGATGAATTAACGGATTACTACAAGTTTCTGCTTTAAAAAACTCAAAACTAACCTCAGTGTCTATTTGTGCACAAGCAATAGTAGGTAATTTTTCTAAAAGCTTTAATCTGCTCTGTACTTGTTTAGCTTTAGACGATTTAGCTCTAAAGCGATTAATAAATTGTTCCATATGCTGGCGTTTGGCTTGTTGTTTTTTATAAAGTGCTTGTTGTAGAGCTAGTTGTTCAGCTTTTTGTTGCTCATAATTCGAGTAATTTCCTTGATATAATTTAGCTTGTTTATTTTCTAAGGCCAAGGTGTATTGTGTTACTTTGTCTAAAAAATCACGATCGTGTGAAATAACTAATAAACTGCCTGGATAGGATTGTAGCCATTCTTCCAACCAAAATTGAGCCTCTAGGTCCAAGTGATTAGTGGGTTCGTCTAAAAGCAATAAATCAGAAGGTGCTAATAAACACCGCGCTAAACTTAACCGGACTCGCCAACCCCCAGAAAAGCTTTTAATCGGCTGATTGAGTTGAAAGGATAAAAAGCCAAGACCATTTAAGATTTCAGCTGCTTGTGCTTGAATAGTATAGCCTTGTAGTTCATCTAGTTGTTGATAGAGTTCGGCTGCAGCTTCATAATCTTCTTTTAATTCGGTCTGGCGTAATTTTAATAAGATGCTTCCTATTTGAGCATGTCCTGCAATCACATAATCTAAAGCAATCTGATCTAATTCTTTAATTTCTTGTTGTACCGAATTAATCAGTAGATTTTTATTAATATTGATAAAACCTTTATCTGCACTAATAGTTTTTAAAATTAAGCCAAAAAGAGAAGTTTTACCGGCACCGTTTTTACCAACCACACCTACTTTTTGTTTGGAAAATAAAGTAAAGCAGAGATTATCAAAAATTATTTGGAGGCCAAATTGTAAATCGATATTTTGTAGTTCTAGCATTTGTAAAATTCCCAGTTAGTAAACGCAAATAAGATCAGCCAGCGTCGTACGCCGTAATGATTTGCGTAACTAGATGGCAATAATTTTCATGCCTCACTACTCTTTAGTAATTAATAATTAATAGAGATTCATTATATAAATTGATAAAAACTTGTCAATGGTTTGATTAAGTCAAACTGTTTCAACTTATGAGTAGTAGAGATAAATAACTAAGTTGCCTAGAAAATTAGGTTGCTTAGTTATTAATATACCAATATCTAGATTAAAATTGTGTAACCTATGCTTTTTTTATAGAGCAGGAGCTGGACAAGAATTAAAAGAGGCTACGATTCTTGATTTTAGCAAGGTGAAAGTGAGTTCCATAATTCTCTGTTGAAAGGTTGCATCATCTGTACTGGAAGTTTTTGCTGCAATAACTAATTGAAATCGAGCCAGAAAATTTTCAGGTCTATTAACAGTACTCAATGCCGAGTCAATACCGACTTCATAAAAGCCATCCTGAATTAATTTCCGCCTTTTTTTCTCTGTGAAAGATAGCCTCATTAAAGAAGCTAGTGTCAGCTCAACTAAGCGTATTACTTTAATTCCCTTACGAAAAGTGTTTTTAGTTTCTGTTTTGGTTCTAGCTGCAGTAAGTTCCCCAATTTTAATAGTAAAAGACCGAAGAGTCTTCGCCATCTTTAAAATATCTTTTATTAAAAGTGTTAAAGCTTCATGATCTATAAAACGTTGGATTGCGCTAATTGAAGAAGTTGTATTCCGCCTAGATTCACTTGCAGCAGCAGGGGTTCTTCTGGTATCGCCAGCACGAGGAATTGCTCGATCTTCACCCGTTCCCTCGCCTTCTGCTGCAACGGTATCTGGTGCTGCTTTTGCAGAGGTTGCTAGCCTGGCTTGCTTTATAGCTTGATTGATGTCTCTTAAGGCTTGAGTATATTCTCCAGTCAGTAATGTTCTAGCATTAAATAGGCTTATTACTTTAGCAAGAGTAGCGTGCACTAATGGAGAAACTCTAATTTCGCCTGCACAATAATCGAAAAAAATTTAAGGATTGCTAATGCTGTATCAGAATCAAATTCTTCATATTAAGTGCTATTTTGTAGTGAAGTTTGTAGGTGGTTTAAATTATCACGACCTTTAGCATTTGATAGACTTGTTGAAGTTGGCATGGTTTTATCCCCAGTTTTATTATTATCATTATTCATTAAGATTGAGTAATAATACAGAAACGGTAAGGTATTACCAAGCAGGTTTTAATTTAGAAAATGACGAGGATTTTTTTAAATAATAGGTTGATGTCAATTGAATAATTAATTAAAAGTTAGAAAAATCATTAAAAGCACTACTTATTTAAGCTTGTTGTAAGTTAGTGATAGTAATTAAATAAATTCCACTAGTGCCGTCTTGAAAGTTAATTAAAGCACTTATTTGATTACTGCTTAAAGCATTGCTGCCGATAGCAATGGTTTTAACGGCTTTGCCATTAATTTTATCTTTATTAGATAAGATCTTATACATATTACCTTGTAAGTCATAGAGGTAAATGCCTTGCTGGTTAAAGCTGCCAGTTGCTTGAAATAAAACATAACCATTTTCCATATTAGGTGTGGAAAATGATTTGAAATTTCCAACGCCATCAGGAATTATGTTAGTAGGCTGGACTAAAGCAGAAACCGTTTTACCGTTATAAACAAAAATACCCGTTTGGCCTAAAATACCGTCGCCAATAAAGGCTAGATTATTACTATAGCCATCATAGCTTAGATCTTTAAAGTCAGTAAAATAACCAACATTTCCGCCAGACATTTCCGTATTGGTGTCAGCAATTTTAATTAATTTTTGATTTTGCATGAGATAAACACCCTGCTGATTATTATTGCCGGTACCAATAAAAGCAAAATTCTCAGCAGACTGTGGATTGGTAGAAAATGAAGGGTACATAAAATTAGTAAAATTACCTGTACCATTGGGAATGGTAGCGTGAATATCGATTAATGTACTTAATAATCCCTGTGAATTAGCATGATAAAGACCTTGTTGATTATTATTACCGGCTCCCCAAAAGGCGATGCTCTCATCTGCCATAACGGTTGGGTAAGCAAAAGCAATAAAATTTCCTTGTCCGTTAGGAATGGAAGTTGATTGATTAGCAACAAGTTGAGGGCCGTTACTTTGTGTGGCGCTATAAATACCACTTTCCCAGGTGCTATCAGTTGCTACCCAGGCAATGACGCTACCAAAAATTGCAAGATTGTTGTAACTAGGCACATCAAAAAAATCACTGGTGCTATTAAAACTAGAAAAATTTCCTTGTCCGTCTGGCACAGAGGTGCCATAAGAAGCAACCACATTTAAAGCACCATAAAGATTAGTATAAATACCTTGATTGCCTACAGTATCTGTACCAATAAATGCTGTATAGCCAGCTTGTAAATGAGGACGAAAAAAAGTCGCAAATAAATAATTATTATCACTTGGAACTGATTGTCCAGATAGGGCTAAGTAAACAACATTTACATTGGTATCAGCAAAAGAAAAATCTATTGTCAGTAGCAAAAGAAAAGCTATAACGAGATGGCAAAAATTTTTCATGAACATCCCTTTAAAAATTCACACTCTTTAAGCAGCTTCTAACTGCTGCTTAATTTTTTGCATAGCCTGTTTTTCTAATTGACGAATGCGCTCTGCTGAAACTTGATATTCGTTGGCCAATTCTTGTAAAGTAGCTTTTTCTTCATCTAACCAGCGACGCTGAATAATCTCTTTGCTACGCTCATCTAATTGGTCGAATGCATCCATTAAGCGCGATTTATTGTCTGCCGCAGTATCGCTGTTAGTTAATAATAGTTCAGGATTGGCTGCATGATCAGCTAAATATTGAGCTGGAGCAAAAGCTTGTTCTTCTGCTTCATCGCAAGCATGAGCATCAAATGACTCATCTTGGCCATGAAGCCTGGATTCCATTTCTAAAACAGTTTTTTCTTTTACTTTGAGTTCATTGGCAATATCAGTGACTTCCTGTTGTTTTAACCAAGCAATTTGTTTTTTAAGGCTACGCAAATTAAAAAATAATTTTCGTTGTGCTTTGGTCGTAGCAATTTTAACAATACGCCAATTACGTAAAATAAACTCATGAATTTCAGCTTTTATCCAGTGAACGGCAAAAGAAACTAAACGTACCCCTACCGTTGGGTCAAAACGTTTAACCGCTTTCATGAGGCCTACATTACCTTCTTGAATTAAATCAGCGTGGGATAAGCCATAACCGGAATACTTTCTGGCGATTTTAATAACAAAACGCAAATGGGACATAACTAGCTTTTTAGCAGCCTCTAAGTCGTCGTGTTGAGTATAGCGAATTGCCAAATCATGCTCTTCTTGCTCACCTAATAAAGGGATATTGTTTACCCGATGGGTATAGGCAGTCAGGTTATCAATAGGTAAGCTATTGTTTATTATTGAAAAATTAATAGTCATTCGTAGTCTCCTAATAAGCCCATTATTTTAACATTAATAAATCCAAATCGGTAGCGTGAATTGATCTTATTAACTTAGTAAAAGCGATTAAATTTAAATCAAAAAATAGAAAATTTTATTCTCTGTTTGTTGATCAATAAAGTTTGGTAGGAAATTAGAACTATAATTCTAGCCGTTAAAAATAAATTCATATAAATCAATTAACTACATAGATTCTTGAAGGGAGACAGCGTTTATAAAAACTTCTTAAGCCTTTCTTAATCATTAGCTTGTTATAATAATTTTAATAAAATTATAAAAAAGAAGATTTATGCCTATTACTTATCGTCTTCATGCCCACCATGGTGGTGTTACACCGTTTACTGACTCAAGTGGTGAATCAGCAGCAATAGATATCTTTTATGGTGCCAAGCTAGGAGAAGGTAGCTATGGAAGGGTTTACCGAGTTACTTATAGAGACCAAGCTCAAGCCTCGCGGTTCCCCCCTTTAGTTGTTAAGGAGTTTGACTTTAGTAATAGAACTTATTCGTACTATAAAAAAGTATGGGCACGTGAAATTAAGGTATTTCATAGAATTTATGGCCGTCAACCGCTGCTTTATCATCGATTAGACGATTCACGGGGTCACTATAAGATGCTCATGTTAGAATTACCCGGTATTAATTTACATACTTACTTAGAAGAAAATAAGCCAGCTTATCTGGAGCGACTAAAAATATTGATAGCTATTTTGCAAGCTGTTAAAGCTATGCACGACAAACAAGTAATTCATGGCGATTTAAAAGCCGAAAATTTTCATTTAGTGCAAGACAAAAATACAGGAGAATACAGAATAGTTAGTTTAGATTTTGGTATGAGTTATCTAAGCACGGAGGAAGCTACGACTAACCATAATGATTGTCAATATTGGACTCGAGACCGAGTATTTGTGAGGGAGGGTGGTCGCGGTCCTATTGCCCATCCTTTTCAGGATATATTTTCTTTGCTCTATATGTTATGTTTTTTTGAAAAGGGATTTGACCTTAATTTAATTAAGGTAGCTTTATATTGTTTTGACGAGCTACAAGAATCAACGAGACTTCATTCTCGATTGAGAAAAGAGAGGGTTATGCCAAAGTCAACGAGGGATGCAATATACGCTAGATTAGGAACCCTTTATGCTAATAGGCGTCGACATGAGGAGGGGCGGCGAGAAGCAGTAAAAATTGATGATTTGATTAGTAGAGCACAAAATTTATTGCAAATCTCTGTTGAGCTAAAAGAATATTGCATAAGAAATTTTAATTTATTTGCTTTAAGAGATATAGCAAGCATTATAAATAGATTAAAAGCAACCGTTGAATTTAGAGATCGTGTGGCTGGAATTGAGCAAGTAGATCATGTTTGTTTTGAAGAAATAAAACAGCTTTGTGACAGTCAATTACGAGATGCGTTATACACCTTTTTCCTAAAAGATGAAAACTTAGATCTTGCTCGTTTAACAATTCCTCAAATTCGAGCTAGGTTATCAGCGAGCCCCATTTTTTTAGAGGCGATTGATTTAATCGCTAATGAGAGGATAGTACGCTATACGAGAGTCACTGCTGAGCGTCAAGACTATATTAATAAACTAATTTTTCATGAAAATTTACAGTTTATTATAAATTATAAAACAAGGCCGCTAGCGGATTTTTTAAGCGCAATTCCTGTGAGTATTGCTGGTCTTTATCAAGTTAAAGTTAAGAATAGCCTTACTGAGGATACCGTGCGTAATATGGTGGCTATTGCAGAAGGACTACTTGCTTTGAGCGAAACAATCAATGCGTACTGTCAAACCAATTTTATTACAGCCGGTGTTTATTATAACCTTGTTAATTTTAAATTGTTTTTGAAAGGGTTGAGAGAGTTTAGTGCTCAGGCTACAGCAATAGAGCAATTGCCCGAGGCAATCCTTGATGACATTAGAAATGCTTGTCGAAACAAATTCATAATTGCTTTACAGCATTATTTTTTAACAGATGTTAACTATGAATTAAGTGGGCTAGACATTGCCGCTGTAAAACAGCGGATACGAGCAAATTCAATTTTTGAAAGTGTAGCAGATAAAATCTCTACAGAGGAGATTAAAAGAAATCAGCGCTTGGTAACAATACGAAATGATTTGATTGGTAGGGTTGCTGAAATTAGTTTGTTTGAGAGGCTAAGATATAAAACCATGAGCGTTGTTAATTGGCAAGCAGAGCTTCGCTTAGCTGGTTGGCAGGCAGAAATAGTGGGTAGCTTAACCGAGGCAATATTTACTAAAATTAAAAACGAGCATAGTCGGCAGAACCCACACGACTTTAAACCTTTTTATCAGGTGTATCCTGTTGATTTTGTTAGTATTAGGGATAATTTAAGGGACGTTTTGGTTATTATTAGAAATAGCGCTGTTAGTGATGTTAATACGAAAGAATTAATTCAACAATTTATAGGTGATTTACCTTTTGCAGAAGGTAAATCACCTGCTGAAATGTTAATAAAAATTTATGATATTTATAAAAATTTAGATATTTTTGAAAAAATGGCTTTGCAACGGATCATGGGTATTCCCTCAACTAGCTTTGCTTTAAAAAGACCTGAGCGAGACTATGGATTTATTTTAAAGCCAGGGTTTAAATCAAAAAATTTTATTTTGCAGCTAATAATAGTCATTAAAGCAATGCCCAGAACTTGTGCAGCCATGAGTTTTTGGACTTCTCAACATGCAGCTTTACATGATAGTTTGCTTCAAGTATTAAATCAACTGCGTGCTGCCGAAATATCTGATCAGTCACTTGCTTGTCTATTAGCCAGCAATTTGTTTCAATATCGTCAGCAATTAATAGCGCAAAAGAGTGTACGCTCTTTAAAAAGATTAAATGAGTTTATTATTACCCAGATAGCTGTGAAACATAATTATTGCCAATTTATTTTAACTGCTCCAGAATCTGCTTTAAGTACATTATGTACTGATTTAATTACGCACATACGATCAATGCCAAAAACCTTAGCAAGTAGTAGTTGGTTTGCGGCCATCCATACGGAATTACATACTGACACTATAAGAAAATTAGAGCGTTTATCTGTACCTATTAATAAGGAAGAGCTTTCAACAATTCTAGCAGAATACCATGCCAGTCTGGTTGCGGGAGGCAGCATTCGTTCTTTATCAAGACTAGATGATCTTATTATTAACATGGCTAATTTGACCATGGGCAGTTTAGTTTCAGCATAAGTTTAGGGTTAAATAATGGTTATTAAAACAAGGGATAAAGTTTTTTAAGCTTTTAAATTTTTTTTGATAAAAACAGTTCTTAAGGTTTTATTAATATTAAAGTAATATAATCTTTATAATTAACATTAATAATATGAATAAATAATTATGCCCCCTTCAATAATCACTGATGCCTCTCAATCCCCAGCTGCTGCAATTACTTACCGTCTGTGGTTATCAGATAGATCGCGTTATATTACTTTTTTAGGGCCCGAGGGCTCACCTGCAGTTGATCTTGATTATGGTCGACCATTAGGCCGTGGAAGCTTTGGCCAGGTGTATGCAACTACCTATAGAATTTCAACCGAAAGTGAAAGGCAACCACAATGGGCTCTCAAAGAAGGGAGTGGTGCAGTAAGTGAATTAGAAAGACAGCAAGATAATCTAGCTTTTGAAAGTAGGATGTTCGGAGCAGTCTATGGTACAACGCCGTTACTTGATTTTGAGATCAGTCTAGATAAATATATTTATAGACTATTAATGCCAAGATTACCTGGTATACAGGTTATAAAATATTTAGCTAAAGTAAGACCCGATTATATTGAAAGATTAAAAATTGCAATAGCAATTTTAAAAGCAGTGAAGGTTTTGCATGAAAAAGGAATTATCCATGGGGACTTAAAAACAGATAATATTAATATTGTGCAAGATCAAGAGACAGGTGAGTATAGAGTCTATATTCTAGATTTTGGATTAAGTTACAGGGTTACAGACCTTGCTACTTTTTTTGAAGGAGACAGTGAGTATTGGACTAGAGATCGTGTGCATATTCTAACCGATGTTGATATTAGGCCAAGAGCCCATCCTTTTCATGACATATTTTCATTATTTTATTATTTGTTAGTTTATGAAAAAGGATTTACTTATAAGTTCATAACAGCAATTATGCCACCGCTTGAAGAATTAAAATCAGCGGCTTTGCTGTACCGAGAAATTAGAGAAGGAAAAACTAAAGAAGTACAAGCTTTAAAAAATTACAATAGAATGAGGCTGTATAGTTACGAAATGCAGCAAGCATACGACCTATATCTTGGTATAAGAAGCACAAGAAACAGAAAAAAAGTAAGATTCAAAGCATTAGCTGAAAAGCGAAGAGAATATGAGGAGAGGGCTAAGGAAAGCGTTACTGTTGAGGGACTGATTTCACAAGCAGAAAGATTGTTAGCAATTTCTGAGTATTGTTTAAATAAATTTAATATATTTACTTTACAACTTCCTGATGCTGTTAGAAGTTTGCTAAAACAAGCAGTAGAATTTGCAGCGTATACGACTGAAA
Organism: Gammaproteobacteria bacterium RIFCSPHIGHO2_12_FULL_35_23; assembly: GCA_001801465.1. Lineage (GTDB taxonomy): Bacteria > Pseudomonadota > Gammaproteobacteria > UBA12402 > UBA12402 > 2-12-FULL-35-23. Next base: position 58,726 of record MGXT01000025.1, on the reverse strand, counting down.
TTGATCAGCTTGATGATGCGTTTTATAAGGAAATTAATGAACTTTGTCAAAATAAGTTAGAGCGAGAGCTGTGTTTATTTTTTCTGAAAGATGAAAATCAGGATTTTGTTAATTTAGCTTCATCAGCAATTAGAGAAAGAATACAAAGCGATCTAATTTTTATACCCATTATGGCGGCATTGGATGATGAAACTATTGAAAGTTATCGGAATATTACCCGTACTCGTAGAAATTACATTAATACTTTAATTGCTTATGATGATCTGCAGTTCATTCTTAGCTTTAAAGGTAGAGCAGTTGAAGATTTTGTTAGAGCATTACCTATTATTATTGAGGTTGAATATGAAAGATATATTAAAATAAGTTTTACTCAAGTAACACTTGATGCAATGATAGAAAAAGCGGAAGCAATTCAGGTTTTGAAAAATGAAATAATTTCTTATTGTCAATCAAATGTGATTGCAATAGGGGTATTTGAGGATAATGTTAGCTTTAAAACCTTATTAGGAAATGCCCACGAGTTTGCTGATAAAACAACCGCTTTAGAGCAGTTTCCCGAGACTTTATTAACTAGTATTAGAAAAATATTTAATGAGAAATTTAATGAACGGTTACAAAATTGGTTTTTAACGGATGATAATAATGACATAGGAAAATTAACCAATGCTCAAATCAGACAGCGATTACAGGCTGCTCCAATCTTTGCAAGTGTGGCTATTAATATTACTGAAATGAGAATTCAACAAAATAAGGAATTAGTGCAAACACGAGAACGATTAATTAAAAGTTATAGTGAGTTAGGTTTATTAAGTAAATTAAGATTTAAAACAGTGACTCTGGAAGCTTGTAAACGTGAGTTTGTAGCAAGCAACTGGAATCCTGTGGTGGTTGAAAGTATTACAGAAGCTACCCTAAATAGAATTAAAGCTGAACATAATCGAACAATGCCAACTAGTTTTTTACCTTTTTATCAACTTCATCCCATTGACTGGGCTAGCATACGGGTTAATTTAGTAGCTACTTTAATAATCATTAAAGAGTATTCAAAAATTAGTGTGGATATAGAAGCTTCGATTACTGCTTTGATAAAAGATTTGTCAGTTGAGAGTGGTGATCCTGCAAATAATTTAATAAGGCTTTATAATATTTATCAAGAATTGAATGTTTATGAAAAAATGGCTTTGCAAGGAGCGTTTAACATGCCCATAGCATCCAGTGAATTAGGGGAGCCTACTTTTCGGTTTATTTTCAAAGCTGGCTTTGATCCGAAGCTTTTTGGCCCTGCTTTATTAACTGTCTTAAAAGAAATACCTAGACCCGCTACAACATTCAGTTTGTGGTTTTCTCGGTACAGGCCATGGTATGATGAAATACAGCGGGGGCTAGAAAAACTTATTGATGATCAAGACAAGATAACTGATCAACAGTTTGGTTGTCTTTTAGCCAATTTTTTATCTAATTGCTATCATCAACTACTAACTAATAGAAGTCTTTATTCATTAGTATTCTTGAATACTTTTCTGATTGAACAAAGCACTCCATTAAGAGAAGGATGTTACCAATTTATTAAGGATACAACAGATGAAACTATTTTACTTCATTTACTCGATGAACTAGTAAATTTAATAGAAACTATGCAAAAAAGCAAGATAAGTAGAGGTTGGTTCGCAGCACCACCCATTCAACTCCATGCTCAAACTTTAGTGGAATTACAAGGACTCTCTACAAGTCCTTTCGAGCGTATTAAATTTTCTGAAATTTTAGCTAGGTATCGACAAAATTTAAGGACAACTGGAAATGAGAGTTGTTTAGAAAGACTCGATGCTTTAATTCTTAATTGGGCCAATGGTCTATTCGAGTCTGTAACCGTCTTGTCCTCTTAAATAAACTATTTATTTTTTACCACTATACGTTTAAGTATTTTATTTGGGTTCAATTTCATAAATATAGCGACTAACGGCAAGCCATGAAGCAATTAAACCCAATAAAATTCCGCCACCAATTAAATAAAGTGTTGTAGAAAGACCTAACCCTTGCATGACATAAGTGGCGCCATAAAGACTAGCTAAATGGGTAATGGGATTTTGTAAAAAGCCCACCATGATATCTACTAATAACCAAGCAAAAATTGCGCCAACTAGACCATAAATAATGCCACTATAAAGAAAAGGCCTTCTAATAAAATTATTAGTGCCACCAATTAATTTAATGACTAAGATTTCATCATGATGGTTTTGAGTAGTAAGATGAATGGTATTGGCGATGATTAATAGTACCGCAATGGCAAAAATAATCATGAGTAGTAAGGCAGTGCGATGACCAATTGCTAAAATAGCATTGAGTCGCTGTAGCCACTTTAAATCAAGTTGTGCTGTGGTTATGCTAGGAAGCTTAGATAATCGAGACAATAATTGTTCAATTTGTAAAGTATTGAGGCTTGATTCTGGCGTGACAACAATTACCCCCGGTAAAGGATTGGATTGTAAATTTAAGGCTGAACCATTTAAACCAGAATTTTGTTCAAAATCCTGTAAGCCCTGTTGTGGAGAGATGTACTGACTTTTAGCCACTCCTTCATCCATATTGAGAACAACTAAAGTATTATGTAGTTGTTCATCACTAATATTATTTTGTAAATAAAGATTGATTTGGCCTGAGGCTTGAAAGCTGCTGCTTACTACCTGTATATTTTTTAGTACTACAAATAAACTTAAGGGTAAAGCAAGCGCAATGCCTATTACTGCAAAAGTTAATAAACTTGCCCAAGGAGAACGACTCAATTGACCTAAACTATTTAAAATGGCTCGTAAATGTTCAGTAATTTTTTGAATGCTGCGAGGTACTTGTATTGAATAATTAACCTGCGTCATACAATATAGCCCTCTTCATCACTAATCAGTTGCCCGTCTTTTAAGGTTAAACGTCGATGGTGAAGTTGATTAATTAAGCGTAAATCATGACTGGCAATTAGGATGGTCACGCCAGCCTGATTAAATTGTTCGAATAAAATCATAATATCAGCAGCTAAATCAGGATCTAAATTACCTGTTGGTTCATCAGCTAGAATTAAAGGTGGTTTGCTGACCAGGGCTCTTGCGATGCCTACGCGCTGTTTTTCACCAGCAGAAAGCGTATTAGGTCTGGATTTTTCTCTAGATAATAGTCCTACCTTATCTAAAGCAGCTCGAACTCGTTTGCCAATTTCTTGATAACGGTAACCTGCAATCACTAGGGGTAGGGCGACATTTTCTAAAACTGTTTTGTCATTTAATAAGTTAGGATCCTGAAAAATTAAGCCAATTTTACGACGTAATAAAGGAATTTTGCTATTTTTTAAGCGCGAGATATTGATGCCATCAAATACGATTTCTCCAGTAGTTGGTCTCTCAATTAAAGCAATTAATTTTAATAGTGTACTTTTGCCAGCACCTGAATGACCGGTTAAAAATGCCATTTCGCCCTTCTCTAAATCGAAGCTAACAGTCGTTAAGGCTTCGCGGCTATTAGTATAGCGTTTGCTAACTTGTGAAAAATGAATCATTTCAATTTTATCCTCTTTACAGCAAGGATAGCTAGGCTAGCGCTTAACTGCAAGTATAAATTTAATACAAGCTAACTGGTTGCAAATAGTGCTTGAATAAAATCTTCAGCTATAAAAGGCTGTAGATCGGTAACCTGCTCCCCTACTCCTATAAAACGTATTGGTAGATTAAATTCTTTTGCAATCGCAAAAACGATACCACCTTTAGCAGTTCCGTCTAATTTAGTAATACAAAGTCCGGTAACGCCTATAGCTTCTTTAAATAATTTAGCTTGTTGTAAAGCATTTTGTCCAATAGTGGCATCAAGAACTAATAAAACTTCATGAGGAGCGCTAGTGTCTAATTTGCTAATTACCCGTTTAATTTTTTTTAATTCGTCCATTAAATGACTTTGGGTATGTAAACGCCCAGCTGTATCAATAATCAATAAATCAAGTTGTTTGCTTTTAGCTGATTCTAGCGCATCAAAACTTACAGCAGCACTATCAGCGCCAGTATGTTGAGCAATCACTGGAACACGATTCCTCTTACCCCAAGTCTGTAATTGTTCAATAGCAGCAGCACGAAAAGTATCAGCAGCAGCTAACATTACTTGATAGCCGTTTTGTTGATAATATTGAGTTATTTTACCAGTAGTGGTAGTTTTTCCTGCGCCATTAACCCCTACCATCATGATCACAAAAGGTTGATGGGAAGATTGGATCAAAATAGGCTGCTCTGCTGGTTTTAGCATAGTGAGCATTATGGATTTTAAGGTATCTAATAATAAAGCCGGATCATTAATATGTTTGCGGTGAATTTGTTTGGTTAGCTCCGCCATGAGCTCTTGACTGGCTTTGACTCCTATATCTGCAGATAAAAGATAGGTTTCCAGCTCTTCAATTAATTCAGTATCAATAACTTTTTTGCCAGTAAATAAATTAACCACACCTTCTGCAAAACGAGCTCGAGTTTTTTGTAAACCAAGCGCTAGCCGCTTAAGCAAGCCCTGCTTTTCTGTAGCGGGTTGCTGTGTTTGTTTTTTAAGACTAAAAACCATGGGATTTCCTTTTTCTAATCAATAGCTAATGATATATTTACTATAAGTGTTAAAAGAGGACTACTGTATTAAATCTAAACATTTTTTTCAAGCTATTATAAAATGGATTTTATCTAAGCGCATCTTCTTCCTGGGGATTTTGTTTATTCCTTTATTGGCTTTAGGGAAAGAGCCTATAGTTCAGCATTATGAATTATCGAATGGATTGCAAGTATTAGTGCGCGTCAATAAGCGTGCTCCTGTTGCGGTGTTTCAAATTTGGTATAAGGTTGGTAGTAGTAATGAGTATGCTGGCATCACTGGCATTTCGCACGTATTAGAACACCTTATGTTTACGGGTACAAAGCGTTTTCCAGCAGGACAGATTGAAAATTTAATCAGAGCGCAGGGCGGTGAACAAAATGCTATCACCTCACAAGATTACACGCTGTATTATCAAATTTTACCAGTAGCTGATTTAGCCTTAAGTTTTAAGGTTGAATCAGATCGTATGGTAAATCTTATCTTAACCCAAGCAAACTTACAAAAGGCTTTGGCGGTTGTTAAAGAAGAAAAGAAATTAAGAATTGATAATAATCCTCAAGCAGTAACATTAATTCATTTTAATGCTTTAGCTTTTATTGCTAGTCCTTATCAACATCCAGCGATTGGCTGGATGAATGATTTAAATAATCTACAATTGTCGGCTGTAGAAAATTGGTATAAAACTTGGTATGTCCCTAATAATGCTATCATTGTTGTAGCGGGTGATGTGAATCCAAAAACCGTTTATCAGCTTGCACAAAAATATTTTAATGCCATTCCCGCAAGACCTTTGCCAGCTAGACCAACAGCTGATACCACCAGTGAAGAGCAGTTTGGTAAGCGCGCAGTTGTTCTTCGAAGAGCTGCTAAACTACCTTTTTTAATTATTGGTTATAATGTACCAAATTTTTATCTTAATAAACAACTTTGGCAAGCCTATGCTTTATATATTGCCCAAGCAGCTTTAGTAGGAAGCGAAAGTGCAAGGTTACAAACAGAACTAGTAAGGAATAAAGCAATGGCAGCTGATGTGGCAGGCGATTACAAAATCTTTTCCAAATATCCTACTGAATTTATGCTTTTTGCTATCCCTGCTGAGAACCAATCGCTTAAAACTTTAAAACACGCGATGCTACAACAAGTTGCTTTATTACAAACACAACCTTTATCAGCTCAAGAATTAAACCGTATTAAAGCACAAATCACTGCCGATAGAGTGTATGAAAGAGATTCTTTATTTCAACAGGCAAAGGAAGTAGGTTATTTAGCTGTATTAGGACTACCTTGGTGGTCAGCAGAAAATTTTGTCACTAACATTGAAGCAGTGACACCCGCTGAAGTGCAAGCGGTGGCAAAAAAATATTTTGTGCCTGAACGGTTGACCATAGCGGAGCTAAAACCAGTATGAATAAAAAAATTTTAATTTTGCTATTGATTTTTTTTGGACTACCTTTTAAAGCTGTTGCTATTCCTACAATTGAACATTGGGAAACAAGTGATCAAACCCCTATTTATTTTATTCAAAGCAATAGTGTACCCATGGTTGAGATTAAATTATTATTTAATGCTGGCTCTGCCTATGATGGGGCTTCTTTTGGATTAGCTGCTTTAACCAATGCCTTCTTTGCTGAAGGAGCTGGTAATTTAACTGCCCAAGCGATCGCTGAAAATTTTGATGAGATAGGCGCACAGTTTGATGTAGAGGTTGATAAATCTACCGCGAGTATAAACCTTTTAACTTTGACAGACCCTGTTAAATTATCTTCAGCGTTGTCGTTATTTAATATAGTAGTTAGCCAGTTGAATTTCTCTGAGTCAACTTTTACGAGGATAAAAAATCAGCAGTTGGTAGCGATTAAAGATCGAGAACAACAGCCCAATATTATTGCCAAAGAAAATTTTTATCAACAACTTTATAACAATACGCCTTATGCTCACCCAGTATTGGGTATAGAAGATTCAATCAATGCTATAACCAAACAACAAGTCATGCAATTTTATCAACATTTTTACACAGCGAGAAATGCTAGTATTTTAATCGTAGGGGATATTAGTGCTACTCAAGCTAAAACTATAGCAGAGGAAGTTATAAAAGGATTACCTGTGGGAGAAAGGCAAGCTTTAACAATTAAAGCCAAGCCCCTGACTCAAGGTAAGTTAATTAATATTCATTTTCCAGCTAATCAAACTTACTGGTGGTTAGGTAATTTATCGGTTGATAATTTAAGTTCTGATAGTTTTGCTTTAATAGTAGCTAATCAAATAATTGGTGGTTCCGGTTTAACCAGTTTATTGGCAGAAAGTGTTAGAGAGCAACATAGTCTTACGTATGATATTAGCAGTGAATTGGTGCCGGTTTTTGGCTTACAACCTTTTATTATTGTTTTACAATCTAAAAATAATACGGCAGCTCAAGCGGTTCTTTTGACTAAAAAGATACTTGCTAATTTTATTACCGAGGGTCCAACTTCGTTACAACTAGAACAAGCTAAAAAATTTTTAATCGGAAATTTTTATATTAGTTTTGCTAGTAATAGGGAGTTGATGGCGAGCTTAACATTTTTAGTTAAATATCATTATCCATTAAATTATTTATCAACTTATGCTCAAAACATTAATGATGTTTCGATCAAGCATGTGCGACAAGTTTTAGAGCAATATCTTAATCCAGAAATTTTTTTATTAGTAAGTGTAGGCAATCCAGATCTTGTAACGAATAATAAGAAAGCATCTTCTACGTTGCTGCCGATACCAACTGTAATAAATGAACTAAATAATCAATAGCAGGGAAGGTTATGTTAAAAAAATATCATTGGATCAATCCAAGTTTTAAAAGATATTGGGTACGTTTTTTTATTCAAACCTTATTTATAGTAGTGTTTATGTTTTTGGTAATGCTCACCTTAATTTATGGTAGTACTAAACATATGGATGTTTTAAGTGCTATTGGTGCCTCATCCATTGCAGCCAGTGCTTTTAATGTCTTTGCTTTGCCAAGTTCACCAGTTGCGATGCCACATAGAATTTTTGGTAGTTATATCATTGCAATTATTAGCGGTATGGGCTGGCATTTTGTGAGCCCTGATTTAAGCAAAGATTTAATATTATCACTGACTTGTTCACGTTGTTTGGCCAGTGCCTTGTCGGCAGGTACGACGATGTTGTTAATGGCCTTATTAGATTTTGAACATCCACCAGCAATGGGATTGGCATTAGGATTGGTGATGGATATATGGAATGATTGGACTTTGTTTGTAGTATTGATCGCTGTGCTTGCTTTATGCGCAATTAAGATTTTATTAAGGTCCTGGCTGATAGATCTTTTGTAGGCTAAGCTTTTGATAAAGTAATAGTTTTTGTGAATAGAGTGAAGCTTTCCTGATGTCATTAAAAGTGTTAAAATGGCGATCTTTATAGTTAGTCGGTAGGATACTAACAACCAATAACGCCTATCGGTGGAAAATTAAATGGCTATTAATATAAAACAACTGATCTTTGGTAAAGCACTTAATCCCTTTCAGCCTAAACTTTTTCAAAGCCTTGCTTTGATTTCCTTTTTTGCTTGGATTGGTTTAGGCGCAGATGGATTATCTTCTTCTTGTTATGGGCCTGAAGAAGCATTTCGTGCTTTAAATGGACATCCTCAACTAGCGATCTTTGTTGCAATTGCCACAGTAATTACCGTCTTTATTATTGCCTTAGGTTATAACCAGGTCGTTGAATTATTTCCTTCAGGTGGCGGTGGTTATAAGGTTGCTACGCAATTATTAGGAAAACAAGCAGGCTTGGTTTCAGGCTGTGCATTAATTGTAGATTATATTTTGACGATAGCACTTTCTACTGCGAGTGGGACCGATGCATTGTTTAGTTTTCTGCCTGCGAACTGGGCTCACTTTCGGGTAATGGTGGAGGCGTTTTGCATAGCGGTTTTAGTAATTTTAAATTTACGAGGTATGAAAGAGTCTATTCAAGTTTTATTACCAATATTTTTGGGATTTTTATTGACTCATATAATATTAATTACCTATGGAATATTTCAACATGGGGTTGGTATCACAGATATTACAGTGCATGCAGTACAAGATACACACGGGCTTATTACATCAGTAGGAATTTTTGCAGTATTAGCTTTTTTGTTACACTCTTATTCATTAGGAAGCGGAACTTATACAGGTCTTGAGGCTGTTTCCAATAATGTAAACCGCTTAGCTGAACCAAGGGTTCGTACTGGTAAAGTGACCATGCTTTATATGGCAATTTCATTAAGTTTTATGGCGGGGGGTATTACCTTATTATATTTATTTTATAATGTTGTGCCGGTAGGAGATAAAACTTTAAATGCTATTGCTTTTCAAAATATTTTAGGCTTCTCTCTAATTGGACATGTTGGTTTAGTGGTTACTTTATGCTTTGAAGCAGGGATATTATTGGTTGCTGCTAATACAGGGTTTTTAGCAGGTCCCCAAGTCCTTGCTAATATGGCAGTCGATAATTGGTTGCCTCATCGTTTTACTCATCTATCTAATCGTTTAGTTACTAAAAATGGGATATTGCTATATGGTTTGGCAGCGTTAATTATTTTATTTGTCAGCGAAGGAAAGGTAAGTTGGTTAGTGGTTTTATATAGTATTAATGTATTTATAACTTTTACTCTAACTTTATTAGGCTTAAGTGTTTATTGGTTTAAGCATCGATCAAAAGTCTCAAAAAATTGGCCGTGGCGGTTAGGCTTTTCTTTATTAGGTTTTATTGTTACCGCAAGCATATTACTAGTTACTATCTTAGTAAAATTTACTTCAGGAGGCTGGGTAACTATTCTTATTACTGGCTTGGTTATAGGATTATGTTTTGTAATACATAGTCATTATGGTTATATCAACAAACGATTAAGACAGTATGATTTATTACTAGCACCTCCTTTGGATAAGAAAACGCTAGCAGCTCCGGTTTTTGATATTAACCAACAGACGGCTATATTGTTTTTAAATGAGGACCGTTGTGTAGGGATGCACGCTTTATTATCTATTCAAAAAATGTTTCCGGATTTCTTTAAAAACTATGTTTTTTTAAGTGTTGGAGAAGTGGATATTGAAAGCTTTAGTGGTGTGCGAGCGCTGAACGAGATGCAGGTTGCGGTTGAAAAGAACTTAGATTATTTTGTAGAGTTTTGTCATCAGCATGGGCTTGCAACAGAGGCATATACGGCCTATGGACCAGATGTAATAGAAAAACTGGTTGAACTAGCAGAAAAAATAAAAGATAAATATCCACGGCATATCTTTTTTGCTAGCAGATTAACATTTGATGAGGATACTTTGTTTAATAGAATCTTGCATAACGAAACTCCTTTAGTATTACAACGTCGTTTGCATGCCATAGGGGAGCAACTGGTAGTATTACCTATGCAATTTGATCGTGTCGAGAATTTTTAATTTATAGCCCGTTTTATTTTAACTAAATCTTCCCAGGCTTTAGCTTTTTGAGTTGGTGATCTTAATAAGTAGGCTGGGTGATAAGTAGTAATTAAAGGGATGCCGTGATAATGGTGAGTTTGTTCACGCAATTTACCTAACGTGACAGTGGTATTTAATAAAAATTGAGCTGCGATACGTCCTAAAGCTACTATAAGTTTTGGCTTAATATGTTCAATTTGTCGTAATAGATAAGGGGTGCAGGTAGCAACTTCTTCAGGAAGTGGATCACGGTTTTCTGGTGGTCGGCATTTTAATATATTGGCGATAAAAATATCACTTCTATTTAAATCAATTGCTTCTAGCATTGAGTTGAGTAGTTGCCCTGCTCTTCCAACAAAAGGTTCTCCCTGTAGGTCTTCATTAGCACCGGGTGCTTCGCCAATAAACATTAAATCTGCTTGCGGATTACCGATTCCAAAAACAGTTTGGGTTCGAGATTGATGCAAATTACACAGTGTACAGCCAGAGATTCTTTGTCGCAAAGATTCCCAATCTAATTGATCAACTGGAATTTTAGAAAAATCTTCCAGTGGTACTTCAATAGTTGTTTTGGGTTCTTTTGCTTTGTCACGTACTTGCCAGACATCAATACCCATCGCATTTAAATACGCTAATGATTTGTCACTCATGGTAGTAAGTATAATCTAGAAACAGCAGACTAGAAACTAGAATTATATAACAGAGAGCTTGTTTGGTTTCGAAAATTTATTATGATATGTAGGTGTAAGTTGGTAAAGTTTAAACCAGTTAATAGTTGTATTTTTTCTGGCTATTCAATAAAAAAATCTGTACAGTTTATTAAAAATTTTGAAGTAGAAATTTAATGAGCAAAGAAGTTAAACAACATAAAAAGCACATAAAATTTGCTAGGCGGCAGGTTAATAAAATCGAGCGTAGAATTGAAACTTTGCAAATTAAAAGACAATGGCGGCTTTTACCCAAAGAAAAACGGCCTAGACAATATAGTAATAGCTATTTACACCGCTGGAACTTACATGAAGAAATAGCAAATAGTATAACCCATGGCATAGGAATTCTCATTGGTATAGTCGCGCTTATATTAATGATTGTTGATGCAGCTAAACATCATTCTACTATTGGTGTAGTAAGTGGTACAATTTTTGGTAGTAGTTTAATTTTAGCCTATATTTCTTCTACGCTTTATCATGCAATACTTTATCCTCCGGTCAAACAGGTTTTTAAAATTGTTGACCATTCAAGTATTTTTTTATTAATAGCAGGAACCTATACCCCTTTTTGCTTAATAACCTTGCATGGTTCTTTGGGTTGGACTTTGTTTGGTATTGTCTGGGGAATTGCTTTAATAGGTATTATTTTAAAAATATTTTTAGTTAATCGTTTTGAAATGCTTTCAACACTCTTATATTTAGCCATGGGTTGGATTGCAGCAACAGTTGTAGTGCAACTTTATCATCATTTACCCTTTGCAGGCTGTATGTTGTTGTTAGCAGGTGGACTTGCTTATACCTTTGGCGTTATTTTCTTTGTATTAGAAAGAATTCCTTTTTTTCATACCGTTTGGCACTTATTTGTATTAACAGGAAGCCTATTACATTTTTTTGCGATTTTACTCTATGTTATGCCGGTAACAGTTTAATTTATTAGGGCCGAAACAATGAAAGATAAAAAAATAGGAGGATTAGCAGAGGTTGTGGCAGGCCAATCTGCTATTAGTACAGTAGGACAAGAGGGTATTGGTCTGACTTACCGAGGTTATGCCATAGAAGATTTAGCCTCTCAATGTAGTTTTGAAGAGGTTGCTTACTTATTAATTCATGGCCATTTACCAACAATAAGAGAGCTAACTGAATTTAAGCTGAGACTTATTGTTTTGCGTGAACTACCAGTTGTTTTAAAAAAAGTATTAGAAGATATTCCAGCGAACGCTAATTTTATGGATGTTTTGCGTACCGGCTGTTCTATGTTGGGGACCTTAGAGCCTGAAACCAAAGAGTATGGCCAAATTAAAATTGCTGAACGACTTCTGGCATGTTTGCCTACAATCTTATTGTATTGGTATCATTTTCATAAAACTGGTAAGCGTATTGAGCCAATGGTGAGGGCTGATAGTATTGCTGCCTATTTTCTGCAGTTGTTATATGAAAAGCCTGCGGAGTCAATTTATGTTAATTGTATTAATACTTCATTAATTCTTTATGCAGAACATGAATTTAATGCCTCTACTTTTGCTGCACGAGTGACAGCTTCTACCTTATCTGATTTTTATTCAGCAATTGTTTCTGCGATAGGTACTTTAAAGGGGTCTTTACATGGTGGGGCTAATGAATTTGCTATGCGGCTTATTAAAAAGTTTGACACACCCATGGCTGCCAAAGAAGGTGTTAGACAAATGCTAGCAAAGAAAGAATTGATTATGGGTTTTGGTCACAGGGTATATAGACTTTCTGATCCCCGTTCAATCATTATCAAGCAGTGGTCTGAAAAACTGGCAGATTATACTCATGATAAAAGCTTGTTTTCTATTTCTTTAGCTGTTGAAGAAATCATGTGGGAGGAAAAGAAATTATTTCCTAATTTAGATTTTTATAGTGCTTCAGTTTATCACTTTTGTCATATTCCTACCGAAATGTTTACGCCGCTTTTTGTCATGGCTAGAGTTGCAGGCTGGTCAGCGCATATTATTGAGCAGCGCGCTAATAATAAGCTCATTCGCCCAACTTCTGAATATATTGGGCCTACACCCAAAGAATTTGTAGCGATAGAGCAAAGACAATAATTAATAAGAGAGAAAAGAATGCTAAATAGTGTTGAAAAAAATATTCGTCCACAACCAGATAAAATTTTAGTGGACATAGCAGAATATGCCTTGAACTATTCAGTCAAAAGTGAGCTTGCTTTAGAAACAGCATATTACTGTCTATTAGATACTTTAAGTTGTGGTTTTCTAGCCTTAACTTATCCTGCTTGTAGTAAATTGTTAGGACCTATTGTTGCAGGAACTGTTGTGCCTCAAGGTGCACGAGTACCAGGGACCTCTTTTGAGCTAGATCCTGTGTTAGCCGCATTTAATATTGGTACCATGATACGCTGGTTAGATTTTAATGATACTTGGTTGGCGGCAGAGTGGGGGCATCCTTCTGATAATTTGGGCGCTATTTTAGCAGTAGCAGATTATTGTAACCGTCAGTTACAAAAAAGTTTTACAGTAAAAGATCTGTTAATAGCCATGATTAAGGCACATGAAATTCAAGGGGTTTTAGCTTTAGAAAATAGGTTTAATCGAGTTGGGTTAGATCATGTATTGTTAGTAAAAATTGCTTCAACTGCTGTGGCGACAGCTATGTTAGGCGGTAATAAAGAGCAGATTATTAATGCTTTATCTCAAGCTTGGCTAGATGGTCAAAGTCTTAGAACTTATCGTCATGCCCCGAATACTGGTTCTCGTAAATCTTGGGCTGCGGGTGATGCAACAAGTAGGGCAGTGCGCTTAGCATTATTAACTTTACAGGGGGAACAAGGATACCCTAGTGCTATTACGGCCAAAATCTGGGGTTTTCAAGAGGTGCTCTTCAAAGGAAAATCATTGCAGATACCAAGGCCTTATGGTTCATATGTAATGGAAAACGTTTTATTTAAAATAGCATTTCCTGCAGAATTTCATGCACAAACTGCAGTTGAGTGTGCAGTTAAGCTTCATCCCGTTGTTATAAAGAGGCTGGCTGACATTGAGCGCATTGAATTAACTACTCACGAATCAGCAATACGTATTATTAGTAAAGCCGGACAATTAAATAATCCAGCTGATAGAGATCATTGCTTACAATATATGATAGCGATTGGTTTATTGTTTGGTAATTTGACAGCTGATGATTATGAAGAAGAAAGAGCTAAGGATGGTCGTATTGATCAGTTGCGTAGCCTAATGCAAGTTAAAGAGGATAAACAATATTCTGAAGATTATTTAAATCCTGATAAACGCTCTATTGCCAATGCTGTACAAATCTTTTTTAAAGATGGTAGTTGTACTGAAAAAGTAGAAATTGAATATCCTCTTGGTCATAAGCGTCGGCGTTCTGAAGGTATTCCTTTGTTACAACAGAAATTTATGAATAACGTGAAGGCATATTTTAAAAGTCCTCAAGCAGAAGATATTATCCAATTGTGTCAAAACAAGAATCACTTATTCAATATGTTGGTTAATGATTTTATGGATAACATAATTGTTAAATAGCAATTTAATAATTATCTTTGTTTAACTTAATCGGTTATCTGACAAGGTTGGATGCTAGTAGTTTGTTTTCTTAATTAAATTGGACTGATAAAAATGAACTATTAAAAGCATTGTGAATGAAAATCATTCTCGCAGAGATTGGTTGCAGATTGTTAAACGAAAGAATAAAAATTCTATCAAATAAATTAAATTTGTTATAAAATTAAACCACACCTTATTGTGGTTATAAAATATTCAGCTCAAAATTTTAGGAATAGATATGGAACTTGAACGTACACTTCGAGAAAAACTCGCCGCTGCCCATCATATTATTCATTATCAAGGTATCGATGATCTATTAGCAACCCATTTAAGTGCCCGTATACCTGATACGGATCATTTGTTAATTACGCCACTTAACATTTGTTTTGAAGAAGTGTCAGCTTCAAAGTTAATTAAAACCGATTTAGAGGGTAATGTAATTGGTGATAATGGTTATCGAGTAATGCCGCAAGCAACAAATATTCATGCTTCAATTTATAAAAAAGATTCTAGTATTATGAGTGCCATGCATACCCATAGTATCTATGGTACCGCCGTCGCTTCATTAAAATGTGGATTACTTTATACTAATCAGCATGTGTTACGATTTTATGGTGATGTGGCTTATCATGAATTAAATGGTTTAGCATTAGAAAACGAAGGTGAAGAAATTGCTGGTTCCTTAGGGAATAAGAAAGTCATGATTTTACGCAATCATGGCTTATTAACTACGGGTAAGTCGGTTGAGGAAGCCTTATATAGAATGTATTATTTAGAGCGAGTTTGCAAAATGCAAATTAAAACGTTGTCGGCAAATAAAGAACTAGAAGAAATTCCAGAGCTGGTTTGTAAAAAAATTAAAGCTCAGTTTGATTCTATTTTATCGCCAAAGCTAGAGTTTTTAACTTTGGTAAAGCGAATTGAAGGTCGATCTAAAGTAGATTATCGAGATTAATTATTTTGTCGTGTAGCCGCCATCAATAACTTGCAAGCTGCCGGTAATATAATTTGCTTTATCGCTAGAAAGAAAATAAATTAATTCGGCAACTTCTTCTGGTTTCCCTACTCTACCTATGGGTTGTTCGTTTGCTTCTTCCCTTTCAATTTCTTGTAAGGGGACCCCGGTTTTTTTTGAGTAATTATTAATAGCTTTTTGATAAAGTGGGGTATCGATAGTACCTGGACACACTGCATTGACTCTTATATTAAATGGCGCATAATCCAGTGCTGTGCCTTTAGTTAGCTGGGCAATAGCAGCTTTGGTAGCTCCATAAACAGCGGAATTTTTTTTCCCAACCAATGCTTGTTCAGAGCTTACTAAAACGATACTGCCCTGTTTAGTTTGTCGCATCAGTGGTAACACATATTTTAAAGTATAGAAACAGCCACAAAAGTTGGTTTCTAACACGCGCTTAAAATCAGCTAAAGAGGTATTTTCAATATTAGCAGAAAAGTGAATACCTGCACTGCAAACCAAGGCATGAATAATTGGGGTGCAATTCGTTATTTCTTTCATTGCAGATTCTATTTGTTGCGGATCAGTAATATCACAAGATAAATTAATAATATTTTTATTAATAGAATTTGAATTAATTAGGTCTAAATTAAATACCTGATAATCATTTTTTGCAAAGAGTAAGGCAGTGGCTTGGCCGATACCTTGAGAGCCGCCTGTAATAACTAGGGTCTTTTTGGACATATTCCTATTCCTTTTTGGTTATTGTAATGCAAAAATAAAAGAAACTCTAATGTCTTAAGTAGATAGTTAAACTATCAGTGACTAATTTAAAGCAAGTTTCACTTTTAAAGTCTTTGAATAACTCTTTGGTGATGTTAGCAGGATAAGCGGTTGGACCCAGCGCATTATCCGATTGATAAATTAGTACCCGATTGGCTAATTTTGCTTTAAGAAAGCTATTAAAAACATGTGAGCCAACTTCTACCCAGAGATCGTGAATGCCATTGTCGCCCATTTGAGAAATAATGGCAGCTAAATCTAATAAATTGTTTGAGGTTTCGATAGCATGGCAGCGTATCCCTCGTTGTTGTAAAGTAGTTAATTTTATTTTATCGACGTGGGCTTGATGGAATAGAGTAATATTTTTTGCGGTTAGGTGAACTTGAGCTGACTCGGGTAATTGTAAGAGTCGATCAATTATATAGAGTGGTTTTGAATAAATAGTATTGTTAATTCTTGCATTCAGCTGGGGATTGTCATGCAGAATAGTTTTTACGGTAGTTAAAATCGCATCACAATGCAAGCGTTCTTTATGAGTATAGTGATCGGCTTCTGGACCAGTAATTTTAATAAATTGACTTTTGACACCAGCTATTTTCTGATCCTTACTGAGCGCGAGCTTTATACTGACCCAGGGTTTTTTATGTTGCCACCAGTAAGCATAACTTTGATAAAAATTATTTATCTCTGTTAAAGGATGGTGCTCACATAAAATATTGGCTTGATTAAGTATCTGAGCACCTTGACCCGATACACGGGGATTTGGGTCTTTAAAAGCATAAACTACCTTGGCAAGCTGGCTTTTAATAATTAAATCTGTACAGGGAGGAGTCCGACCATAAATGCAGCAAGGTTCTAAGGTAACATACAAAGTTGCACTTTGAGTTTGCTCTGGTGTTAATTTACAAAGCGCATCAACTTCAGCGTGATGAGTACCAGGCCCTTGATGGAATCCTTCTGCAATAATTTCATTATCACGGACCACCACTGCTCCAACAGCAGGGTTAGGAGAGCAAAAACCTCTCTTTAATTTTGCAAGCGTAAGTGCTTTTAATAAATAATGCTGCATTGATAGAGTTTTTCTTTCAGGTTATTGTCTATTACCTTGTCAAATGGTTTTGATGCTTCACGTATTTTATAATCGTAGTGCCAAAACTCTTCTTCATAAGGTAAAAAGCCAAATTGTTGCATAATTTTTGCTAAAAACTGTCGATTTTCAAAAGCCTCTTGACCAATCTCTGCACTGGTAGCTTGGGCGCTAGATTGAGAATCAAAATAATCAAAAAAAGTACCCATGTTAAGTTCTTTATAGTTTTTTAAATTTACTAAAGTTAAATCGACGGCAAAACCAAAACAATGTCTTGAAACATGGATAGCTATGTAACCTAAACGAGGTAAATCTGTTTTTTGTAAATGGGGATAGTGTAATTTTTTTCGGATCAGCTCTGTTTCAGTCAAGATTGGATTTTCAAACCATTCAGTAAAATACTGTACAGTGCGCAAAGGCCGGTAAGCGTCAAAAACCAGTAAACTTAATTGTTGTTGATTGACGTAAGTTTGGATTTCACATAAGGCTGCAGCGGCTAAGGGGGTCATGATACAAAGGTTGGTAACATTAGCATCATAGCCAGGCAAAGGTTTTCCTATAAAGTTATCTGTTGTCGCATATTTTAAATCAACCATAATAGGGTGCGGACATCTTTTTTGACTGAGATTTACTGCATCGACTAAATTACTTGCTTCAACCATGATAAATATCCTGTATACTTTCAATCATACCCTAGCTATTTTCTAAGTGGAGTCTCCTTATGTCAACTGAGTTTGACGAATTTGAAGATGGGTCGGTTAGTAAATCACAAGTAAAACGCGCCATGCATGAGTTACAGGCCCTTGGTGAAAAATTAGTAACTTATAATGATAAGCAGTTAAAAGAGCTAAATTTGCCAACTAAGCTATTGGAAGCTATTTATGATGCTAAAAAATTTACCAGCCATTTGGCGAAACGTAGGCAGTTACAATATATCGGCCGTTTAATGAGAGTTGTAGACGTGGAACCTATTAAAGAAGCTATAAAGCGAGTTGAGCAGATAGGTCCGGAAGTTATTGCCAAACAACATCAGGCAGAACAATGGCGAAACAGATTGTTAATAGAAGGTAAAACAGCTTTAACTGAATTTGTTGCTATTTTTAAACAGGTGGATGTACAGTATTTACGGCATTTAATTCAAGCAGCTAAAAAAGAACCTGAAGAAAAATCAAATAAACGAATGCACAAGGAGTTAATAAGATTTATTCGGGAAGCAATGCATCAGGAGGAGAAAGGTTAGTTTTAATCATGAGATAATGGGGTCCTACGTCAGGAATTTCAAACTGTTCATCAATAATTTGAAAACCGCTTCTAAGATAAAGATTGACTGCAGCTATGCGAGCATTACACCAAAAAGCTGGCTTTTTTTCATAAGCAGTAATGATAAACTGCATAGCATGGTTTAATAATTTGGTGCCGACATTTTTCCCTTGATAATGAGACAAAACTGCCATACCACGAATTTGCCAATATTGAGAACCTGTTTGTGAGAGCGGCGCTTTTTTATAAATTGAACAAATGCCCACTAGTATTTGAGAGTCAAAAGCACCAAAGTGAAAAGTATATTTCTCTTCATCGCCAGCAAAATAACAGGTTGATAAAGATCTGCCAGGACGTAAAATTACTTGCCGAATGGGATAGGTTTCAGCAGTTTTTATCTGTGTAATCTTAATATTTGTTAGCATACATTATTTTTTATGAAATGCTAAAAACTTGCAAGCTATTTACTTTTATTTGATTTGTTATTAAGGTAATAATTATTAAGCTAAGGGGTGGATATGGCTAAAGCGACTTTTGCTGCCGGATGTTTTTGGGGAATAGAACAAATTTTTCAGCATATGCCAGGGATATTAAGCACCCAAGTAGGTTACACAGGAGGTCGTAGTTCAAATCCTACCTACGAGCAGGTTTGTAGCCATACGACTGGTCATGCAGAAGCCATAGAAATTATTTTTGATCCGGAGATAATTTCCTATGATCGGCTTTTAAAATTTTTTTGGCAAAGTCATGATGCAACTGATCAAAATCGTCAAGGAATTAATCATGATTATCAGTATCGTTCAGCTGTTTTTTATCATGATGAGCAACAAAAAGAAATAGCCCTCCAATTAAAGCGACAATTAGAAGCTAAAGATAAATTGTTAAAGCTTTTAGTAACTGATATTGTCCCGGCAACTATTTTTTATCCTGCTGAAGCTTATCACCAACAATATTATGAAAAACATGCTATACCTTATTTAAAGAAAAAGGAGTTGTAAGATGTGTCGTTTTACTGCTTATATTGGTAAACCTATTATTTTGGCTGAAGTATTATTTCAACCCAAAAACTCCTTAATTAGACAAAGCATGCATGCTAGGGAAATGGCAGATAAAGATCCAACTAATGGCGATGGTTTTGGGGTAGGTTGGTACAATCCAGAAATTAGCTCCGATCCTGCTTTGTTTACCTCGGTGTTGCCAGCCTGGAATGATCAAAATTTGCTCTATATATCGCCTAAGATTTATTCAAGCTGTTTTTTGGCACACGTTCGAGCTGCTAGCCAAGGTGGGGTTAGCCAATTTAACTGTCACCCCTTTCATTATCAAAGATTTCTATTTATGCATAATGGAACTATTGGTGGGTTTTCCATACTCAAGAGACATATACGTCATCTCATGTCTGATCCCATTTATGATTGGGTAAAAGGGCAAACGGACTCTGAGCATTTTGCAGGATTATTCTTAGAAAATTTTTTTAAACAAAAAGTTCACTATCATATCGAAGAATTTGCTAAAATATTTATCATGACTTTACATCAAATAAATAAATTACGGGAAAAATACGAGGTAAAGGAAACAGCTTACATTAATTATGTTATTAGTGATGGCCGTAGTTTATTAGCAGCGCGTTATACTTCTGATCTTAAAGAAGGTGCTTCAACACTTTATTATTCTGCAGGCGACAGTTTGTGCATTCAAGATGGTATTTGTCATATGCCCAAAACAAAATCAGAGCATGGTGCAGTGTTAGTAGTTTCAGAAAAATTGGATAGTCATCAGGCAGATTGGCAAGAAGTTCCTATTAATCAAATGCTATTAGTGGATGATGATTTATCGATCAAGACAATGAAAGTTGAATAAAAAGGATGTTAATTTTTTGTGCATGAGCAATTTATTTTTTGGATAACGGCTTGTTTTTAACTTTTGCTCTAGTAGTATCAGAGCACGAAATAAGAAGCAGAAGAGAGATCCTTTATGTCAAAACCGTTAACTTCATTAGAATTAACAGAAAGATTAACTATTCTAATACCTGGTATACTACCTTCGCAAATTGACATTTTATTAGCAGATTATAATGCTATGGTTGCTAAGTATGGAGAAGAATTTCCTGCAGATGATGCAAGAGCATGTCAAGCAATCAGAGATGATTTTAAAACTTTAATGACCAGAGTAGAGGGTTGTACAGAAGAACAATTACGATTAATTGAAGATATAATTTTAACACCATTTAAACGCTTAATTATTGTTTCCAATCGGGCAACGAGTTTAACCCAATTAACAGGACCATTATCTTTAAGAGAAATTAAGCGTAGATATGAAAACAAAGGCTTAAATTTACAAGTAGACTTAGGTTTAGATGATACGCAATACAAATTTTTACAAGATTTATATGAAGATGAAACAAGAAATCAGCTTACTGTAGATTTTGCCTCTCTTTTTGAAAGTGTTACTGCTAAAAAAATTATTGGCAAAAAAGATCCTTTTTATGAACGTTATCTTGCATTGAATGAGGCATTAATTGCTAATAATAATAAATTAATGGCCGCTTTAGAAGCAGCAGCTTCTAACCCTGATGTGCGTTTAACTACGGAACAAATTCGAGAACTTAAAAAAATAATTTTAGCCAATACTAGAATGCCTGTTTATGTTCCAGATCATGCTGCTGGTGGCTTAGCAGCAGCAGTCGGTGCTATTGATAATGCGTTTGACTGGATTGGTTGGGTAGGCTGTGATTTATTAGGAGATAAAGATCCAGCGACAGCAGAAAGTCAAGCACTGCTTGCTGATGCTGGTAGAGTAATGAGTACAGCTAAGATTCACAGTATTCCAGTACCTTTACCGTCTAGAGCTCAAGAAGGGCATTATGAGTTTTTTGCAAACGGGGCTCTTTGGCCTATTATGCATGGAGTTCCGAAAAGAGAGCTGAGCGAAGCACCTACTTCTGAGCAAATGGCTGTGTTAACAAAGAAAAAAGAAAGGGGAACCTTATTACCCGGAGAAGAGGCATGTTTAATTGCATTAATAGAAAACCCGCCTATTGATCTAGCGTATAGTATTTTAATGCGTTGCCATAGAAATGGTATAGCAGAACTTGCAGAGGTAGAAATTCAAATCTTAGATCGGATATTAACTAATCCCGTGCTTTTGTTTGAAATAGAAAAACTGTATATGGCAAGTGCAGAGAGTAAATTTACTTTTGAAGAAGCTTGGGAAGCTTATTTAAGAGTCAATCAAGCCTTTGCACAGCAGGCTAATTGCCAGATAGCAGAAGCGATAGCAAAGGGCTTAGAGCCTGTAGTCTGGGTCAATGACTATCAAATGTTAACGGTGGCTCAAGGTATAAAAGCCATACATCCTGATGTAAAAATCGCTTATTTTCATCATATTCCTTTTCCTCAACCAGAAATTTTCCAGCGCATGGCGCATCATGTGGATTTATTGCACGCTTGGCTTCAAGCGGATGAAATTCGTTTTCATATTGAGGAATATAGAGAAAATTTCTTGGCAACTGTACAAACAGTATTAGGTTGGGAGGTTAGAGAGAATGCTATTGTTAACCCAGAAACTGGTAGAGTTGTTTCTGTTCAGCATGCTTTAATTGGCGTTGATCCCAGTATCGAAAAACCTGGTCATAGTGCGGAGTGTATAAGTTTATTAACTAGAGCAAGAGCTAGTCGTCAACGTGCTTTAAGAGAAACACAAGTAACCCAAGCTGCTGCAACTGGAGCAATTTCTGGTGCTGCGGCTGCTGCAGGCGCTGCAGTTAGCAGAGAAGAAGAAGATAGAGGAAGCTCAGAGGTTGAACGTTCTGTTGAAGATCCAGCAACCAAAATAATTTTTGCAAGTGGTCGAGCAGATTATACCAAAGGATTAGATTTATTATTACTCGCTTATGTTGAGTTGCTGGAATCTGAAGAGCAGTATCGAACAAAATTAAATGTTCTGTTAAGGGATGATCCAACAAGTCCTAAAGTTGATAAACTAAGAGCTAAGATTAAAGCGATTGAATCAGTGGTGTTGGTGTTACAAATTGCACCATCTCGTGAAAACGTACTAGCTTATCATGTGTTACGATTATTATTAGATTATTATGTGGCACAAATAAAAAGAAGATTTGGAGATAGTAGGATATTTTTTTATCCAAAAACAGTAGATTTAGATGGAATAAGAACACTTTTCCAAGGATCCGAGGTTATATTAGTACCTGTAGACCCTGTCGATGGTTGTAACCTTATGTGTATGGAAGCTCTTTTAGCAATGCGCGGTAAACCAGCAGGTAAACAGGATGGTTGTGTTATTTTAAGTAAAGGGGCTGGAGCTTTTAAACGTATTGGTGATTTTGTTATCCCAGTTGATGTCAGTTCACCAGAAATTAGAGCGCACATTGTTTCTATTAAAAAAGCCATGTTGCGCGGCTTATTGATGTCACAAAAAGAAAAAAGCAAGCTCGCTAGTGCAGCACAAGAGAGAATTGATTTTGATGGTAAAGTTGATTCTTGGGCTGCTATTTGTTTAAGATTCTTAGGGGTTGTTTTACCTTCTACCTTGCCACTTCCCAGTATTGTTGCACCACAAGGTGTAAGTCCAGAGAGTATGCCAAGAACAGATAGCGGCAGAGATCCAGATTGGCCGGCTCGTTTTTTAGGCGCTACGCCAGGGAGATTTCAAGTAGGTAACCCTGGTGCAGCAGTTAGTCATTCTCCTAGTGCGCTTGCTTCACCTGTTGGTTCTAGAAGAAGCAGAAGTGTTACACCCGCTTCTGCAATAGCAGCAGCTGCTACTGCGGGAGCCGGAGCTGGCGGTAGTCGATTTAGAGCACCAATTCCTTTAGCAGAAGATAGAAGAGAAAGAGAGCCTGTTGTTGCAGCAACACCTTCTCCAGATAGAGTAATTGCTCTCGTTTCTCCTCCCGCTAAGCTACGATTGCAAACAACGGGACAAACCATGCAGGCTTTAGCAGAAGCAGGCGGTGAGCCGCATTTAAGTGAGGATGAAAGAGAAAGTAGAGCTAGTAGACGAAGACGCGGAATTTCAAGTACAACTTTAAGTGAGAGTGGGGGAAGTGCAGGCGAAGGAGGTGGTGAAGAAGCTGCTTTATTAGCAGCAGGATTATTACCTGGAGCAGTACCTGATGGAGTAACTCCTGCCGGGGTTGATTCTACGCCTGCTACAGCAGCAGGTAGTAGCCGTGATGGTGGTAGCTTAGAGTCTTTAGGTAGTAGAGGAACTCAAGGACAACCTGAGCGCGTTACGGAGCTTGCTGTTCGACAATTGGTAGAACGACCTGCTAATCTTTTTACTTTATTTAGTGGAACGATGAGTGTTAGTGGTGAGTTAAGTACGACTTTAGCTAGTGGAGAGGAAGATGCCGCTGGTTTTACAAGTGCAAAAGTACCACCAGCTGTAGCAGAAGAATCAGCAGAACCAGCTTCTGGTGATAGACCAGGAAGCGCTGTCTCATCGGGTGAGGGTTCTATAACCTCTCTGTCACCGAAAGGGGGCCCTATGCCAGGTCCCTTAGCAAGTCTTTTAAGAAGATTTTCAGCTGCTGGAAGAAGAGTCTCTCCTTTAGTTCAGCCGCAGCCTGCACCAGTAGCAGCAGGAATGCCTGAAGAAATTTCTGAGGGGATGGGGGGTGCTCGTGAGCTTAGAAGCTAGTAATCAAGTCCATAGCGCGACCAGAGCCATGAGTCCAAAGCCTATGATGACAAAGCTAAAGTCACGTAAGTTACAACAGCGCTCAATCATTACTGAGCGCTTTAAGCCGTGTAG
This sequence comes from Gammaproteobacteria bacterium RIFCSPHIGHO2_12_FULL_35_23, assembly GCA_001801465.1. GTDB lineage: Bacteria > Pseudomonadota > Gammaproteobacteria > UBA12402 > UBA12402 > 2-12-FULL-35-23. Next base: position 34,556 of record MGXT01000025.1, on the reverse strand, counting down.
AGTACCAATATAAAGAAATGTACCAGCAGCTATAGCTGTAAAGATTGGTTCAATAAACGATTGTCCTGAAAAATTAACAATAGAATTACCGAGTAAAATACCTATGGGTGTCATAACTGTAAAGATGGCAAAAGCCACTATACCTAATTTAAAACTTACATCACTTTTATTAATTTGAACAGCGAGCGAAAAACTTGCGGCCCATTTATGCGCTAAAATAGCAATTAAAATTAAAACAGCAGTACTTAAACTACCACTTAAACCTAAAGCTGCTCCTTCAAACAGAGAGTGAATGGCTAACATAATGACAGCTAATAAGGCAACGGAGGCAGTATTTTTACCTTCATGCTCACTAATTTCACTGCTTAAATGTTCTAAAAGTAATAACAATAAAAAGCTAACGCCGCATAATAAAAAAGCAAGCGGGTAATGAATACCTAATTGGGAAAAATTATAATTAGCATTACTCAGCATATGAATAAGAGCAGCTCCTAAAAATATTCCACAAGCCAGTGCTTCACCGCGAGGAAAGTCAAATTTAGCTAAGCTAAGTGCTTTTTTTCGAAACGGAAACCAGCCAGCGACAGCAGCAATAAAAAATATAGCAACTGCAGCAATAAGTTTTAAAGAAGTTAAATCCATAATTTGTCCATTTGGTAATTACACTGTAGATAGTTTATCATAGCTGTCAAGACTTGCTATAATACATGCTTTAATCATTTCATCAGGATGATTTAATAATGATTAATGAATTGCTGTTAACACCTATTAAATCATTTCGCTTAAGATATTTACCTCTTTTAATGCTCTATTTTGCTTATGGGGCGGCGAGTTTTTCAGGCATTGCAGAAAGTTTTTTTGTTAAAGAGCAATTAAATTTTTCAGCGGCTACCTTAATGATGATAGCTGTATGGTTAACTTTACCTTGGACGGTCAAAATGGTGTTTGGCCAATTAGTTGATTCTATTCCTATTTTTGGCTCAATTCGACGAGCCTATATTTTTATTGCCGGTGGTTTTATGGTAATAGGGGGCCTGTTATTAGCGGGTCTTGCAGGAAAGTGGCAGTGGGTATTTCAATTAGGCTCATCTTTAACCCTTTATTTAACAGCCAATCTATTAATAGTGATTGGTTTAGTATTACAAGATGTGGTAGCTGATGCCATGTCAGTTGAAGTAGTGGTCCGTACTGGGCAAACAGAAGAAGCAATTAAGCATGAATTAGCCATGGTACAATTACTAGGTCGACTTGCTTTAAGTATAGCGATGTTTTTAGTAGCAGGTTTAGGAGGTTGGTTAGCTGAAGTCGTTTCATATCAAACTATTTTTTTGTTAACGTTAATTATTCCCTTCATCAGTGTTAGCAGTTGTTTATTAGTAAATTTAGAGGTACCCGTTTTAAAACCAGTTAATTGGAAAATATTAGGGGGAGGAATACTTTATGCATGGTTTATTATACTAACTAGTTGGTTGGCTATCCCGTTTAATCAGGAAATTATCTTTTTAGTAAGTTTAATCGTTGTAATTTATTTTTTAAATTTAGTGATTAAAGACGTTGCTAAGCCTATTAAAAAACAAATTATTTGTGCGGCGATCGTTATTTTTATTTATCGAGCCATGCCAGCTGTTGGTCCAGGTTTACAATGGTGGGAAATTGATGTCTTAGGGTTTAATAAAGTTTTTTTTGGTACTTTAGCGCAAATTAGTGCCGGCTTAACCATTGTGGGAATGTGGGCGTTTGCTAAATATATTACGCAAAAGCCAATAGGTTGGATTTTCATTACATTAACAATCATAGGAACTGTTTTAAGTTTACCTGTATTAGGTATGTATTATGGTTTACATCATTGGACGCAAACAATTTTTGGTTTTGGGGCTCAAACGATTGCAATAATCGATACCGCAGTAGGTTCACCTTTTGCTCAATTAAGTATGATCCCCATGCTTACACTGATTGCTATTTATGCTCCTCGTGGTAATGCAGCAACCTGGTTTGCTTTGATGGCTTCGCTCATGAATTTGGCGCTTATGGCGGGTAATCTAATCAGTAAATTGCTTAATCAAATTTGGATTATCAGTCGAGAAATTAAAAATCCAGCTGGGGAAATTATTGTCCAAGCTAATTATAATCATTTAGGTATTTTATTATGGATAACAGTAGTTGCAGGTTTTGTGATTCCTATTGCAGCAGTACTTGTTTTTTTAAAAAGAGATTTATCAACTAAAACTAATTGATATCTAAAGTTGAATCTTTCGATTCTTTTAAAAATAAAGTGGCAATTAAACTTAAAAAGCCAGTGATAATTAAATACAAGGCAGGTGCTTGTAAGCTATGCGTATATTTAATTAATAGTAGTAACAAAACAGGCGTTAAACCTAAAAATAATGCTGAGTTTAAATTATAAACTATGCCTAATCCTGTAGTACGGACAGGGGTACTAAATAATTCTGCTAATACTGCGCCTATTGGAGCAAATAAGAAAGCAGTAGGGATACCTAGACTTAATAAAGCCCATAAAACTAAAAGATGATTGGGATTAGTTAGCAGTAAGAAAAGTGGATAACAATTAAAAATTAAAGCGATTATGCCTATAATTAATATAGGCTTTCTACCAAATTTATCTGCTAAGATTGCTATTAATGGAATTAAGCAGGTAAAAATAATTAAATTAATCGTATTGAGTAGATAAGCGGTTTCTACTTTTATATTTAAATAATAATAGAGATAAATTGGCATAAATAAAAATAAAGTAGCAGTGGCTGTAGTGACTATGCAGAAGATAAAAAATCCCATAACAAGTTTTTTCTTATAGGTTTTAAAAACTTGTAAAAGAGGTAAGGAGTCAGTTAAATGTCCTCTAAGTAATTGAGTAAACTTAGGCGTTTCATATAATTTTTTACGCATTAAGTAAATAATGACAGCAGTTACCCCGCCTAGTATAAAAAGAATTCGCCATGCACCTGCCATAATTTGTTCGTGAGTAAATATTTTAATAATTAATGTGCCGAATAATGAGGCAACGACAATACCAAAATTCAAGCCAAAGAATACCCAGCACGTAGTAAAGGCACGACGATTTTCTTTGCTATATTCACTAAAAAAAGCAATAGCACTAGAAATTTCTCCGCCTAAAGAAAGTCCCTGTGCAGTCCTAAAAATTAATAAAAGTAATGGGGCAAAAAAACCAATCGTTTGATAAGTAGGTAAAATACCAATCAAGAAAATAGGTATACCCATACAGAGGACACTATAAATGAGCGCCACTTTTCTGCCTTTAGTATCACTTAAATAACCAAAAAAAGTAGCGCCAAGAGGTCTTGTAAAATAACCAATAGCAAAGGTTCCATAAGATAATAATAAAGAATTAAAAAAAGATTGTTCTGGAAAAAATAGCTGTGCTATTCCTACGGCAAAAAAACTATAAACTACAAAATCATACATTTCCAACATACAGCCAGCAATAATGATAAAAGCGTATTTTATAAAATCATTATGGCTAACGTCGTTCAAAACTTCCATTTATCTTAAATTCCTAAAGAGTATGAAATTGTTATCATTGTATTTTTAATGAATAAATTGAAGAAGTAAAGCGTTGATTGGTTATTTTGGTAAATTTTTGGAACATTTAAAAGAGTAGGTTAAAGGTGATAGCTTAAAATAATCCCAATTAACAATACTAAGGATAACCATTTGTAATAAGAGTAAGCCTGCTTTATTTTTTTACAAACAAATAGGTCAAGCTGAAAAATAAAAAGAATTAAAGTAAAAATTAAACCAACAAAGAACCATATACTTTGGCCAGAAAGGGTTCCGGTAATAATAAATAAGATAAAAACTATTAATTTTATAATCGCAAAAGAAAGTAAGTTAATAGGTTCGTTACTGAAGGTCAAATTTCGAACTTTCTCGGTTAGAAAGTACCAGCAAAATAGGCTGAGGAAAAGCAACCAAGTGATAGCTTCAATATCTTTATTTTGAATAGTAAAAGCAAGCGGTGTTAACCAGGCCCAGGTTAAAGAGTAAAAAATACTAGCAATTTCATTTTTATGATAATGTGACAGGAATAGATAAATAATAAAAAAAATAGCACCGACAATTGTTAAGACTATCGTTAACCAATTCGTTAATAAAATGAGCGCTGCAATAAATAAAATTAACAAAGCAGCTAATTCTATTTTATGCAAATTACTTAATAACATTACTTTAGTTTGTTGTTTTTTGATTACTTCAGGTGAAAAATTAATCAAGGCGTGTAAAATTATTATCCCTAATAAAAAGATAATTAAACTTTTAAAGGAAGGGACACCTACGGCAGCAATCCATAATGCCCAAAGGGTATTACAAAAAGGAAATATAAGCTCTAAAGGCTTATCTAAATGTAAAGCAGTCAGTAAATCTTTTCTATTAATCATATTTTTTTATATAAGCATTCATTTTAATAGTCACTAAGAATATAGCAGATAGGATTAAAATAACAGCTATAGATGTCCAAATGTTTAGCGCTTCATGAAAAATAACATATCCCCAAAAAATACCTGTTAAACCTACCAATCCACCTACTAAACTATAATAAACAGGTCCAGCAGTACGTAATAGTTCAAAAAATAAGATATAGCCTATGCTTGATAATACGATTTCCAATAAAATGATATAAGATGCAATATTATAAGGCGGCAATAGTGAATAAAATTCATGCATCGTAAATACGAGTGGCGTTAAAATAATAGAAGAAAATAATAACATACCCATGGATAAAGAAATTGAATCAGTGTTTGCTGGTCTATATTTACTACTAAAAATTGCGCAACAGGCAAATGAAAACGGGGAAATTAAAGTGCTAAGAATCCAGGGCGCATCATGAATTGTTGGTAAGCTGGCTTTGGGTAACACTAAACACATGATCCCAAGTATACCAATAACTACGCCAATGATTCGCAAAAGATTAAAGCGTTCTAAAGTAAAAATTAATGCAAGTGGATAAGAAATAATCGGCACAGTATTAACTACAACAGCTAAAATACCGGCAGGTAAATGTGCTGCAGTAAAATAAATATTAGTATTAGGAATAACAATGCCTAATAAAGCGGTAATCAAATAAAAAACTAAATGTTTTTGATCCCAATGAATCTTAATTCTTTTTAGTAATAAAAATAGAAATAATACTAAACTAGGCCCCCAGCTTTGCCAAAAAGCATACCCTAAAGGCATTACTCCATGGGTCATCGCAAAGCGAGCAATAGAATAACCAGAGCCCCAGATAAAACCTAAAAGAATAAGTAATGTTACAGGCCTGAGCATAATAATTTTTCAATAATAGTTAGATGGTTCTCTAAAGCGCCTCGATTAGCTTTTACCACTTGTTGGCAACGTTCGCCTAATAAATAGCGAAGATTTGTCTCTTTCATCAAGAGGATGACTTGTTCAGCTAATTCATTTTCATTATTAACAATTCTTATAGCATCGGCTTCCTGTAATAAGCGTGCAACTTCCAAGAAGTTAAAAAAGTGAGGACCTGTTAAAATAGGTAAGCCGAAAGCAGCAGCTTCTAGCATGTTGTGTCCCCCACGTGGGATGAGACTACCGCCAATAAAAGCTAAATCTGCAGCACCGAAAAATAAACGCAGTTCTCCCATCGTATCACCCAAAAAGATAGCGGTATTGTCTAAACAGCTTTCTCGGGTGCTACGACGAGCTAGTCTGAAGCCTTCTTTTTTGCACAGTTGAGCTACTTTATTAAATCTTTCAGGATGTCTTGGAACCAGAATTAATAAGCTTTCGGGAAATTCTAAACGAATTTTTTTGAATGCGCGTAGGAGTATTTCATCTTCTCCTTCATGGGTGCTAGCAGCGACCCAAATAGGGCGATGAGAACCTAGTTTTTGTCTTAAAATCTCAGCACTTTCTTGTAAACTAGCAGGAACCTGCAAATCAAATTTCATATTACCAGTAATTTTAATTTGAGCTTCGGTTGCACCCAGACTTATAAAACGTTCGGCATCTGGTTTAGCTTGTGCGGCAATCACTGAAAGACAAGCAAGCATTTGTTTAGTTAATGGTTGAAAATGTTGATAACCTTTGGTTGATTTAGCAGATAACCTAGCGTTAGCGAGCAGGGTAGGGATTTTTCTTTTTTTACAAGCATGCAAAATATTAGGCCAAAGCTCTGTTTCCATTAAAATTAATAAATCAGGTTTTACTTTATTTAAAAAACGATTAATAGCACCAGGTATATCATATGGTGTATAAACATGGAAAATTTCTTTTGGTAAATTAGAGCGTACCCTTTCTGAGCCGGTTGGCGTCATGGTGGTGACAATTAGTTTTTTCTGTGGATATTGTTTACTAAGCGCTTGAATAAGTGGGACTGCTGCGATGACCTCACCTACTGAGACCACGTGTACCCAAATGCCATGTTGATCAGCAGTGGAAAATTTAAAAAAACCAAATCGTTCAGGCCAGCGTTTTTTATAAGCGGGAGCCAGACGAGATCGCCATAATAGCCGCAATAAAACCACAGGTATTAATAAATAAGTTAAAAAACAATAAACGATACGCAATGCTAAGCCTATGAATAAAAGGTTAAAATAAGGCCCAAATTATGCCATAAATTCATTATTGCGTAATGTTTTTTCTTATTATTTAGCTATGGTATGATTAGCCAAATTTTTAGGGCTAAAGATGAACACTTATAATACTACCCCCCCTTTTCTTGGCAAGCTAATAGGCAGCATTATTGGTTTTATCTTGTTTAATTTACCAGGTCTTTTACTAGGTTTGTTTATTGGTCACCTATTTGATCAGCGTTCAGGTAAGTTAATGCCAGCTAATAAAACAGAACAACTCATTTATTTAGATAGTTTGTTTTCGGTATTAGGGTATGTGGCAAAATTGGACGGTCAGGTATCCCAGCAAGAAATTAATTATGCCAGCTTAGTTATGAAAAAAATGCATCTAAATAGTGAACTGCGCGCTAAAGCCATGCGAGCTTTTTATGTGGGTAAAAAAGATGATTTTAATTTAGAAACTACATTAATAAATTTACGTAAGAGCGCCCATCATTCTTCTAAACTACTTTATTTTTTTATTAACTCGCAAATTCAAATGGCTTATGCAGATGGTGTAGTAAAAGAAAATTTAAAGCCAATTTTACAACGGATGGCACAACAATTAGGACTCATGCCACTTAATTTTAGTTATTATGATGCGGTATTTGGTTGGCAACAACGATGGCAGCAGCAACAGTACTATCAACAATATCAACAGCAAAATTCTTATTCCTCATATCAATCAAGACCAGGCTTTCAAGCCAATGTATCGAATGAGGCTGCTTATAAAATTTTAGGGATTACTAGCAAGGCTAGTGAAGAAGAAATTAAAAAAGCTTATCGTAAATTAATGAGTAAGTATCATCCTGATAAATTAATGTCAAAAGGACTATCAGAAAATGAAATGCAGGCAGCCACTGAAAAGGTGCAAAGAATTAAAGCAGTCTATGAACAAATTCGACAACAGCGAGGCTTTTAATTAGCCACCTAAAGAAGGGTTATAAGAAGCTGAAGAATCGGCAGCTGGTGTTACTTGAGTAGCTATTTCTGCAGCAGCAGGCCCTCGCCCTATACACAAAGGATTTATATCAATCATCTCAGAAGAAGGATTTCTGAAAATGCCCTGTCGCTGTGCGCTAACTTGTTCCCTTGAAGCTGTGCCAGCTAAAGCTTCATTACTGACAGCCCTTTCTACTCGCTGATTATATTGACGTGTTCTGTCATCAATAGGGCTTGCGCCCCCTACTCCTGCATCACCAACAACCAAAGTAACTTTTCGTTCTCCTTCCCCGGTTCCTTTGGTGCTAATTTCCACAACTCCTTCACGTTGTGCTTTAGCAATACGTTGAACTTCACTAGCTTCATCTTTTTTTTCTTCAACTATTGTAACTATTTTTTTCTCTTCTGGTTTTGGTTTTTCTGTTAATTTAATTTCGATTTCAGGTGCTTTTTTTTCTGCTTTACTTTCTTCTGCTTCTTTTTGTGAAACTTGAGCAGCCTCTTTTAATAAACCAACAGGCATAGCATCGGCAGCTGCTTGTGGGGTTTTAGTTTCTTCTTTGCTTAGTGTTAATAATCTTTCTATCAAAGCAGTAACAAATTGAGTAAGTTCTTGGTCTGCAGTTTTTTCTTTTGTTTGAACTGGTGCTGCATCAGGGGCAGCCGCTAAAGTTTCATCCTTTTCTTCTGTTAGGGAATCTCTTACTCGATCGCCAAGCCCTGAATTAGGAGCAAGCGTGTCAGCAATCTCTGCTACAAAACTAACAGTGTCATTTTTATTAAGGCCTAAGTGTTCAGCCAATTGTGCTAAGGGATTTGGACCAGGCATAGTTTACTCGCATTAGTATAATTTTTAATCAATTATCGCAGAATCTCCTTAAAATAACAATATCTCTATGAAAAATTTAATTATTAATAAGTTATTTATCAAAGTCTTCAAGTATGAATAGTAAAACCAAGTAATTGATTTAACGAAAATAGTTAATAGGATTTCGACCTATTATGTCGTTAAACGATTTGATGCCTGGATAATTTCACACAATTTTGCAGGACTTATATTATCGCTATATTTCTGGCTCTAATAGATCAATGATAGTTGTGTTAAGGTATGTTTTTTTAACTCATGATGATTTACCTGTTCCTTTAGGACCAAAAATAAAGGCACTTTTTTTGCTTGAGGGCGGAGAAAAATCGTATTACAGATTCCATTTTTCCTGCCTTTTTTGAACTAGTACTTCAAAAAATCCTCCTATACAAAATCTTTAGTTTGCTTAATTAATTGAAAAATAAATATATTTTAAGAATAGACCGTCTTTTATTTTTCATGAAAAAATTTATGTAGGGATAGTTAAAAGCCGTTAAAAATTGGCAAAATTATGTTTAAAGGTTAAGTTTTAAATGATTAATTAGAATTCAGTAACCAATGATTGGATGGATTAGCAGGACAAAACTCTGTTAAGTTATAAGCAGCATAATATTTTTCTTTAATAAATGGATCTTTCTTCATCATTATTTCAGCTTCTTTAATTGAATCAGCTTGTAGAATCATGACAGCACCGGGTTCACTTGCAAAAGGTCCGCACAGTAGTAGGTGGCCAGAATGATGAAGCTTTTGTAGGTGTTTAACATGTTTTACCAACAAAGTGGCTGGTAGAGGAACTGGACTTTTGTTTTTTAAGATAACTAGAAAAGATTTCATAAAAGCAGGGTTCTTTTAATTTAAATTAACTGATTATTATACGTATGTATTGAAGAAGGGCTAGACTTTTTGAGTAAGAAGCTCACATAAGTATTCAACAGGATGAAAAATATTTTTATTGTGTAAACGCTTAATTTGACCATGACAAGAAAAACCGGTAACAGCTGAGTAAGGGTTCTCTTCAATTAGTTTTTTCCAGCTTAAATGATAAAGTTTTTGAGAGTAAGTTTGTTGTTCTAATTCGTGACCAAAAGTACCCGCCATACCACAGCAGCCGACAGCAGGTATATTTACTGGAATGCCTAATTTAGAAAAAACTTGTAGCCAGAGTGTACTAAGTTGAGTGTTATAAGTTTGCTCTGTACAGTGAAGCAATAAAGTAAGTGGTTTGGTCGGAGATGATTTGAGAGTAGTAAGATTTTGTTCTGCTAGCCACTCTTGAATGAGTAAAACTTTAAAACTACAGGGGCCTAAAGCTTCTACATACTCATTTCTATAGGTCAGTGTTATACTGGGATCAATACCAATCATAGGAATATTTAAAGCAGCTATAGCAGATAAAGTTTTAGCATTTTTACTAGCAAGTTTTTTAAAAGCAGGTAAATAACCATTTACTTGCAGAGGCTTGCCATTGGCAAACCATTTTAATAAATAAACTTGAAAACCTAAGTGGCGCAGCAAATGGTAATAGCTAACAACCAAGTTAACTTGATAAAAGCTAGTTAACCAATCTTGAATAACAACAATAGTGCGCTTACTGTCGTTGAAGTTCAAAGCCTGTAGTTGCTCAAGGGTAACGATAGGAATATTATGTTGTTTAATTAAACTTTTTAAATTAGGAGAGCTAAGTAGAGGTGGGTCTACTAATTTAATAGTTTTTTTTAATAGAATTTTAAGCCATTTATTTTTTAATAAGCTGTTCCAAATAATAGGGGTTTGCTGCTGAAAATAAGCTATAGGTTCAGCGAATGCTATTATTCTTGCTCTTATTGAGCGTAAGTAACGTGAATGATAACTTTCTAAAAACTTGGCTTTAAAAGTAGGAATGTCCACATTCACAGGACATTCGGTTGCGCATGCTTTACAGCCTAAACAAGTATGTAAGCTATCATAGACTTCATGCGAAAAGTCATAATAACCTAAGCGTTTTAAAAATGTATTAAAAAACCTGCTACCAAAAAAATTGGTTTGAGGCTTTTGTAAACTGATCAAACGTAACCATTCACGGATTAAACTAGCTCGGCCCTTAGGAGAGTAGCGTCTGTCACGGCTAGCTTTATAAGAGGGGCACATTACAGCTTTGGCTGAATAATTAAAACAGGCACCATTACCATTGCAACTCATGACACCTTGATAAATTTCTTTTAATTCAGAATTAATTTGTTTATCAAAATGACCTCGTTTAACAGTAGTAATAGGAATAATCGTATCAGGAAAATCTATGGGCGTTGCTATTTTACCAGGATTTAATTGATTAAAGGGATCAAAACTTTTTTTAATTTTGCGAATTTCTTCATAAAGCTTAGTACCAAAAAACATAGGCATATATTGACTTCTATATCCTTTACCATGTTCACCCCACATAAGCCCGCCGTATTTTTTTGTTAATAAGGCTACTTCATCTGAGATTTCATGATAGAGCACTTCATCCCTTGCATTACTTAAATCTAAAGCTGGCCTGACATGTAAGCATCCTGCATCAACATGGCCAAACATGCCATAGCTTAATCCTTTGGCATCTAATAAGGCACGAAACTCTTGTACAAAATCAGCAAGTTTTTCTGGTGGAACAACAGTATCTTCAACACCGGAGGTAGGTTTTCTTTTTCCAGTCACTTTACCGAGTAAACCAACACTTTTCTCACGTAAGTGCCATAAGTGTTTAATAGTGTTTTCATTAGTAACCAGCTTGTAGGCAAAAGAATATTCATCATCGGTAGCTAACAGTTGTTGAAGTTTAGTAGTTTTATTAATCAAAAATGCTTCTTGATCGGCAGTGAATTCTACTAAATTAATCGCCTGAGTCATTGCCTTTGGACTAACAATATAATCTTTAACTTGGCTATAAATTAAATCTGTTTTAGCTAATTCTAAAATAGTATGGTCGACTGTTTCAATAGCAACTGGGTGTGTGGCAATGAGATTTTTAGCATGTAACAAGGCCTTATGAAACGAGTCATATTGCAAAACAAGCAAGTGTTTAAATTTTGGTAAGGGAGTTAGCTTTAATTTTAATTCAGTGATAATTGCTAAAGTTCCTTCTGAACCGGTAAGAATAGAATTTAAATTAAAAAGCGAATGTTCTTCGTTATACACATGAGCAAGATCATAGCCAGTCATGAAGCGAGTCAAATGAGGAAATTGTGAGGCAATTTGTTCTTGATTGTTGATAACTGTTTTATTGACTTGTCGATAAATCTCACCAATTAAATTAGTTTGAGATTGCAAATGAGCTAATTCTTGTAAAGTAATGGCTTGACTTGTGTGTAGACTACCATCACTGTAAACAGCCGTTAGAGCAATAATATGATTACTGGTTTTTCCATAGACTATCGAGCCCTTGCCGCAAGCATCGGTACTTGCCATTCCTCCTAAGGTTGCTCGGCTACTAGGAGATAAATGAGGCGCAAAAAAAACACCTTGCGATTTTAAATAATCATTAAGCTGATCTAAAACTACTCCTGGTTCAACGCGTACCCAGCCTTCTTGTAAATTCAATTCTAAAATCTTAGTCATATACTTAGAGCAATCAATGATAATTCCTTCCCCTAAGGATTGACCATTGGTACTAGTTCCACCACCTCGAGGAATAAACGAGGCCGTTTTAAATTGTTTTTGAGCAGCGAGTTTGAAAATTTTTTCTATATCGGTTTGGTTGCGAGGAAACAAAACGGCCTGAGGTAAAACTTGATAGGCGCTGTTATCAGTAGCATTCAGCAAACGAGTACCTGCATCAGTATTAATTTCACCACTAAAGCCCAGTTGTTTTAGCTGCTTTAAAAAATCAATAGTAATTGGATTGGCTTGATTTTGAAAAAGCAGCCTAGCTAACATAAAGCCACCTACTTCTTAGTATCGGTGCTTTCAAAGATTTTATCAGCAGAGGCAGCAATAAAGCCTTGATAGAGTTTACCATCTTTTCCTGGGTAACGCTTAGCAAACTCATAGTAACAAGAAGGAATTTCAAATTCACCTTCTTCAAATTTAACTTTCTGCTTGCCAGCCATAGTGCTACTTTGTTCTAAAAGTTCTGCAGGAGTGCCCTTTATTTCTCCTTCAGAAGTATTAAGAATAAAGCCATGCTTTTTAACAAAATCGTTCACTGCTTGCAGAGTAGGAAATTTTTTTAAGCTATTAACGCTGATAGTAAAGTGATTGGCTCGGTAACCATAAGCATACATCCAGGCTGCGTATTGCGATTCAGCTAACAGTTTTTCGTAAAGTTTATAACTTAAAGGTTGCCAAGGCGTTTTACAAAATAATAATTGGTTCGGATTTTGCAAAATAGAATGCGGAACTTTATCAATCATTGCTTTAACAGCTTGTTGTAAAGCAGGACTAAATTTTTCTACTAACAGTTCGCTGATAAATACTTTAGGAGCCTCTTTGTCAGCGTGTTCATAATGTTTAGCTTTTAATTGTTTTACTGGAAAATCATAGTGTCCTTTTTCAACATATCCAACAGCTATAAAAGGTTTAGCTAAGAATTCTGTATTAACCCTTGGGTCATTAAAAGTTCGTAAAGCAATATGATCATTGATAACTTTTTCACCTTGCTCAGTAAATAACTTGTAAATTTCTCGTGCTTCAGAAATTTCACTAGAATATTGTTTCCATAGGCGGTCAAAAATTGCATGGTAAGACATGATAGTACTCCTTGAAGAAGAAAATAGGAAATCGTACAGATTAAAATTCCCACGCCAATAAAAGTTTGCAAAGACTGAAATCAATAGAATAACTCCATTTCTATCTATACTTTAAGCTTGGCAGTTTTTAAATTTTTTGCAAGGGCTTCTATGTAAATAACAAGGTTTATATAACAATTAATTTTCATAGAAAATTTATGTCAAAAATTATTACAATTTGATACTACTTGGAAGATTATTGGCAGAATGGATTTTTTATCTTCATAATGAAATTACATAAATAAGAGATAATTCTTAAAAACTTTCATTTTAATAATAAAGAGCTTTTCTGTTTGCATGAAACAATTATTTAAATTAGCTAAGAGATCCGCCCCATTTCAAGTAATCTTCCTGTTCCAGCAGCTCTTTGTTTTCTTTCTTCTAGTATAATGGATTGAGCAGCTTGCAACGATTTTGCAAAATTACAACTGAGGAAGCTAATTCGACCAAAAAAAGTAATTGAAAAAAGACTACGCTGATAGTTCAAAGCTAAATACAAAGGGGATTCTTGGTTAAAAATATCCTCTTTAAGCTCGGCTATTACTTCTGCTCTAACACCAGGATCTTCTAACTCACGTGTCTCTGTAATCTTGCTAATTGCCCTTGCAATAACGCATCTTTTATCTACCAGTATATCAGAAGTAAGTAAGGTAGAAAAAAAAGCGACTAATGGGTCTTCTTGAGGAAGTTTACGTAAGCTTTCAGTCAAAGTTTTCGTAATGAACTCTTCCATTTTGCTAACTGCTACTTGTCTTTCCCATTGGGCCCAGCTAAAGCCACCACCACCAGATCCCCGTGGCGAATATGAACCTGGCGAATATGAATCTATAGAGCCCATAGTTAATGTCCCCCGCAATTACTAGTGGTACAGTTTAATAGGTCTAAATTAAAAATAGCAAGTAGTTTTTAGAAATTGCTTTTTAATAAAATGATTATTCAATGAATAATCAATGACTTGGTCTTGATAACTTAGGTAAATCTAAATAGGGCTAATTTTAAGTATTATTTGAGCTTTGTTGCATAATTATTTTCTCTTATAATAAGAAAATTTTGATAGATTGATTTTAAAAGATAAAATTAGTTATGTTAACAAATCAAGTAAGAATTATTGCTGGTCGTTGGCGAGGAAGAAAGTTAAAATTTCCAACCGTACAGGGTTTGCGGCCTACTTCAGATCGATTGCGAGAAACTTTATTTAATTGGTTAAGAGTTAAAATCGATCAAGCAATTTGTTTAGATGCATTTGCTGGTAGTGGCGCATTAGGTTTTGAAGCCCTATCACAAGGAGCTAGCAAAAGTATTATGCTTGATAATACGTCAGCTGTTGTTAAGCAATTAAAAGAAAATGCGACCTTATTGGCAGCTGATAATGCTGAAATTTACCAAATTGATACTTTCACGTATTTAAAAACATGTCAGCAGCGATTTGATCTAATCTTTTTAGATCCCCCTTTTAATAGTGATTATTTACTAAAAGCCTTGAATTTAATTGTCCAGCGTAAATTATTAGCAGAGGAAGGAACAATTTATATAGAAAGAAGTAGAAAAATGGAGTCAGCATTAGGAGATAACTGGCAAATTATTAAAGAAAAATCATTAGGTGAGGTGACAGCAGCACTAATAACTTACAGAAATCAGGCCCCCTTTTGATTTATTGCCAAGAATTTATTTGTTTTTTCGTAGATCATAAGAAGGAGCAAATAAAATTAATTGCAAATACCGTAATAGTCGACCTATAAATAATCCAGTACAAATTCCAGAAATAGCTAACATCATAAAAATGAAATGAACATTTTTTAAAGAAGCAGGATTAGAAGCAATTTCATAGCTAAAATAATATTTGCTGATAAAAATGATAAGAACAATGATTAAAGTGCTCCAAGAGCCAGGGACCTGAATAAGTAAATGGGTTTTATCAGTTTTTATAGATAGTCGATAGATTTGATAAAAGCCAAGCGCTGCGCCTAGTATTAAAAAAACACCCGTGGTAATCAGTGAAAAAATGCTAATGCCTATTTCTGCAATTAAAGTATGAAAGGCTAGAACAATAAAGATAATGGGCAGAATAAATAACCTTCTAAGAGCAAGAGTTCTGGTTTTTGCGGCCTTAAAACAAATGTATAATAAATAGACTAGTATTAAATACACCCACCAAGGCGTATTAATTAAAAATTCCCACACAGTCGATAACATAAGGATTCCTTTTTATAGTAATTCTACCTAAAAATTAATAGATAAGACAAGTGGTTATACAATATGATATGATACTTTACCATTGAATTTGAGGTATAAAAGTTGACGAATAAAACTGATTTTGGCTTTAAAAAAATAAATATTCAAGAGAAAGCAAGCTTAGTTAGAGGGGTCTTTGATAGTGTTGCCAATAACTATGACATCATGAATGATCTGATGTCCTTAGGGATTCATAGAATCTGGAAGCGAATTACAATTGATCAGGCTGGTGTTAAGCCTAGTGATAGAATATTAGATCTAGCGGGAGGTACAGGTGATTTAGCCAAACAGTTTGCTGCACGAGTAGGTGGGCAAGGTGAGGTAATAGTAGCAGATATTAATCATAAAATGTTATTAGCGGGTCGTGAAAAGTTAGTGAGCCAGGGTCGAGTGGGAAATGTTTATTATGTGCAAGCCGATGCGCAAAATCTAGCCTTTCCTGACAATTACTTTGATTGTGTCACGATGGCTTTTGGACTACGGAATGTGACAAATAAAGCCCTAGCGTTGCAATCCATAGAGCGAGTATTAAAACCTGGTGGGCGATTATTAATATTGGAATTTTCAAAGCTTACCGTTCCTCTATTTCAGAAAATTTATGATCTCTACTCTTTTAATGTTATTCCTAAAATAGGACGTTTGGTGACTGGTGATGAGGCTAGTTATCAATATTTAGTTGAATCAATTAAAATGCAGCCTGATCAAGAAACCCTGAAAACAATGATGCTAGAGGCAGGATTTAAAGCGGTAACGTATAAAAATCTTTCTGGGGGAGTAGTGGCTCTTCACCAAGGTATTAAAACTAGAGAGAATTAAAAATAACTTTGTTAATTAGAGAGTTAAAGAGATAAAATTATGCAATCAGTGGTTGTCTTAGCTATGCTTGAGCAGGCAATTAATGCTTATCTTAAAGCACATAGTAATTATCAGCAAAGCTTAGAACAGTTAAATGGTAAAACGCTAGGTTTAGAAATAAAAGGGTTAGCTTTTCGTTTTTATTTTATATTTACTAAAGAAAAAATATTTTTACAATCAACTCTTAATGAACAACCTGATTTAATGATTACAGCACCTCCTTTTAGTTTGTTGCAATTATTTACTAAAAAGCAAGCGGAAGCAGTTTTATTTTCTGCAGAGGTAGAAATTAAGGGCGATGTCATTTTAGCTCAGCAAATTAAAAAGCTTTTTAATGAGGTGGATATTGATTGGGATTATTATTTATCGTTGATTGTCGGAGATATTGTTGCCAATGAATCGAAAAGATTTGTTGATAATAATATTGAGCGATTAAAAAATTTTGCTACTAATCTTAGTAATAATATCGTTGAATACATTCAAGAAGAAAAAAATATTTTACCTTCTAAATATAGGGCGGAAGAATTTTTTAAAGAAGTAGATGCTTTACGCAGTGAAACTGATCTTTTGGAGATGAAAATAAAGCGATTAGAAAAAAAGCATGGAGCAACAGGTAGTCAGAAATGAAGCTTATAAGAGTACCCATCAGATTAATATATATTGCTTTCATTTTAGCAAGATTTCGTATTGATGAGTTGATATTGTATTCTTCCTTTTTTTATCCTTTTCGTTTTATTAGTTACTTTAATCCTATGTATTATATTTCAGCAAAGCGTCTGTCTCGAGGACAAAGGCTTTGCTGTGCTTTAGAAACATTAGGCCCTATCTTTATTAAATTTGGCCAACTGCTTTCAGCCAGACGAGACTTATTATCAGCTGATATAGCTGATGAATTAAGTAAACTACAAGATAATGTTAAACCTTTTTCTTCAGCGCTAGCCAAGCAAATTATAGAGGAAAGCTTGAAGGGGCCTTTAAATCAATTTTTTGCTTCATTTTCTGATCGAGCATTAGCCTCGGCCTCTATAGCCCAAGTTCATAGTGCAACCTTATTGTCAGGTGAGGAAGTGGTGGTAAAAGTACTGCGACCTAAAGTCAGAAAAAAAATCCAAAACGATATAGAAATTTTAAAGATAGTTGCTAATTTAGCTCATTACTTTTTGCCACAAGGGAAACATTTAAGGGCTAAAGAAGTGGTAGAAGAGTTTGAGTTGAGTCTTTATGCCGAGTTAGACTTACTTCGTGAGGCTGCCAATGCCTCACTATTAAGACGTAACTTTTTAAACTCTAATAAATTATACATTCCAGAAGTGTACTGGGATTATTGTAAAACAAATGTCATGGTAATGGAAAGAATCCATGGTGTCCCTATCAGTGACCAAGAAGAGTTAGTTCGACAAGGAACTAATTTGAAATTATTGGCTGAAACAGGCTTAGAAATATTTTTCACGCAAGTTTTTGAGCATAATTTCTTTCATGCAGACATGCATCCCGGCAATTTTTTTGTTAGCCGTGAAAACAAACAACAATATATAGCTGTAGATTTTGGTATTGTAGGAAGTTTGCAAGATAGTGATAGGCGCTATATTGCTAAAAACTTGTTAGCTTTTTTTAAAGGTGACTATAGACAAGTTGCTTTGTTACATGTTGAGTCGGGTTGGGTGGATTCAAATGTTAGAGTTGATGATTTTGAAGCAGCTATTCGCACGGTCTCTGAGCCTTTATTTCAAAAGCCACTGAAAGATATTTCAATGGGCCAAGTGATTTTAAACTTGTTTAAAATAGCTAGAAATTTTAATTTTAATATTCAACCACAATTAATCTTATTACAAAAAACCTTGTTTCATATTGAAAGTTTAGCAAGAAATTTGTATCCAGAATTAGATCTTTGGCAGACTGTTAGGCCTTATTTAGAACGTTGGTTGCGAGAACAAATGGGACCTAAAGCACTGTTTAAAAAAATTAAGCAAAGCGCACCTGCTTGGATAGAAAAATTGCCACAAATGCCAGATTTAATTTATGAGACTTTATTATCTATTAAAGAAAGCAATGTTAATTCAATTCATATTGCTGTGCCAAAAGTAAAAAAGCACGCTGCTTTTTATAATATAGTATTAGGCTTAGGGTTTGGTTTGCTAATAGGAGCTTTTTTATCAGTGATGCCAATACGTACTTTCCCAGCAATTTCCTGGGGATTATTTGGCTTAGGCTTGGTATTAGTGGGAGCTAGTTTAATTAAAAAACTATTTCATTAGGATTATTCATGGAAAATTATGTTTTAAAAATAATTGGCATGGATTGTGCTGAAGAAATAGCCGTTCTAAAGCTTGCTTTAAAACGAGAAGTAAGTAATACCGAGCTGCTACAATTTGATTTATTAAATGGTAAATTAATAATCCCGATTAATGTGGTAGAGAGTAATAAACCCGCGCTAATTAAGGTAATTGCCAGAACAGGCATGAAAGCAATTGATTGGAATGAGTATATTAAAAAAAATTTTGAGAAGTCTTCCTGGTGGCAACGTTATTATCGCTTAGTTTCTACTTTAAGTAGCGCGTTGTTTATTGTTATAGCTTATTTTATCAATGGCTGGCAATATGGTTTTTTTTCAGTTTTATTGAATCATTCCCAAGCAGAAACCAGTTTAACTTTATTTTCCAGAATTATCTTAACTATAGCTGCTATCTCTGGTGGTTGGTTTATTGTCCCTAAAGCTATTCTTGCTGCTAAACGATTACGACCTGATATTAATTTATTGATGCTTATTGCGGTGATAGGTGCCATGTTAATTGATAAATGGTTTGAAGCTGCAACCGTCACTTTTTTGTTTTCCGTAGCATTATTGCTTGAAAGTTGGAGCGTAGCAAGAGCAAGAAACGCTATTCAAGCTTTACTTTCTGCGATGCCGAATACTGCTCATACAGTCTGTATTCACCATGGTGAGATAGAAGACAAACCCATTGATGAAATTCAATTAGGGACTACACTTATTATTAGGCCAGGAGAAAAAATCCCGCTCGATGCTGTGATAACCAAAGGAACTACACATGTTAATCAAGCACCAATCACAGGTGAGTCGTTACCTGTTTTTAAGAAAGAACAAGATTTGGTTTATGCAGGAACACTTAATGATGAGGGCGTCATAGAATGCCAAGTTGTTAAAACAGCAGAACATACTATTTTTGCTCAAATTATAAAAAAAGTAGAGGAAGCTCAAGCTTATCGAGCGCGTAGTGAGCAATGGGTAGAAAAATTCGCCAAAATTTATACGCCGATTATGATTCTGATCGCTGTATTAATTATGATAGTTCCTCCTTTGTTCTCTTTAGGTAGCTGGTCGCAATGGATTTATGAAGGGCTCGTAATCTTAGTGATTGCTTGTCCTTGTGCATTGGTTATTTCAACGCCTGTCAGTATAGTCGCCGGCTTAAGTACAGCGGCAAGAACAGGGATTTTAATAAAAGGCGGTAATTATTTAGAGCTGCCTGCAGCATTACGGCTAATCGCTTTGGATAAAACAGGCACTATTACAGTGGGTAAACCGGTATTACAAGTCATTCGTGCGGTTAATGATTTTACTAATCAAGAGTTGCTAAGGATTGCTGGTAGTTTAGAAGCGCAAAGCGATCATCCACTTGCCAAGGCGATTAAGCAACAGGTTTTCGCGCAACAATTAGTTATTCCTGCTGCAAAAGAGGTAAAAGAAATTAAAGGTAAGGGTATAGAGGGTGTCATTGAGGGTAAACGCTATTGGTTAGGCAGCCATCGGTTATTACACGAACGCATTATAGAGAAGACAGAATTATCAAAAGTTCATGATTATGTTATGCAGCTAGAGGACGAAGGTCATTCGCTCTTGATAGCAGGAATAGAAAATAAATTGTGTGGCTTTATCAGTGTGGCAGATCAGATACGAAAAGAAAGTCCAGAGGTAATTAAAGAATTAAAATCTTTAGGGCTTAAAACAGTTTTGTTAACAGGTGATAATAAAGGAACTGCTCAAGCGATTGGTAAATTTTGTAAATTTGATGCTATTTATTCCGAGCTATTGCCTGAGGATAAACTTAATCAAATAGTCAATTTAGAAAAAAAGTATAAGAAAATAGCTATGGTAGGTGATGGAATTAATGATGCGCCAGCCTTAGCAGCTGCTAGTATTGGTATAGCTATGGGTGCGATCGGCGCAGATATTGCTATTGAAACAGCGGATATTGCTTTGATGTCAGATGATTTGACTAAAATACCTTGGTTAATCCGTCATTCAAAACGTACTTTAACAATTATCAAACAAAATATCAGTTTTGCTTTAATTGTTAAAGCGATTTTTATTACTTTAGCTTTTACAAAATTAGCCAGTCTTTGGTTAGCCATTGCCGCCGATACCGGGGCTTCTTTGATAGTGGTTACCAACAGCCTAAGATTGCTGAAAACTAAACATAATCCGCCTTGACAAGAGTTGTTTAATTCTTTAGCATCACTAACCAATTCCCTATAGATAGTGAAGAGATTATGTATCACGCTTTATTTCCTCCGAGTAACTAATAATTATTTTTTGTTTTGCTAATAAACAGATATAGTTATTATTAAGAAGGAGGAGAAAAGCATGTTACGAATTTGGCGCAATAATCAGCTACATGCCTTACGTCCCAATCTTTGGGATGGTCTTGCCTTTTTAATCGTTATTTTACTTTTTGCTTTGTTAGCTTTTGCTGCTACCCAAATGGCAACGCCCTATCATGTAGGGGAGGCTTTAATTATCCATCTTAATCCAAGCTATTTGCCCTATTATGCTTTAAGAACTGTGCTGCGAATGTTTATTGCCTTATTCTTTTCTCTGTTGTTTACTTTTATTGTGGGGGCTTTAGCTGCTAAGAACAAACATGCTGAGCGTTTTATTATTCCAGCCATTGATATTTTACAATCGGTACCTATTTTAGGTTTTCTTTCTATCACTATCGTAATCTTTATTGCGTTATTTCCAAACAGTATTTTAGGGCCTGAATGCGCGGCTATTTTTGTTATTTTTACTTCCCAAGTTTGGAATATTACCTTGGGATTTTATCAAAGTTTAAAAACCTTACCTTATGACTTAAAAGAAGCTGCAAGCATGTTTCATTTATCGACCTGGCAACGCTTTTGGCGCATTGAAGTACCTTTTGCTATGCCAGGTTTAATTTGGAATATTATGATGTCGATGTCTGCTAGCTGGTTTTTTGTGGTAGCGAGCGAAGCTATTACTGTTAACCATCAAAATATTTTTCTGCCAGGTATAGGGTCTTACATCGCCGTTGCTATTAAAGAAGCGCACTTTTCAGCAGTAGCTTATGCTATTATTACCATGTTAATCGTCATTTTACTGTATGATCAAATTTTATTTAGACCACTTATCCAATGGAGTGAACGTTTTAAAATGGATGTTTCCAATGAAAAGCGCCCAACAGCTTTATTGGTTCTCTTATTAAATAAAACGCGACTCTTGCATTATTTGGGGAGTTTTTTTGCTAAGTTATTTGTTTTATTGACAAGTTTGCGATTAGGCCAGAGTATAGTGGCATTAGAGCGTGAAACATCAAGAAGTCGTTATACCCAAATAACAGTTTGGCTTTATTATTGTTTAATTTTAACACTTTGTTTAATAGCTATTATTGCACTAGCACGATTTATATTTCATTCTTTAACAGTTAGCCAAGTGTTACAAGTATTACTATTAGGTATTTATACTACTATTAGAGTGGTGGTTTTAATTTTTTTATGTTCCTTAATCTGGGTACCCGTAGGGGTATGGGTGGGGATGAGATCACAAGCCACACAAATTATTCAGCCGATAGCGCAGTTTTTGGCATCTTTCCCAGCTAATTTAGTGTTTCCAATTGTGGTGATACTGATCGTAAAATTTAATCTAAATGTGGAAATTTGGACTGCACCGCTGATGATTTTAGGTACCCAATGGTATATTTTATTTAATGTTATTGCTGGGGCAGCTAGTTTGCCCAAAGAATTATGTTTGGCCGCTAAAAACTTTAATGTTAAAGGTTGGTTGTGGTGGCGAAAGTTAATTTTGCCAGGGATATTTCCTTTTTATGTAACTGGTGCTATGACAGCGGCTGGTGGAGCATGGAATGCTAGTATCGTGGCTGAAGTAGTCTCGTGGGGTGCACATACTTTAAGAGCAACAGGATTAGGTGCCTATATTGCAACCTATACAGCGACAGGTAATTTTCCTAAAATTGCTTTAGGGATTAGTGTGATGTGTTTATATGTATTGCTTATAAATAGATTAGTTTGGCAGCCTATGTATAATTTGGCACAAAAACGATTTCAACTATATTAATGGTTATTCTTAATGTAAATTAAGAATAGAGGTAGTTATGTCAGAAAAGCTGATTGAATTAAAAAGCATAAAGAAAATCTTTAGAAATGATCCTCAGCAGGAACTGCTGGTATTAGAAGATGTGAGTTTTTCAATGTGCGAAGGAGAGATTGTAGCTTTATTAGGCCGTTCCGGTTCAGGTAAATCGACTTTACTGCGAATTATTGCAGGCTTAATTGAGCCTACTGCTGGCGAGGTTTATTACCGTAACAAGAAAGTGAATGGTCCGGTTCATGGTATTGCTATGGTCTTTCAAAGTTTTGCACTAATGCCCTGGCTAACGGTTTTACAAAATGTGGAACTGGGTTTAGAGGCACTAGGAGTTAAAAAAGAAGAGCGTAGACAGCGAGCATTAAAGGCAATAGATATAGTGGGGCTGGACGGCTTTGAATCAGCTTTTCCAAAAGAGCTTTCCGGAGGAATGCGTCAACGCGTAGGCTTTGCTAGAGCTTTAGTAGTAGAGCCTAATTTGCTTTTAATGGATGAGCCTTTTTCCTCATTAGACGTGTTAACCTCAGATAATCTTAGAAATGACTTATTAGAATTATGGGAGGAGGGTAGGGCTAAACTCAAAGGCATATTATTAGTCACTCATGATATTTATGAAGCAATTAGTATGGCTGATAGAATACTAATTTTTGATAGTAATCCCGGTAAAATTTTACATGATTTACCTGTTCATTTACCCAGGCCTAGAGATGATGAGCTCCCGGCCTTTAAAAACTTGCTAGATAAGATTTATACTTTGATGACTTCTTCTAGTTCCGATATCGAAGCCGAAACTAAAATTGATCTTAGTTATCGAGTTCCTGATGCGCAAGTATCAGAGCTTATTGGTTTATTGGAAACTATTGAGTATGAGGAAGCTGAGGGCGCTCTAGATTTTTCTTACTTAGCAGAAATCGTTCAATTAGACGTAGATGAATTATTAGCATTGACTGAAGTATTAGATATTCTACATTTTACAAAGAGTCAGGATGGTGGTATCCATTTAACTGAAGCAGGAGAGAAATTTGCCAATGCAGATATTCTTGAACAGAAAAAAATCTTTGCAAGACATTTGATGCAATATATTCCTTTGGTAAAAAGAATTTGTGATGTATTACGTAAACGTTCTAATAACAAAGTTTCTAAGAAATACTTTTTAGCTGAACTAGAAGATTATTTTAGTGATGAAGATGCAGAACGGGTTCTGCGAGTTATTATTGAATGGGGGCGGTTTGCAGAATTGTTTGCTTATGATGATAATACAGGAAAGTTAAGCTTAGAAAATCCAGAATAATAAAGGATGCCCATGACAATTTATTCTTACAGTGCTTGGATAATCACTTTTGCAGCTGTAATCAGTTATCTTAATTATCGTTTTATTCGTTTACCCGCAACGGTTGCCATTATGGCTGCTTCTTTACTGATCTCATTTCTCCTGTTAGTGATGGGTAGTATTAAGTTACCGGGTCTTCTAGAAGAAATTAAAATACTAGTAGCTGAAGCCCATTTTAGCGAACTAGTTATGAATTTTATGCTGGGACTTTTGCTGTTTGCTGGCGGTCTTACTATTGATCTGTCACAACTTAATAAACAGAAACTTGAAATAACTTTGTTAACAATTATCAGTACGGTGATGTCTGCGTTTTTGGTAGCGCTGTTAACATATTATATTATTAACCTAGTAGGTGGGCATCTTGCTTTTATAGATTGTTTGCTATTTGGTAGCCTTATTTCACCTACCGATCCGATCGCAGTCTTGGCGATTTTTAAAAAGTTAGGTGCTTCAAAGCACATGAAAACTATCGTTTCTGCTGAATCATTATTTAATGACGGAGTAGGCGTAGTGTTATTTATTACTGTTTACAAGTTAGCTTTTTTAAATGAACCCTCTACATTTAGTAATGTTACAGGATTGTTGCTAAGAGAAGCAGGGGGCGGCATTTTATATGGATTGATATTAGGTTGGTTAATAAGAAAATTGCTCACTACAGTGCACGATCATAAAGTTGAAATTCTTTTGACTTTGGCTGCTGTATTAGGAGGCTATACGCTAGCACAATATTTAATGATTTCAGGTCCATTAGCTATGGTAGTTTTAGGAATTTATGTTGCTAATACTAATCAGAAAGTTATTAACAGAGAGCAAAGTGAGTTGCGTCATTTTTGGGAGTTAATTGAGGAATTATTAAATGCGATATTGTTTTTACTCTTAGGATTTGAAATGCTAGCAATTAATTTTGATTCAGTATCTGTAATAGTAGCATTTTGCCTGATTCCAATAGTATTGTTAATAAGATTTGCAACAGTTGCTTTACCGATTATTTTATTAAAGCCTTGGCGTTTGCATACGCCTTATACCATTAGTATTTTAACCTGGGGAGGGCTACGAGGTGCTCTAGCTATTGCTTTGGCTTTAGCTATTCCTAATCCTCTTATTCAACAACCTATTTTATTATTTACTTATGTGATCGTCGCTTTTTCAATTTTGATCCAAGGCACTACCATTGTTTATTTTGTTAAATCTGCTAATAAAATTATTCATTAAGCAATTTAAGTTTATTAAATTACCAGCGATTAGCTGGATAATCCTATTAACCTAGATTAATCAGTTAAAAATAGGGCAAATTCTAAATTGAAGTGCGACAGTCAAAAATGATTAATGAGTGCTAACAATGATGTTGATTCAATACTCAGCAGGGAGTTCTACTGATTAATTTAGGATTAATAATCAATTGAATATTGCAATAAAAACTAAAATTTATTTACTCTTTGCGTAATAAAGATTTAAAGTCTAAAGCGAGCTTGTCTGGGTCAAGTTTATTAAGAAAAAGAGAATAAGCTGACCAAGCACAAAGAGGCGCTGAATCTTTAAATTGGGGTGGAACATATTTGGGTTTAACAACCAGCCCCTCCTCTACTAGATCGACAATTAAACGTAAATCTTCTAAAGCAGTTTTACCAACAAATAGTAAGGGGATATGATCCACAAATCCTTGATCAATAGCTAAGCGTAAATAATTAAAGATTTGAACGAAACCACGGGTATATGATAAATCTTTAGTAAATGGTTTTCCACTAGGAATGCTGCCACGAAATATTCTTGCTGCTGCCGCATAACTTTCATATTCATGATATCCTGTTTCTCGATAATAATTGAATATCTCAATAAAATTAGCGCCTTCCTCAGCCATGCTAATGGCTTTGACTCGATTATTAATTCTAAGAACACGTTCTGGAAATGAAGCGAAAGAAAAAATTTCCATAATGATTGCTAATCCTTCTTGAGTGGTTGTGGAAGAAGGAATCCCTTTACTTAAAAAAGTACAAATTGGTTGGCGCTTGCCATTGAGAGTAGTACCAAGATGAACCCAGCCCTCATGAACTTCTAGTTGCTTTAACATGCGTTTACTAAAGGTAGCATTTTTTCGAAGTCGAATAGCTTCTGCGCCTGCCGCAGCATCAGCAATAATACTATCACTCACGACCACCTTAGGGGCTGTGCCTGAATCTTTAAAATAACGAGCTAATCTTGCTGACAATATTTTAGCAGCTTGTGCGGCAGTATAGATTCTTTCATCTTCTTTAGTGGCTGTTTTATCTTTAATGTTGCCAAGGGTGTGACAAATAGCATTAGCCAAATCCTTAAGGGTTGGGGCATTAGCATAAAAAGCATCTTCTGAGCTACCATAAAGTTGCTGAGAAATTTTTGAAAAAATTTTAGTACCACGATTTTTCAGCATTTCAATCACGTCAATATATTCACGACACATACGCTGCATGATTTGGCCCACGGCACTAAATTGCCCCAAATTTTTTCTGACATCATGTTCAATAGAATAAAATTCGGATGTTTTTTCATTGGGATCGTAGCTTAATGGATTATGTTGCTGATAGTAATTGTGATCAATGGCGGGTAGTTTTTTAAACTTATGTTTAAAGAAATCTTTTTTAATAGGATCCC
The DNA here is from genome assembly GCA_001801465.1 of Gammaproteobacteria bacterium RIFCSPHIGHO2_12_FULL_35_23. GTDB lineage: Bacteria > Pseudomonadota > Gammaproteobacteria > UBA12402 > UBA12402 > 2-12-FULL-35-23. The sequence continues at coordinate 8,002 of MGXT01000025.1, read as the reverse complement.
CCCATTTAATAGCGTCCAAGATCAAAATAGGTCCTTGGGCTTTAACAATACGTTCGGAGAGCTCGCGAATAACTTGTTGTTCAGGAGTTAAGGGCTTGATTTTCATAGCGCTTCCTTCGCATTTCTTTAAAAAATAGTATAACCAACTTTTGTTAATGATGCTTCTTAATTTGCCTAATTTTTAAGCAGCAGTACTTATTTTGTTGTTAGCAATAGTTTGCTAATTATTATAACAGGACTTGAGAAGTAACGCAGTTTACTAGACAATTAAAAAATGAATAAATTTAATCTATTAGATAAATTGTGTATTAATATTGATCAAAGATTAAAGGCTTTAACTCCACTTAATGAAGCCAGTGGCCGTAGTACACCTGATCAGGCTTTGTCTGAGCCATCATTAACGAGCAAAGAAAAAAGAATTTCAGTGGGGCTTATGCGCGTTAATCATGCTGGAGAAGTTTGTGCACAAGCTTTATATTTAGGCCAGGGCCTTACAGCGGGATTAACTAGGATCAGAACACAAATGGTTAAAGCGGCCCAAGAAGAAGTGGATCATTTAAACTGGTGTAAAAAAAGATTAACTGAATTAAATAGTCATCCTAGTTATTTAAATCCTTTATGGTTTACAGGTTCATTTATCATAGGTGCAATGGCAGGATTGGTGGGCGATCGGTGGAGCCTTGGCTTTGTTGCCGAGACTGAAAGACAGGTAGTCGAGCATTTAGAAAAACATTTATGCCAGTTGCCTAAAAAAGATATTAAGAGCCAAAAAATTATTGAACAAATGCATGAGGATGAAGAACATCATCGACAAACAGCCGTAAAAGAAGGGGCTATAAAATTTCCGTTACCTATGCAAATCGCAATGAAATGGGTCTCCAAAGTGATGACAACAACGGCTTACTGGATCTGACAAACTAAAAGGGTAAACAAAATGGTAAAAAACATAATATTTTTAATAGTAGCAAGTGTGCTAGTTATTTTATTGGCAAACTACCTTAATGAAGGTTTGCAACAAATCATGAGTTTTCATGATCTTTTAACTGGCTGGTTATCGCAAATATTTTCAAAAAGTAAAACGGGAGTGTTATTAGTTCATCTATTAGCACTGTTTATTATTCCACTAGTGATTGCTGGTATCGTAGCAGGGATTTATTGGATTTTTAAACGCAAAAGCTTTCCGATTTTTCATGAAGTTATGTGGGTATTATGGATAATATTGGCAACCCTGTTGGTGGTTAGTCGATAGAACTTAACTTTATGAAGATATCGATAATACGATTGTTGACCTCTTCATTACTGATCATGGTAATTAGCCAAGCTCAGGCTATAGTATTCAAAAATAAACCGATTGTATTAACTTTAAAAGACGCAGTGTTGTTATCGTTACGTAACAATCCTTCTGTTCAGCAAGAGGAAATTCAAAGGGTAGCTGATAAATTTGCTTTAGTATTAGCTAAAAACCAGTTTCAGCCACAGTATGCTTTTACAGCAAGTAATAGTTTTTCGCATGCAGTTTCTTCAGGAGCCCCTTCTTCTAGCACAACTTGGGCTGCTAATCCTTCAGTGACGTTGGAAAATAATTATGGTACAGCGCTTGATTTAACTTCCACCAACACGTTGACTAATGGGACTTATAATCCAGAGATGGAGTTACAAGTTACACAACCTCTTATCAGAGGATTTGGCAAGCCAGTGGTGGATGCTGCTTTAAATAATGCCAAAGATACAGAAATTATTAATAGATTAACATTTAAATCGACGGCAATTAGTACGGTTTCAACAGTGATTAATGATTACTTATCTTTGGTACAGTCTTATCAAACGTATGCAGTGGACAAGGATAGCTTAAATAATTATGAACAAACTGTTACTAACGATAGAGCTATGATTGCAGCAGGAAGTATGGCTAAAAGTGATATCGTGCAAGCAGAAGCACAAGTTGAAAGCCAAAAAGCAACTTTGCAAACAGATTTGACTAATATTGAAACCAGCAAGAATCAGTTGCTCAATGCTTTAGGGTTACCACCGAGGACTCCAATAACTGTTCCTAAGCATTTTAATTTTGTAAAAGTAGAAAAAGAGATTGAGGGAGAGGGGGGGCTGCCTGATTTAACACTAAGTAGCAATGCGGCGGTAGCCAATAATATTGCTTATCAACAGTCGTTAATAACTATTAGAACCTTACGTAGAAATTTATTAGTGGATCAAGATAACCAACGTTGGCAGCTTAACTTAACAGCCAGTGAAACCTTAGGTGGCGGGTCTGGTGGTGGACAAAATGCAGGACTTAAAAGCTTAACAAATGGTAGTAATCATAATGAAACGGCAGGTTTGTCATTAACGGTGCCAATTGATGATGTTTCTGCACAAAATGCAACTATAGATCAGCAAGTATCATTAGAACAGGCTCTTATAGGCTTACAGGAATCTAAGCGCTCTTTGTTGGAAACAGTACAAACCGATTACAATACAGTAGTTAACAATAAAAAAGGCTTAAAAATTAGTCTTGACGCTTTAAAGTTACAAAAACAAACAGTTTATATTTCTGAACAAAAGCAGCTCGCTGGACGAGTCTCTACATTTGAAGTGATCACTAATCAAAAAAATCTTTCTACGCAATTAGAAACCGTGGTAGATAATGAAATTTCTTATTTACAATCGCTTGTTGCCTTAGAGCAAGAGGCTGGTGTTGTATTGGAACCTTGGTATGTTAAGTTGAGGTATTAAAGGATGATAAGTAGCAAAAAATCTATGATTAAGTTAGTTACAGGAATAGTAACTATTTCTTTGTTATCGCTAATAAGTGCTTGTAAAGAAAAAGCGCAGCAAGCTAACAATTCAACTAGTTCACAAATTATGATTGTAGAAATGAAACCTGTTTATAAAACACTTTATTTTTCAGGAACTCTTTCACCTAATAAACAAGTTAGTGTGGTATCACCCAATGATGGAGTAGTTCTTAAAAAGAATTTTCAATATGGTGAGCAGGTTCAAAAAGGACAATTACTTTTTGTTATCGAATCAAGTAAACAAGCTTCGCAATTTCAAACAGCTTTCTCCTCCTATTTAAAAGCTAAAGAGCAGTTAAATAATGATTATGGAACTTTTCAAAGTACACAAAATCTTTATGATAAAGGATTGGTTTCACGTGATGATTTAACTCAGGCAAAAAGCAGTTATTATTTAAGCCAGTTATCTTTGTTGCAAGCCCAAAGTCAATTGAAAGATTCTTTAAAGTATTACCAGTTCAATACGGATGTATTTTCTTTGTCGATTGAAGATATTAAGGCAATTAGCAATACTATTGCTAAATCTTTAAAAGCAGAAGAGTTGCATATTACTTCACCTGCTACAGGAATTGCTTTGTTGCCAGTACAAAACTCACAAGATAATAATCAGGGAAATAGTAATACTAATAATACTATTATGTCAGGGGTACAAGTTAAAGATAGCCAAGTTTTGGTCACTATAGGGTTGATGCAAGGATTGGCCATGCATTCAGAAGCTAATGAAATAGATATTAATGAATTGAGTAAAGGACTATCAGTGTCGGTAACTAGCGTTGCTTTTCCTGATATTACTTTGCAGGGCTACTTAGCAGATATAGCTGCTCAAGCTACTAATTCTGGCAATTTACCCGTGTTTAGTATTCGCATTGTGATGCCAATCTTAAGCCAACAGGCAAAACAAGTAGTAAAAATTGGTATGAGTGCAAAAGCAGCTATCAAAATTAAAGAGCAACCACAAATAGCAGTACCAATTAGTGCAGTGTTTATTGATCCTAAAACCAGTGCAACCATGGTAACAAAAGTAGTGCAAGGTAAGCACCAGAATGTCAATGTAACTACTGGTGAAACCTCTTTAAATTCCGTTGTTATTTTAAGTGGTCTAAACCCAGGAGATGAAATTGTTACCAATCATCAATCTGAGTAATATTGTTAAAATCTATAAAAGTGGTAGTGATGATCTTTTGGCACTGAACCATATTAATTTAATAGTTTCTAAAGGTGAGCTGACAGCTATTATTGGTGAGTCGGGTTCAGGTAAATCAACCTTATTAAATATAATTGGCCTATTGGATAAACCTTCTTCTGGGATTTATCAGCTTAGTGGTATTGCTGTGGATGAGCTCTCTGATGATGAGTTGTCTGTTATTCGTAATCAAAAGATTGGCTTTGTTTTCCAATCATTTTTTTTATTGCCACGATTAAATGCTTTGCAAAATGTTATTATGCCTTTGATTTATAGAGGGGTTCACGATAAAGAAGCAAAATTGTGTGGTATGGCTATGTTAGAAAAAATGGGTATAGAGCAATTATGGCACCATAAACCTAGCCAGATGTCTGGTGGACAACAGCAACGAGTAGCTTTAGCCAGAGCTTTAATTGGTGAACCAGAAGTGATTCTTGCTGATGAGCCAACAGGATCATTAGATTCGAAAACAGGGCAAGAAGTCATGGATTTATTTATAGAATTAAATAATCATGATCGTAATACAATTATAGTGGTAACACACGATCAACATATTAGTCAGCAGTGCAGACGAGTAGTAAGGGTGCATGATGGTAGTATTGTCAGTGATGAAGTGAATTAATAAGGATAGCTGTGTGCAACTAAAAAGACATTTTGTGGAAGCAATTGCCAATTTATTATCTAATAAACTTAGAACTTTTCTTGCTGTATTGGGAATTTTAGTGGGAACTGCTTCGGTTGTGGCGATGATCTCTGGTGGAAAATTAGCTACTAGACAAGCCCTGGCGCAATTTAAAGCCTTGGGTACTAATTTACTTTCCGTACAAATAAACAAGAACTCTAACAATTCAAGTAGCAATGAAGGTATGGATTTATCAACTATTTTGGCTGTTAAACAGGCCTCGCCTCAAATTGAAAAAATTGCGCCTTATACCAATCTTTACGTACCAATCACTTATGAGGGGCACGTAATTAATGGAGGAATATTAGGGGTAACAGCTAGTATGAAATCAGTGATGAAAATTGCGATGGAATCTGGCAGATTTATTTCTTTTTTGGATACCCATGAAAACTTTTGTGTGATAGGCCAAGACATTTATCAGGCTATTAAAAATTATTCAGTAGGCGATCCTATCGGTCAGCAAATTAATGTGGCTGATAATTATTTTACTATAATTGGTGTTGCCAAAGCATGGCAGGCTAATTCTTTTATTTATGCTGACCCTAATAATTCTTTGTTAGTACCTATTGAAACTTCAAAATTGTTAAGTAAATATGCCAATATCGATAGCGTTATTTTTCGAGTCAATTCAAACGCTGATATTGATACTTTGCAAAATCAAATTAAAAATTATTATTCTTCTATGGATCCAGGAGCTGATTTTTATTTTCAGAGCGCGAAAGAAATTATTGCAAGTATGCAAAAGCAACAAGAGATTTTAACAGTATTTTTAGGGTTTATTGGTTCTATTTCTTTGTTAGTAGGTGGCATTGGCGTCATGAATATTATGTTAGTATCTGTAACAGAAAGACGCCGTGAAATAGGGATACGTTTAGCTATTGGCGCTAAACGAAAAGACATACGTATTATGTTTTTAATTGAAGCTGTTGTTCTATCGTTGTTTGGTGGAATAGTAGGTGTTATTTTAGGGATTTTAATTTCATTTATTATTGCAGAAGCTAAACATTGGGGATTTACTATCTTTTTATTACCGCCTTTAATAGGCTTTTGTGTTTCTTCTTTAGCAGGTATATTTTTTGGTTATTATCCGGCCTATAAAGCCTCTAAGCTTGACCCGATAGAAACTCTACGGATGGAATAGTTTAGAGCTTGCACTCGCTGGCACATTGCTTCACAATGTGTCCCAAATATTCTTAGCTGAGGTTTTAATTATGACCACACGTCGAGAGCTAGCTGATGCGATTCGTTTTTTAGCAATAGATGCAGTACAACAGGCAAATTCTGGTCATCCCGGAATGCCGATGGGTATGGCTGATATTGCTGAAGTTTTATGGAATGATTTTTTAAAACACAATCCAATTAATCCTAGTTGGATCAATCGTGATAGATTTATTCTTTCTAATGGTCATGGTGCGATGTTGCAGTATGCTTTGTTACATTTAACTGGTTATGATTTATCGATTACTGACTTAAAAGCATTTCGACAATTGCATTCTAAGACTCCAGGCCACCCGGAGCATGGTTATACGCCCGGTATTGAAACAACGACTGGTCCGTTAGGACAAGGTTTAGCCAATGGTGTAGGCATGGCGATCGCTGAAAAAATATTAGCAACACAATTTAACCGCCCAGGTCATACTATTATTGATCATCATACCTATGTTTTTGTAGGAGATGGTTGTTTGATGGAAGGCATTTCTCATGAAGTTAGTTCTTTAGCAGGAACCTTAGGGTTAGGAAAATTGATTGTTTTTTGGGATGATAATGAAATTTCAATTGATGGTCATGTTAGTGGTTGGTTTACCACCGATATTCCTAAACGTTTTCAAGCCTATAATTGGCAGGTTATTGCTAAAGTAGATGGCCATAATCCTATACATATTAAACAGGCTATCGAAGAAGCAAAAGCAGAGACAGCAAGACCAACGCTTATTTGTTGTAAAACAACTATTGGTTATGGTTCTCCGAATAAAGCTGGTACTGCAGAAGTCCATGGTGCTCCTTTAGGGGTTGATGAAGTAGCAAAAACACGAGAAAACTTAAAGTGGAATCACCCATCATTTGAAATTCCTACAGAAATATATAAAGCATGGAATGCTAAAGCGCGTGGGCAAATCTTAGAAGAGAGTTGGCAAAAAAAATACATTGCTTATCAATTGGCTTTTCCAGAATTTGCTAAAGAATTAGCAAGACGTTTACAAGGCAATTTATCAAATGATTGGCCAGAGCTTATTAATAATTTTCTTCATGCTGCGCAAAAAAATTCACAAGCAATGGCTACCCGTAAGGCTTCAGGTGATGTTTTACAATTATTAGGTCCTAAAATGCCTGAATTGTTAGGAGGTTCTGCTGATCTTTCTGGTTCTAATAACACTTTATGGAAAGGTGCTAAACATTTAAGTAAAGACAATGCTGATGCTAACTATATTTTTTACGGAGTAAGGGAATTTGGTATGTCGGCGATAATGAATGGTATCGCTTTACATGGCGGTTTTATTCCTTATGGCGGTACTTTTTTAGTTTTTCAAACTTATGCTGCAAACGCTACTCGTATGTCAGCTTTAATGCATCTGAGAGTTATTTATATTTTTACGCATGACTCAATTGGTTTAGGGGAAGATGGCCCTACTCACCAACCAATTGTGGAAGCAGCAACTTTGCGTATGACGCCGCATATGACAGTTTGGCGACCTTGCGACTTGGTGGAAACAATCGTTGCTTGGCAGTTAGCACTGGAAAATAAGGAAGGTCCAACTTCTTTGTTATTGACTAGACAAAATACGGCAGCGCAAACTAGAGATGAAAAAACTTTGGCGAATATTAAGCGTGGAGGCTATATATTATCTGAAAGTGACAAAGAACCAGAAGTTATTTTAATTGCAACCGGATCAGAAGTTGAATTGGCTATGCAGGCAGCTTTGCAGTTACAAGTAGAGGGATGTCAAGTTCGGGTAGTTTCAATGCCTAGTTGTGAGGTATTTACTAAGCAAGAATTAGCTTATCAAGAATCAGTGTTACCCAGCAGAATTACCAAGCGTATTGCTATTGAAGCAAGTTGCCTAGATTATTGGTATAAATTTGTTGGTTTGCAAGGTCGAGTAATTGGTATGAAAAGCTTTGGTGTATCAGCACCGTATAAAGAGGCTTATAATGAATGTGGTATTACTGTTGCGACTATTGTGAAGCAAGCAAAAGAATTGTTACAATAATTATTACTAATAACTTCTTCTATTGAAAGCAATAAATAACAAAACCCTTAAGCCCAAAGCTTAGGGGTTTTTTGTTTTTGGGGACTGTATTGTTAGGCTGCTGGAGCTACGAGGGGAGGATCTTCTAATTGCTCAG
>MGXT01000024.1 GCA_001801465.1 Gammaproteobacteria bacterium RIFCSPHIGHO2_12_FULL_35_23 | reverse complement strand
AATAATACAACCTCTGTCGATGTTACCTTAGTTTATCGTGGCTTACCTGTCAGAAATGGTTCCGCTAATCCTACTCAAACTGCAGGCACAGGTGCAATGACAACCCCTGTTGATCTCGCTAATTACTTTAATAATCCTAATAATAGCGGGGATTTAACCTTTAACGATAGCAATCCTTCCTCAATTAGTGTTACTGCACCGAATGGCGAAACAACCGATTTAGCTAAATCACCACTCGGTAGTGCCAGTGGCCAATCCAGTTATTTACAATTATCAGGTACCTCTTTAAATGGCACAATCCCTGCTAATGCACCAACTGGTGTTTACTCTATTACTTTTAAAGGCGCTAATACCTTGGGATTTGCCCAACAAAATGCACTATTATTACTAACGGTTAAAGAAAATATTCAACCACCTACTTTTATACAAAATCCAGCTGCTCAAACTGTTAAAAAACCAGGTGATACAATTACTGCTACTAATTTAAATAGTTCCTTCAACTCTACTACGCCCATGAGCTTTGATGATCATGACATTAACTCCATAGAAGTTGATTATAATGGCTCGGCTACTTCACTTGCTGACTCGCCTTTAGTAGGCTCAGGCGGAGGAATCAGCCTAGTTAATAATAACGGACAATATACTTTAGAAGGCAATATTCCATTAGGATTCACTGTTGATCAACTTGGTAGCTATATTATCTATTTCACTGCTAAAAATAATTCACCTTTAAATTATGGCTACGCTAATAAAGCCGCAAAAATTACTTTAAATGTTGGCAATGTCCCTATTAAAACTGGCAACCCTACCGGACAAACTATACAAGCTTCTGGGACAATTACTTCCGTACAGCTAGATAGTTATTTTATTAGTCCAGTCCCTAGTATTAGTGGACCGCTTAACGACATAAGTTCAGTACAAAATGACCCTGCTTATGTCAATGTAACTTATAATGAACAAACCACTCCTCTTAATGCTTCACCTTTAGGTGATGGCATTACTATCACTAAATCTGGTAGCAATTATTTACTAGGTGGCACAGTGGCTAGCACCGCCCAAAGTGGTACTTATCAAATTAATTTCCGCTTTGCTAATACTTTAGGTTTAGCTGGTAGCTATGCAACTTTAATTATAACCGTTCCGACTCCTGATAAGCCAAGCTGGAACGGTACGAATCCACCTGCTCAATCTCCATTAAAACCTGGTGACTTGATTACTACAGTAGATTTAAACCCATACTTTACTAACTCAAATCCTAATTATGCTATGGATTTTTCTGCAACAGATATTAAATCTATTGCAGTCACCAACCCAGACGGTTCTGTTACAACCTTGGCAGGATCCAGCTTGGGCCTTAATTTAACTCAAAATGATAATGACTATACTTTAAATGGTAAAATTAGTGATACAGCTACTCCTGGTTCTTATAATGTTACTTTTTATGCGCATAATGCCGGAGGTTATGCTAATGCAGGTGCTACACTTAATATAGGTGTTGGTAATGTTCCCTATAAAAATAGTGATCCACAACCACTGACTGTTTCACCAGGTCAAAATTTTGCTCCTTTGACCATTTCTAAATTCTTTACCAGCCCCGTGCCTGACATCAGTGGACCATTAACTATGCCCCTTCCACCCGATATTAATTATGTACAGGTCATTGAACCTGGTAGCAGCCAAAGTGTCACTTTAGCCAGCTCAGCCTTAGGTGGCAGTGATGGCTTAACCATTGCCAGTGTTTCTACAGGCAATTATGACTTGACAGGCGCTATTCCTGCTACTGCGCCTAATGGTACTTATCATATTAATTTTACTTTCTCTAATAATTTAGGAATAGCAACTACTTTTGCAAGCTTAGCTTTAACTGTACAGGGCACTCCACCTCCCCCAACGCCTGGTTCATCGATTTCCAATACCGTAGGTAATGGTAAAGCTTATGCTCTTAATAATTTGGCCTCTTACTTTAGCTATAGCTCAAGCATTGATAATATAAGAATTAACCGCGTAGTAGGCCCTAATGGCACCACCTTACCTGATACGATTGGTTTAACCATTATCAATAGTGACAACCAATTTAATTTAACGGGTACCATCAATTTAACCGGCAGTGAACAAGCTGGTGTTTATCGGGTAGAAATAGGAGCCCATAATGCAGGTGGCTGGTCAGTCAATCCATTTGAAGTGTTCTTAACAATTCCTAATAAACCAATTTATCAAAGTGATCCCACTCCCCAAACTCATTTTGCAGGTGATACCGTTACTTCTATAAATATGAATAATTCTTTCAGCGAACAGAATAATATAGGTACAATGAGCTTTGACCCAGCTAATATTCAAGTCACTGGCCCTAGCGGTAATACAACATTAGCGGCATTAGGATTAAGTGCCAGCGGTAATAATCTTTCTGGTACTTTACCTACAAACTTAACTTATGGTGATTACAGCATTAAATTCATAGCGGAAAATGAGGCTGGTCTTGCTGATAGCTATGCTACTTTTATTTTACATGTATTACCGAATATTCCTAGCGCCGGCAATGCCATCACAACCCCTATTGAAGGGAATGGCTCACCTGTTTCCGGCTTAGAAAGTTTAGAAACTCACTTTAATTCCAATGCACCTTTATTAGATTTACGAATAGATAGCGTAACCGATCCCCAAGGTAATACCACTACTCTTGCTAATTTAGGCTTAAGCTTAACAGGTTCAGGTGGGCAAAATAGAAGTATTGAAGGCACGCTAGCTTTAGGCTCCGCACCTGCAGGCCAGTATATTATTAAAGCCAGTGCAGAAAACGGTGGCGGCTGGTCTGACCCAACAAAACCTTTAGTAATTAATTTGATTGTTGCAAAATTACCAGTTCATCAAAATGGTAATCCATCTAGTCAAAATATAACAACAGGCAACGCTATTACACCTGTTGACATGAGCCATTATTTTATAGAAGAAAATAACATCGGTACTATGACTTTTAACGAAAATGACTTTGTGATTACAGGCCCCGATAATCCAACCTTAAATCAATTAGGCTTAGTTATTAACGGTAATAGTTTAGAAGGAACTCTTGCTAACACTCTTTCCTCAGGAACTTATACGATTGCCTTTAAAGCTCGAAACGAAGCAGGACCTGCTCAAGATTCTGCAACCCTAACCCTACAAATAACAAAAGTAACAAGTTTACAATGTCCTGCACCAGAGGCTGTGGTGGAAGCATCAGGCACAAACCATTTATCTGCTAGTATGACTGCTAGCGATGGTACCTTGTATAACTTTACTGGTGATTATGATGTACCAGGCAACCCCTATCAAGGCGGAAGTAACAATCAATTTTGGGCAACTCAAGTTAATCAAGGCCCTAATTTAAAATGTCTCTATACTGTAACAGGTGGTGGTTACTTTATTTTAACACCTAATCCAATCCCTAATGGAGGCAATAATTTATCTTTTAGCCATCAAGGGGGAGAAGTATGTACTACCAGTCCAAGTGGCTGCCAAGTACAATGGACTCAAAATCTTTAGTCTTGTTATTTTACTCTAATGAGTAGTTAATCAAGCATTGAGAATACGGTTAAAATATTTTACTATCATAAAATAACAACCTGGATTAATTATTATGGATGATAAAGCGCTTGATTTATTAAATCGTTTAGATCGCATCCCTGTTTGGCCTTATTCTTATTGGATCTTGATTACCGTCGGCGCTGGTTTCTTTTTTGCCTTTTTTGATATTATTACGATAGGCTTAGCACTCCCAGTGCTCAGCAAACAATTTCAAATTAGTACAGAAACAGCTCTTTGGGCGATTAGCAGCGGTCTTATCGGCTATATAATTGGCGCCTTTCTTGATAGTCGCATTTCAGATCTTTTAGGAAGAAGACTTGCTTTAATACTCTCTATGTTATTTTTTAGTGTAGGATCAATTTTATCAGCTACCAGTCCTAACATTGAGTGGCTCATTGTTTGGCGCTTTATCATTGGTATGGGGATAGGCTCAGAAATTGCAAATGTCACCACTTATATTGCAGAGCTTTCACCAGCTAGCTGTCGCGGACGTTTTACTGCTCTAGCTATCACCATCGGTTTTCTTGGTTTTTCAGTTGTCCCTTTTGTTGGCTTAGCACTTATCCCTCATTTTAACTGGGGATGGCGCATTCTATTTGCCTGCGGTGGACTAGGTGGATTTGCTATTTTATTTTCCAGACGTTTCATTCCTAACACTATTCGATGGTATATCAGCACCCATCAATATCAACAAGCTGAAACTGAATTACTAAAAGCCGAACAAATAGCATGCAAACGTTTTAAAAGGAGCCTACCAACTCCTTCCTCTATTGCCTCACCCAGTCCTGTAAAAATGAATCTAAGAAAACTCTTTCACCCTCCCTATTTATTACGATTAATTTTCTTTATGACACTTTGGCTGATTTATTATTTAGGTAACTATGGCTGGCTTACGCTTAATACTAATTTATTTTTGATGAAAGGTTTTAATTTAACGCATAGCTTACTATTAGTTGCTATCAATTCCCTGGGTTTTATAGTTGGCGCAGTATTAGCAATTTTTTTGAGTGATATTTTTGAGCGCAAATACTTAATTAGTTTAATTGCTTTGCTATGGACGATTTCTTTATTGTTAATCGCCTGGTTTATGTCTATGACTATAATTTTAATTTTTGGTTTTGTCAGCACGGCAACTATCGCTTTCTTTATTCCACTTCTTTATACTTATACAGCAGAAAACTTTCCAACCCCTTGTCGCGCCACAAGTGTTGCGATCACTGATGGTATCGGTCATTTCAGCGCTGCTTTCTGTGGACAAATTATTTTAGGCGTTTACAGTCTATTTAAAGCAAGTGGCTACGGTGTTGCCATGGCATTTACCACCATGGCTTTAACAGGACTATTGACCGCTTTATTAGTATTACTGGGCAAACGAATGACTGGCAAACAACTTAGTCAATAAGAAACTTATGATTACCATAGAACTCTACAACCCCAACTGGCCTATTTACTTTTCGGAAGAAGCTAAAAAAATTAAGCAAGTATTAGGGGGTAATTGTTTGACAGTTCACCATATTGGCTCCACCTCAATTATTGGTTTACCTGCCAAACCTGTTATTGATATGGTCCCTGTGGTCAAAGATATTCTGCAAGTCGATCTTTGTAATGACGGAATGGAACAGTTAGATTATGTGATAAAAGGTGAAAATGGTATTTTATTTAGGCGTTTCTTTCAAAAAAAACATCCCCCTATAAGTTTTAATGTGCATGTCTACCAAGAAAACAATCCAGAAATTGTGCACTATTTAAAATTTAAAGAATTTATGAATACTCATTCAGAAGCACGCCTCGACTATGCAAAATTAAAAAAGGAATTGGCAAAAAAATATCCGCATGATATGTATGAATATGTTTCTGGTAAAAATCAATTTGTGCAAGAAATTAATCAACGAGCTGGCTGCCAAGGAACTAGAATCGTTCATGCTTTATTAAAACCAGAATGGGCTGCTTATTATACTATACTCAATAGCGAATTTTATAATCCCCTTCACCAGAAGCCAATCTTACAATCTAACCATCCTTCTTCTACCTCTCAGGCTCATTTAATTTTTTCTCAAGGTTCACTATTGATGGGTGCTGCACAGTTTGAGTTTTTAGAGCATACAACGGCTATTTTACGCGCTTTAGCCATCATTAAAAACAAACAAAAACAAGGCTTTGGCAGTCAATTCTTAGCTTTATTAGAATTATGGATCAAACATCAAGGCTGTAGCTATCTTGTTTGTCATGCCCCACTGACTACTGAAAGTTTCTTTAAAAAAACGGGTTACAACCCGCTGTCTTTTAATGTCCCAGCCCCAGACTATCCTGCTATCAGCCTAGGTAAAAAAGTATAAAATCTATCTAAACAAAAACTAGTAGATTTTCTAATCAACTTATTATTAATTGAATTCAAATTGATCTAATCAAATTTTTCTTTATACTTTTATTTTATTATCATTTTTTTAAGTCAATTATGTATATTAAGCGTTATGCCCGAACCTTAAGTATTATCGGAATTTGTGCCGGCATGGCCGTCATGGCAATGATTTTTTCGATGGTTAATACCGCCTTACCAGCTATTCATACCAGTCTTAAAACCAGTATTCCTGCCTTACAGTGGGTCATGAATATTTTTGGCATTTTGACCTGCAGTACTTTAGTTATTTTTGGACGCTTAGCTGATATTTATGGCCGCAAAAAGATTTTTTTATTCGGTTTATTAATGCAAGGTCTGGCATTACTAGGATCGGGGCTAGCTAGCAGTATTACGACGATTATTTTTTTTCAAGCTTTAGCTGGCATCAGTAACGCCATCATTCTTGCAATCTCGCAGGCCATGCTAACCCATACTATTTCATTACGAAGTCGTGCAATTGGCTTATGGGCAGCAGTAATAGGATTTTGTTTAGCAATAGGCCCGTTATTAAGCGGTTTACTAATCTCTTTATTTAATTGGCACTGGGTATTTCTTGCACCATTACCCATTGTTATCTTAGGAATCTTTTTAGTTAGTCTCTTTGCTGAAGAATCAAAAAACAAGTTAGACCTTCCTAAATTGGATATCATTGGCGCTTTATTACTAGCAGCCACTATCAGCTGTTTTATCCTAGGCGTAATTCAAGGCCATCTCTGGCACCAAACTCTCATTGCTATGCTTTACACTTTTTCCGCCATCTTTTTAGTATTACTGTTAATTGTTGAAAAAACTCAAGCTGAACCAATCATACGAGAAGATTTGTTTACCAATATGCGCTTTTTATTAGCTTCCTTGACAACTTTCTGCCTAGTATTTTTTATTTGGGCCGCCTTTTTTTTAATGCCTTTCTTTTTACAAATTGAGGCATTAAAGTCCCCGCTCTACACAGGGATTATTATGTTGTTTGTTACTATACCAGTAGGCTTATTATCGCCTTACATTAGCAAACTTTATCATCGGGTTTCTGCAAAAAATTTAATTTTCCCAGGCTTTATCATTTTATTGTTATCCGCTTTATTGCAGCTCCGCTTTACATCAACCAGCAGCAGTCTTTTGTTCATCATGGCTGCCTTATTATTTGGAATTGGCTGGAGTTTTATTTGGGGACCTAGTACTACCGCTGCTATTTCGACATTATCACAAGACAGAGCTGGTATAGCTAGCGGTACTTTTATGACTATTCAAGAAATAGGTGGCACGGTTGGACTTGCTATTACGGTTACCATTGCACGTTCTAAAACCAATTTTTCAATAGGATTTCATGCTAGCATGTGGGTTTTAGCAACTATTAGTCTTGTTGGTCTCATTGCAGCTTTATTACTAAACGATAAATAAAAAGTACTTCAACTACTAACTTAAATCATTACTAAAAATAGAAACTACTTTCAATTTTAAAATAAGCTTAAAAAGAGGAAAAAATTGGGTTCTCTCTTAATAAAGGAGCTAATTAACTACCGTAATAGTTAAAGTATTAGCTGTCTGAATAAAGTTTAGTTTTATTCCAGTAGAATTTAGCACAGTAAATTGGCCATCAAGATCCATGCTAGTATTAGAATCCTCATTCACTGCTTCCACACCTCCTTGCACTACAGCAGAATAATAAGGAAAATCACCTCGAGATAGTGTAAAGTCTACTGACTGAGGAAATTGTTCGAAAGGAAAGTTAACACTTGAATTGACTATAAAAGTACAATTTGCCTCTGAATTAGCGCTAATTGTTGTACTACAGGATGGGTTTGTTATGAGAAGAATCTAGCGAAACAAAGACAGGTCCATATCCTTTATTAACTCCTGCCACCAAAGGATACATACTCAAAGTTGCTCCCATAGTAAAAGAACTTTGATTAATAAAATTAACGGTTATAGCAGACTCAGCCAAACAAGCCGTACAACTAATTAAACCAATAGAAAAATGAAAATAATTTTATTTTTGACATAGCTAGCTCCTTATATTTTACGATAGATAATAACTGACGAACCTAATTTTTTAATAAAAAAACGCCTGGTCTTAATAATCCTCTACATAACCATTTAACTTAGTTTTATTAAGCTGCTCTCTTACTGGAGCAAAACTTTGCCTATGTAAAGGTGAGGCACCGTATTGTTGTAAAGCTAATTGATGAGCTTTAGTCCCATATCCTTTATGCTTTGCAAAACCATATTGAGGATAAAGTTCATGTAATTTAATCATTTCTCTATCGCGAGTAACTTTTGCTAAAATCGAGGCGGCACTAATAGCCTCAACTTTAGCATCTCCGCCAATAATTGCTTCTGCTAAACAATCAACTTGTGGACAATGCGTACCATCGACAAGAATTTTACTCAGTTTCACAGTAAGTTGATTAACTGCTCTCTGCATAGCTAATAAACTCGCTTGAAAAATATTAAGCTCATCTATTTCGGCAACTGAAGCACTAGCTATCCCATAGTCTAGTGCATGAGAAAGAATAAGCTCATAAAGAGTCTCACGCTGCTTGACAGAAAGCTTTTTAGAGTCATCTAGTCCAATAATAGGCTTTTCTGGATTTAAAATGACAGCTGCTGCAACTACTGGCCCTGCTAATGGACCACGTCCCGCTTCATCAACGCCAGCAACCCACATTAGCGCACAAATCCACGGTCAGTATCTTCTAACATTTCAAGAAATAGCTTTGCATCCTCTGAATCAAGAAACTGCTCTTTAATTTCTGCAATAGAATCTTGTACTGACAACCCCTTTCGATAAACGATTTTATAAATAGCTTTAATATCACTGATTCTTTCATCAGAAAAGCCGCGTCGCTTTAAACCTATCGTATTTAAACCAAAAGGTTTAGCATAATAACCTGAAACCATTAAATAAGGTAATACATCTTTATTAATCATTGAGCCACCTGCAGCAAAGCTATGAGTACCAATCCGACAATATTGATGGACACCACTCAAGCCCCCCAAGCCTACATAGTCATCAATTTGTACATGGCCTGCTAAAGAAGCATTATTAGCTAAAATAATATGATTACCTAAAACACAGTCATGAGCTATATGGACATAAGCCATTAGCAAGTTGTTATTACCAATTTTGGTAACGCCACCTCCTTCATGAGTTCCTCTATTTAATGTACAATATTCACGAATAATATTGCCAGTGCCTATTTCTAAATAGGTTTCTTCTCCTTTATATTTTAGATCTTGTGGATCTTCACCAATTGAACTGAATTGATAAATTTTATTTTTGTTACCCATTTTAGTATGGCTTTTTATCACAACATGAGGACCTATTTGACAATCATCACCAATTTCAACATTCGCCTCAATAATTGTATAAGCCCCCACTAAAACATTGTTACCGAGTTTGGCGGCAGGATCTACTATCGCTGTTTTATGAATCATCTCTAGCCACCTCTTTTTTTACGCTCATTAATTCAGCTGTACAAACTAGCTCGCCCTCTACTGTCGCTGTGCCTTGTACTTTCCAAACATCATGCCTAATTTTTAATAGCTCAATTTTTAATTGTAATACATCACCTGGCACAACCGGCCTTTTAAACCGCGCATTATCAACTCCTGCAAAAAGAAATAGAGACTTGGCAGGATCTTCTTTGATAGAATAAAATGCAAAAACAACTGCAGCTTGTGCCAAAGCCTCAATAATTAATACACCCGGCATAATTGGGCGATTGGGGAAATGCCCTGCAAAAAAAGGTTCATTCATCGTAACATTTTTTATTGCTGTTAATGACTTTTTTTCTTCTATTGCAACTACCTTATCAATAAATAAAAAAGGTGGTCGCTGAGGCAAATAGTTTAATACCTGATTAATATCCAATAAGGGTTTCATTCGACCTACTCCTTGTTAATAAGGGACGTTAATTTCTTAAGCTGTCTCATCATTTTATCTAGTTGACGAAAGCGAATGACGCTTTTTTTCCATTCGTGATTGTCCAATAAACCTGTTCCTGAAGAATAAATACCCGGTTGTTTAATAGAGCTAATAACTGCTCCCATACCCGTAATCATGACTCTATCTACTATTTCAATATGTCCGTTAATACAAGAACCGCCACCAATCATACAATAACTACCTATTTTAGTACTTCCAGCAATCCCGCTACAGCCAGCCATGATCGTATGCGCACCAATTTGAACATTGTGTCCGATTTGGATTTGGTTATCTAATTTTACACCGCGACCAACTCTCGTATCATCTAAAGCACCGCGGTCAATTGTCGTATTAGCCCCTATTTCAACATCATCCTCAATAATTACTCGACCTAACTGAGACACCTTATACCATTTATCTTCATAATTAGCATGGCCAAAACCATCTGAGCCCAAAACCGCCCCACTAAAAATTAATACCCGATCACCAATCTCAACATGATGGTACAAAGTAACTCTTGCTGCTAACTGACAATCCTTACCTATTTTACAACCTTCTCCAATAACACTACCTGCTCCAATACTGGTATTTTCATCAATAATGACTTCATCACTAATCACGACATAAGGAGCTATACTTACGGATTTAGCAATCTGACAGTTCTTACCTATGATAGCAGTGGGATGAATACCGGGTTGAACTACTGGCTTATAAGCAAACTCATTGGCAAGCTTGGCATAAGCATAATAAGGGTTTTCAACAACTAAAGCATTAGTAGGACAAATCTCGGCAATTTTTGCCGACAAAATAACCGCTGAGGCTTGAGTAGTTTGTAGCTGGTGCTTATATTTAGGATTATGAAAAAAACTAATATCACCCGACTTGGCTTCACTCAAGGTCGCAATGCCAGTAATCTCACATTCTTGATCACCGATTACTTTTGCATCAATTAATTTCGCAAGCTCAATCAGTTTCTTTTTCATAAATCTTATTCAGATAACTTAAGAATTAATTTGTTTTTCAACAGCCGCTGTAATATCGTCCGTTTGAGTTGAATAAATAATGGTACTAGCAGGTAACACTAAAGTTAAATTTTTAGCTTGTGCTACTTTGGCTGTGGCCGCTTGCAAGTTAGTTAAAAAGACTTGCATAGCCTGATCTTGTGCAGCCTCAGCTTGCTGAGCATACATTTGACCTAATTGATAAATTTGATTTTGTTGCGCTGAAATCTGAGTTTGCAGCTGTTGTTTTTGGCTAGCACTCATCACAGTTTCATTTCTTTTATATTGATCTATTAAGCCTTCTAAAGTCTTTTGCATATCCACCAGTTTTTGATGTTTTGCTGAAAAATCAGCTTGTAGCTTGGTTCGCTGTGCTTGCACAGCATTAGAGCTGGCAAAAACTGCTTTAACATCGACTATTCCTATTGAATCTGCTAATGAGCAACCACACAATAATCCAAGTACTAAACTACTAATAACTATAACTCGCTTTTTCATTTCGCTCTCCTCTTTAAAATGTGGTACCAATATTAAACTGAAAGGGTGTTGTATCGTCGTATTTACTGGGATTGATAGCTTTAGCTAAACTAAAATTCAACATGCCAATTGGGCTTAGCCAATCAAATTCTATACCCGTAGAATATCGCACAGATGCTTTATCAGGATTAGTAACGCCTTGTGATGTCATAGAGTAGGTATTATAGACATCTCCAGCATCCACAAACCAGGTAGTCCGTAGTGAACGACTAAATGGATTAGGAAATATTAACCCTACACTAGCATCAAAATACAAATTACCGCCAACTGAATCGCCGTTATTATCCTGAGGTCCTAAGGTATTAGCAGTATAACCTCGTACCGAACCCATACCACCTGCATAAAAATTTTCAAAGAAAGGTAACTGACTAAATTTGCCATAACCATTACCATAGCCGGTATCACCCCGTAGTTGTGCTATAAACTGTTCATAGAGTGGGTGATAATAATCAAAACCATAACTAAGTTTATAAAACTCTAAAGAATTTTTTTCTACCGGTACATCAACACTAACACCAGCATTTTGTACTAACCCTAAAGTAGGAAACACCGCTTTATCTAAGCTATTATGATTCCACCCTAATGAAACAGGTATTTGGAAAAAGCTACGACCATAACGATTAACAAAATTAGTGATAACAGTTGCTGGACTTGAACTACTTTGCAAATAAGAATCATTAAGCCCAATAGAAAATTGTAAACTATCGTATTGAGCAAGTGGGATGCTATAGTTAACTGCTCCACCATAACTATCTAATGCATAATCTGCCGTATTAGCTTGATCAGCATTGTAATGACTCGCATAAAGATTAAATCCTCTACCCACCCCCCAGGTAGTATAATAGGGATTAAAATAGCTAACCTGCGCTGAAAGCATCGAGGCACTATATGAGGCATTCACTGAAAACGCATTACCGGTACCTAAAACATTTTGCTGGTTTAAGCCAATATTAAATAATAAGCCATCCACATCCGAATAACCGACCCCAGCAGTCACTTCTCCGGCAGGTACTGTAGTAACTTTATAACCAACATCAACTTCATTGGGTTTGCCAGGTACTGGGTGGGTAGTAACTTCTACATCACTCACAAAAGGCAACTGCTGTATATTTTGTTTTGAGTTTTTAATTGCTTGCGTGGAAATTAGCCCGCCTTCCATCTGTGTTATTTCACGCCTGAAAGCAAAATCATTAGTACTAGAATTACCGACAAAATAAACATGTCGTACATAAATTCGTTGTCCTGGATGAATAGTAAAGGTCACAAAAATCGTTTTGTTTTGCTCATCAATAGCAGGTTGAACTGAAATTTTAGCCTCAGAATACCCTTTCGCCCCTAAGGCATCACCAATGGCTTTCTCACTATCAATAACAGCTTGTTTAGAAAAGACATTTCCCGCTTTAACTTGTACTAAAGGTTGCAGTTGATTTTTAGGTAAAATTAAATTACCCGAAAATTGATAACCTGAAAATTTGTATTGAGCCCCTTCAATAATTTTTATAGTAATGTAGACATGCTTTCTATCCGGCGTCATAGAAACTTGGCTGGAATCAATTCGAAAATGTATGTAACCACGATTTAAATAATAGGCTGTTAGTTTATCTAAATCACCTGCTAACTTTTCACTTGAATACTGATCATCATGATTAATAAAGCTAAACAAACTTGGAGTCGTTAACTGAAACTGATCCGATAGTTTATGCTCTGAAAAAGCTTCATTACCAATAATATTAATTTGTTTGATGGTAGCGGTTAAGCCTTCTGAAATATTAATATAAACAGCCACACTATCATTCTCAGCGGGTACGACTTGGATATTTATTCGAGCGTTATATTTACCGTGCGAATAATATTCATCTAATAATGCTGTTTCGATTGTTTTAAGTGTGGAACGGTTATATTCATAACCTTCAGCAATATTCATTTCTCTTAAAACTTTTAATAATTCTTTTGAAGGCACTACTTTGTTACCTGATAACACTAATTTACTAATGATAGGTCGTTCAGCAACATTAATTATTAAAGTACTACCCTGTTCTGATAAGCTCACATTACTAAAAAATCCCGTCTTATATAAATCATTAATAATTTGATCGCTGATAGCAGGCGTAATTTCATCGCCCGGACGAACTGGCAAATAGCTTAAGGCGGTATCACTGCTAATACGTTTTAAACCAACAAATTTAATCTGGGTAGCCGTAAAGGAATCAGCATAAACTTGTGAACAAAAAACTAACAGGCCAATAATAATACAATAAACTCGTTTTTGCATACTCTTAATCTTATTACAATAAATGCAGCATTATTCCCAATAAAAATATGGGTGCTGCAGCTGTTAAACTATCTATTCTATCTAAAATGCCTCCATGGCCAGGCAGAATATTACCACTATCTTTTAACTGACAATACCGTTTTAACATGCTTTCAAACAAATCTCCTATGACAGCAAAAATATTGAGCAGAATTACTGCACAAAAAATTAAAAACCAATTGGTAAAATCAATTTTTAAAAAAATAAGTCCTAAAACGGCAACAAAAAAAGAAAATATCAAGCCACCAAAAAGCCCTTGCCAGGTTTTCCCTGGACTAACATTGGGTATTAATTTATCTTTGCCCCACCACTTGCCAGCAAAATAAGCACCGATATCTGCCGCCCAAACTAAACAGAGGAGAAACAATAATAAGCCAATCCCCTGATTGCTCGCTTTTAATATACTCAAGGTTAACCAGCAAGGGACTAAAACCAAAAATCCCATAATCATTCTCACCCAACGACGAGTTAAATATACTTTGGTTGCAGGATATTTTACCACTAAATAACCTGCAATCAGCCACCATAGAGAAGCTATGATTAATACCAGTAGCACGGGCAAAAAGAAGCTTCCTATCATTGCCCCTAACATTAAAATTAAATAAATAATTCTAGTTCGAAACTCTATTAAGCCAGCTAAAAAACTCCATTCCCAAGCACCTAACAGCACGATCAAAGCAGTAATCACCATGAAATAAGCTACTGGCAAGAAAAATAAAATAATCAAAGCCAAGATGGCTAATAAACTACCGGTAATAATTCTCTGTTTAAGCACGCGACCCCTCTTTTATTTTGTCTGTTAAACCAAAGCGCCGCTCACGTTGAGTAAAAGAGGTCAAAGCCTTTAAAAACTCTTTTTCATTAAAATCTGGCCAGAGTGTTTCAGTAAAATAAAATTCTGTATAGGCAAACTGCCATAAGAAAAAATTACTAATTCGCATTTCACCACTAGTACGAATAAAAAGATCAGGCTCTGGAAATTCTACCGTGGCTAGATAGTTAGAAAAAATCGTTTCATCAATTTGATCAGCGGTTAAATGGCCTGTTTGTACTGCCAAGACACATTTTTTTACAGCCTGCAGAATATCCCATCGACCACCATAGTTAGCTGCAATAATTAATTTCATACCAGTATTATTAGCGGTTAAAGCCTCAGCCTTGATAATAGATTCTTGAATTTTTTTAGAAAACCCTTGCTGATCACCAATCATCTTTAAACAAATATTATTTTTATGGAGTTTTTTAACTTCACTTTGTAAAGCCGTTAATAACAAGTTCATTAAATTACTGACTTCTTCAGCCGGTCGCCGCCAGTTTTCCGTACTGAAAGCAAAAAGGCTTAAAACTGCAATTTTTTCAGCGACAGCTGCTTTAACAATCCTTCTTATAGCTTCTACCCCAGCTTGATGCCCAGCCAATCGTGGTAAGTGACGCTTTTTGGCCCAGCGGCCATTTCCGTCCATCACGATTGCCACATGCTTGGGTATTGTTTTCATCCAGTCACTCCACCTTTACAGCGTCATTAAGTCCGCTTCTTTTTGCGCTAAAACAGTCTCTACTTCAGCAATAAATTTATCTGTCAATTTCTGAATAGCTTCTTGCGACTTTCTTTCATCATCTTCTGTAACAGCTTTCTCTTTTAATAATTCTTTAAGTTCATTATTAGAATCACGGCGTATATTACGAATAGCAACTTTGGCTTTTTCACCTTCGTTGCGTAAAACTTTTGTTAATTCACGACGACGCTCTTCAGTAAGCGCTGGTAAAGGAATGCGAATTAGCATGCCTGAGGTCGCTGGATTTAACCCTAAGTCTGATTCTAATATTGCCTTTTCCACTACCGTAACCATGTTTTTTTCCCAGGGTTGTACTGATAAAGTTCTAGCATCTAACACGGCAACATTGGCAACTTGATTAAGTGGCATCAAAGAGCCATAGTACTCGACTTTTATATGTTCTAACAAGCTAGTATGAGCCCGACCGGTCCGTAACTTAGCTAATTCAGTTTGCAAAGCTTCGACGCTTTTTTTCATACGTGTTTCTGCTTGTTGACTGATCTCTTTTATCATGGCATTGCTCCTAAATTATTTAGCTACAATTAATTGCTAATTAAAGTTCCTTCTTCAGAAAGCCCTTGGACAATGTTTTTAAGAACCGAAGGCTTATTCATATCAAAAACTCTAATAGGCATATCATGATCTTGACAAAGATGAATAGCTGATAAATCCATAATACGAAGTTTATTTTGTAAAGCAACTTCATAACTCAAATGGTCATAGCGTTTAGCTTTTTTATTTTGTTTAGGATCTGCAGTATACACACCATCCACTGTGCTTGCCTTTAAAATAATATCAGCGTTGAGCTCTATCGCCCGCAAACTTGCTGCCATATCAGTTGAAACAAAAGGTAATCCCACGCCTGCGGTTAAAATTAAAATTCTTCCAGCCTCTAAGGCCTGCAAGGCCTTTTGTCTGTGATAAATATCAACAATACCTGGAATGGCAATTGCAGCAAAAAGTTCTACCTCTATTCCTGCTGCCAACAAAGCAGAACGTAAAGCCAACCCATTGACTACGGTAAAAAGAATTCCCATCTGATCAGCAGTGACACGATCAAAACCATTTTGAGAAAAATTCTCTCCCCGTAAAAAATTACCGCCCCCTATAACAATAGCTATTTCAACACCAAGCTTTTTTAATTCGACAAACTCTTTGGCAAACCGCTTTAAAGCTTCTATTTGCAGCCCATTGCCTCGGGTATCAGCAAGCGCTTCACCACTTAATTTAATTAAAACTCGACTATGAATTAACTTAGCTTTTCGTGTTTTCATCCTTAACCACCTCTAGCTTGAGCAAGAACCTCTTCAGCAAAATTATCTACACGCTTTTCAATTCCCTCTCCCACTTCAAAACGCATAAATGAATTTACTACCGCACCTTGTTCCTTTAAGGCTTGCTCTACTGTTTTATTAGGATCTTTTACATAAGGCTGACCATACAGACTAACTTCTGCCAAATACTTTTTAATTCTTCCACCCACCATTTTTTCGATAATCTCTCTAGGCTTCCCTGATTCTGCAGCCTGAGCAATAAAAATTTCTTTTTCTTTAGCTATCGCCTCTTTTGAAACTTCTTCTGGTTTAACAACTTCTGGCTTAGAAGCTGCAATATGCATGGCAATGCTCTTAGTAAACTCCGTTTCATGACATTTCATATCTACCACAACACCAATACGGCTGCCATGAACATAAAAGCCTACATGATCTTTTGCTGCTATAGTAACCACTCTTCTGACCTGGACGTTTTCACCTACTTTAATGATGAGTGCTTGACGCTTCTCTTCGACAGTTAAACCATCAGATAAAGTTTGTGAAGATAAAGTTTCTACAGAATTTACCTTGCCTTTTAAAGCAGCTTCAGCTGCTTCTTTAACAAAAGCACCAAACTCTGCTTCACGACCCACAAAATCTGTTTCACAGTTAACTTCTACCATTGCTGCCATTTTATGATCAGGACTAACTGCAATTATTACGCTACCTTCAGCTGTAATCCTACCAGATTTTTTTGCAGCTTTCGCTTGGCCCTTTTTACGCATTAATTCAATAGCTGCTTCAATATTACCCTGCGCTTCTTCTAGTGCTTTTTTACATTCCATCATGCCTGCGCCTGTAATTTCGCGCAGCTCTTTAACTTGTCCTGCTGTAATTATCATGATTTACCTCTTATGATTTTAGCAGTTACATAAATTCTTAATTAAACATCGTGACAGCGAAAGATATTTTATGCAACTCGCTTTTTATTAAAGCTTTACACTTTCCTTTTGGATTTCAAAAGGAAAATGTCTCATTGCTATTTATCTTTTGACTTCTTAGCTGATTCGTCACTCACCTCTACGAACTCCTCTGCTCCTTGAGTCTCTACATTTCTTTGCTTGGCTGCTAAAATAGTATCAGCAGCTGCTTTAACATAAAGATGAATAGCTTTAGCAGCATCGTCGTTACCAGGAATAATATAATCAATGCCGTCTGGACTCGTATTGGTGTCAACTATACCAACAATCGGTAAACTAAGTTTTTGTGCTTCTGTTATCGCATTTTTTTCATAGCCTACATCGATAACTAATAAAGCATCAGGTAAACCACCCATGTTTTTTATACCGCCTAAGCTTCGTTCTAACTTTTCTTTTTCTCTAGTTAGATTTAAAATTTCTTTTTTAGTTAAACGTCCAAAATTATTTTTTCCAAACTGCTCTTCTAGCGCTTTTAAGCGCTTAATTGAGTGTCTAACCGTTTTATAATTAGTTAACATTCCGCCTAACCAACGATGATCAACATAAGGCATTCCAGCACGACTTGCCTCCTCACGTATCGCCTCTCTAGCAGCAAATTTGGTTCCTACAAATAAAATTTTGCCGTTACTGGCAGCAATTTTATGAATAAAAGCCATCGCTTCATGAAATAAAGGTAAAGTTTTTTCAAGATTAATGATGTGAATATTATTTCTAGAACCGTAAATGTACGAGGCCATTTTAGGGTTCCAGTAGCGGGTACGATGACCAAAATGAACGCCCGCAGCTAACATATCACGCATAGAAACATTGGTACTCATTGTTTTCTCCTTTGGGTTTTCCCTCCACGCACCCCACTTTTCAACTTGAACAAAGTTCAAGCACCCGAAAAATGTGCCGATACGTGTGTGTTATTAAAAAATCCCCCCCCTTCTTTATTAAACTAAAGTCAAAGGGTACACCTTAAGCACAAAATTAAGTTGCTTAATGTGAGCGCGCTTTATACCATAAACAGCTCAGAACAACAATGAGTCAATAAAGAATAATGGAAATTACTCTCAAAACTAGCGAAGAAATTGCCAAAATGCGTGTGGCTGGTCGGTTAGCGGCTGAAGTATTAGAAATGATAGGTCCGCTTGTGCAAGCAGGTATTACTACAGAAGAATTGGACAAAATTTGTCATGAGCATATCGTCAATGTTCAGCACGCCATTCCCGCCCCCCTACATTACAAAGGTTTTCCTAAAAGTATTTGCACTTCCATCAATCATGTTATTTGCCATGGTATTCCAAGCGAAAAAAAACTCAAGGAAGGCGATATCATCAATATCGATATTACCGTAATTAAAGACGATTATCATGGTGATACCAGCAAAATGTTTATTGTAGGCAAGCCCTCTATTTTAGCTGAGCGTTTAGTAAAAGTTACCCAAGAATGCCTCTATTTAGGCATAAAGCAAGTAAAGCCTGGCGCTTATTTTGGTGATATTGGTGCGGCTATTCAACAACATGCGGAGCAGCATCATTTTTCCGTGGTTCGAGAATTTTGTGGCCATGGAATAGGTAGAATTTTTCATGAGCCACCAAATGTTTTACATTATGGTAAAGTTGGCACGGGCCCAGAAATTATCCCTGGTATGTGTTTTACCATTGAGCCAATGATTAATGCCGGTAAAAGGCACATGAAAATGTTAGCCGACGGCTGGACAGCGGTAACCAAAGATCATAGCTTATCTGCACAATGGGAACATACGCTTGCTGTGACTGAGACAGGTTATGAAATCTTAACCCTACGTACTGAAGAACAAGCCCTAATAAGTTAATTAATTCAAACTGTTAACAAGCCTGATCGAGAGTAATTGAATCTCAAGCAGTAAACGATTAAACTTGGCCTCACTTTTAATCAACTTAAATCAAGGAATTATGAAATGGCTTTTGAATTACCCCCTTTACCCTATGCACTAAACGCCCTAGCGCCGCATATTTCTAAAGAAACTCTTGAGTACCATTATGGCAAACATCATCAAGCCTATGTGACGAATCTTAATAAACTTGTAGAGGGCACAGAATATGCTAAAAAAAGCTTAGAAGACATTATTAAAACAGCCTCAGCTGGCGGTATTTTTAATAATGCAGCACAAGTCTGGAACCATACTTTTTATTGGCATTGCTTAAGTCCTCAAGGTGGTGGTTTACCTACAGGTGCTTTTGCCAAAGCAATTGAGAAGACTTTTGGTTCATTCGAAGCTTTTAAAGAAAAATTTTCCACCACCGCTGCTACCACTTTTGGATCAGGCTGGGCTTGGCTAGTTAAAAATGCTCAAGGAGAATTAGAATTAGTTAGTACTAGTAATGCCGGCACCCCGCTAACTCAGCGTCAAACCGCTTTACTAACTTGTGATGTTTGGGAGCATGCTTATTATATTGATTATCGTAATGCCCGCCCACAATACATTACGGCGTTTTGGAATCTGGTAAACTGGGATTTTGTCGCAAAAAATTTTGCGGTCTAATTCATAGCCTAGACCCTTATTTACTAAATTAAGGGTCTAGCTTACCACCTCGTTTCTCTTCTCTTTCCTTAATATTGTGCTTATAAATTCCCACTTAGCGTATCGTTACAAAAACCAAAAAATTCGTTACACTTTGGTTACATTTTGCGCAAATTGATGAAAAATTTCATCTTTTTCCTAACTTTTTAATGCTCTCTACTAGCTTTTTCTCTTTTTTTAGTCTACGCTGTGCATGTTCTTTCGTTAGAAAGACATGGATTGGTTATATTATTAACTTTCATAAGAGGACTCTTTGGTATGAACAAAACTTTATTAGCAAGTGCTGTTGCTGTAGCTGGTTTAGCTGTAGGTGGCGCAACTTTTGCAGCGGCTGCTCCAGTTCCAATGATGAGTGGTGTAATGAACCCTTGGTACGTAGGGATTGGTGTTAACTACTCTGCTGTGCAAACTGACAAAATCAAAGACAGCACTGGTGACTACTTAAAACTTAACAACCGTGGCGTTGGTGGTAACATTTTTGCTGGCTACCGAGTTAACCAATACTTTGGTACTGAATTAGGTTTAGACATGCTTGGTAGTGATAAGTACAAAGCAGCGCTTGGTACTACAACTATGACCTATTATAGCAGCGCGTTAAAAGTACAAGACCAATGGAACTTGAACTTTGTAGGTCAAGCTTTCCTACCTGTTACTAGCTGGTTCTCACCTTATGCATTTGGTGGTGTAGCTTATATTAACAGTAAGGCTAGTGCTTTAGTTAATGCTTCAACAGGCGCAAGAACTACTGACGAACTAGATGGCTTTGGTTTCGTATACGGTGCTGGTTTGTTATTCAACATTTACCAATTCGGTATTCGTGCTAGCTATACTCGTCAAGACCTTGTTTCTGGTAGTGACAATCACAGTATTGCTCTTACTGATGGTACTAACACGCTTACTTATGATTTACCACAAACTAAAGATTACATCAGCTTGGATGTTCTTTACAGATTTGGTGCGTAATTCGAGTAATCGAATCAAAAACCGCCGTTTATCGGCGGTTTTTTTCACCTCAAATTTTTCAGTCTCATAAAAATTATTCAAAAAATCAAGTAGCTAGCGTTTTAAGTCCTGTTAAAAAAATTAATTTCTTGTTGCTATTAAACCCAATAATCGGTACAATTTCTTTCCAAATTAACCGACAGACTCACTTTAAGCACTGTATAGGTTTTTGAAAAATATGGGGCTATCGGGATAAAAATAATAATTAAATCATCAATTGAAAATTATTCATAAACAGATTTAATTTATAAAATTGTTTTTATTATTAACAAACTATTAGATTAAAATATGCCATTTACATCTACATCTGGAGCTATAATCTCAGTAAAAGCTGATGAAAGTGAAAGGCACTCTCTATTATCAACCTCTAGCCTCTTGGTTGTTGATTCATCATTGCCGATTCCTTTGCGTCCATTACTTTTGCGTCAACAAGAGCTAGCCATTTATTACCTTACTAACCTAATTTCATTAGGTATGGCTATTCCTGCTGCTTCAGCTATGACACCTTATGCTAAATTATTGCTAGAAGTATTGGGTAGTAAGAACATTGATATAGATCTAATGTTCCAAATTTTTGGTGTTATTCCGCCGATTATTTTCACAGGAAGAAGTTCTGTCAATTATTTAATGGATATGATAGACCTTTTCCAGCATCTTGGCACAACTGACCCAGTTAAAATAGTTTTCCTACCTATTAGTACTGGTATTGCACTTTGCGCAGCTTCAGGGACAGGCTTAGCAGCTTACAAATATTATCCAAGATTAGTTTTACCTGCAGAAATAAATGCTTTAATGACTAATGCTAATACTTTTGCTTTTTTTGTTAGTATTATTGTAAAATATTTTCGTATTACTCATATCCCTTTTAGCTCAGAACAAGCTGTATTAAGGCATTTAATTCGTTTTTCCCAACAGAAAATTGATGAACAGATAAAACAGGGATCTTATACGGCAATAACAAGACTCTATATTACACTCAGATCTATTACAGCTACTTCAGGACCTGACCAACATGTAAAATATTTAAAAACACTAAGTGATTATGTAGAGCAATTTCCCTCTGAATATGCTAGAAATCCCATTTCTGAAGAACTCAATGCAAGTCTACTGATACTTTCTATTCTTATTGCTGGGTTACTTTCTCTTACTAGCTGGGTAACTGGTTTTGACTCAGAAGCTTTTGCAGATGAACACTGGATTCCCTTACCTGCTGCACTGATTGGTTCTTTTAATTTATTATTATCAATGGCTGGTTTGATTTTTTCATGGCATGGACTCTTTGCTCGCTCCTCGTATAAAATTAAGCCGTCAGCCCTTTTTTCTATTTTTTGCGGCATTGCTATTTATGTATTTATTCAAGCAGGCATGGGTTATGAGTTTGCATTATTACGTGGCTATGGAATTCCTTTTATACAAGCTTTTTTAAAAGGCTTAAGTGCATTAACTTTAGGCTCTTACGCCCTTTATGACTCGCCACCAAGAATTATTGCGGCCATACTAAGTCTATATTATAATGAAGTCTTAAATACAGATAGCGTAACAGAGCTTGCTCATTTTCGTTATCAAAGAGCTATTCAACATCGATTAAGATTATTATTAGCAGACATGGAAGGAACTGTTTTAAGACTATCTGCAACTGATAATAGTACAATCTTCACTTTAATAGCCAACGCTACTCAACATCAACCACCAGCAACAGTCATTACAATTATAAATGGAACTGCAACAGGTCTTACATCAGCAGCAACGCCTCCAACTCTTTCAAGAACATCGCATGCTGCTATTTTTTTGGGAACCGGAACCGATATCACCCTAACTGATGAAGGTCCTCTTGCCCCACCTGATTACCCAGCAGGACGTAGAAGACATTCAGCAGCAGAAATGCCCTCTTTAGAGAATGGAGAAGGTAGCTATGATAAATTAGAAACGCCTACTCGAGTTTCTCCTTCTGCTGGACAAGCAATTTTTTTCCCAGCTGCTGGTGATGCAGCACTAGCAAAAACCACCACTCCTCCAGAAACTAAAGCGCGTGAACCTCTTGCCCTGGCTGCTGCTGCTCCCATTGATCCGCCTGTAAAAAATATTAAAGCTATGCTTGAACGCCATCAAAGAAGCGGTACTGGTTCTACACCTCCTAGTAGATCTTGGTGTCAGTGGTTTTTTAGTGGATGCTGTGCTAGACGTGCTACTTCATCTGGCTTGGGAGGAGGATCAGGATTGCCAGTCAGGCCAGGCACAGCAGCATTGGCGAGTAGAAGTTTTTCTTTACCACCAGTAGTAGGCGACTCGATGTCTCCAGTATCGACGGGGTCGTATAAGTAATTAGTTTTATATTCAGAAGCTTTTTCTAAACCTAGAGAGAAAGAGCAGTAATAAAATGCTATTTTTTTAATCAATTCAATAGAAATCAGTTATTGCTTTTTTAGGTAACAAACACTATTCTAAAATCCCAAATAGCGATAGGTTTACCAGGAAGAAGATGACTGAGCAAACACTCTTAACTCCCCCACAAATTACTCATCAGCTTGCTAATATTAAACAAGCTGTTACCAAAAACTCTGTAGAAAATTTACGCGTTATACGGCGTACGGGAGCAGTGATTTCCTACAATGAAAATAAAATTGTTTCTGCTTTAAGCAAAGCTTTTTTAGCAGTAGAAGGTCCTAGACAAGAAGCTTCTTGTTATCAAGAACTGGTAGCAGCTTTATCCCAACAAATTACAGCAACTTTTTTACGTAGAGCAAATGAAAACAATCTTATTCATATTGAAGAAATACAAGATCAAGTTGAATTAAGCTTAATGCGAGCTGGTGAACATAAAGTTGCTAGGACTTATGTTATTTATCGAGAAGAACATCGCAAACAACGAGAACAACAAGTAGTACCAGCAACCTCTCTTAGCATCACTTTACCTGACTCAAGTAAACAAGCTTTTGATGAGGCACATTTTAAAACTTTATTAATAGAAGTCTGTCAAGACCATCCTGCAACGGATCCTGATTTATTACTGACAGCTATTACCAATAACCTCTATGAGACTATACCCCTTACAGAAATTTATCAGCTTGTAATTAATTACGCCCGTAGTCTCATTTATAAAGAACCAAATTATGAATTCGTTGCTACTAAGCTATTATTAAATAGTCTCTATAGTGATGCCTTAGCTTTTTTAGGGCTCGGTAATCATGTTAGCTTGAATGAAATTACTAATCTTTATCCTGTTTACTTTAGAACCTATTTAAATAAAGGTATTAAGCTTGGACTACTTGCCCCGGAATTACTTAATTTTGATTTAGATAAAATTACTAATGCGCTTACTCCAGAAAAAGATTTAAATTTTTCTCAGCTAGGACTTTATACTTTACACCAAACATACTTACTCGCTCATGAAAAATTTTGTTTTGAACTGCCTCAAGCTTTCTTTATGCGCATTGCTATGGGCCTTGCTTTAACAGAAGCAGACAAAGAAAGTGCGGCCATAAACTTTTATCAAATGCTTTCTTCTTTTGATTTCATGCCTGGCGAACCATTATTACATTTTGCAGGCAAACTTAATCCGCAGCTTATGAGTGGTTACACTATTACAGTTGCTGACAATTTAGAATCGCTTATTAATACAATCAAAGACAATGCTCTTATTGCCAAACAAACTAGTGATCTCATGAATGATTGGACACTTGTTCGAGCTCAGGGCACTACTATTAAAAGTTTTCCTGCTAAAAAAGCCAAAGGCTTTCTCCCTTACGCAAAAATAGCTCACGCTACTTTACAAGCAGTGCTGGATGAAAGCTCCTCTGTCAATAATCAAATGGCCACTTTAGAAATTTGGCACTTAGAAATTGAAGTTTTTTTAGAAACACAACAATCACTAGAGAAAGCAGTCTTACTGCCTATGGCAAACTGGATTCCTGATCTTTTTATGGAAAGAGTTTTAGCAGATGCTGAGTGGACTCTCTTTTCACCCGATGAAGTACCAGACTTACATGAATATTATGGCAAGGATTTTAAAAAAGCTTATTTAGCTTATGAAAATAAAGCCGCACGCAACAAAATAAAGTATTTCAAAAAAATCTCAGCACAAGATTTATGGCAAAAAATGCTAGCTGCTCAGCTTTGTAGCCACCATCATTATTTTGCCTTTAAGGATGCTTGTAATATACGCTCAACTCAAACACAGTTAGGCACCATCCATTGTACAAATAGCGCGGGACTTACTTTTACAGCGAATGAAACTGATTTAGCAGCCTGTCCAATAGGCGCTATCAATCTTGCTAATCACATTAATCAGCAAACCCTTGACACAAAAAAATTACAACGAACTATTAGTCTTGCGGTCCGTTTATTAGATAATGCTATCGATATTCATGCTTATGAATTCCCTAGCCTGCAAAACTTTTGCCTAAAACACCGCTCTATTGGTTTAGGCATTATGGGTTTTCAAGAGTCTTTATATAAATTAAATATCCCTTATGCGACAACGCTTGCTGCCGAACTAGCTGATAAGACTATCGAGACCTTCAGCTATTTTGCTATTCAAGCCTCTCACCTTCTGGCACAAGAACGTGGTAGCTATGATAGTTTTGAAGGGTCAACTTGGTCACAAGGAATATTACCTCTCACCAGCTTAGAGACTCTCGCTGAATCAAGAAGTGGATATTTAGAGCAAAACAAAGAATCTTCCATTGACTGGCCCCTTTTAGCTAAACAGATGATGACTGGTATGAGGAATGCTAATTTACTTGCTATCGGCTCTGAAAAAGCTGCTGCCTCACTTTGTAACCTCTGCCCTGCTTTAGAGCCTCGTGTAACTAATCTTACTGAACAAGTAGACTCATTCACTGATTTTGCTGTCTTTAACCAAGCCTTAGTTCATACATTAAAGGCTACCAATTTATGGAATAATGATGTACTAAATGCTTTAAAATATCATCACGGTAACCTTAAAGAAATAACCCAAATTCCAGAACAAATTAAAACTCTTTTTGCTACCTCATTTGAAATAGAGCAAGCTACCATCATTGAAATCGCTTCGCGTAGTCAAAAATGGTTAGATCAGGCTGTCGTATTCCATGTCTATTTAAAAGAAGCTTCACTAAAAAAATTGGATATTTTATATCGACTAGCTTGGTCAAAAGGTATCAAAGCTATTGGAAATCTTTTAACTAAAAATTAATTTGTTAACTAGCTCCTTTGCCTAACATCCACACTAAAGCTGCTATAAATCCAATTAATAATAAAGCTAGGATTCCCATGGTATAAAAACTTTTATTTAAGTTTTGTAAAGTAAATGACCCGGGATTTGCTTTAATCAATCGAACTATCAACCAAATTAACATCACCGCTAACAGTACAAATAATAGCTTTTCCCAAAACATAATAAACCTATTGAAGAAATAAATGCTATTAGTGTAGCAGCGCCCTAGCACGCTAGTCTAGGTATCTGCTTACTTGATAACATATTGGCTGCGGGTTGTTATCCAAGTAAGCGTACCCTGTTTAACTTTAATGTGCTTCAATACTCAATTGAGTAAATGCGGTTTTAACTACGTTATTGGATTCAATTGAAGCAATGGTATAACTAACAGATAATAAAAAAATGCCTATTATTAGCGCGGCTGCGAAAATTCTGACTTTCATGACACCCTCCTTGTGTTCATAAAATACTCCTGAACTTATAAGTCTACTCTTTTTGAACAAATAAACAAGCTGTTTAGTAAAGTTTCAGTTTAGTAAGAAAATGTTATTAATAATTGAACACTTACTACTTAATGTTCAGTATTTGTATTGGTTTCTGTAATATTGATAATATTTTAATCAAAATAGTAATTTAAATCTAAAGTACTCTTATCACCTTATTGAATAATAAAGAACTTAAACTCTTCTAAAGTGATAAAAAATTATTCGCATAGGAAATGATTTAAGCGAAACTCTTATTGGTACAAATTAAGTTAATTTTTTAACCTATCAAAACTTTGAATAGTCTTGAGCGATCACTATTCATCATTAGCTGCTTAGTCACAGTAACTCTGTTAAATAATAATGAATAAATTTTATGCTGCTTTATAAAAATACATTATGACAAAGGGTTAATAAAGCGCTTGGAAAAATACCAAACAGTAATAGCGCAAGACTATTAAAACTAATAACGAGTCGCATATCCAATTGCCAGCTAATTAATTCATGACTAGTCGGTGCATCAAAATACATGATTTTGACAACTCGCAAATAATAATAAAGGCCTATAATTGCAAAAACAATTGCTAGAACAGCAAGCCACACTAAATGCACTGCAATCACGGCTTCAAAAACGGCTAGTTTTGCAAAGAAACCGACTAAAGGCGGTAAACCTGCCATCGAAAACATCACCAAAAGCATCATAAAGGCCAGCCAAGGACTTCTATTATTCAAGCCTCTTAAATCTTCTAAATTTTCACATTCAAACCCTTGCCTAGATAATAATACTAACATGGAAAATCCAGCTAAAGTCATGAATACATAAGCAACTATATAGAATAAGGCTGCAGAATAGCCTGCTAAAGTACCTGTTAAAATGCCAAGGGTCATGTAACCAATATGGCTTATCCCAGAGTAAGCTAACATGCGTTTAATACTCGATTGAGCAATCGCTAACAAATTACCAATTCCCATAGACAAAATTGCCACTACAATTAATAAGGGTTGCCATTGCGTATATAAAGCTGGCAACATTTCAGCTAATAATCTTAAGGTCATAGCAAAAGCAGCTAATTTAGGTGCCGCACTAACAAAAATAGTGACGGAAGTTGGCGCCCCTTGATAAACATCAGGCACCCACATATGAAAAGGCGCGCCGCCTAGTTTAAAGAGACTGCCAATTACAATAAATATTAACCCTAAAACTAACACGGTATAGCTTTGATTAGCGCTAATTAGAATACTCTGCGCAATAACATGCAAATCCAAAGCACCGGTTACCCCATAAATTAATGAAACACCGTAAAGCAGCATACCTGAAGCCAAGGCTCCCATCACAAAATACTTGATTGCAGCTTCAGAAGCATTACGATCCTCACGTTTCATAGCTACCATGGCATAAAGCGGCAATGACATCAATTCTAAACCTAAATAGATAGTCAAAAGACTATGTGCCGACACTAAAACCATCATCCCTAACACTGAGAATAGCCCTAAAATATAATACTCTCCTCGTGCCATATTTCCGCGTGATAAAATATAATCTCTTGAAAATACAAAAGTAATAAAAGTAACCAGCGCTATTAAAATTTCTAGAAAGCTGCTTAAATTATCGCGCACGAAATTACCAGTAAAACCAATAAACACTGGCGTATTTAACAACCAGAAGCTAATAAAAGCACTAATCACCAAAGTCATTTGCGTAAGTGAGTAGGTCAATAACAATTTTTTTTGGGGGTAATATAAATCAACAAGTAAAATAACACAGGCCATTGTTAAAACAAAAAGCTCTGGTAATAACTGATAAAATCCCATAACGTTTATAACCTTTGTTGAATACTAATATGCAATAAATGATCAACCGAAGCATGCAATAGATGCAGCAACCACTCTGGATAAACACCAATCCAAATTACACCAATTGCTAATAATATAAAGACCACCAAATTGCTCGAACGAATATCTTTTAGTTTTTCTACGCCACTACCAGCAACCACTGGACAAAAGAAAACACGTTTATACATCCACAAAGTATAGGCTGCACCTAAAATTAAGGTGCTAGCAGCCAAGAAAGCAACCCAAAAATGGGCTTGATAAGCACTTAAAATAATCATGAATTCCCCTACAAATCCTGAGGTGCCAGGCAACCCAACATTAGACATGGCAAATAACATAAAAAAGGCGGCAAAAACTGGCATGGTTTTGGCTACGCCACTATAATCCTTAATTAATCGTGAGCCCAATTGATCATATAAAATTCCCACACCTATAAACATAGCGCCTGAACCAAAGGCATGAGAAATCATTTGCACAACAGCTCCTTCAATACTTAAATAGGCGTCGTGATAATTGCCGGTTATTCTTAAGATTGAATACACTAAAAAGCAGCCTAAAATAGCAAATCCCATGTGAGAAATAGAGGAATAGGCAATCAAGCGCTTCATATCAGTTTGCACAATTGCAATGTATGCTACATAGACAATCGCTATAAGCCCTAAGGTAATCATCAACCAAGATAAAATTAAGCTAGCATCAGGCGTGATTGGCATACTAAAACGGATAAAACCATAAACTCCCATTTTTAACATCAAAGCAGCTAAAATTACTGAACCTCCTGCAGGTGCTTCAGTATGGGCATCCGGCAACCAAGTGTGAAAAGGCCACATTGGAACTTTCACTGCAAACGCCGCAAAAAACGCTAAAAATATCAAAATTTGTACAGTTAGAGGTAAATCTAAGGTATAGAAACTACTAATGAGAAAACTATTTGCTTGCAGACGCAAATATAATAAAGCAATCAACATCAAAGCCGAACCTATAAAAGTATAAATAAAAAACTTAATGGAAGCATAAGAGCGGTTTTTACCACCCCATACCCCAATACAAATATACATAGGAATCAACATAGCTTCCCAAAACACATAAAAAAGTAATGAGTCAGTCGCTACAAAAACTCCCACCATCATGCCCTGCATAATTAAGAAAGCCGAAAGATATTGCGCTACTTTGTATTTAATCGCTTCTAAAGCGGCAATAATAACAATTAAGCTCGTGAAATTAGTAAGAATAATCATGGGCACAGAAATCCCATCTACTCCTAAAGCATAGTTAATATTAAAAACACTGATCCAAGGTAAAAATTCATTAAACTGCATGGCGTAACTATTAGCATTAAACAATAAATAAAGAGGGAGACATAATAAAAATGAAATAATTGCGGCAGTAAGCGCAATGCCTCGAGCAATAGTGGCATTCTCATCGCCCCCTGTCATTAACACTAAAATCCCAGCTAGAACTGGAATCCAAATAAGTAAACTAAGTAATATATGAGGAAACATTTATCACCTTTATAACAAGCGCCAACCGACAAAAACAAACAATCCGATAATCATGGCAAAGGCATAGTGGTATAAATAGCCAGTTTGTAAGTGGCGCATTATTTTTGAAGCCCAACCAATTAAGCGACCCGAACCATTAACCAAGAAACCATCGATGAAACTCATATCAAACCAA
This sequence comes from Gammaproteobacteria bacterium RIFCSPHIGHO2_12_FULL_35_23, assembly GCA_001801465.1. Lineage (GTDB taxonomy): Bacteria > Pseudomonadota > Gammaproteobacteria > UBA12402 > UBA12402 > 2-12-FULL-35-23. The sequence continues at coordinate 13,255 of MGXT01000024.1, read as the reverse complement.
TTTAATAAAATGGCTCCTATACGTCTCGTACCACGCACTAAAACAATTTGATTAAAATCATCAAATCCATATTTATTAATCATGATCCAATAGACGAAAGCAAATCGTTGCTTCAAGACCACTGCCACACCTGGGTTTTTTAAAGTGAAATACCAAGCTAATACAATACCAGCGACTGCCAACCAAAAAGGTAAAGTCATCCCAGCATGTAAAGCCATCGCTAAAGCGCCATGAAAATCTGGCATCATCATTGCAATGACATTAAATTGCGGAACAACAGTTAGAGAGCCTCCCAATAATCCTGGCACGGTATAAATCATAGGTTTAATTAATACAAAGCCTAGTAGCACTGAGGGAATAGCTAGTAAAATGAGTGGCACAGTCATCACCCAGGGAGATTCTCGTAAGTGTGCTTTGATTTCAGCGGGCACATTATTCTCTCCATGAAAAGTTAAGAAGAATGCCCTAAAAGTATAAAGCGCGGTAACTAATGCCCCTAATAAAACGCAAGCATATGCATAAGTAGCCCCTGGAATAGTGCTCACCTTCACTGCATCAATAATGGTATCTTTAGAGTAAAAACCTGCAAAAGGTGGTATAGCACTTAAGGCGAGCGCGCCAATTAAAAAAGTCACATAGGTAATCGGCATGTAACGATAAAGGCCTCCCATTTTACGCATATCTTGATTATGATGGTTGGCAACTATCACTGAACCTGCCGCTAAGAATAATAAAGCCTTAAAGCAGCCATGGGTAAAAAGATGAAACATACCAGCAGAAAAAGCCGAAGCTCCAACTCCTGCCATCATATAACCTAGTTGCGACAAAGTTGAATAAGCAATTACTCGTTTAATATCGTTTTGAAAAATACCTAACAACCCACAAAACAAGCAAGTTGTTGCACCAATTACTAACACTACACTTAAAGCTACTTGCGACATTTCAAATAAAGGTGAAAAACGAGCCACCATATAAACTCCGGCAGTCACCATCGTAGCAGCATGAATCATTGCGGAAATAGGCGTAGGGCCTTCCATTGACTCAGGTAACCACACATGCAAAGGCATTTGAGCTGACTTACCCATGGCACCGATAAATAATAAGATACAAGTGACCGTAGCAGCCTGCCAGTGCAATCCCGGAATTAACATAATGGTTTGATTTAATAAAATAGCTTTATGGGCAAATACAACCTTGTAACTTAAACTATTAAAATAAGTTAAGATGGCAGCAATCCCTAAAATCATGCCCATATCACCAACTCGATTGGCAATAAAAGCTTTTAAGCTTCCAAATGCAGCTGTTGGTTTGGTAAACCAAAAGCCAATCAAAAGATAGGAAATTAAACCAACCCCCTCCCATCCAAAAAATAATGTCGCAAAATTATTGGCTAATACTAACATTAGCATCGCAAAGGTAAACGCTGACATATAAGCAAAAAAACGCTGATAGTCCGGATCATCTGCCATATAACCAATACTGTATACATGCACCAATAAAGAAACAAAAGTAACTAAAAGAATCATTGTGGCACTTAAGTTATCTACTAAAAACCCAACATGAAATTTATAACTACCACTATGAACCCAAGTATAAAGATTAAAATTAAAAGGGCCAAAATTATCAAGCACTGTATAGTTAAAAATAAAAAGACTCAGAATAAAAGCAATCAGTACACCTAAAATAGTAATACTGTGCGCCCCTTTTCGACCAATGACTTTCCCTAACAAACCGGCAATGAGGGCAGCAGCCAAAGGCGCTAGTACAATACCCAAACATAGATTCTTAATTACTTCTATCACATTTTGTTCCTTAATGGTTTATTTATTCTGTTTCTCATTTTTATAGCGTGCTATAAAAACAAATTTCATTATAAATATTTACCCCTTTAAATTATCCAAATCTTCTGTCGTAATCGTATGACTATTGCGATAAATTGTTATAACAATCGCCAAACCAATAGCCGCTTCCGCGGCAGCAACTGTTAATACAAAAAAAACAAACACTTCACCTAAGTTATTATTTAAATAATCTGCAAAAGCTATAAAATTGGTATTAACAGCAAGCAGTAATAACTCTATACACATCAGAATTGAAATTAGGTTTTTCCGATTTAAAACCAAACCAGCAATACTAATTGCAAACAATACAGCTGATAAAATTAAGTAATTAGAGAGTGCAATCATGGGGTATCCTCATGCTTTTTTTCACTAGGCAGCCCTATTAGCTTAATTCTATCTTCACGACAAACAGCTAATTGGCTGGCTATTTTAACTTGCTTACGATTTCTTCGACCTCGATACGCCAAGGTTATGGCAGCAATCATGGCTACCAACAACAAAGCTCCCGCAATCTCAAACGGATAAACTTCTTCACTATACAAGGTTGTGCCTAAGGCAGCGACATTACTATAGTTAGCTGGTTGAGCGGTTGGTGCAGCATAGGCAGCCAAACCAAAATGAGCAGGTCCTACCACATAAAAAAGCATAATCATGATAAAAATTATGATAATCAAACCAAATGGTAAGTAAGAAACCAAACCTCTTTTTAATTGCGAGCGATCTAAATTTAAGGTCATCACCACAAACAAAAACAAAGTCATGACAGCCCCAACATAGACTACAATTAAAATTAAAGCTAAAAATTCAGCATGCAGTAAAATCCAGATACCTGCCATAGCAACAAAACAAAGCACCAAAGATAAAACTCCTTGGACAGGATTTTTTGCACTAACAACCATTAAAGCCGAGCCTATCACCCCTAATGCAAAGATATAAAAAATAATTTGAGTTAAAATATTAGTAATCATTGTTTGCCATTAAGTCCTTATGAGTTATTACTAAAGAAGAAAGGTTTATCATCGATATCTGCCTTCCTCTTCTCTTGCAGCAGCAATTTGTTCTTCGTATTTATCCCCAATTGCCAAAAGTTTTTCTTTAGTTAAGATATTTTCACCCCGTTCTGCAATATGATAGTGCGACATATCAGTTAAAACAATGGAATCCACCGGACAAGCTTCTTCACACATTCCGCAATAAATACATTTGAACAAATCTATTTCATAGCTTTTAGTTCGTCTTGAACCATCTGCACGCTGCTCTGAATCAATGGTAATGGCTAGTGCTGGACAAACCGCTTCGCAAAGTTTACACGCTATACAACGCTCCTCACCATTTGGATAACGTCTTAGAGCATGCAGACCCCTAAACCGTGGTGAAACTGGAGTTTTTTCTTCTGGAAACTGGACAGTAAACTTACGTTTCCAAAAATATTTACCTGTGAGTAATAACCCAGCAAACAGCTCCCACAAGGTGAAACTTTTGATTATCCTAATAATTGTTTTTACCATTGCTTTCTCTCGTCTTACGACTACCTACTTAAAGTTTTTTTACCACCAGGGCGGTAAATTAAATCTTGCCGCCACAGCCACTACTACAATCCAAATTAAAGTAATTGGAATTAACACCTTCCAGCCTAAACGCATAATTTGGTCATACCGATATCTTGGAAAAGTAGCTCGAAGCCATAAATATAAAAATGAAAAGAAAATAATTTTTATTAAAAACCAAATGACCCCAGGCACCCAAGCAAACCACGTTTCCAAACCAGGAATTCCTTGTAGCGGTGATAGCCAGCCTCCTAAGAAAAACAAAGACACTAAAGCAGAAATTAACAGCATATTGGAGTACTCAGCTAAAAAGAACACACCAAAAGCCATGCCGCCATATTCCACATGATAACCAGCCACAATCTCAGACTCACCTTCCGCCACATCAAAAGGAGCACGATTAGTTTCAGAAACCCCTGAAATCAAATACACAACAAATAAAGGTAATAACGGCAACCAATACCAATGCCAAATACCCCCACTTTGAGCCAAAACGATTTGTGAGAGATTTAAGGAACCCGCTGCTAACATAACACCAATTAATGCAAAGCCCATGGCTATTTCATAAGCCACCATTTGTGCAGCGCTACGTAGTGAGCCAAATAAGGCATATTTAGAGTTGGAAGCCCAACCAGACAATAAAATGCCATAGGCCCCAAATGAAGTCATGGCTAAAACATACAAAATACCCGCATTAATATTAGCAAGTACCCAACCCTGGGCAAAAGGAATAACAGCCCAAGCTGCTAAAGCTGGGGCTATACTAAGCACGGGTGCTAAGATGAAAATAAATTTATCTGCCACCGCTGGTATAATAATTTCTTTATGTAACAATTTAATCGCATCAGCAAGTGGCTGAAAAAATCCAAAAGGCCCGACACGATTAGGACCAATACGTACATGCATGAAAGCCAATACTTTACGCTCTGCATAAGTAAATGCTAAAACCCCGATCATCACAGGAACAATAATGGCTATTATCCCTAACACGATCCATATTAACTCAATAATTGCCTGACTTAGATTCATTACTATTCCTTACCCCAATACTTCCACTAATCCTTGAGCAGCACCCAAAGGGACAGTTTCTTTAATACCACCCATTATCAACACACAACCTGCTGGTACTCTTTCATCAATTTCCACGGGCATTGTTAAACTACCCACTTGCTTAACGGTAACCATTTGCTTTGCTTTAAGGTGTAATTTTTCAGCAGTGTGTTTATTAACTCGTAAAGCAGTTAGTTTTTCATTTTGTTGCATCACTTGTAAAGGTTCAGATTGTCGTACCAAACTATCAATTGAATAAATAGGCACTTCTGTAATCCGCTGTAAGTGATTATCATCCACTGGACCTATTGCAAAAGTTGCCAAAGGATTTTTCTTGACACTAAAAACTTTCGTGGCAGCAATCTGTCTTAATTGCTCAAGAACTTCTTCACTGGCCACATAATTAAATCCTTCTAGCTGAAATACATTACCTAGCACGCGCAATACTTTCCAAGCAGGGCGTGCCTCACCTTGGGGAGAGACAACCCCTGAAAATGATTGCCATTCACCCGTAATATTAATAAAAGTTCCTGAAGTTTCGCCAAAGGTAGCAATCGGTAAAATCACCGTGGCATATTCTTTCATTCTGTCGGTAACAAAAGCTGTTAGGGCTATCACACATTCTGCTTGTTTTAATGCGGTTAATGCTTGGGTGCTATCGGCACAATCTAATTCAGGCTCTATCCCTAATAAGAGATAAGCTGCTAACTGTTGCTGAAACATTTCTGCAGCATTAAGACCAGGTTTTATCAATAACTGTCCGCCTGCCCTACGATGAGGCACACACCCAGCTAACCAAGCACCTTGCGCATTAGATCCCTCTGATAAAAAACCTAAGGTTTTACCACTTAGCTCAGCAATCAAAGCAGCTAACTGTCGTAATAAGCCAGCCTGTGAGTGATTACAAGCCTGCAGTCCAAAAAGAATGGTGGCTTTTTCTGCTGCGCAAAGTTGTTCAGCGATAGCTTTTGCCTCAGCTGATACAACGACATCCGCAAAAAGTGTTTTAGCTGCATGATCTTGATTAGTCAGTATACTCAAGGCCTTTGCAATACTAGCAAGTGCGACAACCATTTGTTTAGGCTTAACAATTAATTTTTCGGCAACTTTAAAATTAAAATGATAGTCTAACTGATTTACCGCAAAAACTTTAGTGCCTTTTAAAGTAGCCTGCCTTACTTTTAAGCCAGCGATAGGCTGATCTTTTTGAATATTAGAGCCAATTAATAATATAGCGTTTTGAAGCGGAATATCGTTAATATTAACGCCTAAAGTTGGCATTAAAGGTGCGGCTTGTTGATCAGAAAAATCTTGTTGGCGCAAACGATGATCAATGTTATTAGAACCAATCCCGCGCATAAAGGCTTGCAACAAATAATGTTCTTCACAAGTAGCAGAGGGAGAGACTAAAGCCCCAAAGCTCTCTGCACCTGATTTATTTAATACTTTCTGTAAACTTTCTAAAGCAACTTCAAAAGCTTGCTGCCAACTAACTTTTTGCCATTCACCATTCTTTTTGATCATAGGTAATAAGACGCGCTCTGAGCTATGCACTCCTACATAACTAAAGCGATCACGATCAGCAAGCCAGATTTCATTAATTGCCTCGTTTTCACGTGGCGTAACCCGTAATAATTCTTGACGTAAAGTTCCCAAATTAATATTTGATCCTAAGCAATCATGAGGAGCGATACTACCTGTTTGCGTGAGCTCCCAAGCTCTTGCTTTAAAACGAAATGGTTTAGAAGTTAAAGCCCCAACTGGACAGACATCAATCGCATTACCTGATAATTCTGATTTAACCGTATGCTTAACATAAGTAGTAATCTCCATGTGTTCACCACGAAACATGGCACCTAATTCTCGTTGGCCAGCTATCTCTTCTTCAAAACGAACACAGCGCGTACAATGAATACAACGTGTCATATCTGTAGCAATTAGAGGCCCCAAATCAGGGTTAGGCACTGCACGTTTTATTTCTATAAATCCAGAAGTATCTGCACCAAAACCCATCGATAAATCTTGCAATTCACATTGGCCGCCTTGATCGCAGATCGGACAATCTAAAGGGTGATTAATTAATAAAAATTCCATCACTGCTTTTTGGGCTTCCATTGCTTTAGCTGTCTTAGTGAATACTTTCATACCCTCAGCAACAGGGGTAGCACAAGCTGGCAAGGCTTTGGGTGCCTTTTCGACTTCTACTAAACACATACGGCAATTTCCCGCAATAGAAAGCTTGTGGTGATAACAAAAACGTGGAATATAAGCGCCTATCCGGTCCGCTGCCTGAATAATTGTTTCACCTTGTAAAGTTTCTACTTCTTTACCATCAATTTCTATTTTTGCCATAAGATTCTCATTTTTTACTTTGAGTCTACGCTTAAATTTAAGTTAAACCGCTACTTTATCATCTACCATGGCGCGACCATGAGTTACTAAATATTCAAACTCATGTCTAAAGTGTTTTAAAAATCCTGCAACAGGCCAAGCAAATGCTTCGCCAAAAACACAAATAGTTCTACCTTCAACATTCTTAGCAACACGTTGTAAAGTATCAATATCCTGCATCATACCCTTACCTTGCTTTATTTTATTAACTAAACGCCAGACCCAACCTACTCCTTCACGACACGGTGTACATTGGCCACAGGACTCTTCAAAATAAAAACGTGCTAATCGCTCTAAAGCACCCACCATACAAGTATCTTCATCCATGACAATAATCGCCCCCGATCCTAACATAGAACCCGCTTTCATGACTGAATCATAATCCATATCAGTTTGCATCATAATATCAGCTGGCAACACCGGCATAGAGGAACCCCCTGGAATAACCGCCTTAAGCCTTTTACCATTTTTCATCCCTCCCGCCATTTCTAGAAGCACCCGAAAAGGAGTACCTAAAGGCATTTCAAAATTACCCGGTTTATTGACATGGCCCGAAAGACTAAAAATTTTAGTGCCTCCATTGTTAGGTTTACCTAACTCTAAAAACCATTTTGCACCTTTTTCTAAAATAACTGGTACCGAAGCAATAGTTTCAACATTATTAACTGTTGTCGGCTTACCATATAATCCAAAATTAGCAGGAAAAGGTGGTTTGATACGTGGCTGACCTTTTTTTCCTTCTAAAGAGTTCAGCAAAGCAGTTTCCTCACCACAGATATAAGCCCCTAAACCAACTGTATTATAGAGCTCAAAATCAAATCCTGATCCTAGTAAATTATTCCCTAAAAATCCTGCCTCTCTTGCTTCTAATGTTGCAGCTTCCATGCGTTCATAAGGTTCCCAATATTCGCCACGGATATAATTGTAACCAACTGTAGCACCCATAACATAGCCACCAACAATCATTCCTTCAATTAATTGGTGAGGATTAAACCGTAAAATATCGCGATCTTTACAAGTACCTGGCTCTCCTTCATCTGCATTACAGACTATATATTTTTGACCAGGAACATCGCGGCGAATGAAGCTCCATTTCAAACCCGTTGGAAAACCTGCGCCTCCCCGGCCACGAAGACCTGAAGTTTTTAATTCTTCAACAATTTTAGCAGGCTCCATTTTCTCAGTTAAAATCCGCGTTAAAGCTTGATAGCCACCCACTTTCCGATAAGTCTCTAACGACCAGGGATTGTCTAAATGTAAGGTTCGATAGCAAACTTCATTAACCATAATTCACCATTTTAATTTTTGGTTTCAGCTTCTAATTCAGCTAATAGCTGATCTATTTTTTCAGGTGTTAAGTTTTCATAATATTTTTTACCAATCTGACACATTGGCGCATTAACACAAGCACCTAAACATTCTGCTTCTTCTAAAGAAAACTTTCCATCTGCAGTCGTTTCACCAAAATTAATTTTTAAACGTTTTTGTAAATGCTCAACAATTTTATCTACACCACAAAGCTGGCAAGGTAAATTTGTACAGACACTGATATTATAACGACCAGTAGGGTCGCGTTTACACATCGTATAAAAAGTTGCTACTTCATAAATTGCAACACGGGATTCTCCTAAATAATCAGCAATAGCATCGAGCTGCTCCTGACTGACCCAACCTGCTCCTAAATCTTGGACAATATGAATCGTCAATAAAGCCGCTGATCGTTTTCGGTCAGCTGGAAACTTGGTTAGCGCCTTATCGATTTCACAACGCATAGCTTCTGTTAATACTTGTTCACTCATTTATTCATTCTCAATTATCGGTCAATTTCACCAAATACAATATCTTGACTAGCTAAGATTGCTACCACATCAGCCAGCATATAGCCTTGTGATAACTCATCTAATGCAGCCAAATGGGCAAACCCAGCAGCACGAATTTTTAATCGATAGGGTTTATTAGCGCCATCTGAAATTAAATAAACTCCAAATTCACCTTTAGGATGCTCCACTGCGCTATAAACTTCACCCGGTGGCACACAGTAACCTTCAGTAAATAATTTAAAATGATGAATTAATGCTTCCATATTAGATTTCATTAAAGCTCGATCTGGTGGCACCACTTTATAATCTTCTAACATTACAGAACCTGGATTATGACGCAACCATTCAATGCACTGCTTAATAATACGATTCGACTGACGCATTTCTTCCATACGCACTAAGTAACGATCGTAGCAGTCACCTGTTTTACCGACTGGAATATCAAATTCAACTCGATCATAAGCAGCATAAGGTTGTTTTTTACGTAAATCCCAAGCAACGCCCGTAGCCCTTAACATCGGACCGGTAAATCCTAATGCTTTAGCCCGCTCAGCAGTAACTGGACTGATATTAACCGTTCTTTGTTTAAAAATTCGATTATCGGTTAAGAGCGTTTCATATTCATCAACAAGCTTAGGAAATCTTTCTGTAAAAGCTGCAATAAAATCTAATAAAGAACCTTGTCGATCTTTATTACGTTCTTGCAATACTTTTTTGCTGGTCCATTTTGAAGGTTGATATTGTGGCATTTTTTCGGGGAGATCTCGATAAACACCCCCGGGGCGATAATAAGTTGCATGCATTCTAGCGCCCGAAACTGCCTCATAACAATCCATTAAATCCTCACGTTCTCTAAATGCATACAGAAAAACCGCCATTGCACCCAAATCTAAAGCAAAAGCGCCAACCCATAATAAATGATTTAAGATACGGGTAATTTCATCAAACATTGTGCGAATATAAAGTGCACGCAGCGGCGGAGTAATGCCTAAGAGCTTTTCAATCGCCATGACATAACCGTGTTCATTACACATCATGGAAACATAATCAAGTCGATCCATATAACCAATACTTTGATTAAAGGGTTTTGATTCAGCAAGCTTTTCAGTAGCCCGATGTAAAAGTCCTATATGGGGATCTGCTTTTACTACTGTTTCACCATCTAATTCCAAAACCAGGCGTAATACCCCGTGAGCTGCTGGATGCTGAGGTCCAAAATTTAAGGTATAATTTTTTATTTCTGCCATTATTTCTTTTGCTCCCAAACAGCTTCGCCTGAAAGCTTAGTAGGTTCCAAAATATAACGGTGATCATCACGAATTACCTTAGGCACCAAAACCCGTTTTTCAATTTCAACAGGCACATAAATAACTCGCCCCTCTGTGGCATCATAGCGAACTTCTACATTTCCACTTAATGGAAAGTCCTTGCGGAAAGGATGGCCAATAAAACCATAATCGGTTAAAATCCGACGTAAATCTGGATGATTTACAAATAAAATACCAAAGAAGTCAAAAGCTTCTCGTTCAAACCAGTTCGCTGCAGGCCATATATTTACTACTGAGTCGACCATCAGATCTTCTTCAGTTAAGAAAACTTTTACTCTTAATCGATAGTTGTATACTGTAGACAATAAATGATAAACCACTGCAAAACGAGGCTTATGCCAAACAATCACTCTTTCACGATCAAGTCCATGCTCAACGCCTCGATCAAAACCCGTACTCGTTGCTTGTTGCGTTTCCCATTCAGCAATACCATAGTCTAAATAATCCACGCCACACACATCCATGAGCATATCAAAACTTAATAATTTATTATCACGCAGTTGCTCACTAATCATTAAAAGATGCTGCTTACCAATTTCTAGCGTAACCTCATCCTGAGCTATCAAAAGCTCATGCTCTAGGCTGCCTAATACTTGGCTAAGACTTTGTTTTAAAATGTCGATATTCACCATGAAAAATTCCTATCGCTCAATGATGGCTTTGCCTTTAATTTTATTAAGCAGCTGCAAGATGCCATATAACAAAGCTTCAGCGGTTGGCGGACAACCTGGTACATAAATATCTACCGGCACTATGCGATCACAACCTCTGACTACTGAATAAGAATAGTGGTAATAACCCCCACCATTAGCACACGAACCCATGGAAATGACCCAACGAGGCTCAGGCATTTGATCATACACTTTACGTAATGCAGGTGCCATTTTGTTACATAAAGTACCTGCTACAATCATCACATCTGATTGCCTTGGGCTAGGCCTAAACATAATCCCAAAACGATCTAAATCATATCTTGCAGCACCCGTATGCATCATTTCTACTGCACAACAAGCTAAACCAAAAGTCATCGGCCACATCGAGCCTGTTCTAGCCCAAGTTACTAACTTATCAACGGAAGTTAATACAAACCCTTTTTGTTTTTGCGCTATTCCCATTCCAGCGCTCCTTTTTTCCATTCATAAATAAAACCTATCAATAGTAGTAATAAAAAAACGCCCATACCAAAAAACGCCAGCCAGCTCATTTTATGAATGATAACCGCCCACGGAACTAAAAAAGCTGTTTCCAAATCGAAAATAATAAATAGTATAGCAACGAGATAAAAACGCACATCAAATGGCATACGTGCATCTTCATAAGCATTAAAACCACATTCATAAGGAGAGTTTTTTTCAGCATCCGGTTTATGAGGCCCCAGCAATCGGCCCAAGGCTAAAGGTGCAAGACCAATAAATATACCCACCCCTAAAAAAACCAAAATTGGGAAGTAATTTTCTAACATTTACCTATATCCTATCGCGCTGTCTAGAACCCAATAGTAAAGCACCCACTCAAGCTATGCAAGCTGGTGCCGAAGGCCGGACTCGAACCGGCACGGCTTACGCCGCCACCCCCTCAAGATGGTGTGTCTACCAATTCCACCACTTCGGCAAATTAACTCTAGCCTTTCTCAGTTATTGCGTTTCTTACTCTTCTGTAATAAGCAGTTAATTACTTTGCCCATTATTACTAGTCTGTGAAAGCCCAGACTGCGGCATCTCATTAATTTGCATGGCAGCGTTTTGTGCTGCACCTTGCTCTTGCGTTTGCATTTGAGAAATTTTTTCAACATTAGAAAGAATACTTGCTTTTTGGTCAGCGACTAATTGCGCATTAGCAAAATGACCTAATACTAGACTAGTGATAAAAAAGACTAAGGCGAAAAAAGCCGTTATCTTCATCATAAAAGAGCCAGCACCTTGACTACCAAAAATAGTTTGAGAGGCCCCCGCACCAAATGATGCACCTACCGTAGCACCTTTCCCTTGTTGTAGTAGTATCAAAATAATCAGTGCTAATGCAAAAGCGACATGAATAATTAAAATAATTTGTTGCATAATTATTTGCCTATTTTGTTATGGGCTCATAAAAAAGAGGCATATTATCACTCAAGTTATTCAAAGAATGAAGTGTTTTTTAAGAAAGTGGGGGGATTAATTTTTATAAACTCATTGATATTATTATTTCCTTTAAAAAGTTGGTTAATTTTTAACATTTATTGCTTTATGTTTAATTTTTAATCTTTTAAAAGCTATTTAGTAACAATAAACAATGTTAATTTAAAACTAGTAACTAAAGCACCCAGGCTACTAATTAACTGATCTGCCTTATTAGTTAGACACTCAATATAATCCTCTGTCAGATTATGTTGCTTCGCCATGGAAGTAGAACGAATAAATTGGACAACCTTAACGCTTTCTGTGATTTTTAAATGATTAACATATTCTAGTTTTTCTATTCGTGAAAATAGCTTAGTTAGCTCCCTTTCTAAGACATTCACTGAACATTTTTCCGCTGCACTTTTATAATGACTTTGCGGTAATAACTCATTTGCTAAAATAAAAATACTTTGCATAAAATCGTTTGGAAAAACTGTTATCCCTGCAAAACCTCCTGGCGTTAACATACGTTTAATTTCATGCAGTGCTTGTAGTGGCGAAGATAAAAGGTGCATCAACAAATGGGCTAAAACTACCTCAAAATGATTCTCACTAAAAGAAAGCTGCTCTGCATCTTCAACCTGATAAGAAAACTGCTTAGCCTGCGGTATATTTTTTAAATTTGTTTGGCTAGCTGCTAACATTCCCGCTGAAAAATCGGTTGCTACTACAGTTTGTTGAGGGGTCAATAAAGATGCCGCTACTTGCCAAAAAAGTCCATTGCCACAACCTAGCTCTAATATAGTTTTTGCTGAAGAAAAATCATACTGTTTTGCCAACCACTGCCAAGGAGAAAGAGGATGACTTCCAAATTTCAATATCTCAGTACGAATATCATATTGAGAAGAATCTTGATATTGTTCGCGATTAAGAGATTTTTGGTTAGTCATAATTTATCAATATTCTTTTTACTATTTTTCGAGTAGTTATTGTTATACGTAATAGCGCTTAGTATTAATCCAAATAGTTTAAATTAATTCTGCTAGATTGCATTGATAAGAAAAACAAGTTACGTTAAAGTTTTTATTAATTACAACTATACTTTAATATCAACAAGTTAACATCAACCTTGTCTTTCCAGGTTGACTAAATTATAATCTATTTCTTTAATAATAATTA
>MGXT01000023.1 GCA_001801465.1 Gammaproteobacteria bacterium RIFCSPHIGHO2_12_FULL_35_23 | reverse complement strand
ATTTTTTTAAGTAATGCTTTTCAAATATAAGGAGATAGGATAGATTTTTTATATCCCGCGAATTTATTTTTCTATTTATATTTTCCAATTTTTGAAAGGAATTTTTAGTATGGATGATAATACTAAATCGTCCTGCTATTGCTTCGTCGCATGACAAGCTATTTAAAGCAGCAATGGCGCATAGTGAAGTGGTAAAGGATTTTATAGAAAGTTATTTTCCAGCTTCACTATTAAAGCAGGTAGATCTTAAGACACTGGCCTTAGAAAGTGGTAGTTACATTGATCAGGAGTTAATGCGTAGTGAGACAGATATTTTATATAAAGTAAAACTAATAGAGAAAAAAGAGACAGCTTATATATACTTGTTGGTAGAGCATCAGAGTAGCTCAGATAGATGGTTACTGTTTCGTTTAGTCAAATAGATGTGTCGGATAGCTGACCAGGTGAGGAAGCAAAATCCAAGACAAGAGTTTTTACCGTTTATTTTTTACAATGGTAAGGTACGTTACGCGGACTCGACCTATCTTTTTGATTTATTTGGAGAATTTAAAGGGATGACGAGAGAGATTTTTACTCAACCTTTCCAATTAATTGATTTAAATGAGATATCTGATGAGATACTCAGGAGTCATAGATGGTCAGGGGTGATGGAGTTGGTATTAAAATATGGCAGAAGAGAGGGGGTTTATTCAGAAATTTTAAAGTCAGCGTGGATAGAATTTGCCAAAAAGTTAATGGAAGAAGATATAGAAAGAAAGACAGTTGTAGAAATTTTAATAATTTTGGTAAACTATTCCCTAGATCAAGATAGTAAGAAAGGAAGCATGCTCTATAATTTGGCAATAGAGAGTGCGCAAACGAATCCGGAGGTAGAAAAGATTATGCAAACAATAAGAGAAAAACTTCAAGCTGAAGCGAAATGGCAAGGTATAGAACAAGGTATTCAGAAAGGTGTCCAGAAAGGAAAAGCAGAGAGTGTTAAAACTCTTTACAGAAAACTGCAAGATGTTAATCAAGTAGCTGCTTTGTTTGGAGCTAGTATAGAAGAAGTAAAAAGAATTTTAGCGGATCAATAAGATAAGATTTTTGAGGTAATCAAGATTAGAGCTAGTCAGGCAATAGATCAATTTAAACTTCCAGCTTTAATAGCTATCTTAGCAGATGGGAAACTTCATAGCAGAGAATTTTTACTTCAAAAGTTAGTGATAGAGCTAAACGAATTTTTAATTTTAATTCATCAGTTAAGAGAGATTGGTTTAGAAATTGTTATCAATGGTAATAACTATCAATTAAAGTCCCCCCTTGAACTATTGGATAAACAAGCTATTTTTAAATCAATGCCCAGCGATACAAAAAAAGTAATAAAACAGTTAGAGGTTGTAAATGTTATTGATTCAACTAATAGTTATTTATTAAAGAACTGTAAAAATTATCGGTACGCCGGGGTAGTCTGTATAGCGGAATTTCAGACAGCTGGTCGAGGCAGATTAGCAAGATCTTGGTTTGCACCCTATGGCATTAATATTTGTTTATCTTTATTTTGGCAGTTTAAAAAAGAAGCACAATTATCAGGCTTAAGTTTAGTAATCGGATTAGCCGTTAGACGAACCTTAATTAAATATGGGGCACCACCTACGATACTCTGTAAATGGCCCAATGACTTACTCTATAAGCAAGCTAAATTAGCAGGGATCTTAATAGAAACAAGAATAAGCCCTGCTACTCAGCAAGTGGTTATAGGAGTGGGGGTTAATTTAATTTCACCATTAGCCACAACAAATGATTATTTAATAACCGATTTAACTGCGATAATGCAACAACCTATAGCAAGAAATCATTTGTTAGGATTATTGCTCAATGAGTTATTGCTGATATTAATTCAATTTGAAAAAACTGGCTTCAAACCTTTTTTTGCAGAATGGCAAGGCTGTGATAGTATGATCGGCAAAAAAGTTTTACTAACCAACGCTAGGCAACAATACAGTGGGCTTGCTAAGGGTGTTAATGAAAATGGAGAGCTGCTCTTAGAAGATCAAGACGGTAAAGTCCATTCATTTATTAATGGGGAGGTTTCCTTACGCTTAGCAGAGAAAGTTTAGGAATAGTTTAATTGATTATTATTCGTTATTTAGCCAAAGAAATATTACATACCTTGATTGCTATTTCAGTGATCTTGCTATTTATTTTTTCTTGTAATGAGTTTGTTCGTTATTTAAGTTATGTCGCAAGTGGAAAATATGCCGCTTGGGTCTTGCTACAAATTGTTTTATTACAAATGCCAATTTTATTGGGGCTGTTATTACCGTTAGCTTTGTTTTTAGGAATTTTATTAGGTTATGGAAGACTTTGTGCTGAATCTGAAATGACTGCTTTATTTGCCTGTGGCTTTAGTGACAAGCGTTTAGTATGGATAACCTTGGTGTTTGCATTAGGGATTTTAGTGATTACAGGATTGTTGTCTCTCTGGGTGCAGCCTATTATGACTTTTCGTAGTCGCGAGGTGTTGGCCATGGCAAAATCAGGAAGTGTTATGCAAACTATTTTGCCAGGTCGATTTCAAACTGCTTCGGATGGAAAACGAGTTTATTATATTGAAAAACTTTCTCACAATAGAATGAAGATGGAAGGAATTTTTATGGCGCAGCAAATGAAGTTGCCTGCTGATAAAACAACCTCAGCAACTAACTCTAATCCACAACATACTTGGGAAATTTTAGTAGCTGACCAAGGCCGTCAAATTCTAGAGCATAATACAGCCGAGCAATATATTATTATGGAGAAAGGTAGATTATATAAAGGTCAGCCTGGTCAAGATGACTATCGTATTGCTGAATTTGCTACCTATGGTGTTCGTACAGCTGCTACGCCAGATATTGGTGAAATTAGTAATATTGATACAGTTCCGACTGCAAAGCTATTACCTCTAATTTTTACCAGTCCAAAAATAGCTGCTGAAGTCCAGTGGCGCGTTTCTATTCCTTTATCAGTAATGATTCTGGCCATGATTGCTTTACCTTTAAGCCAGTTAAAACCTAGGCAAGGTCGTTTTGCTAGAATGTTACCGGCTGTGGTGATTTATATTGTCTATGCTAATCTGATTTTTTTAGCGAGAGAATGGATTAGTAATGGAGAGTTGCCACCTTGGTTAGGGATGTGGTGGATACATGGATTATTCTTTTTTATTGGTTTATTGCTAATGCGCTGGCAGTTTCGTTGGCGATGGTCATTATTTTCTAAGCGGATAATTTCATGAAAATAATTCCACGCTATATAGGCACAACTGTCATTCGATTAACCTTATTAGTTTTATTAGTAGTATTGGGCATGGAATTTTTTATATCAATTATTGGTGAATTCACTGATATCGGTCATGGTACTTATGGGCTATTGCAAGCACTACAATATGTTGCTTTATCCTTACCTAATAATCTTTATAGTTTGTTTCCTATGATAGGTTTAATTGGTAGTTTAATGGGGTTAGGTAGTTTAGCTACTACCAGTGAATTAGTCGTGATGCGAACAGCGGGCGTGAGTGTCTTTAGCATAATTTGGGCAGTGTTAAAAGCTGCTTTATTATTAGTTATTGTGGTTACCTTTATTGGAGAGTTTATAGCACCCTCAGCTCAGCAAATAGCTGATAAGGAAAAAGTGGTGGCTGAGAGTAATGGTCAAGCGGCCAAAACAGCGCAAGGGGTGTGGTTTAAGAATGGTAATACTTTTATAAGAGTAACAACTGTATTACCTAATATGCAAATGCAAGGTATTACAGCTTATCAGTTTGACCAAGATAGGCGTTTACAAAGTGTATTTTCTGCTGATCAAGGCCAATATGCAAAAGGTCAATGGACTTTACAAAATGTCCAGCAAACTACTTTTACAGGTCAGCAACTAGTCAGTCAGACTATACCTTCCGAAGTTTGGAATATAGAACTTAATTCAAGAATTTTAGGGGTAACAAGTGATAATACCAGTGAAATGAATTTGTTAGATTTATTCCATTATATTAATGACAAAAAACGTAGCGGCTTAACTGCTACGGGTTATTCTTTAGCCTTTTGGCAGCGTTTATTTCAGCCTATTGCGACAGTGGTCATGATTTTTTTAGCCATTCCCTTCATTTTTGGTCCTTTAAGAAGTGTAACCATGGGGGTGAGAATTGTAACAGGGGCTGTTTTAGGATTTGCTTTTTATTTATTAAATCAATTTTTTGGGCCTTTTAGTCTGGTTTATCAAATTCCACCTATTATTGGTGCAGGTTTACCCATTATTCTTTTTGCGGGATTTGCAATATTTTTAATGAGAAGAGTTAAATAAGCCTCTTAACTAATTGATATGTGGTAATTTTAGTTATTTAATAACTCCGCAGGCAATTCTAGCGCCACCGCCACCCATAGATGGGTTATCAGAATAATTATCTCCACCAGCATGAATCATGAGTGCGTGGCCTTTAATTATATCCACGGTCAAACGTGGAGCTAAGAGTGGTAAAGTTGCGCTACCATATTGATTTACATAGAGAATTGGCAGGTCACCTAAATGCCCATTAGAGTTGTAGGGGCCTAAATGCTTACTAGTATTATTAGGATCTAAATGCCCCCCAGCTGTCAGCCCATTTTCTTTACAAGAAGGATTGATATGAACATGAAAACCATGAGCGCCTGGACTTAGGCCATACAAATGTGGAATTAATAATAATCCATAAGTAGTGTCTATTGCGGTAACAGTTCCTAAAGAGGCCCCATTATCTTGAAGGCTTACTAATCTAATGGGAACTATTACGATTGCTGAAAAACATACGTTAAAAACTAAGGTTAAGTAGAAAAGCATAGTAAGTATTTTTCTGGTCATGTTGAAACTTCCTTTTTTATATTATGATTATAGTAAGTTTAATAATAGGCTGTATTGGATAGGTATAATAAAAATTTAGCTTAATTATCATTAATAATCAATTAGATATAGGCTAATTTTAAATTTGATTACATGAAAAACATTAAAATTGAATGAGCAAGTTGTTATTTTTAGATTATGCTTATAAGGAAAGGCTTAATAAAAGTAAAAAGCTATAGCTAAACGCTTTATTAATTTTAGGTTTTCTCTTGAAAAAATTATCTAATGTTAAGCTTTTCTTAAGGTTGCTTTGTTAATCTGTAATTGGATTAATAGGTAAAGTAAATACATTAATCTAGTAGCGCCAATAAGAACGAGGTTTAATTATGCCACGTCATTTAAGAAGAAAAAGTTCAGGCTCAGGAGTTAGTTTACTTGGTGCTGCCGCAGTAAAGAAATTTGGATTAACTCCAATTACTACACCAGCTTCAGAAGATAGTCCAGAAGCAATTAATGTAGCCACTATCAATGTACTTTTTGCAGCTGTAACAGCATGCTTACAAGCTCCAATCCGTGACGTTCTAAGTTTACATGACAGAAAAGTTGCCTCACAAGCAAGAACCGAAGAAATTTTAGCACGACAAAAAAGGGGACGTGTTGGTCTACAGGAAAGAGCTATTTCACAGATAAAAAGATTTGTTCGTCAAACGGGAGAAGATTTTGCTTGGATAGATGCTGAGCATGAAGAAATAAGACAAGCTGAAGCAATGAATGAACAATATACTCAAACTGTTATAGAGCTTTGCGTAGAAGGTTTTCGTTCTAAATTTGAAGAAACTCATTTTGAACAATATGCAGATCCCACACTTTTAGCAAGTAGGAAATTCCTTTCTGCTTTATACTTAGGCAGACATCTATTAATTGAAGAAAACTATACTGAAGCTTTGGCTCAAATACAAAGAGAGGAAAGCGCAGGTTACAGTAGATATTTGCAAGTAGGTTATGAGCTTGATGCAAGTAGTTGGCAGTTTATTACAACTTTATCTCAACGTACAGGTGGAAGAGGCGCAGAGGTAAGTATAATTGGTGGATTAGGGGGGCTGGTTAATAAAGTAAGAGTGTTTATTGATGGAGATGAGCCAATAAATCCTGCAAACAGAGCTCGGCTTATAGCTCAATTACGAGAAGATTTAGGTTTACCAGAACAACAAGAAGAAACAACAAGTGATTTATGGGCACGGGTTCGAGCAAGAGCTGTAAATATAGCTAGCCAAGTAAAGCAAGCAGTTGGTGTAGTGATAAATCCCATTGATGATTTAATGCTAGAGCTAGATAATTTATTAGATGATGGAAAACTTGATGCAGCTTTAGCTGAAATAAGGGCTCGGGCCCGTGAAAATCGCCTGGCATTTGAACAGAAATGGGCAAATTACCAACATGATTTAAAGAGAAAATTTATTGCTTCAGTTATTCAAGAATTTGATGATGAAAGTTTTCAACGTAAATCAAAAGTGGAACAGGCGATTATAGCCAGAAAATTTTTAAATAGGATAACTATCTTAACTACAAAGAGAGAGACAATTGATTCTAGCTTGTTTCAAAAAGGAAGAAGTTTGGAAGATTATTGTAATCGAGCAAAAACAGTTATTTATGAATACTTGCATGTTGTTTTAACTCGCGATGAAAAAAATGCACTTGATATAGAAGTGGCAGAAGCATGTCACGCTCCAAGACTATCACGAACTCAAGCAAAAAAACGTTTAGTTGAAAGATATAGAGAGGAGTATCAAGCAGCTCAAAGAGAGATAGGTAGAAGAGAAGGAGAGGCAAGGGCGGCAGACAAATCCTTGGAAGATTTTGCTATTTCTCGTTCAGAGGAAAGAAGCAGGGTTGCAGCCTTGAAATTACGATATGTGATAGATGCTTTAGATAGACCAAGAAAACAAAAAGTACAATTTTATAACCGCGAACTTTCCTTAAATCGAAAGATAGTATTTGATAATATAATAAATGAATTGATTAAAGAGCATACTAGAAGTAGAAATAAAGAGTCTGTAGAAAGAAAAATAAGCTTGTTGTTAAGATTGTATCAGGATCATTTTGGTGAAATTTATAGTTCCTCTGTTGAGGCACAGGCTTTATTAGTAAGAATACAAGAAAATGATCAAAGAAATGGAATTAATGAGCTAACTGAAGCTGAAAAACAGGAAGCTTTTGCTTATTTATATCAATGGAGTGTGGATAGTGAAAGACGTCAAAGATGTGAAGCGTTAATTACTAAGGTAATCGAGCTTTGGAGAGAAGCGGGAGATGAAACAAGAGCTCAATTAGCAAGGCAAATAAAATGTCTATATCAATTATATCAACAGACTTTTTATGTAGCGCCTGAATTTATTCCGCCTGCTTTATCAATAAAACAATCTATGCAATCTTTTGTTGATAATGTAAATCGCGTCATAAGAACTATTGATAGCCGGAAAGATGCTGGTGTTATAGAGTATGAAGATCAAGAAAGGGCGCTAATTGAATGGGCTCAAGCTTTGCAAGGTACTCCTAAGCTTACATCTGAGTTAGAAATAGTAACAGACGAGTTTCATCAGTTAAGTAGTTCTTTTTGGAAAGACTTACGTAATGGATTAGATAGGCAGTATGTAGGTTCTGCTATTAACAAAGTTCGAGAATTCGTAGAGAATAGACAATTAACACCAGAACAGTTGCTTTTAATTAAAATAGCTTACTCTAGAATTCAATATTATCTTCAAGTTTATGCCGATTTACCTTGGGATTATTATGAGCTTAAAATCAAATTAGCAAGGCATTTGTCAGCAGGTGATGAAAACAAACCTTACGGCTTAACGGCAGAGCAACAAGAAGCTGAGGGTAGTTATCAAGCTCAAATAGCTCAAGTTCAAGCTGAACTTTTAGAAAGAGAAACTACTTACTTAAGTTCTTTAGAAAGTGATAATTTAGAACTGCCTATGCAAGTTACTGCTGTAGTGGCTTCAGCCCATTTATTATTTGATGAATATGTCAGTGACGTTGAAACTTCGGAAGATGAAGCTTATTCAGCAGGGGTGCGAGAGCAAGTAGCGGATCGAAAAGCTGTTGCCATAAAGCAAAAGCAGGCTTTGGTCGCAAATATTTTATCTATTTTAGAGGCACATGGGGGACGAAAAGTACCTAGTATAGAATACCTGGCTATTGTTAGTGAAATAACCAGGATTTTGCGCTTGGTAGATGATAATGTCGAGCTTGCAGATAAACTGCAAAGGCTCATTAATATTGAATTATTAGATGAAAATTTTACGGATGACTTTTTTGTGGCCTTTCATAATCAAGTAGTGTCGGCTATTAAGATGTTAGTAGTAAAAATTCAAAACTCTAAGGACGAGCAGCTTTTAGGACAAGTAAAAATGCTTTTGAAGCAACCAGCTAGAAAGCAAACGGGGGAAGAAGCTGCAGAGAAAGTAGAAGTAGTTGATGAAGTAGATTATGAAAATCTAGAAGCCAAATTAATACAAAAAGCAGCGCGTTTAGTTGCCAGTATAAAACAAAAAAGAGATACTAAATCTCATCTTGTACCCGCTCCATTATATGTAATTGATCCAGCAGATCGCTGTAAAGCTAAATTGTTGGCAATACCGACTATTAATGTGGGTATGGATGATATTTATGTATACCCTCCTGATTTTGACGATGTTGAATATTCACAGCATTTAAGAGGAGCTAATCTTATTGAGTCTTTATCAACAGGAGATTTGAGAAAGATTCAAGAAAGAGCAGCTGCGGTTGAAAAAACAATACCGCAATCCCCGGTTCAACTTTTTGTGCAATTTGTATTGATGAATGGTGATGATGTTCAATGTGGCAGATTAGCTGAGATTTATAGTGGTAGTGATCTTCCCATTAAGTTATTTTATTGTACAGAGGGTAAATTTTTATGGCCAAACCAAATCTCTGCCGAATTTTTGCTGGCATTAAATCGACTTACTAGTGCAACAGATAGTGTTTCTAAGCAAACCTTTATCAAGTTTGCTCAAGAAGCTTCAGGATTATTTGTTTTATTAAACTATCGAGTAGCTGGTATTACTAAACTACAAGAACAATTAAGAAAAGCTCATGGTGGTTGGGCAATGGCAGATATGCTCGCAGATCCTGAAATCTTTGCAAGCCTAGAAGCAGATAGGGCTTTAGATGCTATTAATTCTGAGCTTAGGTCTTTGCCTGAAAAGTATAAATATGGTTCTTGGACTGCTAATGCAACTGTTGCAAAAGCATTAGTGGATTCAATGCTGCCCGTAATTAATGGGGTAGTGCAAACAACACAGAGCTCTTTAACAGAGCTTGCTAATAATCTTTTGGCAAGATTAGTTGCTGAAATTGCGGATAGAGAGCACTTTAATATGCCATTAAGCATGTTTAAGCAAGTAACTACTTTTATTAAAAAATATGCTGAAGTTGATGAAGAGTTGCTCACTCAAGTTGATCCAATAAATATCTTTAAGTCTGAGTTAAGTAATAATATTGCAAAATATTTAAATAACGCTAGGTTGGATATAGTAGAATTAATTAAATTAAAAGATTTTTGTCTTCGTTATATTGAAGAAAAAGAGCAACGAGATGCATTAGAATATCTTTATAATCTTTTGCATTCACCTAATCAAAGTGGTCCTTGGAATCAGGCAAGCGCGTTTATTCAGTGGTTAAATGGTGCTATCGAAACAGAGTTAAACGAGAATTATTTGAAATTAATAGGTTTTGCTAAAACCGTATGTGGAGGTAAGGAAGGTCTTGCTAGGCAGTGGTTGAGAGAATTTGCACAGAAATGCCTAATTAAAGCTGAGCGTAGTCAAATATTTAATCCTCTATTAAAAAGCTTAATTTCAAATGAGACTTATCAGCAGTTAATACAAAATGATAGGGCAAGAGCAGTTAGTGTAATTAGTGTATTTAAAAGAATATTTAAATTAGAGAATCCAATTGAGTTAGATTATATAAATAATCACAATGTTCTTTGTCGTATAGAGATTAACGGCATTTTCATTGAGATTAAAAGTTTAGATGAAATTAACCGTCAGCTTCTTTGGCTGCTTAATCAATCAGAAGAAGTTGGAGAATACAAAGATGAGCTTAGTGCAGCAGTAAAACACTTCATTCAAAATTACAATTATGAAAAGAGTTTTTCATTAGATTATATTTTCTATATTCAATCTATTAGTGATCAAAATATTACGGTAACAATTGATGGACAAGCAGTAAATCCATTACATTTTATCGCGGCAAAAAGGTTAAGATGGTTATTTGACAATAGCAATAATTTTTTCCCCTTACATCCAGAGCAAGCAAGAGAGTGCTCGATATATAATCAAGCTGGTGGTTTTGATAGTAAGTTATTTAATCAGGATGAAGCTTTGTTTGCTTATGTACGGCGAAGAGGCCAAGAAGGCTTTAAGCAATTAATGCAAGATTTTTTAAGACCACAAGTTACAGCAATGAGTGCATTAGGTGAAACATTTGATCCTAATAATTATCCGAAATATAAAACTATACTTTATTTGGTTTCTGAATATGGAGATTTACCATTAAAAGAAGCGATAAGCAAATTAGAAGTTATTGCCATATTGCGTAAAATAGAGCAACAAGCTGATATAGAGACATTAATTCAATCGTGTATAAAGAATATAAAACTTTTAATTTCATCTGAACTTGTTTCAAGTTTATGGAATCTAACTTTAAAACCAAAATTACAAGAAATTGCCAATACAAAAAAAGATCAGTTTGGAAAATATTATCGGTTTTGTTGTGATATAATTGCAGACAGTGATTCTCCTAATGAATCGCAAGAATTGTTGATACAGTATTTATCTTTTCGTTTAGTTAATTTGAGTGCAACTTCACTTAAAAATGAAATAAAACATATTTTTGATAAAAATGAATTGACTTCTGATAGCGCAACAATTTTACATGATTGGCTAGCTGGACAATTAAAGCGTACTGATATTGAAGCTCAGCAAAACAAATTACACGATCTTGTTTATTCTTTTGGTTCTTTGCAGCAATTAAACGTGCTTATTACAAAAGAGTTAAATACAGTTTTTGATAATATTTTTTCTATAGACTTTGATGTAATAGATAAATTTTCAAAAATACTGAGCGACTTATTGTTCTTTGATTCCAGAAGAATTAATACATTTATAGTTTATATTCAAAACTGGCTTAATGAGAAAAAAGATTTTGTAACAGAAGAAATGAATTTAGGTTTCTGTTATCGAGTTGCAATAAAGTGGGGTACACCAGCTCAAAGACAAGACTTCTTGAAAAAATGGTTAAGATTTCAACTACCTGTTTTGGATTCAAGTTCTTTAAAGAGTTTGTTGGAAGAGGACTTTACAAAAGAAGAACAGTTGAGTGTTCTTAGCGACTTACTAAGTGACCCTTCCCCTGTTGCCAATAAAAATTTATTAACGGATTACATTGCTGAGCTTTCAGGTAATGAAAGTGATTCTGTGACAGCGAGCATTGATTCGCCAGTGCTTGAACAAAGAGAATCCTCTGCTTTCGATAAAGCAGCTTTAGCATTGGTTCGTGAATGGGTAGAGAGGCCAGAAAGATATACTGATTTAAGAGCTTTTATTGTTGGTAGAAAAGGGGCAGAAGGATCATCACGTCCCAACGATTGGCTTTCTACTGCTGATGCAAAACGGATTCGTTTAGAGTATGTTAGAACAATGCTAGCTAGGTCAGTATCATTTACTGTAGCAACGCGATTTAATCCTCAAGACACTATGAGGTGGAATCCAAATTTACAACTTGTTCTGCATGATTCAGATTCTGAGCATGTAACCGTAGAAATGCGTACGCTATTTATTCATTGGCTATTGGATAGGTTAAGAAATCCCAATATGGCTGAAGCTCAAGCATTAGCGGCCCCTGAACAAAATGCAATTAATGAATCTATATTAGCGATTCTTATTGATTCAGATAAGATAGTTAATTTTGATCAATTTGTTGAATATTTTGGAATTGGTAATTTATGTGAAATATTGGACACTTATGGTTTATTTATAATGCATGTTCCTCGACTGCAAGACCAAAATTTGCGTAAATTATTTGGAAAGATAGCGAACTTAAATAAAGGTTCCGATAGTGTTAGTAGTTTCAAAAGCCAAACTTACTTAGAGAGTCAGTTGCAGAACATTGATAGGGAACTTGCTGAATTAAATAGTTATTGGTTTTGGACGCGATGGACTAGACGCATTTCGCAAAGGATAAGAAGGCTAAATGAGGATCGACGAGCCGTACTTAATCTTTTAGGGCGTTCAGAAGGGGGGGCTGAAGTCAGTGCTGAGGCTACATCTGCTAATGAAAAAAGACTGCAACGCATTGCAGATGTGCGCAAATTAGTATTAAGTTTTGAAAAATTCGAGTTAACAAGAAAAGTAATGACTGAAGAGGTTACCACAGAATCTGAGGTTAAACCTATTAAAAAGAGACAGGTTGTTAAAAATAGTGTAGATGAATACCTATCATTAATGAGTGCATTTGATTGTTTAGATGAAGCAGAAAAGTTATTGCTGACAAAACAGCCTACAGGTGCTTTTGATATTGCACGGCAACGAGGTATTACAGAAAAACTAAGCGCTTTACTTAATCCTTTTGTATCCATAGAGTTTGATAATCCTTTGTTTACAGAACGGCTTTATGAGTTTGCTCAACAGTTAATTAAAATAAGAGCGTTACCTCAATGGTTTGATCCTATAAGAGAAAAGCTAAGGCAGGTTGTCGCTAAGCTTTCTGATCAGATTCAAGTAAAAGGAAAGACTGTACCTCATCAGACAAAATTAAGAATACAAGCTTTATTAGATAATCAAGCTAAGGCAGCAATAGATAAAATCAATGTATTCGCAGATAAATTTTTAAATGTTGAAATTAAAGGCGATGAAAATGCAATTATACGAAGGATGAGCGTTTCTGTAGAAGCATTAATTGATTCAATGATTGAATTAAGTAGAGACAATTTAGAATTAATTATAAAACAACTACCGCCAGAAGAAAAAATGGCGCTTCATCAAAAACTTTTAAGAGTTATCTCAGCTTTACCCAAAGAAGATTCACTTCTTGTTGATAGCTTTCAGTTATTAGCTGATATATTATCTCCGGCTGCAAGGCCTGATCCAAATATAAAAGAGACCAAAAATCTTCTTGATCAATGGGATAACCGTCAGCAAGGGGTAAAGTATGATCTTTATCTTTATGCAAAGATCTTTAAATATTGCAATGTTGATCCAAACACTGCTGTTGCTCGAGAAGAATTCGAAAGAAACTTTAATTTGGCTGAAATTATCACCACTAGGATTTTTAAAGAAAAAGCCACTGAGCAACCAAAATATTTTAGTGTATGGCGAAACCCTTTTCTTATAAATAAACTATTTAAGAGTAATGCTGTTTTTATAATTGAAGCTTTTTTACAAGGAGGTTTAATTTCTCAGCAGGAATTGGTAGAGCATTATGCTGAACAATGGGTATTAAAAAAACTTGATGCTTATGCATTAACAGAGGAAACTGCTAATGAGCTTGCAACAGCAAAATATGCTTTATCTAAATTGACAGCTTCGGCTCTGAAAATAGAGGAGGTAGAAGAACCTGTTCCTACACTTCAAGATTTAGAGGAAGAGGCTGATGAAGATGAGGAAGAGATTGCTGAGGATTATGAATTTGCTGCTGCAGGAGCTGTTGATAGAGATGAAGTTAGGATTTCTGAAGAATTAAAACAACTTTTAAAAACCTTAATTATACCATCTGGCCAGACTGCAGAGAATTGGGGTAATGTAGAAGGCATTACGCCGGAAACTAATTTAGAAAATGCCTCAGCTATTGCTTTAACAATAATTTTGCGTCAGCAAGGTTTACAAAGTCATATTACTGTAAGGCAGCTTAAAGCTTTATTAACGAGCGGTCAAACAAATGGCTTAGAAGAAATAGATTTAAACGATCCTCTGCTAACAGAAATGCTGACTAATTATTTTTCTATCATACGAAACTGTATAGTGGCAATTAAAGCAACCTATCCAGATTTAAATCTTGTTTCTTTTGCTCGTAGTAGTGCAGACATAGACCCTGCCTATCATCAACTGCTTGTTTATTTTTCACAAGTATTTGCAGGTAATAAAAATTTTGGGGAATTAAATATTGCCTCCATAGCTGAAAATTTAAGAACAATAGACTCTGCTAGCTCTAGACAATTAGGTGGAATTGTAGCGGCTGATGCAAGGGCAGCTACTAATTTATTGGCTGCATGTGAGGCTTTTAGAGCCGATGAGGAGTCTCATCCAGCTAGTCCAGGAAGGGTTTATTTATCAGATATTGATATCAATTTGATATTAGGTAAATTTTTAAAGAATGCTGAATCGCTTGCTGATTTTTCTGAAATTGCTCGTGATGGTAGAAAAATAATTATTAGTTCAGCAGTTGGTGCTGATGCTGGAGTGCATCATACATTTACTGATAGAGTTAAAAGTATACTACAAAGTTTTGCACAAAACTCTACCGTTGATCCACAATACGAAGTGTATATACCGGTAGTAGTTCATAATAATCACTGGATTCGGGTTAAATTAACTGTTAAAGATAAAACAGTAAAAGTTAATATTTGGGATTCTGGTAATTTTTATCCTGTAGATGATGCTCAAATTATTAAAATAATTAACGATACAATGCATGAAGTGCATCCAGCATGGAGTGTTACGGAAGCAACTTTAAGAAATGAAAGATTACAAACTGATGGCCATACATGCGGTGATTGGGTTATCTATAAATTAATCCAAGAAATTGGCTCTATTGCAACTTTTGCTGATGGGGTTGATGTAGCAAGAATAAATTTAGCAAATATTGCTCAAGGTGAGGTGGTTAAGCGTCGTCAAGCTATTGCAAGATTATCTTATATTCTTCGAGGCAATGTGCTTCCACAAGATTTAGACACAATGTGTGAATTTGCCGCAACACCAGTGATTAGTGATCGATCAAAAGAAACAGCATTATTTATTAGAAGAGAAGGGCCTCTCTCTTCTGTGTTAACTGCTAACGAAACTGATAAAATAAGAATTTTATCAAGAGCAAAAACAAAGCCTAAGTTAAAGATTAGAAAGAGGGCTATAAATCCAGTTTGGGAAAAAATTAATCCTAGTTTATTATCGTTAGTTAGATTTGGTTTAGCATCGAAAAAACCATTGATTTCTTTAAAAGAATTGATTGAACTGCTTCCAGACTCATGGGGTGAAGGCATTAATATTGGTGATACTAAGAGGTTATTATTAACTGCTATAGAAGACAGTGAATTACCTACTAAACTGCAGACTTCTTATGATGTAATTATTTTACAATGTGAGGGGATGAGTAGAGGTTTCTCAGATATTTCTAAATGGTGTCAGTTAGTTAATACGCTCAACAGACTTGATTATAAAACATTAGCACAATGGTTAGATCAGCTTCGCGTTGATAAATTAAAAGATGTGTTAATGGCGATTGTTGGTAATATTGATCTAATTTCAACTCAAGATATGCCGGAAATTGTTTTTATAAAAGACTATGTAATCAGCCTGCATAATATCTTTAAACATGCTGCTTCAAATCATCCTATGGATCCTATAATAGAAGAACAGATTAAAGTTTGGACGTTGGCACGACAAAGATTTGCATTCCAACAACAGATTGAGCAGTACTTGCAAAATGTGAAAAATAAAGATAAAGATAAAGTACAATTAGAGCAAATGCTGGTGCAGATTTTTAGTTTTAATGTAGCTGAATTACCATTTTTGAAACAACATGTTGTTTATTGGCAAAATAGAATTAATGAGCTTCTAGCTCAAGACGTAGTGCCATTGGAGTTAATTGAAAAATTTATTAGTAAAGGATTTGCTACAACTGCTCAAATTAAACGTTTTAATGATATTAAAACAGCTAATAAATTCGCTGAAAAATTATTTGAATTATTTGAGAAGTTTAACGATAACGATTTTTCTGCAAGTAGAGAATTAATTGATCAGTTGCGAGACGGTTTTGCAGAAGATCATGCTTTCAAAGTAAAAATAACAGCAGTACTACATAATATGGATGCTTCGCATAAGGAGAAGTATTTGGTATTATTTACTGCATGGCAGAGTAAATTAGTTGATCAATTCAAAATATTGCAAAAAAGAGTTAAAGATAAAACTAAAGCAATTTCCTTTGACACGACTAAGAAAGGTTTTAGAGCATTTGCAGATGAAGGAAGTGTAGAGCTTTATACTTCAGTGGATAGAGCATTTTGGAGATTTTTTACTATATTAGCGCCCGAGGAAGATAAAACTAATTTTGCTAAAATCGCCACTAAGAGTTTAGCTGTATTACGTATTCGTCTTATTACTATTAATGACTGGCTTGATGAAAAACCAAGCAAACAACCGCCTTTCTTTACATCAGAATGTATTAAAAGAGATCTGGCTTTTATAAAAGAAGCTGTATTAATAGTTCAAAATTTTGGTTCACCTTTAGAAAAAGAAGAGCTGTCTGAACGTTTTGATTTAGCCTATAGAAGGTATTTAAAGCATGTTATTAAAGCAGAAAATCCAGATTGGGCTTTTTGTATCCGCTTAGAAAGATTATTAAAACTTGATAGTCGTTATGCAGAAAAAATTAAAAATCTAAAAGAAATGCGTGGACAAAGTTCTGGAGTAACTGCCGCTCTTAAAAAGCAAGAATATAAAAATAGATGCTTAGCTGAATTAATCATGTTATCACCATTTTTGGAACTAATTAGTCAGTACTGGAGTTTGCGAGATAGTATGGCTGTAACTATTCAAAAATTAGCTGAGTGTGCAGGCTTTACTACAGAAGATCTTAAAGAAATAATGGCCTTCCGAGATTATATGGTTGCACATAATAAATTTGCATTTAGCGAATTAAAAGAAAGTGATCTGCCTGAGCATTTAAGAGAAAAATTCAGACAATATTCAGGTATTCAGCGATCAGCATTAGTTGCGACGCTTGAAATTAGTGCACAATTAATTATTTTTGGTCGCAGTAGTAATGACTTTACTGAGTTGGTTGAAAATATTACTAAGCTTCAAGCTACGTTTGCTAAATATAAAGAAGCACTGGATACTTTGATAGAGATTGCACAATTACGTAATTTTCTTGAAAGATTAAAAAAACTTCCTGCTGAACATGCAATAGAGGTATTAGGGTTTAATGTAGATCAAATAAACGCATGGTTAAGTGTAATTGATAGCATGAAGACAGAGTTATTTGCTTTAGATTGCACAGTAAGTTTCGATATATATAATAGTTTCAAAGGAAGATTAAGAGCGCTACAAACAGAAATTCATTTAAAATATGAGAATAACGCCCAAGTAATAAGAGAAGCTAGTACTCTATTTAATACATTTACGACTGAACAACAAGGAGAAATAATAGGGGAAGTTGCTGAGGGTGATCGTCAAAGAGCCATCCATAGTATTATAGAAGCTGCTTTAACAAAGCTGAGCGAGGTTAAAAGCAGCGCTGATAAAGAGTTTGAGGACGATCTATTTAATATTGAAGCACTCGGCATTTTACATAGATACTCTAGTGAGTATAAGCAGCTAAGCCAAATACAAGCAGAGTCAGCAGTTGAATTAAGTTCCTTAGAAAGAGAAGTTCAGCTGCGTGTTAATTATGCTTTAAGATTAGCTAAAGAAAATCCTGAATTTAGTATAACTGAACTTTGTAATATAAAAAGTGTTGTTAGGCAGTTGGAAACTGCTGGAATAAGACACTTACATTTACCTTCTGAGGTAGAAATTATAAAGCCGCTAGTGTCGGCAGGAAAGAGATTTTATGAAATATTAATTTCTGTTTTAGATAGATTAAATAGTGGAGCTTCTTCAACTATTGATGATTTGGTGTTACCTTCTGAATTAATAGATAGGCCAATTATTCTTTCTGCAGAACAATATAACCATTTAATGGCGGCTAAAGCTAGTTTATTAGCCAATGCCTCTATTAGTCATAATGAGATGTTACGCCCATTAATTGCAAGACTAAGTGATTTATGTGGCGCTGCTACTACGCTCGATATTTATCTAGAAAATAGAAGTGTTACTAATATTAAAGGGGTTTCCGAGTTAAATAAAGAATTAAAAAGACAAAGGTTATTGGCTTTATGGGAGCAAATAGTTAGTGCTGTAGAAAATGATGATCCTAGTCTTCAGAGTGACATTTTTAGCTCTATGCAAGTTGAAGCCATTGTGAATGCTTATAAAGAGAGTTTTGGAGAAGAAGATGATGCTGAAAGTATGGATTCTAAAAGTGTTGGGACAGGAGATGAGGAAGTAGTTGCTGGCGAAGTAGAAAGATCGCCGCTGTATCTATTAATTCAAGATCAACTAACCACAAAAATATTTCCTAAGCTTTTAAAGAGAACAGAAGAAGATAGCGAGGCCTGGGGCATTGCAGTTGAAGAGTTTATAAGTAATTTGCCAGCCGTGATAATTTCTGTGACTGACATGATAAGAATTAAGAATAGCTTGTTGTCTAGTTTTAATAAATCAGCTGCAGAAAGAATAAGAGTATTCAACACACACGCTCTATTTTTAATAGACAAAGATTTGAAGCAGCCAGTAGTAGCTAGTCTTTTTAGTCCATTGCAATTGTTATCGACAGTTTCTTATAGAAGAATAAATTTATTCAGTACGATAAGAGGTATTATTCATAGTTTGACACCCTCTTTAGATAAACAAATTGTTGCAAAATACAAAGAGCTTGCAACCAGTTATTCAGGACAGCTTATTAGAAAAGTAGATGTATTGAAAGTCAGCTCTTTACAAAGTTTGTTAGATTTTGTGATCTCTTTAGGCAATGAAAGTAAGCCTTATGATGCTATATTATGGTTAGTTCGTGAGTATCGATCTAAGAGCTCAAGAGAAACATTTGTTAAGGCTATACAAGAAAGAGCTCAAGGATTTATTCAATTATTTAAAGATCTTACTGCAAATCAAGAGATTACTTTAAGTGATCTCTTTACTCGTTTAGGATATGTAGGCAAGAAACCAAGCGGAGCTTCTTCTGGTAGAACTCGTTTGGGTTATAACTTTACTCGTGCTGATATTGATTTATTAAGCACTTTGCCGATATTTAAAAAGTATCTTGATGATCAGAGATACGTAGTATTGAGCAAAGAGTTTTTTTCACCTTCTGAATTAAATAGCAAATTAAGAGATCTTGAGTTTGAGCATTTTTTAAAAGCGCTTAATATTGATGAAGTGAATTATGCGGGAGTTGAGGTTGACAAATCGCTTGCAGAGATATCTTTAAAGAACTTTCTTAAAATAGTGTTAGGCTATTCATCTATTGAATGTGCAGAAATTTTTTCAAATGAAGAGTTAGAGGGAAGTTTTTCAGTTATATCCTTACAAAATTTATTAGAAAAACTGGGTTATGATAAAGTGAGATTAACTGAGTTATCAGTTCAAGAGCATTTAGCTGATCGTTTAGGCGAGCTTACCTTAATGCAATTGATAGAAGCATTAAGTTGTTGTAGGCAAAGCTTTATCTTTACTGCAAGTACTTTAAAAGCAAAATTAACAAAAGTGAAGGCATTTCTGCATAGACTAAGTCCTGCTATAGAATCTGTAGCACGTTTGCCTTTAAGTTTAAAAATTTATCATGAAGAAGAGCGACATCAAGTAGATGATAAGCTAATGGCTAATTTATGTCGAATTGAAGATATTTTATCAGTTAAGATTGACGATAAATATTCTGATGCTGATAAAGAACAACAAATTCAGGAATTAATAGGCTTAAGTAGTGAGCTCTTAGCAAGTGGAGATTCTTTCCATAAGCTGCAATTAATTCAACAAATACTAGGTAGAAGTTTGTCAGAAGAGTTGTTTGTTTTTGATATGTATGAAGTAATTAAGGATTTTAAACGAGGTTTAAATTTAAATCCTGAAGATTATGAGCCAGAAACTCCAGCAGAGATTGATGGTGCAGTGAAAAGAAGACGTTATTTGCCAGAATCAGCGTCAGGCACATTTTCTTATTGGATAGGAGAGGAGTTACAAAAGCTATTTCTATTGAGTGATAGAGAAAAGATGTTATCTCAATATGATACTTTTATTGCAGCAATTAAAGAGAGTCCTAAGTATGAGGATATGACGCAATATCCTAATTTTTTAATGCAAGCAGAAAGAGTTAGAAGATTATTAATATCTAGACATTTAATAAAGGGATTAGTTAGTGGTTTGTCTCAACTCTCTGATCATCTATTAGAAAAAGCCTACTTAGAGTATGCTTTACAACCAGGTCGGGCTGCGCGCAATATACAACAAGCATTACGTCTTAAAGATTATGCTGAAGCAAAAGCTAAGGCTGATCATCAAATGAAAATAAAAGCTATGGAAGATATATATAAGGTACTTGCTGCAGAAATGAAGAAAGAGAAAAATGAGATAATGGCAAGACAGCAAGTATTGTTAGATTCAGCGACACTGGCTAAACAACAGTTAGAGGAAAGGCATGCAAAAATTAAGGCAGATGATGAGGCAGAAATTGGTAGCCTAAATCAACAAATTGCAAGCATAGAGTTATTAATAAGCAGACTGCCTGTTCAACTTACTACTGAGGCAGAAAGGGCAGCAGAGCAATTGCTGTTGTCCAAGATGAGTGCAACGGAACGTGCGGCATATCAAGATAGTCAAGATGAGCGTGCTAGATTACAAAAATATTTAAATGCTTTTAAGCAGCGAAAAGAGATGGCTGCTGGCAGAATACTTAATAGTCAGAAACTAATTGATGCGAAATCAGCTGAAATTGCTAGCTTAACAGCAGCAATTGCTGCTGTTGAACAGCAAATTTTAACAGAGATGGAAACGTATAGAGTTCAAACAGATGCAGCAATGAAACAGTTAGCGGCAGAATTGGCAGAAAATCTTAGAATTGTAGCGGATCAATATGCAGAATTTGAAACAGGGCGAGCAGCTGATGATAATATATTTAATATAAGAGTAAAAGAACATAAAGAAGCATTACAACAATGTTTAATTGTACTGCAAGAACGTGGTAGTCAAGAAGATAAACTTTGGTTAAAAGATAGACTTTTCTATTGGCATATTTGGACAGATAATGCGATTAGTATTATGATAGAAAATCTTAAAAATACTGAAACCGAAAGTGACAGGTGTGTAATTGATAATATTATTGCTCAAGAAAAACGTTTTACCGACTATAAAGTCACTCATTGTGAAGATGATGAGCAAGCTGAAATTTGGCGCAAGAATGAGCAGGAAAGAATAAATGAAAAAATTGCCGATAGCTTTGCTCTTAGAGCGCGCTGTTATGGCGCTACAGTACAAGATGAAATAGAATGTGCCGTTCGGGTTTTAATTGAAAGATATAGTGGTGAATCTGAAAAAATAATTTCTCCTGGTGGTATGGCTTCAGCAGTATCTGGTGAGCCTTCAGCGAGAAGAGATGCTGCTGGTAGACAGTTAAGTCGACAAGTTAGTGTTTTAGATACGCATCAGTTAACTGGTCTTCAACATGCTGCAGGCATGACAAGGGAGGCTACATTAAGTGTACTGCTTAGTAGAGATGAAGATACTGCAGGGCAAGCAAATAGGTTTGCTGGATTAGCTGGATTTTCTCATCTACCTGTTGGCTCATGTTTTGCTATGAATACTTATATGCAAGGGAGATTTGGAGGTATTAGAGCAGCTGCTATTGCTGAGGAGGAAGTTGCCACTTTACCAGGTACGGCAGCGAGAACTAGTAGAACTCTTGCAAGAACTCGTTTTGAAACAGGTTTTTTGGCTAGAGCTCTGCAAGAAGATGCTGTTGCTGATCGTGAAGTTGAACCTGCACCTGCACCTGCACCTATATCACCATCAAGGTTTCGTCCGGGGGGGCGCAGTCAATAAGAGCTTTATTTAATTACGTACACAGAATTTATTTGACAAAATAATTAAAAACGCGTTATAAATTTCATTACTTTCAGGGCAGGGTGTAATTCCCTACCGGCGGTAATCCCCTTAGGGAGAGCCCGCGAGCGCTATTCAATGAATAGGTCAGCAGATTTGGTTAAAAGCCAGAGCCGACGGTGATAGTCCGGATGAAAGAAAGTAGGCATTAAGGGGTGCGAGGGTACCTTTTTTTATTTTCCCTGAAATTAATTTTGGTTTAACTGCTTGTTTGCTGTTGAAATTTACTATGGTTTTTTTGGGGGGAATCATGTTTTCAGGTATTGTTGAATGTATTGGAAAAATTATTGCAATTGATCAAGCTACTCCTATTTGGCGTTTTAGCATTGAATCGATACCGATAGTTGCTGACTTAAAAATTGGTGATAGCGTAGCGATTAATGGCGTCTGTTTAACAGTCATAGATTTTCATTCAAGCTATTTTAAAGTAGAGGTTGTACCTGAAACACAGCGTTGTACTAATTTTTTTAAGTTTCAGGTAGGTGATGAAGTTAATCTAGAACGTTCCATTACCGCTAATTCTCGTATTGGTGGGCATTTTATGCAAGGCCATGTTGACACAGTGTGTGAAGTGCTAGCCATTAAACTTGAAGATTCAGCTTGGTTATTAACTTTAAGTTTACCTAAATCTTTAAAACCTTACGTTATTAATAAGGGGTTTATAGGCTTAGATGGGATGAGTATTACTATTATTAAAGTGGGTGAAGATAATTTCACGGCGACTTTAATTCCTCATACGCAAGCGGTGACGATTGCTAAAACTTATAAAATTGGTTCGCTGATTAATGTTGAAATCGATATGCTCGGTAAGTATATTGTGAACTATTTGGAGACTACTCATGCCCAATCAATTTAATAATTTACAGCAAGCATTGTCTGCTTTAAAGAAAGGTAAGATGATTATAGTGGTGGATGAAGAAGAGCGAGAAAATGAAGGAGATTTAGTTATTGCAGCTGAATTTATTACCCCTGAAGCAATGAATTTTATGATTAGACATACCTCGGGTGTGGTTTGCTTAGTGTTAACTCAAGAAAGAGTTAATCAGCTTCGTTTGCCACTTATGGTTACTGAGAATACGAATGGTTATCACACAAACTTTACGGTTTCAATTGAGGCTAGAGAAGGAGTAACTACCGGGGTGTCAGCAAAAGATCGAGTGCGTACTATACAAGTTGCCATTGATTCTCAAAGTTCCGCTGAAGACTTAGCAAGACCTGGCCATGTTTTTCCTTTATGTGCGAAAAATTTTGGAGTGTTAGAACGTGAAGGGCATACTGAGGGTAGTATTGATTTAATGAGATTAGCGGGGTTAATACCAGCGGCAGTAATTTGTGAGGTGATGAATTTAGATGGTTCCATGGCAAGATTGTCTGATCTGCATGTTTTAGCTAAAACCTATCAAATGCCTATTGTTTCTATCAAAGAAATAAAGCAGTATCGGTTACAACATGAAAACATTATAGAACTAATCAGTGTAGCCAACTTACCAATTGCTGAGTTAGGTAGTTTTAAAATAAAAATATTTAGAGATTTAATAAAAAAAGAAGAACAGGTAGTTTTGCAGCATGGTGAGACTCAAGCTAAGTCTTCTACTTTAGTACGAATACATTCAACTTGTTTGACAGGGGATGTTTTTTCTTCTTTACGCTGTGATTGTGGCTGGCAATTACAGGAATCTTTAAGAAGATTGGCAAGAGAAGATGGGCTTATTATCTATTTAGCTCAGGAAGGCCGGGGGATAGGGCTTGCTAATAAGATTAAGGCTTACGCGCTTCAGGAAACAGGTTTAGACACGGTTGAAGCTAATCGGTGCTTAGGTTTTGCTGATGATCTTAGAAATTATAGCATGGCTGCTCAAATTTTGCGCTATTTGCAAGTAAAAAAAGTTCGCCTTTTGACTAATAATCCAAGTAAAATAAACGCGCTAATCTATAATGGTCTAGAAGTGGAGCGTGTGCCTTTAATCATGCCGGCTTGCCCTGAAAACAGCGCTTATTTGGCCACTAAAAGAAATAAACTAGGTCATTTGTTAGAAGTTACGGAGACTACATGAAAATTATTGAAGTAAAAGATTTTGGTCGGCATGTTACCATTGCACTTGTTGTCAGTCGCTATAATCAAGAAATCACTGATGAGTTATTAAATGAAGCTTTGGCAAGATTAAAAGAATTAGAAGTGAGAATGGAAAATATTACCATTGTTCACGTTCCTGGCGCAATTGAAATACCTTTGGCAGCAAAGCGATTAGCACAAACTAAAAAATATCACGCCATTATTGCTTTAGGTGCTGTCATTCGCGGGGAGACAAATCATTATGATTATGTTTGTCAACAAACCAGTTCAGGCTGCATGCAAGTGATGCTGGAATATAATATACCAGTGGTTTTTGGCGTGTTAACCACAGAAAATGTTGAGCAGGCAACTGATCGAATTGGTGGTAAAAAAGGTTATAAAGGTAGAGAAGCAGCCGATACGGCATTGGAGATGATTTCTATCTTAGAACAAATATAAAATAATAGTTACTAACAAAGAAGAGGACTTGATCGATGAGACAGGTACCTGTAGAACAACTAGCTGATACAATAATTGTCAAATCCCCCCAATCTTTTCGCTTGGTCGCTCCATTTTTTATTGTCATTATCTTAGATGCTATTGGTTTTGGTATTATAGCACCATTATTAGCTCCTTTGGTGGCACAAGCTAGCCATGTCTTATGGGGAGCTCATGCCTCAAGTTATGTAATTCATATTCTTTATGGTTTGATTTTAGCAGCTTTTCCTATTAGTTATATGATAGGAGCTCCTATATTGGGCGCCTTATCTGATTACTTGGGCCGAAAACAAGTGTTATTTTTTTGTTTAGTAGGGGTATTAATTGGTTTTATTTGCTATGTACTCAGTTTTTCTTTAGCCAGTATTAGCTTATTAATTTTAGGTCGAGTTTTAGCGGGGTTTACTTCAGGTAGCCAAGGGGTTGCCCAAGCTGCTATGGCAGATATTAGCTTAGCCAGCAAAGACAAAGCTATTAATATTGGTATGATAGCAGTGGCTATGACTTTAGGGTTAGTATTAGGCCCCTTAGTTGGCGGAGAGCTTTCTAATCCTAAATGGATTAGTTGGTTTTCTTTAACCACTCCCTTTTATTTTGTGATTTTACTTAGTATTTTTAATTTATTTATCTTATTAATTTGGGTTAAAAGCGATAACAATATCTCTCATCAAGCAGTATTGCCACACTTAACCCAGCATTGGCAAAATTTTATTGCCTTGTTTAAATCTACAAAAATTTGTTTGTTATTAGTAGTCTTTTTTTTCTTTGAATTAGGCTGGAGCTTGTATTATCAATCACTGGCGCTATTTTTAGCAGAACAATTTCATTTTCAAGCACAAACTATAGGGCTATTTTTAACCTATGTAGGGATTATTCTTTCTTTTGGATTAATTGCAATAGTACGTTTAGCAGTTAATTATTTAAAACTTAAAACTGTTATTTTTATAGCATTATTGATAGGGGTAATATCGCTTATTGCCGTATATGGCTTTCATCTTTTTATTGGCCAATGTCTATTAGTTATACCTGTTACTTTTGCAGTAGCTTTAATTTACACTTCGTTAATTACTTTAGTTTCCAATTTGGTGGCTAAGGATCAGCAAGGGTTATTAATGGGTACTACGGATGGTTTGTTAGCCTTAGCATTTGCCATTACTGGGTTTTTAGCAGGGTGGTTAGCCTATTTTAATATTAATTTGCCATTTTTAGTGGCTGGATGTTTTTGGTTAGTTGCTTTAATTATAGTAAGGATAATCTATGGACTTATGTCTTGATGTAGGTAATTCTCATATTTATGGTGGTGTATTTGAGAAAGAAGTAATTCAACTTCGGTTTCGCTATGCAAGCAAGCAAAGCGGCTCTTCTGATCAACTGGGACTTTTTTTAAGAGCTGTGCTAGGAGAAAATAATGTTGATTATCACCAGATCAAAAGAATATCAGCTTGTTCAGTAGTACCTGAGCTTGATTACTCTTTGCGCTCAGCCTGTAGTAAATATTTTTCTATTACACCATTTTTTTTAGAAGCTGGTGTTAAAACAGGTTTAAATATCAAATATCGCAATCCAAGTGAGGTAGGGGCAGATCGAATTGCTAATGCTATTGCTGCAGTTAGGCAGTTCCCTGATAAAAATATAATTATTGTTGATTTTGGAACGGCGACGACTTGTTGCGTTATTACCAAAGATAAATCATAT
This sequence comes from Gammaproteobacteria bacterium RIFCSPHIGHO2_12_FULL_35_23, assembly GCA_001801465.1. Taxonomy (GTDB): domain Bacteria; phylum Pseudomonadota; class Gammaproteobacteria; order UBA12402; family UBA12402; genus 2-12-FULL-35-23. The sequence continues at coordinate 299,869 of MGXT01000023.1, read as the reverse complement.
TTAGGCGGAGTTATTTTGCCAGGTATGAAGCTTTCACGCGATGTACTACAAAGTAATACTGCTAAATTATTTGCTGTGGAAATTATAGAACCAGAGGTAATTGTCGGTCGTTCAACTCAGGAAAGTATTCAATCAGGTTTATATTATATGCAGTTAGGCGCTGTTAAAGAATTGTTAAGCCATATTAAGAAAGAGGCTTTTAAAGATGAGATACCAATTGTTATTGGTACAGGCGGTTTTTCTAACCTCTATACTAAACAAGAAATCTTTACCGTCATTGAGCCTGATTTGGTTTTACAGGGCTTGCGGTTAGTCTTGGAGTTAAATGGAGTACAAGAATGAATACTTTATCTAATCGTAAAATATTAATTGGTATTACTGGAAGCATTGCAGCCTATAAAGCTTGTGAACTAGTTAGAATTTTGAAGCAAGCGGGTGCAAAAGTAAGAGTAGTCATTACTCAAGGTGGATTGGAATTTATTACACCTATGACTTTACAGGCCTTATCAGGAGAGCGAGTATGGACTGATTTGTTAGATCCTGAAAGTGAAGCGGCTATGGGTCATATAGAATTAGCTCGTTGGGCAGATTTAATTTTAATAGCTCCTGCTAGCGCTAACTTTATAGCACGTTTTATTACTGGTATGGCTGATGATTTATTAACAACGCTTTGTTTAGCTAGTACGGTACCTATTTATATGGCGCCCGCTATGAACCAGCAAATGTGGTTAAATACTATTACGCAACAAAATATTACCAAACTTAGAGCATTAGGAGTCGGTTTATGGGGTCCAGCAATAGGTGGTCAAGCCTGCGGAGAAACAGGTCCGGGACGTATGATAGAGCCTGTAGAATTACTTGAAAAACTGCAATTATCTTTTAATAATGGTGCTTTAGCTGGAAAACGAGTGGTTATTACAGCGGGGCCTACGCAAGAAGCTTTAGACCCTGTGCGTTACTTAGCTAATCATAGTTCCGGTAAAATGGGCTATGCGATTGCAGAAGCTGCTAGAGCTGCAGGAGCTGATGTTATTTTGATTAGTGGCCCAGTTCATCTAGCAAGACCTGAAGGGATTGAAGTTATTACTGTGACAACAGCCGAGCAAATGTATAAAGCTGTTATGCATAAACTATCTGCTTGTGATGTTTTTATTGGGGCAGCAGCTGTAGCTGATTATCGTTTACAAGACATAGCTCAACAGAAAATTAAAAAAACTGAGGAAACTTTAACTTTACGTCTTGTCAAAAACCCTGATATTTTAGCAGCAGTAGCAGCCAAACAAGACAAGCCTTTAATGATCGGGTTTGCTGCTGAAACAGAAGATGTCCTTAATTATGCGCGACAAAAACTTATTGAAAAAAATGTTGATATGATAGTTGCCAATCAAGTAGGTCATGGTGTGGGCTTTGAAAGTGATGACAATACAGTAACTTTTTTATTGAGAAATGGTAAAGAACAGTCTTTAACTAAGCAAAATAAACAACAGGTTGCTAGTAAGCTAGTGGAAGTAATTGCTTCGTTATTAACTCAACCTACCGAAAAGTAGTGATATTTATCAAATAATTAAAAATGTAAACTCGGGTAGCAAGTGAGATAGCAGTTACTAACGTTACAGCAGGAAGTGGTGTTGATGATATATGATGTAAGTGGCACTGGTAGTACTGATGGGATAAGAAGGCTGCTGCAGTTATTTTAAGTGTGGCAGGAGCTATCCCTCTGCTGTACAGGGGGCTCAATGCAATAATTTATTTAAGTTGACCTTTGAAAGCAATCAAAAAATAATAAACGCTCTTTTGGGCCATTAGCTCAGTTGGTAGAGCAGCCTGTTTTTTAAAAATGGTAACAGATTGTGGAATTTTGATACAAAGTACTTATGATGATTTTTGTGTCAAAAGAGATGAGTCTCCTGGACCAATGGGAGTGAATGAACAGAAAATTTTGGTACTCAAACCGTAATTCCTTGCTGTAAATCCCACTACTCCTGCAAATGCCCCTCATCATCAATAAAATACGTACCGTTAGGCAACACATGCTTATAAGGTAACAGGGATATGTGAGAGAACGTCTCATCGCTAATCACTTCCCCTTGCTCTTCAAGCTATTTAATAATCCCGTCGATTTTTATGGTGTTCTAGACCTGACGAAAATCGTGTAGCTGCTGGTATGGTGTGAACTGTATTTGTTGTTCGGAGCTTCACATGATGTGCTATGAAAGATAATATCTATGTATTCCCATGTGGCCCGGGTTGAAGAGCGTAGCGAATGAACCCGGGGTTATTTTAATAAAGCCATGACGCATTATTTTTTACTCCCGGGTTCGTGTTGCCTGTCTTCCATAGCTTTAGCGAAGGAAGGCTCATCCGGGCTACAGAATGCTTTCTCCCTAAAGAGAAGCGGGAACTAAGAAAACACTCTTCTCCCTTTAAGGAGGGGGAATGGGGTGGCGGGTGAAGTCAACATTTAGTATTTTTAATCAAATGCTTATAAGAAAATAATTGGCTAAACCTTAATATTTTCTTAAGTATCATTCGTTATAATTTTGACCAGCTTGATAATAAAAATTAGGAGCTAGTTAATGACTTTAGAAGAAATGCGCAGAATAGTAGAAGCTGCGATACGCAACTGGCCAGTTGGTGGGTATTATTTTGAACTAGCTGCAGATGGAGATCTTGCTAGAGATTTAGAACCTGCTATTCGTGCAGCAGCGCCAGCTTCTAAATCCGTAATGGTATTAACTTACAGCAGTCCGAAGCCGAGATCCTTCTCTGATGATACAATATATTTTTACAATGATGATTATCCAAAGCAAGATTTATTGTTATCGCTAATTGAATGGGTGCAGGAAGGTGGAACCTTGTTTGTACGTAGTAGAAAAGACGTTGATACTTTTATCGGTATAATTCTTACAGCTCATTATGGGGATATAGATAGAGTAACTAGAAGATTTAAAGAAATTGTGAAATTAGAGTTTCCTGCAAGGGCCGGGAGTATTTTGAGGATTGCTAGGAGTGACGGTGAAGCTGTAGACTATAGTCATAGTCCTGAGATGCTTGCTGAATTAAATAGGCTCATTACACCAAGACCTCGAGGTCGTATTACTCCAGTAGCACAAGATCAGCTTCGTAAACATTATCTAAGGTTAATAATTGATCAACCACCTGCTGGTTTAATGATAGATCCTAAATATTTATCAGCGGCACAAGTAGCTGCATTGCACAAAGATTTACGATTTTTTAATAATCATCGTGAAGTATCAGGAGAAAATATTTGTGCTTCTTTTGATGGTTATCGAGATGACACTGATTTTCAAAGAGTGTTGAAAGCTGAAGCTGAACGTATTATTGCTTCTGCTTCTGATCCAACCAAATTAAGGCAAGGATTGTTTACGTTTTTATCTGGTAAGCGCGGCCAGGGGAAAACTTATATTACCATTGCAATGGCGAAAGAATTGGAGCAGAAGGATTTTGAAACTTTGTATATCAGGCCGGCAACTCGTTTATCAGCAGGCTTTTTAAAACCAAGAACAGTATACATATTTGATGATTTTAATAATTCTAGTACTGCATCAGAAGGGATTGGAGTATTTTTCTTACGCGCAGTCCAATATATAAAAGCTAATGGAGGCATAGTAATTGTTACTAGTAATAGAGCGCTTGATTATATAATTGAACATAGTTCTGTTTTAAGTAGTGAACTGGAAAGGAATAGAACGTTAATCGAAAGTGCTTTTTCTGAAGTCCCAGCAGAGCTTAAAAGAGGTGATGGGATTATAGAGACTTTTGTGTCTCCTCCCGATATGAGCTCTTTTGATGCATGTGGCACAGGAAATGCAGCGATAAGAAAAATGAGTAGAAGCGTTGCTCTTGCGTATGGACTTGTAACAGATATACCTACTGATGAAGCTAATAGAAGACATGTAATTAAAGGATCACTTCCAGAAATATTACAAGGTTTGCTGCGGTGGTTAGCGAGTGGGGTTGAAGATGAAAAAGTAACCGTTTTAAATGAAGAAGAATCAGCTGAACAATTGAAAACTCTTGGTGAATTAGTTCATGCTGCAACAAGAAATGCAATTGCAGAAGCTAGTAGAGGAGCCTCTGCGCGTGGATTTAAAGAAGCTGTGCTTGAAAATTACAATCGAAATGACTTAATTGGAATAGCTCGAGAGTTTGCAGAACGGAAGCTGTTGTCAGCCGATAAAGCAAAATTTGATGGATTCGTAGAAGGCTATCCACGAGCCGCCGCTACAGTGGAGGATAAAAATAGATTTCTTGACACTATAAGCCCATTAAAATGGTTTGAAACTACTATTACGTCTGCGCCTGCAAGTAGCGGTGGAGCTGGAGTTGTTTCTACTATTGTTCTCGATATTAGCACTCAGGAACAGTCAACAGAATTACTAATAAGCCTTGTCATACAAACCCAGAATGCGGTCAAAGAAGCAATAAATTCTGCTTTCAGCGTTGGGGTCGGTGCAGGTGCAGTAGCATCTACATCAGCTGCTAGTTTTGATGCTAGTGTGCGACAAGCATATAGTAATAATTCTGTGATTGTAGAAGTAAATCGACTTGCTAATCAATTATTTCCTTTAGATAAAGATAAATTTCAGCGCTTTTACCGAGAATATTTGCCTGCTGTGCTTGCTGCATATGCTAGCGATTCTAGAATAAGGGCTTTGTCAGCTTCACGCTGGGGTATAGAGGATGCTGCAATAGCTGCTGCTATTAGCAGCGCTGCCACTCCAGCTTCTGCTGATGCAGAAGCTCGCGTAGTTGCGGCTGCAGTTACCTCGGAGCAATCAGCAGAAAATTTAAGATCTCTTAGTGAATTGGTTCATGATGCAACAAAAGCAGCGATTCGAGAAGCCAGTAGAGGAGCTGCTGGAATAGGATTTGTAGACGATGTAATGAGAATTTATCATATGAGGATTGGAGAAATTCCATTAAAGGAGTTATCTACTGCTGATCATATAGAGTTTATTACATTCTGGAGAAACTATCCAAGAAGGGCAGCTGCATTAAGTGGGGAAGAGAGAGAAAGATTTCTTCAGAAAACCCCATTGCAATGGCGTAATGAGTTTGTTGCTGCAGCACCAGCTGGTGCTGCAGGTACCGGTAGTGCGCCAGCCACTACTATAGGAGCTAGTGCAGTAGATGCAACTACAGGTAGCGGTGGTGCTGGCGCTGCAGCAGTAGGATTCTCTGCAGTAGTTCCTGCTGCCAGTGGTTCTGTGCCGGCTGTTGCTAGCGCAGCTCTAGTGCTATTTCCAACTAAAGCAGCAATGGTTGCTGAATTTGTTCAACAATTTAGATTGCCAGGTGCTTTACCAATGGGTGAGGACGATACACTTAATCGTTATGTAGTTGCTAAAACTTTACATTATGAGGTGCTCAATAATCATTTAGACCCCTGGAGTAAGCCTGCATTTTTTTGCACATTTCTACCAGTGCCTAGCGGTGAAATGGCTTTATATATTGTTAGAGATGATGTGAATTCTGCAGGTGATAAAACAATATTACATGAAGCAAGGCTAATAACTCGTTTGTCTGATGGTAGTTGGCAGTTTGATGGTAATCCAAAAGTTAAAACTTTTGATCAGTTACAAAATTATTTGAGAAATAGCTATGAGGGTTATAATTTAAAGTTGTTGCCTATTAGCGTGGATGGATGGGAGCGTGTGCGAAGCAAGGCTATTTCTGCCGTTGTATTAAGAGAACGTATAGAAAGACTGGAGAATCCATCGTTTTTTGAAACTTACAGAGAAACATTAAAAATTGATAAACCACAACTGGTTGATGATTCTTTGTTTTTATTAGACGCAGCAATTTATGGAAAAGTAAGATATGTAATAGATAGTTTTCCTGCTGATCGCGAAGCAAATCATGGTTATATACCTTTAAAGCACGCTGTGTTGAATGGCCAATTTCGTTCAGCAGCTATTTTATTAAGTGGAGGTGCTCATCTTGAAATGAGAGGGGAGAGTGTAATTAATTTATTGCAATCCAGGATTTATCAAGATGGATTATTAGTACATTCTGCTATAATAGCTGATCCCAGAGGACGGACATTGCTTCTTAATTTATTTTTATTAAAAGCTTTTAATTTAATTCAAACTAAATATCCTGCCTTGATAAAAATTTTCCAGATATTTTTAGGCAAGCTAGTATGCGAAGCTAACAAAAACAAAGAAAATTTTATTTTCTACACACTTCCAATAACAGAATTTTTTTTAAGACTAGAGCAGAATGAAATTATTTCTATGGATGATTTTAGGGAGTATCAAAAGATATGTGATGAATTTCTATTTGCTATTCCTCAAGTAATTTGCAGAAAAGCAGTAACTGCTGATAAAGTGAGTATCTTTCTGCGATCATTAAATGAATATATAAGCAATAAGCAAGCAGTTTCTGGAACTGGTACAGCTATAGGTGGCGCAGGAGTGACTGCAGCTGCTAGTGATCCGACTCTAGAAGATCTTTTTTCTGCTGTTGCAACTGGAGATTTGAAAAGAATTGAAAGCTGTCGTAAAGCAGGGGTTGATTTTAATTTGGTTGATAGAGAGCGTTATACACCTTTAGCATGTGCAATATGCCACAACAAATTCTGTGCTTTAATTTGTTTGCTAGGCTGTGGTGCATATTTTGACGACAAGATTTTCAGTTATGTACAGAATTTAATTGAATATCGTTATCGTCCCACGGCTTTAGAAGGAAGTATAAATTTAGCAAGACAAGACCGAGATGGATGGATTCTGCTTAGTCATTTATATCTATTAGAAACATTTAATTTAATTCGCAATAATTTAAGTTCTGAGTTATTTGAAATTTTAAAAATTCATATTAGACAGTTAATGCGTTATATAAGATATGAACCTAACAAAGAATTTATTCTTTATATACAGTCAATATTCGCTAATTTTTTAATAAACTTAACAAATCATGGAATTTTGTCTCAAACAACGTTTGCCCAATATGATGCTATGAGAAAGGCATATCTTGTTGTGCCTGTTGATTTTCAAATATCAGAGCAAGATGTGAGATTATTTTTAAATCCTTTAGCTGTTCATGTAGAAACTCAAAGAGTTCGATTTGCTGATACAGTATTAAATTTACTAAAACAATGGGATGCAGAGCAGCGTCAACCAAACCCTTGGGGTGAAAGTGGAATTGTGGGAATTTACCAGCGATTCTCGAAAGATGTATGCTCAGAGGATCACTTTCCTAATGAAATTAATTATTCAATTGAATGTTTTATGCGAACGCTTCATGAAAATAGGTTGTTAAATGATGATATAAAAACTAAATATTTTGAGATAATATCGTACTTTAGTTGGATGATCAAAGGATGGAGTCCTGCTGAAAATAGATTGCCAATACAGCAAATAGATGCATCACTTAATAGACAGCTTTATCCAAAAGTAACTGAAATTTTACGGTCGCGAGGTGCGGAAGTAAGATGGACAATACGTGGAAGTTTTACTATTGAACCAACGCCAGCGTCTGTAGGTGGATCAGTTACTGCTGGCCCAGCGGGATTTTTTCCTTCTGTTGTTGCAGGAATGGGACTTAGATTCCCTGCTTCAGCTTTGGAGGGGGTGCCTGCGGGTAGCGGAGGAGTAGTAAGCGGCACTCCTGTTTCTGGAGCAGCTGCTTCTGGTGTGGCGCGGCTTCGCTAGACTCCATTTTACAGGTAAACGTAATTTGATTTGACTTTTAAGAGCGATCTAAAAATAATAGACGCTCTTGGGCCATTAGCTCAGTTGGTAGAGCAGTTGACTCTTAATCAATTGGTCGTAGGTTCGATCCCTACATGGCCCAGGATGTTTAACCTTATATTTCAATACATTAAATGAAATATTACCAGGCACACATTTTAATCTATTTCTAATAAATTTTAACTTGTCTAATATTTTCATTTAAGTGGCCTTACTTTGGTTTCTTTTCTACGGTAAACACGGTTAGTTAATGCGCTATCACTGTGCCCTAAAAGCTCTGAGGCTAATTGCGTTGTTTCAGAATCGCTAGCACTTTTGGCTCTTATATCATGAAACGTAAAACGCTCCTTTATCTTTTCTTTTTTAACAGCGAGTATAATCGTTTTTTGCCACAAACTACTAAAACCATCAGCCGTATATTTTTTGCCATGCCTGGTACAAAACAAGTAATTACTTTTAACTTCTTCACGAATGGTTTTAACACTATCAATGCATTCTTTTAATCTGTCCGTCCATTCAATAAGTAATGATTTACCTGTTTTTGATTGCTTAATTAAAATACCTCGATCTGACATATCATCAAATTTTATATTAAGCAGATCCCCGCTTCGTTGGCCTGTTAAATAGGCTAATTCCATCATGCTTTTTACCACGGGCAACGCAATCGATTGGACTTGTAAAAACTCCTCATCAGTCACATAGCGATCCCGAGGCTTTTCAGGAAGGCGCTTTACATGGCGGCAAGGATTATCTTTAACAGCACCCCACCTAATCGCCATAGAAAACACATGGGATAATAAGGACTTTTCCCGATTAGCCGCAATAGGAGAGCCTTGCTGCGCTCTATAATCTAGATACTTATAGATATCCTGCGGATAGATCTCATCGGGGAAACAATGTCCAAATACGCGCTCTAATAAGGGCATCTGGCTAACATTAGCCTTATAAGTATTGGACGCTTTTAAAGGGGCCACTTCTATCAGATAACGATCAAATAAGTCTTTCATAGTCACAAGCTTTTCTGGTTTATCAATCAGGGTAGACCAGACTCTTAAGGCTTCTCCTTTTTGTTTAGACAAGAATATCCATTTGTTATCCACGACGTAATAATAAGCGCCATGTTTAAAATATACTCGCCTTGGTAATTCTTTGTTGCTTCTTCTTTTTCTGCCCATATCAAAGATTTTTAAAGTTTGGTTCTCTGCGTCTTTCTTTGGTTAATGAAATGGATAGCCCTAAAATCTTTTCGATATATTGACGCGCGACTTTAGGTTTGCCATCTGATCCTATTAAAAATGGAATATTGTGCTCTCGTAAATACTTAATCTGCTTGGTAGCATAGCGCCCCCCCGTAATATTGATTAGGTCTTCTTGGGTTAATATGTCTAGTGTTTTCATTTAAAAATTCCTAATTTCTTTTTGAAATTTATTTATTCTATCAAACATAACAATGGAGCCAGCCACACTTACATTTAGAGATTTTTCACCAGGGAGAATTATTGTCTGATGACATTTGCTGATAATTTCATTGGATAAGCCATTATCTTCCGATCCTAATAGATAAATTGCAATTTTAGGATGAGAAAATTCCTTTATAGGAAATGCATTTAATGAAAGTTCTACTCCTATTAATTGAGCCCCATAGGGAAGGTTGTTGTAGAAATCATCAAAATTATCATAGTGAAAAAGAGGAATATGTTTAACTGATTTTAATGTATCACTAGCTTGCATTGAATAACGCGAGTTAATTAAAAAAATAAAAGAAGCCCCATAAATAAAGGCGCTTCTCCATAAAGTTCCTAGATTATGTTTTGTTTTGCTAGAATAAATACCAATTCCATAATAACTCATTATTGTCATCTCATTTCTCTAACTGGCGAACCTGTGGCACGAATCGAACGTACTTCAGGCCCCAGTGGGACTCGAACCCACGCGTTAATTAACGGGCTCTACCAACTGAGCTACAGGGCCATCTCTCTTTATCCCCTTTTGATAAAGAGGGTGCTTCCCCAAACAGCACCGCACAGGTTCATAAATATTTTTTAATAATTTCATCAGCAATAAAATTACCAGAACGTTGAAGACTGTAAATTAATTCGAAAAAATCTTTTTCCTCTATTGGAATGATTCTTTTTTTATTAATTATTTTTACATTCATATCTGAGGTTTTAAAAGTCACTGACCCTCCTTTTAATAAGAATATGATCGTTTCTTCTGGGAGTTCAATAACCCTCTCTTCAACACTTTCTCTTTTATCCATTTAATTCACCAACCTATTCATAAATCTTTAATACTATGTTCACAAATATAGTCATAATGAGTTCTTTGTAATCTTGAATATTCACCATCTTCGCAAAATGGAATATCATCAATAGGCTGACCATTTTTATCTAAATCTGACATGTCCATAACTGAACAGTAAATATTTTCTAGAACTACTACATTTTGAATATTCCATTCATCAAGTTGAAACTGAATAGTCGAAAGAACAATTGTTGATAACCATCTTAGGTGTTCTGAAGTTAAATCAGGAAATGTTTTTATTTCAGCAATAATTATATTTTTAAAAGGCTTTCTACATTTTTTTTCATTCATTTTACTATTTCCCTTAATGCACCAACCTAAATATCCCCGCACAAGCAAGCGGCACAACAATTACGCCCAGTAATAACCAAAATTCAAAGCTTAGATTTTTCATCTGCCCTCTCATGTACTACCATTTCTATAATTTGCATACCGCCATAAGTAAAATTTTCTCTTAAACCAATAAATTTGTCAGCTTCTTCCCAAGTCTTAAATAAAGTAATATTTCTCATAGAAGAGTGAGCTAATTCTTGGTGATAACACATATAAACTTTCATATTATTTTACCGCTCCCATTTTGAATGGCTTCGAATTCTGAGTAAGCTTCTCGGTTGGTATCGGCTAATAATGTAATTAATGCATTACAAAGCTCTATAGCCAAAAACTCTTCTCTAATATGATTTAACGTTTCTAACTCATGTACGCGAGCTGCAAATTCATGACATTTATTTTTTATAAAGTCTATCGATAAGTCGTGTAGTTCCTCTAAATATTTTTTAAATTTATCCTCATCTGACATTTCTATTACCATTTCTTTTCCTTAAAATCCTCCCAATCCGTGGTTACCGAAAAGATCAGGAGGGGATTGGTTAATCTTTTGTTTTAATCTCTACTTCGTTCACTAAATCATTCATTGAAATTTCACATTGAACGTTTTCTATTTTACAAATCTCACCATCCCTTCTTAAATAATATTTCCCAACTTCCAATTGTAAATTAGGAACCTTATCTTCTCCGGGTTCTTCAATTGGTTTAACTTCTTCAATTAGCTCTTTATATGGATTTTGTATCTCAAAATAATCAGAAACTTTTCCATTTTCATCATATAAAAAACCATCATCTCCTTTATAGGTACGACGTATATATTTTGGATTGATATTTATAATAAAAACTATCTGTCCATATTTATTCTTATAAGCTTTGCCACTTTCTATTTTCATCGTGCCCTCTATTATTAATAATCTCCCACCGCGCTTCCCTACGGTCTAGCTGTCTATTTTTTACGAGGCAAGAGATTAAATTAATAACCCCTTATATTTACTCGTTCCCGCAAAAGAACATTAGTATGTTTAGCGCATACTAATAGCAGCCAAATAAGGGGTTAACCTTATGTCCTTCTTCCTCTCAACATCCCTGCTCATGCGCCATCGGCGGTCCTCAAAAGAAAGAAGAACAAATCTTTAAAACGGTATATCATCATCCATGACAGGCGCTTTTAACTCCTCGTTTGCTTCTGATTTTATGTAGTCTATGACAATGTTTCTGTCAGCCCATTTTTCAGAAGTACTATTATTTTTAGGCTTTGCTATTTGCAAGCCTATTTCTACTTTTCCACACGCACCTTTAAAGGCCATTGGATCAAAGTGATAACAGTTATCTTCACTTAAGGTTACAACAGCTTCTAATTTTGCAGCTTCAATAAAATGTTTACTTTTCCAGTACATATTGTCTGAATTAATAAGATAGTCATACATCGTAACTTCACGCCCCGTTTCATCCCAGAGCTTTAAAAGAAGAGAAACTTTAGGATCTCCCTTTTGAGATCTTAAAGGATTTCCTTCCGGATTTTTGTCATAAACACTGATGACTTCAAAATCATAAATTCCTGCTGGTAATAAAGTTTTTTTATGTTCTTGATCTCTAACTGGGACTGACCACATTTTATTTCTCCTTAAGCACTTTGTTTTTTAGGTAATTTATTGTTTAAATGATCTAATATCTTTTGCATGTCTGATTTTGATATTTCTTTATATTCGGAGGCTTGAGCTTTCTCTAGCCATTTATCTACTGTTTCTTGAGGTATTTTTAATAATTCAATTAAATCTTCTAGATCCGTTACTTGTTCTTGGGTAGCAAGTTCTTGTTTATCGCTAATTTTTTCTAAGATAGTAGCGCCATATCGTTTAGCGATTTCTTGATAACTAAAGGGAAATAATTCGCCATCTTCAAAAGTTTTAACTCTCGATTTCTTAACAAGCCCTATACGTTCTTTACCACGCTTTTGGATTTCAAACACAAGATCGAATAAGTAATCTAATTTTTTGTAGCAATCAAATGTTTGGCCTAAAACAGAAAGATTTGGACCATATTCATTTTTAGCATGACTTGTGATGATGACATTCATATCTAGACGAAGCAGTAAGTTTAATAAATGCTTCATGTACTTATTAGCTTCACCATAGTGCCTACCAAATTCCGTACCCACTTGCTTAGCACATTTATCCAGTAAATCGTTATATAGCGTAGTTAAGGGATCAATGATGACAGTTTTATAAGAATGTTCTTCTGATAATAATGATTTTATTTCAGTAAGAAGTTCATCAAAATCTGTAGTTTGAAAAATAGCGCCCTGATGGTTATTTAAAAGTTCGATATATTGATCATTTTCAGCACCTTTTTCAGTATCAATCAAATAAGGAGCGGGAAACTGGATAGCTGCCATAGTTTTACCAACGCCGGCTTGACCATAAAATAAAGCCTTTAATCTTTTTTCTACTGTATCTGGTTTTTTACCACGTAGTGCCATTGCATTCTCCTCATTTACTTTTGATCTTTACCAACTAATTCTTCACGTAAAATCTTTATATGATTGGGACACTCGAATAATATCTTTGCTCTATTACCCGTAATAGAAAGCAGTGTTATTGTTATATCGTCGCCTATGACCACTGCCTCCCCACCGCGACGTTCTAAAACTAATGAGTCCATTTATACTCTCCTGGTATATAATTCTTTAACAAACTGCGCCACTGAAATACCTTTTAGATATTTCCATGCACCTAAATATTTTAAGTGTTTGATCACGTAGCTGACATGTGTATAGTGATAGTGTTTCATAGGTTCTCCTTAATCATTTATATTGATCCATGTAGTAGCATCCACTGCGACTTTCACTTTGCATATCGCGCGCTCTTGCCGCATTGTCACATCTGATAATTTCTTCATAGCCTTCTTGGGCCTCAAGCTCTTCCATTCTGATTCTTTCATCTTCTTCATCTTTGAATTTCCAAGCTTGGTCCAACAACGCTTGAAGGGTGGTAGCGTATTTGTTAAAAACCAATTGTTTGATACTTCTTGCTAAACGAAGATCTGGGTCTTCTATATCATCTGTTCTATATTTGCTCAATGTGCAAAGGTTTAGAAGAATTTCTCGTTCTAGGGTTCTTTTAGCTTCATCGGTCTCTAGAAAAGCTAAGAACTTGTCTTGTCTCATAAAATCAGCACAAATTTCATACCAATAGTCTTCTTCTCCATGAATATCTAACTCTATGTTTCTTATATGATCATGAATACATTCTTCTAAAAAAGCATCTAAAGTACTTTGTCCTACTTGTTTGATTATCATTGTTACAACCTCGTGTTGTTATCTTGTTTACAGATTACAGGGACAACCTGTTACAGTCAACATATTTATTCAGGTTTTTCCTGTAAGTTGATTTTAGACTTAATATGATAAAATTATTTACTATTTTTTAATCAAAGAGGTGGGTATGAAAAGATTATTAATTTTAGGGTTAGTATTTATGAACGCCACTTTAACTTTTGGCGCTAATTTATATTATTGTCCTAATACAGTGACATGTACGAGTGATAATGATCTAAGTAGCTGTCAGCCTAAGGGTGGAAGTTCTATTTTTAATACTGTTCTTCCAGCTGGCCCAATTCCAGCCGCTACATATACACTTATTACAGCCAAAATGAGTTATTCTGAAGATTCTCCATCTTCTGCCGGCTATAATTGTATTTATGCATACCAACAAGCTTCTAATATAACTCGTCAACTTCTGTTAATGCCAACAGCTTCTAAACTAAGCTTATATCCAGATTATTCTTTGCCGAATTCAAAATGGATAATAAATGGAGGAGAGGCTTCTTGTAATAGTAATAATCCGGATGAATGTGTATTTACAGATCAGTATATGTTAATGAAATAATGGTTTTTAACCAAGGACGGTCTATTTATTTTCGTCCATTTGTTCTATAGACGCAACAATTTGATTATAAGAATAAAATTTTAGGTAATAACAATTTTGGCACATTAGTCCAATAGCGGGCATGTGAGGGCCTATCGCCATAGACTCTAGTTTTTGATCTAATGGTATTTTTACTACAAATACATTATTTTCCTCTCCAATAACAGACCATTGGCCACTATTGCAACTAGGACAAATATTATGTTTAACTTTTTGTTCGAAGAATCTAGTAATATTATTTAATGTAAGCATATTTATACCTTACTGATTACCTGGATAACAACGCCATTAATTTCCATTTTTTTGTTCATTTCTAAAGTTGGATATTGGGGGTTTAATGGTTTTAAATAAGTTTTTCCAGCATTATGAACATATTGTATAAAGGTTGGTTCATTATTAATATTAATTACTATAAAAGAGCCATTTTCTGGTTTTAATGTAGGATCAACTATAATAATGTCTCCTTCAAAAAATGAGCGTTTAGTAGAAAGAGGGGCCGTCATTGAATCGCCGTTAACCTCTAATGCAAAAGTTTTGTCAGAAGCTTTTCCTTGAATTCCAATAAAAATAGTATCTTTGTCTAAAGTTTTATTCATATTCTCGCAAAATTCCTTTATTTTTTCCCCTTTTAAAAGAGGAACATGCTGTTTTATTTCATAAGATGAAATGTTTTGGACAGCATTTGTTTTTTCTCCAAAAAGTAACCATCCGGGATCTACGCCTAATACCTCAGCTATTTTTCCTATATTTCTAGGCTGTTTCGTTTTTCCGGATGTAATTTCCCATAAAGATTGCTGGGTTAGACCAACCTTTTTAGCAAGTGCATTGCCGGATAACTTTTTCTCTTTTAAAAGGGCGCCTAAACGTTTAGCAAGACTCATTTGGCATACTCATATTGCGGGAACTAAAACCTGCATAGTATTACAGATAATTCCTGTTATTGAAATATGGAAAAACCTGTTGAATATGACAGGTTTTGCCTGTAATATCTTGATACTATGAAAAACAAAAAGAATCATCCGTATTTTAAGGCGCTTCAAAAAGCAATCGATGTGATTGGAAGTCAGTCGGCAGTTGCCCGAGCTGTTGGGGTTACTCAGCAAACGGTGTATTTGTGGGACTATGTACCTGCACATCATGTATTGAAAGTAGAGGCTGCAACAAATGGCGCTGTGACTCGTCATGAGCTGCGTCCTGATTTATATCCACCTAACGAATAAACACACATAAATTTTATCCCGCTCGCAATGAGTAAAAAAACAACAATAAGGGAAAAATGTACATGAAAATCGACCGTCAATGGAAGTCAAATAATTTGACTCATGTTGACTCTGGCTTACAAAGGAAGTTTATGGACTATTTTTTAGATGATTTAGAGATGATTTCGACCTTAACTTCATTGACCGAAGCGATAAGGTACTCGATTAGGAAAAGCAAGCTCAATGAAAAGCAAGTTTATATGGAAATGGGGATTGATGCAGGGCAGTGGACAAGGATAGTTACGCATGTTGCACATTTTCCGCACGAGCGTTTTTTAGAGCTTTTTTCTATTACCGGCAATCTTATTCCGCTCCAATATTTGGCTTATAAAGCTGGCTTTGAATTAAGACCTTTGCAGAGTGCTTTAGAGTATCAAAACGATACCTTGAAAAAAGAAAAAGAAAATCTTCAACGCCAATTAGATTCTCTTTTCCAACTTCTACGAGCTAGGGGGTTGGATATTTAAAATGGCACGTTCGAAATACAGATTTAGAAAAATAGACGTTCGCATTTGGGGTGATAGTAAATTTAGAAATCTTTCTTCTATTCCTCCGTGTGGTCAAGGGCTTTGGTTTTATTTATTAGCAAATCGCCATACTACTTCTATTCCTGGGGCTTATAGCATCGGCGAAGCAACGATCGCAGAAGAATTAAATTGGCCATTGAAAGCCTTTCGGGAAGCCTTTCGGGAAGTGTTACAGGAAGGCATCGTGAAAGCAGATTTTAAAGCTAAATTAATCTTCTTGCCCAATGCTATTAAATACAATATTCCAGAATCTCCTAATGTGATTATTCATTGGGAATCTCATTGGAATGAACTTCCAGAATGCGAACTAAAATGTGAAATATATGAAATACTTAAATCATTTATAGGGGATTTAAGTCCGAGTTATATAAAGGCTTTCAATAAGGCTATCAGAAAGCCTTCCCTAAAGGCTATGTCGAATCAGGAACAGGAACAGGAACAGGAACAGGAACAAAGAAGTACTTCCTGTACTTCTAGCACAGAGCCTTCGCAAAACGAAAACTCTGTGCAAGCTAACGATCCTTGTGTGTTAGAAATCCCTTGCGTTGGAAAAGGCAAAAAAATGTTCGAGTTGAGAAGATCTCAATACGATTTTTTCTTGAGCGCTTATCCTGGCATCGATCTCAACCATGAACTTAGCGCACTGCAAGCTTGGAACGTGGCTAACCCGACAAGGCGCAAAACTCACGCAGGTATGTTGCGCCATATCAACGCTTGGCTTTCAAAAGCACAAAATAATTTAAAAACAAACGGAGGCAATTATGGGGCTCAAGAAAGATCTGCCCGTAGAAAATCCTACAGTCAGCAAACCCGAGAGGCTATTGCAGAGCTCGAGCAAAGACTTGCAAGAGCAGACGATGAAAAGCGAGTTAGCCAATCAGCGTTGGTACCAAGCATTGAGCGAGACGCAGAGAAGTAATTTATTTTTTGTCTGGCAAACATTAGTAGATTTTTATGGGGCTAAGTTTGCAGCAACGCAAGATGCGCTTCCAACGCAAGTATGGGGCTTTGCGTTACAAAATTGTGAATGGGAATTGCTTAAAAGCGCGCTTACCAAGCTTTGCACTGTGTCGACGCTTTATCGAGATTGGCCACCCAATCCTGCGCAGTTTTTAGATTTATATCGCGAAGTAAATCTGGAGAAATTTCGCGAAGAAGAAAGCAAACGACTTGCCAACAGAAGCGCAGCGGAAGAAGAGCGAGTTCGAAGTGCAGAGCAAGCAGCGTTTGTTGCGCACTGCAGACGCTTGGGATTTGACGAGCATGGGAATCGAATCAACGCAGATGGGAGTGTGACGGTGCCAGAGGTGCGAAAGATCATGGACGCTGTGGAAGGATCACAGTATGAAAAATTCAAAGCTGGGATGAAGTTCCTGTGTGGAAAGATGAAGGTGGGTGACAGGTAGTTGTTTAGAACGAGCGTAAAGCCATTGGCAGCGATATCTTTCAAAAACAGCTACGAAGATATTGTCGAAAGAGATCGTTGAATGGCGGTACCTTAAAATTCGTTTAAACGTATATAAATTTTGAGCAAAATTGAGAGATGAATGAAAATGGGAATGATTTTAGGGTTTGTGATTTTGGTAATGTTAGGAATTGCAGGTTGGATAACGAACGTAATTTGGACATTCCATCAGACTGTTATGGTGAAGTTAGTGCTAGGTATTTTGGGTGTATTTGTTATTCCTATTGGCGCAATCCATGGGATTGTTTTGTGGTTTTAGGAGAAAAAGAAATGGTGTTTTTGCATATTTTTTTAGGATTTGTTTGTGGAATGATTATTTTAAATTTGCTGGTGTTAGTTCACTACCAATTCTTCTTTAAGAAAAAGATTTATAAAGCAGCTCTTATAATATCTCGCTTTTCTTTGCGGGATCAAATACTAGCGCTTGAATTACTGACACATGAAGGGATGTCTGAACACATAAAAAAAGAAGTAAAAAAGATGTTATTTAAAATAAATTCTAAAAAAACAAAGCATTTTTTTGGGAGATCGAATTGAATGAAAAAAAGATATCGGATTGTAGAAAGTCGATTAGGGATGACGACGCGTTATAGAGTTGAAAAAAAGTTTTTATTTTTTTGGATAGAAAAATATTCTTCTTGGGGGCTTGAGTACTGTGAAAATTTTATTAAAAGCGCCCAGGAAAAAATTTACAGAAAAGTTATCAAAGAGATTGTTATCGATGAATAAACTAAAACAAAAATTAAAAGACTTCTGGTACAACGAAAAGTTTTATATCGGGTTATGTGTATTTAGCATTGGATTGCTGATGGTGGTTTTGTATCTGCAGCATCGATTGCCGGGAAATTATGGGGGATAAAATGAATTACTTTGATTTAAATTGCATTGTCCTCACTACGTTTTTAACCGGTATTAATGTGGGAATTTTTATCTACTCTTGGCGTGAAAAAAAGCATAAAAAGAAAATGGAAAAGATTGATAATGAGCTTCACGCCATTGCTTATTTTTTTAAGGAGAATCGATGATGAAAAAATATGATGTCTATGAAGCTTTTGATGCGAGCGGAAAGGTAATTGGATATTATCCAGCAGATCTTGCTCATATTAAAGGTATCCTTACTGACTTAAGAGAGGTTATTAATAAAATGAAGGAAGAAATACATCTCATGAGAATAGAGCTTAGCCATCTAAAAAGAGGTGATTTTTAATGAACAAACTAACGATTGATGATTTGAAAGAGTATGTTTTATTACATTGTGGAAATGGATGGATAACAGCTTCTTATGATGGCAATCTAGAGCTAACAATATTTTTTCATTCAAATTTAAATAGAAATTTAAAAGGTCCTCCCGTTATTGATAAGGAAGGAAAAAGATTTCATGGAACCGATATGGTGCGTTATGTTATATCACATGATTTCGTAGAAAAATGGTACCCAGGTGATTGGACGAATAGTTTGGTGGAAGTGAAGAAAGAAAGGCACAATGCAATTCCAGGAGATATAGGTTTGGCCTATGGAATTTCTTATAGTGGATGGGACCCAGAGAGAAAAAAATCTATCGATAAATTTAAGGAGCTGATTAGGGTGGGTGTGAAAGAAAAAATTAAAAGGTCGAACGCCAACGAAGAATTGAAACATTTATACGAGCAATGGGTAAAAAAACAAAGAGAAAATCCATTTTTCATTGGATATACCTTTGAAGAAATGTGTTCAGGAGAAATTTATTTTAGTGACAGACGAATTACAAAAGAAGATTTTAAAAAGTTTTTAACAGATTTCAAAGGTAGCTTTTCATTGCTTTTGGAGTGGCTAGATAATAAAGAAGAAGGAGAATAAATGATGGGATTTGTTATAGCTGGAATAGATGACTTAGTTAAAATAACAGAAGAAATAAAAAATGAATTAGTAAAAATAAGAGAAACAATAATAAGAGAACCATTTAATCCTAATAAGGTTTCAAATTGGGGAAAAACTCTTATCCCTGGTAAATCTTTGGGGGAACCAATTAAAGTTGAAGAATATAAAGAACCACAAATAGGGGAACTTTGCTGGTTTTGGGATTATTCTTTTCATTTTGCAATTTTAAGTATTCTTGTAGAAATTAAAAATCCTTTTTATGAGCCATTTGAGCAAAAAAGAAAAATGTTTGTCTCTCGCCTGAATACAGATGAAAAGGAATGGGTCTATTGTCGTTCAGCTAAAGACCATTTTATTGATTATATTCATAAAGATTTTATTAACCAAAAGGAGAATAAATCTAATGGGAACTGATATTACAATTTGTACTGAAAAAAAAGTTGATGGTAAATGGGTAATGATTGAAAGAATACATTCATATTCTCGTGATATGCATGGCGCAGATAGAAATTATATGAGGTTTTCTCATATTGCTAATATAAGAGGATATGAAAGAGAGAAATATAATATTGATCTACCTACCTTAGAAGCCAGGGGGTTACCTTCTGATTTAAGTGATTCTGGTAAATTATTTTTTGAAGAATTAGGGGGTATATGTCCTTCCTATATGTCTTTAAAAGAAGCCTGTGAATTTTGGAATAAAACTGAAATATATATTCAACCTAATACTTTTCCACACGGTTTTATTAATACCTATCCGCCAGAATATTATTTTGGAATATACGAGGAAGACCTAGAAAATGAGGAATGGAATGATTATAGAGTAGTGTTTTGGTTTAATTAGTAAAAAGGAGAAAGAATAAAAGATGGGAATAGAATACTACTTATGTTGTGATATTTGTAATAAACATGAAAGTTTTGATGAAGAAGGGTTAAGAAATGGAGTTATTAATCCTTCTAAAATTCATAAATTCATGAGCTTTCTTAATAAACATAAATATTGTAATACTCTTTATAATTGGCAAAATTTAGGATTAACTGACTCTTCCATAATTGAATGGGAAAGTAATTCTACCCAGGAAATTTACACAAAAAATGAATTGTGGGGATCTAGATTTAAAATAACAGAAATTAAACAAAAAAAGGAGAAAGAAAATGAGTGAGAATGAAGTGATTGATGAAGTAATTGAACTTAAAGAAGAGCAGATAATTGGAGCAGATTTTAAAATGGAATCTACCAACCAAGACGCAAATGAAATATATGATTTAAAAAATCAAATTGAAGTCATTCATAAAGAAAAAGATAATCTAGAAAATCTTAATAAAGAACTCTCGAAACAACTTAGAAAGCATGTGCATAGTTATCAAGAAATTGAAGTTAAATGTAATGAACTTAAGAATTGGTTAATCTCATGCATGATTACGCTTCGAGGATTAGAGGTTAAAGCAGGCGAGAAGCTTATATTTTCTCCTGAATTTGCTATTTGGTGGGACGCTAATAAGCCGGAAGGAATCAATTGATGACAGAAGCTATTATTGCTGAAATAGATATTTCATTGGCTAAAGATATTCTTAATTTACTCAGAAAGAATTTATTCAGTGATATAGAGGCGCAAATTGACAAGAATTTTAGTCACCAAACTGACGATGAAAGGTGTCTTATCAAGATGTTTTTTACCCATCGTTTATTGCTTGGATTGGTCGATGAATTAGATGCTGCTAAACAATGTGCCAATGGCGAGTATGAAGGAGGGTTGCATTAGCAACTCTTTTTCATCTACCAATTACCTACCGATTTCTACTAAATTGGTAGGTTTTATTAATTATATTATTTGTTCTCACTTGTGCTTTGCCGTACCAACGTACTAATAATTAAAGCGGCAATTCAAGTGGGAATAACGGCATTTATAGTGGGAATAACGGCATTTATACTCTAATTAGAGTTTGCGTTTCTCTAATTAGAACAAATCTTCCAAAAAAGCACGTGCGTTAAACTAGGGTGAAATTAGCTTACCCAATCACCTTATTATCCTAAATAACTACTTGAAAAATATAAGTTTTAAACTAGGGTGAAAATTTAAGCCCCATTTCACCCCAGTTATCCTAATTTATTTAAGGTTTTTTTAAAAGCAATTCCTGCAATTATGAGCTTACTTTTTCTTAATCATTTGCTTTTCTATTCCCCCTGTGGATAATCTGTGTATAATTCTTAAAATATAATATTTTTGAGGTAGTTATGAGTTTTCTTAAGTGTAAAGCGTGTGCTGGCAATAAAAAAGTGAAAGGAATGGGATATATTGAGAAAAATTGTAAGGTTTGTGATGGAAAAGGCTATCTAAGCGAAGAAAAATCGGAAGAAAGTAAGAAAAAGGATGAATTGCCAATTATTGAACAAGTTGAAAATGCACCTAAAGCTAAAAGAAAGTATGTAAAAATTAAGGGTAAAAAATAGACAATATTGTAATGGGATTTATATAGGAAGAAATTTGATCAATGTCTCAACTTACTATTTTAAAGATAAAAAAAAAGCAAGAAGACTTTTGTATCAATTATTTAATGCATGGCAATGCCCATAAGGCAGCACTAGAAGCTGGGTATGCAAAAACCAATGCTCAGAAAAATTCTTTTAAATGGGTAACGACTGAACCCATGAAAACCTACATTGAAGAAAGGATGATCAAGAAGAGCGAAACATTGATTGCGACCAGGGATTGGAAAATAGATAAGCTCATAAGGATTGTAGAGAGCGCCTTACAAGGACAAGAAGTCACAGATAGGCACGGAGAAGTTAGAGTGATTGTTGATCATAGAGCGGCGATTGCAGCCATTGCTGAGCTTAATAAGATGTGTGGGGACTATAGCGCTGAGAAACATATCAATGTCAATCTAACGGCTGATATGGATGTGAGTAAGGTGAGGGAATTGTTACAAACGTATAAGAAGGATTACTAATGTTCAAAGAATCGATCGATAAAGAAGTTGGGCCAATTCTTAATAGATATATAGAGTCGCTCATTAAAACTACTCTATACGATATTTTAGCTAGGCCATCAAATCCACACCTGGGGAAAGGTAAAATATTTTTAGAAAGGAGTATTGAGGAAATAATTAAAGATCTGGTGACTGCTCAAATGGATGATTTTTATCGACGTATTAATTCTCTTAATTCTTTTTATCAAGTATTAATGAATAAAGTAGTGGCTGATAATTCTAATGAACCTCTTTTAACAAATATGCAGCAGGGATTTGACAACATTTATTCTAGGATTAATGAACTTGAAGTGGAAATTGACTTTTTAAAGAGTAAAGATAATGAAAGAAAAGCTCAGCCTGAATGAAAAAATTGATCTGATGAAACGGATAACTTTCTTAGAAAATGTGGTTGCTACATTATGTAAGCATCTTGAGACGTTTTCAGCTGCTTATAAAGTGGATTGTGAAGCCTTGGATACGAGGTTAGATCAACTCATGAATATCAACAAGGAACAGTAAAATAGTTTATTAATGATTAACCAAGCCTAGGGTAGCGCCCAAATCGCAAGTATTGCTCACTTGCTTGGCTTGGTTTTTAAAATGAGCGCGTAGAGCATCGCGAGATAACAATGAAAAGAATGAATGGAAGACATCTTAGAATTACGCGCTCAGCTATTAGGGTCACTGCTTACCTTTACGAGGGTATTTTATAAGATCCGCACCGGGCGTGAGTTCTTTATTAGTATGCCAACCTCGCAAGAGGCGCATGTTATTACTATTTGCCGGGCGCTCACCAAAGTCTTTTATCTTGAATCTAATCGATTAATTATCAATTGCCCACCAGGGTGGGGTAAGTCTGAAATCTTTAGGCATTTTGTGGCGTTTTGCTTTGCACATTATCCTGATTGCCAATTCATTTATATCTCCTTTGGTTATGAAAGAGCTGAAGAAAATACCGCTTACATTAAACAAATTATTGAGCTGCCTGCTTATCGAAAACTCTTTGGCGTAGAGATAGATCCATCAAACTCTTCGAAGGGTAAGTTTAAAACCACGCAAGGGGGCACCGTGTGTGCGTTTGGTAGCTCAGGGCCCGTGGTTGGGGCTGATGCAGGGTTACCTAATCTTGATCGTTTTAGTGGCATGGTGCTAATTGATGACATCCACAAACCTGACGATGTTCATAGCGATACGATGCGAGAAGGCGTTATTAAAAACTATGATGAAACTATCAAGCAGCGTCCTCGTGGCATTAATGTTCCGATTGCTTTAATTGGACAGCGCCTTCATGAAGAAGATCTGCCCGGGGTTTTATTGCAAGGCCATGATGGCTATCACTGGGATAGAGTGATTTTAAAAGCGATGGATGTGCACGGGAATGCGCTTTATCCAGAAAAAGATCCACGTGAAAAACTCCTCATTGAAAAAGAACACAATCCTTACGTATTTTCTAGTCAATATATGCAAGATCCGCAGCCAGCTGGGGGCGGTATTTTTAAGCCAGAATGGTTTTATTTAACGGAAGAAGAACCAGAAATCTTTGCAACCTTTATCACTGCTGATACGGCAGAAACGGATAAAAACTATAACGATGCAACGGTATTTAGTTTTTTTGGATTATATAAAACTCCAGAAACAGATCAATTTGCCCTCCATTGGCTTGATTGCAGAGAGATTCGAGTAGAGCCAAAAGATCTAAAGCCAGAGTTCATGGATTTTTATGTCAGTTGTTGCCGCTTTAAAATTAAACCCACGCTTGCTGGGATTGAGAAGAAATCAAGTGGTGTAACGCTTATTTCCCTTCTTAAAGAAATCCAAGGTTTTCAGATTAAAGAGATCGATAGAACACGCGCCTCAGGTAATAAGACGGCGCGTTTTTTAGAGATCCAGCCGTATGTCGCATCAAAGCTTATTTCATTGCCCAGAATGGCTAAACATACGCCTTTATGCCTTGATCACATGAAAAAGATCACGGCCAATAATACGCACGCCCACGATGACATTGCAGATACGCTTTATGACGGGATCAAGATCGGTCTTATCGATAAATACCTAACAAATTATCCGCACCAACTCATTAAAGAAACCAACATTATCAACGCGCTTATTAATAAAACACAGCGCCTAAAACAAGCAAGAGGTTACTAACATGGCTCCTAAAAAAGAATGGCAAGAAAATTTACCCAGACTTAAAAAGTACGTCGAAGATTATTACAAGTATTGGCGAGAGAATTACGATTATTTTAATAAGATGATGCGTTTTATTTATGATACTACGCTTGATTCAACTGCGCTTACTGTTTTAAATGAACTGGGAAAGCCCCCCATTGAATTTAATATTATGTGCCCTTTTATTGACAGGCAACGAGGAGAGTTTGCTAAGCAAGAACCCTCTTTTAAGATTTGTGGTAAGGGGGGTAAGAAAATTGATCCCGCATTACTGGACTTTCTAGAGGGTCATTTTAGAGAAATACAACAAACAGCCGATAACAGAAACTTTCAATATCGCGCCTATAGTGAATCATTGGGAGGTGGCTATAGCATTTTTAAAGGCTGGATTGATTATGAAAATGATAGAAGCTTTAAGCGTGTTATTAAAATAGGTAAATGCGAAAATCCAACACTCGTTGGCTTTGATGTATTAGCCCAATTACCTGATAAAACAGATGGCCGAGTTTGTTTTGAACTTTATCCAAAAACCAAAGAAGAAATAGAGCTAGAGTATGGTGTTGATATTAAAGATATCAACTTTTCACGCAGTATGGGGAGCTTTAATTGGTCTTATAGTGTAGGCGGTGAAGATGTTGCATTAGTTTGCGAGATGTTTGAAAAGAAAAAAGAAAGGGTGCGCTTAGTTGAGATTGCAACTGGGCAAACCATGACATTGTCTGAATATAAAAAATTTGTAGCCAAATGGGAAGCAAGCGGCAAGATAGAAGCAGTTCCAGTGATTAAGAAAGGTAAAAGTAGATGGTCAACTAGAACCACTATTTGCCGTTATATTTTTATTGAAAATCAGGTGATTGATTATGAAGAAACTACTTATAAGAGTTTATCGCTTCGTTTCTTAGATGGTAATTCTCAAGCCATTAGCAATGAAAGCAATAGTGAAAGAAAACAAAAGGTGCGTTCTTATTGTCATAACTCAGTAGGACTACAGCAGCTTAAAAACTTTGCTGGCCAAACACTCGCCAATGAATTAGAAAACATGGTGCAGCATAAATTTAAAGTAGCCATTGAATCAATCCCTGATCAACCTAACTATCAAAAAGCCTATGAAAATGTGCAGATCCAGCAAACATTGGTCTATAACAGCAGGGACAAAAATGATCCTACCATAACCAATCCTCCGCCTGAAGAAATTGCTCGTGTGCCAGCGCCGCCCGAGGTCATGAATACCTTTGTAGCCAGTGATAATGGTATGCAAGTGATCTTGGGTGCTTATGATGCATCCCTAGGGATTAATGATAATCAATTAAGTGGTGTTGCGATGATAGAAGGCGCAACGCAATCTAATGCAACCGCGATGCCGCATTTGGTAGGCTATTTAGATGGCCTGACTAGTCTTTTCCAATGGGTCTTAGAGATGATCCCGCAAGTTTATATTGATTCGATGCACTTGCCTTATATTAATTCGGAAGGCGAGCGTGATTATCAATTGGTTAATGCACCCGGGGGGATTAATCTTAATTATGATCCAGAAGATTTAGAAATTAATGTGACAGCAGGCGTTAATTTCCAGGTTCAAAAGTCACGTGCGCTGCAAATGATGACTTCGATGATGCAAGCATCGCCTCAATTTGCAAGCTTTATCAATTCGCCAGAAGGCATGCCTATTTTATTAGATAACCTTGAGATTTATGGCGCTGATCGATTACGTGATGCCTTTGATAAGTATCAAGAGCGTATGGACAAGCAGCAACCTCAAGTACCCCCTGAAGTGCAAATTAAGCAAATGGAAGTGCAGCAACGAGCGCAGCAATCCCAGGCCGATAATCAAATTAAAATGGCGCAAGTACAAAACGATCAAGTTGCTAATGAAAATGAACGAATGAAAATTATGTTACAAGCCGAAGCAGCGCATCGAGATGACGTGGTTGAAATGGCTAAAGCACACGCCGAAACATTTTCTAAAAGCGCTGATTTAGCGATGAAACAAGCTGATCAAGATCACAGACATGTAAAAGAAGCCCTGGAGCTTCATCACACGTTAAGTGAGGGTCAACTATAGCATTGATAGTTCATAAAAAAAGCAAGTTATACACGGGAAAATATATTTAAATCAGCCTGTGTATAACCTGTTGACAACTCGTATAAACTCAATTATTTTAACAACATAGGCTAGCTACTAATTAGTAGCCACGAGACCCTTGCGTGATGAGGGAATTTACCTAGCTATAGGATACAAATAGCCGAGACTCATGCGCATTTGAGACCTTACCGTGACGGGACAATAGTCGGAGTAAAACATGACAGAACAAGTAACTGGTGATCAAACTTTACAGTCCGCAAGCGGTGAGGCACAACTAGAAACTGCGCCAATACAAGAAAAGTTAGTTCCTCAATCTTCTGTAGAAAAAGCCGCCAAAGGGGCTTGGCATACAGGCTATGAGAAAGGCAAACGAGAAGCAGAAGGCGCCCTAAGACAACAAATGGATGCGGCTGCTGCTGAACGATCAGGTCCTACTTCGTTAGGCGGAATGGCACAAGGCTTTCATCCCGATGAAGTAAAAAGAATGATTGCAGAGGAAGTCTCTCGTAAAACTGCAGAACTAACCGAGGCACAAAAGAAGAGTTATATCGATGAGCAAGCTCGTCTATTTACTAAAGATTTTGATGCCAAGCTGCAAAGCGGAAAAGATAAGTTTGAAGATTACGATGAGGTAGTAATGCCTCTTCGAAAAGAATTAGGTGCATTTCCCAATGTCGCTATTATGGCGCATGCAATGGATAACACCCCAGATGTAATGTATGAACTGGGTAAAAATCCATTGAAGCTAAAGGCCTTAGAAGATTTAGCGCTTTCATCGCCCTATTTAGCGCAGCAAGAAATGCAAAAGTTATCGGTTTCATTAAAACAAAATGAAGCTGCTCTTTCTGATTCTCGTAGTGCACCAGAGCCCTTACGTCAAGTTACTCCTTCAGTAACAAACATGGGTAACGGCTCTTATACAGTACGAGATTTTCGTAAAAGATACCGCACTACTAGTTAGTACGATCCTGTAATTCATAAGTAGCTGTTATTTCCTTAACAATTTTGGAGAAACAATAATGGCTGCTACACCTACTAATATTTTACAACAGGTACAAACGTACCAACGTTCATCTTTAGGACTTTTAGAAAATATGAGTCCTTTCATTAGTGAGATTTGTAATACGAAGTTTAAAAACTTCCAAGACATTCAAGCTAACTTAGGATCAAGTGTAACTTTTGATAGACCACCACGCTTTACAACTTCTAATGGACTTGTGGCTACCTTCCAACCAGCTGCGCAGTTAACCCATACGTTAACTTGCGATCAAGCAGCAAACACTTCTTTCGAATTCACAGCGCAAGAACGTCTATTTAATGTGGATAAAGAAGTTGATAGTTACATGAAGCAATTTGGTCGTTCAGCGGTTGCTGAAATGGCTAACTACATTGAATCTAACGTTGCATTAAATGCCAATAGCCATGTTCCCGTTAACTCTATTGTTAATGGTCAAACAGTCCCAACGGGCGCGCTTTATACTAACTCAGGTCCTTATCGATTTTTTGGAGATGGCTCAACAGCGATCAACTCATTTAATCAATTATCCCAAATGTTAGCTAACTATTTAGACTTTGGCGCTGCAAAAACTGGTCTTAAAGTAGTGCTACCTACGACAATTGTTCCACAAATCGTGAGTAGTGGATTAAACCAATTTGCACCTCGTCGTAATGATGAAATGGTAGAAGATTGGTTAATTGGTAATTATGGTGGCGCTGAATTTTACAGATCCAACTTATTACCTAATCACACAGCAGGCACAGCAGGCGATAGCGCGCAAACATTAACTGTGGTGAGCACGAACGATCCAACAGGCGCTAATATTACTCAAATTACTTTCAGTGGTGTGAGTGCAAGTGATGCCAATTGTATTAACTCAGGCGATTTAATTGAGTTTAATGATGGTGTGTCAGGTCAACCTAACATGCGATTCTTAACTTGGATCGGTCATAATGTTTGTCGCCAATCAGTACAAATAAGAGCAACTGCTGATGCAGCTTCTACGGGTGGTAGTCAAGTAACCATTAGTTTCTATCCAGCACTCGTTTCAACACCGGGCGCTAATCAAAACATCAACAACAACATTGTTGCAGGTATGCAAGCAAGTGTATTGCCTTCTCATACTTGTGGTTTATTAATTGGTGGCGATGCGATGTTCTTGGCAATGCCTCGATTACCTAATCAATCCCCTTATGCAACTTCAGCTGAATACGATCCAGATTTAGGCGTTTCAATGCGTTTAACTTACGGTTCTGTATTTGGTCAAAACCAACTGGGGATGATTTATGACGGTACATGGGGATCAACTGTCGTGCCTGAATATGCAATGCGCGTCATATTCCCATTAACGCAATAACAACTGGGTAGTCTTTTTTTAATTAAGAGGGCTACCAAAATTTATTTATGAATAGAAAAGGATAAAAAATTATGACAACTGTAAATTCTCCAATTCCAGCACTGCCTTCACGTGCCATTTATGGATTAAGACATATTTGTGGTGCGACTAGTGTACAAACTAATGCAGGCAATGCTTGGGATAGTTCAAGTACTTTTAATATGGTGCTTGATGAAGTCACCAACTTAGTTGCAACGGTAAATGGAATTAATGGTTTAGATACCGGCTCATTAGGTGCAAGTACCTGGTACTACCTTTATTTAATTGGTGATTCAAGTGGTCGAAATGTAGTAGGAACTATCTTATCTGCTAACAGTTCAACGCCTGTCTTACCTTTTGGCTACGATCTTTACAAGTTGATTGGTTATTGTTTAACAGACGGTTCTTCTGAATTTCTTTCTTTGTTTATAACAGGTGATGGCGAATCACGTGTTCATAACTGGCAGTCTGAAATTTCTGTGTTATCAGCTGGAACTGCAACAACTTTAACAGCCATTGATTTAAGTACAGCGGTACCGCTGCTTGATAGTTCTTTAGTGACTGTAGATGTAAGTTTTACGCCTAATACGGCTGGAGACTCTGTAATGCTTGTTGCAGGTAATTCACTTTCAACAGCAGGCGCAAGATTATCTGGCGTGGTTGCAACCAAAGCGCAGATCGCTCAATTGCAAGTAGTTGCCAGTGATGTCTCTGATGTATCAACGATTAACTACATCAACTCAGCAGCAACAGGTGCTACGACAGTGCTTGTCAATGCATTTAGTTACACATTGTAAGAGGTGTGAGTAGTGGCTTATACAGCAACCCAGCTAATCACGAATGCATACTACTTAAGTGGGGTTGTTTCGCGCGGCTTTCAAACCGTGCGAGGCGATCAAACGACTGACGGGCTTAGTTTGCTTAATGATTTGTTGGGTGTGCAAAGCGCAGACACGATGCTTATTCCTTACTTTCAGGAATATGAATTAGATGCGGTAATAGGCCAAGAGCTCTATTTTATTGAAAATCTCCTTAATATCGAAACCTTTACCTTTAATTTAGGCGTGGTTAGATATTCTAGTATAGAAGTTAATCGAAAAGCTTATTTTGGTGCGCCTCGAGTCGATGGGATTCAATCACTTCCCTTTAGTTGGCATGCAGAGCGCGTACTAGGGGGCACCAATTTATATCTTTATTTCTTACCCCAAGCAGAATTTGTCTTAAAAATTTGGGGAAATTTTGCTTTAGATCAAATTGATGATCTGCAAACTGATTTATCAGAAGTTTATGAACGGTTTTATATCACTTACATGATGTATGCGCTGGCTGAATACATCTGTAATTTTAATCAACGTCCTTTTCCACAACAAAATTTATTAAAGCTTCGTCAGCTTGAAACTAAGTTACTCAATATTAGTCCCCCTGATTTAACCGGTGAGAAAATTTCAACCTTTTCAAAACAAGGCGGCATGAATTGGGGAGATGTGAACTTAGGTAAAGGATGGAGGCCATTATGATAGGGGGCGTTGCTACAAAAACTGTGCCTATCGGCATTGTGGGAGGAACTGCTTTTGGTCGTTATCCAAAAATATCGAGTGAACAAACCTGGAACATGATTGTTTCTGATGATTGGCTCGTTGATTTTGCAGGTTATCGATCTGTATTAACGATTAAAAGTGGACAAGCGCAAGGCCGCGGTCTTTTTAATAGCGCTAAAACAGGGCAGATGATCGCCGTAATTGATAATGGGGTTTATGTCCTTACAAAATCACGTGATCGTTCAAGTCCACTTGCCTTTACCAAAGTAGGAAATCTAGAAACTTTTACAGGCGATGTGTTTATTGATGAAAATGATGCAAATGGTGCAAATCCTGATGGCGGCGTTCAAATTGCCCTCTGCGATAAGAAAAATATTTACATTTATGATACAGCCACAAGTACTTTAACGAAGATAACAACAGATTTTGTGCCGGGTTATGTGCAATTTCAAGATGGTTATTTCATTGCACCGGCTGTAGGTACCAATACTTGGCGTTTATCAGTGCTTAATGATGGAACTAGCTGGCCTGCTACTGATCCAGATAGTGGCGCGACCAATGTGGGAGAGCTCCTTACTAAACCTGATAACACATTAGCGTGCGTAAGGGTCCCTGGTAAAGCCGGTGTTTTGCTGGTCATTGGCTCTATTGTCACAGAAGTTTATACCGATGTGGGCGCACAACTTTTTCCGTATCAGAGAAGTAGTTGGTTAAACATAGATTATGGCTGTTTAAATCCAGCAACGATTGCAGCGTCTGATCAATTTGTTATTTGGCTTGGCGTTAATGAAAAATCAGGTCCTGTTATTTTATATACCGATGGCAATCAAGTTCAGCAAATTTCTAATGATGGCCTTAATTACCTTTTTCAAAACTTAACCAATCCAACGGATTGCTATGGATTTTTATTTAAGCAAGATGGCCATTTAATTTATCAGTTTACTTTTCCTGATGACAATATTTCTTTTATTTATGATTTTAATACACAACTTTTTTTCAATGTGAGTGATGAGAATCAAAATTATCACATTGCTAAGAGAGCTGTGTATTTTGATGATTCTTTTTATTTCATTAGTGATAGAACGGGGCAAATCTATGAATACAGCACTAAGTATTCAGATTTAGATGGCGAAATTTGTCCTCGCATAAGAATTCCTAAGAATATTCGTTTTGGATCACAGCCTTTTAATGTGAACAATTTTAATTTTGTGATGGAAATGGGCGATACCTCCAATCAGCAATTTGTTGATTTGGCTTTTTCTTATAACGGCGGTCGAGATTTTGGTTCTTACATGCGTTATCACTGCAATGAATTAGGCAATGCAAGAAACATTATTCAGTTTTGGCAAGTGGGGTATACCAATGATTTGGTACCTCAACTTCGTTTTTATAGTACGGGCAGATTTGTTGTTTCAAATGGTGAGATGAGTATTCAGTAATGGCAGATATACCTAATTTATTTACAGGAAAATTTGTTGATAGCAACGGTTATTTAACGGCAGAAGCGCGCGGTGTATTTACGCAGCTTTTCCAAGAGCTTCAAAACAATATTTCCAATGAAGGTTTTTTTGCACCAATTCAAAAGCCAGACAAGGTAGCCATTTTAGATAACGACAACTCAAGAGGTGCATTACTTATTCAAGATAATCGCACTGATGTAGATCCAACAGCGGCAGATACGTTAATAGTGAATTTAAGCGGTACGTTTAGAACGGTACAAACAGTGTAGTGGGTAAAAATTATGATGAGTAATATGTTTGGTGGTGGTGGCGGTGATTTGTCCGGAAATATGGGCTCTTATGGCGCTATGTCAGGGGCTGGTATCGGCCAATTACTTGCCGGGTATACCAATCCTGCTAGTAAAGCGATGCCCTATTTAAATCAAATACAAAACCAGATTTCTCCTTATTTAAATCCTTACATGCAAGCAGGTCAAGGCGCTATTAATAATCTACAAGGTCAATATGGAAATTTATTAAATAACCCGGGTGGTTTTGTCAACTCCGTCGGACAACAATTTAAACAATCACCGGGTTATCAATTCCAAGTAGATCAAGCAACGAGCGCTGCCAATCGTGCAGCGGCTGCAGGTGGGTATTTAGGCTCTCCTCAAGAACAAGTAGGCGTTGCTGGCACTGTCAATAACTTAGCTAATCAAGATTATTACAACTGGCTCAATAAAAGCTTAGGCGCGTATGGACAAGGCCTGCAAGGCGAACAAGGGTTGGGACAATTAGGATTTGGTTCTGCTGAAGATATGAGTAATGCAATTGCTCAAGCCTTAGCTGCGCAAGCGCAATTAGCCTACGCAGGTCAAGCAGACAAAAACGAAACTAAGGGCGGTGAATGGGGTGAGGTTTTAGGTGGTCTTGGAGGCGCTGCAGGATCTGCAGGGGGCGCCGCATTATCGTGGTTATAAGTAGGAAGTTAATGAATGATTAATATCGGCAATCCAAGTTTTCCCATTTTAAGCTTTGATCAGGCTAATCCTGGCATTACTGCCATGCTTAAAAGCTCGCAAATGATACAAAACATGCAAGGTGCACAAGCGCAAATGATTAAGAATCGTTATTTGGCTGCGCAATTGCAACAAGCCTTAAAACAAGCGGGTGCTCAATCTCAAATGATGGGCGCGCAAGCAAGCGTAGCACAACCAGAGGCGCAAGCAGAATTAGCTGCTAAACAAGCAGGGATTTACACAAGTCCCTATCCGCAATTTTTACAGCAAACTCAAATGCTAAGAAATGGTGTGGGGCTGCCTCAAGGTTCACAAGTTTCACAAAGTGTTTCAAGTGCCTTAGGCGCACAAGCACCTGGCGCAAGCATAAGTGCACAAGGTGGGGCGGTCCCAGAAGCTTACGCAAAATTTATCAGTACCCCAGCGCAATTAGCGCAGCAAAGAGCGCAAGGTAGTTTAACCGCTGAACAAAACATTAACTTTTTGAAACAAGCCAATCAAGAAGGTAATGAATCCACGCAAATGAATAACTACTTAAATCAGTACAACGATGCGATGGATAAAATTAAATATCTCAAAGGGGCTGTGGACGGTCATTTACCTGTGGGTAGAGAAGGTAATTTTATTAGTAATATTCCAAGCCAAGTACTTTCAGCCAAAGATGTCGCCAATGCGCAAATTGCAGATAATGCTTCCAATGCCATTGCAACGCAATTTATGTCAAGTGGTGGTTTACCAGGCAATCGCTTAACTAATTTAGAGCTTTCTACTTTTAAAGGCGGCAAACCCGATAGAACGCTTGATGATGATGCAAGAAAACAAATTACTTCATTATTAAGTGCGAAATTAAAACGCGGCCAAGAATATCCACAATTTGCGCAAGCTTATCTTGCTAAAGGCGGCAATGCATTAGATGCACAAACTGCTTGGAATCGTTATCAACAAGATTATCCCATTTATGATGCTAAAAAAGGCGTCGTGCAAAGCAATCTGGGCAATTGGAATAAATATTTACCGGGCTCTAAAGGCTCCTTACCACTGAGTGATAAACAAATTAACCAATTAAAACAAGTGATGGCCAATGAAGGTGCTTCTTCACCGGCTAATTCTAATTCGATGGTTACTGTTCAAATGCCTGATGGCAAGCAATGGACTATTCCGGGTAGTAAGTTAAATCTTGCATTACAAAGAGGAGCAAAACAAGTTGGCTAACTATGATTTGTCCGATTTAGGCGGCACTCCCACAGATAATAATGATCTTTCTGATTTAGGGGGTTCTGTTGTTAATGCAAATGCGCCCATGCAACAAGGATTAGCAGATAAAATTGCAGCTACGCCTTATGGACAAGCTTTTTTAGGGGCAGGCCATGCATTAGGTCAACTGCCGACAGATGTTTTAAATTTAATGCCGGGCGTGAAAACCACAAATCCAATTCCTGCGCAAGATAACCTCCCTTTTAATGTAGGTAATATCGCTGGCAACATAGGCGGTTTTATTGGGGGTGGTGAGCTCTTAGATACAGCAAGGGCTGCTAGTGAAGGGCTGCCTTTGATTGGAAAAATCGCCCAAGGATTAGGGGGAGCGGGCCTTAGCGGCTTTGCTAGACGCGCTTTAGGTTCTGGCGCTTATGGGGCGCTCACCGATCAAGATAATCGTTTAAAAGGTGCTGGGTTAACGGCTGGCCTATCAGCTATTGGCGATGCGGGTGTGCCCATCGTTAATTATGTCAGACCACAGAAATATGCCAATAGCATTTTAGACACCATTAGCGGTGGAAATTCGCTTGAAAATAGTGCAAAATCACTAGCTCAAGATATTAAAACTGCCTATCAAGCGAGAATTAAGGAAGGACAATCCCTTTATGATCCTGTATTTAGCCATAGTAATAATAGTGTTCTTGGTAACAATGTTCTAGCCCAGCCGGGTAGTCAATATAGTAAGTTACCTCCTAACCTCATTAAAAAGTTCTTACCTAATACGAAAGAACTTCATCAGCAATTTCTTGAAAACCCAACGGTTCAAAATGCACACGTTTTACAAAGTCAATTGGGCTCTGATATTCGCTCACTTGAACCGGGTAAAGATGTTGCAACTAAAAATACTATTCAGTTATATGGCAAAGCACGTGATGCTATAAAATCTGACATTCATGGTTATTTAAATAAGATTAATCCTGACTTATCCGATCAATATGAAAAAGCAGGTCAAAACTGGCTACAAAATGTGGTGCCTTATACAGAAGGCAGACAATTATCAAAAATAGCGAGCGGTGAAAATACCAATCCTACGCTTGGTGAAATTCAATCAATATTTAAAAATCCAGAACCTGAAACTTTAAAAATAGCTTCTGATTTGGGGCCCCTTGCTGCTAACAAAATTTTATATTCTCAATTAGGTAAAACTTCAGCAACTAAATCATCTGATTCGTTAGCCAAAGCTATTTCAAATTTAGATCAACAAGGGTTGGGGGCTTATGTATCGCCTGGCATGAGAAAAGGATTTAATTCATTAAATAACAGAATATCTGCTAGAAATAGTCTTCAAAATTTATCAGGCGCCTTACTAGGAGCCCACTTAACATCGAGTATACCAGAGTCAGTGGCCGGTGCTTTAATTGGCGGTACTGCTACAGCGCCATTTATGCATATTGCAAGAAGTTTGATACCAGACCCAATCGCTAATGCCATTGGTTCTGCTATGCAAACCGCCTATCCCATCACACGTGCAGGCATTCTTTCTAATCTTCCAGGAGAACAATAATGGCAGAATTTCTTCAAGGTTTAATGATATCTCCTGAATTGCAAATGTATTTTGTTGATAAAGACAGTGGTGAGCCATTAGCTGCGGGTGAAGTGACTTTTTATGAAGATGCGGATAGAACAACTGAAAAACCAATCTATCAACAAGTTGGATCAGCTGGCTCTTATATTTATACAGAACTTCCTAATCCACTTGTTTTAAGTGCTGTAGGTACGGTTGTTAATGGGGATGGCAATCAAGTCGTTCCTTATTTGTTTCCTTATGAAGGAACACCTACCAATTCTTCTGGCGTACAACAACTTTATTATATTACTGTTTACAGTAGCGGGGGTGTTCTTCAATATACATTGGCCGGATTTCCTAATCAAAATTTATCAGCCACTTCGAGCGGCAATAATGAATTTAACTTTATTCCTAATGGACAGTTCTTAGCCCATACCGATATTCCTGCAAGTGCAAGTAGTGAAGCGGGAGAAATTAGTGAAACTGTCACTGATATTGCGCAAGGCGGCTGGACTTTTGAAGTATTACCCTCAGTAAGCGGGAGTGATTTTGTTACTTTTGTATCAACTAATGGTATTTCTTCTTACGACACTAATCCAGAATATTATATCAAAGTAAAATGTGATTCTGCAGGGACGCCTACTTATAAATTATTAGGAATTAAATTTGAGGATGTTAATAAATTCGCTTCAGATATTATTACCTATTCATTTGGTTTCCAAGCTGAGTTAGAAGCGGGTTCTTCTTTAGAAGTAGATTTATATTTAGTTAAACATTATGGCGATGGCGGCAGTGCTACAGATTATGATCCATTAGGCTCATTAACCATTACGAATGCAATTGAGTGGATTACATTTCCTAATCTTATTTTCGGTGAGAATACAGGTAAAACAATTGGACCCAATAGTTATGTTCAGCTAGCAATTAATTTTCCTAATCAAACTTATGATGCGAATCTAACAAATTTTGTTTTACTTTCAAGTTCCAATGCTGTGAATCAATTTCCTGCGCAAACCAATGCTGACATGTTAACGCGTGGTGTTGCTGGTTGGATGAATAAGCCTGCTTCCGATGGTTCTGATTTATATTTAGTACCAAGATTAACAAAAGAAGGTCTTGTCTGGGATGATTCAGAAATAGGAGATGTGATATTTGAATCACAAACCAGTATTTATGTAGATAATTTACATCCTACTACCAATAGAATGTTAGCCAATGGCGCTAAATATATTGCTAGTGAATATTCTGATTTAGGTATTCCATTTTCTAGATTGCAATCAAAATATTTACCAGAATCTACCACGACTAATATTCCAATGTATGGTACAGGAGAGAATTATTTCACAGCAATTTATGGCACTTCTTTTGGATTAACTTCATCGTTATTTAGACTTACCAATAACTATTTAGGGGCTGTCACAACGCCGGCTAATGGCGCAGGAAGCCCTATTGCCTCGGCTGTAGAAGTAGTGCATGCAGGCGATGCGGGATATTCAGTTAAATCATATCTTAGAGAATCCAATCTTTTATTTATTGTAGGGACCGTGCTTGGCGCTGAAAATGCAGCCGCCGAAGCAAGTACTTCTCCTTTTACAGTGGCTCAAATTCAAGTAGGAAGTTCATTATTAGCCTCTATTAATTCAGTTACTTGTGTAATTGCAGGATTAGCAGGTGGAGAAAGATTTTATTTTAGTAATACAACAACTGATTATTACGTTTGGTATACCTTAGATGGGGCTGGGGCTGATCCGGCTGTTGCTGGAAGAACTGGCATAAAAGTTGCGGTGTTATCGACAGATAGCAATGCAATTGTCGCTCAAAAAACCCGTGAAGCATTAAATGGTTGGGCTGTTTACGATCTTACATTAAATGCAGCTGCAAGTATTAGTTCTAGTGATTATTGGGTAGGCTATAGCGCAACTGCTACTACACCGCAAAAATATGCAATCTGGTATGAAAAAGATGGCGCCGGCGATGCGCCCGTTGTTGCAGACGCCATATTAATTAAAGTAGCAATTATTACGGGCGATACGGCAGCTCAAGTAGTTCTGGCTACTCAAATAGCTATCAATTCTTATTCTTACTCTGTTCTTGATGCAAGAGGATATTTTATTCGCGCCTGGGATAACGGTGCAGCCATTGATCCAGATGCTGCAACGCGTTGGTCTATGGTACCAGGTGTCATAGGCGATGAGATTGGTACTTTTCAATTATCAGAGAATATTTCTCACTATCATATTCCTGAAAGTGGTTCAACAGAATTTACGACTATAGGGAATGCGGGTGCTCGTCAAGCACCGGCTCCTGGAAGTGATCTTACTGAAGACCCCCAAACCGGTTCTACAGGAGGTTATGAATCAAGAGGTATAAACCTTTATTTAAATGCGGTTATTAAATATTAATTTTAAACATAAAAGAGGAAAATAAAATGACAACAAGTATACAATTAGATACCCCAGGACAGGTTGGTGTAAGACCGCGTCTTATCAGTATTCAAACAACCGATTCTTTTGCAACGATTACAACAACTGGTTGGCTTAATCAATTCAAGCAAGAAGGATTTTCTTTTTATGCGGATGATTTAGCAAAATGTTCTTATGGCGCTAGCAATGATTCAGATATTTTTAAAGTATCTATTTCTGGCAGCGATATTAGCTTGGTTGCTAATAGCGGCAATGTCGTACTTCCTGTAGTCAGTGGAAACTTTGCTGTATTTACAGGCACAGAAGGATCGCTTGATGATTTAGGTTATTCACCAACTAATGCTGCTAAAACAAAAGTAGTTATGGCTAGTGCTGCTGTGATTGCTAACCATATTGCTGTGTTTTCTGATACTGCTGGCACTGTGAATGATGATGCTGCAACGGCTATTAATGGCGGTAGTTTACAAGCAGGGTTATCAGGCACTGCTGGCTCAGTTATCTCTTTTCCAGCGACTGCCTTAAAAGGTAGTTTAGCTGTTACTGCCGTTGCCAATACTGGTGATACAGTAACAACTATTTCTAATGCGGCAATGGGGCAAACATCCACTATTTCTATCCCAGATCCAGGGGCTGCTACTTCAAACTTTGTATTAACTTCCAGCGCTGCTTCTACACAATCTATTTCAACAGGTATTAACATTACTGGTGGTGCGAATAACTTACAAGTTGTTGCAGGAAACGTATTAGCAGGTTCTAGTGGAGCTGCGGGTAGTGTTTATTCTTATCCAGCAACTGCAGCAAGAGGGAGTTTAGTTTTAACAGCGGTTAATAATACTGGCGATACTGTTACTACTATCTCCAATGTCGCTATGGGACAAGCTAGTATTATTAGTATTCCAGATCCAGCAGCAGCAACTGCTAATTTTGTGGTTGCTCCTTCTGCCTTAGTAAGCGGTAATATGATTTCAGCAAGTGGGACTGCAGGTTTAGCAATTGACAGTGATGTCGTTGCCAATAGAGTGCTTTATACAAGTTTTGCAACCCCTGATGCGAATGTGAATTTAGTAAGATTTGATATTACTGTCACAGCAGCTGCGTTAGCTGCAGGCGCTAGCGTAACTCTCTTAGCATCGAGTGGATCTAAACAATATGTTATTACTGGTCTTTGGATTAACTCAGGCGGCACTAACTTCTCTGGCGGTGGCGGCGATAGATTATTATCAATTACTGATAACACGACAGAGTATTCAGTAATACCGGCTGCAAGTTTAGGAACTTTGACTAACAATGGCTGGGGTATTGCAGCTGCATTGCCATTTCCAGCTTCTGCACCAATTAATACTGCGACAGCAGCAGGCGTTGCCTTAGTTGCTAAGTATTCTGGTGGGGCGGCCGATTATTCTGCGGGTTCTATAGTCATTTCTGGCTTATTACAACGGGTTGCTTAACGATAGGGGCTTATAATGACTAAATCAATATTAACAAGAGATATCAACGGGTATGTAAATTATGGATTACTACCTTGCGAGAACATAGTAAGTGTAAATCTTGATGCGAATGTTGCAGCAAGTTTTACGGTGCCCGGTGATAGTGGGTTTCTATGGGACCTGGTTTTTTCAATTGAACCAGGTGCTTCTATTTGGATAGCATTTGATGCTGCATCTGGGGCTGCGCTTCCTGCAGGAAATACTTTTGCTGCTACTTTTTCTTGTCAAAATCCAGGGGTAAGAAGAGTTCCGGGTGGAACAGTTGTCAGTGCTATTACTGCAAATACAACAGCGTATTTAGGAGTTGAGATGTATGTCTTCCAGTCCTAGGGCGCCTGGTATAACAAGTGGATCAAATCCATTAGTCACAAGTTTCTATTCAGAAAATAATGAATATGGATTACCGCCTGCACCCGGAACGCAGCTGCTTATTATTACAGAAGATGGTTTAAGTATTACCACAGAAAGTGGGATTAGTTTAGTAACAGAAGGTTAAAAATATGGTAGATACCGTAGCAATTAGTGGTCTTCCTGCCGTTGTCACAGCAGCAGGTACTGATATATTTCCCGTCGTGCAAGGCGGTATTACAAAAAAAGAAACGTTGTCACAAGCAGCTACTTATATGGGTGGCGCTATTACAACATTGTCGGCATTAACGGGTGCGATAACAAAACCAACTTCTCTTACAATGGCAACTGGAGGAGGGATAAGAACAGATGTCAATGCGGGTAATACATTTTTATTACAAGCCTATGATGTCAATGGTGCTTCTTATACAACGTTTGGTACATTAACAGCTAATAACACACCTACTTTTGATTTATCAGGCGCAGTAACACGTGCTGGTGGGTTGCCCATTTTAAGTTCTTTATCAGAAGATCCAGCACCAACCTTGGGCGCTGATCTAGATGTTAATGATTTTGATTTCTTTAATGTAGCTTCTTTAAATGGATCTACTGGAGGATGTAATATTGCAACCTCTACCACATTGGCCTCGACCTTATTATTAACAGCTTATAATACTGATAGCGCAACGTATACTATTTTTGGCACATTAACTGCAGGTGATCCGCCTACTATGAATTTATCAGATAGTGTGACTAAAGCTGGTGCTTATATTTATCGAGCTGGTGGCACAGATATTGCATTAGCAGATGGAGGTACAAATGCCTCACTAGTTGCCAGTAATGGCGGTATTGTTTACAGTAGCGCAACTGCTTTAGGCATTCTAAGCGGGACTGCAACGGCTAATCAAATAGTATTGTCTGGATCTAGTACAACCCCTGCTTGGTCAACAGCCACTTATCCTGCGACCACAACAGCTAACCAACTCCTTTATTCATCGGCTACTAATACAATTAGCGGTTTAACAAGTGGTAATGATGGTACTTTAATTACAAATGGTTCTGGTGTTCCTTCTATTTCTTCTACATTGCCTACTGCAGTACAAGATAATATTACACGCTGTGGGACTATTGTAAGTGGTACCTGGGATGCAACAGCCATTGCTGTAACGGCAGGGGGAACTGGGGCTGAAACCCTCACAAATCATGGTATTTTGTTAGGCCAAGCTACGAGTGCAATTACTGGTGTTACTTTAACCAATGGCCAGGTTTTAATAGGTAGTACTGGAGCAGATCCTGTGGCTTCGACTTTAACAGCGGGCGACAATATCACAATTACACCAGGTGCTGGTACTATCATAATTGCATCTACTTCACCAAGTTCATTGGGGCAATATCAAAATGCGACAAATGGTGTTGGTTCTCCTTATGAGATTAGTACTGCTCAGAATAATTATACTTTTACAAATGCCGGGGCTGGCGCTACTACTTATTTCCAACTGCCTGCGGCTGCGCAAGGACTAGAATATAGCTTTATTGTCTCTGATGCAGTCACACCTCGCGAGATTCGTGTATTAACAGCAGGCGCTGTTATTTGGAATGCTGGCACCTCTTCTGGTGCTTATATTGAAAGCCCCAATACAATTGGTTTAAGACTTAATATGAAGAGTGATGGCACTATTTGGGCCTGTGAAACAACCGGTGTATGGGTACAGGGTTAATAAGAGGGTAAAAAAATGGCAGAGAAAAAGAAGTGGATTCAGGATGCAATAAAAAGACCTGGTGCACTTAGAAAGAAATTAAAAGTAAAAGAGGGTGATAATATTCCGGCAAAAAAACTGGAAAAAGCTACCCATAGTAAAAACAAATTATTAGCGAAAGAGGCGCATTTAGCTGAAACTCTTAAAAAGATGCGAAAAAAAAAGAAGTAATACCGAAGCTAAGCATCAGCAAGCGTTTTTTGAATGGCTTGAATTACACAATGCCCTTAGACCTTTTGTGTTCGCTATTCCTAACGGAGGTCGTCGTCAAATCAGGGAAGCGGTTAAGCTCAAAGCGCAAGGTGTTACCAAAGGAGTGTGGGACATCTTTGTAGCTATTCCTTCTTGTGGTTACCATGGGCTTTGGATCGAGTTTAAAGCAGGGAAAAATAAGCTTACGAAAGAGCAAAAGTTATTTGGTGAGAACATGAGAGAAATGGGATATGCAACGCATGTTTGTTATAGCGTTGATGAGGCTATTGCTGCACTCAAGGAGTATTTAAATGACAGAAAAGTATTCTCCGGCGTTTCTTTATGCTGTGGACCATACGTTAGCTAAAGAGGGTTATTTTTCTAACCATAGCTGGGACCCAGGGGGTAAAACCAAATATGGTATTACTGAAGAAGTAGCTATCATGTTTAATAAGGATGTGGAAAAGCTTACCAAAGAAGATGCTATTTATATTTATTGGAAAGCTTTTTGGAATAAAATGGGCTGTGAAAAAATAAACTCTTGGTATATCGCTTCTGAAATATTTGATACGGCGGTTAATATGGGTCCTATAACTGCCGGTAATTTAATCCAGCGTACCTTAAATGATATCTTTGATTACAATCTCAAAGTAGATGGCATAATTGGATCTCACTCTATTAATGCTATTAATGATGTTTGTAGACATTATGAAGCCAATCTTTTAGGGGCACTCAACGGATTTCAGTTTACCCATTATCTGAGTCTACAATCTAAAAATCCTACGCTGTATAAGAAGGCTATCAAAGGATGGTGCAAACGCGTGTTACCAGAATTAAAGCCGATTGATTATGCGTATTGGGAGAGTAAAGTATGTTGAATTTTATCGCTCCTTTGTTAACATTAGGAAATACATTAATAGAGCGAGTATTTCCTGATAAAGCAGACCAGGAAAAGGCAAAACTTGCGCTATTAACCCTCGAGCAACAAGGCGAATTAAAGCGTCTTGAAGCTCAAATGAACATGATTGTAGCAGAAGCGCAAAGTAGTGATAAATGGACCTCCAGAGCGAGACCCGCGTTTCTCTACGTCATCTACATTATGATTTTAGCCGCCATTCCTATGGGCATTATATACGCCTTTAATCCAACGATTGCAGGCAATATTGAGATAGGTGTGACTAACTGGCTTAAAGCCATTCCTGAAGGCCTATGGGCTTTATTTGGGGCCGGCTATCTAGGCTATGTGGGTAGCAGAAGCTATGACAAGAAAAACTTATTAAAGGCTGATCGTTCATGACCTATTTTCAATTATTATCGCTCATGCCAGATACGATTATGATCATTATGTTTGGTATTCTAATTGGATTTGTTTATAAGAGAATGAATGAATTAGTTTCTAAATCAGAAATGGATAGTAAGCTAGAAAACATAGAAGATAAAATTGATCGTTTAACCAAGACACTCGATGCAATTACTCGGGTGACAGTAATTGATCCTTAAAGGATATAAATGCAAGCATTTCTACCATATTTTTAAATGTATATTTCTGTAATCCAATTCTATTAAGAGCGATTTTTATACTATTGTTTTTCTCACAATTCATACTTATCCAACAAGAGGTATCATTTTCCTCATTATAAACATACATTACTTCGACATCCTCGTCTGTTAGATAGGCTTCTATGATTTCTACTTTCATTTGTTATCCCTTTTTATGTTTTCGTCTAGCCAAGAATTAAAATCTTCACTACTATAAAATTCCTTTTTATCAGCTTTCAGCCCTAAATTATTAAGAGATTTTTTTAAAAAACTTTCTTCATCCTTATCTACAATAGATACATTTTTATCAGTTAAATAATTATAAATATAAGTAAATTCTAAGTTCTCATTTTTAATAAAAACAGATATTATTTCTACTTTCATTTGTTATCCTAAAACAATTAACATTTTATGTTTTATTATTTAACACATTAATAAAATATATTACATAATTATCAATTTGTTAACATTGAACGCGGTTAAGTAATATTTAACAAATCATTTGTTATCCTTTATCAGCTCTGGGTTTTCGTAAATGCTTCCTAGAATTTCATATTCATTGGGATTAATTTCATCACAAATTGCTTCTCCACCACTTAAATCAAATCCTAATCCACTATCTGAAAAGCAGTCGCCGCAATTCTTTAATACACCATATTTAATAAGAAATATTGAAAGGTGTTCTTTGTAAAACGTACGTTTTACTATATCTCCTTCATAAATCTCCTTTCCATTTTTGTCTTTAAGACCGATGTATTCCTGGGGATAAAATTTATAACATTCAGGAGAT
Organism: Gammaproteobacteria bacterium RIFCSPHIGHO2_12_FULL_35_23; assembly: GCA_001801465.1. GTDB lineage: Bacteria > Pseudomonadota > Gammaproteobacteria > UBA12402 > UBA12402 > 2-12-FULL-35-23. The sequence continues at coordinate 255,596 of MGXT01000023.1, read as the reverse complement.
AATAAAATATCAGTATTGGTTCTAATATCAAAATAATAGAACTTTTTACCATCCCAATTTCTAAATTTAAGTTCTCTAGTCACTCCAATTTAACCCCTTCGTCATTTAATATCTCATGAAACAGTTCTAGTATGTGTTCACTTAAATAATTCCAAGCTTCTTGGGGTGTTTTTAAATGTGTAGGGCATTCCTCATATTTATGAACCCTCCTTAATTGGTTGTTAATTTCCCATAAAGCAGATCGCATGTTAGGGGCTTGATGAAGTATTTCAGCTTCATCTTGTTCGTTGGCTATGAATATTCTTATCATTTAATCTCCTTTTTGCATTTTTTCCAGGCGATCACATCATATATAGTGATAGATAGTGGCATAGAAATTTCTCCCATATAAGAATTTATAGCGGATGTAACAATTTCTTTATTTTTTAGCAAAGAAGTATCTACTTCCCAAAAAGGATAGGTCTTTGATTGTAATCTAGCATACAAAATATCTCCATTAACTCTTTTTACTTTAACAAGTTTATTACGAAGAGGAAGACGAGCACTACATTTTATCCATATATTATCAGTCATTTAATCTACTTTTAAAAAATTCTTGCACCATACTCTATCGCATTTGTAGCAAATAAATTTACCCTTCCATTTAACTTTACAAAACTGACATAATAAAACATTACTAATTCCATGCGTTTCACATTCAGAAAGTTTTATCCAATAAAACCATCGATGCCAGAGTTTGCAGATCATTATTTATTCTCTTCCTGCTCAATAAAATCTTCTACTATCATGTGTAATTGTCTCAAAGCCTTCTGCAAATAAGCCTCTGATGGAGTAGGATCTATTATTAGCCATAAATTTGGATCTTCAGCTTGTACATCTATAAAATCTTGTAGGTCTTTTAAAGTCATCATTTGTTTTCCTCACATTTTTTATGATGTGCCCACCATTCAATGATATCCCTTGGTAAAACATTAAATATATTTTCATGCCCAGAAATATTTTCTAATGTGCTAAAAGTGATACAAAGAAATTGGCTTAATAAGTTATTTCTAAATTTTAATTGTTCAATCAATGTTTGAAGCGCTGAAAAATCTACATTAATTTCTTCATTAGTATTTTTTATTTCATTTTGTTTATTAAGCCATTCTAAATAGCCATAATCATGACAAGGCATTATTTGTTCTCCTCTTTTTTCCAACTCAACAGATCGCTAGGCTTATCACAAGCCGTACAAACATAGTACACAGTCGTATGGCCACAGACCTTTAAAATAGCTTTACAGCATTGGCTCAGGTGGTCTCGATGTGGTATATTTACTGTTTCTTTGTTATCCATAAATTACTTCCTTTGGGCGTCTAATAAAAAAATTTGATGTATTGATTTTTAAAGATAATTTTTGAATTTTAAAAATGTATATTAGACAACCAATTAAATTTATCGTGATATTATTTATGAGATAAATAATTGAAATATAAAATTTATGTAGTATGTTGTGAAGTAGATAAAACGAGTTATAAAACTGACTCTTAATCAATTGGTCGTAGGTTCGATCCCTACATGGCCCACCAATAAAATCAAGAATTTACGTGTGTTTTAGGGGGCGCGTTGTTGCGCAAATAAATCAATCAAAACAACGGATTTCTACCAACATCATTTAACTAAGTAGACTTTTTCGGATTTTGACATACCAAATTTCCTTAGATGGCATTTTTATAGTTATTATTTTGTCTTTTACACAGTAATGAATAGTCAGGTGCTGACAATGGCAGGTCAAGTAATTGGAGTAATGAATCAACGAACCCTTGTGTTGTTCGCAGAGGTAATTTGAATACCATTTTCAGCGTCAAACAACACTGAATCGCAAGATCAGAATAGCCCTGTGGGCGACCACGTTTATTCGTTAGGTTAATATTATGCCAAGCACTAGTACTATTTTGATCAAACCAAACTGTAAGGTTTCCCCGATTAACCAAAGCTTTGTTATACTCAGACCAGTTGCGGATGAGGTAAGCTAGCTTTTTGGCCATGATTTGGAGCCCCTCCTGCCAGATTATTTTTAGCAAAACAATCATAATGGTGTTTAATCATATTTTCAAAAGGTTAGAATGCCGCTGACGCAGCTATTTATTCAACAACGCTCAAAATAGGCTGATAGCTAAAAAAACCTTTATTAATCAATAAATAACCTATTAAAAAACATAAAAAGTAGCAAATTTACACAAAAATACCATAGTAGGAATATAGGATTTTATTATTTTAAGGTGAAATTATGTTAGCACACGCAAATACAACTATTATTAAGCAAGTTGGTTCAAATTTGCCAATTAGAGAATGGCACATTGGTTATTAAGACAGGCAAATTTATTCCTGACAATGAACAATGGCTTTATGCTGGGAATAATGAGGAGCATCTTGATAAAGCGATCAAATGGGCAGAAAGCAATCCACGACGAGATAATTTTCAAGAAATAGTGGATGCTGTCGAAAATGACTAATATCTTGCTGGATATGAATTATCCTGAATTCCAAAAGCAATTATGTGCCCTCGAGAAAACAGAACAGCAGTGCTAATTGATAAATTATTAAATCAGCTTAACATGAAGAAACCCAAAGCAGTCAACGTATTGTGTCGTTATTACAGCGATACTGGAAAATTTATACAAAAAGTAAATTCAGAAGAGATTAAGAGATTGATTTATTGTTGCCATTTGGATAGTGGTTGAAGGTTCATATATTATTAAAATTAGATTCAACAAGTTCTAATTAACAGGTGACCTAAACAAAGGCATCAAATTAGTACTTTATATAAATGGTTGATTAGGTAAAGATAAAAAATCAACCAAGAAATAAAAATGATATAGCATAAGTAATATAAAAATAATTTTAATTGTTTTGATTATGGCCATTAATAAATGATAACTTATTTTTATATTAACGTTTAACCCCTATGCCTTGTTTAAACATCCAGTAAGCTAGTAAATATAAGGCAATTGTTATAACTAATAGAATACTAAGAGCAAAATTAATATTGACATCAGTAATACCTAACATCCCATAACGAAATAAGTTAACCATATAAATAATGGGGTTAAATAATGAAATATGATAATACAGTGGTGCTAGATTATTGATAGGATAAAACACACCACCAAGATAAGTTAGAGGAACTAAAATAAAAGTAGGAACTAAAGCAATATCATCAAATTTTCTTGCAATCATGCCGTTAATAAATCCAGCGCAGGATAAAGCAATAAGAGTTAAAAAAATGGTGCAAATTAATATAAGATAATGAGTAAATTGTAATTTTGTAAAAAAACAAGCAACAAGCGTTACAATTAATGCAATTAAAAGACCTCTAAATAGCCCTCCTAATATATAACCCCATAAGATAACAGTGGGTGGGACGGGTGCAATTAATAAATCTTCAATAGAACGCTGGAATTTATTCATAAATAGAGAGCCAGAAACATTGGCATAAGTATTGGTAATTGTGGACATCATAATAAATCCAGGGGTAATAAAGCTTGTATAAGTAACGCCCTCGATCATGCCAATATGATTTCCGAGAAACTGACCAAAGATTAAAAAATAAAGTATCATGGTAATTACGGGTGGCACAATAGTTTGGGTCCAAATCCGTAATATTCGATAACATTCTTTAAAAGCCAGTGTTTTTAAGGCTATCAAATAATTTTTAAACATGAGCTACCTGTTTAGTAAGATTAATGAAGAGTTCCTCTAATCGGTTGAACTTATTAGTTAATCTAATCACCGTAATATTTTTACTGTGTAAAAATTCAATAAGCTCGCTAATTGTTTTTTCTTTAGGAAGATCTACTTCAATAGTTTGAGAATTGACTAAGCGCCAGTTCCAGGTAGTTGGTAAAGGTAAGCCAGTTAAACTTTCTGCTATTTGTAATACAAAAGTTTCAACTTCTAATTGACTAATAAATTGCTTCATTTCACCTTGGTATTGAATTTTGCCGAGATTAATTAAAGCAACTTTATTACATAAGTTTTCAGCTTCTTCTAAATAATGAGTAGTTAATAAAATAGTTGTGCCATTTCGATTTAATTCAGATAAAAACTGCCACATGGAGCGCCGTATTTCAATATCTACTCCAGCGGTCGGTTCATCTAAAATAAGTAGTTTGGGTTGATGGATTAAGGCCCGTGCAATCATTAAGCGACGTTTCATGCCGCCTGATAAGGCAATAGTTTGACTATCGCGCTTATCCCACAAAAAGAGTTGCCTAAGACATTGTTCTGCACTTTCTTTAGCAGCTTTAACTGGAATGCCATGATAGCCGGCTTGATTAATTAATATTTGCCAGCAGGTTTCAAAAGCAGGTAAATTAATTTCTTGGGGTACTACGCCTAAAATCTGTTTAGCGACAAACTCTTCTTGCGCTAAATCATGACCGTAAATAGTTATTGTACCAGAGGTTTTCTTGATGAGAGTCGTAATGACCCCTATTAAGGTGGTTTTTCCAGCGCCATTAGGTCCTAGTAATGAAAAAAAGTCACCTTGCTGAATGGTTAATGAGACATCGTTTAAAGCGGTAAAACCATTTTTATATATTTTGGTAAGGTGATTGACTTCTAAAGCGCTTGAATACATGATGAAATTCATTTTTTTGTTACCGATTATTATACTAATCATACCTAACTGTTATGTAGTTGAGAATATTTATGAAGAGGAATTTGTGACTGAATATAGAATAACCAGGGAAGAATTTAAAATATTAGTCATAGTAATTTCACTGGGTATTGCGGGTATGCTGGGGATAGACCTCCATTTGGCTTCTATGCCTTATATTATGCAGACTATGCAAACTGATAAAGTCCACATGCAGCAGTCGGTTTCTATTTATTTATTGGGTGCTGGTTTAAGTTTACTTATTTATGGACCTTTATCTGATAAGATGGGCAGGAAACCTATTATTATAATGGGGGTTTCTATAGCAGCACTTGCTAGTTTATGGTCAGTTTTTACCACGCATATTAATATTTTTTTACTAAGTCGTCTTGTCCAAGGTATTGGTGCAGCTGCTTGTATAGGAATAGGTCGAACTATTATAACTGATGTGCTTTCAGGCCATAAGCTTGCAACAGTTGGTTCTTATTTTAGCATGTTAACCTCTTTATCACCTTTATTAGCGCCTACTTTGGGTGGCTATATTCAACATTGGTTTGGTTGGCAGGCTAATTTTATACTTTTATCCGCTATTCTGCTTATTACCTTGTTTATTTATATCATTTTTTGTCCAGAAACTAACCAACATATTAATGCGCATGCTTTTCGTTTAAATAGCTTGTGTAACAATTACCTACAGATAGCCAGAAATAAAGCTTTTTTAATTTATACTTTAATTGCTGGAATAGGTATTTCCATTGGAATCGTTTATGCTACAGCCAGTTCCTTTATTTTCCAAACTGAATTCCATTTATCGCCCGTAGCCTATGGTTGGTTAGGAGTTATAGTGGGAGTTGCAGGCATGTTAGGAAAATTTATGGGTGCTACCATGATCCGCTTTTTTGGAATGAATCGAACTTTATCCATAGGGTTTATTTTTCCTTTGATAGGGGGACTGCTATTACTAGTAATACAATTTTTAGGGGCTTTATCAGTCAGTCATGTCATGGTAGGTATTTTTATTGCAATTTTAGGTCAATTTTTTATATTGCCCAATACTTTGGCTGGAGCCATGCAGTCTTTCCCGACGATGAAAGGAGCTGCTGGGGCTCTTTACGGTAGTAGTCAAACTCTGATTTCATTTTTAACAGGAGCGTTAGTTGCTTTTTTTGCTGCTTTTGGTGTAACAACCTTGTCTGCTAGTTATGCTATACTTGGGATAGTTGGATTAATTGTTTTTTTTATGTTACTCAAACCAATTATCCAGGAAAAGCAGTAAATACTTAGATAATGACTTCACGATAGATTTTTAAAGAGGTTGATATGACGGGAGTTATCAATATTGAAATGCAAATGCAGCATGTCTTGGAGAGTTATTCCCAAGATCCATTGAGAATGGGTCAAGTTGATGAAGTGGGTCAAGCTCTTAATGCCAATATTATACAGGAACAATTACAAACTCTTTTGGGCAATGTATTACCAGGCTTTATTGCTTCCCATGCAGATCTATCTTCTAAAGAATTAACAAGATTACAGATTTTTATTATTAAGCGAGCATTAACCAGAGTCATTGCGAACTTACATAATTATACTCTTTTTACTGCAGGTAGCCCTAAAAGAGATCTGTTGTTAAAACAACTGGAGGTAGCGGTAGATAATACTTTGCATGAAGCTAATAGTTATGCCATTAGTAGTAAAGAGGCTAGAGTAGGTTTATCGATTATAAAACCTAGAAATGAAACTTCCGAAGAAAGTTATGGGGTAAGTAGTTTTCAGCTATTAGAAGGAAGTTCAGATATCGTCAGAGATGCGGCTGGTACAGGTTATACCATTGCTGATACACTGATGTTGACCCAAAAAATTTTAGAAAAAAATACCCTAGAGCATTCTCTGCATATAGGTTTATTTGCTAGAGCAGCAAATTTTATTCTTACCCCGTTTATGTATTTGGCTTGTAAAATTGAAGGTAAACCTATTCCTAAATTAAAAGAAAAAAATGTCAATTGGGCTTTATCAGGGATTGGCCTAGCATTATTTTTAGCAATAGTTTTTATTCCGCCAGTTGGAATTGCTGGTTTTGTTGCTTTAACAGGTGCTGGCCTTGCAGTGAGTGCATATAGTTTGATAGATCACTATCATAAAAGGGGTAAGCTTAAACGAGAAGTGGTAGTTTTACAAAAACAAAAAAAGTCTTTAATTGCAGAGCTTATTCATACTAAAGACGAGTTACATAATCTAGAAGAAGTTTTAAGTGAGAAATTGGAGAAAAGTAAAATTTTACCTCCAAGCCAACAAGCTAAAAATTCACAGGTTATGGGTAGACTTGCTGAAAAAATTAAAACTGTGAAAGCAAGACATGAGCGACTAAAAACAGCATTACAAGAAGTTAAGACTAAATTGAGTAAAAAGCAAGTCAAGTATAAAGAGATGTATAAAAAAAGTGAAAGTATTACTTTAAAATCAGTAGGATTTATTGCGGCAGGTATCGCTGTAGCTGGTGCAGTAACTTTATTTTTCATACCTCCTGTAGGCATGGCTTTATTAGCTGCTGCAAGCATAATAGGGATAGGAATGGCGACCTATAAGGTAGGTTCTTGGGCTGCTAAAAAAATAGGAGCATGGCGAAGTAACCGCAATAAACAAGTCAAAAAGTCTCCAGCCAAGGAAGAAGAAGCTAGTCAACAGCTTGAATCACCGATGGCTCGTTTCTCTGCTGTCCCTCAACATGATCTTTCTCACGCTGAGACAAGTGAAGTGGTGCATGGTTCTACTTCTTATTTAATGCAACATTTATATCAGGCTGATGCAGGGCAAAAAGTAAGTGCTTTAATTATGGATAGTTCTCATGCTGAAAGAATAATTGAACACTTAGACTATTTAATATCTGTAGAAAACTATTATGGCATTATTAAATTCTTTGCTGCGATAGGCAAAGCAAATGATCAATATGTACTTAATTATTATTTTGATAAAAATAATATTGTTAACATTAATGAAGCAAAAAAAATGTTATCGGTAGCTTTAGATAAAGTTCTTGATTCTTCTTACACGCTAGTAATGGCTGATAGTACATTAAAGGAACTATGTTCACGGAAACTATTTACTTATTTTGATGCTGATATTCAAGAAAAGCTTCAGCGTTTAAGAACAGAACAGTTGGTTGTGCAATCAGAGGGAGAGGGTGTATTGGGAACAGATAATGAGGCTGAAGAGTCATCAGGTCCATCAAACTAAATTTATAATATAGATTTAGCTTCACATTATTTCACAGGTTGAAAATTTTTTTGCCTATTTTGTTTAATTATACTTATTAGATACTTATTTATAAGATCGTAAAAGATAGAGAATTTAGATCATCCTATTTGTACCCTGCTTGACGCTATGATAATATCTTCTGTTTAGTTATTAATAAATTTAACGAGTATAGCAGTGATAAAAAAGCAACAAATAGTAATTTTGGTAGGAATTATTTTTTTTGTCCTGATAAACAACTACATTTGTGCACAAGTAGAAACCATAAAACTTGCTTTATTTGATACACCCTATAATGAAATGCCACTGAATGTACCTTTGCTTTCAGAGTATGAAAAAAACTACTTGGCTGGTGTAGAAGCAGCAGCTCAAGTTGCCAAAGCAGCTAATATTAATATTGTGTATAAGCCATTTTTTTATGGTGCTGGACCGCTAGATGTATTAAGTGAAATTTCTAAAGTGCAAGAATGGCAGCCAGATTTAATTATTGGTCCAGGCGCTTCTGATCAATTTTTATTACTCAAAAATTATATTTTTAATACCATGGTTTTGTCTTCTTATGCTTCCGATATTAGCTTAACAACATTACCTAAAAATTTTTATAGCGTTAATTTGCCAGATGTGCAAGTGTCGAGCTTGTTAAGCCAATATATTCATCAGCAATATCCTCAAAAAAATATTTATGTTATTACACAAATTGACTCAAAAGAATGTGTAGATGCCAGCGATTTATTTATCAATTCTTATCATAAAATTTCTCCTGCTACAAAGATAACTCAGAACAAACTTATTTTGGATAATGTTTCTTCTATTGATAGTAAAAAACTGATGACTGGTCATGAGCAAGACATAGTAGTAATATTTAATTTTACTTACTATGGTTATAGTGTTTTGATAAGGCATATTGCAGCTTCTTTTCCTAAAAGCAATCTTATTTTCTTTTCTAACCAAGATGATTGGAATGATAAAGGGACTGATCGTCCTCGTAAAAATGACAATTTACTTTATCAAAGTTACCGTATAGGACCGGTTATTTTTGATAGTAATGACTTAGACTATAAAGAATTTGAAAATGCCTATTATAAACTTTATCATCAAGAGCCAGTAGACTCTGTTTCGTTTATGCTCTATTTAACAGTGATGTCTGTAGTAAAAGCCCTTATTCAATTTCCTCCTCCTGAAACCTACCAGGGCATGAGAGAGAAAATTTTATATAGCTATACGCAAGCATTAAAATATGACCCAACTTGGTTTAGATTAAAGTACTATGCGATTTATCAACTAACTCCACAGGGAGAGGTGTTGATAACAAAATTTGCGGTATAAAAAGAAAGGGGTTTTATATTGAAACTTAATAAAACTAAAATTAATAAAAATATTTCCATTAACCTGTCGGTCCAAATTAAAAAAGCCATTGGTTATAGAATCTTGATTTGTTTTATCCTGGCAATTTCATTTGTATTTGCAATTGCTATTGATGATATTTTCGATAGTTTACATCAGCTAGAACTTAATCTTGCAAGTCAATGTGCTAATTTAGAAACTTTTATTATTAGTCAAGTTTTGGTTCAAAATGAAGAGGCTATCCAGCCTAAGCTGGATGAATTAAACCAAAAATCTGTGTCTATTAAATTTATTTGGAAAGAAACCGCATCTGCTGGATTGCGAAGAAAATTATTTTGGCGTTTTCCGTTTTCTTGGGTTTTTTATTATCCCATCACTAATATAGATAATTCAAAATTAGGGGTGTTAATAGTCACTGGGCCGCTTTTATATGAGCAAGGAATGTTTTCTAACCTGTTCACCAATTTGACTTTAATCTTGTTATTATTTGCAATAATTTTTGTGGTCTTATTTCCTTTAGGTAATAGAATTCCGCAGCAGCTTTTTATTGCCCCCATCAATAATCTACTTTTCTTATTAAGAAATGGAAAAAGTAACATAGAGTCTGAAAGCTTAGCGATTATGCCTGAAGAAATTAATGAAATAAGAGAAAAGATAATTTCTTTATTAAAAGAGGTGGAAAATCGTTCGCGAGAAGCAGCTTTAGGCCAAATTGCTACGCAAGTTGCTCATGATATTCGTTCGCCAGTTTCAGCTATTTTAATGTTATCAAAAGAGTGTATAGAAGTTCCAGAAAATCAGCGTACTGCTTTGCGTGATGCCGCAAATAGAATCCAAGATATTGCTAATTATTTGTTAAGCCAGTATGGAAATCCAATGGAAGAAAGTAAAGAAATTGAACCTTTTTTGGCTTCAACGGCTATTTTATCAGTACTTTCTGAAAAGCGAATAGAGTATCAAAAATCAGCTATTACATTTTCGTATAGTTTTATAAAAGATGCTTGTTTTGCATTTATTCAGGCTAATCTAATTGAATTTAAAAGAATGATATCTAATATAATTAATAATGCTGTTGATGCAATTGCAGGTCGTGGAGAAATAATAATAAGATTAATGAAAGATGAAACTACTCTTACTATTCAGATTATTGACAATGGAAAGGGGATGGCAGAAGAGCTTATAAAGCAAATTTTAAATAATGAAAGAATTTTAAGTCAAAAAGCCTCTGGCCATGGTTTTGGTCTAACTCATGCGAGAAAGATTTTAAAACAATATAATGCTGATTTAAAAATTATTTCTACCTTAAATAAAGGAACTGAGATAAATTTTATTTTTAGAACAGTTCCTTCTCCAGTTTGGATTACTGATAGTATAGATTTTTATGCTGATGATTGTATTATTGTGCTTGACGATGATGCTTCAATCCACTGTGCTTGGGATGGCTTATTTACCTCAGTAGTAGAAAAAAATCCAAAATTAAAATTAGTACACTTCAGTGCTGCTGATAAATGTATAGAATATATCAAAGGATTTGCCGATAAAAGAAAAATGTTATTATTGGCAGATTTTGAGCTAATTAAGCAAAGTATGAACGGTTTAGATGTAATTGAAATTACTGAAATAGAAAGGGCAATTTTAGTAACTAGCCATTATGAAAATAAAGATATTATTACAAGATCTATATTATTAAATGTCAAGTTATTGCCAAAAGTACTGGCTTCAGATGTAAAATTAAATCTTCTTCAGACTAGTCTATCAATAGAAGAAAATAAAGAGGTAGACTTAATTGTTCTGGAAGATAATCAGGAATTTTCTGATGTGCTAGCCTATTTATATAAATCAAGAGGAAAAAATATTACCATATTTCATACTCCCTATCAGTTATTGAAAGGAATAAAAAACTATAGTAGACATACTAAAATCTGTTTAGATTACAATATTAATTGTCCAGTTTCCGGCGTTGATTTAGCAACTGTTTTGTACAATAAAGGGTATAAGAATTTATATATAGCGACCGGATATCAGCTTCAGCAAGTTGACCTACCTTCTTACGTAATTTTACTTAAAGAAAAGATGGAGTTATTACAGTTATAAATTTAAATGATAACTAATAAGTATATAAAGTAGCTTATTTTTAAAATATTGTATTATAATTTATAGAATTAACTAGAGGGACAGTGGGTGTCAAAAATTGGTAAAACTAATCTTAATGCTTCTAATCAGGGCTTGGGGTGTATGGCAATGTCAGAGTTTTATGGTGATCCCATGCCTGAGGAACAAGCGATTGCTTTAATTAAAAAAGCTTTTTCAAATGGTGTTAACTTTTTTGATACGGCAGATATTTATGGCTATGGTGACAATGAAGTTTTGTTGGGAAGAGCGGTTGCTTCGCTTGTTAACAGTGGTGTGGCTAGGGAAAACATTATTATAGCAAGTAAGTGTGGAATAATTCGTGATAAAAATGATCTTACTAAGCGAGGAACTGATAACTCCTATCAATATGTTAAAGAGAGTTGTAAAAAAAGCCTAGCGCGGTTAAGTTCTTCTGTTGGTTATATAGACCTATATTACTTGCATAGAATTGCAGAAAATGGTGCTCAAATTGAAGAAGCCATGCGTGCTATGGCAGAGTTATTGGCTGAAAATAAAATTAAAGCTGTTGGATTATCAGAAGCTAACCCTATAATTATTGCCAATGCTAATAAAGTATTAATACATTATACTCAAGGTATACATCAGCTTGCGGCTGTGCAATCTGAATATTCTCTTATGACGAGAAATGTAGAAAATAACGGTGTATTAGCGATTTGTCGAAAATTAGGTATTACTTTTGTTGCTTATAGTCCACTTTCAAGAGCATTATTAACAGGTAAACTTGAATCTGCAGAACAACTTGCCAAGAATGATTTCAGACGTAGTGTGCCACGCTTTCAAGGAGAGAATTTTGAAAAAAACAAAGCTATTGTTAAAGAAATAAGAAAATTGGCTGAGAAAAAAGGCTGTAGTATAGCTCAAATTGCTCTTGCCTGGGTTATGCATCAGCCAGGTGTTATTCCTATTCCAGGTACTACTAAAGAGGCTAATCTCCTGTCAAACATTGCTGCGGATGAGGTAAAGCTTTCTTCAGAGGAAATATTATTTTTAAATAAGTTAAATCCAGCACAAGGGACTCGATATTCTGAAGCGGCGATGAAAATCTATGGTTTTGAGGGTGAGTTATAATATTCTGTATTACTAATTTCATTAATTAGTACCTTTATATTTAGCGGATTAGATTTTACTTAAAAAAGTATAAATAAAATAATAAGCTATAAATTAATTGAATAGGGGATTATAAAAATTATAATTGAATTATGTTAGCAATAGGGGTTAATAATGCAATTTAGTCAAGTTTTGCAAAGCCAGCCAGTTTTATTTTATGATGGACCGATGGAGACTCGAATTGAATATGGAACTTCTTTAAAATTAGATAAAGAAATGTCAATTTTTAGGTTGCTTGAATTTAAAGAAGGGCGAGATGCTTTAGCTAATTTATACCGTAAAGATATAGAAACTATTATTCCTTATCAAGTACCTATTATATTAAATGCACCTACTTTTAGAGCTTCAAAAGAACATTGCAAGCGATTGGGTATAGATGCTGATTTAGAAAATATTTATAAAATAAATAAAGAAAGCATAGAGTTTGTTCGAGCAATTCGTGATGAGTATTTAGCGTTTAAAAATATTATTTTTATTACTGCGCCAATTGGGCCTAAGTATGCTGGGTTTACACCAGATAATATTCAGGATATAGCAATAGAGGTTGAATACCATCAAGAGCAAATAAACGCCATTGCTGAAATTGGTGTTGATATAATTTCTATTGCTGCGATGCCTGGTGGCATGGAAAGTATAGGAGCAGCTTTAGCAGCAAGTAAAACTAACTGTGATTATACGGTTGGTTTTGTGTTAACTAAAGCAGGCACTTTATTAGATGGTATGTCAGTAGCCTATTTAATAAATGAAATTGATAAAAGCACTGCTCACAAACCATTAGGTTATATTATTGGTTGTACTCATCCAAGTATTGCTATGCAGGCGCTAAGCAAGAATAGCTTGGAGTACGCTAGAATTATTGGCATTAAGGCAAATGGTTCTGTCAAGTCGCCAAAAGAACTTTTAAAATTAGATAAGCCAGAGGCGGATGAGCCTAATAAGTTTGCTGAAGAATTATTAGCGGTAGGGCAAAAACGAGGGTTTAAAATTTATGGTGGATGCTGTGGTACAGATGATCATCATTTGAAAGCTATGGTTGAGCTGCTAACTAATTAATAGCTGTGGGATTGATAGAGCAACCAAGAAATCTCAGCAAAAAATTAATTTTTAGAGATACCTTCTCTATCAGCTTCGTTATTAACTTCCTGCACGTATTCTCTAATTAATTTAGAAGAAATAGCCAATTTCTGAGAAGCTTTGGCACACTCATCAAAATATTGTGAAGCTTTAGAGTTTTCAAATTGAGCGTAAGGTTTTACTGCTTCTAATAACTGCGAGATAATAGAACTTAGTTCAGTGACTGCATCTGATAATGGAATTAAATCATGAGCGATTTTTTTGATACTTCTTGCCATTTTTCATCCTTCTTAAAGCGCGCGAGTTTTTTTCAAGCATTCTCTATAAGCGCCAATTATTATATCACCATTTTCATAAGATAGTTTCATTGGTTTTTCAGTTGGAGAAATGAGTACGAGATCCTCTCCAGCGTGGAAAGCATATTTTACTACAATATTGTTAGCTTTAGCTAAATAAATAAGCAAGATTTCTCCATCTTGAAAGTTTTTAATTTGTTCAAAGGCCAGCATATCACTAACCTCAAATTTTGGGGAAAAATGAGTTTCGGTAATATAAATACCAATTGTTTTATTGGGATAAGCGGTAGTTGTTAATAGATAATCATTAGTATTGATTTTATCCTTTTGGTTAGAACGATAAAAAAGCTTTAATTGATCTGGGTAATAGACAGGTATCTTATAGGTTTTTATTGAAGTGTTTTCTTCGTAAATATCACCTTCGCCAGTGGCTAACCATTGCTCATTCACATTAAGGTATTCAGCGATTTTTTTAGCGTTTTTTGAAAATTTAACATCATTATTCAATATATAATGCAGGCCGGAAGGGGAAACGCCTAATTTTTCAGCCATATGAGATTGTTTAACACCTAGTGTATCAACAATATATTTTAAGCGCTGAGAAACGCTGTCTAAATGCTCTAATTCTTCTGTTTTTTTAGTGGTCATAAAATAATATTTATGTTGTTAGTCTATGAAAATAATACTCTATTTTTGGCACAAAAGTAATAGGAATTCGAATTATTTTTCAAAATAATCACAGATTAATTTTAAAGGCTGTTTATTAAAAAGTAGCTAAATCTTTTAATGAAAGACCTAGCTTATCAGCCATGATAGATTGAATTATATCAATTTTTTCAATAATATATGTTAAATTTTGAAAGGTGTTTTCAAATTTCTCTAATTCATTTAAATGTTCTGCTTCCATGTCTTATACCTTTTGTTAAGAAGGAGATTACTATAGCATACTAAATTAATATTCAAAAAGTCCTTAAAAAAATCTATATTAAATAAAATATAGGACAAAATGTAATCAAATTTAAGTATTTATTTAGCTTTGCAAATTTTTTTACTGATATTCCACTGTTTTTGGAAAAAATATTCTTGATTAGAAATTATTTTTCTGTAAAATTGCAAAATAAGAATATTTTTATACAATATTTAAAAGTTTACAGAAAAATAATTCTGAATTATAGAAAAACAAAGGAAGATGCTTAAAATAGTTAATGATTAACCGGGTTAGGCTGATCTGTCACTAAAAAAGTATCAGGGCTAAACTAAGCAAAATAATAAAAGTAAGTTAAAAATAACTAAAACAAGTAGCTACTTAATCAACAACAAAGCGAGTTGATAGCCCTGAAATTAAGTGAGATGATCAGCCTTTAAGAAATCAAAAGCCGTTACTAAAATTAATAATAAAATTAGGTATTAGTATGCAAAAAGAAAAGAAAACCACGGCAAGAATAAAAGCATTGCTTTTATATAGCTTGGTTTCCATGTTTCTGGTTTTTGAAATGGGTGTGCAAGTATCACCTAGTGTCATGGCATCGAATTTAATGCATGATCTTAATTTAAGTGCTTATGCTTTGGGAATCATGTCTGGAGTCTATTTTTATACTTATACTTTGATGCAAATTCCTTCCGGGCTGCTTTTTGATAGATTTAAACCAAAAATAATTATAGTGTGTGCCATTACTATATGTTCATCAGGTGCTTTGTTATTTGGATTTTCTAGTAGTTTTTATTTTGGATGTTTAGCAAGAATTTTAATGGGATTAGGCTCAGCTTTTGCATTCGTTTCAGTATTAGTTATTGCCGCTGATCTTTTTGAAAGTAAGTACTTTGCATTATTAACCGGTATTACACAAATGTTGGCAGCATTTGGGGCTGTTTCAGGGCAGTTGCCTGTTAGTATTATGGTTTCTCATTTTGGGTGGCGAGATACAATTATATTTTTAGGTTTAGTGGGGTTATGCCTAGCATTTTTAGTATTTATAACTTTAAATTATGAAACCAAAATAAAATATATTTCAAAAGCAAATCATTGGACTTCGGAAATTATTTTAGATTTAAAATATATTTTACGAAATAATCAAACTTGGTATGTTGCGCTTTATGCATGCTTATTATGGGCTCCTATGTCAGGATTTGCTTCCTTGTGGGGCGTGCCGTTTCTTATTAAATTTAATCACCTGAGTTCAAATAGTGCCGCGTTATATTCCTCTATGATGTGGTTAGGTTTGGCGGTAGCTAGCCCATTGTTAGGTGCGTTTTCAACGGCAATAAATAATCGTATAACCCCACTTACTTTATCAGCTCTATTGGGTTTTTTAGCCTTTATCTTGGTTGTAAATATTCACATGGCAAGTTGGATGTTGGCAGTATTATTATTTATTGCTGGGGCGGCTTGTGCTGGACAAGCATTGAGTTTTGCTGTGGTAACAGAAAATAATTCTAGTTCTGTAAAAGCTACAGCAATAGCTTTCAATAATATGGCAGTGGTTATTTCAGGTGCAATTTTTCAACCGCTAATAGGTAAGATTATTAGTTTGCATGGTCAGCTTAATGCTGATAGTTATCAAGAAGGTTGTTTTGTGATATTGGGTTGCTATTTGGTAGCTTTTCTAATTTCTGCATTATTTATCAAAAAATTAAATTAGCTGAAATAGGTAGTAAAATCCTATTCTATGCAAATAAATTAATTTATTTGTATTAAAAAGAAAGTCTTATAGAAGTATAAAAAAATAGAAGTTATTTACCACTCAAAGTATCGCGTAAATTTTAATCATATCTATGTGTTCATATTATCTTTATTCATTAGGGTAATTTAACGGATAGCTTTTTTATGTTTTCTAGCGCATTATTTAAGAAATTATAAAATTTTTCAATTGGTTATAAAAGGATAGCTAAAATAATTATAAAAAGGCTTTAAGAGCGGCCACTTTTCGAGCAATTTAATTTAGATTTATAGCTTTTTTAATAAAAAAGTTAATTTTTTTGAATATAAGTATTGATTTCGAATAAATATTCTGTAATATTGAAATTACTAAAAGCTAATTAAAATAATTTGAAAAATATAACTAGCTTTTGGGGGCCAGCTTCAATGATGGTCAGAGGGGTGATTTATGATGCTTGCTAATAAAGAAAGTACTTAATAAAAAATCTTTGTAAGCAGTGTTCTGAATCAGCTAAAAGTATTGATAACAACTAATAAAGAGATACTACGATGAACGAAAAACACCCACACTTAAGTCAACGTGAAAAACAAGTGATTGAGCTAACTAGCCAAGGTTTTTCTAGCAAAGAAATTGCCAGAAAGCTAGACATAGACTTTACTACTGTTGAACAATATTTATTTAGAGTAAGAAAAAAACTAAATGCTAAAAATAAAACACATGCAGTTTTTATAGTCTTAAGTCAACAGCTGATTAGTTTTGAAAAAGCTATGGCTGTTTCGGTAAATTAAGCAGTTAGGGCTGCTTAATTTACTGTGATTTTTAATAAGTTTAACAAAGTGAATATCCTGCTTAATTGAATTTAGATAGTAAGTTAAATTTATTTAGAAAAAGATGATGACCAAGAAAATAATTAACTCAATGAAAATCAACTTGAAAATTTTTATTGAGGTAAAAAGAAGAAAGGTTATTTAATGAGCCGTTTGGTCTATATCTTTTATCTTATCTAGATCATTATAAAAAGTTCTTCTGATTTCATAGCAGTTGGCTATAAATAAAATGATTTTTTGTTTTAGTTATAGCGAAATTTAATCAAATTACACCTAATAATAATCAATATGTTATGAATTTTCATTGGAGTAAATCAGTAAAATTACTGATTTACTCCGATCAAAACGTTGGTTAAAATTTATAGAGTTTAATTAATCATACTGTTTTCAAGATATAGAATGTAATAATAAATAAAGTAGTTATCATTTCAATAACAATAGGTATGCAAAAATGATAGAAGCCATTATAAATCAAACTCCTGGCTTTGTATTTTGGAAGAGTAAATCGTTAGAATTTGAAGGATGCAATTATAATTTATTGCAAGCTTCAGGTTGCGACTTAATGAAAGATTATATTGGTAAAACAGACTATGAGATGCCGTGGGCAGACATGGCGGAATATTATCGCTGTGATGATAAAGAAGTATTATTAGGAAAAACCATTAGGCGTGTAGAGCCCTTTATAAACCATAGTAATCAAATAATTCCCACATTAGTTGAAAAGAGACCTATGCTTGATAGTAAAAATAAAATAATAGGTATGGTAGGTTATACACAGCTTCTTAATTCATTTAGTAATATTAAAGATGGTTTAGGGTCATGGCTGTCAACTCAAGTATCGTCTGATATTATGGCAAGGCTTTTTAAAGGAATCTCACTACGAGAATCTCAAGTATTGTATTATTATGTACGCGGCTATAGTATGAAAGAAATCAGTAACTTTCTTTTTATATCGCCGCGTACTGTAGAAACTCATCTTATCAATTTAAAAAATTTATTTAATTGCAAAAATAAAGGCGGCATTGATTAATGCTGCTTTTACCTGTGGCTTTATTTATTTTATTCCCGAAGGTGTAGATTCTTCCTAAGCTTTACTTAATAATAAGACATTATAAAATAATAGATAAGAAGCCTATAATTTTTTAGCTATTCTTGGTCGGAGTGAAAGGATTTGAACCTTCGACCCCTGCTTCCCGAAAGCAGTGCTCTACCAGGCTGAGCTACACTCCGTTAATTATTGCGGTCACCTGCTATTTCAGCTAAAGCAATTAAAGCGTCTCTTGCTGGCGACGGAGATAAAATTGTTAAGCTATCAATACTGCGTTGTACATAAACTTTTGCCAAACGCCGTGTATATTCAATGGCGCCAGTTTCATCGATGATAGCTTTAATAGCTGTAACGTCATGAGTAGAGTATTGAGTTTTTAAAGCTTTGCGAACAGTTTCAACTTGTTTGGAATTGCCTGAATGTAAAATATAAATTAGAGGTAGTGTAGGTTTTCCTTCTGCTAAATCATCTCCTAAGTTTTTGCCAGTTTCTTTAGGGTCAGCATCATAATCCAAAGCATCATCCATCATTTGGAAAGCTATCCCTAAATTTTCTCCATAATTAGCTAAAGCTTGTTGTACTTCAATGGGGCTATTTTGCAAGCAAGGAATACAAGAGGCGGCGATCATAAATAGACGACCAGTTTTACGTTTAATGATTTCCAGATAAGTATATTCGTTTGTTCCAGGGTCGTGACAATGACTAAGCTGCAATACTTCACCTTCTACAATGATACCAGAGGCCTCGGCTATAAGGTTGGTAATGGCTGTATTATTTAATTCAGCGATTAGTTGAAAAGAGCGGGCATAAAGTAAATCTCCGACTAAGACACTGGCTTCATTACCCCATTTGCTGTTGGCTGTTTGTTGACCACGACGTAACTCTGACTCATCAATTACATCATCATGAAGCAAGGTAGCAGTATGTAAAAGCTCTACAATAGCTGCTAGTTTAATCTGCGCATCCCCTTGATAAGCGAGAGCTTTGGCCACTAATAAACCAATGATAGGCCGGATTCTTTTTCCACCACTTTGAATGATATGATTAGCTACCTCTTTGGCTAAGGGAATATCGCTAGCTAATTTTGTTAAAATAAGCCTATCCGTTGCTGCTAAATCCTCAGCAATTAAGGCTCGAATCTCTTCTAACTTCATGATTTTTATTGAATATATATTATGAACGAGAGGCAATCGTATGTGCCAGCGGCTGAAGTGTCAAGTATAATTAAGAATTTCATAGTTTTTAATGATTTTTGCTTGCGGTAAGTGTCTGAATAGCCTACAATTTGCCTCCTTTCTGGACTAGAGAATTAAAGAGAATAAGCTATGTATGCGATAATCAAAACTGGTGGTAAGCAATATAAAGTAACAGCTGGGCAATCTTTAAAAATAGAAAAGCTAGCATTAGAACCAGGATCAAAGGTTGACTTTGAGGAAGTCTTGTTGGTTGCAAAAGACGATGATATAAAGGTGGGTACTCCTTTTATTAAAGGGATTAAGGTATCAGCCGAAGTGATTGAGCATGGTCGTGCTAAAAAAATTAAAATTATTAAACTTAAACGTCGTAAACATCATATGAAACGTCAAGGTCATAGACAGGATTATACGGCAGTAAAAATTATTAATATCAAATAACTTTAGTGCGGAATGAGTAATAAGAGGATTTAGCAATGGCACACAAAAAAGCTGGTGGTAGTACACGCAATGGTCGCGATTCACACTCCAAACGATTAGGCGTGAAAAAATTTGGTGGTCAAATAGTTAAAGCAGGCAATATCATTATTAGACAACGTGGTACAGCTTATCATCCTGGTGAAAATGTAGGGATAGGTAAAGACCATACTTTATTTGCTTTAGTAGATGGCGTAGTTAGATTTCGTTGTAAAGGTTTGGAAAATCGTCGTTTTGTGATGGTTGAACCTTTAGCAGAAGTCGCCTAGTTTATTTATTAAGCTAAGTTTTATAAAAGCCTTGTTTTTAGA
This sequence comes from Gammaproteobacteria bacterium RIFCSPHIGHO2_12_FULL_35_23, assembly GCA_001801465.1. GTDB lineage: Bacteria > Pseudomonadota > Gammaproteobacteria > UBA12402 > UBA12402 > 2-12-FULL-35-23. The sequence continues at coordinate 235,220 of MGXT01000023.1, read as the reverse complement.
CAGGGCTTTTTTATTTGTGATTAAGAAAAAATGAGCTCCTATGAAATTTGTTGATGAAGCTAAAATAAAAGTTCAGGCGGGTAAGGGTGGTGATGGCTGCTTAAGCTTTCGTCGAGAAAAATATGTTCCTTTAGGTGGTCCTAATGGTGGCGATGGTGGTGATGGGGGAAGTATTTATTTGGTGGGAGATGAAGGATTAAATACATTAATTGATTTTCGCTATCAACGAATTTTTAAAGCAGAAAATGGTATGCCAGGTGAAGGCAGTGATTGTCGTGGTCGTAAAGGCGAGGATTTATATATTAGGGTTCCTTTAGGTACTCTAGTTTATGATGAAGATACCGATGAGCTATTGGGCGATGTAACAAACAAAGATCAACCATTTAAAGTTGTGCAGGGCGGTTTTCACGGCTTAGGGAATGCACGCTTTAAAAGTAGTGTTAATCGAGCGCCTAGGCAAACCACTAAAGGTAGTTTGGGTGAAACAAGACAATTACGCCTAGAGCTGAAAGTCTTGGCGGATGTAGGTTTATTGGGTTTACCTAATGCTGGTAAATCTACTTTTATAAGAGCTATTTCTTCAGCTAAACCTAAAGTTGCTGATTATCCTTTTACGACTTTACACCCTAATTTGGGAGTAGTGCGAGCTGAAAACCATCGCAGCTTTGTCGTAGCCGATATTCCGGGTCTTATTGAAGGTGCTGCAGAAGGCGCAGGTTTAGGAATTCAATTTTTAAAACATTTGACAAGAACGAAGCTACTATTACATATTGTAGATGTTTCTCCTTTTGATAATACTTCGCCTGCAGAAGCTATTAAAGCTATCGTTAAAGAAATGAAAAAATATAGCACGGCGTTAATTGAGAAGCCGCGCTGGTTAATGTTTAACAAAATAGATTTGCTCCCAGAAGCAGATTGGCAAGCAGTCTGTAAAGCTACTGTTAAGAAAATAAAATGGCAAGGGCCAGTTTATTATGTTTCTGCGCTACAAAAACAGCATCTTAAAAAATTAATTAATGATATTATGAGTTTTTTAGAAGCTGCAAAACAAAATCCATCAACTTTGGATTAAGGAATTGTTATGCAATTACTTCCTTATTTAAAAATAGGTCATTTTACTAATAAGTCAGCGCAAACTGGTTTATCAGTCTTGTTATTTGAGCAGGCAGTGAAATGTGGCGCCTGGGTTTGTGGTTCAGCGCCAGGAACTTATTCAGTATTACCATTCTGTCAGGCTGGGTTTTCAGTGAATTCTATTCATGGATTAATGTTAACAGGGGGTAGCGCTTTTGGATTAACAGCTGTTCAGGGTGTCATGCAGTGGTTACATGAAAAAGGACGTGGACTTGAGGTGGGGGTGAGTGTAATTCCTATTGTACCTGCTGCTTGTATTTTTGATTTAAATTGTGGTGAAGTTGCTTGGCCATCAGCCTCAGAGGCCTATCTAGCTTGTGAACAAGCTAGCGATAAAATTCAAACTGGTCAAATAGGGGTTGGAACAGGCGCAACTGTGGGTAAGTTGGTTGCTGGTTGTCAGGCTATGCCAGGAGGTTTTGGTGCAGCACAAATTACCCAAGACGATATTGTTGTGCAAGCTTTTGTAGCAGTGAATGCAGCAGGAGATGTAATGGATGAAAAAGGTATCATTAAAGCTGGTGCCCAAACTCAAGGAAAACCAGCAAATTCTCTGCAACATATTATTCAAGGGAATAAAAAAGTTTCTCAATTTCAAGCAGGTATTATGAACACCACTTTGATTGCAGTGGTGACTAATGCAAAGTTTCAAAAAGATGAGTTAATTCGTATATCAAAAATGGCCAGTAGTGGTTTAGCAAGAGCAATTGTACCAGCTTTTACTTCAGTAGATGGCGATCTAGTTTTCAGTGTTTCTAATGGCTCACTTGCTGCAGATGAGTGTGTAGTAGGAAGTATGGCTGCTGAAGCAAGCCGATTAGCGATATTAAATGCTGTTGAACACTGATTAAATAATATTAAAGGATTCCCAGCAAATCTATTGCTGGGGATTAGGTATTAGGCAGATTGAATGAGTTTTTTTACTCGAGCATTTAGACGACTTTTATAACGAGCTGCGGTAGTTTTACGAATAATCCCTTTGCTAGCCATTTTGTCAATGACTGGCACGGTGGTTTTAAAGCTTGTTTGTGCAAGGTTTTTGTCGCCAGCTTCTAAAGCAAAGCGAACTTTTTTGATAAAGGTTCGTAATTTTGATCTCAAACTTACATTGCGTTCACGACGTGCTTCAGCTTGTATGGCACGTTTTTTTGCTGATTTAGTATTAGCCACTTAATTCTCCTCAACCTACTCTCTAGCACTATCTCCAAGACCGGGCATTTTGGCGGTTTTTTCTACTGCTGTCAATGGATTTCAATTTTATAACCCATTCTATTTTGTCTATAAATTATACAAATTTTATAAATAATTTAGTTTCGGAAAAAATTAACAGTTGATCAACGAAATATTAAAACCTGCTCCCTATAAAGTATATTAAGTGCTATAATTTCCATTCAATTGAGTTAGATTCTTACAGTATTTGAATAAAAAGTTGTAAATTTTATTAGTTTGTTAAAATTTTATACAATTGTTGCCATAATTAAAAGCTGTTTACTATGCCAACTATACAGGGAATTAATTCGAAAAAATGTTTTCTCCTAGGTAAGCGTAAGCTTTCTGAGATAGCACTTGCTAGTATTGAACATCATTTTCCTGATTCCTGGGTTACTAATTTTTGTAAGCTTTTCCCCGCAGCTATTCAAACTGAATTAGTAAGGCATCTAGGGCCGGATGCGACCTATTGCAAAAAAGAGGCATTAAAGAGTAAATTAAAAATAATTTATGCCCGACTGCTAGGTCTTTTTGATACAGAATTAGGTAAACTTTCAGTTGATGAAAAAGAAGCTATAAAAACTAAAATTACAGATAGTATTACAGAATGCACCCCGGGTTTCCATAATCGGGTTAATTTTATTGCCTTAGGTTTTTCTATTTCTAGGACTTTAACAGATTTACTTTACGATATTCGTTTTGGAATTGTCGAAGCTACTGTTTATGGAGCAATACCTAGGGGTAGCATAGATGTTCATGTCCATAATAATTTTTTTACCATTGCCTCAGAATTATACGGTATATATCCAATTAATCGTGAAGATGTTTATAGTGGAGAAGTTAGTAGTGTTGTTATTAGAGCGACCTTGAAAAGCGAGTTCGAAAGTAAATATGTTCCTCATATTTTATTTGATTCATTAATAGAAAGAATGACAAATATTCTGTCTAGAGTTGGTTATACGGGAAAGAAAAAACCAGGATTTTATACTCACGATCAATACAGTAAATTCATTGATACACTAGAAATGATCTTCGAAATAAGGTTAAACCCAGAAGAAATATTTTGTACCAATGGCGATGGTAATGTAATTGATTTAAATTGGACTGCGATTAAAAAACAATTATTATGTAAATTAATTTTAGAAAAATATTTTTTTATTACTGCTAAATTGTTGGTAGTAATTGATGCAGTATTTGGAGCCGAGAAGGCAGCCTTTTTTAAACAAACCAATACGGAAGGTTGGAACTGCTTAATGATAGCAGTTGCAGAACAGCAGGTTGACGTTTTACAAACAACTTTTGCAGTTCTAAGTGGTTTAAGTTCACAAGATAAAATAAGTATTTTTAAGCAGGTTAGTGTAGAGGGTTCAAATTGTTTAATGGTAGCTATTTCCCAAAAAGCAGATATTTCTAAGCTACTCGAAAAAATTAATCTTTTACCAGAGGAAGATAGACAGGAAATTTTTACTCAAAAAAACAACAGTGGTTTAAATTGGTTAATGATTGCAATTCGTCATCATCCTGTAAGGTTACCTGCTTTATTGAAAGTAATTTGTAAGTTATCCGCTGCTGATAGAAAGGCCATTTTGTTAGAATTACAGTCAAAGGATTGGGAAACCTGCTTTTTTACTATGTTAAAAATAGAAAATAAATTTGACGTTACTGAAATGAACTCTATTATGGCAGAAGCAACGCTTGAAGAGCAAATTCGTTTTATCAAAAATCACAATCGTGATATTCGCCCACATGTTGCCAATCCAAGCGCGCTGTTATATTTTTCAGGAATAAGTTTTGAAATACTTCAAGACTTACAAAAAGAATATAATCAAAAAAAACATCGACTTTATTCTTTTGTAAAAATAATTTTACAGCGCTATATTGCTGAAATGAAAAGTAAGCCACTTGATAGTCATTTGACGAAAGTCGGGTTTTTTGAATTTGGATTTTCTGTTAGAAGTAAATTATTATCAGCTGAAGCATTGCTGACAGCTATGAACCGCGATCCAGAAGGCGAAACTGAAGAAATGAGAAGAATACTTAAAGATCAGGCTTGTCAGCAAGGACGACTGCATAGGATTAGTTGTTTAATCGTATAAAATTAAATAATGCCTAATAAACGAACATTTTCAAGAATTAAATTTCTTTTAAGATTTTAATTAAATCCACAGTTTTATATTGATAGTAAAAGCGCCAAATTAATAAAAGAGTGGCGCTAAAACTCCCAATTACTAAGCCAAACCATAGACCTTGAGCAGATAAAGCGGTGTAAAAAGCCAAATAAGAGCCACTTAATATGGCGATACCCCAAAATGTCATTAAACTAATTAACATAGGTACTTTAGTATCTTTTAAGCCACGAAGTGCTGAGTAAATAGTTAACCGCAAACTTTCAATGATTAAGAATAAGCTTAAAATAGGGAAAAAGGTTAAGGCATTAGCAATAACTTCCGGAGAAAGATTATGTTGGTTAACATCGATATGAATGAAAGTTGTTGGAAATAATAAAAAAGCTGAAGCAATTAGGATTCCCAAGATTAGGCATAAGCAAAGGCCTACTTTAACAACAAGCAGTATATGGGATTTATTATTTTCTCCTACGAGATTGCCTACTCTGACAGTAGTTATTTGCGCAAAAGCATAAATTAACATTAGTGAAATATCGCAAAACTGTAAAGTAATTTGAAAAGCAGCTACAGCAGCGCTAGCGATTCTCGCCATCAAAAAAGCAATGACTACAAAGGATGAGGTTTCAATACAGAACATTAAGGCGACAGGTAATCCTATGATGATTAATTCTTTATAACACTGAAAATTAAATTTGAACGCAGAATAATTACGAATATAGGGTGCCAATTTTTTATTAATTAGCAGGTAGCTAGCAATAGCAATCCCTGCCAGGATAAACACTACCGCATAAGCATAACCTACTCCTGCAATACCAAATTTAGGAAATCCCCATTTACCAAAAATAAATAGATAACAAAGTAATATTTCTAGCGGTATTTGCAGTAAATTAATCGCTAAAACTAAACGGGTTTTAGATAAACCTATCAGAAATTGTTCAAAAACAAATAAGATAGCCAAAGGTAATAAACTTAAATTGGTGGCAAAGAGATAAATGGAAGCTTGCTGAATTATATCAAGAGGTTGTTTGGCTAAAAACAATAAATGATCAATTCCCCATAGGATTAACCAGCTAGGTATAGCAATGGACAAGGCAAGGAATATACCTTGCCCTAGCGCAAGGTTAATGGAGCGATTTGCTTTAGCACCGGCATATTGAGCCACTAAAATACTCACTGCACTAATGCATCCCCAGTAGAGGGTAGTTAGCATGATAAAAAAGTTACTGACTAATCCTGCAGCAGCTAAAATATTTGATCCAGCATAAGCCAAAAACATAATCGCAGTAAAGCCACTTAACCCTTGTAAAAAGCTGGTAATTAGCAAAGGAATAGAAATGCGTAAATTAGTAATCCCTTCGGTTAAAAAGTTAGCAAATTGTTTATTCATATTAATCTTTTAGAAATGAGTTTTATTCTTATTTATATAGTAAAAATTGTTTATATTTTAAACTATCTTCAAGTAAAAAGCTATGGATAAAATCATATCAGTTGAGCATTAATTTACTATGATAGAGATAAGTTAGCTAAAATCACTTTGATAAAAAAGGTTTTTTTCTAGCATTTTTCTGATAAATATTGCAAGATACCCCTCATGAAAAAAAGCCTATTACGTTCCACAGGAATTGTTTCTTGTAACACCATGTTATCAAGAGTACTTGGTTTTATTCGTGATATGTTGGTAGCACAGATTTTTGGTGCTGGGGCCAGTGTCGATGCCTTTATTGTTGCTTTTAAATTGCCAAATTTTATGCGTAGACTTTTTGCAGAAGGTTCTTTTTCCCAAGCCTTTGTGCCGGTATTGGCTGAATATCAACAAGTACGCTCTCAAGCTGATACTAAAGAATTCATTGACCATATTACTGGTAGCTTAGGGACAGTATTATTTTTTGTGATGATGTTTGGTGTTTTGCTTGCTCCAGTTGTCGTAATGATTTTTGCCCCTGGCTTTTTACATGATGGAGTGCGGTTTCATATGGCAGCCGCTATGCTTAGAGTTACTTTCCCCTATTTATTTTTTATTTCACTAACAGCTTTATGTAGTGCAGTATTAAATACCTATGGGAGTTATGGTATTCCTGCTTTTACGCCAGTTTGGTTAAACGTCTGTCTTATTGTAGCTGCAGTATGGGTTTCGCATTTTTTTGCTGTCCCTATTTATGCATTAGCCTGGTCAATTTTTGTCGCAGGTATTGTGCAACTAGTTTTTCAACTACCCTTCTTAATGCAAAAAAATTTATTACCTATTCCTCGATGGGGATTTCATGATCCTGGAGTTAGACGAGTATTAAAATTAATGGTGCCTGCTTTGTTTGGGGTTTCAGTTTCTCAAGTTAGCTTATTATTGGATACAGTTTTTGCTTCTTTTCTACAAACAGGCAGTGTTTCTTGGCTTTATTATTCAGATCGCTTAACTGGATTTCCTTTGGGTGTTTTTGGGGTCGCGATTGCTACGGTAATTTTACCGCATTTATCCAGAAATGATGCTAAGCAAGATGAAAACACGTATTCAAAAACTTTAGATTGGGCTTTACGGTTGCTATTACTTATTGGCTTGCCTTCTTCGATCGGGTTTTTATTATTAGCAGGCCCTTTACTAGCCACTTTACTTCATTATGGTAAGTTTAATAATTTTGATGTGCTTATGACACGAGAAAGTTTGATGGCTTTTGCTGTGGGGATTCAAGGGTTTATGTTAATTAAAGTGTTGGCTTCTGGGTTTTATGCAAAAAAGAATATTAAAACACCAGTTAAAATAGGTATCGTTGCTATGTGTAGCAGCATGATTTTAAATGTTATATTAATTTTTCCTTTAAAACATGCCGGCTTAGCTTTAGCTACTTCTTTATCAGGCTATATTAATGCGGGTAGTTTACTTTATTTGTTATTAAAACGTAAAATATTTAAACCCCAAGCGGGTTGGCTACGTTTTGGAGTACAATTATTAGTAGCTAATGGATTGATTGCAATTTTTCTTTGGTTGGAGAGTGGACATTTACAAGCTTGGTTAAATAATTCAGTGCGCTGGCGTTGTGAACATTTAGCTTTTCTATTATTTGGTTCTATTTTGCTCTATATTATTGCTTTGTTTGCAACAGGAATGCGCGTTCGCCACTTTAAAATGCATTTGTAATCAATATTATTAGTATTACACTAAAGGTTAGTCATTAATTCTTATTAAAAACAATCTAAAGTGATGCAAATCATGCAATTACATCGATATCGATTAGGTTCAACCTTAATTTTACCAAGCAGTGTGGTAACGATAGGTAATTTTGATGGCCTACACCTTGGTCATCAAGTTGTGCTTAATACAACAATTAAACGAGCCAAGCAATTAAATTTACCTTCTGTCTTAATTTTATTTGAGCCACAGCCGTTAGAATTTTTATTAGGTGCCAAAACGCCAGCGCGGTTAACACGGCTTCGTGAAAAGATAATGCTATTACAAAAAATGGCTATTGATCACGTGATTGTGATAACTTTTAATGAGCAGATGGCTAAATTGCGTGCTCACGAATTTATACAAACAGTTTTAATTAATCAATTACAGGTAAAACATATTATTGTCGGTAATGATTTTAGATTTGGTTTTCAAAGAGAGGGTGATTTTGAGCTCTTAGAGTCGTTTGGTAAGAAATTTAATTTTTTGGTAGAAAATTGTGAGGAATTTAAAATAGCAGATGAGCGGGTAAGTAGTTCGCGCATAAGACAAGTCTTGGCAGCTAGTGATTTAGCGCTTGCTGAAAAATTATTAGGAAGAAGATACTCTCTTTCTGGTCGAGTTTGTCATGGTAATAAAACAGGACGCACCATTGGGTTTCCTACAGCGAATTTATTTTTACACCGCACTAAATCACCTGTACTAGGAATTTATGTGGTGCAAATGCGAGGTATCGATGACCTGCCTTTGAATGGGGTTGCAAATATAGGCACTCGTCCTACAGTTCAAGGAACTCGTGTTTTGTTAGAAGTTTTTTTATTTGATTTTAATCGTGATATCTATGGTCGCCATGTTGAAGTTGATATTTTACATAAATTACGAGATGAAGAGCATTATGAATCACTAGAAGCTTTAAGAGTTCAAATCTGCCTAGATGTCGAACAAGCTAAGGCCTATTTTAATCAATTTAACAAGTTACCTTGATAGCAAACCAGGTTAATTTAATTTCCACCAGGCCAATAAATAGCATGCTGCTGAAAATAATATTAATTTCATTAAGGGCCAGCTAATTTGTTGTAAGTTGGAATTTCTTACTAAAACATCAATAAAGGCCTCAAGTCCCCAATGCAGAGGGGAAAATAAGGCAAATATTTGCATCGAAGTGGGCATTAAATAGATTGGAATCATAATGCCACCAATTGCTGCAGCTAAAACAATTAAGATTGGCACTAAAGCTGAAGCTTGCTCGATAGTTTTAGTCCAAGTACCAATGAATAGCCCAAAACTAGTTGCTGCACAAGCTGAGCACAAACCTATAATGCTTACAGTTCCAAAATGACTCCATAAGTTTAATGCGGGAAGATTAAATAAGGGTAGGATGACGATGCCGATAAAGAACATCAGACATAGTTGTAGGAAATTAATAATAATAAAGGCAATGAATCGACTAAAGATTAAACTAAACCGTGAAATAGGAGTCATATAAAAACGAAGTAAGACAGCCTGTTCACGTTCCTTAATCATAATACTAGCTAAAGGTAAGGCAATAAAAAACATACCAAATAAAGACCAAGCAGGGACATTTTGTTGTACTGCATTAGGCTCAATTGAGCTTTTAGCTCCCGCATACTGTATTTGTAAGGGTAGAGGAAGTTGGCTAATATTAATTGAAGCTGTCCCTAATACTTCACTGATAATTTCTGTTAAGGTTTGCATTTGATAGTTACGAATAGCTGCAGCTATTTGCTGTATTATAATATTTTTTAGTGTTGGATTAATAGCTGGGTCAAAAAATAATTGTATATTAGGAAGTGTGGAAGAAGTATGGGCGCCAACAATTTGTTGTTGAGTGCTAGCTGTTAATAGCTGACCCATGTTAGTTGGAATAATCACTAGCAGTTTATCATAACCTTTAGCAACTTGGGTTTTTGCCCAGAATAAGGATTGATTACTTTTAGGGTTAATCGTTTTGACAATAAAGTTTGTATTATTTAAAAGATTGCTAGGTAGTTGTAAGCTGTTGATGTCATTGTTAATTAGTAAAATTGGAATAGTTTTACTGTCATCTGAGTGCTGAGCTTGAAGTAAGGTAATTACAAAAATAAAAAACATAGGCATCAAAAATAAAATAACAAGATTGATCTTGTCTCGCCATAATAATAAAAAATCTTTGTAAATTAATATTAATAACTTTTTCATTAACTTTCCGTTAAAGATAAATAAATTTCTGCAAAACTTGTTTTATCAGGATGCTGACGTTTCAATTCTGTAATAGAGTCAGTTGCGATAATTTTACCTTGCTTTAAAATAGCAGTTTTTGTGCAGAGTGTTTCGATTTCTTCTAAATAATGCGAGGTATAAATAATAGTTACGCCAGAAGCATTGATAATCTGTAGGCTTTTAAAAATCATATTGCGAGCATGAGCATCAACCTGACTGGTAGGTTCGTCTAAAAATAGTAACTTAGGATTGTGTAATAAACTTGCTGCTAGATTAGCACGGCGCATCATACCTCCTGAAAAAGTATAAATTTTTTTATAAGCCTGCGTCTCTAGTTCAACAATCTGTAGACATTTTTCAATCTGCTGCTTAATTTGCAATGAGGTAAGCGTATATAAACTAGCAAAAAGCATTAAGTTTTCATATAAAGTTAAACTGGGATATAAAGCAATTTTTTGAGGGGCTAAACCAATAAGCGGCTTAATGGCTGAAATTTGCCGCTTACAATCATAACCACACACCCGAGCATGTCCTGCAGTTGCTGCCAAAAGTCCACAGAGTATAGAAATTAAAGTCGTTTTCCCACTACCATTAGGGCCAAGTAAGCCAAAAAAGCTGCCAGTTTCGACTGTTAATGAAACAGAGTTTAAAGCATAAACTGCTTCTTTAGGGTAACGCAGACTTATTGCTTTAGCGTCAATGATAAAATTAGACATGTTTCTTCTCTTTTGGCCAGCCTATAAGGTAGGTAATAGGATAAAAACGTAATCCTGCCGGTACTTTGCCTATTTGCCAATGATAATGAGAGGCTTCAAGATTAGCTACAAAAGTCTTTAATTCATCCACTGAATAGGTTCTTATATTAGAAACGATCCCATCCCACCAAATCATAATAGGTAAAATAGGTAATAGATAAGTAAAAATGAAGCGTTTTTTTGAAGTTGGTTTTATTTTAGGGGTTAGATGAAAAACACTAAAAGGAATAATACAATCAAGCAAACATCGTTTCCAGCTGCGTTCATTAAATTCAAAGATTGCTATGGGATCGTTATTATTGACCGCCTGAGATAAAATTTGGAAGGCTTCTTGTGGGTTGAAATGATGAAAAGCAGTAAATAAAGTGCGAATAGCATGATAAGGTTGATTAGTGTGTAGTACATCAACTGGTAAGGGTTGATAGGAAATCGATAAGTCGGAATTGGTGGTTAGTATTGGATGGGGAAATTTGTCAGTTAGTTCCATGGTAATGGTAAGGTTATACTCTTTTTGTAATGTTTGTTGAAGGCCCATTAACATTCCACCGCTGCCAGAACAAAAATCAATAAGCTTATTGTAACCCGTTGTTTGAATTAACTTTGCTAATAAAAAGGTAGCTGGTTGATAAAGTTGGTAATAATTGAGTAATTGGCTTAAATAATCGGTAACCCCTTGACGAAGAAACTTTGGCATCCAAGATTGATCATGTAACTCAAAGTAGCGTATAAATTTCACTTAAAACATTGCTCCATTAATAGAAATAATCTGACCAGAAATATAACTTGCTTTGTCAGAAGCTAAAAATGAAACTAAAGCGGCTACTTCTTCAGGTCTACCAGCTCGTTGCATAGGTACCAGGGCTTTAATTTGCTCGATACTAAATTGTGCTTTACTCATTTTGGTATCAATAATACCGGGTGCTACGACGTTTACTGTTATATTGCGAGAAGCTAGCTCGATTGCCAAAGTCTTACTGGCACCATGAAGGCCAGCTTTAGCGGCACTGTAATTAGCTTGGCCGCGATTACCGGTGATAGCAGCGATAGAGGAAATATTGATAATTCTACCCCAGCGTGTAGCCATCATGGGAAGCAATAAAGGTTGAGTTAGGTGATAGAAACTATTTAGATTGACTTCAATAACTTGGTGCCAGTTTTCTGGGCTCATGCCCGCTAAAGGGGCATCAGCATGAATGCCTGCATTATTGATTAAGATCTGAATAGGTGCTTGTGCTAATAATTTTTGTAAAGCTATCTGAATTTGCTCAGGATTAGCAAGATCAAATTGACAAACTTGAGCTGAACCGCCTTGTTGCTGAATCGTAGCGACTAATTCTTCAGCTTTAGTAAGATTTTGATAAGTGTGAATAATGACATGATAGTTATTAGTTAATGCTAAAGCTTGAGCAATGGCTTGACCAATATCTCCGCTGCCACCAGTTATGAGCGCGTGCTTTTTACTCATGTTTTATCCTTTTTATCAATAAGCATAATTAAAAATTGTCCGCTTGCTAGCGGTTCTTCAGTATAGAGTTTAAACTCATAAAACGCACCTTTATGTTCTTCTAAAAACAGCTGGCTACAGATTAATTGTAAAGATTTTTCTATATTATCTAAACGTTGCACGGCCATAAAACATTTTTGTACAGCGGCTAAATAACCATAATGAATTTTAGGTATTTCGGTTGTATGTTGTAAGGCTAAATGTAAGGCAGCAGCTTGAGCAGCATATTCAATAACATGAATAGTCGACAAACAATTATTGGTACGCAAAGGGTTGTCAAGTTGTTGATGAGAAGTTAATAAGCAATGAATAGTTGAATCATTCCAGGTTTGTACCTGTTCAATTAAACACATGTTTCCTTGATGAGGTAAATAGTTAGTAATTTGTTGTTTAGTTAATTCTTTGATTATCATTGATAGTATTCTTCTAGATTAATTTTTAAAGAATAAGGAGGTAAGTAATCCAAATAAATATCGGTAAGGCCTCTTTTTGCAATTTGTTCTAATAAGGGCAGAGAACAAGCAATAGGGTTGCCTTTGCGTAACGGTTCTAAAGAAGTATTAACTAAAGAAGTTTCTGATTTAGCTGCTACTAATTTCAGTGTAATTTTAGCAAGTGTCTGCGGCATTTTTTTTGTTGAGAAACCTAATCCCATTCCAAACCAAGTGAGCATAGGATTTATTTTGTCTAAAGGTGCGCAAGAAATTAAGTTATAAGCGACATAGAGAGTGGGGATTTGTGTCAATACCACTTCACTCATTGCAGTTAATAAACCATTACTAAAGGTATAGTCGCCAGCAGAAATACTAAGTGAGGGTGTATGAGAACGAGTCGCAATGCTCCAATAACCAGCGGCTGAATTATGTAAGGATTGGTGAAATAAAGTAGGCGAGATAGCTGGTTCTGGTTGAGCAAGTTCGGTCGATAAATAATTAAAGATATCACTATCACCATCTGAGCTAGCAAAGATAGGTTTCAATAAATTTGCTTCTATTTGCATGGTTTGTTGCAATTGTGTTGCGATATGTAAACTTAAGTTAACTGTAGCGCTGGCGCGTCGCTTTTCTTTTACTGATAGGATTTTAGCTTCAGGTATAGGATCTGAGGTAAGCTTATAAGGCAAACTATTTGCGAGAATAGGTTGAGCTTGTTGCCAATTTAATAAACCTGGGGTACATATTTCTATGGCATATAAATAACAGCTTAAATTATTCATCACTTATCTCGCCAATAATTAAACTACAATTGTTACCCCCGAAACCAAAGGAGTTAACGAGTGCTTTTTTAACCACAGCAGCGGTGTTTTTTAATAGAATATAAGAGCGTAAGCTTTGGTCAATTTCTATGGTATTTAAGGTTGCCCAGAGCATTTTCTGTTCAATAGCTAAGCAAGCAATAATAACTTCTAACGCTCCTGCAGCGCCTAGCGTATGTCCCATCCATCCTTTAGTTGAGCTAGCGGGTACCTCGTTTTTAAATAATTGGTAGACAGCTTGATCTTCAATGCGATCATTTTGCAAACTAGCTGTACCATGAAAATTTATATAGTCAATTTGGCTGGGAGCTAATTTTGCGGAGTTTAAAGCCGCTTGCATTGCTAAAATTGCTCCTTTGCCTTCAGGATGAGGAGCAGACATGTGATATCCATCAGTACTTTCTCCAAACCCTAGTAAGCCAATTTTGCCTGTATTGGCTCGTTCTACTAATACCAAGGCGGCGGCTTCTCCTAAACTAAGACCAGAACGATTTTGAGCAAAGGGACAACATTTTTCTGTTGATAAGATCCCTAGTGAATGAAAGCCATATAATATATTTAAGCAGAGTGAGTCAATACCAGCGATGAGGACAGCATCACAAAGATTTAATTGCAACCAACGTTGCGCACAAATAAAAGCTTTTGCACTAGAGGAACAAGCCGTTGCAATAGTCATAGCCGGACCTTGTAATGCTAAATAATTTCGTAAGAACTCACCAGTTGCATAGGGATGCGCGGTTTTACGATAATCAAAATCATTAGGCAGATTTCCTTGCTTATCACGCTGTCGATAAGCACGCTCAGCTTCTGAGAAACCAGAAGTCGTAGTACCTAATAATAACCCAACACGTTTAGCTCCATAACGATCTTTTGCATTGCTAATAGCAGTTAAAAAATCATCTTGGTGTAAAGCAGTCAATGCTAGCAAATTATTTCTGCTAAAATAATCTTTCCATAAGTTAGGCCAAGCCTGTGCTTCAAGTTGGGGAACTCGGCCAATAAAAGTATTAACTTTTGCATTTTTATAATTACAAGACGCGAGTGCTCCTTGCTCTGTCATAAGAGCCTGACGATGTGCTTCTAACCCATAACCTAAGGCAGATACAGCAGTATAATGTGATATTTGAATAGGGGTAATCAACTTGCTGCTACCTTTGTAAATTGTTGCTGTACCCAGTCACCATTATTAAAATAGATAATAATAGTACTAATTTGATTGTATTTACCAGAAATTATTATTTTGTTTACATTTAAATTTATTTGTGACTTAGGTGTAAGAGAAAGTTGCCATTGGTTAGCAGAACCAGCAATGGTGATATTATAATAAGAAGATAAAAATTCTGGATTGTTAGATAGTAAAGCTTGCAAGGTAGTGCTCATTATCCATAAATTTGGATATTGGTTGAGTTTCACAGTATAGGTCTTATTAGCATTTTGTATAGTTAATTGTTGTTGATTAATAATAAAGTTCATTGGTTGTGGAGAGGCGACTTGTTTAGCTAAATAACTAGGTTTACGAAAATATAGCGTGCCTTGAGAAAGCAGTGGTTTATCGGTAAAGTGTAAATAATGTGTTTCAGTATAGTTAACTTGAGCAATATTTGTTTTAATACTTACCTGCTGTAGTAATTGATTCAATGATAAAATAGAGGCGCCAACCCATTGCCAAGAAAAAAGCAGTAATATTAAAAATAAACGTTTCATAAGGTTTCTAGTTCCAATTCGGAAGGAATTAATGATTTTCCTTGGTAATATTGTTCTGCAATCAACTGCAAATAAGCTAAATTATTATTTAATAGTTGAAAAAGAGCTGAATCATCATAAGATTGCATTAAATTAGTATTCCAATCTTGCAAAAATTGATAAGACATCGTGTCAGTAAAATGTTTAACAGGAAAAGCGTGCGGATCATTGATGTAATTATGAAAATTAGTCTGCACTTTTTTATTAAGGACTACTAATTTATGCATAGCGCTAGAAAAGGTTTGCATAAAGTTAATATCAGTTATTTTTTTATTAAAATATAATAAACTTATAATTCCCCAATAAACAGCATAGTCCCAAATGACTTTATGAATCATGGTACCTGGATATCCCATAAGGAGGTATTGGTTTTGATAAACTAATAAGAAATTTTGGAATAATTCTAAATACTGTTTATTGTAATAAGCAGCTTTAAGTTTAATATCAAAACCTGCAAGATCATTAATTATTAAATCACTGATAAATTCATTACTTAAGGCAATAAAATCACTACCAGGAGAATAGAAAGGATCCAAAAATACACCCGCTTCACCAGTAAGAGCCCAGCGTTGCGCAGAAAAAACTTGCTCGCAGTCATGAGAATAATGTTTTAAACTATGAAAATCTATGATTTCATATTGATCAGTAGCTAGTTTTGTAGCTAGCTGAGGCTCATATTTCTTTAGCCATTCTAAAGCATTTGGTAAGTGATTAATTTCATTAAATGGATGTAAAGCTGCATCAGCCACAATACCAATACTAGTACAGTTGGAAGCGAGAGGAATTAACCAGGTCCAATAACCCTTGCCCATTAAGTGATTAGTACTTAAATAACGAAAATCACGCGGCGCTACTTTTAACCAGTCGGCTTGTGAAGACCAGGTATCTAGATCTAATTTACCTTTGATTCTGAACCAAGCAGTGTTGATATCATGTTCAACAGCTTTTGTTAACTCTAATTGTCGTTTTAATTTACCGGATCGTCCACTGGCATCAATCACCCAACGAGAAAAAAGCATTTGTTTTTCCCCCTGATGAGAATAACTAACTGTATGTGAATTTTGGTTTAGATCAATTGCTAAAACCTTAGCTTCATCAATAAAATGAGCTCCTTGCTCTGTAATTAATTGCGCTAAATAATTTTCAAATCGTCCACGATCAAGTTGAAAACTAGGGGTTTTAGGGAAAAAAGTGGCACCAAATTCAATACGTTGACTAATATCTTCATTATTTTGATGAGTAAAGAAAAAGCGCAGGCCAGCTTTTTTTAGTTGATCGGTTTTTAAATGCTCTCCTAGTTGTAACCGATTATTAAAATAATGAGCGCCAATCTCTACTAAGGATTCACCTACTTTATGTATGGCTTCAGCTACAGGATGTTTGCGAAATTCTAAGACAGCAATCTTTAAATTATTATTAGCTAATAATAATTGCCTAGTTAGACTTAAGCCTGCTAAGCCACCACCAATAATAATAACATCATAATGCAAGTTAATTGTGTTTCCAGTAGTCATAGAAATTAAACCAATTGTAAGGATATTGTTTCGCGTAGTGTTCTAAGCGTTTAACATAGCTTTCAACATACACCCCAATTTGTTGCTCACGTTGATTTCTATCAACAAGAATTCTTTCAGAAAATAATTCAAAAATGACTCGATATCGATTGCCACCTAAATAGATACCAAAAAATAAAATGACAGGGACCTCAAACAACGAAGCAAGTAGCATGGGGCCTGTTGGTAAGTCGGCTTTTTCTCCTAAGAAATCACAAGTAATTTTTCTTTGTTTATTAATAACCCGATCACCTAAAATTCCTATCATAGAGCCTTGTTTTAAGGCATTGTTTATTGCAAAAACGCTTTCTTGATCAGTTGCATGAATAAAAAGTTTTTCTATTTCAGGGTTTATAGCATATAAATTTTTATTAAATTGTTGGCTAGAACCTACATCAATTACAATTTTTAAAGGTAAATTACCCATTATTTGAGCTAGGCACCGTAATATTTCAAAGCTGCCTAAATGGGAGCCTAGCATAATACAACCATTATTGGCTGAAAGTTTTGTGGTGACTAACTCAGCATTGATCACTTCTAAAGAAAGGAGATGGGTTTTACCTGAGACCATGTACACTCGATCTAACAAAGTGCTGGCCCAATAAAAAAAGTGTTTGCTAATATTAATAGGGCTTGCAGGTTTTGGTAATACCTTGTCCAAAAATTTTTTTGAATCAGTTTTCCCTTTTTTTGTTAAGAAAAAATAATAGCCAACAATAAGATATAAACAAGCACGTGCAAGGTGTCGGTTGGTATGTAAAATGATCCAACGCATAATTAGCATTAGCTTTTTACTACCCATTTCACTAAAGTTTTTCCATTTAGTGCTCATGAGAAACCTATATTGCCTGTCACTACAGTTTGATTGTTTTGTAACACCTCAAATTTAATAATTTTTGGTCTTGCTTTTTTAAAAATAACTTCACTTTGTACGTCGATTAGTAAAGGAGTAATAAACTTGATTTTGCTAACTTCGTGAATATTTTGTTTGGTTATATTATCAGTGAGCAAGGAGAGCACATGTTGTAAAATGACAACACCAGGTACAATGGGATTACCTGGAAAATGGCCAGACAAACTTGGATGATTATTGGGAATTAAAAAATATAATTTGTTGCTCATTGATTAATAGTTCTCCACAACCTCAGTATATTCTTTAAGTATTGAATTTACAGCTTCTACAGGTAGTTTGCCCGTATCATTGCGAGGTAGTTTATTTAGCTTGATTAAGGGTCTAGGCAAAAAGACAGGATCTATCATTTGCCGTAAAGCTTTACGAATATCACTCGTTGACAAAGTAGGGGCGACTACTAGTGCCATTAGTCGTTTAGTTTCTTCTTTGTTAGTAGGGCAATAAAAGATTCCGTCTTCAATTCCTGGAATGCTATTGAGTTTGATATTTAAATCAGCTAATGACATACGCTTACCAGCTATATTAATATTTTCTGCTCGGCGTCCTTGTAATATAAAATGTTGTGAATCTATTATCTGTAGGTGATCAGCAAGTTTTATCCTGTTTAGCTTTTTAGTATTTAAACTAGGGGTTAGCAAGTAATAATTGTTAACTACTTGTTCGAGCTGATAATTGGACAACAGTAGCCAATGATTAGTCTGTGTAGTTTGTCTAGTTGCAATACAGCCAGCCTCTGTACAGCCATAAATTTCTATTAAGATGGCTTTAAATTTTTTTTCTAAACTAGTGGCTAATTCAGTTGTTAAATGGGCTGTTGCAGAAACTAGTAAGCGTAGCGTAGGATATCTGTTACTATTTTCTGCAAATAATTTTAAGTGCAGTGGTGTGCTAAATAGGATCGTTTTATAATTAACTGGTGAGGGGATGGTAATCAAATCACCAGCAAAAAAAGGCTTTAAGTTGTTGATGATATAACCCATTTGCATAGGGAGCAAAATAGCATGTTCTAAGCCATACATATGTTGAGTTGCTACGGTCGTAACAATTTGTAATTTTTCTTGTAGATTTAATCCTAATGCTTTTGCAGTAAGTTGGCTATGTTGAACTAGCTCACCCCAATATTTTTTCCAGGGGATGGGCTTGCCGGTACTGCCAGAGGTATATAAGATGACTACTAATTGATCTTTATTTATAGAAGGTATAGTAAGAGGGTTGCTGTTGACATCATGCTGATGAATTAAATCTGGTATTTGGTTATCTCGCCAAATTATACTATCAGTAAATTCTGATTGTAATTGTTGTAAAGATTGTGAAGAATTATTATTTGGTAACAAGGTAATTCGATTACATAATAGCGCAGCAGAAAATAAGACCGAAAATTTATAACGATCCTCACAAAGATTAATAATATATTTACTTTTTGGTAAAAGCTCTGCAAGAAAGTAAACATCTGATAAGAAATCTAAGCAAGTAATGGGTTGATTATTTTTAAAGGCAAACAAATTCTGTAAGTCAGTATGAGATATTAAAGGTAGTTTATCTAGCGTATTGAAATTTATTCCTTTCATGCCAAAGCGCATAAAATAGTTAAGCAAGGGAAGAAATATTTTAATGTTTTTAAAGCGATATTTTCTGTATAAGCCCTCGCCTGCAAACAGTAGGCCGATAAAAAAATAATTCATAATATTACAAAATAAGGACCAGGTTTTTGCTGAAGCAAAAAGGCTTAATAAAATAGTTTCTAATAGCATAGCTAGAAAAAATAAGCTCCAAAGTTGAGTCACCCGTCGAGTATAGTGTTTTACTTCCTCACTATTTTCCTTATAAATAACTCTTGCAAAACTTGTAATGATAGGTTCTTTATTAGCAAATAGTGTTTTTGAAAAAAGGTAAAACAGAAGTGCGCTGATAATAATAGGTGGAAGATAGAGAAGAATAAAAGTTTGATAGATAACAGATACTATAATCGTAGTGATAAATGCAATAATAAATAAAGCATTTTTCCAAGAAGTTTTTAAAGCCTTGGGTGGATAATAGCTGAGCATTAATAATGACAATATTATTAATGCCAAACTAGGGTTATGCCAATAGACGGCAAGATGGGTAATGATAGGATAAATAACGAGTAAGACTATTTGTAATAATCGTAAAATATCCAGCATAGCTATGCCTTTTTATTTTCTTGAATATAGTCACTTAAGGCCGCAAGATTAGCAAAAATTTTAATATTATTGCTGTCACCAGACTTGATTGTTATTCCATAACGCTTAGAGATTGCAAAGGCTAATTCTAAAATATCAATAGAATCTAATTCTAAACCTTCTTCACCAAATAGAGGAGCTTGAGGATCAATATCTTCCGCTTGTTTATCTAATTTTAAAGACTCAACAATTAATTCAGCAATTTTTTGTTGAAAATCAGTTTGAGTTATTATTGTCAATTATTGTACTCCTCTGGATTTCAATGTAAGTGTTGTCTGGTATAGCCAGACAACACTTAACATATTGCATTAGATTATTTCTAATTGGTGTTTAATAGCAGTATTTAAATTTTGTACCCATGAATTGTAATTTTGATGAATTTCACCATTACGCATTAAATTATTACTACTAATATAGTTAATGTTATAAGTTTGAGTTGTATAAGTTATACCTACTTTGGCTTGGTGTGCGCGAAGGTTTAGAGTCGCTACGATATAGCCTGGACGTACTTCTTGCATACTCCATCCTAAACCTACCCCTGCAGAAGTAATAGCTTTACCAACTTGAGTGAGTGTTGCTTGGTGGGTTTTGGTTACTACAGGCGCTTTGTTTACATTATAAATATCAGGTGTGTAGCGCAGCGTGCAACCTGATGCCAATAGTAGTACAGTTGAAATTATAAGAGCATAGTTTATTTTTTTCATATTCGACCCTTTCGTTAAATTTATAAAAATTACCCATTCAGTTGGGAAATAAGTGGCGAAATTTTACCAGAGGACAAGTGGATTTGTAATAAATATTTACAGGAAAAAATACTCAGTAAAGAATACCTAATTGCTCAAAGTTAGTCGTATAAGTTTATAACTGTTTGATTTATTTATATTTTTATGTTATTATGAGACCATAACTTTAAAATCAATACAAATCAGCTTAAGTGTTCAAAAATTTGTCAATTTTATTTATATAGGTTCAAAATTATATAGGCTAATGGCAGAAAAAGATAGGGTGCTACTAGAAATGGTGAAGTAGTTTAATCATAAAATCATATTATTATGAAATGAAAGTAGTGAAAAAATGATAAGTGCTTATCGGTTGGTAGGAATATCTATTGATCAGCCTTTGCAGTTAATTCCGAGCAAGTTATACTATCAGTTTTTGCTTAATTAGTAAGAGACAACTATGACTGATTATAAAAATACTCTTAATTTACCTAAAACAGATTTTCCTATGAAGGCAAACCTTGCCCAACGTGAGCCTGAGGTTTTAAAAAAATGGCAGGAAGAAAAAATCTATGAAAAATTAAGAGAACAAAGACAGGGACGGAAAAAATTCGTTTTGCATGATGGTCCGCCTTATGCTAATGGTAATATTCATCTTGGCCATGCTGTTAATAAAATTTTAAAAGATATTGTAGTTAAATCGCAAAGTTTGCATGGTTATGATGTTCCTTATATACCTGGCTGGGATTGTCACGGGCTTCCTATTGAATTAAATGTCGAAAAAAAAATTGGCAAAGCAGGACATAAAGTTAGTGCACAAGAATTTAGAGTAGCTTGTCGTACTTATGCAAAGCAACAAGTTGATAATCAGCGAGCTGAATTTAAACGGCTGGGTGTATTAGGAGATTGGGAACACCCTTATTTGACTATGGATTATCAATATGAAGCTGATGTTATACGGGCATTAGCTAAGATTTATGCCAACGGCCATGTTGTCAGAAGCTTTAAACCAGTTTATTGGTGTACAGATTGTGGTTCAGCTTTAGCTGAAGCTGAGGTAGAGTATCAAAGTAAAACCTCACCATCTATTGATGTCAAATTTTCAATACAAGAGATAAATAAGCTTGCCCAAGCAATTTATTTTAAGGACAAGCTTGAAAAAGCCGCTCTAGTCATTTGGACTACTACACCTTGGACATTGCCAGCCAATGAAGCAGTGACAGTTCATCCTGATTTAGAATATGTATTAATTAGTTGTACGGTAGCAGGCGTATTACAACATTTGATAGTTGCTAAAGAATTATTAGAATCTGTAATGAATCGTTATCAAGTAGAACAAGTTAAAGTTTTAGCAACTTTTAAAGGGTTGGTACTAGAAAATCTAATCCTACAACATCCTTTCTATAATAAAAGTGTACCTGTTATTTTAGGTAAACATGTTACTACTGATTCTGGAACGGGTTGTGTTCATACGGCACCTGGCCATGGTCAAGAGGACTATCTAGTTGGTTTACAATATAATTTACCAATTAATAATCCTGTGGATGATAGGGGTTGTTTTAAACCAGATGTTGAGTTCTTTGCGGGTGAACATATTAATAAAGCAAATCCCTTGGTGGTTGCTAAGCTTAAAGAAACTGTGACTTTACTACATGAAGATAAAATTACACATAGTTATCCGCATTGTTGGCGTCATAAAATTCCATTATTGTTTAGAGCAACACCACAATGGTTTATTAGCATGGAGAAAAAACAATTAAAAGAAAAGGCATTACAAGCAATCTCACAAGTAAAATGGATTCCTGTTTGGGGTGAAAATCGATTAACAAATATGTTGGAAAAGCATCCGGGTTGGTGTATCTCTAGACAGCGAGCCTGGGGAGTGCCTATTCCAATTTTTGTGCATGATGAAACAGGAGAAGCTCATCCTAATACTTTAGCTTTAATGGAAACAGTCGCTAAGGCAGTAGAGGTCCGTGGTATTGAAGCTTGGCATCAATTAGACAAAGTTTCTTTGTTAGGTGATGAAGCAGCGTACTATAATAAGTTATCTGATGTATTAGATGTGTGGTTTGATTCTGGTGTTAGTCATTTTGCGGTTTTAGGTCGCCGTCCAAACTTACATAATCCAGCTGATTTATATTTAGAAGGGTCTGATCAACATCGTGGTTGGTTTCAAACTTCTTTATTAACTTCTTGTGCAATCACTGGTGCGGCTCCTTTTAAACAAGTATTAACCCACGGATTTACGGTAGATAGTGCAGGGCATAAAATGTCTAAATCTATTGGTAATACTATTGCCCCAGGAAAAATTATCAAGACACTCGGTGCAGATATTTTACGTTTATGGATTGCCTCCACAGATTATCGAGCTGAAATGGCTGTTTCAGAAGAAATTTTAACAAGAGTAGGGGATACCTATCGAAGACTGCGAAACACGGCTAGATTTTTATTAGCGAATCTACATGATTTTGATCCTGCAATTCACCAAGTTAAAGCAGACAGTATGTTAGCACTAGATCGTTGGCTGGTGAATCGTACTAAAAGTTTACAGTTAGAATTAAAAACAGCTTATGATAAATATGAATTTCATCAAGTTTCCCAAAAAATTCATCATTTTTGTTCTATTGAATTAGGTAGTTTTTATTTAGATATTATTAAAGATAGACAATACACTTGTCAAACAGTCAGTTTAGCAAGACGTTCTGCACAAACAGCACTTTATTGTGTCTGTGAAGCACTGGTACGTTGGTTTGCACCTATTTTAAGTTTTACTGCTGATGAAATTTGGCATTATATGCCAGGTAAGCGGGAAGAGTCAGTATTTTATACAACTTGGTATGAAAACTTTCCGACTTTTTCAAGTCATGAGTTAGATGATACCTATTGGCAAGAAGTGATGCAGGTTCGTGATGCCGTTAATCAAGTAATTGAAAAATTACGAGCTGAAGGCAAGTTAGGATCAAATTTAGAAGCAGAAGTATCTTTATACGCAGAGGAATCTTTGTTTAAAAAACTTGATAAAATTGGTTCTGAGTTACGATTTGTACTTATTACTTCAAGCGCTAAAATCTATTCATTAGCTGAAGATAAAGAAGCAATCGCGACGGAGATACCGGGGTTAAAAGTTAAGGTTTCTGCTTCTAGCTATCAAAAATGTGAACGTTGCTGGCATCGTTTGGTTGAGGTGGGTAAGTATCAGGAGGCGCCTACTTTATGTTTACGATGCATTACTAATGTTATGGGCGAGGGCGAAATTCGATTATTTGCTTAAAATCATACTCATCAAAAGGATAGGAAGATAAATGAATGCTAAAAAAGAAAAGGGAAATTTACGTTGGTTATGGCTTTCAATTATAGTGTTAATTATAGATCTTTATAGTAAGCACTATTTTTATACCCATTTGGTGTTTGGAGAGTCAGTGGTTATATTGCCCGTTTTTAACTTAACTTTGATGTTTAACAAAGGCGCTGCCTTTAGTTTTCTCAATACCGCCTCAGGTTGGCAGTTATGGTTTTTTAATGCTATTGCTATTATTGTTTGTCTTTTTATTTTTGTTTGGTTGTCACAGATTAAGAGAAATCGGAATTTTATTGCTCTAGGTTTAGCATTAGTATTAGGTGGCGCTTTAGGTAATCTTTTTGATCGTTTATGGCATGGTTATGTGGTTGATTTCATCGATTTACATATAGGAAGTTGGCATTGGCCAGTATTTAATATAGCCGATTCAGCTATTGTCATAGGGGTAGTTATTTTAATTGTCGATGCGATAATTAATGAACGTCATAAACCTAAAATCGGAGTTTAGGGTGAGTGATAAAATAATTGAACCTAATAGTTTAGTGATGATGCACTATACCTTACGTTTAGAAGACGGTTCAATTGCTGATAGTACACTGGACGCTGGTCAACCCGCTATTTTACAAATGGGAGCGGGTCATATTAGTCAAGCGTTTGAACAACAATTGATGGGGCTTACTGTTCATGATAAAAAAAGAATTTGCTTAAAACCTGAAGATGCTTATGGGTTGCCGATAGAAGAAAACATCTATACTGTACCGACTTCAAGATTTGGGAATATTTCTGAATTAGAGGTGGGAAGTATAGTGGCTTTCACCCACCCTGCTAGTGAAGAGGAAATTCCAGGTATCATTCGAAGTGTTACAGAGGGTTTAATTATAGTTGACTTTAATCATCCACTCGCAGGCCACACAGTACTTTTTGATGTACAAATAGTTGATGTAGATAATGAAAAGTCATTATAATTTTTAATTATAATCGACTGATTATAATCTTATTCTTGTTTTATTTTTCTAACTATAACCAGCCGAATAGAGCTCTACAATGATCATTAAGTCCTCGAGATCTAATGACAGGTACTTCTCCATCTACTATATCTTCTACGCTTCCATCACCGCTCTATCATCTCTGCTGCCAGAACTTACTGTGGTCTTAGCAATTAATCCTGCTAGCTTTAGAGCTTTTTGTTTAGGTCTAATAGCTTCAACAAGTTCTTGGTAGTATAGGATTAATTTTTTTTGAGTAGGTGTTTCGTGAAAGAGTGAGTAAGGTCTCAAGAAGCTTTAATGGTGTGTCCACCATTCTCTGGAGCCAGCAATTCTAACTTCTCTACTTCTTTCTGCTGCTCTAAATCTTAACATGAGATTACCTCTTATTATTTTAATAATGAACATAGTTTATAAAAAAGAATTAGCCTTTTCTTTCGTAATTATACGGATTACAAAAAATATTATTGCAGGGCCTCATAAACCTGTTCAAAAATATAGCCCATATGAACACGATTGGTCAAATCAATTTGTATGGTATTAATTTTCAAAACAGGTTTTTGATGATAACCACAGCGACACACATCTTCAGGGTAATTTTTATAAAGTTGGTTAAGAAAATTAATTTCACGATAGCTCCAACCACCATTCATTTCCATATGTCTTGCCCGTTGCTGAATACGTTGCCAAGCTTGATCGGTACTACCTTGTAAAACAATTAATAAGTCTGAAGAAGGAAGATTGCGATTAACTTGATGAAACTCAGTGCTTAAAAGATCTAGTTCATCAGCAGTTAAAATACCATCATGATGGAACAACTGACAAAAAATTAAAATGTCTTCAGCTAAACTGCGGTCTTTGACATAACTTCCTTGTTCTTGTTTTCCTTTTAGACGCTGCTCGGTACGGATGCGTAAAAAATGACGCTGTAATTCATAACAATATTTTTTCTTGTTTTGTAAGAATTTTTCTAATAAAGGATTGTTTTCAGGTTTTTCATAGAGCGCACCTATGCGTAAACTGCGATGCATTAGAGTGGTCAGAGTAGATTTGCCTAAGCCTACATTACCAGCAACTGTAATTAAGCAGCAATTTTTTTTAAGAAAGTCCTCTAGTTGTCGCTCTGCTTCTACAGCTCGGATAGCGGCTTCAGTTTCTGGTAGTTTTACCCATTCTTGTATACCAGGTGTTGCAATGCGCAGATTTAATTCTTTAATTTTATCTGCTATGCGATGGGTAGCAGTTTCCATATTTTCCATCAGCCGTTGTTCATGGTTAGATTCAATTACCATCACTGGGCAGCGTATGTGCTTGCGAATAAAATCTTCATAAAGCTTATTTAATAAATCTATATAATTTCTAGAAATTGATTTTTCACTATCACGAGCCCGCTTGTTTATTCGCTCTAGCAATATGTCAGTTTCAGCTCGTAAATAAACGACTAAGTCAGGTTGATCGATTCGATCAGTTAGTAAATTATAGCTGCGTTGATAAGCCCGAAACTCTTCTTCATTCATATGACCTAAGATTTTTTGGGCCTTTCCGAAAACATGGTAATCTTCAAAAATAGTTCGGTCTTCTAATACAATGCCTCGTGCTTGAGAAATTTTTTCTTGACGGCGTAAGCGACCATTTAAAAATTCAATCTGTGCCATAAAAGCAGTAGTTGTAGGATCTTTATAAAATGCTTCTAATACTATAGGGTCAAATTCTTCATGAAAAGTATGGACCTCGCTGCCTTCTAGTGTTGGAAAACAAGATAATAATATTTTGCTTAATTCAGGTCTTTGCAAGGCTTCTACGAATGTGGATTTTCCTACTCCAATATTGCCGATAATGCCAATGCGTAAGTTTTCCATTACTAGACTCTTTATGAAATGTTTGAACGGTAGAAGTATGTCAAAAGCCTATTAAGATTTCCAGAATTTAAATGAGATTCTTAATTAAAATTTATTTAGACTAAATGGTCATTCCTTAGTCTTGTAGTGAAGAGTTTATTCTACTTTTAGTCTAATTTAAGTGCAACAGTTGCCAAACGTTTACCCAGAGCAAAGCATAATTTTTTTTCTTCGTCAGTCAATGGCTGGTCACTATTTGTGCCAGCTAAATGAGTAGAGCCATAAGGAGTGCCCCCAGAGCGAGTAGAGTTCAATTCAGGCTCACTATAAGGTAAACCTAAAAGTATATAACCATGGTGAAATAAAGGTAGCATCATACTAAGTAAGGTGGTTTCTTGGCCACCATGCATACTAGCCGTAGAACTAAATACAGCTGCTGGTTTGCCAATTAATTTACCAGTTACCCACAGCGAGCTCGTACTGTCCCAAAAATATTTCATAGCACTTGCCATATTGCCAAAACGAGTTGGACTACCTAGTGCTAAGCCTTGGCACTCAACTAAATCCTCTAAAGTTGCATAAGGCGCCCCTGATTTTGGAATAGGGTCTTCTACTGCTTCACAAACGGTGGAAACAGCCGGGACAGTTCGAAGTCTAGCAGTTACAGAATTAACAGACTCTATTCCACGAACAATTTGATGAGCCATTTTTTCTGTTGCACCATAGCGACTATAATAGAGAACTAAAATTTCAATTGCTTTCATAATTATTCTCCAATAATTTGGAATACATGAGTGGGTGGTCTGCCAATTATAGCCTTTTGCTGGCTAATAATAAGAGGTCTTTCTATTAAAATAGGATGTTTAGTCATTGCTTGAATTAACTCGGTATCTGTGGCTTTAGCAAGCCTGAGCTCAGAAAACAAGGGTTCATTTTTGCGCACTAGCTCCTTAGGGCTGATACCTAGTTTTTTGACAATAGCTTTAAGTTGAGGGATAGTGGGAGGAGACTTTAAATAGTCTATCATTGTAATAGCCAGCTTTTTTTACTTTCTTTTAGCAACTTAAGGACGACACGAGATTTTGAGCAGCGTGGATTATGATAAATGGTTATTTCTTGCATGTTACTTCCTAATGAGTTAAAAAACTACTCTCTTTTGACTTAAATTCTAAAATCAACGTATACTTGAAGCAATAGATTTTAAAAAGAAAGAATTTTGTACTATTAGATTTATGTGGAACAAAGAATTTAAGAAAGTCGTTTATTTTATCAAATTGTTGGTAGATCGCTTTATTGAAGATCGTTTTACCTATTCGGCTTCGGCTTTAACATATACTACTTTGCTTTCTGTAGTGCCATTAATGGCTATAGGCTTAGGCATTCTTTCTGTTTTCCCGATTTTCCATAGTTTTAAAGATCAATTGCAGGATCTTATTTTTTCAAATTTTGTGCCAGCATCGGGTAATGTCATAAAACAATACTTTAATAGTTTTGCAGCCCAAGCAACAAAGTTGTCAATTATGGGTGCAGTTTTTTTAGTTATTACCGCTATTTTAATGATGTTTACCATAGAAAGAGCTTTAAATGATATTTGGAAAGTGCGAGAACGACGGCATGGTGTTTCGGCTTGGTTAAGATATTGGGCTATTTTAAGTTTAGCACCAGTTTTTGCAGCTCTAAGCATTACTGCTACAACTTATGTTATTTCTTTACCTATTATTCATGGGGCTGTAGAAAAAAGCATTGGCATTGATCATATTTTGATAAATATTTTACCTATAGCAATGGGTATTATTGGTTTAACCTTGTTATATGTAGTGATTCCCAATTGCCGAGTTTCTTGGCGTGCAGGATTTATCGGTGCTTTAGTAGCAACGGTTTTATTTGAATTAGCAAAACGTGCTTTTATTGTTTATGTTAGCGGTTTCAATATGTATGAATTTGTGTATGGCGCTTTTGCTGCAGTACCAATGTTTCTTATTTGGATTTATTTATCTTGGGTTATTATTTTATTTGGCGCTTTAATTTCTAATATTTTAGCGGTAGGTTATTTTGTTCGAGCTGGAGGTAAAATTGACGGCTTTATGCATGCTTTTTTATGGTTAGGAAGTTTGTGGTATGCACAGCAGCAAGGTCAATCACTTTCTATTACCCAGTTATATAAAATGAATCCAGGGCATTATGAAATAAATTCACAACAACAATTAAAGGTTTTAGAAAAAAATAAATTAATCAATTTGACGCAAACAGGTGATTATGTTTTAGCACGAGATTTATCTGGATTAACTTTAGCAGATTTATACTATATGCTTCCTTGGCGCTTTACGGATTTACAAACCGCAACAGTTAAGAATAGTAAACTTGAACTATTAATTAAAAAAGTTCATGCTGATATCTCTAAACAGTTGGCAATCCCTCTAAACGAGTTATACCAAGATTTTTTTGCAAGTAAGTAAAAAATTTCAACAGTTTAATTCAATTGACTCTTGAGAAAGCGATAAAACTTTTAACTTATTGAATATTAGAGATATTATTGTTAGCATCAAAATTCATGCAAATTAGCAGTTTAACTGTTAATTTGCATGATATAAACTGAAAGTGTAAGTTTTTTCAAAAGCATGGTTAAGGGATTTGGAAAAAATACAAGCAGGAAATAAAAAGACATAAAACAAGTTGGATTATTTAAATTACTTAGTCTTAATTGTTGTGAGGAAATATTTTAATAATAATTATCATTAAGCAAATGTTTATTTAAAAAATGGAAAATAGAATTGTCAAAAATTAATAGATCTTATTCAATATCAAAAACTTCTTTTCTTGGTGCAGCAATGGGTACTATGGTTGAGTATTATGATTATGCTTTATTTGCCCTCTTTTTGCCTATTATTGCCCCGATATTTTTTGCAGCAAATACCGCTTATGCTTCTTTAGTGAAAGGCTATTATATTTTAATGATTGCAATGATCGCGAGGCCAATTGGAGGTTTATTGTTTGGTTATATTGGTGATCTAGTTGGCCGTCGTAAAGCTTTGGTAAGTTCTATTTATGGTATTGCTATGGCAACTTTAGCAATAGGCGTCATACCTTCTTATCATTATTTAGGTTTTTGGTCGGCAATATTAATATTAATTGCAAAATCAATACAGTTACTTTGTTTTGGTGGAGAATACAATGGGGCTGGTATTTATGTAGTAGAGCATGCCCAAGGTAACCGAGAAGCTTTACTAGGTAGTTTTTTAACAGCTACGACTCTATTGGGTGCTCTCTTAGCAACATTTATTGGTGTGATTTTAACATTACCTTTAATGCCAGCGTGGAGTTGGCGGGTAGCATTTATACTGGGTGGTCTTTTAGGCTTGTGGACTATGTTGTATCGCAAAAATTTACTAGAATCTCCTAATTTTAGACCGGCGCAATTAAAAGCGCATGGATTAGTTAATTTGTTTAAGTTATACCCTCGTGAGCTCGTGGCAGGTATTTTTGTCGGCGGATTTTCTACTTTACCTTTTACAACAGTATTAATTTTCATTAATCCAGTTCTTATGACGCAAGGCTATTTAACAAGTCATGAGTTGATGTTATTACAGTGTCTATTAGTAATTGTTGCTATAGGGATAATTATTACGGCAGGTCATTTAGCTGATAAGTTTTTACCTACTAAAGTTATGCAAGTGGGGGTTTTGTTTTTAGCTGTATTTTCTTATTCTTTATTGCGATTAATAGACTCAGGTGTTTTATCGTTAATTATTGTAGCAGAGTTATTGCTCATTGTATTCAATGAAATTTTATTAGGTCCTTCGAATGCTTACTTAAAAAATTTATTTAGCGAACAATATCGTTATCGAGGAGCTTCATTGAGTTTTTGTTTGGGAATGTCTTTAATTGGGGGCTTAACGCCGGTAATAGAAAATTATTTTTATCGATCCACAGGAAGTTTTGGTAACATAATTTGGTGGCTGCTGATTATTAGTTTGGGAACTTTTGCTTCATTAAAATGGGTAGAATTTAAAAATTTCTCAAAAGACAAAAGGGAAGGATGAGATAAATAAAAGTGTTATTGTTTATCAAGATAGAAAATAATCAACATTAAATTAATAATTTGCATTTTTTATTCAAAACATTTATTGAATGCATGGATTAGCTTATAGTAACAAGCAATTTCAACATTTAAATAAATGGTTATTATTTGTGCCCCACAAAATTTTTATTGAAATTTTTTCTCAATAGCAGATACACAAGAACTTCTTTTTGAAGTTCCTAACAATGTGCCTGAAAGCCCCTGTTTTAAAAGTTCTTATTCAGATGAGTTTATCCGGCTTCCTACCTTTGTGGGTTTTTTGGTCCAAATGCTTCAGGTAAATTCACAATTTTGCGTGCCTCTCTAATGATGTTTGTGTTTCATAGCTTTAATTGGCGCGATGAGATTAACGTTTTTTCCAGCCCTATAGGTAGAAAGATTAGTGGGGAAAGCCTACGAAGATTTTAATTGAATGGCCAATTAAATAAGGAAATGTCACCCTCAAGATTGCGATATGAATTACATATTTCCCATCAAGCTAATAATTTGTTTAATAAAAAAGTATTATATGAGGCATTATTTTATGTTCCTAAAGGAAGGTTGAAACGTCTTTTTAAACGTCAGGAACAAAAATTTTATTTTGGACAAGAATTTGGTATTTTTGCTATTGATGACCCAAGAAAAGAAAATATTCACGATGATGCGAGCGTTATTAATACATTAGCAAAACTCAATCATCTACAGTCTATTTATTTAAGCCAACTAATAGGTACACTACAAACAAACAGTATAGGTTTTGGTAGAGTTCAGCAAAATTCTACACAGTGGTTGTCAGCCTATGCAAATGACAAGGCTTGCCTTGAGCGTTTAAACCATGAATTAAGACGGTTTGATGTAGGTCTTGAATCTATGTCGGTAGAAAAAGGTGACCAAGGATTATATGCTAAATTTAAACATGTGGGTTTAGACGGTTTTATTTTATTAGGAGAAGAATCTGCGGGTACACAACGTTTTATTGAAATTTTCCCTCGCTTACATTATGCATTAGAATCAAGTAGTGTAACTGTTATAGATGAACTTGATACAGACTTTCATCCTCTATTGCTATCAGAATTATTTTGTTGGTTTAGTAATTTAAAGCGAAATCCATATAATGCACAATTATTTTTTACCGCACATAATCCAGCCATATTGGATGAGTTAGAAGAAGAGCAGGTGTTCTTTGTAGAAAAACCAAGTGGCCAACCTACAAGCATTTTTAGTGCACGTGATATTAAAAGATTACGCCGTGAGCCAAGTTTAATGAAAAAATATCTTACAGGCGAATTGGGTGCTGTCCCTCATATAGGATAAAAATGATTAGAAAAGTTCGAGTTAGAATTTATATAGCAGTTGAAGAAGAAGGTGAGCAAGCATTTATCAGTACATTTAGATTATCAGATTTTAAGTGGTGGTTATTAAATAATGTTTAAACGAGCTCTTCAATATAGACAGCGATCTATCAAACAAAAAAATAAAGTTAAATGTACTGTTTTATTGATAGATGGAGATCGAGATAAAAGAAAAGACGGTGGTTGGACTCTGACTCAATTAAAACAAGAAACTGAGTCATCTAGGCTGATCATTTCGACTTGGTGCATCGGTAAAAATTCCTGAATTTGTTAAAAGTGTATTTTAACAAAATACGGATATTTTGGCGTTGAGGGACCTCAGATTTCAACAGTCTCATAGAGGGAAAGTGTAGTGCCTTTCTACACCAAGCGGGCTCCTGCGTCCACTGGAATAATGGCCCCTGTCATTTGTGGATGCAAAGTCACAAAGTGAATGACTTCGGCTACTTCTTCTGCAGATGCCAGGCGTTTCAAAGGCGTGTCATTTGCCCATTCCTGCAGGGTTTCAACTGGTGTGTTGCCGTAGAGTAGAGTCTGAGTCAATCCAGGTGAAACAGCATTGATGCGCAAAGGTGCTAATTCAAGGCTCAGACTTTCAACCAATACATTCAAGGCGGGGGGTGCTACCTGTTGCCAAATAGGTGACGAATGCGCCGCGTTTATCAGCCGCTGCGCCGGAAATCAGTGTGATGGCTTTCAGGTTTTTGGGGTGTTCTGCGGCATAGCGTGCGACATTGACCATCCCCCAAAATCGATCAAAGCTTTTTTTGGCGTCTGTTAGATTGATAGATAAAAATGAGCCCATGGCGAGCGGTGTGGTTGCGGTTACAATGACATAATCAAAGTCAGAATAGACTTCAAAGAAGGTCTTGATTGCTGCTTTATCCGTAAAATCCAGATTAACCTTGCAGAAGCCTGGGTGATCTAAACCTGCTGCATTGCGGCTGGCGATGGTGACCTTGTGTTTTCGTTCAGCAAATAATTGAGCAGTGGCAAGGCCAATTCCAGATGAGCCGCCAACGATGAGTATTTTTGACATTTTGATTTTCCCTATCGTTGTTTCAGAGTGAGTCGCATATCGGCTACGGTCAATATTTGTGGAAATATTATCCCGCCAGGGTCAAGGGGTGCTGATTCTGAAAGTGTTCCAATATCGACAGGAACAAATCCAGTATCACGGACTAGCTTTGCTACAAGTGATTTTGCATCTGGATGATCGCCTGCTATTGCAATTGCAAATAATCCTGGCTGCTTTGTTCCTCTGCTGACGAGTAACTCATCTAAAATATGTGAAAATGCGCGGATCACAATACTTCTGGGCAAAAGATTAGCCATATAAGTCCCCGCCGTTATCTTTGGGCCTAGAGTAGAGATCACATGACCTTCTGGGGATAAGCCAAAGGGATTGGTTGCATCAATAATAATTTTATTACTGACTTCATTTCTAATTTCAGAGATCAGATCCTCAACTGCCGAATAAGGAACTGCCAATACGATGATGTCATTTTCGGCTGCGGCTTCTCTGATGCTTTTAACACTGACCTTCAAGCCAAGGGTATCTAATGCAGATTGGAGCTTTTCAGGATTGCGTGAACCTAAACAAACGGAGTGACCCGCGCGAACCCAAAGTGTGGCCAGTGCTAAGCCGATTTTGCCCGCTCCTAATATGCTGATTTGTTTTCTTTCTTTTATTGTCATAGTGTATCGCCTTATAGTGCTGTGTTATAATTATAGCTGATGAAAGACTATTTTGGGATCAACAGTTTTGTTTATTTCAAAAGTTTTAATGATGGTTCGGAGATTCGCCTGACCAATCAACCTGAGTGGATTCAGTATTACTATGAGCAGGAGCTTTATAAGCTCAGCTATTGTGAAGGCCGTCCTTCAGATTTTGTTAAAGCGCGCTTGATTTGGGCAGGCATCACCGTCGCTAATCCGGTTTTGGAAAAGGCACGCCAATTTAATATCGATTATGGCATGACCTTTGTTGAACCCTGCGCAGAGGGCTGTGAGTTTTTCTTTATCGGTACGGAGCTTGGCCGTGCTGATGTCATGTCCAAATATCTCTCTAATATTGACTTGATTGAGCGCTTCTTGGATTATTTTCGGGTAAAAGCGAGACTTCTGATCGAGGAGGCCTTGAAGCATAAAATTATCATTCCAGATAAGTTTGAAACAGTATCAAAAACTTTTTGTTTGCAAGGCCTAAATCGCGCTGACTTCTTGAATGCCATCAGTCCAATTGAGTTTAGTGCTCGGGAATTAGAATGTATGCGTTTGTTGACCAAAGGTTACACTCAAAAAATGATTGCCAAGGAGCTGGGTATTTCACCCCGTACAGTGGAGACCTATCTGAATCATGTCAAAGAAAAGACGGGTTCGTATTCAAAAGGCGATTTGGTGAAATACCTTTTAAAAATACCGTTTTAAGAATACAAATAATAACCATCCTAGTAACATCACGCATCCCGCGCCAACTTTGATTGCAACGATCTCTTATTTAACAGGAAGTTATTGTTCATTGGTATCCTTTTTTTACCTCACAAGACCGTAGAAGAATCAGAGCCTGATATTATAAATGCAGAAAAACAATTACTTAGCCAGTGGCCTGCCTATCAAAAATCAATAGATTTTCGAACCCTTGCTTCGAAGTTTGATTTTGATGATTTACTTCGAGTTGTCCGTGTAAATTCAGAGCTAAATAACCTGCTATTAATGATAGGATTAAAGTAAATAAGCAAACGAGCTATCTAGTCTAGGTATAAAAATAATTAAACGAGGCTACAGCTAGGCTATAACCTCTGTTTAATTTAATAGGCTACGGTTGCATCATGATTAGTATGGTGGGACCATAATTCACTAAGTTTAAATGTTTCAGCCATTGGTTTAATACCATTGGAATTGTGAGAAGAGGTGATAGAGCTTGCAGCTGTTGCCGCAGCAAGTCGTAAGGTTTTATGCTCAGACCAACCTTCGTGTAAACCTACTAATATACCGCTACAAAAAGCATCTCCTGCGCCACAAGTTGCCTTAAAGTTTTCTTGTGGGATATTTAATGAAGGATGGAAAAATTCTTTTTTACTTTTTGTTAACCAGAAAGCACCCTCAGGCATATGAATCACAACATTTTTGCGAACACCTTGTTCAAGTAAGAAGTGCGCTGCTTTTTTTACACCATCTAGGATTAAACGATTATGAGGACCTCTTACGGTATAACCCGAAGTCTTTTCTGCTTCTAGTTCATTAATAATAAAGTGATCAATATAGGGAAGAGTAGGGATAACAACTTTTTGATAGCGATGAGAGCTTTCTGTCGCTATATCTACAGCTGTTTCAATTCCAGCTTGTTGAATTTCATGCAACATTCTTGCGCAAACATTGCCGTATTCATCGTCTTGATCTTCCATCGCATCCATTAGTAATAAGTGACCTAAATAAAAAATCTTGATTTGTTTTGCTTTTAAAACATCAATAGGTACATGTTGAGGAGAAAAGCGTTTGTTTGCACCATGGTAATGGAAAATAGTTCTGACTCCAGTGCGAACTACAGTCATCACATCACTATAACTAGTAATTTCGTTATCTAAAACATGTAAGTGTTCAATGTTGATGTTTTTTTCAGTACAAATTTCTAGAATTTTTTTGCCGTGTACATCGTTACCAATACAGCCCATTCCATAAGTTGGGAAATCAACTTGTAAATTGGCTAGATCGATAATGACATTAAAGGGGGCGCCACCATTACAAATATTTTCGTCAGTAATGTTGCAAAGCTCAGCTTGTTTTGGCCAGCTATCAATAAATTTAATTCTATCTAATACCCAGTGCCCTGCGCAGATTATACCAGCCATTTAGTTGCCTCCTCTATTAATTTGCTAAGCTAATTTTTTAATTAGCGCTTAATTTAGGCGGTAGATTCTACCGAGTAAGCCTAGGAGGAATCAATATTTTTGTTTCTGTAGCTTTTCTGTAAGACATAACCTATAATATGTTCAGATTGTGTCTAAAAGGAGTTCACTATGTCGGGGTTTATTATCTTACTGGTTATTATAGCTATTCTTATTATTGGTTTTATTTCTATTTATAATCGCTTAATTCGCTATATCGAAGCTGTCCGTAACAATCAAAAACAAATTGATATTCAATTAGATAGACGTTATAAAGTTTTTCAGTCTTTGATAGAAGTTGTTAAAAAATACATGGATTATGAACAAACTACTTTAAAAGATGTAGTAAAACTACGTGGTCAAGCTGAAGCTGCAAAAGAAAGCGGTAATGAACAAGGCCGTATTGATGCTGAAAATGCGATTTCAAAAATAGCTTCGGGAATTAATGTAGTTTTTGAACAATATCCAAATTTAAAAGCGAGCCAAAATGCCTTACAGCTCCAAGAAGAGATAGTTAATACTGAAAATAAACTCGCTTTTGCGAAACAAGCTTATAACGATAGTATTGAACGTTATAATGCTGAGAAAAAATCTTTTATTCAGTCTTTTATTGTTTCCTTGGCACGCGGTAAACTTG
Source organism: Gammaproteobacteria bacterium RIFCSPHIGHO2_12_FULL_35_23 (assembly GCA_001801465.1). Classification (GTDB taxonomy): domain Bacteria; phylum Pseudomonadota; class Gammaproteobacteria; order UBA12402; family UBA12402; genus 2-12-FULL-35-23. Next base: position 198,670 of record MGXT01000023.1, on the reverse strand, counting down.
ATCAAAGTTTTGTCTATTGGAATATTCCTGAAGAAACAATTAAAACACAAGAAAATTATACTGTTAAAATGTAATCAGTTGATAAAAATTGAGCCGTAGTTTTTTGCTACGGCTTTTTATTTAATTAAGAGATTCTATCCATGTCTGAAACACATAATTTTAGTGCGGGAGTAGCTGATTGGCGAGAGCAGCTGCGTTTAAATTCAAGAAGAACTTTTTGGGTGATTGTTTTATTTGTTTTGCTTTACACAGCAGTAGGCCTTTTGATCGACCTCTTTATTCATGCTTCAGGATATACTCAGGCGTTTGCTGTGAGTGGCTATCAAAATTATTCTGTAGCCCAACCTAATTTAGAAGAAATTTTTATCAGTTTAGTCACTTTTAAAATCATACCCTGGGCGACACTTATCATGTTAGGGGTGGCGCTAATTTCATTGTGGATAACTTATAGTCTGTATAACCAAATTATGCTGCTTGGAACTAAGTATGAAGAGGTTACAGCAGAGAGCACTTCATTAGAAGCTAAGCAGCTTTATAATGTGATAGAAGAAATGAAAGTTGCTGCCGGGATGAAATATATGCCCAAGGTTTTTATTATTAATGCAAATTATATGAACGCCTTTGCAAGTGGTTATAGTGAAAAGTCAGCGATGGTCGCTATCACTCGAGGTTTAATGACTAAATTAACTAGAGCAGAACTTCAGGCAGTTATGGCACATGAGCTTAGTCATATTAGACATGGTGATATTAGATTAACATTAACAGCTTCAGTACTGAGTAACTTAATGCTAATGATGATTGATATTTTATTTTATAACATGATTTTTAGTGGTAGACGTAGAAATGAAGGAGGGCGTAATACTAACATTTTGTTTTTAATTATTGTTATTGCACGATTTGTATTGCCAATTATTAGTATTCTGTTATTGCTATATTTAAGTCGTACTCGTGAATACATGGCTGATGCTGGTTGTGTAGAATTACAGAGAGATAATGGTCCATTGATCAGTGCGTTAATGAAAATTCATCAAGATCACCAAACCCATGCGGCACAATATGCACGTGAGTATGGAAGCACTGCACATGAAAATGTTCGCCGCGAATCTTATATTTATGATCCAGTACTAATGGGTATTGAAAATTCACGTGGGCCTTCTGATTGGTTTTCAACTCATCCCAACTTAGAAAAGCGCTTAGAGGCACTAGGCTATAAAGATAAGATTGTTTAAATTTAACAAGCTTTATCTAGTCATTGATTAATAATTTTGCAAGTTAAGATATTTTCAATAGTAGTCGTGACTATTTCATTTATGATGCTATGATCATCACTTTAATTTTTGCTTAATATTATTATGCTACCAAGTATTTCAATAATTATTCCTACATTTCATGAAGCAGAAAATTTACCTTTGCTAGTTGAAAAACTAGCACTGCTTGTTCCTCATTTTACGAAATTTGAAGTAATCATTGTTGATGATAATAGCCAAGATAATAGCAGCGAAATTTTAAGTCGTTTGAGTCAACATTATACTTGGCTAAGATATTATATTCGTAAAGAGAACCCTGATCTTAGTTTGTCAGTGCTGAGGGGTTTAAAGCAAGCTGCTCATGAAACATTGGTTGTCATGGACGCTGATCTTAGTCATGACCCAACAGAAGTTATAAAATTAGTAACAGCACTAACAGAAAGCCAAGCTGATTTTGCTTTAGGGTCACGGTTTATCGCTGAATCAAAAATTGATGAAAATTGGCCATTTATACGGCGTTGTAATGCCTGGGTCGCCAAGTTTTTAGCTCGAAATTTAACCCAACTTAATGATCCACTTTCGGGTTTTTTTTGTATAAAAAGTGAGACCTTTAAAAGTGCTTCTACCTTATCGCCCATTGGTTATAAAATTGCTTTAGAGTTAATGGTTAAATGCCACTGCCAAAAAATAATTGAAGTACCCATTCATTTTCATGAGCGTTGTAAAGGCAGCAGTAAATTAAATTTAAAGCAACAAATAAATTATTTACGGCATTTATTTCGTCTTTATCGATATCAAAGAGCAATTAAGCATGGATAGATTGAAAAAAACCACTCTTTTAAAAGGAGTCGTTTTATTAATTATTTTTTTGATTGCTACTTACTTGCAAACTTTGGTTTATGCCAACCATGATGCTGTCTGGTTATTACATTGTGCTAGTCAGTTATTACAAGGAAAAACTTATTACTATAATTTTTTTGAAACTAATCCACCATTAATTCTTTTTTTATATATGCCAGCTATTGGGTTAGCTAAGTTGATAGGATGTACCTCTTTCATTGGTTTAAGAATCTATACTTTTATTTTTATTACCTTGGTAATGTTAATTACCAACAGATTGCTTAATAGAATACTGCCCAAGCAAACGGCATTAATCTTTTGGTTGATAGTGCTTTGGACAGCTTATTTTGCTATTTTACCTTTTTTTTGGTTTGCTGAGAGAGAGCATTTTACCGCTTTGTTAGTACTTCCTTATTTGTTGTTAACAGTGTTACGTTTACAAAATAAGCCAGTCAAAACAAGCGAAGCAATTTGTTATAGTTTATTAGCAGCACTAGGAATTTCTTTAAAACCTTATTTTTTAATTCCTTTAGTATTAGTTGAAGGTTATTATTTATTGCATATTCGTAAAATCCTTACCTATTTACGACCCGAGCCTATTTGTATTTTTCTATTTATGGTTCTGTATTTAATTTTCATTAAATTATTTTTCCCAGTTTATTTTAATAAAATTTTACCGCTAACTGAAGTACTTTATATTCCAGTTTTTGCTAAGCAATCTTATATCAATTTATTGTTAAGTAATTATAGTTTTTATATTTTATTAGATTTGTTAATGATCGGGTGGCAAATTCTTGTTACTAAAAGTGAACAAAAATATTTATTAATAGTGTTTTTTTTGGTGGTACTTGGATTTCTCATTGCTTATATTTGGCCGGGACATACTTGGTATTATCATGCCTATCCTGCAATTGTTTTAGGGCTGGCAATTTTATCCTTTATGTTACTTAATATGATACAGGCAATTTTAAAACTAGAAGTATTAAAAGGCTTCCCTATTGTTATCACTTTGCGCTGCTTTGTAACTTTGATCTTGATTTTATTAAATATTAATCTGTGTATCTGGAATAATTTGTATTATTTTCTTGAGAAAGCTAGCTCTCATAGCTATACTAATCATTTAATACAGTATATTAATGCTCATGCCAGTGGCGAAAATGTATTGATAATTTCTAATACCTTTATTCAAGAGTCAGCGCGTTATTATACGACAGCAAATTTAACCTCAAGATTTCCAAGTATGCTATTAGTTCCTGGTTTAAAAAATCTTCAGCTGACTCATCAAAACAAAGCTTATCATCACTATAAACACTTACTTTTTAAATTAATGTTAGAGGATGTGCATCGTTTTCCTCCGGCTTATATTTTTATTGATCGAGAAGGTTTTTGGATATATAAACGAACAAGGACTTTAAAATTTAAATTTCTACCTTTTTTGTTATCTGATTCAAAATTTAAAGATTTTTTGAGTCACTATCATCAGGTAGCTAAAAATAAATTTTATATCGTGTTAAAACTTAATAATGAAGCAGCAGCCAATGATAAACTTAACTAAAGCAATCTTTCTTGACCGTGATGGAGTTATTAATGAATCGATTGTAAGAGATGGTAAGCCTTATGCACCATTAAGTTTAGCAGAATTAAAAATTACTACGGGAGCTAAAGAGGCTTTAAAACAATTAAAACAAGCCGGTTATTTATTAATAGTGGTTACAAATCAGCCTGATGTAGGCCGAGGAAAAGTGGCTCAAGCCATCATAGAGTCTATCAATCAAGCTTTACAGCAACAACTGCCTCTCGATGCTATAGAAGTTTGTTACCATGATGATACAGCGAATTGTTTATGCCGTAAACCCAAACCAGGTATGATGCTTCAGGCAGCAAAGAAATATCAGATTGATTTAACCCAAAGCTATTTAATAGGCGATAGGGCAAAAGATGTCGAAGCTGGTCAGGCAGCTGGTTGTAAAACAGTGTGGCTAGAAAGTGGTTATAGAGAGCCGGGACCCAAAGCCCCACCTAGTTTTAAAGCTTCTTCTTTAGATCAGGCGGTTCAATGGATTTTAGCGAAACAAGAATAACGAGTCTAAGCCTAGTTTCTATTTTTTTCTTAATGTATAATTCCTGCTTATTTTTTAATCTGGGGTTTGTATGCCTATTTATGAGTATTTTTGCCAAAACTGTGGTCAAAGTTTAGAAAAATTACAAAAGGCATCGGATCAGCCTTTAATTGATTGTCCAGCTTGTGGCCAAGCTCGTTTACAAAAGAAAGTTTCAGCAGTGGGATTTCAGTTAAAAGGAAGTGGTTGGTATGCAACAGATTTTAAAAATAAACCTGCTAAAATTGAACAATCTGGCAGCACAAAAACTACAAGTTCAGAAGCAGCTTCCAAGACTGAATCTGCTGCTACCAATAAGACTGAAGATAAAAAATCAACAAATGATTCTGGTAAAACAACGGTAGCTGATTAATTATTTAAAAAAGGATCAATAGATAATGGGTAAAATATGTGGGCTTTAATTAGAAAGTATCTGCTGGCTGGATTTTTGGTATGGGTGCCTATTTTAGTCACAGTGTTGGTTATTCGCTTTATTGTTACTTTAATGGATAAAAGCCTAGCTTTGTTGCCGATGGCTTGGCAACCACTATACTTAATAGGCGTAAATATTCCTGGTTTGGGGCTTATTTTAACTTTAATTATTTTATTTCTAACAGGTATGCTGGCCACGAATTTTTTGGGTAGCCGATTGGTAGAGTATTGGGATCGGTTAATTAATCGTATTCCTATGGTCAGAACAATTTACACTGGGGTAAAACAAGCGATGCATACCTTGTTTGCGCCTGGAGGAACAGCTTTTCGCAAGGTATTATTAGTAGAGTTTCCCAGGGCTGGTATGTGGAGTATTGCTTTTCAAACAGCTAATACTAGTGAACAAATTTCTAAGCATGTACAACAAGAGATGATTACTATCTTTATTCCTACTACTCCCAATCCAACCTCTGGTTTTGCCATGATGGTACCTAAGAGTGAGGTGATTGAATTAGATATGTCAGTAGATCAAGGATTGAAAATGGTAATCTCATTAGGGGTTATTCAACCTCTTTAAATCTATATAATAGAGTTACGAGATTATTTAAAAAAACTTATATACAAGGTTTATAATTACACCAATTTACTGATGTTGATAAAGCAAAAAAGTACATGAATAAAGTATTTGAAAAATGAAAGTACTTATGTTGTCTAAATAATTAATAAGAAGCTTTGAATTTATTAAATAGTACAATCAAGAAAAAACTATTAATAATGTAGTAGAAATAATTATTCATACCACAGAAGATAGAAATTCTTGGCAAAGTTAATCGACAAAGTTAGATTTTAACTCCATTACCTTCGTTGAAACACCGTAAACAGTATTCAAATCCATAAGATCAACTATTCTGAAAGAGAGCTATTTGGTTATTTTAGAGCAAGCTTTTTTAGCTAAGCATTCATTTTTTAAAGGGGGCGTGTTATTATCTGCTAACTTTTAATTTTGACGAGGAAAGCATGGCTGGACATAGTAAGTGGAAAAATATTGCTCATAGAAAGGGCACGCAAGATAAAAAGCGAGGCAAGATATTTTCAAAGCTGATTCGTGAAATTACTGCTGCAGTACGAGTAGGTGGTGGACCTGAGTTGAGTTCTAATCCAAGATTACGGCTAGTAGTAGATAAAGCTTTAACAGCCAATATGACTAAAGATACTATTGAACGAGCTATTAAAAGAGCAGCTGGTACTGATGAGGATACTGTTTTAGAAGAAATTCGTTATGAAGGTTATGGGCCGCAAGGGGTAGCAGTGATGGTTGACTGTATGACCGATAATCGTAACCGAACGGTTGCAGATGTGCGCCATGCCTTTACAAAATGTGGCGGTAATTTAGGAACTGATGGCTCAGTTTCTTATTTGTTTACCAAGCAAGGTCAAATCAGTTTTCCTGTTGGAGTTGATGAAAATAAAGTGATGGAGGCTGCCTTAGAGGCAGGTGCTGAAGATGTTGTTATGAATGAAGATGGCTCTATTGATGTCATTACTAAACCTGAAGTAATCACTGAGATAAAAGATGTCATGGCTTCAGCTGGTTTGCAAGCTGAGCAAGGTGAAGTAACTATGAATGCAGCGATGAAAATTTCTTTAGATAAAGAAGCTGCAGAAAAAATGCTGCGCTTAATTGATTTACTTGAAGATTTAGATGATGTACAAGAAGTTTATTCTAATGCAGATATTAGTGAAGAAATTTTACAGCAACTCCCATAATTTAAAGTACAAGGACGAAAAGTGTGTCCATAAAAATTCTTGGAGTGGATCCTGGTTCCCGGACAACAGGATTTGGAATAGTAGAGCTAAATAAAGGAAAAGTACTTTATATTAATTCTGGCTATATTAAGTTGGATCATTTAGAGATGAATGAAAGGCTACAAGAAATTTTTGCAGGTATTTCTACTGTCGCTAAAACTTATCAGCCTACTTTTGCTGCCATTGAGCAAATTTTTATGCATCAAAATCCTGGTGCGGCCTTAAAATTAGGACAGGCAAGGGGCGCGGCTATTGTAGCAATGACTTCTCATGGTATTCCAGTGGCTGAATATTCTGCGCGGCAAATTAAACAAGCGGTCGTGGGTTATGGTGCGGCTAAAAAACAGCAAATTCAAGTAATGGTTTGTCGTTTATTAAATATTCAAGAGCTACCTCAGGCTGATGCGGCAGATGCATTAGCAATTGCTTTATGTCATGCTCATTCACAAACAAGCTTAACAAAATTAGGGGTCACTGGAACTCGAGAGGGGAGATGGCGATGATAGGATTTATTCATGGAAAGTTAGTTGAAAAACAACCTCCTTATTTGACGATTGATGTCAATGGTGTTGGATATGAAATCCAGACCTCGATGAATACTTTTTATAAATTACCCGAAGTAGGAGTACTTATAAAGTTATTAACACACTTAATTGTGCGTGAAGACGCTCATTTACTTTATGGGTTTAGTGAAGCTAGAGAGCGAGAATTATTTCGAACCCTTATTAAAGTAAATGGGGTCGGTCCTAAGTTAGCACTCACTATTTTATCTAGTATGGCACCTGATGAATTTGTTGGCTGTATTTCAGTCAATGATACAGCCAGTTTAGTTCGTATGCCTGGGGTGGGTAAAAAAACAGCTGAACGTTTGGTTATTGAGATGCGTGATAAACTAGCTCATTGGCAAGATCAAGGAATTACTTATTCAGAAACCAAACAACTTTCTGGTACTATTTCTACCATTACTCAAGATGCAGTTAGTGCTTTAATTGCCTTAGGATATAAGCCTCAAGAGGCAAGTCGTAGTGTTAATAAATTAGCCGATTCAGCTTTATCATGTGAAGAATTAATCAAGCTTGCCTTGCAACAAATGTAGCATAGATAACTTTTAAAAAATGATTAATTTTTTTACTGGCCAATTACTTTTGGTTAAAAAATGCAAATCTTTTATCTAGCAATTTAAATAAGTGTCCGTAATAATTGATAAGATATTGATTAATAATTGTTTTTTATTAAAAACAGGTTAAAAGGTATTTTTTATTAATTACTTGAAAAATAGTGAGTTTATAGCTCATACTTAGAGTGTAACAACATAACCATAGAGAGGGAATGTCTATGTCAGATCAAGGTAACAATCAAAATCCAGGAGGCAATCAACAACCTTCACAACCTGGAAAAGGCCTACAACAACACGTTGATAAAGCAGTAACCTGGTGTAAACAAAATCCAGTCCTTGCTATTATCATCGTAGTAGTAGTATTGTTAATTCTTTGGGCAATATTCTAATTTATCACTAACCAGCTTAAGAGTTTCTTTAGCTGGTTAGGTTTTCCTAACTGTATCAATTTTAATTAGATTGCTAAAACATCGATAAGATATTTCTTATTGTAATCTACTTGGCCAGAGGAAGTCCTTCAGGTAAACTGGCATTCAAAAATATAACGTTTGATGAGATGCTTATGTTGCAGAATGAACGTTTAATTACAGCAGAAAGTGTTATCGAAGATGAAATCATCGAGCGAGCTATTCGCCCTAAGATTTTACAAGAGTATATTGGTCAGCCTAGAGTAAAAGAGCAAATGGAAATTTTTATCCAGGCAGCTCGCAAGCGGCAAGAAGCGCTAGATCATGTGCTTATTTTTGGACCGCCAGGATTAGGTAAAACGACTTTAGCTAATATCATTGCTCATGAACTGAATGTTAATCTTAAACAAACCTCTGGGCCTGTATTAGAAAAAGCAGGAGATCTTGCTGCTTTATTAACTAACCTTGAGCGGGGGGACGTTTTATTTATTGATGAAATCCATCGCTTAAGTCCAGTAATAGAAGAAATCCTTTATCCTGCCATGGAAGATTATCAATTAGATATCATGATAGGAGAAGGGCCTGCAGCGAGATCAATTAAATTAGATTTACCGCCCTTTACTTTAGTTGGTGCTACGACTCGAGCGGGCTTACTTACTTCACCTTTGCGAGATCGTTTTGGGATTGTACAGCGTTTAGAATTTTATCAAAGCACTGATTTATGCAAAATCGTGAAGCGTTCAGCAAATTTATTACAGGTTACTATTGATGATTTAGGCGCTAACGAAATTGCTTGTCGTTCACGTGGTACCCCTAGAATTGCTAATCGCCTATTAAGACGAGTGAGGGATTATACCGAAGTCAAAGCTGATGGAGTGATCAATCAAGAAATTGCTCACTTTGCACTAGATTTATTGCAAGTTGATGGCTATGGATTTGATGTAATGGATAGAAAACTACTGTTAGCCGTCATAGAAAAATTTGATGGAGGTCCTGTAGGAGTTGATAGTTTGGCTGCGGCAATTGGAGAAGAACGAGGAACAATAGAAGATGTCTTAGAACCTTTTTTGATTCAGCAAGGATTTCTTATGCGAACACCAAGAGGTCGTGTAGCGACTAAGCATGCCTATTTGCACTTTGGATTGAAGGTACCTACTGTAATTACTCAAAATAATTTTGAAGTGTTTAATAATGAAGAAAATAGCTGAATATTTAGTGCGGGTATTTTTGGAAGATACAGACCATGGGGGCGTGGTCTATCATGCTAATTATTTAAAGTTTATGGAAAGAGCACGTAGCGAGTGGTTATATTCTTTAGAATTAGGTGAGTACTTTAAAGAGCTCAAAGTTAATTTTGTAGTACGTTCTGCAAGTATAGATTATTTTTTACCAACCAGATTGGGTGAGCAACTAAAGATAGAAACTTTTGTGAAAGAAGTGAAGCGAACGTCGGTAACTTTTTTGCAAAAAATTATTAACCTAACTAATCAAGAATTAATTTGTAGTGGCGAGATTTTGATTGTAATTATTAATGAAAAATTTAGACCAACAGCAATTCCTGAAGAGCTAATGAATTATTTAAAAAAGGAGCCTATTGATGCCTAATCAACCTATACTTGCCTATTTCTTTAATGCCAATATTGTAGTGCAATTAGTGGTATTAATCTTGCTAGTCGTTTCAGTATTTTCTTGGGCAGCTATTTTTCAGAAATGGCTTTTGTTAGCAAAGACCTCCCTTATTTTAAAACGTTTTGAAAAAAAATTTTGGAAAACACAAAGTTTAGATTCACTTTATCAAAGCACTGAAGAAGAAAGTGAAAAGAACGAGGGGTTGCCCGCAGTGTTTTGTGAAGGATACAAGGCGTTTAAACAACTACAAACTAAAAAAAATATTCCAATAGCAACTACTTTAGAAACAGTTCAAAGAACTATTCGAGCTAGTCTGACTTATGAAGAAGAAGCCTTAAATTCCAAGCTCCCGATGTTAGCTACAATAGGTTCTACTAGTCCTTATATAGGTTTGTTTGGTACAGTTTGGGGTATTATGATGTCATTTCATGCTTTGGGTACGGCTTCAGAGGTGACCATTGCCATGGTGGCACCAGGCATTTCTAGTGCTTTGGTGGCAACAGCAATGGGCTTATTTGCTGCGATTCCCGCAGTGATTTTTTATAATCGTTATATGAATAAAGTTGATCAAATTCTTAATCGCTATGATGCTTTTTGTGAGCAATTTATTTCATTATTACAATATAAAGCAATGACTGAATCAACTAAGCAGATAGCTGAGGAAACTTATGCGTAACTCTAGACGTCGTTCTCAACGCCGCCACTTGTTATCAGAAATTAATATAGTGCCCTATATTGATGTAATGTTAGTTTTATTAATTATTTTTATGATTACTGCGCCTTTGCTTTCTCAAGGTGTTCATGTCAACTTACCCAAAGCAAACGCTAATACTATCTCGGTTAAAAATACAATACCTATCATAATAACAGTTGATAAAGCTGGTAATTATTATGTAAATGTGTCGCCCACCCCTAATATTCCAGTAACAGCCCAACAATTAATTAATTTAGTAGCTGCAGAAGAAGTAGTGGCTGAACAAGAAAATAATAAGCGTCCTGTTTATGTAAAGGGCGATACTGATGCTTCTTATGGTGAGGTAGTTCAGGCTATGGCCTTATTACAAACCGCAGGGGTAAAAACAGTGGGCTTATTAACCAAAAATCCAGATGAGCAAGAGAGTTCAATGAATGATAGTAGAACGTAAGCAGCGCAAAAGTCTTTTTTCTTTTGTATTATCGATATTTTTTCATGTACTCTTAATAGCACTTATTATTAGCGGAATAGGGTATGTTTACCACAACCATACTGAAGCGAAAAACTCTGTAACGACAGCTCCCATTATGCAGGCGGTAGCGGTCAATCAACAGACAGTACAAAATGAAATAGCTGAAATTAAAACACAAGAAGCAGCCAAAAAACAGGCGGCTATTGCTTGGCAGCAGCAGCTTCAACAGTTAGCTTTACAAGCTAAGGAACAGCGTATTTCAGAACAGCAAAAATTAGCGAGTTTGCAAAAACAACAGCAATCAACCTTACAACAATATCAATCTCAACAACAACAAGCTAAAGAACAACTTGCTGCCTTACAAGCACTTAAACAACAAACGCAACAAAAACTTAGTACTTTGCAAGTTCAGCAGCAGCAGTTAGCAGTACAAAATCAGCAGATTGCTTCAGCGCTTTCAGCCACGCAAAAAGCATTGGCTAATGAGCAATCTTTGGTGGTGAAAGAGCGGCTTAAAAATCAATTAGCAGTAGAGAAAGCTGAGCAAAGAAACTTGCAAAGACAACAGTTGGATAATCAAATTTCTCGTTATGAAACATTAATTTTAAATGCTATTGGTAAGCAGTGGATTATTCCTCAAGGCGTAGATCATCATTTAACAAGTCAATTATTAGTCACGCTTAGCTCTGATGGAACAGTGGAAAACGTACAATTATTACAGTCGAGTGGTAATGTGGTATTAGACCGTTCGGCTATTACTGCTGTTTTTAAAGCTTCTCCACTGCCTGTTCCACAAAATCCATTATTGTTAAAGCAATTTGAACAGTTGCAATTAACCGTTAAGCCAGAAGGATTTTTGGATGTAGAGGCGTATAGTGGTGGAAACGTTTAAATGAAAAAAATTATTTTAATCTGTTTAAGTATTTTAATTTTGCCTCAGTTGGCTGGCGCGGCTTTAAACTTAAAATTGACTAAAGGGATTAAAGCACTTATCCCAATTGCGGTTTTACCTTTTGCAAAGCCTACTCCTCAATCTATGACTGATGTTAGTGCTGTCATTAATCAAGATCTAAGTTATAGCGGGCAATTTTCTGTCTCTAACAATGCTGATTTTAATCAATTTCCTATCATTTTAAGTAATGTTAATTTTGATTATTGGCAAAATTACAATTTAAATGCCTTAGTGATTGGTAGTGTGGTAGCGCAAGGTGGTAACCAGTATCAGGTTAACTTCACTTTAGTTAATCTCTTTAAAAATAAAATTTCTGATGCATCTGAACAAACTTCTGTTAATTCTTCCAACAACTCTGCTACTAATACTATTGCTAGCCCTACTACTACGGCTAATAATAGTCCAGAATCTAATCCGGCTAATTCAGCTATTTTGTTACAACAAAGTTTTGTAGTAAAACAGTCGGATTTACGACAAGTAGGCCATAAAATTGCTAATCTTATTTATCAACAGTTAACAGGGCAGCCTGGTTACTTTACAAGCAAGATAGCTTATGTGGCTGTAAAGCGTAATTTAAATATTAATCCTAGTTATAGTTTAATGGTTGCTGATTATGATGGGTATGATACAAAACCTTTAATTATTTCTAATGAGCCGATTGCCACACCAGCTTGGTCGCCACAAGGTGATCAGTTAGCTTATATTTCTTATGAAAATAAAGGCCTACCAGCTTTATATACTATTAATATTAATTCTATGCAGCGGCATTTGGTTGGCAGTTTTACTGGTAGTTTGGAAGGTACACCTGCTTGGAGTCCTGATGGTTCAAAGTTAGCTATTGCGCTATCAAAGCACGGTTCAACTGTTATTGATTTAGCGAGTTTACAAGGACATCTTACCCCTTTAATTTCAAGTTGGGGGATTAATACAGAGCCTAGTTGGTTAAAAACAGGAGATGCATTAGTTTTTACTTCTAATAGAAATGGTACCCCGCAGCTTTATCAATTGGATATAGCATCGCAAGAAGTAAAACAGTTAACTTATAATGGGAACTATAATACTACGGGTTCTTATTCGCCGTTAGGGGATAAAATTGTTTTGGTGCATGGAGATGGTGCTAATTATAACATAGGATTGTTAGATTTAACGTTGCAACAGTTTACAGTAATTACGAATAGTAATGTTGCTAACTCACCTAGTTTTTCGCCAAATGGTAATGTTATTTTATATTCTACTTTAATGAGTGGTCATGAAGAGTTAATTATTACCTCGCTAGATGGTTTGACTAGTTTAATATTACCAAACTTGGGAAATAGTGATAAGGTACAGCCAACCTGGAGTCCTGTATAAGGTATAAAATGATGCGTAATAATCAATTTTCATCAAAAATTAGTCTAGTAATCTATAGTAGCATTATGAGTCTATTGTTATTACTTTCAGCTTGTGCTAGACAATCGCCGTCTTCTGCAGTGGTAAGAAGTATAGGGGTAAATAATTATAAGCCGCGCGTTGTTAAAACGACGAAATTTACACTAGGTCCTAACCAAGGATTGTTGGGCATAAGACATTACTATTTTGATTGTCAAAGTACTTTAATGCCTAGCCAATATCAAAATGCTGCTAAAGCACAGGCAAGCTATTTAAAAAATACTCCTTCTGCAAGATTGCAATTGCAAGGATATGCTGCTGCTGGAGGAGGTGAGGGCTATAATATTGCAATAGCTGACCAACGTGCTCGCAGTGTTGCCAATTATTTGCAGCTACAGGGTGTTAACCCAGAGCAAATTTCAATAGTTAGTTATGGTTCATTAAAGGCAAAGCCTTTTAATGGTCAGGTGATAGCTAAAAATTGTCGGGTAGATTTAGTTTATAGGGAAATATAAAGGAGTAGGGAATGAAAAAATTGGTAGGTAGCTTATTACTAATAATAATTAGCAGTGCTTTTTCACAATCACTTTTGCCACCAATTGCAAATACTCCAACCGGAAGTGGGGCTGTTACTAATCCTCAATTTGGGCAGCAACAGTTTGTTGATCAAAATACTATTCAGCAAACTCAAACTCAAGAAAACTTAGCTTTACAGCAGTTAACCTTACCTAAACAGGTGCAGCAATTACAGCAAACTGTACAAGCTTTACGAGGCTTAGTTGAAAATCAAGGTCAGCAATTAGAACAATTACAATTAGCAGTACAAGCTTTACAACAAAATAATAAATCAGCTCCTTCATCGGCTGTGACAAATATTAATTCTTCTGCCAATACGTCTTCTGCTATTGGGTTATCTAATATAGGGGCATCCGGTAATACTAATGATAGTGTGGCGAGCCAAGCTTTGTATCAACAAGCCTATCAACTTATTCAAAATAAACAATATACACCTGCTATTAGTTTGTTGCAGCAGTATTTAGTTAAGCAGCCTAACGGTAATTATGCTGGGGAAGCTCATTATTGGCTAGGAGAAATTTATGCTGAATCAGGTGATGCTGCCAATGCACAGGTTCAATTTACTACAGTAGTAAATAATTTCCCTAATTCCAAAAAGACGCCTGATGCGATGTTAAAGCTAGGTATTATCACGTATAGTCAAGGTCAATATCAGCAGTCTAAAGCTTGGTATAATAAGGTGATGGCAACTTACCCTAATTCTAATGCAGCAACCATAGCTGCGAGTGAGTTACAGCAATTAATTAAAGCAGGCTACTAATGATTTTACCTAAATTAATTGCTCATCGTGGGGCAAGTGCTTATGCACCAGAGAATACTTTAAGTGCGATGCATAAAGCTAAACAAATCGGCGCTGAGTGGGTAGAGTTTGATGTTCAGCTAACAGCTGATTTTGAGGCAGTAGTATTTCATGATGATGAAATTGACCGGACCACCAATGGCAGCGGACCAGTTATTGATAAAACATTGGCTGAATTAAGGCAACTTGATGCAGGAAGTTGGTTTGCTCCCACTTTTACCGGTGAAAAAATTGCTACACTAGCAGAAATAGTTGACTGTTTGCGTGAAGAAGCGCTATTAATGAATGTAGAAATTAAACCCGGTCCCAGCCAAACTGATCAATTGATATTAGCTATCGATGCGGTATTAAAAATTCATTGGCCGGCAGGATTAGCATCTCCTTTATTATCTTCTTTCAATTGGAATTATCTTTATTTGATTAAAAATCTAAAGTTAGGTTATCCACTTGCAATATTAATGCATGAGTGGCAAGAGGATTGGTTAGATCATGCTAAGGCATTAAATTGTGTTAGCGTAAATGTTAATGAAAATTTGTTAACGCTGGAGCGCGTATCACTTATTAAACAAGCAGGGTTTGGTTTATTAGCTTATACGGTCAATACAGTTTCTCGAGCTCAACAATTGTATGAGTGGGGAGTAGATGGACTTTTTACCGATTATATTGATTTGTTAAAACCTGTCGTTAATGCTCAGAAAATGATTAGCAGTAAAACAGGATAGGTGGAATGAAAAATAAAAATACCTTTCATGGTAGGAAATAAATGATAAGAAAACTCCTAGTGATAGTTATTTTATTCTTTTCTGCTATCAGTACATTACAATGCTGTGCTAAGCCCATAAAAATATATTTGTGGCACTCTATGGTTGGTCAGCCGGGTAGTGCGTTGCAGCAAATAATTGATGGCTTTAATCAATCGCAGCAGCAATATCAAGTGATAGGTGTTTATAAAGGTGATTATAATGAAACACTAACAGCTTTAGTGGCTGCTTTTCGTGCTAAACAAGAACCTGCCATTGTCCAAGTTTTTGAAATTGGTACAGCGACGATGATGGCTTCGCCAGGCGCTATAATGCCGGTCTATAAATTAATGACTCAGTATGGTTTTGCACAAGATCTTCAGACCTTGTTACCTATTATTGCTACCTATTATTCAAATAATTCGGGACAATTAATGGCTATGCCTTTTAATGTTTCAGCCCCCGTTTTATATTATAATAAAGCGGCTTTTGAGCGTGCTGGCTTAAACCCCAATCAGCCTCCAGCCACTTGGCCAGAACTTGCCAATATGGGCGCTAAATTATTAAAAGTAGGCTATGCTTGCGCTTATACTTCAGCTTGGCCTGCTTGGATACAGCTGGAAACTTTTAGTGCTTGGCATAATATTGCGTTTGCAACACAGGCTAATGGTTTTCAGGGATTTAATGTACGAGTACTCTATGATAATCCCTTGGTGCTTTATCATTTAACCATTTTAGCAACTTGGCAAAAAACTCATTTATTTGATTATGCGGGACCAGAAGATGGGGCTCAGACACTGTTTACAAGCGGTCATTGTGCTATGCTAACCCAGTCTTCGGGCTCTCGTACAGACTTAGAAACTCAATGTAATTTTCCAGTAGGTGTAGGAACATTACCCTATTGGCCAGAAGTTAAAGGTGCACCCCAAAATGCAATTATTGGCGGGGCTTCTTTGTGGGTAATGGCTAATCAATCACCAATAGTCTATCAAGGTGTGGTAGCCTTTTTTCATTATCTACTGCAAATCAAGGTGCAATTGAATTGGCAGCAGCAAACAGGTTATTTACCTTTAACCATGGCAGCTTATCAAACAAGTAAGATGCAAGGGTTTTATCAGCGCTATCCTGGTAGTGAAATTGCTATCAAAGAACTTAACAATAAGCCCGCGACCCTTTATTCTAAAGGTATTAGGCTAGGCTATTTTTCTCAAATCCGGGAGATCAATAATACGGCTATGGAAGAAATTTTTTCAGGGAAGATGAGTCCAAAGCAAGCGCTTGCGTATGCAACAGTGCGAGCTAATAGTTTGTTGGTTAAATTTGCAACGATTGTCCAAGTGAGTCAACAATGAGGAAAAATGTTTGTTTTAAATCAGCCTATCTCCCTTATTTGTTGGTGTTGCCACAAATTGTAATTACTCTCTTATTTTTTATTTGGCCAGCGTTACAAGCTATTTCAGAATCTGTAGTAATCCAGGATCCTTTTGGCTTATACAGTCGTTTTGTTTGGTTTCACAATTTCGTTACCTTATTTACCAATACAGATTATATTAATTCATTAATAGTAACTTTGATATTTAGTTTAGCTGTAACGATTTTGTCTTTGGTGGGTGGATTATTTTTTGCGGTATTAGCAAACCGAGTGACAAGAGGAAAAAGAATTTACAATGCCTTACTTATTCTACCTTATGCTGTAGCACCTGCTATAGCAGGTGTGTTGTTTCGTTTTTTATTTGATCCGGCAATAGGCATCTTTCCCTATTGGCTACATTATTTTCATTATACTTGGAATTTTACCATTAATTCTAGGCAAGCACTATTTCTTATTGTGATTATTTCAGCTTGGCAACAAGTGAGTTATAACTTTTTATTTTATTTAGCAGGTTTACAGGCTATTCCTCGTTCATTAATTGAAAGTGCAGCATTAGATGGGGCTGGGCCTTTTCGTCGTTTTTGGTCCATTATTTTTCCTCTGTTAAGTCCAACCACATTTTTTTTAATAGTGATTAATATGTTGTATGCTTTTTTTGATACCTTTGGCATTATCCAAATTGTTACTCAAGGAGGACCTGCTAATGCTACGCAAACATTAGTTTATAAAATTTATCAGGATGGCTTTATGGGTTTAGATTTTGGTGGCTCGGCGGCACAATCAGTTATTTTAATGTTAGTTATTATTGTATTAACTATTATTCAATTTAAGTTTTTTGAGCGCAGTATTGAGTATTAAAGGGTAAATAGAAAATTCTATAAAGAGTCAATGAATGGTTGAAAAAAGTATTGGTTTAAAAATTTGTACTCATCTTTGCTTAGTTATTGGTATTATCATTTTATTGCTGCCTATTTATTTTGCATGGGTAGCTTCGACACATTCTGTAAAAGACTTATTAGTAGCTCCGATTCCGTTAACGCCTGGTCATCAATTTTTACATAACTATTATACAGTATTAACTCAAGGTTCAGAGGGTGGAGGGAGTGACCCTGTTATTTTCATGTTAAGAAATAGTTTAATCATGGCACTTGGCATTGCTTTGGGTAAAATTATTATTTCTATGATTTCTGCTTATGCAATTGTGTACTTTGCTTTTCCTTTTCGAAAATTATTTTTTTGGTTAATTTTTTCAACTTTAATGTTGCCGGTACAGGTTAGAATTGTGCCTACCTTTCAGGTAGTAGCTTCATTAAATTTGTTGAATACTTACTCTGGATTAATTTTACCCTTAATTGCTTCAGCGACAGCAACCTTTTTATTTAGGCAATTTTTTATGACAATCCCTACTGAGCTAATTGATGCGGCTAAAATGGATGGTGCGGGTCCTATGAGGTTTTTTGTTGATGTCCTATTGCCTTTATCCAAAACTAATATCGCAGCTTTATTTGTCATTATGTTTATTTATGGCTGGAATCAATATCTTTGGCCGTTGGTTGCAACCACTTCAGATCAGATGAATACTATAGTAATGGGTATGCAAAAATTAACTTTAGCAGTAGATCAAATACCAGAATGGAATTTAATCATGGCAACAGCAATATTAGCATTATTACCACCAGTATTGGTCATGCTGATTATGCAGCGTTGGTTTGTAAAAGGTTTGCTTGAAGTGGAGAAATAATTTGGCAACGATTGAATTTAAACAAGTAAGAAAACGATATAACGATATTGAGGTAATTCATGGTATTGATCTTGCTATTAATCGTGGTCAGTTTGTAGTTATTGTTGGACCTTCTGGTTGTGGCAAATCAACTCTATTACGTATGGTAGCAGGGTTAGAAGAAGTGAGTGCAGGAGAAATCATTATTAATGGTCAATTAGTGAATGATTTGCCGCCTAAAAAACGAGACATTGCCATGGTCTTTCAAAACTATGCCTTATATCCACATATGAGTGTTTATGAAAATATGGAATATGGGTTAAAAATGCGCGGCTTTGATCGGAAAGAAATTAAATTTAGGGTCATGAAGGCAGCTAAAATTTTACAATTAGAATCTTTATTAAAACGTAAGCCCAGAGATCTATCAGGGGGGCAGCGTCAGCGAGTAGCGATGGGGCGGGCAATTGTTAGGGAGCCTTCCATTTTCTTATTTGATGAGCCATTATCCAATCTAGATGCTAAATTAAGGGTTGAGATGCGTTTAGAAATTTATAAATTGCAAAGAGAATTAGCGGTAACGAGTCTGTATGTGACCCATGATCAGGTTGAGGCTATGACCTTAGCTGATATCTTGGTTGTTATGAATAAGGGGATTATTGAGCAGGTTGGTAAACCTTTAGACATCTATAAACGGCCGACCACAGTTTTTGTGGCCGGCTTTATTGGCTCGCCAGCAATGAACTTTATTAAGTCAACTGTATATGACCGCGGACAGACAATTTCCATTATAGATCAACAACTAATACACTTACCCTATCCTCTGCTAAAACAATACGAAGAAACTGAAATAATAGTTGGAATTAGGCCGGAAGCTTTACAGATTGCCCAATCACGAGACCAAGATCAATTTAAAGTTAAGGTCGAAGTTGTTGAAGCCCTTGGCAGTGATACAATAGTTTATGGTAGAATAGCTGGTTCTGGCCAACAATTGGTCGCCAAGCTAACAAGTAATATAGTTACTCACCCTGGCGAATATTTAGCTTTATCAGTGAAGCCAGAGCAGCTACATTTTTTTGATTGTGACACTGAAAAGCGAATTTTAGGTATATAGTAATGAAAAAAAATAATGTTAATTATAAAGTCTGGCAAGGATTGTATTTATCTTTTTACTCGCGTGCCTTTTATCGATATGTAGCAGAGCATTGGCGATGGAAAAGCTTATGGTTTATGTTGTTATTGCTTTGTTTGGTTTGGCTGCCAATCACGGTACGTGTTTCTATGAATTTTAATTATTTGAGTTCAGCAATGGTTAGTGATTTAGCTAAGCAATTACCAGTGATTAATATAAAAAATGGAATTGCTTCAACAGAAACTTCAGGGCCGTTTTATATTAATTATCCTGGCACAAAAAATGTTTTTGCTGTGATTGATACCCGAAATCAATATAAAAATTTTGCGAACGATGATTCGTTAATTTTAATCACTAATAATGCGATGATTATTAAATCATTAAATAATAAATTTAAAACTTATGTTTTTAATCCATCCTGGAATCGAGTGTTAAGTTCTAAAGAATTAGTTAAACTTTATAATTCGGAGCATCGTAAAACTTTAACAGCGGCGGTGATTAGTATTTATATCTTTGGTTATTTGTTATTTTTTGCGATTTGTGCAATTTATTTTGCAGTATTAAGTGTATTTATCTCTTTATTTTTTAATTGGACTAATGCTAAGCCACCGGTTAATGCCAGTTTGTCAGTGGTAATTTTAGCTATGACGCCCGTATTGATTATTTTTTCTTTACTTTATTTATTTAAATTAGCCGGTACTTTGGCAATTTTATTATTATTGATATTACAGTTTATTTATTTGTTGCTTGCTACTTACTATATTAAAAGCCTCTATAAGAATAATAAATAAGGAGAAAGTTAATGGCTGCATTACTTTGGTTCATACTATTTTTTTTAGTGATAGGTGTTTTACTTTACAATCGAGCTTCTATCTTAATTAGTATAATTGCCACTGCTGCTTTATTGGTCTGTTTTACTATTTTAGCCAACGATTCCCTGCTAGCAGTAATAATTTTGTGGTTATTATGGTTGGGGCTTATTCCTTTTGGAATGGTGGCGTTACGCCAAAAATTATTTACTGAGCGTCTGCTGGCGTTATATCGCCAAGCAATGCCAAAAATGTCTAAAACCGAACGTGAGGCATTAGAAGCAGGGACAGTTTGGTGGGATCAAGATTTATTTAGTGGACGCCCTGACTGGCAAAAATTATTTGACTTACCAGCCCCAAAATTAAGCCAAGAAGAACAAGCTTTTCTTGATGGCCCTGTTGAAAAACTTTGTAGTATGATTAATGATTGGCAAATTGTCCATCAACAAGGCGATTTATCGCCCGAAGTTTGGCACTACATTCGCAATGAAGGTTTTTTTGCTTTGATCATACCTAAAGCCTATGGCGGTAAAGAATTTTCAGCTTTAGCCCATATTTCTATTTTAATTAAATTGTTTAGTTGTAGCATTACGGTGGCTTCGACCGTTGCTGTGCCTAATTCCTTGGGTCCTGCTGAATTATTGTTACACTATGGTACTGAAGACCAAAAAAATTATTATTTACCTCGTTTAGCTCGCGGCGAAGAAATCCCTTGTTTTGCTTTAACCAGTCCTGAAGCGGGTTCTGATGCAGCCTCATTAACAGATTATGGTATTGTTTGTAAAGATGTATTTGAAGGTAAGGAAATCACTGGTATCAAATTAAATTGGAATAAACGCTATATTACCTTAGCCCCGGTAGCCACTGTTTTAGGGCTTGCTTTTAAACTTTATGATCCAGAGCATTTATTAGGTGAAAAAGAAAATTTAGGGATTACTTGTGCGTTGATTCCAACAACTACCTCTGGCGTCACTATTGGCCGACGTCATATTCCAGCTGGTGCTGTTTTTCAAAATGGTCCCACACAGGGTAAAGAGGTATTTATCCCGCTAGATTGGATTATTGGCGGTGAAAAAATGGTAGGCCAAGGTTGGCGTATGCTCATGGAATGTCTCTCTGCGGGACGTTCTATTTCTTTACCAGCTTCTGGTGTTGCTTCAGGTAAGTTAGCAGCGTTTAGCAGTGGGGCGTATGCAAGAATAAGGCGCCAATTTAAAATGCCGATTGGTAATTTTGAGGGAATTGAAGAAGTTTTAGCACGTATTGTAGGTTACGCCTATCAAGCAAATGCTGCTGCATTGTTAACAGCGCAAGCTATTGACCGAGGTCAAAAACCCGCAGTGTTATCTGGAATAGTAAAATATCATTGTACGGAAATAGGAAGAAAAGCAGCTATCGATGCGCTAGATATTCATGGCGGGAAAGGAATTTGTATGGGTCCTAGTAATTATCTAGCTCACGGTTATCAAGGGGTACCTATTAGTATTACAGTAGAGGGTGCTAATATCTTAACCCGAAATATGATTATTTTTGGGCAGGGTGCTATACGCTGTCATCCTTATGTTTTAGCTGAGCTTAAAGCAGGACGTGACAATGATTTAATTGCCTTTGATCAGGTGATTTTTAGTCATATAGGCTTTGCATTAAGTAATATGGCTCGTACTTTATTCTTAGGTATTACCAATAGCTATATAGCTATTGTGCCGCAAACACCTATGAAACGCTATGTGCAACAAATGACTCGTTTAAGTGCAGCATTTGCCCTACTTTCTGATGTAACCATGGTGCTTCTAGGGGGGGCATTGAAGCGGAAAGAAAGAATTTCGGCAAGATTAGGAGATATTTTGAGTTATTTATATATTGCTTCAGCAGTATTAAAACAGCAGGCTGATCAAGGTTTTCAGCAAGCAGAGATGCCTGTTGCTAAGTGGGCATTGCGTGATTTATTTTATAAAATCCAAGCGGCTATTGATGAAATTTTAAGAAATTATCCTAACCGTTGGATAGGCTTGTTATTACGTGGTTTAGTTTTCCCTTTGGGTCGGGGCTTTAAAAAGCCTAGCGATAAGTTAGAACACAAGCTGGCTACTTTAGTCATTAATGAAACAGAGATTCGTGATTGGCTCGCAAAAGGCATCTATACTGGTGAGACGGGATATAATCAGCAGGGTAAGCTTAAAAAGACTTTAACTGCAGTTATACAGGTTGAGCCTATTGAAAAAGCAGTTCGCTTTGCTGACAAGGAAGGTAAGTTACAAGGCAAAAATTTTAAAGAATTGGTTAATGATGCTGCAACAAAAGGCATTATTTCTCATCAAGAGCTGGAAGCTTGGTTAGCTGCTGATAACTTACGTGCAACGGTAATCAATGTAGATGACTTTGCACCTGAAGAAGTGGCTCGCGGCTCATAAAAATTACGCAGTTAATTAACTGCGTATAACAACTGGGGTATTGTTGATGAGTGTAATAATTTCAACAATTATCTTTATTCTATTCATCCTATTATTGATAGGTATTCATGAATTAGGCCATTTTTTAATGGCGCTAATCTGTGGTGTACCAGTGAAGTGCTTTGCAATAGGATTTGGTAAGCCATTATTAACCTGGTATGACAAACGCGGTATAAAATATACGCTAGGTTGGTTGCTTTTAGGGGGGTATGTTAGTCTTGTTGATCAACGAGAGTATGTACAACCTCTTTCTCGCCCAAAAGTTTTTCCGAGATTTCTAGTCGTACTAGCTGGGCCAGTTGCCAATTTTGTATTAGCGATTCTAGCTTTTTATGGTATGTGGTTAGCGGGTAAAACAGATATTAAGCCGATCATTGCTACGGTTGTACCTTATTCGCTTGCAGCTCAAGCAGGTCTACAAGCTGGTGATCAAATCCTTGCGCTTAATCAACAGCCGGTATTAGGCTGGCAAGATGTTCGCTTAAAATTGATTAATTATTTGGGGGATAAAAATAATTTATTGGTGACTGTGCTTGCAACTAATCAAAAGTCTCATACTTATCAATTAGCCTTGGCGCAGTGGCATCTTGATCCCTACCAGCCACTTATTTTATCAAGTTTAGGGATAACGCCTTGGCAGCCTGCAGAAGGTAGTAAATGGCCCCAGTCTATGCTAATCACGCCTCATTATGCTTTGTTAACAGCCTTAGTACCAACCGGGCAACAGTTTTTATTAGTATTAAGCGTTAATACCAAACTTTTAGTTAAATTGATTACAGGTCAACTTCCATTACAAATTTTATCTGGTCCTATCGGTTTATTTGCAACAGCACAAATCGCTTCTCAAGGCCTGGCAATTTTTTTAGAGATTATAGGATTTTTAAGTATTGGGTTGGGGCTCATTAATTTATTACCTATTCCAGGTTTAGACGGTAGCCATTTAATTTATTTATTAATAGAAAAAATTCGCGGCCAACCGTTTTCAATTGCTTTGGAGGGTTTATTATTTAAATTAGGTATTATTTTTATTGTCTTAATAATGATCCAGGTTATGATAAATGATTTCGTTAGATTAATTTATTAAGAAGTTAATTTAATATAGAAGTCTATTTTTTTCTGTTTTAAGTAGTCTAGCAAAGGTTAAAAATCATTAATAATCAAATAATATAATTATTATCATAATTTTCATATCTTTCATTCAAAATAATTTTTTTGTATACTGCGATCCTTTCAAAAACTAATTTAAAAAAAGAGGAAAAATATGCGCGATATAACTGATTGGCTACGGCCTGATGAATTAAATACTGATTGTATTCCTGCTTTGACAGGAGCTAATTCCGCCTGTTTTTTTCATGATTATTCTATTAGCTCAAGAAAGATACCCTCTTGGGGCATAGGTCTTATAATATTTACAGGGGGGTTAGCAGTATTAGCACTAGTCTCTTATTTACAAACAGCTGATGAAAGTGATTCTCGTCCCTCGCATATTTCTTATGGATTAGATCGCTCACGTTAAAAAATTAGTTTACAGTTAAAATAAGGTGGCGCTTAAATAATTATTCCACCGCCTAAACAACTTTCCCCTTGATAAAATACTATTGATTGTCCTGGGGTGATTGCCCGCTGTGGTTCGGCAAAAATTACTTGAGCAGAACTTTGATTAAATGTTGTAATAGTGCAAGCTTGATCGACTTGTCGATAGCGGATTTTAGCTGTGCAAGTAAAGGGCAAAGTAGGAGGATGACCACTGATCCAATGAAGTTGATTGGTGAGCAAATATTTTTTGTAAAGGAGAGGGTGATTTTGACCTTGACCTACTATTAATACATTGCCTTTTACTATTTTAGCTAACACATACCAAGCATTTTCCTCTGTATTTTTAACTCCACCTATTCCTAACCCTTGTCGCTGACCTATAGTGTAATACATCAAGCCTTGATGTTGGCCAAGTGGTTTGCCCTCAGGTGTTTTAATAAAACCAGGCTGAGCTGGCAAGTACCGACTTAAAAAATTTTTAAAATTACGCTCACCAATGAAGCAAATACCGGTACTATCTTTTTTCTTAGCATTACGAAAACCAGCTTGTTCTGCTAATTGTCGTACGGCTGGTTTTGTTAATTCACCTACCGGAAAAAGAGCGCGCTTGATTTGTGCTTGATTTAATAAATAAAGAAAATAACTTTGGTCTTTATTAGTATCTAATCCTTTTAATAATTCAACTTGGCCATCACTTGTTTCTTCTTTGCGAACATAATGACCAGTAGCAATAAAGTCAGCACCTAATGCCAAGGCATAGTCTAAAAAAGCTTTAAACTTAATTTCTTTATTACACATCACATCAGGATTTGGGGTGCGATTAGCTTGGTATTCAGCTAAGAAATAACTAAATACTCGATCCCAGTATTCAGTGGCAAAATTGACGGTATGTAATTTTATGCCTAATTTTAGACAAACTGCTTGCGCATCAATTAAGTCTTGATCAGCAGCACAGTTACTGTCTTGACCGGGTTCTTCTTCCCAGTTTTTCATAAACAGGCCTTCAACATGATGACCTTGTTGTTGTAATAGTAAAGCGGTGACAGAAGAGTCTACCCCACCGGACATGCCGACGATAATGTATTTTTTGTGGTTCATGAGCTGCATTTTAACTGAATTACAAGAAGCCGCAAAGCTTCGTGCTAAGAAGGGGTAAATCAACTAGTAGAGTAATTTGACTAGTCTAAGAGACATATTTTATAAAAGCTTTAATTTAGTAAAAAAATATTTGTGAATCTAAATGGCATAGAGTACAATGCCTAAGTTTTTTCGCTAAGTAGTTGATTTATATAATTTTTAGAAGTAAATTCCTATTCTAGTAGAAAAGCAGAAAGAGCGCAAGCAGAAATTAAAACTTAATGAAAAAGGTAGAAAGAATGACAGAAGAAAGTAGTTTCATCAGTGCCATTCCCCTCAAGACCACATTTCGTGCCTGGTTGGTTTGTGTCACTGCTTCATTATTCTTTTTCTACGAATTTGCGCAAATCATGATGTTTAATACTATCAATCCAGATCTTATGCAGGCTTTTCAAGTCACGGCTACTGCAACGGGCAAAATTTCTTCCGCTTATTTTGTGGCTAACATCATTTTTATGTTTCCAGCAGGTGTATTACTAGATCGATTTTCAACCCGTAAGATAATTATTGCTGCCATGATTCTTTGTGTCATAGGAACTTTAATGTTTTCCTTTTCGACTAATATTTATATGGCTATGTTATGTCGATTTTTAACGGGGATTGGAGGCTCGTTTCCTTTTCTTTGTTGTTTAAGACTTTCTTCACGATGGTTTCCTGCTAAACGGTGGGCTTTAGTGAGTGGCTTGATTGTTACGATTGCGTTTTTAGGGGGGGCGGCTGGTCAAACTCCCATGACTTTTTTGGTCAATTATATGGGTTGGCGTCATGCTTTACAATTAGATGCTTTTTTAGGCGTTTTATTTACGGGTTTAATTACTTTAATTGTCTTTGATTATCCGCCAAACTATCAGCCTATTGCTGCCAAGAAACAGCCAGTTGATATCAGAGCTACGGTAAGGTCAGCGCTGCAAAATCCACAAAATTGGTATTACGGCCTTTACACTTCTATGCTCAATTTACCGGTAATGTTACTTGGTGCGATTTGGGGAAGCTTATATCTCATGCAAGTGTTTCATCTGTCAAGAACGCAAGCTTCGCTAGTGACTAGTATGATTTTTTTTGGCACTATTTTCGGTTCACCAGCGGTAGGTTGGTTATCTGATCGTATGGGGGTACGTAAATTACCGATGATTATTTTTGGAATAATCTCCCTGGCTTTAATGTTATTTATTATGTATTCCATAGCGCTTAGCTTTGATACTTTGATGACTTTATTTTTTATCTTAGGGTTTGTGACCAGTGCTCAAATTATTTCTTATCCAGCTATTTCAGAAAGTAATGCTCACGAAATGACGGGATCTGCTTTAGGTCTTGCTTCAGTATTAATCATGATTGCACCTGCTGTTTTTCAACCTTTGTTTGGTTGGCTAATGGATTTGCATTGGAATGGTAAAATGGTAAATCAATTACCAATTTATACTATTAGCGATTTTCATAACGGTTTGTTGATTATGCCCATTGCATTTGTAGTAGGCATAATCATGGTGTTGCTTGCAAAAGAAACTTATTGTCGAATTGCTAATCATTTGCAGGCTAATAAATAACAAGTAACTTGCAGGAGAACTTCTCGATGACGGCTACTCCCATTATTTTTGATTCTTCCTCCTCTCACGGTTATTTTACTTATCGTTTACAACCTTGGGTTGTAATCCTATCGGCAGCTTTATTTTTCTTTTATGAATTCATTCAAATGAATATGTTTAATGCGATTGACCCAAGTTTGATTAAAGCTTTTTCAGTGACCGCAACCCAACTTGGTAATCTTTCTGCGATGTATTTTTACGGTAATATTCTATTCCTGTTTCCAGCAGGTATGCTGTTAGATCGTTTTTCTACGCGTACATTATTATTGACCGCTATGATAATTTGTGTGGTGTTTACCTATTTGTTTGCTGCTTCATTATTATTATGGCAAGCAGAAGTCTGTCGTTTTATCACCGGTATGGCAAGTACTTTTTGCATGTTAAGTGCAGTCAGATTAGCATCACGTTGGTTTCCTCCAAGACGCATAGCATTAGTTGTTGGGCTAGTAATTACTATTGCTATGGCCGGAGGAATGTTAGCACAAACCCCATTAACATTTTTAACACAGTTATTGGGTTGGCGTCATGCTGTAATGATTAATGCAACCCTAGGGATAATATTTATCTTTGTAGTATTTAAATTTGTGCAAGACTTTCCAAAAGACGCAGAAGAATTAAGAAAGCTTGAAAAACATCAATTAAAAACCATGGGCTTTATATTAAGTATTATGCTCGCTATGAAAAACAAACAAAATTGGTTAGCAGGACTCTATACCAATTTTTTAAGTTTTCCGGTGGTTATTTTGGGTGCTTCTTGGGGTAGTTTGTATCTTATGCAAGTTAGAGGATTATCTCATCTCCAAACCTCATATATTACAACGATGATATTTTTAGGGACTATCATCGGTTCACCAACAATCGGCTGGTTTTCTGATTGGTTGAGTCGCAGGAAATGGCCTATGATTGGGGGCGCTGTTTTAAGTTTAATTATTATTTTATTAATAATGTTTTTGGCTAATTTAAGCTTGTTAGCTTTAATGGCGTTATTTTTTTTGTTAGGGTTTATTGCTAGTGCTCAGGTAATTAGTTATCCCTTAGTGGTGGAGAGTAACTCGCGCACTATTACTACCACAGCGGAAGGGCTGACTTGTACTATTATTATGACGGCGGGCTTATTTCAACTCGTATTTGGTTGGTTAGTGGATTTAAATTGGCAGGGGCAAATAGAAAATGGGGTACGTATTTATAATGCGCATGCTTATCAAGTTGCTATAAGTCTATTACCTTGGGCTTTTGTTGTTGCCTTATTGGCAGCGTTATGTATCAAAGAAACTTATTGTAAAGGAGTGTTTCATGACTGATAAAGCTAAATTCTTACCAACTGAAGTTTACCAATACTTGTTAAGTATTTCTTCTCGTGAAACCGCTGTACAAGCTAAGCTAAGGACAGAAATTAGTAAGCTTCCTGGCGCACAAATGGCCATTCCACCAGAGCAAGCACAACTACTCCAGTTTTTAATTAAACTTATTCATGCTAAGAATATTTTAGAAATTGGTATGTTTGCTGGTTATAGTGCTTTAGCCATGGCTTTGGTTTTACCTAAAGCAGGTAAACTTATCACTTGCGAACTAGATACTCAACATGAAAAATTAGCCAGAGAACATTGGCGATTGGCAGAAGTTGAAGATCGAATTGATTTACGTATTGGGCCTGCTTTACAAACCTTAGAACAATTATTTGCAGCAGGATATCAAGAAAAATTTGATTTTATTTTTATTGATGCTGATAAAACTAATTATAATTATTATTATGAAAAGTCATTACAACTGGTAAAGCGGGAGGGGTTAATTGCTATCGATAATGTATTGTGGATGGGACGTCTTGTCCAGCATGATGATGGTAGTGAAGCGACACGAGCTTTACGTGAGCTTAATAAAAAAATTCATACCGACAAACGAGTAGAAATGGTAACTTTAACAATTGGAGGTGGACTTACTTTAGTTCGTAAACTTTAATTAACGTTTTTGATCGATAGCGAAGAAATTGCTGCAACCAATATAAAAATTGAACTAGCAATAATAAAACAGCTGTGCATACCCAAGATAAAATTAGATGCAGTATTAATCAATGTACCAAATATAGCAACACCAATAAGACTACCTAGTTGCCTGCTTGTATTAAATGCTCCTGAGGCGAGTCCAGTTCGTATACTTTCTACAGCACGAATGCTGGCAATTGTAGCCCAGTCATAGTAAAAGGGCAGCCAAAACCAATAGCAGCTAAAGGTAAAATTAAATATAAATAATGTGGGGAATGAAAGTTTGCTGTTAACATCCCTAAAAAACCTAAAGCACTCAAAGCTAAACCAAAAACCATAGGTAATTTTGGTCCAATTTTACTTACTACTCTACTACTGAGATAAGAGCTGATGACTGCTAGACCTGTTTGCGGAAGTAAAGCTAAACCAGTTAATAAGATAGAAAATCCTCTTATTTCTTGAAAATAAAGAGGAATGAAAAAATAATTGGCCATAATAACCAAGATTTAATATTATCCCCACTAGGATTGAAGTAGAAAACAATTTGTTTTTAAAAAATCTTAAAGGAAACATAGGCGTGGAAGCTGTTAATTCAGTAATAATAAAAAACAGTAAACCTACGCTAAAAAATATAAAACTAGCGATAACAGGGGTAGCAAACCAACCTAAATTGCCTGCTTCAATTAAGCTAAAAGCTAAAGCTGCAATACTAAGGAATCCTAAAAGTTGACCCGGTACATCAAATTGATCCTGGTGAGCAGCTTTGACAAATTTAATATATCTAAGCGTTAAAAAAATACTGAAAAAACCAATTGGAATATTTACTAAAAAACTGCTCGCCAGCTAAAATAAGTCGTAAGTATCGCACCTAATACTGGACTTGCTGCAGCAGCAATTCCGCCTGTGCTTGCCCATATGCCAATTGCTCGTGCTTGTTCAGTTTTATTAGCATAGGCTGAATTAATGAGTGCTAAAGAGGTAGGAACTAAAAGAGTACCTGCAGCGCCTTGGAAAAGACGAAAAATGGTTAAGATTAAAAAATTTTGAGCTAATCCACAGAGTAATGAAGTGAAAGTAAAAAAGATTAAACCAAAAAGATAAATAATTTTAGCTCCTATTCGATCACCTAGACTTCCTGCTAATAATAATAAACCTGCAAAAGTTAAAGTGTAACCAGCAACTACCTATTGTAACCATGAAATTCCGCCGCTTAAACTATGAGCCATACTAGGCAAAGCTATATTAACAATAATGGCGTCAGTAATTACTATGAAAAAACCTAAACACAAGACAATTAATTGGATGGTTTTATCACGGTTTGATAAAGAAGTTATTAATTCATTCATAAAACTTTATTTGGGAGTTACTTTCTATTAAAGCGCGCTTTACCCAGTTTCTAGTAGGCCAAAGTGCAACAATTAAGCCCGGAATAGCAAGTAGAGAACTTGCTGATAAAAAGAAGCAAATAATGCCATAACCAAAAAATCCCGGCATTCCAAAAAAGCCAAATAAAATGGCCACACAAATTATCATTAAGCCAGCTTGTAGTGTAGTGGTTTGTATATTTAAAGTATGATAAGCAGCAATAAGTGTGCGAGTATAAAAATGCCAGATTAAAAACGCAACGATATAGGTACCAATACTATAAATCCACCATTCAGAAATATGTAAACCAAATGCAAAGTGCTCGGCATCACCCATAGAGGTTGGGGTTAGTGTTCTAATAGGTACGTACGCATAAAAATTGCCTAAATTCATTAAATTAAATAAAAATATAAAATAATAAAGAAAGTGTTTGGTTTTAATAAATACTTTTTTAAGTAACCAAAGAGATAAAATAAACATTAATCCATTGGTAATACCAGGTCCGGCAAATGCTACCAAGGAAATATCTAGACGGTGATGAGTATTTAACATTAGTAGATAGTTAACATTTTCGTTAATATGCATAAGAAAGAAAATATTTAACCAACTGGTACCACCATAAGTAATGGCTAAAGGATTAGATTTAAAACCTAATGCCCAGGCCATGAAAGAGTGTGCAAACTCATGAGGGTAAACTGCAAGATAGTGGCTTAGTAGTATAAAGATCGGGGTTAGGATAATTAACCAGAACTGAGTAGTTTTATTGATAGAGGGTTGGCGTTTAGTTTCCATACTTGTTTCCTGTAATGTTTGGTAGAATTTTTATAAAAATTAATTATAAATCATCATCATGAATGGGTGGTTTTTTATCTGGTACCTTTTTAGATTCAATATCGTGTTCAATTTTATCAATAAGTTCTTTTGGTAGTGTGATAATCCCATCATTGTCATTACTAATAGCCGAATAATTCCATGGAATATATTTGTAAGCTGCAATGTTTTGTAATCCAAATAAAGGATACTTGATAATATCAAAATAAGGTGAATAGTCGAAATCTTTAGGCGTAAAAAGCCTTGGATTTCTAGGTATAAACTCAATAGTCCCGTCGGGTCTTTTTCTGATTTTAGGAATCAATGGATATTTAACAGAAGCAAAGGCTTCCACTAACAAATAGGAACAAATTAATTTTTTGTTAGTAACTTGCGTGGGTTTAAAAATACTTGAAAAGAGATGGCGCGGAATAAAAGTAAATGGAAATAAGAGTCTTAATAAATCAAAGATATGTCTAATATCATAAGGGGTGCCTAATTCATTAATTGCATAGGCAATGATTTTTTTACCATCTTCTATCGTTAAAGCAGAGGGTCTGCAGATTCGAATATGATCCAGTTTGTAATTGGTAAGTGGTGAAACAACAGTTCCTTTACCTAAAATACCTTCGATAACTAATTGTTCATTGATATCATCGGTATAATAGTTAAGAATTTTATGGCGTAAAGCTTCTTCTTTTATATCATGGAGTTTACCAATATAAAGTGCGGCATGTGACCAGTTGCTTTTAGTAGTTAATTTAATGATTTCACTTACTCGGCTTCTGCCTTCGATTAAAATGACATCACAAGGTTTTAACTCTTGTTGAATTCTTGCAAAATCACAGACGGGCATTTCAGCTGGCGCTTCATCTTTGATAAGCCATTTGACTAGAGTTGAGGAAATTTTATTAAAAGGCCAAACATTCATAATCTCTTAAACCTCTTGTGCTAATTTACTTGCAAGGCCTGTATAGCTTGTTGGACTTAAAGCTATTAATTGCTGTTTGACTTTGGTAGGGAGAGATAGTTCTTCAATAAATTGATGAAGTGTCGATAAGGTAATGGTTTGGCCGTGCGTAAGCGCTTTTAGTTTTTCATAAGGGTTCTCAAGATTGTATTTGCGCATAACAGTTTGAACTGCTTCGGCTAATACTTCTACATGCGATTTGAGATCAGCTTCTAAAACTTTTTGATTAATAGAGAGCTTTTCAAGACCAGTTAAAATAGCTTGGTAGGCTAGTAAAGTATAGGCAAAGGCAGGCCCTAGATTACGCAAAGTGGTGGAATCTGTTAAATCGCGTTGCCAGCGTGAAATGGGTAATTTAGTGCTTAAATGAATAAGTAAAGCATTCGCAAGTCCTAAATTGCCTTCAGCATTTTCAAAATCAATCGGATTAATTTTATGAGGCATAGTAGAAGAGCCTATTTCATCTGATTTTTTTGTTTGTATAAAATAATTTAAGCTTATATAGCCCCACATATCACGGCAAAAATCAATTAAAATGGTATTCAGATGAGCTAAGGTATAACAGATTTCTGCTATGTAGTCATGGGGTTCAATTTGGGTAGTATAGGGGTTATAACTAAGTCCTAAACTGGTAATGAATTTTTTACTAAACTCGATCCAATCAACCTCTGGGTAAGCAACAAGATGAGCATTAAAATTACCAACGGCACCATTGCACTTAGCAAGAATGTTGATCTCTTGTAAACGCTTACCTTGCAGCTTAAAGCGGTAAACAAAATTTGCCAATTCCTTCCCTAGCGTGGTAGGGGTGGCAGGCTGACCATGTGTTCTGCTCAACATAGACTGGGAGGCAAATTGGTGGGCTCTATTTCTTAAGGTAGTAATTAATTTTTCTAAAAGAGGGATAGTATATTCATCACGCAAGGTTTTAAGCATCAGGGCATAAGCAATGTTATTTATATCTTCAGACGTACAGCTGAAATGAATAAATTCTTGATAAGGTTTGAGCTCATTATTTTGTTGGAAAGCTTGTTTCAAATAATATTCAACCGCTTTAACATCATGATTGGTTTCTTGTTCGATCTGTTTTATTTTTTCTGCAGCTTTATGATCAAAGTCAGTCACTAATTGGTTTAAAAATTGGGTGGCATCTGGGCTGAGAGCAGGGACTTCAGGAAAATCTGTGCTTTGTGCTAAAGCTTGAAACCAACGGATTTCTACTTGTAGACGTAAATGAATAAGGCCGTATTCACTACAAATTTTTCTTAAAAATGCTAACTTGGGCGCATAACGTCCATCGAGTGGTGATAGTGCAGTTAAACCCTGATCGCTGCTCATTTATTAACCTCTTTTATCTGCAATGACAAACACATATAGCGATGATATTATCAGCTAAAACAAGTAAATCGAAGCGCTAAAGTAAATTCAATTTATTTAATCAAGCAATAATTGAGGCATGTTTTAAGAATGGACTATTAATATGCAAAAGATTTTTTACATAATTTTACTATGGCTAGGCGCAATTATTTTATCCAGTTTAGCCTATTTTAGCTCGACTGGTTTTAATTCAATTTGGTTTGGTATTTGGCTTGCCCCAATTCCAATTTTAATTTTTTCTTATTATCGCGGCGTGGTTTTAACTTTTATAGCAGGGGTCCTGATTGGCCTATTAGGTTGGGCGAGCTTATTTAAATATGCATATACTTTATTACCTATTCATCCTATCGTCGTAGCATTAATTCTCAATGCGTTTTGCTATGGTCTGATTTTAGTAATAAATAGATGGTTAGTTAAAAAGCTTGCTAACTGTTTGGCAATTTTCATTTTTCCTTGCTTAATTGTTATGTATGAATTTTTGGTGATGCATGTTTCTCCAGCTGGTACAGTAAATTCTATCGCTAATACTCAAGTGAGTAATTATCCGATTATTCAACTTGTTTCCTTAACCGGAATTTTAGGGATCAGTTTTATAGTAAGTTTATTACCAGCTGCTATAAGCGTTGCTTGGTATATTAGAAGAAAAATCATACAATCAGCTTTGAGCTTAACTATTATGCTATTGATTATTATTTTGGTTATAGTATTTGGCATTTCGCGTCTTCATCAGTACTCAACTTCGCAAACAATCATGGTCGGTTTGGCTGCAGCACCTACGACTATTAATGCTATGCAAGCAACTGACAATAAAACTATTAATCATACCATTCAACAATATCAACCAGTGATTGCACAGTTAGCTAAACAAGGCGCAAAAATAATAGTTTTGCCAGAGAAAATGATTACGGTTAACCTTAATAGGAGTCGTATGGCAGAAGTCAGTTTGGCTAAACTAGCTAGACAAAATAAAGTAATATTAGTAGTGGGTATTAGACAGATTGCTGAGCCTGATAATGAAAACTTAGTGTGGGTATTTGGTAAAAATGGATCGTTGATTGCTACTTATCAAAAGCAGCATTTATTACCTCATGCTGAAGCTAATTATGTGACTGGCAGTCAATTAATGATGATCATTGTTCCTCAAGGAATAATAGGTATCGTGATTTGTAAAGATATGGATTTTATTAATCCGGCTCAACACTACGGTAAAATAGGGGCGGGATTATTATTAGTACCAGCCTTAGATTTTAAAATTGATTATTGGTATCATGCTGCGCCAGCGATCTTGCAAGGGGTCGCAAATAATTATTCAATTGTTAGAGTTGCACAGTGGGGACTTTTAAGTATTACGAACTCTAATGGGCTACCAATTGCTTTACAAAAAACACAGAGTCGAGCAATAGCTATGTTAGTAGCACAAGTTCCCATTAAGACAGGTCAAAGCTATTATGCATTACATGGAAATTGGTTTGTTTGGCTTGTTTTAGGGCTGTTAATGGCTTTGCTTTTGATAGCTGGGTTTAAACAGAGCAAAGAAAAAAGCAAATTATTTTTAAAGCGCTAAATTCTTACAAGATTGTCATAATCTATTAATAATGAATAAGCCTTTAGAAGTACAAAGTTTTTTCACTAGCTTGTGCTAAAGCTAGTGAGGATTTAGATAAAAATCTTTACATAAATATTGATCTGTCTTATTATTTAACAGTTAGCTTTAGGAGAATAATTATGTCAGCATTAGTAAAGGAATGTACTACCTATTGCCAAGATGAATTCCTTGAAAACTTAAGTTCAACCCGGGAGCCAGTTAATATCTTTTTAATTAATGGTATTCGTCTACATGGTATTGTTGGGGGCTATGACCAACATACAGTGCTACTAGAAAGCGTCTCAACGCAGATAGTTTATAAACATGCAATCTCTACCATTATGTTAGCTAAAGGCCAACCTTAATTAAGTGATTAGTATTTTAAACGAGTAATCGACTGCAACCAATGCGAAAGTGGGTAGGCTGTAACCAAACTTTTCCAAAATAAGTAACAGCTAAATTTAAATAGTCTCTGGTTTGTTCTTTAGTTCTAATCCCCCCAGATATTTTAAGTCCGATATTACTTTGGCTAGCTTGAATGGTTTGCAAAATAATATCGGCAGCTGCTAAGCTTGCGCCTTGAGAAATTTTACCGGTAGAAGTTTTAATAAAATTAGCTTTAATTTGGATGACAAGTTGACAGGCTATCTTTATTTGTTCAGGCATTAGGGCGCCGCTTTCAATAATGACTTTTAAACAATGTGTTGGGCAAGCTTCCCGACATTTTTGTAAGTAGGTTTCTATGGCGTGATAATTTTTTTCAAATAATAAGTAGTAAGGCATGACTAAATCAATTTCATCTGCTTGATGCTCAATTGCTAATTCGATGGTAGCTAGGCTTTCTGCCAATAAACTTTTACCGTGAGGAAAATTAATGACAGTAGCAAGCTTAATAGAAGTATTAAATAGCAGCTGTTTTGCTAGTAACAAATGAGTTGGATAAAGACAGACGGCAGCTACCTTGCCATAAGGAGTTTGTGCCTGTTGACAAACAGAGAGGATGTCTGTTTTTGTCTCTTGACCAGTTAGACTTGTTAAATCAAGTAAAGAAACAATTAATTCATTGCTAAACATGGTAAAATTATTCAATAGATTATAGGTAATGACAAGCAGTTTATCGCCTATGGATTAATTGAGCAGATTTTGTTAGGCTACAGCAAGAAAAAATACTCAAAAATTTAAACAATAGGATGATTTATGGAAAATATAGGTCCCTTAATGATTGATTTAGCCGGATTAGAGCTAACGGAAGAAGAGGTTGAGTTATTAGCGCATCCATTAGTGGGTGGAGTTATTCTTTTTAGTCGTAATTATCAATCAGCAGAGCAAGTCATGGTACTCACTGCTGCTATTAGGCAGATAAATCCTAATTTATTAATAGCAGTTGATCAAGAGGGTGGACGTGTACAGCGTTTTCGAGAAGGGTTTACTCGTTTGCCAGCGATGAGAAGATTGGGTGAGCTATATGATAAAGATCCTAATCGTGCTAGCCAGTTGGTAGAAACTTGTGGTTGGCTCATGGCAATGGAATTACTGGCTGTAGGTGTTGATTTTAGTTTTGCGCCAGTCTTAGATCTTGATTTAGGGGAAAGTGTTGTCATTGGTGATCGTGCTTTTCACAGTGATCCTGAGGTAGTCATTAATCTTGCTCAGTTGTTTATTTATGGTATGGAAAAAGCAGGTATGGCCTCTACAGGAAAACATTTTCCTGGTCATGGTTCGGTGGCTTTGGATTCACATGTAGATATACCGATTGATGAAAGAAGTTATGCAGCTATCGTTGAACGAGACTTAAAACCTTTTCTAGGTCTTATCTCTGCAGGATTGAATGCAATAATGCCAGCGCATATTATTTTTCCTGCTGTAGATCAACTGCCCGTTGGTTTCTCAAAAAAGTGGTTACAAACTATATTACGTGGACAGTTGAATTTTGAAGGAGTCATTTTTAGTGATGATTTAGTTATGGAGGGTGCAAAAGTAGTAGGAAATATTGTTAAACGAGCAGAGTTAGCTTTGGCAGCTGGTTGTGATATGTTATTAATTTGTAATCACCGGACATCGGTGTTAGAACTATTAGAAGCTTGGCAATCTAAAATAAACAATTTTCCTTATAGTCCTCGTCTCAAAAAGATGCGAGGGCTTCCTAACTATACACGTGAAATTCTGTTGGAAAACCCTAATTGGCAGCAGGCAAGTAAAACAATTAAAACATTTTGCGAGGCGGAGCCATGAAAGTTTATGATAATTTTCCTCAATCTGTGCAAGGGATTGTTAATTGGATACAACAATTATCATCAGCTTGGATGGTGCTGTTGCAAATAAGTTTTATTGCTACCATTACCTTTATTTTAAGTCTAGCAGTTTATTTATTTTATAAACGTATTTATGATCGTCTTAAGAAAACTAATAATTTATGGGACGATTTATTAATTTTTGCATTACATAAGCCCTTGCAATTTCTGATTTGGGTATTTGGTTTGTTATTTGCTTTACAATCTATTGTTAATCTTATTCCGCATTTTGAATATAATTTTGTTTTTCCTGTGATTAGAAATATTTTGGTCGTAATCGCTATTGTTTGGTTCTTATTAAGTTATATTAAATTACTAGAGGCAAGATTAATTAACAAAGCGCAAGCCCACCATCAACTAGATCGGGCAACCACTTTTGCCATGAGTCGACTTATGAGAATTGGAGTGGTTCTAATTGCAGTATTAATTTTGTTGCAAATAATCGGCGTGCCAATTGCAGGGCTAGTGGCTTTTGGAGGTGTAGGTGCATTAATTATAGGATTGGCTTCTAAAGAACTATTAGAAAATTTATTTGGTGGATTAATGATTTTTACTGATCGTCATTTTATGGTAGGCGATACGATTTCTTCTCCAGATAGAAACATTGAGGGTGCGGTCGAAGCTATTGGTTGGCGTTTAACGCGTATTCGCAATGCGGATCGCCAACCTATTTATGTGCCTAATTCAGTTTTTTCCTCTATTATTGTGGTTAATTTTTCTCGCATGTATAATCGACGTATTTCAAAGATGATAGGATTAAGATACAGCGACTTTAATAAAATCAAGCCAATTCAACAGGATATTGTGGCTATGTTAAAGGCGCATGCTGAAATTGATCAAGAAATGGTAATAGTTAGATTTTCTAATTATGGCGCTTCTTCTTTAGAGATACAGATTATTGTTTTAACAAAAACTGCCGATTGGTTAAAGTTTTTAGCAATTCAAGAAGATGTTTTGTTTAAAATTGCTGCAATAATAGCCAAACATGGGGCTGAATTTGCTTATCCTACGTACACAGTCGAGATACCTGATAAAGTAGCCATTACTAACGACGAGGAACTTACTGAAAAATGAAAAATTATTTAGAAGATTTAAAAAAAGTACAAGAGTTAAAAAGCAAAGGACGTTGTTTATATAATAAAGAACAAATCAATGCAGCGATCAGGACGATTGCTGAAAAGATGAATGCTGAGCTAGCTAATCAAGTGCCAGTGTTTTTATGTGTGATGAATGGAGCTGTTATTTTTATGGGCCAATTAGCCACTTATCTCAATTTTCCTCTACAAATTAATTATATTCATGCTACTCGCTACCAAGGAGAAAAAGAAGGGCGAGAACTATTTTGGCAAGCTAAACCCACTATAGCTTTGCAAGACAGAGTTGTGGTTATTGTCGAAGATATTTTAGATTCTGGGTTGACTCTGGCTGCGGTTAAACACTATTGTGAAAGCTCTGGTGCTAAAAAAATATACACAGCTGCTTTGGTGGATAAAATACGTCCTCGGGAAGTAGGGGGTATTCAATCTTGTGATTTTATCGGCTTAAGCGTCGAAAATAAGTTTCTTTATGGATATGGTTTAGACTATAAAGATTTTTTACGCAATGAAAATGGCATCTATGCCGTTGAAGATTAGGCCATTTTTTGATCATAAAAATATTAACTTCCAAATAAGTGCTTAATTTTCTCTTAAGCTATAGGCACTAAAATAGCTATATTATTTTTTAACAATAACAAAAGAAGAGGTACATGATGCCAAATAAAATGAAACTAAAAGGTAGGCATGGTGGCGCTCATACCACACAAAAATTATTAAGAATACTAGCAGAGGAAGTAGTAATTGAGAAAAAAAGAGAGCCAACAGATCAAGAAGTTCAACAAGCAGAAGTTGATGAGTTTTTTAAGATGCTTGAACGAGGAACTAGAGGTCCAATTAGAAGACCTCGATCGCTAGCTAGTTCGCCTGCAAGCGCTGGTTCTTCAACTTCAGGAAGTCAAAGTCCCGATTCTTTTCCTAGAAGTCCTTTTGCTTTCCTATGTAAACGACATGGGTAATTACCAAGTGAGAATAGCTAACTTCTCAAGAAGTTAGCTATAATTAATATTGGTGAAAGTCAAAGAATAATAATGTTAAGTGCCGTAGGCTAATACTGAAGCCATGGTCAATTGTATGGTTTTGGCATGAGTAAGTAATCTGTCGATAGCTTCACCAAATTCAATATCCATTAACACTGTGCCATCAAGATTCTCATCAAAGAATGATTTAAGATTACTTAGTTCTTGAATAACAAATTCAATATTAATTTCATTGATATCTTCAAAGTGTAATTTGCTGTGTAATTTATTTAATTTACCTATAAGCAATTTAAAATTATTGCGTTCATGAACTTGAAAAAGTGTTGGCTCCAAACAGTTAGTAGTTTCGCTAAGTTGATTAACTTTTATGATTAATCGAGTTTGGGGTGTCAGGATAGGATTAGCCATAATCTTTACTTTATTATTTTTATAATGCTTTTATTTTATACAAGTCTCCTTAAGGAAATATTAAGCTTTTGTAGAATAAATTTATCAAGCGATTACTAGATAATGGCTGAATGTTTTAAAAAAAGTAAATATTTAGGAAAATAAAGAAAAATAAGATCTTATTTTTAAGGGTATCAAAAAAACCACTAATAAAAAATTTCTTTTAAGCTTAGGTTAAGTTAAATTAGCTATAGTAAAGTATAAAGAGTTTATAAATAATAATAAGATGCCAAGAAATCCAGGTTTAACAATCACAATACCACCAGCCAAGTTACCTGATATAGACAGCCAGTCATTAGGTAAGCTCTCAGCGGGGTCGGCAGGGTTTTTTAAATTTTCTCCATTGCCAACGTTTTCTGCTTTTAGTCCTTTTCCTGGTCTTGAAGTTCAAGGCCTATCTTTAAAAGTGATTAGATTAATTGAAGAACAACTGTGCAAAATAGATTGCAGCGTTAAACATTTAGAAGATAAGGTGGGTGAGGGTTCAGAAGGTGATGTTTTTATCTGTCAATTTGAAGATTGGGTATTTGCTAGAAAAATTGTAAGACCAAGCTCGGGAGAGCTAGCGATACATCAATTTTTATCTAGTAGAAGAAATTTTAATCCTGAATTAATAGTACCGTGTCTTGGTATTAGAGAAAATGCAATTTATATGCCTTATTATCTTTCTGGTTCTTTAACAGGCTACATGCCTTTTATTAAGGAAGCATTAGCTTGTGGTGATGAGGGGGAAGAGTTATTAGCTTTTATTTATCTTATCACTCAACTTAAAAATGTTGCTAAAGCTCTGCAAATTTTACATGGTGATTTAGAAAAAGATGGCTTTATGCATGGTGATCTATGCCCTGATAATTTGTTACTAGATAATGAAGCTAACTGGGTGGTGGCTGATTTTGGCTGTGTACAGCGTGCTAGCAAAGCAGCAGCTAGCGGCCAAGCTATTGGTCGAAAGGCTTATCTTGCACCTGAAGTTATATTACAAATAAAAGGATATGATTATCGTTTTTCTGATTTATGGAGCTTAGGCGTTTTATTGACATTTTTATTACAAGACAAACCAGTCACTTATAGAGCAGTAGTGGATTTTGAGGATGAAGATGATTATCAGGCGATAGAAGAATTAGCTAGGAGTTATATAAGTGATGAGGGTTGTGAGCGAGCAACAATAATTTGTCGACAGCTTGAGAAAGAACTTTTAATTTGTCGTCGGCATCTTACTACTATTCCACCCCGCTTAGTATTGGAATATTTGCGTTGGCTACTATTATTACCAGATATGGCTGGAAGAATATCGGTAGATTCTCTAATAGAGATTTTAGAAGCAGTTCCAGTGCCTGATTATGATGAACGAGCCTATGCCCGTTTTATTCAGCGTTTGCAAACCAGTAAGCAAGATTTTGCTAGAGAAGAGACCAGGACTCCTAGAGAAGTTTTGGCCATTCGATAGATATTTTATAGCAAAGGTCAAGAAAGCGATTGCTTCTTCTATTTCTAGTAAAACAATATTTTGCAAATAAAAAACTTTAATATTTTATTCGTTAGGTGTTTTCTGTTTAGAATTAAACAGATTTAAGTATTTTTAATAATTCATTAGCTAGAAACTCAATGGCAAAATAAATTGTCCGTTGGCCTCGGAAAGGAATTTCAAAGCGTTTTTGAATTTGATGAGTTTTAATTTCTACCCAGCTAGTGCCACCAATATCTTTACCTTGCCAGTATTCAGGGATGCCAGTTAATTCAAAATGTAAAATACTATTTTTTGTTTGTTTGTTATTAAATATTTTTTGATAAGTATTGAGTGTGGTAATAGTTTTTAAGAGATAGCCTTTAGTGGCTTGATCGTCAAGGCTAATAGCTTTGTCTGAATTCATTAAAAAATTAATCAGCATTTGCGAAGCTGGTAAAGATTCTGGATTGAGTTGATGACTTTGAAGAAGTGAGTTCGCAGCTGTTAAAAAAGCAGCGAGCTTTTTCTCATCTTTACTATGGGCTTTGAATTCCACATAAGGAAAATTAATTCGGTAACCTGTAGTGATATCATAAGGCGCTGCTAAAGTATCGAGACGGTCTGCTATTTCACCTTCACTAACGTTAAAAAGTAACCATTTTTTATGAATGATTGGTTCAGCAAGTTGTTGTTTTTGCAATTGCGGAATGATGAATTGTTTAAACATTGGTAAACATTCACTAGGTGGTCCTGGGAGCATAAAAATAACTTTCTGATTATGTTCCAAGTAGCAGCCAGCTGCGGTGCCATTGTCATTAGGAATAATGGTTGCTTCTTGAGGAAAGAGGGCTTGATTTTTATTAGAGATAGGCTGATTTGTTAAAGTATAACGATTTAAGCGTGCCTGAATGGCCTCCCAGCAAGATTCATCCAGGATTAATTCTTGATTGAGAGCTTTAGCTAACGCAAAACGCGTTCTATCATCCGAAGTAGGGCCTAAACCGCCAGTGATAATTAAAGCTTTGTGATGAGTTAATAAATACTGAATAGCGTTTTCAATTTCTGCTTGTTGATCGGCAACCACAAGGTGCATGCCAACTTCCATACCCAAATCAAAGAGAGCTTGAGCAATAGCTTGACCATTGGTATTTAAAATATCGCCATTAACCAGTTCATCACCGGTGGCGAGCAGGGCTATACGTTTGTTCATGAGCTAATAACCATTGTTTTACTTTAATAAATTTTCCTATAGTTTGGCCACTATAGCCGCCTAGACCATTTTTAGCGAGAATTCGATGGCAGGGGATAATAATTGGAATAGGATTGGTG
Organism: Gammaproteobacteria bacterium RIFCSPHIGHO2_12_FULL_35_23; assembly: GCA_001801465.1. Lineage (GTDB taxonomy): Bacteria > Pseudomonadota > Gammaproteobacteria > UBA12402 > UBA12402 > 2-12-FULL-35-23. Next base: position 156,082 of record MGXT01000023.1, on the reverse strand, counting down.
CGACAAGCATTGCCAATGGCTCTAGGCCCCGTTTTTAATTGTTTAGCCAATTCGCTATAAGAAAGAGTTTTGCCGTAAGGTATATTAGCTAGCGCTTGCCAGACTTTTAATTGAAAAGAAGTGCCTGACAAATGTATAGGAAGCTTAAAGGTGGTAAGCTTGCCTTGAAAATAGGCTTGGAGTTCTTGGATTACTTGCTTTAAAAATAAGGAGCTAGGTCTTTGCAGCTTGGTAATTGATTTGCAATAAGTTAATTCAACCAGTTTATTGTCTAGCGCTTTTAAAACTAATTTTCCGAGAGGAGATTCAATAATGGCTACTTCCATTATTAGCAAGCCTTCTGTAATAATTATATCTCAGTATTTTGACAGAAATTGAGAGTGAAAGAAATGTACCGGGCAAGTATTTATTTACCCGGCTAGATTTTATTCAGCTGTTTTCTTTACTTCACCGGAATTAGTTGTTTGATCTTTTTTTATAGTAATTTTTTGTTTAATGCGAGCTGCGCGGCCGCTTAATTCACGTAAGTGATAAAGCTTAGCTTTACGAACATCACCACGACGAATAATTTCTACACTATGAACTAATGGACTGTGAGTTTGGAATACACGTTCAACGCCTTCACCATGAGAAACTTTACGTACTGTAAAAGCAGAATTTAAACCACGGTTACGTTTAGCAATTACAACTCCTTCAAAACCTTGTAAGCGTTCTCTGTTACCTTCACTTACTTTCACTTGAACTAAAACCGTATCTCCTGTACGAAAATCAGGTAAGTTTTGTTTAAGTTGTTCGCGTTCAATTTGTGCAATTATTTGATTCATGATTTTCACCCTTTTTCAACTAGGCGGCAATTCTAACGATTGTTAACTGATTTTTCCAGTAATTTAATCAATCTCTTGAAGATTTAAGCCTTAAAACGGTTGATTGATTCATCGGGTAAAAGGTTCTAAAAACCCGGCTTATTATTTAAATTATATTTAAAAAACAATAGGTTGAATTTTTATTTTTAAGCCTTAAGACTCTCAAGGACTGTTAATGAAAGAGGATTTAAGTAAATGTTTTTTAAAAACAAGAGAAAACTTCATTTTGGCTAGTTATTGAAATTAGGCTTAGAAAAATCCGTAAAAGCTAAGGGGGTGGGGAGAGTTCTTTGATAAAATCGTTTAATAATTGCTGATCTTCAGCTGAGAGTTTAAGTTGAGATAAAAGTTCAGGGCGGCGCTGCCAAGTTCTACCTAGTGCTTGTTGTCTTCTCCAGCGAGCAATAGCGGCATGATCGCCACTTAGTAATACCACAGGAACTTTTAAACCATTGATTTCCTCTGGGCGAGTATAATGAGGGTAATCTAATAGACTCTGGCTAAAAGAATCTTGCTCGGCAGATTCAGCATCGCCTAAAGCGCCGGGTAATAAGCGTACCATAGCATCAATCATAACCATAGCAGCTAATTCACCACCTGTTAGAACGTAATCACCAATAGACCACTCTTCGTCAATCGTCGACTCTATTAGTCTTTCATCGATTCCTTCATAACGACCGGCAATGAATAATAAACTTTTTTGTGCAGCAAGTTTTTGAGCAGCTTGTTGAGTAAATGTTTTTCCTTGTGGTGAAAGATAGATGGTTTTAGTATTAGGCCCTAATTGCTGTTTAGCAGTCGTAATAGCAGCTAATAAAGGAGAGACTTTCATCAACATCCCTGGCCCACCACCGTAAGGTTTATCATCCACCGTTTTGTGTTTATCAGTAGCAAAATCTCTAAGTTGCCAACATTGTAAGGTAATTATTTTATTGCGTATTGCACGCCCTGAAATACTAGCCTCTAAAGCCGTAAACATTTCAGGAAAAAGAGTAATAATGCCTATGTTCATAAATAATTCTTTAAAAGTTTAGATCCCAATCTACTAGCAGCTGTTTGTTTTCTAAGTCAACTTTAATCACTGTCTGTTGGCTACGATAAGGAATTAAATACCTTTTTTCACCTACCACCACTAAGATATCATTTGCACCGGTAGCAAAGAGATAATCAACTTTACCGAGTTTTACTCCCGCTTGATTAATTACTTCCAAGCCTTCTAAATCAGCCCAATAAATCTCTTTTGCAGAAAGTTTGGGTAGTTGGGATCTCAAGGTTGCAATGTGCTTGCCAGTGAGCTCTGCAACTGATTCACGGTCATGATAATTTTCTAATAAAGCAATAAGGTGATTACCTAGTAATTTTGTGTCAATGAGTTTAATGGGCTGCCAGCCCGCAGCAGTTGCTAATAGCCAAGGTTGGTAATTGAGGATCGCGCTAGTTGGTTCTGTGGCTGAATTAATTTTAATCCAGCCTTTGACGCCATGAGGAGAAGCAAAAGAACCGATAATAACAGAATGAGTTAACTCCAAGCCCATTTATTTTGCAGCAGCTTTATTGGCTTCTTTTAGTAAGCTAACAACACGTTCACTGGGTTGTGCACCGACTGACAACCAGTAATTGATACGTTCAACATCAAGATTTAAAGGAATTTCTTTACCTTGAGCAATAGGATTAAAATAACCTAATTTTTCAATAAAGCGACCATTTCTAGAACTGCGTTTATCTGCAGCAACCACATGATAAAAAGGGCGTTTTTTAGCGCCACCCCGGGCGAGTCGAATTACTACCATAATTTATGCTTTCCTTTACAAAAAGTTACCCTACTTAAAAGATCGCATATTGTAGGGTAAAAAAGTTTATTTTGAAACCAAAATCTTAGGTTTTTTTAAAGAACTGATTGTAAGTAGTTTTCAGGCTGGAAACTTAGTTTAATCTAAGCTAACCTCTGCCAAAGTATATGATATTTACCTAGTTAAGAGGTTGAAAAATAAGCAAATGAATAAAAAAGTTCAATTTTTAATCAAAAAAACCTGTTCTTTCGCATTCCTTAATAGTCTCTTAAGTTTGGTCTGTTAGATTGGGCGCATAAAAAATCATTAATTATAATTAAATAGTTAGGAGATAAAATGCCACCAGCACCATCAGGGGGACCAAGAAGGGTTCGCCGAGCCACACAGTGGTGTGCGGGATTAAGAGGTTGGTTTTCTAAGGTTTGTGATAGATCGACACTTGTCCATGCTGCGGTCAATACCGCAGTAACCGTGTCAGGTTTTTTAGCTTATAGAAAAGTGTTTGATTGGTTTAGAGATGGCGAGGAATGCCAAGGTAATCCGCTTGATCTTGTTTGTCCTGAACCTGCCACCAATATTACCACAGCAGATAGTGTAGACGATTCACTCACACCGGTTGAGCAAGGAGTTGAAGCTTGGTGGTCCGGTCCAAAAAGTGCCTTAATGACGACAGCAGAAGTTAAAAGTTTTTCGATAGTAGCAATGGATGCGCTCTATATAGCAGTGATCTCTGTGACCTTAGTTCCTCCGGCTTCTTTTTTGTTAACCGCTATGGGGCTTGGTTTACGAGATCTTATACGTCGTTGTCGAACACGCGGGCAAAGAGTTGATGAAGTAGCTCAGCGCCAAGCAGCTCAAGCAGAAGATCAATTTATTGAGGCAGATAATCAAGAATGGAAGGGAATCACTGACTTTGCCAATCATACGGCGTTGGCTGTAACTTTAATGGCCTCCCCAGTAATTTTTTATGTAAGATTTTTTCCCGATGTTAATCGGGTATTAAAAAGTCTAGATTGCCATAACGTTAATAGTTTTGATATTGCTATGCTAAATAGTGGTTCTGATTGTTCGCCCATTACTTTTATGGAGGTTGTTAGTGCGGTATTTGGTGGTAATGCCTGGGGTTTGATGCTGGGGATCTTGAGTGGGACTAAAGTTGCTATTATGGCGCCTGCCACTTTAACAAAATATTTCTTTTATTTTCATCCTGAGGCCAGAGATTGGTTTATAAAAAATATAGGTAATCCTATAGCCACCACATGGCATCAATCAACAGGTCAATTATTATTGCATGCTATTCAACTGGGGGCGAAACGATTTTTGATTGTAGCGCCTTTATTATTTCAATGGGCTATTAGAAGTGCTTTAAGTAGCGCTGCGCAAGTTTTGCAATGGGGGCTTTGTGAACCTAGTCTTGCGGTATTAATGAAAACACCACTTTTTTATCCTAATATAGATCCTAACGATATTGATTCTTTAAATTATTTCCCTCCTTTTCCAGCAGTAGTCAATACTACTATTACGGTTAATCACAAAAGGATTCATATCCATCTTACCAGACAAGAGTTGGCTTCACTATTACCGAACTGCACCTTAGATGCTGTTGAATTAGGTTACGCGGCTTATGCTATGGGAGGGGAAGTTTCTGTACTTTATTTTATAGGAATACCTATCGTGGTTATGGTTGGGGGATATTTTGCCGCTCGAGCAATCTATGATCTCTATCAAGGCACCAGTAAAGTTGAACTTTTAACAAGAATAGATAAGCAGCAAGCAGTGATTGATCAATATGTTTATTTGCCTGCAAAATTATGGGGTAGACGAGCTTTATTAACGGGTATCTTAGTAACTTTATTTTATTATGCAATTCCTTGGGCTATTCGAATATTACAAAAAAGTCGTTGTCGTAGCCCTTTTGGATTTTTTACTGGTGATCAATATTGTGATCAGGAACTTGGCATAAAAATTGCAGGGATTTTAGGTGGAAGCTCTTGGGCAGTTGGCACTACTTTGGCGATGATAGTAGCCAGTTTTGTAATTATTAAAGGAATTTTAGATTTATTTATGCATGGAGAACAAAGAGTTCTTATTCAGGAAAGAGTTCGTCGAGATCTTGATAGAAGAGATTGTGAATTTGTTGATGGTGTTAATTTTCTTGGTTTGGGAGCTACTTCTAGTCTTTTACCTAAACGGTTAAGAGGAGGAGAGGGAAGCTCAGGAAGAGGACCATTACAAAAAGTTGAAGATGGGAAAGAATTAGCAGTGGCGGTGGCTGAAGGGGATGGGGATGAAGCAGCAGGAGAAAGACAACCGCTTAGATCATCGGGAAGGGGTGGCGGCGGCTACTCTTCTTTACCTCAACGAGATACTTTTATGCGTCATCCTGTAGTAGGCGGCTTTTTTTTAGGCAGAGCAAGGGGTGGAGTTGGCGGAGCAACAGTTATGCCTCCTGTAACTCATAGCGGAAGAGAGGTTGGGGTTGTAAATGGTGATGCGGCGGGTGTTGGTCACTTTATTCAAAGAGATGGAAAAGAGACGGATTCTGTAGAGAGGAGAACACTGGGTGCTACTCTCGGGGCTCAATAACCTTTTTAACCGCTAGTTTCTCACAATTATTTAAGCTATAGTAATTTTTTAATTGGAAAATGGATCTATGGCTCATATTCCTGAAACCGCAGTATTTGTATTATTTTTGATATTTTTTGGTGCTGCCGCCATTTCAACTTTAGCTTTATTTACACGCCAATCCATGCTGGTCGGTTATTTAGTATTAGGCGCTTTATTGGGTCCTTATGGTTTTAAACTGATTCCTAAATCTGGGGTTATTGATCAGGCGGGTACTATAGGAATAGTTTTTTTATTATTTTTATTAGGCCTGCATTTGCATCCCCAAAAGCTTATCAAAATGTTTAGTCGAACCATTTGGGTGGCTGTGATGAGCTCAGTTATCTTTTTGGGTTTAGGCTATGGGATTTGTAAACTATTTGGCTATAGTCAAACGGATGCCTTAGTGATTGGATTAGCCATGATGTTTTCCAGTACTATTATTGGCTTAAAATTATTACCCACTACTATTTTACATCATCAACATACAGGTGAAATTGTTATCAGCGTGTTGTTATTGCAAGACTTAATTGCAATTATAACCATTTTGTTATTAAGTGGTATGGACTCAGGTCATTTGCCCTGGCAACAATTAATATTAATTATTATTTCTTTACCAGTATTATTATTGATTGCTTATATTGTGCAACGATTTATTTTAATTAAGTTGCTCGCTAAATTTGATCGAGTACAGGAATATATTTTTTTAATTTCGATAGGTTGGTGTTTAGGGATGGCACAATTAGCAGCAAGTTTAGGCTTGTCTGCAGAAATTGGTGCTTTTATTGCTGGGGTCGCGGTAGCCACTCATCCTATCTCGCGTTATATTGCTGAAAATTTAAAACCATTGCGGGATTTTTTCTTAGTACTGTTTTTCTTTTCTATTGGCGCACATTTTGATTTAGATTATATAGATGTAATTTGGGCGCCTGCTATTTTAATGGCAATTGTAATGTTGGTATTAAAACCTTTAGTGTTTCGAATCTTGCTTGCTGGAGAGCATGAAAGTAAGTCAGTTGCTTGGGAGGTGGGTTGGCGACTAGGCCAAACAAGTGAATTTTCTTTATTAATTGCTTATTTGGCAGGTGGGTCTAATACCTTAGGCGAAGTAGCTTCTTATCTTATTCAGGCTACTACTATTTTAACTTTTATTGCTTCTTCCTATATTGTGGTATTACGTTATCCAACGCCTTTAGCATTTTCTGAAAAACTGAGAAGAGATTAATGAAGCTAGACAATCAAACAGGATGGTTAACAGAAATTAGGCATTTTCCATCCCCTTATTTTAATAAGCGCTCTAATAACAAGGATATTAATTTATTGGTGATTCATAATATTAGCTTACCGCCCAATGAATTTGGCACACCTTATATTGAGCAAATGTTTGCCGGACAATTAGATAAAACAACTCATCCTTATTTTGCACAAATCAATACGGAGGTGTCTGCTCATTTTTTAATTAATAGAGCGGGTAAAATTGTTCAATTTGTTTCTGTTTATGATAAGGCTTGGCATGCTGGCAAGTCTAGTTTTGCTGGAAGAGATCATTGTAATGATTATTCGTTAGGTATAGAGCTTGAGGGTAGCAATTTTGTTCCTTTTGAAACCATTCAATATAAAAAGTTAGTGGCCTTAATTGTTTTATTGACGCAACATTTTCCAGCGATTACTCTAGAGCGTATCGTAGGCCATGAAACGATTGCGCCAGGACGTAAAACTGATCCAGGTCCTTATTTTGACTGGCAATTATTACGAGCTACTTTAAGGCAGCATGGATTAAAATAAAGAATTTGAAGGATAAAGCATGAAGCGATGCTATCATTTATTTATTACGAGTTTGCTTGTATTGGTAGTCACTTTAGCGATAGCTAAGCCGCCGGTCACTAATTTAGATTTTATTAAACAAAAATTAATTAATTATAATACTTCAGGCCAATATGCCAAAGAGGTGGCGGCTGTTTTTAACGAAGCCAGTGCTTATCTTGAGGAGCGTGTTGCAGCCAATCAAGCTACAGGAAATAAAAAACGTTTAGCGGTGGTGATGGATATTGATGAAACCAGTTTATCGAATTATTCAGAAATGGCTAAGGAAAACTTCGGGGGAAATAAAGATGAATTAATGCAGGCCATGTTGCAAGGACAGGATTCAGCAATTAAACCAGCACTTGCTTTTTATCAGCTCGCACAAAGTAAAGATGTGGCAGTATTTTTTGTGACAGGTAGATTTGAATCGATGCGTGCAGCAACGGCTAAAAATTTACAAGCTGCGGGATATAAAACATGGCAAGGCTTATTTTTAAAACCAAATAATTATAATAAAAGCTCTGTGGTTCCTTATAAATCTGGTGCGCGGCATCAAATTGAAGCACAAGGCTATGACGTTATTTTAACAATAGGAGATCAGTGGAGTGATTTAAAAGGAGGGTATGCAGATAAACAATTTAAAGTTCCAAACCCTTATTATTATATTCCCTGATTAAAATTATTTAGAGGAAAAGAGATGACATTTTTAATAGTAATAATAAGTTTAGCTATAGTCTATTGGACTAGCTTACCCTTACTAATCAAACGCTATGATATTATTGTCGAGTATATTTATTTTGTGCAACGTTTTAAAATTGGTTCTAGTCTAGTGAAATTGGTGCTAACTCTAGCTACAATTACGCTGCTTACTACAGTTATTTATGCTATTTTAATCAATGTGTTTCATGGCGTGTTAGGTTATCTTTTTGCTTTGGCGGTATTAACCTATTGCTTAGGGCCTTTACAATATAGTACACAGCAATCCTATGAGCTTTTAGCTAGCGATGCTATAACACAGACTTTTGCAGTGCTGTTTTGGTTTTTAGTATTAGGTCCGGCGGGTGCAGTTTTTTATTATGTGAACAGTCGTATTCAACAAGTTGAACAAGATAATGAAGTGTTGCAAGCTGCTGACTATGTTGAAAACTTGTTAAATTGGATTCCTGTGCGAATTGTGGGGTTTTGTTTTGCGTTGGTCGGCCATTTTTCTTCTGTCATCAATTATTGGTTAAAAAATCTATTTAATGGCTTAAATGACAATCATCATTTTTTAATTCAATGTTTTGAGTTAGCTTATCGAGTAGAGCCTCAGGTTGATCAAGAAGTCGTTCTGTCAAAAAACCAATATATGGTGAGTTTAATTTTTCGTTCCTTAATATTATGGTTAGTGGTGTTAGCTTTATTAGTAATATTTTAAAAATGTAACTAATCTATATTAATAAGTGTTTTAGGTATTAAAATGCCAAAAAAATTTTTACTGCTTGTAATAAGTCTTTTTTGGGTTAGTGCCTTTTCATTGAGTAATCAACAACCACTAGTTAATAAGCCTGTTCATCGTATTATTAGTTTGGCGCCTAATGTGACCGAACTTTTGTTTGCAGCAGGGGTAGGTGCAAAAGTTGTGGGAATCTCTGCGTTTAGTGATTATCCTCCCCAAGCGTTAAAGCTACCAATTGTTGCTACTAGTGGTGGCTTAGATATGGAAAGAATTATTGCTTTACAACCTGATTTAGTTGTCGCTTGGCAGGGAGGAAATTCTCCAGAGGAGTTAGAATCTTTAGCTAACTTTCATATTCCAGTCGTTAATACAAGAATTCAAACGATTGCCCAACTTATAATAACAATTAAATATTTAGGGAACTTGGCTGGTACTAGTAAAGAGGCCAATCAAACAGCTAATCAATTGAATAATCAATATAAGACTTTATTACAACAGTATAGTAAACAACCAGTTATCAGTGTTTTTTATCAAATTTCTACTACACCTTTATTAACTTTAAATGATAATAACTTGATAGATGAGATTATAAGAGGCTGTGGGGGACACAATATTTTTGCTCATACTTTAGGACAGGCGCCTGAGGTTAATATAACAGCAGTGCTTGCAAATCAACCACAAGTCATTATCATTAGCGAGTCGCCTGCTAGCCAAGTTGCAGCTAAACAATTCTGGCAGCAGTATCCAGAATTGCAGGCTGTACAAGTAAATAATGTATTTTTAGTTAATCCTGATTTTACGGATAGAGCAGGTCCTAGAATGATTTTAGGTATGCAACAAATTTGTAAGGATATAGCGATTGCAAGACAGCATTTAAAAAATAGTGCCAAGCTTAATTGAGGAGTAAATTCATGACAAAAAAAACCCCTATCACAGTTGCTTACGGCGATGGTATTGGTCCTGAAATTATGACAGCTGTTTTAACTATCTTAAATGCTGCCGGAGCTCCTGTTGAGCCTGATGTCATTGAGGTTGGTGAAAAAGTCTATTTAAGTGGTAATACAACGGGTATTCCTGATTCTGCTTGGCAATCTTTATCCCGTACTAAAGTGTTATTAAAAGCGCCTATTACTACGCCACAAGGAGGTGGCTATAAAAGTCTGAACGTGACAATACGTAAGACCATGGGTTTATATGCTAATGTGCGGCCTTGTAAATCGCTTTCACCCTTTGTAGAAACTCATTTTCCAAATATGGATTTGGTAATTATTCGAGAAAACGAAGAAGACCTTTATGCAGGGATTGAATATCGTCAAACTGATAGTGCTTACCAGTGTTTAAAGCTGATTACTCGAGGCGGGTGTGAGCGTATTATTGAGTATGCTTTTCAATATGCGCGTAAATTTAATCGCAAAAAAGTCACTTGCATGATTAAAGATAATATTATGAAGATGACGGATGGTATTTTCCATCAAGTATTTAATGAAATTGGCGCTAAATATCCTGATATAGAAAAAAGTCATTACATTATTGATATTGGAACAGCACGATTGGCTACTAAACCAGAGCAGTTTGACGTTATTGTTACTGAAAATCTTTACGGCGATATTATTTCTGATGTAGCGGCTGAAGTAGTGGGATCAGTTGGTATGGCTGGTTCTGCAAATATTGGTAGTAAAGTTGCGATGTTTGAAGCAATTCATGGTTCTGCGCCAGATATCGCTGGCAAAAAAATTGCAAATCCTTCTGGGTTGCTCAATGCGGCAATTCAGATGCTGATTCATATTAATGCTTATGAAAAAGCAGCTTTAATTGAAAATGCTTGGTTAAAAACTTTAGAAGATGGTATTCATACTGCAGATATCTATAATCCGGTGCATAGTAAACAAAAAGTAAATACTGATGAATTTGCTGCAGCTGTTATTAAACGCCTGGGTGAAAAACCCACTCATTTTAAACCGGTTGTTTATCATGTACCTGTACACGGTGAAGAAGATCAACAAGGAGAAATGCCTAGTCAATTAGCAGAACAAAAATTAGTAGGTGTTGATGTCTTTATTAACTTACCTGTTTGTGGTCCAGAAGTATTAGGAGAAGCCTTCAGGACGTTGACGCTTAATCTTGACCTGCAAGTTATTGCAAATCGAGGGGTGAAGGTGTGGCCTTGTGGTCAAATACAGGTTTTATGCTCTGATCATTGGCAATGTCGCTTTCAGCGTTCCAAAGAACTAACGCCGATTGCTTTTGAAGAAGTATTGCAGCTTCTTGGTCGTTTAACTCAAGCAGGCTATCAAATTATTAAAATTGAAAACTTGTATACTTTTGATGGTCAGCGTGGTTTTTCTTTAGTACAAGGTCAGTAATTTAAATTACTCGATAATTAGCTATGGCAAAATCAGTAACAGCGGGCAATTCATTACGACGTTTATTTGCTGTCATGTTATTTGATCATATTAGTGTTAACATTACTTTTCCAGTATTAACGTTTGTATTTTTTAGTCCTTTATCAAGACTGTTTCCAAGTGATACCAGTATTTCAGAACGTATGCTTTGGTATGGTATTGTTATGGGCATTTCTCATATTGGTAGCATTATTTCTTCTCCTATTATTAGTACTTGTTCAGATCATGTCGGCCGTAAAAAAATGTTGTTAGTCGCTGCCTGTGCTGCGCTAGTGTTTGCAGTGAGTTGTACATTAGGAATTTTAATAGGCTCACTACTATTAATGGTAGTAGGGAAGTTTTTAGGGGGTATGCTGTCTCGAACTAATGCTGTGGCCCAAGCAATTATTGGTGATATTAGTGACCCACAAAATAAAGCTATCCATATGGGGTATTTACAGGTTGTAATTTCTATTGGAGCCTTTATAGGGCCTATTATTGGGGGTTATTTTGCAGATAGATTTTGGTTTAGTACATTAAATTACGCTTTGCCCTATATGATAGCAGGGATGTTTGCAGTATTAGCAATATTATTAACCATAGTTGTTTTTAAAGAAACTTTAGTAACTCGCAAGAAGGTTAAAGAAAGCCTATCTTCTTGGCTGATTAATCTTTCTAACAAACAAATCTTAAAAATTTCCTTACTTCTTTGTATGACCCAATTGGGGTGGAGTACTTATTATCAGTATATGCCACCACTTTTAAAAACCACCTTTCACTTTCAGGCACACTTGTTAGGGTTGTTTATAGGAATGATAGCTTTGTGGTTAGCTATTGCTTCAGCAGTAGGAGTACGGTTTTTAAAATGCTATTTTACTCTAGAAAAAATTGCTTTTATTGCTATTATTTTAATGTTACTAGGCGCCTTGCTAACCTTAGCTGCAATTTGGTTATTAAATACAGTTTTTGCCAAAATATTAATTTGGTTAGGGGCTATTCCTATGGCGATGGGCGATGTAATAGTTTATAGCGTGATTACAGCTTGGTATTCCAACGCGGTGGCTAAACAAGACCAGGGATCAATTATGGGTTTATGCTTTATTATAGTGCCAGTTATTTGGGCTTTAACAGGCTTTTTAGGTGGGGTGATTGCAATTTGGCAAATTGATTTGCCACTTTATTTTTCAGCATTAATTTTGTTAGGTCTGGTTTGTTATTTAGTTGCCCAGAAGGTTGCTAAGTCTTTATTAATAGTTAAGCAGTAGAAAATAATAGGGCCTGTTGACAATTTATTGTAATAAATTGATTTATAAGAGCAAGCTCGTAAGATTGTAATTCCTTTGAATTCAGCTAACAATTCATAGGCTTCTCGGTTGTGATTTCCTATTCAATAATAGGAATATTGTAACACGGATTTTAAAATCAGAATTTTACCCACATAGAAGCGCTACACAGCCTTTTAAAAAAATAGCTGCGCTCAGCGGCACAATTATTTCATTTATCTATGGCGATGATTCGCTTGTTGCAGGAGAAAATAAACGAACTTTACTGCTGAAGTGTAACTTTATCTTTTTGCATAAAAACCTGTCAAGTGCTTTTTTAATTTATTACTGAAATTTTGGGGTGAGTAATTACAAATTCCTTAATAAATACTTAAGCTTTTTATATTAAAATTCATCCGTATTTTTCATATACATATATAATGATATCCTCACGATAGGAAAACAATGCCCAGAAAAACTAGAAGAAGAGAAATAGTTTCTGTGTCAGATGATGGCAATGGTGGCGATTCGGCAGCTGCAGCCAGCAGATCTTCAGACCTATTCACTTGGGGCAGAGGAACTAGAAACAACTTATGCTAGAGCAACCTCTCTACAAGATTATTATGATAAACAAGGTAAAGAATCTTATTGTCATCGTTATGAAAAAGATTTTGATTAACTCCAAGGGTTAATCACCTCTAATGAAGGATAAGCGAAATCTTTATTATTTCTTGTAACTAAAGCGAAGTCAAAATGTAAGGCTGTAGCCGCAAGCAAACTATCTATTACCGGAACAGGACGTTTTATTTCAGCCTGCAACCTTCCCCAGCGATCTACAACTTGTATATCAATCGGTTTAATTCGATCATTAAACCAAGCTGGTAGTTCGTGCTCCAACCAAACTCTTAATCTTTCCTTTCTACGGATATCACTAACTTTTTCAAGTCCTTTACGGATTTCACCAAGCGTAAGTACACTAATATATAAACTTTCATTTGGAATCGACTCAACCCAATCAAGCACCTTTTTATTTGCTTTAGGTTTTATTAGTTCAGAAAGAACATTAGTATCCATTAAATAACTCATAATTCAATATCTCTGCCATAAGATTTATTACGTTTCAAATCAAGCTTTAATCCCATAAGAGGAGATTTTCTTAAAAACTTCACCAATGATATTTTTGGTTTAGTTAGCTGATCATACGTTGTTTTAGAAATAACAACTACGGCAGATTTTCCATGAACAGTTATATTCTGGGGTCCGTCTGTATTTGCTAATTTAACTAATTCACTAAATTTTGCTTTTGCTTCTTGTAATTGCCAGGCTTTCATAAACATTTCCTCTTTATTCTAGTCATTCTAGTCATATACTATTTTATTTAAAGTAAAGATTCAAGCTTTAATAGGAAGGAAAAATAGAGAAATGAGCTTTCGTAGAAAATTTTACTTGCTGATTTACAATTAATTGCTGGGCCTTAAGATTTTTTGATTTCCTATCGACAATGCAACCATTTCTTCTATAGTTAGACACAACGGTAATACTGGACTTAATGACTTTGAACGAATATAAAACTCACAAGCATCCATTAGATTTTGTCGAAAAATTTCCACCATAACGGCCGTAGGGTACGGAAAGTGCGACCAGCTGCCCACTTAATGCTCAACAGCTAAACTAAGGCCTCTTCTTTTTGTCTTTGTTTAGTGCCAACCATTTGATCTTTATGGTATTCAGCAGTTTCTGCTTTTAATTTATCCAGCAAAATTGTAAACCGTTTTGATAAATCCAATGGAAACAGACCGTAAGGATTGATATGCGAATGGAATAGCACATTCAATGCACGTTTGTCTTCTACTGTAAGAATATTCTGCCAATTGGATCTTGATAACACATCCTGAAAAATTAACCTATTAATAGGGCCTGTTGACAATTCATTGTAATAAATTGATTTATAAAAGCAAACTCGTAAGATTGTAATTCCGACAAAACAACAAACGAGTTTGCAATGACCCGACTTATGCTCACAGATGAGCACCACTGGTCGAAGCTCAGGATAATCATGCGCGAACAAGGCGTTTATGACAAGCTCAATCTTCGAAAAATAGTGGAAGGGATTTTATACCACATGCAAACAGGATGTCCTTGACGCGACCCGCCATCTTTATTTGGCTTATAGAATTCAGTGTATCAACAATTTAATCGTTGGTCCTCAAAAAATAAACTGATGAATATTTTCAAATCACTCATTCAAGATCTTGATCTTGAGTGGGAATTTGTTGATGGTAGTATTGTTAAAGCACATCAACATAGCACGGGAGCCGCTAGCAAAAATGATGAAGCCATTGGTAAATTTGTTGCAGGAAATACAACAAAAATTCATATAACTGCTGATTCATATGGATTGCCAATTGATTTTATTATTACTGGTGGTGAAGTGCACGATTGTAAAGTTGCTCCCGAATTTATTATGCAACTTCCAAAGTCAGATTATGTCATTGTTGATAAAGGGTATGATAAAGAAGAGCTGCATGAGGTTATTAAACAAAAATCCTTAATACCTATTATTTCTAGAAAAAGTAATTCAACTATTGGAAATGGTGATATGGATTGGTGTTTATATAAATATCGACATTTAGTTGAAAATGTTTTTGCAAGAGTCAAACATTTTCGTGCGATTGCAACAAGATATGACAAATTAAAAAGAAATTATGCGTCTATGGTAGCGATGGCTTGTAGTTTGATGTGGTTGCCAATATGAATTGTCAACACACCCTAAAGCCCTTTTAAAAAGAGCTGTAGTGTTTTTCTATCTAAATTAAAATAGAATAATTAAAATTCAAGAGGAGACCTACCAAGTTTATTTAACCCTTTAGCAAAAGCAGAGCTTCTGGTTAAAGGACTTTTTGGTGATTCTGTTGCTGCAGGGCTGAAAAATTTTATTGAATAATGTGGGACTATACCTGTGCCATGTTCATGTTTTGATGGATTATCAGGTGTAGGGTTTAACGCAGGTAAGTCAGTGTAGCGTTTGGTTCTAGGGATGGCAGTAAATGTAATTGTCATGATCATACCTTCTTAATTTATTATTATTTCTTGAGTAAAATAATAGCATGTTGATAAAAATTAGACAACTTATTCAGACAATTAATGACCAGATTTCTGAGATCGTGCCTTTTAGGTATTATAGAGATAAATGAATGGCTTAAATTATTGATTATGAAATAATAGATACCATTATAAAAATAAATTGCTGTTAAAATCTATGAACTTACACCGAAAATTAAGTGCTAGACAAATCAGTATGATTGCCATTGGCGGAGCCATTGGGACAGGATTATTTCTTGCTAGTGGTAATGCAATTGCGTTAGCAGGTCCAGGCGGTACTCTTTTGGCTTATTTAATCATGGGTATAATGGTTTACTTTTTAATGACTAGTTTAGGGGAAATGTCTTCTTATTTGCCTACCTCAGGCTCTTTTTATACTTATGCAGCGAGGTTTGTAGACCCAGCCTTAGGTTATGCGTTGGGTTGTAATTATTGGTATAACTGGGCAATTACCGTAGCGGCTGAAATTGCTGCAGCTTCTTTGGTCATGAAATATTGGTTTCCCTATAGTCATTCTTTATTGTGGAGTAGTTTGTTTTTAGGATTTTTTATAATTTTAAATATCATTTCTGTTAGAGGTTTTGGTGAATCGGAGTATTGGTTATCTCTGACTAAAGTAATCGTTATTATTGTTTTTATTATCGCAGGTACAGCGGTTATTTTTGGATTATTAGGCCATAATCCCGTAGGCTTTAAAAACTGGACTATTGGTGATGCACCTTTTCACAATGGTTTCCTTGGTGTGTTACAAGTTTTTATGATAGTGGGGTTTTCATTTCAGGGAACGGAGTTAATAGGGGTTGCTGCAGGAGAAAGTAAAGATCCTGCTAAAAATATACCTAAGGCAATGAAACGAGTATTTTGGCGAATTTTATTATTTTATATTTTAGCGATGTTAGTGATTAGTTTTTTAATTCCTTATACTTCACCATTATTAATGAGTACTGATCTTGAAGTAAGTCCATTCACAATGGTATTTCGGCAAACTGGTATTATTTTTGCAGCGTCTTTGATGAATGCTGTGGTATTAATTGCTATTTTATCAGCAGGAAATTCTGGAATGTATGCTTCCACCAGAATGTTATGGTATTTGGCCAAGCAGGGCCATGTGCCGGCTATCTTTGCTAAAGTTAGTCGCAGAGGGATTCCAGTGTATGCCTTGCTCGCCACTGCTTTAATCGGGATGATGGCTTTTCTTTCTTCTTTATATGGCAATGGGACTGTTTACATTTGGCTGGTGAATGCCTCGAGTTTATCCGGGTTTATTGCTTGGTTAGGTATTGCGATTAGTCACTATCGATTTCGGAAAGCTTATATACGCCAAGGTCGTGATTTAAAGCAATTACCTTATGTTGCTAAAGGTTATCCTTACGCGCCACTCATTGCTTTCTTTTTGTGTTTAGTAGTGATAGCAGGTCAAAACTATGTTGCCTTCAAGGGTGGACGTATTGATTGGCATGGTATAATGGTTTCTTACATCGGGATTCCATTATTTTTAGCTTTGTGGTTAGGCTATAAATTTATTCATAAAACGAAAGTTGTCAAATTAGAAGACTGTGATTTTATAACAGAAAGTATTATTGAAAAATCTAATTCCCGCGATTAATTTATAAAGCTATAGAGCAGCTGTTGCCATAGATATGGGCACTAGCATCTCAGCAGGATTGTCTGGAATAGGTGCTGTTGCAATAGCGTTAAAATAAGCAATGGCTAAATGGAAAGGAGGATCAAGTTTTCCTGAGTTCGATAGTTTTCTTTCATAAGTAGATAAAGTTTGTGCTAGTAAACTTGCGAAAGTAGCTTTATGAAAAAAAGTAGATTCTAAAAGTAAGTGTAAAATACTGACCGTTTGTTGTCGGCTCGTATTAACAGGTTTAAAAAACGAGGGACGTGTACTAGTTATCATTTTATGAGTTTCATCTAAAATGGTCTCCAGCTCTTGGCAAAGTTGATAAGGGTTGTCTGTCGCAAGAATAAACTGATATTTTGGATCAATTTCTAGAGTGGGAATTGAGGAAATTTGCATAGCAGCTTTTAATAAAGCTCTCTCATAGGTAGGCAGTTGAGAGCACAATAAATAAAGCTGATAAAAGCTTTCACGTAAAATAGACCCACTTTCTTTAGGAGACTTATCAGCAAATGAATCAGGTATTAAAGTAGTTAATGCATTAAAGCTTTCCATTAGTAATAAATTAGTTGGATCGATATCAATAACTGTTAATACAGACTTTAATTTGAGAAGTAAGGTAATTAATTCCTGCTTAGAGTGAGCTTGATATTGAGCTAAAAGTGGCTGCAAACCAGGATGTTTTTCTATACGGTGGTTGATAATATCAGTAATAACAGTTTGGGTTAGGCATGTGGTGATTGATTTAGGATAGCCTGAGAAATATTTATTTATAAATTCATTTAACTTTTCTTGAGTAAAGTTTGCTAAACTAAATGTAAATTTAATATCTTTTTTTAATAGTGCGACGTTAAAATTGATTAAATTAATTTTAAAAGATCTTCTATCTCTAGCAAGTTGTTTAAATTTTTGAACATGAAAGTTAGAAAAAATATCAGCGACCAAGGCGTAGTTTTCAGCACTTCTAAGTTGAATTAACATTTCTGCTGTTCTTAGATTTTGAAGAAAAATATGTTCATTGGTTACAAAAAAGGTATAGAGCCTATTTTCTATTTCTTTGCAGCATTCTTCTGTAAGATAATTACATAGCCGAAAAGGTATTGAATTAATGAAAGTAGTTTTATCTGGTAGACGAGTTAATAAAATTTTTTTAATTTGAACTGGATCAATAACAGAGATAAAAAAACCACAATTTTTAAGACAATATTCTTTAATGATAATGAATTCTGGGTTTATTAATAATGCATTATTAATAGTTTCAATTAAAGCATCGAGTGTAACAATATGAGCAAGTTTACTTTCTTCCTCAGCTTGTTCTCTATTCTTTTCTGCTATCATTTCAGAAAGCTCTTGAAGTTTTATTTTTTTGGCTTGTTGGGCTTCTTCTACAGCTTTATTTGCCACTTGTAGTTTTGTTTCAATTTGACTTTTGAGTGCTGGATCTTGACTGCCATTTTGTAATAGTTGATAGTATTCAATTTGTATTAGACCTAGAGCTGCTTTAGCCTCTATTTTAGCTTGTCTAGCTTGTAAGTAAGGAATATAAAGTGGGTCTGACTTAATATCGTAGATTTTAGGTAAGACGGTATTAATAAAATCGAAATCAAAGCGAAGTTTGCAAATTTTGGCTGACTGTAAAAAAGAAAAAATGTCTTGGTATGGGTGGGCTGAAGGAGGGGATTTGGCAAGCACCCTATCTCTAGTCCAGTAGGGGCAGTCTTCGTGAGCAATATCTATTGTACCAGTAATGGAACAAGTGAAGCAAAAATCTAAAAAATAAATTTCATATTCACCTGTAATTGTATTTTTTTCAATATGAATGTTTTGAGGTTTTAAATCACCGTGAATATAACCTTTGGTGTGTAAAGCTTTTAATTTTTTAAAAATAGCAAGGAGGATGTGTAACTTTTCAAAAGCACTCAACGTGTTTTTTTGCATGTAGGTTAAAAGATCTATTCCTGGAAGCTTTTTCATTAATAAACAATATCGAAAACGTCCGTCTGTTAATGCGCTGATCTGCAGATAAACTGAGCTTTTTCCATAAATAGCTTTAAATTTTTGAAATTCATTTTCTATTAAGCGCCTATTTCTCTCACTATTTTGTGCAAAACCAATTTTAACGACTTTATCTTCAATGTGTGTAGTGGTAGTGAGGGTATAAACCTCGCCCCAATTTCCTTTGCCTATTTGCTTATTAGTCGTAAAAGTAATAGTAACGTCTTTGCTTGCACCAATAGTTGTTATGGGTTGAAATTCGATGGTTGATTTACCTGGTCTGATTATACGATAAATAGTCGGCATATGTTTTAATAGTAGTTTTTGAAAGTGAGGAAGTATACAAAAGAATCATTTTAAATAAAAGATATGAGAATTATGATGGTTTTCAAAAAAAATAATTATATTTCAAATAGTTAATAAGAGTAAAACAGGGTATTAAAAGGTACTGTTATAAATCATTTTGTTTTTAGATTAAATTCTATACAATATTTATTTATTTTTAATAATAATAAAAGAGGAAATATGCTTGTTTCAGAGATTGAAATACATGAGTTCCTTGGATGTTTACTTAATCAAGAAAGCTCATTAATAAAAAGAGGGGAGCATATTAAGAAGATTTCTTTTTTTAGAAGAGATCAAATAATAAGCAGTCTTACTGCTAATTGATCAAACTGATTTTTATAAAAAATTTTTAGAGCAAGGAAGTGAAATTTTATTAAAATTTTTAGTTGCTGAAGAGCAAGGAATTGTACAATACAAAATTAATACAGCTTATCTACTGCTTGTTTTAAGTTCTAACCCTGATAGGTTAATTTTCTCTCGAAAATTTTGTGTTTCTATTCTAAGCTCTTCCTTGTTATCAAGTGTGATACGATTATCAAAGGATCAAAATTCTAGAATCCAAGATTCTTCAATAGGAATAATAGGTAATCTAAATGAGTTTGTTAATATAATTGAAAGAACCGTTAGAAGACCAGAGCGACAAGAAAATTTAGTTTTATTAGGTTATGTTAATAGATTATTAAAATTTTTAGTAGTTGATATTCCCTTTGCAAGAACCAAAGCGATGAGTACTTTAAAAATGTTGGCGGTACCTGGAGCTGATTATATGCCTGAATTTCTTGCTGCTATGACACCAGAGGCAGTTAATAATATAGTGCGGTTATTAATAATTGGTGATTTAGAAGAAAAAGAATATGCATTACAAGTTTTAAGTTGTATAACTGATGATTCTGATGAAAAATGTGAATTAATTGTTTAGGCTCCAACCGTAATTTCAGATCTAACAAGCGTATTAAAAAGTAGTAATGAAATGTTGAGCCAGAATGCAATTATTTTTCTTAAGCGAATAATTAGAAAAATAATAACTAATGAGAGAATCAGTACAAATCAAGAGGAATTTTTTTATTTAATCATTTCTGCTGCTTCTTCATATTATCATTGAAAATTTAATATTTTTATTAAACAATGTAGAAAGCCGAGAGAAAGCTTTTTTAACACTTATAAGAATTATTATTAAATGTCCTGAAACGAGTTTAAATCAATTATGCGATGCTCAGTTTGAAAATAAAATTTCTGCGAAAGATATTTTGGAGCTACTTGGAAAGAGGGTTGGGATCCATGGAGATCCTATTGTTACCATATTAGCAATCCATTTTTCAAATCAGTTAAAAGATTTTTTATTAGATTACAACAAAATTTGGCAATGGTAAGAGAGACCGTTGAAGGGAGGTCGATTAGCTATAAGTTTATGGAGTTAATGGCTAATAGAGGAGTTTTTACTAGGTTGACCAAAGGTCATTTTTTAAGCATATGGCTTCTGCAGAAAAAGATTATTTATTAAGATCCCCAAGATTAAGAGTATGTTTTTTTATAGAACGTTTGATATCCGTTTATATTATTAATCAAGTTAATAAAACTCATAGAAAGAATTTTGCTAGTTGTTTTTATTTTTTAGTTGCTAAAGGTTATTTACTGCCTGACTTTATCAACTTGTTCATTTACCAAATGATAGAGGGTTAAGCTATATTCAACAGGAAAGTACGTTAGGAAAGTTTGCAAAATTAGCTGAAGACTCTGGCATTATTAAGATTCTTAATCAGTCAACAATTATAGCTTGTAGAAATGAAACAGATGAAGTTATAGAAGGTCCTTTGGTGAGAATAAGATAATTTTTGTAGAATATGATAGTTTACTTAAAGCTAAATTTTTAAAAAAACAGTAAAAAGACTATATGTCTGAGATTAACGAAATAGAATTAACTGAAATAATTGAACGTTTATTTATTGAAAATAATGAGGTAAAAGGCGAAGCTGTAAGAGAACTGGCAGTTTTAAGATTAGCTTAAAGCTTTATTAATGTCTTTTTCACTAATGGTACCTTGCCGCAATATTTTATAAGGAGTTTGACATAAATCGATAACAGTCGATGCTTGTCCTATTGTGCAGATTCCACCATCAATAATTAAATTAACTTGTGAGGTGATTGTTTTATCTAGTTCAGCAATACTAGTCGGGCTTTTGTGATTAGAAAGATTGGCTGAGGTAGTTACTAGCCCTTGTTCAAAATGACTCAATAAGCTTAATAGCCAGGGATGATTGGGAATACGCAAACCAATCGTGGTTTGGCCAGCAGTGATCAGGGGATTGATAGAGCTTTTGGCAGGTAGAACTAAAGTCATGGGGCCGGGCCAGAATAATTTGGATAATTTTTGAGCGTCATTAGGTAAGGCATTTGCCCAGCATTGAATTTGCTTAAAATTTGCCAACAGAACGCCTAAAGGTTTATTAAAGGCACGCTTCTTAATCTTAAATATCTGTTTAATAGCTGTTTCATTAGTGGCGTTTGCGGCTAAGCCATAAACTGTGTCAGTCGGAAATATAATCAGGCCGCCATTTTGTAAGATTTCTACAGCTTTAAGTACAGATTTTTCATTAGCTAACAAATGCTTGCTCATAGTTTAAATTAGGTTATCTTGTTATGAAAATATGATATTCTTAACGGCTAATATATAGGCTATAACGTATTCTATGAGTGAAGTGACATCTGAACAAGTAAATATTGAGGCTAGTGTGGAACAAAGCCAAACTCCAGAGGCTACTTTTGAGCCAATCCCTTATGGTTATGTGAAAGGAGTGGCTATATTAGACTTGCCTTCAGATTTATATATTCCTCCAGAAGCCTTAGAAATATTTTTAGATACTTTTGAGGGACCTTTAGATTTATTACTTTATCTAATTAAAAAGCAAAACCTTGATATTTTAGATATTCCTATTGCAGAAATAACGCGGCAATATATTGAATATGTAGAGTTAATGAAATCTTTGCACTTAGAGTTAGCAGCTGAATATTTAGTAATGGCAGCTATGCTGGCTGAAATTAAGTCAAGAATGTTACTGCCTAAATCACCAAGTGATGAATCTGAGGAGGATGATCCTCGAGCTGAATTAATTAGACGTTTACAAGAATATGAGCGCTATAAAAAAGCTGCTGAAGAGTTAGATACTTTGCCTCGGCGGGAGCGAGATACTTTTGCGGCAATTGCCAATTATGAAACACCCTCTGTCGCTAAAAAATTGCCCGATGTTGCTTTAAAAGAATTGCTATTAGCTTTAAAAGATGTGATGCGACAAGCAGCTCTGAGGTCTCATCACCATGTTCAAAAAGAGGCCCTGTCTGTTAGAGAACGAATGAGTCGAATTTTAACGCAACTAGAAAATAATGAATTTATAGTTTTTTCTAAATTTTTTGATTTAGAAGAAGGGAGGGCAGGGGTTGTCGTTACTTTTATTGCTATTTTAGAGTTGTTGAAAGAGACTATGATTGAAATTGTGCAGGCTGAATTGTTTGCGCCAATTCATATAAGGGCGAGGGCTGTAATGGTATGAAAAAGGAAATAAACCAATTAGTAAGGATTCTTGAAGGAGCTTTATTTGCATCAGAGCATCCATTAAGTATAGATAGAATGCAATCACTTTTTGATGAAGTAGAAACTCCAGATAAAAAAACCATTCATGAAGCGTTAGAGCAGTTGGTCGGTGAATATAGTGACAGAGGTGTAGAGCTAAAAGAGCTGGCTTCTGGTTTTCAGTTCCAAGTTAAAGCAGATTTAGCAAAATGGGTACAACGTTTACAAGAAGATAAAACTCCTCGTTATTCAAGGGCTTTATTAGAAACTTTAGTGTTAATTGCTTATCGACAACCTATAACCCGTGGTGAGATAGAAGAAATCCGTGGCGTAACAGTTAACTCTAATATCATTAAAACTCTTATGGAGCGCGAATGGGTTAAAGAAGTAGGTTACCGTGATTTACCAGGTAAGCCAGCTTTATTAGCAACTACCAAAGCATTTCTTGATTATTTTGGATTAAAACGCTTAGATGAATTGCCACCTCTTTCTGAAATTCAAGATCTTGATAAAGCAGGTGAAGCTTTAGCTATGCAATTAAAGTTAGAGGATCAAATCACTTCAGAGACTGACTCAATAGAAGACTTTCAAGCTAAAGAAAAAAGTAGTGATGATAGTCTAGATCAAGCTGACACTAATCAGGAAGATAGTAAAGCACAATTATCAGATGAAATAGATACGGAAGAAATTAATATTGAACAAGGCGATTTTGAAGAGCAAGAAAACGAGCTGATAGAAACACTAGATGAATCGCAAACAGATAGAATACATGAAAACCGAAAAATTACAGAAAGTGCTGGCTAATGCCGGTTTAGGCTCGCGTCGTCAATTAGAGGAAGTAATCTCTGCAGGTCGAGTAAGCGTTAATGGTAAAGTTGCGTCTTTAGGAGACCGAATCAATAGCGCTGATCAAATTAAGGTTGATGGTCGTTTAATTACCTTGGCAAGTAAATTTAAAACTAGAGTTTTAATTTATCATAAGCCTATTGGACAAGTTTGTACTCGGCATGATGAAGAAGGGCGTGCTACAGTATTTGATCATTTGCCGCCTCTCTATAAAGGTCGTTGGATTTCAATCGGCCGGCTCGATATCACGACTTGTGGGTTATTGTTATTTACTAATGATGGTGCGTTGGCTAATGCTTTGATGCATCCTAAACAGGAACTTGAACGCGAGTATGCTGTGCGAGTTTTGGGTGAGGTTCCTGATTCTGTTTTAGAGAGCTTACAAAAAGGTATTATGCTTGAAGATGGAGAAGCAAGATTTCAATCAATTAGGCCAGCGGGTGGAGAGGGCGCTAATCATTGGTATCATGTTGTTTTAACCGAAGGTCGTAATCGTGAAGTAAGACGATTATGGGAATCACAGGGAGTTACAGTTAGCCGCCTGGTTCGCGTACGCTTTGGATCTGTCCATTTACCTCGTTATGTAGGTTTAGGTAAGTGGCATGAATTAGATAAAGAAGAAATTATTAAATTAGCTCGTCTTGCAAAGGTGCGGATTGCTTTATAATTTATAGAAATGCTTAAAAAATGTCTTTCTGTTTATTTGGAAAATAGTCTCCTTGGCTAATAAAATCTTAAAAAGCTAGCTTAACTCTATGAAAAGTTGAATGGTTATATTTGCCTACCTATTGGGTAACTATGTAAAAAAACTTGAGTTTTTTTGTTAAAACGGTATCATGCACCTTCATTCTTGTGGGTCGTTAGCTCAGTCGGTAGAGCAGCTGGCTTTTAACCAGTTGGTCAGTGGTTCAAATCCACTACGACCCACCAATTTATCAAAACCAAATCAACCACTCATAACCCCTGTTTAATTGCTTATTTTTTCTTCTTTTACTTCTTGTGACAAAATTGTGTCATCAATTCTTCTAGCAGCATTTTTAAAATGTTCGCTAGATAAACGTGCATAACGTAACACCATTACAAAAGAAGACCACCCGTCTGATTGTTGCAATTCTTGTAGAGAAGTGCCGGACTGAATATGCCAACTTGCCCAGGTATGTCTTAAGTCATGCCACCGAAAATTGACAATCTTACAGTCTTTAAGTGCTTTGCGAAAAACTGGGTCTTTCCCAAAAGAGGGGGTTTTTCGTAAAACAGGTATAGCCCATTCGTTTAAAGGTACTGAAATTGGCTTTGCTATTTTTGATTGGTCAGCATGTATTAAGATATGCTTCCTAAAAAATTAATCCGTGACCATTCTAAAGCTAATACATTAGCTTTGCGAAGTCCTGTTGCTAATGAAAATTGGCATAAATCTTTTAGATGATCGCTTAACGATTCAATAAGCTTAGTAGCTTCTTCTCTCGTTATCCATCTCACCCTTTTATTTGTACTTTTTAACATTCTAACAATAGGTGTTTTTTCAAGCCATTCTCTTTCTGCGCACCTTAAAACTGCTCGCAAGACTTCTAAATAATGCTCTATCCATTCAAGATGACAGACATCATTTCTAATGGATTTCTTACTTTCATCCAGCATATAGCAGCTTATTTTTAACTTTTATCAGGCAGTTTTCCGGAACTTTTAAGTTGCTCATGCACAAACGCATATTCTTTATGGAAAAAATGTATTTACGCAAGCAGAAATAATTTTTCGGCGAATTGCTGCTACTATTAAAGCGAACAATTCGCCGGCTGACTTATGACTTTTTATAGATCTAGGGCGCTAGAGTTATAGCAGCTACAACTCTACCTGCAGCAATTGGCGCTCCTGTTGCCGACACTGCAATTGTTTCTTTAGCAGCCAAAGCAAGGGAAGCTTCTAATACTGTATTCGCACGAGATTGGGTTAAGGTTGTACGCCAAAAAGCAGACCATGCATTAAAACCAAAGCGTTTATTTTGTTCATAACTACGATGGCTTACACCTCCTTCGGCACTTAATCTGCTATTTTTGTCGATAGCTGCTCTTAGTATTTGCTCGATTTGGTTATAAGGGTCGGGACTGGTATACTTTATCTTTGCAATAGCAATAATGGCATTTTTCATATTATTAACTCTCTGTATAGTTAGCGCCTTATTGCGGAAAAGACCAGTAGATACTACCTCAACATAAGGTTGACCATAATCATCCGTATAACGGTGAGTAATACTTCTACTTCCTACGTAGCTGGCTAATTGTGCTATGATAGCGCTTTTAAAATTATCAAAATATTCATGTTTTTCTCTCATAATTTTTCTCCCAAATGTATGTTGAACTTTAATCTAGATTTCTATATTTTTTGAATACAAAAATCTTATAGCTACAGATTAAATGATAGAGTTTTATTTAGGAAATTGATTTATCCTATCTATTCAATAGGAAAAAGCTATTGAACTTGGAGCAAGACTGTAAGGCGTTCTAAACATCTAATTGCTTTAGAATATCAATATGTTTATTTAGGAAGTATTTAACTTATGTTAAAAATAAAGGCTCTTCCACGTTAATTGTCATATTTCCCTTTTATGCCAAGTTCTTTTTCAGCTTGCAAAAGGACGTGTTGTTCTCGTTTTGCTGTTTTACTATCTGACATATCCCAGGTAATTTGAATTAACCCACGCCTTCCTTCTTGGTCTACTGTGACGAAATCAACTTCGTGTTTATCAGCTGTATTATAAAAATAAACTTTTTTATTTTCTCTGCGTAAATCAAGATAAATTAAATTTTCTAATAGCTTCCCATAATTTTTGCTAAAATTAATAGATGCTGAATTAATTAAACCATTACCTATTATATAGACTTTTTTTAGGTCTATTTTGTTTTATTCGCTCAGATTCTGAATAATGAGATATTATAAAAATAAGAAATGTATCTTGAATATACCCTAAGTAATCATGAATTGTATCTTTACTGACTCGATAACCTTGACTTTTTATAGCATTATAATATTTTTTAACTGAAAAAACTGAGGCTGCATTTTTCAATAGAGTAATAATTAAATATTTTAATAAAGAAATATTAGTTATATGATGGCGTTCAACTATATCTTATTAAAATAACTGTATTGATATATCCTTGTAATGTTTCTCGCCATTCATTTTTAGACATCAGCTGAACAGCCGCCGGTAGAAAATTTAATAGCTGTTGATGCATGGTATCGAAAGTTGCTTGCTCAAATGACCGTTTTTCTAGAATGCTATGATGTGCAGTAAGATACTCTTGAAAGCTATAAGGAAGAATTTCAATTGATAAAGAATGACCACGAAGATTAGTGTTAATTTTTTTACTAAGTAATTTTGCTGAGGAATCGGTTAAATAAATGTGTATATTTTTAGTATCAAAATAGCGCCGAACAACCAAGTGCCAATCTTTTACATTCTATATTTTATCAAGGAACAGATAATATCGTCGATTATGATTCTCAGGATATAAACTATAAAATGTATCTATTAATTGTCCCATTTCTTTTGAATTCATGGGAAGTAAACGATCATCTTCAAAATTAATAAATAGAATTTGTTCTTTAGAAATTCCGTGATCTAATAGATTATTGACTGTTTGGTAAAGAAAAAAGTTTTTCCAGTTCGTCTCATTCCAATTGCTACTTTTATCATATTTTCGGTTTTAGGAAATTCGTATATTCTATAAATATGGTTACGTGCCTGTTTAATAATGGCAAAAGCTTCTTCTAATAAAGTTTCAAGTAAATCATTCATAAATATATATTTCCAAAAAATGATATTATAGCTTCGTTAATCTTTTTTAATTTTTACATTTGATATTCAATAAATTACATAACTAATTTATGAGGAAATTACTGGGGGGATTGAGCTGTTCAATTAATAAAAGGAAAAAATAGGCTAGGTTAATCTTAAATTAATCAGTTGGTCTCGTAACGAAAAGGGCTAAATGTGTTGGAGATTCAGTGCGGTAGCCCTTTGCAGTAGAGATCAATTGATCCGTTTAGGTTTAAGTTAGGTGCGTCCCAAGATATCGTAATGCTACCATTTGTCAATGAGTAACAAATACTCTAGTGCTACCTGCTCTGCAAGAAAAAAAGCGCAGAAGCTTTAGTTTTCATCAAAAACCGTTGATTTTTTTGTCTATTATCACTATGCTGTGGCGATAATAAATCAATACATGGGAGAAAAACATGAAAAAATCTATAGTGGTAGCATTAGGTCTGGTAATCGCATTAGCAGGTAGTGCTGCGTTGGCTGCGGGTGTTGGGTATGATCCAAGTAATGGCCTGACGGCTCAAGTAATTAATAAAACCGGCTTTATCTACGATGTTCCGTCAACTGCCAATGATAATACGTTTGGGTATACAACCGATGGCACAAAGTATTACAATAATCCAACATTTTCTGAAATAGCAGCTAATTCATCTGTTACCTATCATGTTGGATATCAACCAAACGTGACGATTCCTGTGGGTGATCAGGAGTCAGTGACGTATGTATCAGGTACAAATGGATGTCAATTTAACTTTAATATGACCCCAAGTGGTTTAGTTCCTTCGACGACCGAAGCGGGTTGTAGTGTTGATGGAAAGAATCTCATTATTGGTTCTTCTTCTTAAGAGCTGTAATTCATATAAAAAGGCCGCGAAGCGGCCTTTTTATTGCAGGGAACGTGATGCCCCCGAGGTGCGAGCGGGTGTGAAGGTGCATGTGAGCTGCGCACGTCAGCAAGCGTGTGAATTTGAATTCAATAATTATCGGTAAAATAGTGGCTTTTCCTACTGGGATGAATAATCCTAAATTTCGCAGTAGAGATCAACTGATTAATCTATGGATGAGTTTTATGCAAAATTAGAGGAGCATGGTATGTAATTCTTGTTAAGATCTTACTAAGCTTGTTAATGGACATTGCTGAGCTTTAAAAGTTTATTATCTTTTTGGTTGCTATTTTTTGTAGCTAAATTCTTTGTATCACCATTTAAGACAGTTACTACTACAACATCTATTGCTGTTGTACCTGTTGTTGTCTCTGTTGCTGCTGTTCCTATTTTATTTGCAGCAACAGTTTTACCTCTATTTATTATAGCGGTTATTGCAGACAGACTCGCCTGTAATTTAAGATTGAATCCTATAAATTTAGGTTAGACCTTTGCGGGAGCAACCGTTTTCTTTCCAAGAATTAAAGATAGTTATGAAGGGGGAGGGAGGGGGTTGTTATGCTAAAGAAGTCAATATAGAAATGGTCGATTGGATACTACTTTTTTAAAAAAGTAAGGCATTTAAGAATTTTCTTAATAGCATTGTTGTTTTATTTATACTTGGTGCTTCTATTAAAATTAGAATAGCTATTTTTAATATTACTTAATAATTTAATATTGAAGAGAAAAGAAGAAAAAGTTAAGATGGTATTTCTTATATGGCCTGATTGTTTTTCTTCAATAAACTAAATGAAGTTATCGATAATAACTTCAATAGTTAAGTTCATTGTTATTATTAGATTACTATTATAAGTTTCAGGAAGGTGGAAATTAAAAATTGAAGTTCTGTAAATTTTTTTTTAAAACTCATATAAACACTTATCGAGAATTACCTTTAATTGGGTGGCAGGGCCTTACTTTAGGATTTATTGAATGTACGGTTTCTGGAATAATTTATTTTTTACTCTTGTACTTTGTTAATACTTTACATTTTACACTAGTGGTAGCTGGCGGATTTATAACGGCCTATTGTATTGGAGCTTCAATAGGTGGGTTGTCAGGAGGTATTTTGACAGATAAGTTAGGCAGTTTTTATATAAGTATTCTGGGTCTTTTTATTTCTGGTATGGTATATCTTTCGTTAACGCTACTTACAAGTAAATTATTATTGATGGTAGTAATGCTTATGCTAGGTATTGCAAGCTATATGTTTAAAACCGCCAATAATGTTTTTCTTCTTAATAGCTGTAATGAAATAGGGCTTAAAGAGAAAGTAGTTAGTATGTTAAATGCGGCTGTAAATTTAGGAATAGCCGTTTCTGTTTTATTAGTTTCATTTTTTTCTCACTATGGATATAAAAAGATTTTTTTAATAGCGGGTTTCATTTTAATTTTTGCAGCTGGTTATTTGTTTAAAAGTAAACAGGCTAAAGAAAATGCCATGAAAAAATTTAAAGAAAAAAAACAATTAAGTCTAAGAATTCAATTCTTAAGTTTGAAGAAATCAGTTTTTTTTGTGTTAGGGTGGCTATTTTTTATTGGCTTAATTGTAGCTCAACTAAGAGCCTCTTATCCATTATATGTTCATAATACTTTTTCAACATTGGGTGCAAAAAGTGTGGGGATTTTATTTGCAATTAATACCTTATTTATTGTTCTTTTTCAGCTTCCAATTACAGAATTTTTTAGAAGATTTAGAAAAATAATACTGATGGGGTGTGGGGGATTTTTAATTGGAATAGGAATGTTCATGTTATATGGTGTTTCTTCCTACTTGATAGCAATACTTGCTTGCTTGGTTTATACAATGGGTGAAATTATATTTTTTCCGAATGCACAATTAATTTGTTTTGAGACAAGTGACACGCATTCTAAAGGATTTATTGTTGGACTTTATCGATCAATTTATGCCACAAGTTTAATCATTGGACCAGTTTTAGGAATGTTGATTTATAATCAATTTGCAGCGAATTTGCTTTGGTTGTTATGTGGTGTAATAGGGTGTTTTTGTTTAATAGCATGCTGGTTTTATAATCATAATTTAGATCATAATAACATGCAATGATTGGTTGTTATTAGTAATTAAATGAGTGATAATTTATTCCCTTTATAACTATATTTATTTAAGAAAAAAATGAACTTTTCTGAAAATGCTGTATTGTTGATTATTGATGTTCAAAAAGGATTTAGCGATACAGTTTTTGGTAAACGCAATAACCTTAATGCAGAGGCTAATATTCAACAGCTGATTGAAGTCTGGAGAAACAATAAGCGGCCAGTCATTTTTATTCAACACGCTTCAAAATTGCTAGAATCACCTTTTTACCCTAATAAACCAGGATATGTTTTGCAAAATGAGATCAAGCCAAGGCCCGATGAATTGTTAATAGTTAAAAATGAGAATTCTGCTTTTGTTAATACTGATCTTGAGGCTCATCTAAAAACAAGAGGATTACGAGATATCGTCACGGTGGGTTTAACAACAGATCATTGTGTTTCCACAACAGTACGCATGGGACAAAACTTGGGGTTTAATATGTTTGTGGTGGCAGATGCCACAGCAACCTTTGATCGAATCGACTATCAAGGAAAATTATATCCTGCGCAAACTATGCATGAAATTAATTTAGCTAGTTTACATAAAGAGTTTGCAACCATTATTGATACAGCTGCAATTTTGAAAAGCCAGTAAGTGAGCATATTTTAAACAACATTAGATTTGATTAATTTTTAACCAAAAAATGTTATTAAAGATGCTATACTACTAATAATTATTAAAAAAGGAGATTAGCAAAATGAAAGGGAAGATATTATTGCTATCAATAATGGCTTGTTTATTAGCGAGCTGTGTTAAAAATCAAGCGATGCCTACAACCAACGGTACAACTAAACCAAGTTTACCGACTGCAATTGATCCTGATCAAGATGGTGATGCTAAGGGCGTCAATACATTTCCTCAAAAAGAAGCGGCTACAGGAAGAAATGTTTTTATTTTTGATCCTAAACTGACAGCCTGGGCTGCTTATGATGCCAATGGTAATTTGGTTAATACAGGTCGAGCCTCAGGGGGTCGTTCGTTTTGTCCCGATGTAGGTCGTTCTTGTAAAACTATTGTTGGAACCTTTAAAGTATTAAGTAAAGGTGACTCAACTTGTGAATCAAGTATTTATCCTTTAGAAACCAATGGCGGAGCCCCCATGCCTTATTGCATGAAATTTAGTGCTAAAGGTTATGCAATTCATGGTTCAGATTATGTACCTGATTATAATGCCAGTCATGGTTGTATTAGAGTGACACCGACAGCAGCTGCTTGGTTAAGTCAATATTTTATAACGAATGGTACGACAGTTATAGTACGATCATATTAGTTGTTCCCTAAGTTTCATAGCATGGTTTATAATACTCTCCTTATAAACCATGCTAGGTCTTTATTTATAACCATATAGCCTAAATAACAAAGTAATAATAGTGCGGGAGATAATGCAAAAAAGTTTAATTGGAGATGCGGTATTAGTATTTGTCACACTCTGCTGGGGAATAACTTTTCCCTTAATTGAAAACGCTGTCAAAGCAGTTAATCCAGCTGTATTTGTTACACTGCGATTTTTTGTAGCAGCAGTTATTTTGTTACCTTTTGTTTGTAAAAAGAAATATTTTCAATCTTCAGAGATTAAAGTTGTCTTACGAGGCGGTTTAATATTAGGCATTTTAAATACAATTTCTTTTTTAAGTCAGACAATAGGTATGGAAACTGTCACTGCGGCTAAAGGTGCTTTTATTACAGGAATTTGTGTAATTCTCGTTCCTTTTTTACTGCCATTTTTTCGTTTAGGAAAGCCTAATATCGTGGATATTATGAGTACTTTGTGCTGTTTTCTTGGACTATTTCTTTTGACTGGCGCAAAATTTTCTCAAACTACAGCTGGAGAATTTTGGATTTTATTATGTGCAGTATTTTACGCAGTGAGTATTGTTTATTTACAGCAAATAACTCAAAAGCTAACTAATTTTACTTTATTAGCTTTTTTACAAATTTTTTTTACTGCTGTATTGACGAGTCCTTTTAGCTTCTCACATTCTTTTATAAGTATTTTTAACCCAGTGGTTTTAATTGGATTATTATTTTGTTCTGTTTTTGCAACTAGTATGGCTTTATTTTTGCAAACTAAGTTTCAACGTTATACCACAGCTAGTCGAGCAGCGATGATTTTTTGTTTAGAGCCCGTTTTTGCTAGTATTTTTGGTTACTTAATTAATGGTGAAAAATTAGGCTTATTGG
The DNA here is from genome assembly GCA_001801465.1 of Gammaproteobacteria bacterium RIFCSPHIGHO2_12_FULL_35_23. GTDB lineage: Bacteria > Pseudomonadota > Gammaproteobacteria > UBA12402 > UBA12402 > 2-12-FULL-35-23. The sequence continues at coordinate 123,445 of MGXT01000023.1, read as the reverse complement.
CATTATTCGGAGCAGCATTAATTTTATTAAGTATTATTACTTCAGAGTTTTATCGTTTGCTAGCAAAGAGAGTGCCTATTGAACGAACAGCATGATTAAGTATAAAAATAAAAGACTTACTGATTCCAAATTTTTATTAGGTTGGCTGCTTACATAAAATTGTCGGAAAATGCTTACAATAAAAAATTGAAAAATTTATTTTTTATTGAATATCAAGTAAATAGAAATAAAACTTTAAAAAAAATTTAACTTTTTGAACTGTTTAATTTAATAGCAACAAGCTTTGTTTTTAAGTGATAACAAAAGCTTAGCCTTTAAATCAAAATAAGTTGGTAACAGCTAGACAAGTGGTAGTGGTTTTGTAATTTTTGAGTTTGTCAGTATACTGATTTCTCAGGCAAGATTTGGGAGGTAAGTATGGCAGTTATATATTTTATCCAACAAGATTTTCTTACCGGTGGCACCTTATGGGAAGGTGATCAAAATTTTGTTTTCCATGCCTACGAAAATTTTCTTGAATCAAAAATAAACCCGACTGCCATGATCATTGGATATAAAGATTCAATTTTAGCTCAACAACTACTGTTTAAATTACGTGCGAATAAAGCTTTTTGTTTAACGCCCATGTTCACTGAAGTTAAAGTGGGTGGGGTGGCAGCTTTATTAGCAGATGGTGTTGCGCCTAGCCCTTGTGTAGCAAGAAGAAAAGCGCAAACCATGCAAGCTTCTTTACACTTAATGCAAAGTCTTAATCTTAATGATCAAGATTTACGATTATTAGGTTATCTTTATTCAAGACAAGAAACTTGTTTAATGCCGATAGCCGATTGGCATACCAGAGGGGTTTATTACTACCCTTTACTTCGAGCCTTAAGCGCCCATGATACTGATGAAATTACTTGGCTTGATAGTATGTCATTAAGAGGATTGATTCACCCTTCCGAGCTGATTGATAAAGTGCGCTTTTGTCAGCAATGTAATTCTGCTCATTTAAACTACATTGAGGTTTGTCCTGTTTGTACGGGTATTAATATAGGCGAATCGAAAATGAGTGATGATGAGGGAGAGCGCGCTTGCCACCAATGCAAACATCACTTCCAAGCGCCCAAGACGATGGCCAAATGTATGGCTTGCCACTACATAAATCATCTTGAGCAATTGATTACCAAGTCAGTTCATAGTTTTACTATCTCGGAAGTGGGCGTGCAATTATTAGCTGCAATAAGCAAGGCTAAGGAACTAGGTGAATTTGTTATTTCAGGTATAGCATCGCATCAACATTCTAAACTAACAGCTTGTAATAAATAGGCATTTTCCTTTGAGTGGGGGGCTTCCCCCCGCTTTTTTAATTACTATAGCTAATATGTCTTAATTCCTTTATATAGTCTTGTTTAATCAACTCTTTGGTATGTTTTAATGTGACTTCTGCAATTTCATTAGCTTTCATAGTACCTTGCTTTAAGACTTCAAGTATTTGCTCAGGATTTTTTAATAGAGCTTGGCGTCTCTGATGCATAGGTTTTAGTAGTGCGATTAGCACTTCAATGAGCTTTTTTTTGCATTCCACATCACCAATTTGTCCTTGCCGGTATTTATCTTTTGCTTCTTCTACCCAAGCTTTATCGGAATTAAAAGTATCATGAAAAATCCATAATGGATTATTTTCAACTTGTCCTTTATCAGTTTTTTTTAGTCGATTTGGATCTGTATACATAGCCATGACTTTTTTATGAACTGCATCAGCATCATCGCTTAAAAAAATAGCATTATTTAATGACTTGCTCATTTTTAATAAATTGCCGTCTTGATTGGGGCCGCCAATACCTACTAGCCTTGGTGTATTACTTAATAAAGGTTCAATGACCGGAAATAATCCACCAGCTTTGATGTTATCCTTATCTTCGGTATGCGGACTAACCTGACAGTAGAGTTGATTAAAACGTCTAGCGACCTCTCTAGCCATTTCAAGATGAGGGACTTGGTCTTCTCCTACTGGTACTAAACTGGGTCTAAAAGCTAAAATATCAGCAACTTGTCCAATAGGATAGAGCAAAAACCCAAAAGGATAGTTATCACCTAGGTCTTTATCACGGATTTCAGATTTAATAGTAGGATTGCGCATGACTCGAGGAAATGATAATAACATACTGAATAAAAAAGTTAATTCTGCAATGGCAGGAATTTCTGACTGAACGAAGATCGTGCTTTTTACAGGATCTATCCCTGCACTTAAATAGTCTATTACAATATCTAAAACACTTTGGCGAATCGCAGCGGGATCTTCCATGCGGGTGGTAAAAGCATGCATATTGGCAATAATGAAATAACAATCGTAGCTATCTTGAAGTTTTACTCGATTTTCAACTGAACCTACCCAATGGCCTAAATGTAAACGGCCGGTTGGCGTATCACCAGTTAATATTCTAGGTTTAGACATAAAGTTCCTTGATCTATTTTTTTCTAGAGTGCCATTATCGCGTTTAAGTCTAAGCTGTCAAGTTGAACCATTTTTCATTAATAAAGACCCATTGATTTAACTATAAACAGTTAAGCTATACATCAACTATAATAATCATTAAGCTTGAAAATCGCACATTAGTTTATTATTTAATCAAAGTTTATTTGAATAATAACAAGATAAAATTTTTGTTTAAAATAAATACTTTAGATAAAAGGTTCTTGTTGGTAAATTTATGAAATTGTTTTATGATGACGCCCTAATGAAAAGCCCAGGTGAATAGCATGACTCCTGCAGAATTACAAACAAGATTAGAACAACAGTTTTCAGACTGTGAGGTTAAAGCAGAAGGAGATGGCAGTCATTTCCTGGTTGAAATAATCGGCAATAGATTTTTAGGGTTATCAACTTTAAAAAGACAGCAGTTAGTCTATGCTTGTGTCAATGATTTAATCGCTAGTGGAGAAATTCATGCTTTAACTATTAAGGCAAAAACACTAGCAGAACAACAAAATAAAGGATAAATAAATGGATAAGTTATGGATTAAAGGGGGTATTGCTTTAAACGGTGAAGTTCGTATCTCAGGCGCAAAAAATTCAGCGCTACCAATTTTAGCAGCTTCTTTATTAGCAAATAAACCAGTGACTATAAGCAATGTTCCACACTTACGTGATGTGACAACAATGATGGAGTTGTTAGGTCGCATGGGTGTGTGTTTGTCTGTTGATGAGTACATGAATGTAGAAATTGATCCAACCAGCATCAAAGTATTTGAGGCACCTTACAATCTTGTTAGAACAATGCGAGCTTCGGTGGTTGTTTTAGGCCCTTTACTCGCTAAATATGGGCAAGCAGATGTTTCTTTACCTGGTGGCTGTGCCATTGGTACAAGGCCTGTGGATTTACATATTAAAGGGTTGAGTGCTATGGGGGCGGATATAAAAATTGAGAATGGTTATATTCGTGCTACTGCCAAGCATGGGTTGCATGGCGCTAAATTTCATATGCCAACAGTTACAGTTACGGGAACAGAAAATTTAATGATGGCTGCTACTTTAGCAAAAGGGGAGACAGTATTAACCAATGCAGCGCGTGAACCTGAGGTTGTAGATTTAGCTAATTTTTTAAATTTACTGGGTGCAAAAATTGAAGGTGCAGGAACTAGTAAGATCACTATTCATGGTGTTAAAAGCTTAGGAGGTGGTAGCTATAAAGTTATTCCAGATCGTATTGAAGCAGGAACCTATTTGGCCGCAGCAGCTATTACACGAGGTAAAATTAAATTAAAATATGCTAGACCTGATACGCTGACAACAGTTTTAGAAAAATTTGAAAATCTCGGGGCTATGATTAGTGTTGAAAATGACACAATTACTTTAGATATGAAAGGCAATAGACCACGAGCCGTTGATATTATTACAGCACCTTATCCAGGGTTTCCAACCGATATGCAAGCTCAGTTTTTAGCAATTAATACTATTGCTGAAGGAGAAGGAAAAGTAGTTGAAACTATTTTTGAAAATCGCTTTATGCATGTGCAAGAATTGCAGCGAATGGGTGCTCATATTTCTTTAGATGGTAATACAGCAACCTGTGTTGGCGTTTCACATTTAACGGGAGCACCTGTCATGGCAACAGATCTTCGAGCTTCTGCAAGTTTAGTATTAGCTGGATTAGTTGCTCAGGGTGAAACAGTGGTAGATAGAATTTATCATGTCGATCGAGGTTATGACTGCATTGAGGAAAAGCTTTCGCAATTAGGTGCACAAATTAAAAGAATTTCTTAGATGTGTGATTTAAAAGAGTAATTATTTTTGATTCTGCCTTCAATTTTCTTAAAGTAATCCTGTTTTGGACCGCTTTTTGCTCATTAAATAACTTTATTAAGTGAATTCATCTATTCCTGTTATAATAAGTGTATAAAAAAAATTTATTTTTATCTATAAATTAAAGTTAAGGACCTGTTTTCTGCTATATTTATTCTAAGAAAAAGGGTTTATATGCGCTGTTTAAGTTATTGTATTGCTGAAAAAATTGATTTAATTCACCTCGAGGCACAAGTAAAAACAGTTGCTTCTTTGCAGGTCAATAAACATTGGCATGTGCTAGAACTTATTGATAACAATAAAGATTCATATTGTTATATTTTTGCCAATGGGACTGTTGTAAGTTGGAATTTAAGTCAGTCTGATTTTGAAGTCTATAGTGAGTGGTTTAAGACAGCAGTTATTAAACCGATGGCCAATCTTTTATCTGATGAGTTTTACTATCAAGTTGGTGAAGAAACAACCATCGTTCCACACGAAGATTTGAATGTAGATTGTTTAACCTTAGAAAGTAATGAAACCGAACTAAAATTGAGCTTGTCCTATGGTTTTTCACAATCTATTAAGCTCAAATATTATGAAACCAAATTAGATGAACTGATTGAACGTTATACTCCTTTAACAAAAGAATTATCATCTCATGGTAGTATTCGCTTACCTTATAGACGTATGCAAAAAATTATAGGCGATATTTTATCAGTAAAAGGTGAAATAAATTTAATGGGGGATTTTTTATATCAACCAAAATTTTTCTGGCAACACCCTAATTTAGAAGTTTATTTTCTAATGCTAGAAAAATATTTAGATATCTCTAGACGTACTAAAACACTAAATCAACAGCTTAATACTTTACATGAAATATTTCTGATGTGTAGTAGTTACCTGGAAACTCGAAGCTCACATAATTTAGAGCTCATTATTATCGTTTTAATTGCTATTGAAATTATCTTTTCTTTATTAAATTTACATTTTTAATTCGATTGTTAGGAAACTTGAGTAAAGTAGCTTGCAAACTGGTTGCTATAAACTCAAGGAGTAAGGATTTTGATAAGCCATTGGAGTTAAAATGTTTCTGATTTATTTCTAATTCAATCCCTATATACTGATCTTGGTTAAAGCTTTTACGTAAAGCACTAGTAAGTCCATCGCTGTTTCCTCGATAAGGGTAGTTCATTCTAATATTTAAAGTGGGTGCTATATTTTTCATGGCAGCCTTCCAATTAGCACAGAATTGTTTTTCTATAGCTCTTTTGGGGTCATATAAAAAACCAATGTCATTGAGCCTGACTTGTTTATTTAATTGGGGCGTAAAACTGTGAATTGACAAATGGATAGTAAATATTTTCTTATGGCAGGCCTTAGTTAACCAAGATTTTATAGTATTGTGATAGGCTAAATAATAATTATTAACTAGTAAATTTTTTTTAACAATTGTTAAATTTCGTGAAAACTGAGAATAGAGGTTAGAATGGTGTAAAGAACGATTGAGATCTATTAGTAAACGGCTCCATTTCCCATGCAACGATTGACAGGGAAATTTTTTAACAAGTTTTTTATAAGTAGTAAAAGCCCCTATATCCCAACTACAATGCGATTGTAGCAGTTGTGACTGATTGATAAATAAAAAACGAAACTGGGCAGGTATTTTATTGCTAGCGTGTTCACAGGTAATGATTAGTTGATAATTCATAGCATAAACAATTTATTTTGCTGGAGACAATCACATAAATTTGTGTAAAGCTTATGAAGCGTTTTTTTGTCTTGGCCTTCTTTGTTGTAAATTTTTACTAGGCGTTCAGCTAAATTTCCTCGTGAGAGGATTTGCTCAAGAGTTTTTTGATGGCTGCTATCAATATATTGCGATGCTTTTTCAATTAAAAGTTGCCATACTTGACGAGCTGATAAGCTTTTTGTGGGTAAATTTACTTGTTGCAAGTAATTTTTATTGGTAATTTCTGTCGTTAAACCTTGTATGATGCAATGATCATAAATTTTTCGCAATGAACCGCAGCTCATGGGTTGCTCAAGATAAAGTGAAGTATGTTCGATTAGATAACGAATTATTCCAGCAATAGCAGCGATACAAGCGATATCTGCCAAAGGACATTCTTGAATATCCATTATGCGGATTTCAATGGCAAAACGTTCAAAGCGAGCAATGGCGCCACGAGAGTTAAGCCATTCATATTGGAGTATATTATTCTTATCCCAAGGCGCTATAGCCTTATACATAGGCGTTAAAATACTAGTTTGATAATCTTCTTGATTAACAACAAATTCAGGAATAACTTCGCCAGAAATAACAGGGATTTTTTGTTGATTTAAAGCATAATAATTAAGTCTAGTATCAAGTGAACCGGTATATTTACCTTCTATAAAAGGCGTGCTTGCAGCTAAAGCAGGGATTAATGCCATCACTACTCGAATAGCATTATGGAGTTTAAAAAACTCTTTATCGTTTGCAAAAGGCAAATTAATATGAGTACTTTGTAAGTTTGACCAGCCGTGACCTTCACAATTAAAAATTTGATGATAGGTTTCATAAATACTGCGATCACCATGAGACCAAAGTTTAATACCATTTTTGGGATTTAACCAGGGATGTGCACCAGCAGGCATTAAACAAGCATGATAAAATTCAAGTAGTTTATTGATTTTGATAATGCCTTCATGAAAGCTGGTATCAAGTTTGATAAGAGAAGGTTTGGGGCCATTGGTTTTTAATTCTATAACATGCAAAACTAACTCATTACTTGCTGCAATTTCATCTAGCTCAACTTCATTAGTAATATGACCCTGCAATTTTGTTAATATTTCATCTGTTATGGGTTTGATTTCTAAACTGGTTTTATCAACAACCATATATTCCAATTCAATGCCGTAAACAGAAAAAAGAGAGTATATTTTATTATTCATAACCATGTCGCTTTTTAATGCGTTGTAGAAATACTTGCATAATTTGTTCGTATAATTTGTCACCTAATAGTTGATCTTCAACCCCATGATCAATGCTAGGATTATCATTCACCTCAATTACATAGATATGATTATTGACTTCTTTTAAATCTACTCCATATAAACCGTTACCAATAAGTTTGCTTGCTTTGAGTGCAGTATGAATAATTCCTTCAGGAACTTTTTCAATTGGAATTGTATCAGCATCACCTTCGCATTCTTTTTCTGATTCTGATTGCCAGTTGTAAATTTGCCAATGATTTCTAGCCATGTAATATCGACAGGCATATAAGGGTCGATTATCAATTAAACCAATTCGCCAATCAAAATCAGTTGGCATAAAGGTTTGAGCAATAATTAATTCTGAAGAATTAAGAAATTCTTTTGCGGCTTCAATAAATTCTTCAATATTATTGACTTTTATTACTCCTTGAGAAAAAGCACTATCCGGTTGTTTTAATACACAGGGAAAAATAAGCTCATTTTTTTTCTCTTTCCAATTTAATTTACTTAATATAACAGTTTGGGGCGTTGCAATGCGGTGTTTGCGCAAAAGCTCTGCTAAATAAACTTTATTAGCACATTTTAAAATAGAAACTGGATCATCTATAACGACTAAATTTTCAGCGGCGGCTCGTCTTGAAAATCGATAGGTATAGTGATTGACAGATGTTGTTTCGCGAATAAACAAAGCGTCATATTCATTGAGTGTTTTATAATCGTCTTTTTCAATAAGATCAACATTGAGTCCTAAATTGTTCCCTGCCGCAATAAATTTTTTTAAAGCTATAGTATTAGAAGGAGGAATGATTTCCTTTGGATTATATAAGATAGCTAAATCATGAAATGTATTTTTTTTACGGGTAAGGTTAAAACGTTTTCTGGCTAAATAATCTTTTGCAACTTCTGTAATAAAAGGATAGTGTGCTTCAGGAACATCGCTAAATGCTAAAGGAGTTATTTTCTGCACGCGCCATTCTTTTTTATATTTAAAAAAGACTCTAAATATTGGAGCTGGAAAAAGTCCATGTAGTTTTCTACACAATATATCGTAGTGTTTTGCAAGATTTTTTCCGAAATAGACACTTAAAGTAAATTCGTCTGATTTAATTGATTTTAATGCTTGCTGAATTTCATCATGTAGCTCAATTTCAACAATAGCGCTAGACGTGCGAGCGTTAAAGTCTTGCATGGTTAAAACAGAAGGAAATACTTTATGACCTCTGGCTTCAGCAAGCAAAGAAACATAATAACCTAAAGATTGATAACGATAGGATTGGCATAAATTGATGATACGAATTTGACGTTCATTTGCTAATTCTTCATTGATTAAATAGTCAGTAGCGGTCACAATTGTAACGATATCATTTAAACCATTCCATTGTTTTGGTTGTTCAGTAACGATAATAGGTTTCATGGGATACCTTGTTTTTTAAGCGCTATAATTTTTTTTTGTTCAAATGTTTCTTTTGGCTCAATAATTAATAAATTAGCATCGCGTGTTAGAACGCCAAGCATAATAGCATTCAGTAGACGACTGATATTAACTTTGTAATAGTTATCGCTAGAAATAGGATTACGGCGGTGTGGGTCTGCTACAACGATATGACGTTTATTTTCATCATAACCGCAAAGAATTACAAAATGCCCTGAGGGTTCACCACGTATATCATCATGAACCAATTTGCCGCGTCTAGTTTCAAATTCTCGTTTGCTTTGATAAAGATAGGTAGCACTGAGTCCTGTTAAAACAGGGATTTTTTGCTCAAAATAAGCTTTTAATAGATTAACTGTAAGCTCTCTAAATAAAATCACACCACCTTTGTTTAAAAAATCTATATAAGCTTGTGATGTTTCCCATAAACGCTTAGATTTTTTATAGCGATATTGAGTTTTTAATTTTTCAACAATTTGTTCAGAAGTTAATTTGGGTATCTGAAACCAAGTTGGATCAAAAACATCTAAGTTGTAGGCATAAATAGTAGCTTTATAATCTCGATCTAAGGCATGTTTGCCTAGTAGTGCTGCTAAGGTACCGCCATTTTTTACACGTTCAACGCCTTGAATAACTTTGCTTAAGGTGACTTTATCTTGGTAATAACGATAAACAGCATGAAGGCTGGTGGGGCCACAAGTTTCTTCATCAGGTTGAGTATTTATCGTAATGTTTAACATAGTAAAGTATTAAAACCAGTGATAAAACAATATTGTAAGTATTAGTTATTAAGAAGTATATACTCAAAGTTAGGTTTTGCTACAATCTAAACTTTAAAGCTTGGAGAGAAAAGATGGATAGGCAAGAGTTGATGGCATATCTTGATCAGTGTTTGCAGCCAGAACGCTTTAATGATTATTGTCCAAATGGTTTGCAAGTTGAAGGTAAAAAGGCAATTAATAAAATTATTACTGGAGTAACAGCTTGCCAAGCTTTATTAGATAGAGCAGTAAAAGAACAGGCAGATTTAATTCTGGTCCATCATGGTTATTTTTGGAAGAATGAACAGCCCAATATAATAGGAATGAAAAAGAAGCGGTTAAAAACTTTATTAATGGCTGATATTAATTTAGTTGCCTACCATTTACCACTCGATGCACAGGTTCAGTTTGGTAATAATGTTCAGCTGGCTAAGCACTTAGGAATAGAAATAGATGGTGAAATTTTAAACTATCAAGGTATGGGCTTGTTATTAACCGGTCATTTGCCTCAGCCCGCTACTGGTTCTGAATTTGCTGCATTGATTGCAAAAAAATTAGACAGAACTCCCCTACATATTGGACAGGATGATACTAAAATTAATACGGTTGCTTGGTGCACAGGCGCTGCTCCAGATTTAATTGAATTGGTTGTTCAAGCTGGGGTAGATGCTTATTTAACCGGCGAAGCTGCAGAACGAACCGTGCATATTGCTCGAGAAACAGGGGTACATTTTTATGCAGCAGGGCATCACGCTACGGAGCGTTATGGTATTAAAGCTTTGGGTGAACATTTAGCAGAACGTTTTGGTTTGACAGTAAAATTCATTGATATTGATAATCCAATATAATAAATGACTGCTTAGCAATAATTCCTGGATCCTCATAAAATTTCCCATTACAATGCCTGACATTATTTGTGAGGTAAATTATGGATACATTAGAATTAATTAAGAAACAACTTGCTGAAAATAAAATCATTTTATATATGAAAGGTAGTCCAAAATTACCGCAATGTGGATTTTCAGCGCAGGCGATACAAGCGCTTTCAGCTTGTGGTGCTGAATTTGCTTATGTAGATGTACTTCAAAACCCTGAAATCCGAGCCACTTTGCCCAAATATGCAAATTGGCCAACATTTCCACAGCTTTATATTAATGGTGAATTAATTGGTGGCTGTGATATTATTCTGGAGCTTTACCAAAGCGGAGAGTTAAAAACTTTGCTAAAGCAGGCAACAGCAAATAACTAATTTTTATTATGAGGAGTAGCTTTCATGAGTGTTTTAGTTGGTAGAAAAGCGCCTGATTTTACTGCAGCAGCAGTTCTTGGAAATGGTGAGATCATTAATAAATTTAATTTTGCTGAAGCAACTAAAGGCAAATATGCTTTAGTATTTTTCTATCCCTTGGATTTTACCTTTGTTTGTCCTTCAGAGCTTATTGCCTTAGACCATCGTTTAACTGAGTTTACTAAGAGAAAAGTAGAGGTGCTCGGTGTTTCAATAGACTCTCATTTTACGCATAATGCTTGGCGTAAAACCCCTGTAGAAAAAGGTGGTATTGGGGCTGTTAAATATACTTTAGTTGCGGATATTACGCATTCAATTTGTCAAGCCTATGGTGTTGAACACCCAGAAGCAGGTGTTGCTTTCCGTGGCGCTTTTTTGGTTGATAAAAATGGCGTTGTTCGTTCTCAAATCGTCAATGATTTACCAATAGGTCGTAATATAGATGAATTACTGCGAGTGGTCGATGCTTTGCAACATTTTGAAGAACATGGTGAGGTTTGTCCAGCTGGTTGGCAAAAAGGAAAGAAAGCAATGCGAGCTTCTCCTGATGGTGTTGCTAGCTATTTAGCAGAGGAAGCTGAAACACTTTAAAAATAATAATGAAATGAGTAGATAGGGTTTATCTACTCATTTTATGCAAAGGAATAACAAGTTTTTTCAGGAGAATTTTTTTCATGAAGATTAAGCCCTTGGCGTTTGCAATTCTTGCTGCAAGTACAATGAGTGCAGGATCAATTTATGCAACAACCGCCTCTACCCAAACACCTGCTAACACGACATCTGCTTTAACAGAAACTTCTAAAGCGGTGGGTAACAGTTCTACAGTAAGTACAGGAAAAACTGAGACTTCGACTGCAGCAGGTCAGCAGGCTAATACAACAGCACCAGCTAAACTTCCCCTTAATCCTGAAGGTACTAATAGTGTTACTGAAATAAAATCTGATCAAGCTTATTTACAGGAAGAATTGGCTGAAATAGATGAAAATAATGGTATTCCCTTTGGACAATGGGATTGGTATAAACATATTCATTTAAGCGGGTTAGTGAATGTTGATGCGAGCTATTGGTCTAAACCTTATTTTGGTCAAGGTACTCAAGAAACAACAGCATCTAGTTATTTAAGCTTGGCTACTGCTAATCTTAATGTAGATGCAGATTTTGGTGATTGGGTGACAGCACACATGGGCTTTCTTTATACCAATGGCAGCAGTCCAAGCGTAGTTAATTATAGCCCTAGTTTGCGAGTAAATCGTCGTGCTAATATGCAAGAGGCTTATGGTACGATTGCAAATTTTAATATTGCACCATTTTATGTAAGAGCCGGGCAACAGTTTTTACCGTTTAGTCGCTATTATTTGTATCCCATTACGCAAAGCTTTACTCAAATACTGTCGCAAACTGATTTACCGGCAGTAACCGCTGGATTTATTAGCCAAAGCGGGGTTTATGCGACTGCTTATGCAGCAAATGGTATAAAAGAGGCCAATCACTCGAGTAGTACTATCAATGTTTATGGTGCTGAAATGGGTTACCAAAATTTTAATCATTCGATAGGCTATGATTTAGGTTTGGGTTATTTAAATAACTTGGCTGATGTGGACTCCATTCGAGATATAGCTAATGATAATAATGGTTATACTCGTAGTGCAGGTGGGTTAAGTGCTTATGGGGATCTTTACGCCGGGCCTTTTGGGTTTGGTGTTCGTTATGTAGGAGCTTTACGTCGTTTTAGTCCGGTGGACTACCAGTTTACGAATGGAACAGTTAATAAAGGGGCAAAACCTACAGCAGTTGGCGTAAATACCGATTATAATTTTAAAACTTGGGGCCATAATAGCCGAATTGAACTTGGTTTCCAATGGACAACTCAAGCTCATAATACGGCAAGTGGTGTTTCTCTTAATAATGTTACTCGCTTACCCAAAACTCGCTGGTTGGTTGAATACGGCTTTAATTTAATAAGACATGTGGCTTTAGGTTTGCAGTTCTACCAAGATCACGATTATAGTGCTAAGTATGGTGGTACTAATAAAAAAGATAATGTAGTGACAGCTCGTATTTCCTTCTTGTTTTAATAAACAATAAGTAATAACTATGCTTAACTGTTATTCATGATTTTGATGAAGTGATGAGCTATCTATCTCTTTAATAGCATTAGACCATTGATTTACTATTTTGCAAAATAATTCAGCAGTTCGTTCGGCATCATAAATAGCCGAATGAGCTTCTTTGACATTGAAAGTAATTTGAGCAGCTTTACAAGCACGAGCTAAGACAGTTTGTCCAAACGCTAATCCGCCTAATGTTGCCGTATCAAAAGTTGTAAATTTATGAAAAGGGCCTTTTATTTTAGTGCGCTTAATAGCTGCTTTTAAAAAATTTAAATCAAACATCGGATTATGTCCGACTAATACGGCTTTTGAGCAATTAGTTTCTTTTAAGGCGGTTTCAATAATAGAGCATATTTCTAATAAAGCTTCACGTTCTTCAACAGCAAAACGAAAAGGATGATAAGGATCAATACCAGTAAACTCTAAGGCTTCTCGATCTAAATTAGCACCTTCAAAAGGTTTAATATGATAGGCATGAGTTTTAGTAGGAAGTAAAATGCCCGACTCTTCCATTGTTAACATTACTATTGCAATTTCAAGAATGGCATCACGCTCATAATTAAAGCCAGCTGTTTCAATATCAACTACTACGGGTAAGAAACCCCGAAAGCGTTTGCATAAAATAAGGCTATGTTGATTTGAGGTATTCACGCTCATATTCCTATCAGTAAGGTTTTTATTATCCTTGATTACTTCTTTGAAATCTATCTTTCTCTGAGTTCTTCTTAGCTTTTGCTTTATCTAGCAGATTTACAACCATCTATTTGATTAATAATAGAAATTTATCATAAAGTTTTAATAAAAAAGTAAAGTTTGTTGTCAGTATAGTCTTTCTTTATTGTTATTTTTTTTTAAAACTTATGATTCAAAAATCATGTAGTCATAAAGAGAATTTCATCAAGAGTAAAAATTAAGTATTCTTTCAATAAATTGATATAGTGTATAATCTGCTAAATTTGTTTAGCTGAGCCTATTGAATAAAATGAAAATTTATTGAGCTAGCCATGGGTGAAAAATGATTAGAAATAATGAAAATTTAAAAGAAAAATGTCATGCAATGAATCAAGCTTATTTGATGGATGAGAATCAATGTATAAACGCATTACTTGTCCAAGCAGCTTTACCTGAGGACTTGCTTTTTGAAGTTGATAATACAGCGAAGCAATTAGTAACAGAAATTAGAGAGCAACGAGTTAAAAAAAGTAGTTTGGATGCATTTCTTCATGAATATGATCTTTCAAGTGAAGAAGGGATTGTTTTAATGTGCTTAGCCGAAGCAATGCTTAGAATTCCAGATACTGAAACCATAGATGATTTGATTCGTGATAAAATTACTGCTGCAGATTGGGAGGCTAAGCTTGGGAAAAGCGAATCATTTTTTATCAATGCTTCCACTTGGGCCTTGATGTTGACTGGCAAAATAGTGGCTCATTCAGATAGCAATAAGCTGACGATGGTATTAAAAAGTTTATTAAGACGCAGTAGTGAGCCACTCATAAGAAAAGCCTTGGGTCATGCTATGAAAGTGTTAGGAAAACAGTTTGTTATGGGGCGAACTATTCAAGAAGCTTTAAAGCGTAGTAAAGAGCAAGATGAATATTATAGACATTCGTTTGATATGCTAGGGGAAGCTGCAAGAACCCAAATAGATGCGGAATTTTATTATCAAGCCTATTGTAAGGCAATTACTGAAATTGCAAAATATGCCATTCATTCTGATCCTTTTGCCAATCCAGGCATTTCTATTAAACTTTCTGCTCTACATCCTCGCTATGAATATACTAAACGCGAGCAGGTGGTTAAAAAAGTAGTACCGTTATTACTTAATTTAGCAAGACAAGCTAAGGCTGCTGGAATTAATCTTACTGTGGATGCTGAAGAGGCTAGAGTTTTGGAACTGTCCCTAGAAATTTTTGCAGAAGTTTATCATGATTCAAGTTTAAATGATTGGCATGGGTTTGGACTTGCAGTGCAATCCTATCAGAAGCGTGCTTGGTATGTATTGGATTTTTTAATAACACTTTGTCAGATTCAAAAAAGAAAAATTCCTGTTCGCTTAATAAAAGGAGCTTATTGGGATTCCGAAATTAAATATGCACAAGTTCATGGTTTGGAAGGCTATCCTGTATTTACTCGAAAAAATTCAACTGATGTTTCATTTATAGCCTGTGCGCGCAAAATCCTTGCTCATCCAGAAGTATTTTATGCGCAATTTGGTAGCCACAACGCTTATTCGGCGGCAGTTATTTTAGCTTTAACCAAGGGTAGAACAGACTTTGAATTTCAATGTTTACATGGGATGGGGCGAGCGCTTTATGATTTAGTTACTCAACAACATCAAGTACCATGCCGAATTTATGCACCTGTTGGGAGCCACAAAGTTTTGCTTTCTTATTTAGTCAGACGATTGTTGGAAAATGGCGCCAATACTTCTTTTGTTAATCGTTTGGCAGATACTAAAATTCCTTTGAGTGAAGTAATATTAAATCCTGTTGCGCGTGTAAAAAATTTAGCTACGAAATTTCATCCTGAAATTCCTTTGCCTAGAGAAATTTATGGCAAAACTAGAAAAAACTCTAAAGGAATTAACCTTTCTAATAACGATGAACAACAAAAATTTCTTTTAGAGCTTAATGAATATTATAAAAAGGAATGGCGAGCCGATTCGATTATTGCAGGTAAGATTATAAAAACATCTGATAAGCAAAAAGTTTTGTCACCGGCTAACTCCCAAGTTGTAGTAGGTTATTACAGTAATCTTGATGAACAAGGTACCTTACAAGCAATTGAGGTCGCAGCTAAAGCATTTAATAAATGGGCTGAGACGCCTATAGAAAAAAGAGCACAGTGTTTGCTGTGTGTAGCAGATTTATTAGAAGCAAGGATCTCGCAGTTTGTAGGGTTAATGGTAAAAGAGGGTGGTAAAACACTGGTTGATGCCATCAGTGAGGTGAGGGAAGCAATAGATTTTTGTCGTTATTATGCATGTCAGGCTAAAGAAAACCTAAAGTCCGTATTACTTCAAGGTGCTACAGGTGAGTTTAATCAACTTTCTTATTATGGAAGAGGCCCTATTGTTTGTATTAGTCCTTGGAATTTTCCTTTAGCCATTTTTTTAGGACAAATTACTGCGGCGCTTGTTACTGGTAATGTGGTTTTGGCTAAACCAGCAGAACAAACCCCTTTAGTAGCGTTTTATGCAGTGTCGCTGTTACATGAAGCGGGGTTTCCTGTTGAAAGCGTGCAGTTATTACTAGGTCGAGGCGAAGTTGTCGGAGCACAGTTAGTTAAAGATGAAAGAATTAAAGGTATTATGTTTACCGGCTCTACCCATACAGCGCAACTGATTAATCAGGCTCTCGCAGCAAGAAAAGGAGAAATTATTCCTTTTATAGCAGAGACAGGTGGTCAGAATACCATGATTGCTGATTCATCTGCGTTGTTAGAACAGGTTGTCGTGGATGTTATGGCCTCAGCCTTTGGTAGTGCGGGTCAACGATGTTCTGCTTTGCGTGTTCTTTATATTCAAGATGATATTGCTGAAGACTTTATTAAAATTCTTAAAGGTGCCATGGCAGAATTAGAAATTGGTAACCCTGTCAAGCTTAGTACTGATACAGGGCCCGTGATTGATACCGAAGCCCGTGCAATGCTTACTCAGCATTACGCAAGAATGAGTCAAGAGGCTAAATTAATTTATCAGCTTAAACTACCTGCCAACTGCGAGCAAGGTACTTATTTTGCTCCTTGTGCTTTTGAAATTAAAAGTATTAGTCAATTAGATAAAGAAATCTTTGGTCCTTTTTTACATGTCATTCGGTTTAAGTATGCAGGGCTAGATAAAGTATTGGCAGATATTACTGCGACAGGGTATGGGCTTACCCAAGGTATTCATTCTCGAATTGGTGAAAGAATTGATTATATTATTAATCACCTATCTGTAGGCAATCTTTATGTCAATCGTAATATGATAGGGGCAGTAGTAGGAGTTCAACCTTTTGGTGGTCAGGGTCTATCAGGCACAGGCCCGAAAGCTGGTGGCCCTAATTATTTGCATCGTCTTGTGACTGAGCGTGTATTGACTATTGATACCACTGCTTCAGGCGGTAATGCAACTTTATTAACGTTAACAGAAGATAATTAAGGATCTATTATGCAAAGATATTCTCGAGCACTTTTAGTAATCGCTGTGGTAATTTTAGTAGCAATAGGGTTTAAAATCTCTAATCATTTTTCAGCACCAACAGCTGCATCCAATACTACAGTCAACACAGTTCAATAGCGCATTAGACAGTATTAAAAACACTGTTGTTAATGGGAAAAATGAGCGGAATTAAATAACCCCGCTCTATTAAGTAATATTTATTGACGTGAGCTAAGAAAACTAGTGGGACAAGCTTCATCAGGGTCAACTGCTATAATAGGTACAGAGCCTTTTAAATCTGTTGAACAAAAAAACTGTCCAGCCCAGCGACTAAAGCAATCAAGATAGCCGGCATGGATTAGACCAGCTGGCACATCAATTTCATCACAACCTAAGGAATCTCTGTAGTGTTGTAAGGTTGTTGCTGAATCGCCATGAACTATGACTTTAAAAGCAACTTCTTGACCTAGAGAATCTCGCGCACAAAACAAAACTCTACCTTCTTCATCTGCTCGATCTCCTACGTTTAAAACAAAACCATGGCGTTCAGCAGCGGCAGCACCATCCAGGGCTAGAGAAAGTAATGTTATGGTGACTAAAAGTTTATTTTGGCAAACGAATTTGCAGCCTTCTTCAAAAAGAACTCCAAAAGCCGAAGCCGTAAAAGCTAAGGTAGTTTTAAGTGAATCAGTCAAGGTCATGTTTTTCTCCTCATTCTTATTGGATCAGATAATAATTATTAAAATGGTAATCCTCCTCCTGGGGAACCACTACCCGGAAAACCACCAGGCATCATGCCCTGCATTTGGCGCATCATGTTTTTCATGCCGCCTTTTTTAGTAAGCTTTTTCATCATTTTTTGCATTTGTAGAAACTGTTTTAACAAACGATTAATATCTTGAACTTCTGTGCCAGAACCTTTTGCAATCCGTATTTTGCGTGAACCATTAATAATATCAGGAAAACGGCGTTCTTTTCTTGTCATGGATTGGATAATCGCTTTCATTTGTACAAACTTTTTATCATTCAATTGGCTTTTTATTACCTCTGGAGAGATATTAGGAATTCCAGGAAGTTTGCTTAGTAATGAAGCCATGCCGCCCATTTTATTCATTTGTTCTAGTTGCTCTAAAAAATCCTGTAAATCAAAAGCTTTTCCTTTTTTGAATTTTTGAGCTACTTTTTCTGCGTTCTTTTTATCGACTTTTTGCTCGACCTCTTCAATTAAAGACAGGATATCCCCCATGCCTAGTATGCGGGAAACAATACGATCGGGATGAAAAACTTCAAGAGCATCAGTTTTTTCACCAGTACCAATAAATTTAATAGGCTTGCCAGTAATAAATTTTACGGATAGTGCAGCACCACCTCGTGCATCACCATCAGTTTTAGTGAGGATTATGCCTGTTAGGGGTAGGGTATCATTAAAAGCTTTAGCACTATTTGCAGCATCTTGCCCAGTCATACTGTCAACCACAAATAAAGTTTCAATAGGGTTAATTGCCTGATGCAACGCTTTGATTTCTTGCATCATGGCTTCATCAATGTGTAGTCGGCCGGCTGTATCGATGATGACTACTTCAGCCTGCTCACGTTTTGCTTGTTCGATCGCACGTTTAGCAATAGCCACTGGTTGCTCATGGATAGTGCTTGGGCTATAAGATAAACCTAGGCTGTTAGCGAGTGTAGCTAATTGTTCAATTGCTGCAGGGCGATAAATGTCAGTGCTCGTAACTAATACTTGCTTATTATGTTTTTCTTTTAGCAAACGACCAAGCTTAGCGACAGTGGTAGTTTTACCGGATCCTTGTAAACCTGCCATGAGAATAATAGCGGGAGGTTCCACATTGAAATTGAGTTCAGCAGTAGTTTCTCCCATTAAACGAATTAATTCATCGCTCACAATTTTGATTAATGCTTGACCAGGTGTTAAGCTATGCATCACATCTTGGCCTAGAGCCTGTTGTTTGACTTGTTCAATAAACTCTTTGGCTACAGATAGTGCAACATCAGCTTCTAACAGCGCTATTCGTACCTCTCTTAAGGCATCTTGGATATTTTTTTCGGTTAAACGACCTGAGCCAGTCAAATTTTTGATCGTTTTTTGAAGGCGGGTGCTTAAACTTTCAAACATTTAGCTAATCCTGTTCTCATTCATAAAGCGGCAATTGTAACGGAATTTAGCAAGATTTTCTCTTCTTATTTTAGTGTTTCAGGTAAGATAAATTTATAGTTTAAGGTTTATGCTATAGTTATTGAGCTGGTTAGAAGCAGCCAATACTGTAATAAATGGAGCGGGCGTTGATACATTTTAATTTATTGTTTTTAATAATAGTTTTAATTTTATTAATTTTAGTTTCTGCTTTTTTTTCTTGTTCTGAAACAGGAATGATGGCGCTTAATCGTTATCGTCTGCGACATAAAGTTAGAGAAGGTAATCGTACAGCACAACGAGTACAGCGTTTATTAGAACGGCCTGATCGATTGCTAGGGGTTATCCTAATTGGTAATACCTTTGCAAATATTTTTGCTTCAGCTTTAGCAACAGTTATCGCCGTGAAATTGTTAGGGGAAGCGGGTATTATTATTGCCACCATTTTGCTGACTTTTGTTATTTTAATTTTTGGAGAAATTACGCCCAAGACTTTGGCAGCGTTATATCCTGAAAAGCTTTCCTTTATTGTTTCTTTTCCGCTATGGATATTATTAAAACTATTATATCCTCTGGTATGGTGCGCTACTTCTGTTGCTAATGGCATTTTACGTTTATTTAACATTAGGGTAAAAAATAAACGTATTGCTGAAAGACTAAATAAAGAAGAATTGCGTACAGTCATTCATGAGTCAATCACTAATATTGAAGGCAGTAAGGGAAAAGAACCACATCGAGAAATGTTATTAAGTGTGCTTGATTTAGAAAATATAACAGTTAATGATATGATGATTCCTAGAAATAAAATAATAGGCATTGACTTGAATGATTCTTGGGAAAAAATTGTAAAAAAGCTTATTCTAATTGATCATGCTCAGGTTCCTATCTATTACGGTAGTATTGAAAAAGTAGTTGGTATTTTTCCTTTACGAGATGCTTTGCAATTGATGAATAATAACCGGTTAACAAAAAAAGAAATGGTACGAGTAGCTTATCAACCTTATTTTGTTCCAGAAGGCACACCTTTACATACCCAATTACAACAATTTAGAGATAATAAAGTTAGATTAGCTTTAGTGGTAGATGAATATGGTGACATTTTAGGGCTTGTTACCGTGAAAGATATTTTAGAAGAAATAGTCGGTGAGTTAGATAATAGTGTAGCTGCTATTCAAAGCTTAGTGATCCCACAAAGTGATGGTAGTTATTTAGTGAGTGGTTCAGTTTCAGTGCGAGAACTTAATAAGTTTATGAGCTGGAATCTTCCTGTCTCAGGTCCCAAAACTTTAAGTGGATTAATAATTGAAGAGCTAGAAGCAATACCGGAAAGTATGATGAGTTTAATAATTAATGGTTATCGTATCGAAGTGTTAGAAATCAAAGCCAATAAAGTGGTTAAAACAAAAGTTTATCCTAAGACTAAAATTTAGCTAAATAATGCAGCAAAAGCCTTACGATTCTCTGCCAATAGCACTGCTAAAGTACGACAAGCTGCTTGAGTAGTCATAACTTCTACACCGATTCGCTGTTGATAAAAAACTTGTAATAGGATTGGATTAATGAATTGTAAAGTGTGGCCTGTGCCAATTAGCACTATTTCTGGTTTTAGCTCGATTAAAGGTTGCCAGTCCGATGTTTTTAGCGCATTAATTTTGATAGGCAGACAATGAGTAAGTAAATGATTGGCACCAATAATTAAGCTTAGTTCATAGACTTGGTTATTAATAATAAGCGTATTGTTTTCATAAGCTTGAAGAATAAATTGGCCTTGATAAGTATCTTGTGAAAGTTGCATAAATTTAATTTATTTGTAAATAGAAAAAACAATGGAGTTAGTCTATCATAGCTTTGCATCCATCACTATAGGTGGGTTTAATTTTAAGCAATTATTAATATTTGAAAGCACAGGAGTGAAAAAGATGAGCAATCTGTCTAATGGTAATATCGTTGTCGCCCCTTTTAAAAGTTCATTAGCAGCAATATTATTATCACTTGTTTTAGGGCCGGTGGGCTTACTTTATGTCAACTGGGTTCATTCTATTATTATGTTAGTGATTACTTTAATTATATTTTCAGTTGGAATTCCGCAGCAATATGCACTTGTCCTAGGGCTGCTAGTTTGGGTAGTTTGTGTCTATTGGACTGGTATCGATGTGTTGGTTTACAATAAGCGATTATTAAAACAGCTTTATAAAGATGAATAACAGAATTAAAAAAATTATGCTACTAGATAGTTGCTGGCAATGAAAAAAACCATTGTTTATCGAAAAATTGCTGAGAATTTCAAAAAGATAGAGAAGCTTTGTGATCATGAATTATTAGAAACTATCTATTTATTTCGAGGTATTCAATCTAAAGCTGAACTAGAAAAAGATTTAGCTCAGCTCAGTCCATATCAGCAATTAAAAGATATAGAGAAAGCAACGATTAGGTTGTTTCAAGCAATTAGCAATGATGAGCAAATTGTTATCATTGGAGATTATGATACGGATGGTGCAACCAGTACGGCGATTGCAGTCAGAGCACTTAACATGCTGGGTGCCAAGCGTGTTAACTATTTAGTTCCAAATCGGTTTGAATATGGTTATGGACTTTCTCCAGAAATTGTGCAATTAGCTTACCAGCAGTTCAAGCCAAATTTAATTATTACTGTAGATAATGGAATTGTTAGTATAGAAGGAGTGAGTGTTGCTAAGCAATTAGGAATAGAAGTTATTATCACGGATCATCATTTGGCAGGAGAAAAGACCCCGGAAGCTTGTGCGATTATTAATCCTAATCAACCAGGAGATAATTTTGCTAGCAAATGTTTAGCTGGTTGCGGGGTAATTTTTTATGTGATGTTGGCTTTACGAGCCACCTTACGTGAAAAAAATTGGTTTGCTGAACAAAATATTCCAGAGCCAAATATGGCGAATTTATTAGATTTAGTGGCGCTTGGTACAGTGGCGGATGTTGTTCCTTTAGACAAGACTAATCGTATTTTAGTTCACTATGGGTTACAACGTATTCGCCAACAAAAATGTATTCCTGGTATTAAAGTTTTGCTAGAGATAGGCAAAAGAAAATTACCACAAATTGTTGCCACAGATTTAGCTTATGCTGTAGCACCACGCTTGAATGCTGCCGGTAGACTAGAAGACATGTCGCTGGGCGTTGCTTGTTTATTGAGTGATAATGAGGTTCAAGCTAGTAAGTTAGCATTTGAATTGGATAAATTAAATAATGAAAGACGAATTATTGAAGCTACAATGAAAACACAAGCTTTTAATGAGTTAGATCGATTGCATCTTCACGAGCAGCAGGGCCATTTAAAAGCCATTTGTTTATACGATAGTAATTGGCATCAAGGTGTTATCGGTATTTTAGCCTCACGAATTAAGGATTTTTACCACAAGCCAGCAGTTATTTTTGCTAAAGGAGATAAAGGGGAGCTGAAAGGATCGGCAAGATCAGTGGCTAGCTTTCATATCAGAGACGCTTTTGAAAGAATTGCTATGCATCACCCTAGTCTTATTAAAAAATTTGGTGGTCATGCTATGGCAGCTGGTCTAACTATTGCTGAAGACCAATTTAAAATTTTTAAAGAGGCATTATTAAGAGATGTAGAAGAAGAATTAACAAAAGAGGATTTAGAAGATCAAATTTTATGTGATGGAGAGTTACAGTCTAAGGATTTTACTTTAAATTTTGCGCAAGCAATACGCGAAGCAGGCCCCTGGGGACAAGGGTTTCCCGAACCTACTTTTGTTAATCGATTTAAAATTATTGAGCAGCGCTTGATTGCTGACAAGCATTTAAAATTAATGTTAGCTTTAAACGATAAAATTTTAAATGGCGTGTTTTTTAACGTAGATTCCAACATATGGCCTAATGCTCGTTGTGAATATGTTGCAGCAGTTTACCGGCTTGATGTGAATGAATATCAAGGCCGTCAAAATTTACAATTAATGATTGATTATTTAGAACCAGCTTAACAATAAAGTTATTTATGGTAAAGTCTAGAGGAATAAGGAATGATAAGGCTTGATAAACAACAGTTAGAAAAAATTTTAGCAGTAAAAATTACGAGAAATAGTTTTTCAATTGAAGGTATTGTTACCGACTCAAGAGAAGTGAAGCCGGGTAATCTTTTTATCACTTGGCAAGGTGAAAATTTTGATGGCCACAAATTTTGTCAACAAGCAGTCAATCAAGGTGCTGCTGCTTTA
Organism: Gammaproteobacteria bacterium RIFCSPHIGHO2_12_FULL_35_23; assembly: GCA_001801465.1. Taxonomy (GTDB): domain Bacteria; phylum Pseudomonadota; class Gammaproteobacteria; order UBA12402; family UBA12402; genus 2-12-FULL-35-23. The sequence goes on along the minus strand of MGXT01000023.1, from coordinate 100,103 downwards.
TTAATTAATAGACCGCTTACAATTGATGTTCCGCAAATTATTGTTGAAGATAGTATTTTTGCGTTAGGTAGGTTAGCAGCCTATTGGCGAGATCGATTTTCTATACCAGTCATAGGGGTGACAGGTAGTAATGGTAAAACAACTGTAAAGAATATGTTAAGTGCTATATTGCAGGAGGTTTATGGTAATAAATTTCTAGCTCCTAAAAAAAGTTATAATAATCATGTTGGCGTACCGTTGACTTTATCAGCCTTAGCTTTAGATCATCAAGCGGCTATAATAGAAATGGGAATGAATCATTTCCGAGAATTAAGTTATATTACCAAATTAGCTAAACCTACTGTTGCTATGATTACCAATGCTGGGCCTAGTCATTTAGCTGGAGTAGGTGATATTGCTGGAGTTGCCAAAGCAAAAGGCGAGATCATAGAAGGATTAGCCCCTGAAGGCACTGCTATTTTAAATGTGGATGATGCTTATTTTAGTTATTGGCAAGGATTACTTTCAGGACAGCGTGTTATTTCATTTGGTCTTGAGCAACCTGCAATGGTTACTGCAAAGGCTATTCATTTATCGCCAGAAGGTTGTAAATTTTTATTAGTTACACCACAAGGGGAAAAACCAGTATGCTTACCTTTGTTAGGTAAGCACAATATCTTAAATGCATTAGCTGCAAGTGCCGCCGCTTTAGCGATTAATATCAATTTAGAAGCAATCAAAGCAGGTTTAGAAAAAGTTGAACCTGAAAATAGACGTTTGCAGCGTAAGGCAGGTTATCATGGAGCTTTACTAATTGATGACAGCTATAACGCTAATCCCAATTCTATGCATAAAGCGATTGATGTATTAAAGCAGTTTCCTGGCAAGCGGTTTTTATTGATTGGCGATATGCGAGAATTGGGACCAGAGGCCAAGCGGTATCACCAAGAAATAGGTCATTATGCTAAAGAGGCTGGGATTGAAGAGCTCTATGCAGTGGGCGATTTAATGCAAAATGCCGTGCAAGCGTTTGGCAATAACGCTAAGCATTTTGATCAAAAAATAAACATGACTTCCGCAGTTAAGCCATTTTTAGATAAAAACAGCGTAGTATTAGTGAAAGCTTCTTTAAGTATGGGATTTGATGAAGTAATCACTCAATTATCTCAGTAATATTTGTGTTCAATTCTAGCGTGCTTAAAATCTAAATGCTATGCTATAAGTATTTCCTCAATTAATTCAACCCATTAATTCGTAAAGGTAAGTTTTCAAATGAGTCACGACACTAATGTAAAGGATATAGACCCTATTGAAACGACAGAATGGCTAGAAGCGTTGGCTTCAGTTATTAAAGCAGAGGGGGTCGAAAGAGCCGCATTTTTATTAAATAGACTCGCCATCGCTGCCGAGCAAGCAGGGATAGCAACTGGCACAGAAATGATCAGTAAAGACTATATTAATACTATTCCAGTAGCAGAGGATTCTGCTTATCCAGGTGATGAAGAAATTGAAAAGAAAATTAATTCGATTAATCGTTGGAATGCAGTATGCATGGTCTTGCATGCCACTAAAAAAGCACCAGAGTTAGGGGGACATTTAGCGACTTATGCTTCTTCAGCAACACTTTATGCAGTAGGCTTTAATCATGTTTTTCAAGGTCCTAAAGCAGAAAATGGTGGTGATTTAGTTTATTTCCAAGGTCATGCCTCGCCTGGGGTTTATGCACAAGCATTTATAGAGGGCCGACTTTCTGAAACACAGTTAAGCAATTTTCGCCAAGAAATTGGTGGCCATGGCTTAACTTCCTATCCGCATCCTTGGTTAATGCCAGATTTCTGGCAATTTGCTACGGTTTCTATGGGCCTTGGTCCTATTCAAGCTATTTATCAAGCTAGATTCCTTAAATATTTAGAGTTTCGAAATTTAATTAAGACGACTGGTCGAAAAGTTTGGACTTTCTGTGGTGATGGTGAAATGGATGAACCTGAGTCAACGGGAGCTTTACATATTGCTAGCAAGGAACACTTGGATAATATTATCTTTGTGGTGAACTGTAATTTGCAGCGCTTAGATGGTCCAGTGCGAGGTAATAGTAGTATTGTACGAGAATTAGAAAATGTGTTTACTGGTTCTGGCTGGGAAGTGATTAAAGTACTATGGGGTAGTAACTGGGATAAATTATTTGCGAAGGATAAGACTGGTTTACTAATTAAACGCATGAATGAATGCGTGGATGGCGAGTATCAAATGTTTCGTGCGCGTGATGGGGCTTATATACGTGAACACTTTTTTGGTAAATATCCAGAATTGAAAGAGCTGGTTGCAGACATGACAGATGAAGAAATCTGGAAGTTAAAGCGAGGTGGTCATGATGCGACTAAAGTTTATGCGGCGTTTAAAAGAGCACGTGAAGCCACTCGTCCAGTGGTTATTTTAGCCCATACAGTTAAAGGTTATGGTCTTGGTGATGTACAAGCACAAAATATTACTCATAATCAAAAGAAGCTTACAATTGAGCAGTTAAAGAAATTTAGAGATTTATTTCATATTCCAGTGAGTGATGATCAGATTGAAAAGATGCCTTTTTATAAACCGAGTGAAGATAGCCCAGAAATTCGCTATGTAAAAGCTTGTCGTCAAGCTTTAGGTGGTTTTTTACCTGCGCGCCGTAGAGAGTCTGGCGCTTTTGAAACTCCTAAACTGGAGGCTTTTGCTGCCATGCTCAAGGGAACTGAAGAGAGAGAAATTTCTAATACCATGGCGTTTGTAAGAATTTTAAATGTAATCATGAAGGATAAAGAGATAGGAAAACGAGTTGTACCGATCGTACCAGATGAATCACGTACTTTTGGTATGGAGGGAATGTTTAGACAGTATGGGATTTATTCACCAGTAGGTCAGCTCTATGAGCCAGTTGATAAAGATCAGGTAATGTATTATCGAGAAGCTCAAGATGGCCAAGTTTTTGAAGAAGGGTTGACTGAGGCGGGTGCTTTTTGTTCCTGGCTTGCGGCAGGTACTTCCTATAGTGTCAGTAATTACCCTATGATCCCTTTTTATGTTTATTACTCTATGTTTGGCTTCCAGCGTGTTGGAGATCTTGCTTGGGCAGCAGGAGATATGCAAGCACGGGGATTTTTAATTGGAGCAATTTCAGGTCGAACCACTTTAGCAGGTGAAGGGCTACAGCATCAAGATGGTCATAGTCATATTTTGGCTAATACCATTCCTACCTGTGTTAGCTATGATCCGTGCTATTCTTACGAATTAGCAGTAATTATTCAACACGGTATGAAACGTATGTACCAAGATTTAGAAAAGATTTTTTTCTATATTACGATTACCAATGAATCTTATCAACATATTGATATGCCAGAAAGAGTTGAAGAAGGTATCTTACAGGGAATGTATTTGCTACATAAGGCAAAAACTAAAGCTAAGTTAAAAGTGCGCTTATTAGGTTCGGGTGTTATCTTGCGAGAAGCTGAAGCAGCTGCAGAGCTGTTGATGAAAGATTTTGAGATACAATCTGAGGTTTGGAGTGTAACAAGTTTTAATGAATTAGGCCGCGATGGTTTGGCAGCAAAACGCTGGAATATGTTACATCCTACTAAAAAGCCTAAATTAAGTTATGTAGAGCAATGTTTAAAAGATAGTGATGAACCAGTTGTTGCAGTTTCTGATTATATGAAATCTTATGCAGAACAAATTCGTGCTTTTGTTCCTGGTGTCTATCATACCTTAGGAACAGATGGATTTGGGCGTAGTGATGTCCGTGAACAATTAAGAGAACATTTTGAGATAAACCGATATTATATTGTTGTCGCTGCTTTAAAAGCTTTGGCTGATGCTGGAAAACTACCTTTAGAAAAGGTTGAGGAAGCTATTAAACAATATAAGATCGATGCTGAAAAACCTAATCCATTACATGCATAAAGTAAAAAGAATTGAAAGGAGAATAAATGGTGACTAGCAACAAAGAAGTATTAGTACCAGATATCGGCGGGGCAACGGATGTGCAAGTGATAGAAGTTGCTGTCAAACCAGGCGATAGCATAAAAGCAGAACAAACACTTATTACGCTAGAAAGTGATAAGGCAACCATGGAAATTCCAGCACCTTGTGCAGGAGTTATTCAAGAGCTAAAAGTTAAAGTAGGTGATAAGGTATCTGAAGGCAGTTTTATTTTAACCTTGGCTAGCGATGAAACGAAGGTAACTAAACAAGAAGCAACCAACGCTACTATCCCACCAAAAAAAGCAGAGGAATCTGCCTCTGGAAGTAATCAACCCTCTAAAATAGTAGAAATTAAAATTCCTGATATTGGTACAGATAGTGCAGTAACAGTTATTGATATGGCAATCAAGAGGGGCACTAAAATTACTCAAGACGCAACATTAATTACATTAGAGTCTGATAAAGCAACCATGGAAGTTCCTGCGCCATTCAGTGGAGGAATTACTGATGTTAAGATTAAAGTAGGTGATAAAGTGAAACAGGGGGATGTAATTGCTTTAGCACAAGTTATAGCAGCTGAAAATAAAAACCAATCTGTTAAAGCTGAACAACCAGTTGCAGCATTAAAGCAAGCTGAATCCAGTGGTCGTGAGACAGCAGAAAAAGCTAATGCTTCTGCCATGCAGACGGTTATGCATAATGCGGAAATTCATGCAGGCCCTGCAGTAAGACGCTTAGCGAATCAATTGGGTGTGGATTTAAGTAAAGTCGCTGGTAGCGGTCGTAAAGGTCGTGTTGTTGAAGAAGATGTTCATCAGTTTGTGAAAAAAGTATTGCAAGGTGGTGGCAGTAGTAATGGACTAGCGATTTCATCTGCACCGATAATTGATTTTTCTAAATTTGGTACAACTCAAACTCAGTTATTGTCTCGAATTAAAAAAATTACAGGGATAAACATGCATCGTAATTGGGTAACAGTACCACATGTGACTCAATTTGATGAGGCGGATATTACGGAGATGGAAGCGTTTCGCCAAGCCAACAAAGCTGAGGCTGAAAAAGCTGGGGCTAAGCTAACACCCTTAGTTTTTATTATGAAAGCAGTTGTGGCAGCGTTAAAAGCTTATCCCCAGTTTAATGCTTCTTTAGATTCTATGGGTGAAAATCTAATTTTAAAGAAATATTTTCATCTTGGGGTAGCCGTTGATACGCTTAGTGGTTTGGTTGTTCCGGTTATTCGTGATGTAGATCAAAAAAGTTTAATCCAGCTTTCTTTAGAGTTGGCTGCGATTAGTAAAAAAGCGCGTGAAGGCAAGTTGCTTCCGACAGAAATGCAAGGAGGCTGTTTTACTATTTCAAGTTTAGGTGGAATAGGAGGTACGGCGTTTACACCTATTGTCAACTGTCCTGAAGTGGCAATTCTTGGTGTCTCTAAATCTGAAATAAAGCCAAAGTACATTAATAATGAATTTAAACCCAGGCTGATGTTACCGTTATCTCTATCTTATGATCATCGAGTGATTGATGGCGCTGACGGTGCTAGGTTTGTTGTTCATTTAGTCAGTAATCTTACTGATTTAAGAAAGTTATTGTTATAGGAAATAATGATGAAGTTGCTACGGCTTTTATTTGGCTTATTGATAATCACTAGCATGTTGTTGTTAAACTGCTGTGCTTTAGAGCCTAAAGAAATGGGTTTAAAATACCAAGGAACTTTAACACAGACCAGTCAGGCGATTGTTATTGTCCCACAGCCTAGCGTTTATCAAAAAGTTTATTTAAAAATAATTAATTATAGCAATATAAGTGAGATGAGCGGTTTGCGATTAGCGTTAGCAGGGCAATTACAAAACGAAGGTTATCAAATAGTGAATGATGGAAGTCAGGCTAGTTATATTTTACAAGCTGATATTTTATATGCCGGCCCCTCTACAATTGAAAGTGCTAATAGTATTCTTTTACAAGGTTATCAAGGAAGTATTAAGCCAGCGGGTGAAATAGCAATTGGTAATAAACCCTATACAGTGGTTGTTTCTCAATCAACGCCTACTTATTTGGTTGTGGTTGATTTAATTATTTGGCAGAAAGCCACTCTAGCTTTTAATTTACCTGGTTCTATGCAGCCCATTCATAACAATAGTTGGGAACGTTATGAAACAAGAATGATAAGTACTTATTCACAATTTATTATGCCAGCGCAATTTTCTGCAATCCAAACTAATTTTACTAGTAGTATTGCACGAGCCATTGCGGCCATGTTTTAAAATTATTTGATAAATGGAGAAATGAAAAAATGACTGAAGTAACCAAAACCCATGTAGTAGTATTAGGCGGAGGTCCAGGTGGCTATTCAGCCGCTTTCCGTGCTGCAGACTTAGGTAAAGAAGTGGTTTTAATTGATCAAAATAATACTTTGGGTGGTGTGTGTTTAAATGTAGGCTGTATTCCCTCTAAAACATTATTACATGTCGCAAAGGTTATCGATGAAGCGAGTGAAATGGCTAAGCATGGAATAAATTTTGGCAAGCCTAAAATGGATACAAAAAAAATTCTTGAATTTAAGCAACAAGTTGTTGATAAACTAACCGGTGGACTTGCAGTGTTAGCTAAACAACGTAAGGTAAAAGTAATAAAAGGCTATGGGAAGTTTAAATCTAAAAATGAAGTAGTTATCGATAATAAAACTACAGTTCAATTTGAACAGGCAATCATTGCTGCTGGATCAAGGCCAGTTAAGCTACCTTTTATTCCAGAAGATTCACGGATTATGGATTCAACAGGCGCTTTAGAATTAGAAAATCCAGACAGTCATTTGCTTATTATTGGTGGTGGTATTATTGGTTTAGAAATGGGAACAGTCTATAAAGCCTTAGGTGCTGAGGTCATTGTAGTTGAGTTTATGCCGCAAATTATTCCTGGTGCTGATAAAGATATTGTTACTCCTTTACAAAAACGTATGGAGAAAAAAGGTTTTAAATTTATGTTGGAAACCAAAGTAACCAAGGTTGAACCTAAGAAGGATGGTGTTTATGTTACTTTCGAAGGTAATAAGGCGCCTGCTCAACCCCAAAAATTTGATCAAATCTTAGTGGCGGTAGGTCGTACACCTAATGGTAAATTAATTGATGCTGAAAAAGCAGGAATTAATGTAGATGAGAGAGGTTTTATTAAGGTTGATAAGCAATTACGAACCAATGTTGCTAATATTTTTGCGATAGGAGATATTATTGGTAACCCTATGTTAGCACATAAAGCTGTTCATGAAGGTCATGTTGCGGCTGAAGTGGTGGCAGGAGAGAAACATTTTTTTGATCCGAGATGTATTCCTGCGGTTGCTTATACCGACCCAGAGATCGCTTGGGTTGGGCTTACTGAAAAAGAGGCAAAAGAAAAGGGAATTGAATATGGTAAAGGTGTGTTTCCATGGATGGCCAGTGGACGATCTTTATCTCAAGGTCGAGATGAGGGGGTTACCAAGCTTTTATTTGATAAAAAAACTAATCGAGTTATTGGTGGTGCGATGGTGGGTCCTAATGCAGGAGAGTTAGTTGCTGAAGTGGGTTTAGCTATTGAAATGGGGGCTGAGGCTGAAGATATAGCTTTAACAATACATCCTCATCCTAGTTTATCAGAGAGCGTAGGGTTAGCTTCTGAAATATTTACAGGTCATATTACTGATTTGATCGCTCCTAAGAAAAAAGATTAATTTTTAATTAGTAAAATCCAAGCTATCTTGATAAGAGATAGCAGGATTTCTTATTGTTAAAAACAAAGTTAAATTATTAAGGTCTAAGCTTATGAATACTTGCACTATAGAGCTTATTGAAAAACTTACCTCTGAAATTGAAGAAAAGAGAGAGCAAGATTTAGTAGCTTATGAAAGCAGTCATGGTATTACAGTTAACTATAAAAGAATTTTTCTTATTTTACGTAATGAAGCAAAGCAGGTTTTAGGGGTATTAGAGGCCTATACGGCTTTTGCAGAAGTTTATATTGATGATATTTGGGTGGATCACGCTTATCGAGGCAAGGGTTATGGGAAAAAATTATTCCAGTTTCTTGAAAAGCATTTTCAAGGCAAGGGATTTAATAATATTAATTTAGTAACGAGTGCATTTCAGGCGCCAGAATTTTATAAAAAATGTGGCTTTCAGGTAGAATTTGTCAGGTCTAATATTAAAAATCCACAGTTTACCAAAACTTTTTTCATTAAATATTTTACAGATGAGAAGCAAGCTCAAGGACTTTTAAAAGAACAAATTTAGTTAAATATTTTTAATGAATTATTATCAAATTTTTAAAAATTATCAAAGCTAATGAAAGACTGTTTATTGAATTAAAAAGATAACTTGTAGGGGTATTCTTTTTTTATCGTATCTCCACTTAAAGAATTTAGCAAATTACCCTTAAAAAACAAAATGTTAGTTAGTTTATTACTAGCAAGGCATAAAATTTAGAAATTATTTGGCTGTTAAGATTTTTTTAATATTTATAGCGTAATATTAGCGCTTACTAAAATTAATAATAAAGGAAACTATCAATGCCTATAACTTTAAAAATTGACAGAGAAAAATTTATTAGTACTGAAGCTTATGAGCAGCTAAGACGAGAATTTTTTGAGAAACAAGCTGAACTTATGATGGAAGCTAATAAAGTAACTGGCGAATTACGTCAAGGGTTTATTCAGCAGGTAGACACTTTGATTAATTGTCTTTATTTTTTAGATCTAATTTATGGTTATTACCGATTAATGAAATCGGCAGAAAGAACTTTAAATAGAGGTGATTTGAATTATCTTAGCAGCGCCTCTTATCAAACAGATGGTCGAGGGACAGATTATTATGAGTTTGCTGTTGATGAAGAAGAGTATGGTGTGCAAGATCAAGAAGACAATGTAATATTTTCAAGTTTTAAAAGAAGGGATTTTTTTCAAGCTTATAAAACTTGGTATGAAACTGATGAAACGGACTATTCAAAATCATCTCAAGCAAAAAATATTTATGAAGCAGTAATAAAAGCTCTTTTTACTTTAACTGGAGAAGATGATTTAAAATTAATATTAGATCGTTTTGCAGCTGAAAGAGCAGTTATTGCTGCTGAAAAAGCTGCAAGAGAGGCTGCAAGACGTGAAGAAGAAAGGTTAGCGAGTGAAAGAAGGCTCCAAGCAGCTTATGCAAGGTTGGGGTGTGGGGAAATTAGAAGATTACCTAAAGTGTCTAGTGCAGAAGATTTGTTAGGAAGAGGAAGAAGAAGAGACGGTACTGAAGAAGCCGAAAGATTACGTTTTGCAGTGAGAGCAGGCTTTTATCCACCTCTGCGTGTTCAATCAGAAGATGGGTGTTCTAAGGGTGAAAAAAGAGATGGTATTTCTGTTGAAAGTTCAGATTCTGAAGAGAGTGCAGGTTCTTCTTATACTGCTGGATCTGGCAGTTCTTACTAAAAAATATAGCAACTCTTTTAAATCAATTTGTTTGTTGTAAAATAAACTAAGTTTAAAAGAGTTGAGTTTTTGAGTGATTAATTTTATTGAATTAAAATCTGTAGATGTACCAGCTATTCTCTTAATAGAGAAGCAGGCTCAATTTAATCCCTGGTCTGAGCAAATGTTTAATGATGCTATTACTGCTGGCAATTATTGCTGCGGTTTAATTTTTAATAATAATTTAATAGGTTATGCTATTTTATCGACTGTTCAAGATGAGGCCGAGCTTTTAACGATTTGTATTCACCCAGATTATCAAGCTCGAGGTTATGGGAAAATACTGCTCACACATTTGTTGACTTATTTAACAAAAAAACAGGTAAAAAACTTATTCTTAGAGGTTCATGTAGCAAACCAGCAAGCTATTCAATTTTATCAGCAGGTTGGTTTTGAGCAGATTGGTCAAAGGTTGGGCTATTATAATCATGCCCACACTCCTGGGGATGCTTTAACTTTTAAGTTAAGTCTGTAGAAGATATTGGCTAAATAACGGATCCTCGTTATAATCACCGGCTTTAATTATTTGATAATATTTATGCCAAGTGAATTAGAACAACAAATTGCCAGACGTCGTACTTTTGCTATTATTTCTCACCCCGATGCTGGTAAAACCACCTTAACTGAAAAACTACTCTTATTTGGCGGTGCTATTCAAATTGCCGGGTCAATTCGAGGTCGCAAAGCAGCTCGCCATGCTACTTCAGATTGGATGGAGCTGGAAAAAGAGAGAGGTATTTCTGTTACTACTTCAGTGATGCAGTTTCCTTATCAAGAGACAATTATTAATTTATTAGATACGCCAGGGCATGGCGATTTTTCTGAAGATACTTACCGCACTTTAACTGCAGTAGATTCAGCTCTGATGGTTATTGATGCAGCTAAGGGTGTAGAAGAAAGAACTATTAAACTCTTGGAAGTGTGCCGCTTACGTAATACACCCATTATGACTTTTATTAATAAAATGGATCGCGAAACGAGAGAGCCCATTGATCTATTAGATGAAATTGAGGATGTTTTAAAAATTCAATGTGCACCAGTTACTTGGCCAATTGGAATGGGGAAGCGTTTTAAAGGTACTTATCATTTGCATCAAGACGCAGTTATATTTTATGAACCAGGTAAAGGGGATCGTATTCAAGAAGCAAAGATTATTAAAGGGTTAAATAACCCAGAACTAGATAAAATTCTAGGTGAGCAGGCAGTTGAACTTCGAAATGAGATTGAATTAGTGAAAGGAGCTAGCCATCAGTTTGAAGTTAATCAATATTTGGCTGGAAAATTAACGCCGGTTTTTTTCGGATCAGCGATTAATAATTTTGGAATTCGCGAATTATTAAATGAGTTTGCACAATATGCGCCGTCTCCCCAATCTCGGGAAACGGAAACTCGTCAGGTCTCGCCACTTGAAGAAAAGTTTACTGCTTTTGTTTTTAAAATCCAAGCTAATATGGATCCTCAGCACCGAGACCGCATTGCTTTTTTAAGAATATGTTCAGGCAAATATGAAAAAGGCATAAAGGTAAAACAGGTTCGTATTGATAGAGAAGTAAAATTTGATAATGCCTTAACTTTTTTAGCCAGTGTCAGGGAGCAGGCTGAAGAAGCTTTTGCAGGCGATATTATCGGTATTCATAATCATGGCGGCATTCAAATTGGTGATGTTTTTACTAAAGGAGAGGTCTTACAATTTACTGGTATTCCGCATTTTGCACCTGAATTATTTAAGCTGGTAAGATTAAAAGATCCATTGCGGATGAAAGCCTTACAAAAAGGGCTCAATGAATTGGCAGAAGAGGGGGCAACACAAATATTTAGACCGCTTAACAGTAATAATTTGATTTTAGGGGCAGTAGGATCTTTGCAGTTTGATGTGGTAGCACATCGTTTGAAACATGAGTATAAAGTCGAATGTATTTATGAAAGTGTAGAAACAGTGATGGCACGTTGGATTAAATGTGACGATAAGAAAAAACTAGAAGAATTTAAGAAAAAAGCCTTTGATTATCTCGCCTTGGATAGTGGTGATTATTTAACCTATTTGGCACCAACTCGAGTTAATATGAATTTAGCGATGGAAAAATGGTCTGAAATTCAATTCTTAGCAACACGTGAACACTAATGGTTTAATTATTGCTTTTAAAGTAATTTAGCTTTGGCCATTTTTTAATAAAGAATAAAATTTTTCATCAAGATAATTGAGCAAGAAACCTTCTGTTTCCTAGTTCTTGCTGTTATAATTTTTTTCAACTTATTAAAGGGTCAGGCATGTTAGAGATTAATCCTATTTTTGAATCAATAGCCGACTACCAAAGGCGGTGTTTTGAGCTTCGGAGGTATCTTTGACATTGAACAAAAGACTGAGCGTTTAGAAGAAGTAAGACGTGAATTAGAAGATCCTGCTGTATGGAATAACCCTGAAAAAGCTCAAACACTAGGTCAAGAACGTGTCCGTTTGGAGGAAATAATTCATAGTTTTCAAACCTTGGAAACAGGTTTGGCTGAAACTAAAGATTTATTAGAAATGGCTGCTAACGAGCAAGACGAACAAGCCATTCACACTATTAATGTTGATTTAGAAAATCTGACTAAGCAATTAGAAGATTTAGAATTCAAGCGGATGTTTTCGGGTGAAATGGATCCTAATAATGCTTTTTTAGATATTCAGTCAGGTTCAGGGGGAACTGAGGCTCAGGACTGGGCTGAAATGCTGTTACGAATGTATTTGCGTTGGGGTGACAGACACGGTTTTCATACTGAATTGATTGAGGTTTCAGCAGGAGATGTAGCAGGGATTAAAAGCGCTACTATAAAATTTACAGGTGATTATGCATATGGATGGTTGCGGACAGAAACGGGCGTGCATCGTTTAGTGCGTAAATCACCATTCGATGCAAATAATAAAAGACATACTTCTTTTGCTTCAGTATTTGTTTCACCTGAGGTTGATGATAATTTTGATATAGAGATTAATCCTGCTGATTTACGTATTGATACCTATCGTGCTAGTGGTGCAGGGGGGCAGCATGTTAATCGAACTGATTCAGCGGTACGTATTACTCATATACCGACTAATACAGTAGTTCAATGTCAAACTAATCGTTCCCAGCATCAAAATAAAGATCATGCAATGAAGCAGTTAAAGGCAAAACTTTATGAGTTAGAGATGCAAAAGCGCAATGCCGAAAAGCAAGCATTGGAAGCTAATAAATCTGATATTGGTTGGGGAAGTCAAATTCGTTCTTATGTATTAGATGAATCAAGAATTAAAGATTTGCGTACAGGCGTTGAAACCAGAAACCCAAAGCCAGTATTAGATGGTGATTTAGATATATTTATTAAGGCGAGCTTAAAAGAAGGAATCTAGTATTCGTTCTTTTAAGAGAAAATAGTTATAAGAGGATAAATGATGACAGAAACAATAAATGATATTAAACCTGATGAAAACCAATTAATTGCTTTGCGAAAAGAGAAGCTGAGGGCATTACGTGTACAGCATAAAGCCTATCGAAATAATTTTAAATGTGAACACTTTGCCGCTGATTTGCATAATGTCTATGGGGTCCAAGAAAAAGAAGCTTTAGAAAGTTTGGACATTCACGTAAGTGTTGCGGGCCGTATTATGTTAAAACGAACAATGGGAAAGGTTTGTTTTTTAACTATTCAAGATATGACGGGACGTTTACAGCTTTATATTCGTTTAAATGATTTACCTCAAGGCGTATTTGAAGAAGTAAAGCATTGGGATATAGGTGATATTGTTTGGTCACATGGAAAATTATTTAAAACTAATACAGGTGAATTATCTGTTTGGTCTGATCAATTAGAGTTGGTTACTAAATCATTAAGACCCTTGCCTGAAAAGTTTCATGGTTTAACTGATCAAGAGGCGCGTTATAGACAGCGTTATCTTGATCTTATTATGAATGAAGAGACGCGACAGGTTTTTATTATTCGCTCTAAAACAGTGGAATACATTCGTCATTATTTAATTGAACGAAGATTTTTAGAGGTTGAAACGCCTATGATGCAGGTGATGGCTGGTGGTGCGGCAGCCAAGCCGTTTGTTACGTTTCATAATGCCTTAGATCGCGAGCTTTTTTTACGCATAGCCCCAGAGCTTTATTTAAAACGACTGGTTGTCGGGGGGTTTGAACGAGTGTTTGAAATAAACCGTAATTTTAGAAATGAAGGGTTGTCTACTCGTCATAATCCAGAGTTTACTATGTTAGAATTTTATCAAGCTTATGCGAATTATAAAGATCTTATGGATTTAACAGAAGACTTACTGCGTGGACTTTGTCAAGCTATATTAGGAAAAACTAGTATCAATTATCAAGGTGAAATTTATGATTTTAGCCAACCTTTTAAGCGCATGACAGTGAGAGAATCTATTTTGCATTTTAACCCTAAGCTGTCAGATAAAGATTTAGATAATATTGAAATTCTTCGTAAAGTTGTAAAGGAAATGAAGCTTCCTGTTGAAAAACATTACGGGATAGGCAAACTACAAATAGAAATTTTTGAAAAAACAGTAGAGTCTAATCTTAAGCAACCTACTTTTATTACTGAGTACCCTGCAGAAGTCTCACCGTTGGCTAGGAGCAATGATCAAAATCCATTTGTTACCGATAGATTTGAATTTTTTGTTGGCGGTAGGGAAATTGCCAATGGGTTTTCAGAATTAAATGATCCTGAAGATCAAGCGGAACGTTTTAAAGCACAGCTTGTTGCTAAAGAGGCTGGAGATGAAGAGGCAATGAATTATGATGAAGATTATGTCACGGCTTTAGAATATGGGCTGCCACCAACTGCTGGTGAAGGAATAGGCATTGATCGTTTAGTAATGTTATTAACCGATTCACCCGCTATCCGTGATGTTATTTTATTTCCTCATATGAGACCTGAAAAATAGAGGGTAAAGATTTATAAAAATGAACAAAAAAATAACAAAATTTCTTGGCTCTTTAAATAAAAAATGTTGTTTTGTTCAAAATGTACTCTTGTGAAATATTGAGTTTTTGGTTAATGTATCGTACTCATTGATTTACTAAGCGAGGTGTAATGATGGATTATGTTAAATTAGAACAGCAATATGGTGCGCATAATTACAAGCCATTACCTGTTGTCTTAGTTAAAGGCGAAGGGGTTTATGTATGGGATAATAGGGGTAAGCGTTACATAGATATGATGAGCGCTTATTCAGCAGTTAGTTTAGGGCACAGTCATCCAAAAATAGTCGATGTTTTGATAGAGCAAGCTAAGACCTTGAATATTGTTTCTAGAGCTTATTATACCGACAAATTAGGGCCTTTTTTAAAGCGGATATGTGAAGTAACTGGACAAGATATGGCCTTGCCAATGAATACTGGCGCTGAAGCAGTGGAAACGGCTTTAAAAGCAGCAAGAAAATGGGGTCACAAAGTAAAAGGGATTGCTGATAATAAAGCAGAGATCATTGCTTGCGAAGGGAATTTTCATGGTAGAACTATTGCTATTGTAGGCATGTCTTCTGAACCTCAGTATAAAGATGGATTTGGTCCATTTCCTGAGGGTCTAAAACGTATTCCTTATGGTGATGCAGCAGCTTTAGAAAAAGCTATTACCCCTAATACGGCAGCTTTTTTGGTTGAGCCTATTCAGGGAGAAGCTGGTATTAATGTACCACCAGTAGGCTATTTGAAACACTGTGCAGAAATTTGTAAAAAACATAATGTCTTGCTTATTTGTGACGAGGTGCAAACAGGACTAGGCAGAACAGGTAAGCTGTTTGCATACCAATATGAAAATATTCAACCAGATGGTTTAATTTTAGGGAAAGCATTAGGCGGTGGTATTTTACCTGTTTCAATGTTTTTAGCTAAAAAAGAAGTAATGAATGTTTTTACACCAGGGGATCATGGCAGTACCTTTGGTGGAAATGCGTTATCTTCTGCAGTAGGATTGGCAGCAATTGATGCTATTTTAGAGGAAAAGTTGAGTGAGCGCTCTGCAGAATTAGGTCATCATTTTGCTGAAGAGTTGAGAAAAATAAAACATCCCGCTATTGTAGAAATTCGAGGTTTTGGTCTATTTATTGGAATTGAAATTAATCCTGATTATTGTACTGCGCGTGATATTTGTTTAAAACTATTAGAAGTGGGATTGTTAAGTAAAGAAACTCATGATACGGTAGTGCGCTTAGCCCCGCCTTTGGTCATTACCAAAGAACAAATTGAGGCAGCTTTAACGATGATTAGAACAGTATTTACTAAAATTCCAGCAACTGTCTCAGCCTAAATTTTTAATAGCGCTATTTATTGCTTAATTGATCCAATATCTTAGTAATTAGTAGATTAATTGTTGTTTTATCATTATTTTAAGAATAAAAACTAAGCTATTTTTAAAAAATTTATTTTTCATATAGTTATATATAAATTAAGATAAATAAATTTTTTTTACTTAAGCTTTTCTTAATCAAAAAAGACTATACTTATAGTAACTCTAAAATAATAATTTATTAAAAAAGAATTACTTATGACTACAATTTATCGTCTTTTAGTTGGTGGACAATATATTAGACTTTCTCCGTTACCAAGTGTAGGGGCTGAAGCTTCTGTTGCAGCAGGAGCAGAAGTTATTGATTTTGAGTACGGAGAATTACTAGGACAAGGAAATCATGGACGTGTCTTTCAAGCAAAATATAGACTAGTTTCTCCAGGGAGAGAACCTTATGTAATTAAGGTAGGAACCTTTACAGAAGATGAGCGAGCTAGAAATAGCAAATATTATAATTATGAAAAAGAAATTGCTGCCTTTACCGTAGTACATGGTAAACAACCTATATTGCATTATGAGGATGTTGGTGCTGGAAGAAAAACTTATAGAATTTTAATGCCAGCATTACCAGGTGTTACTCTAGAAAAATATTTAAGAGATAACAGAGGAAATTATTTAGAGCAAACAAAAATTCTTATTGCAGTTTTAAAAGCAGTTAAGAGTATGCATGACAAAGGAGTTATTCATGGTGATTTAAAACCATCAAATATTAATATAGAAAAAGATGCAGTTACAGGTGAATATAGAGTTTCTATTTTAGATTTTGGTCAAAGTTATCGTCTAGAGGAGTCTGCTTTTAGCAGTGGAACCCTGAGTTGTGAATATTGGACTCGAGATCGAGTTCAAGTAGCGCCAGAGGTAATAATAGCAGCTCATCCTTATCAAGATATATTTTCCTTGTTTTACATTTTGTCTATGTATGATAATTTTATTTTCAACTTGATCAAAGAAGTGATTCCGTCTTTCGTAGAACTACAGGAATCTCAGCAACTTCTTGCTGAGATTAGAACGTTAAAGATAAAACTAAAAGAGATAGGTTTATCTCCTGCAAGAAAAAGGGAGCTAGAAGAGAGTTTAGCTCCAAAACAACAAAGAGTAGATATACTTTATGAAAATAGAAGAAGAGCTGAAGCTAGTTTTAAAGATATAGTAACGGTTGATGGATTGATTGCTAAAGCTGAAAGTTTGTTAAACCTAGCAGCTGAATTAAAAGAATACTGTTTAACAAACTTTAATATTTTCTCAAGAACGCCTGTTGCAGAAATCAAAGCAAGGTTAAAAATTGAGGGAGATGAAGCTCGTGCTAATAAAATAGAACAAATAGATGATAGACTTTTTGAAGAAATAAAAGCGCTTTGCCAAAAACAATTAATTCGAGAAGTCGATTTATTTCTACTAGCTAATAAAGAGTTAGCTAATGTATCAATCGAAATAATAAGAGATAGATTGTTAGGTAATCCTATTTTTGAAGGACAAATTTTTGAAGATGCTTTTTTAGTACAGCGTAAATCATTTTTTCAACAGTATGCTAATTACATCAATAGGCTGCTTTCACCTGATACATTAGAGTTACTCATCAGATTTGAAAATTGTCTAGTAGCAGAGTTTAATACTGCAATACCAAGAGAGATTAAAATTTTATACACTGCAGTTGTTAAAACTAGTCTTATGCAAGCAGATTTTGATAATCTGGTAACTAAGGCTAAACGCTTATTGCCTGTCTGTAATTTATGTAAAAGTAAATTTAAAGAGTATGCTTTATTAAGTATTGAGGATAGTAAATTAAAATTAAAAAATGAAGAAGGGTTTAATGCAGAAGACATTGACCAGATAGAAGACAGTTTTTTTGCAAAAATGAAACAAACTTGTCAAAATGAATTGACCCGTGAAATTAAAATTTTTCTATTTAAAGATGAAAATAGTGGTTTTGCAGATTTAAGTATTGCTGATTTTGGCGAGCGCTTAGAGGTTTTTTATGAGGGAATTTCAAGAACTTATGAAGATTATAGCTTAAGTGGTTTTCAAGAGTTGCTCAGAACTCGGCAAGAATTTGTTGATGGTGTGCTGCTTTCGCTTAAAAATTTAGAGTCAATTGTAACAGAGAGGCATGTTGCATTAGAGAGATTAATTAATAGAGATGATATTGCATTACAATATCAAGAAGTTAAAATTTATTTTACACCAGAAAATCTTGCTAATTTAGTAACTAAAGCTGAGAAATTGTTAGTAATTTATCACTATTGTAAGAATAATTTTCATACTTTTGCATATTTAGAGCCTGGTGATATTAAAACAAAATTAAAGCAAGCCGATTTGAGAGTAAGTAACGAGGAGATCGATAAAACAAGCGATATTTTCTATTGGCGAGTGAAACGAGAATGTGAACTTGCGCTAAATAAAGAATATTATTCATATTTTTTAGATGATGAAAATTCAGATTTGGTAAGTTTGTCGGTACAAGAAATAAAGATAAGAATGCTGACAAATCCATTTTTTGCAGAAATTGGTGAATTTATTACCGAGGAGCGGATTAGCGTTCTTAAAAAACTAACAGTTGTGCGCTTAGATTTAATTAAAAAATTAAAAACCTTTAATTTCAAAGATTGTCTTGAGCTAGCCAGAACATATAATGATATTATTCAACGCAATAAAGAGTTGTATAGATCTTTAAATGGAGTATATTCAGAAACAGTAGTGAATAGCTTAACTAAAGAAGTTTGGGACTCAATATTTAGAGAAGTTGGTGCTACAGAAGAATTATTTCAAAGAATTAAACATTATTGTTCTAGGCATTTATCGAAATTTAAAAATGTTACAAACCCTCATGATTTTAAGGAACTATTAATAAGTGTTTCTGAGTTTAGTATTGATAGGGAAGCTATTAATGAGCTTTGTAAAGAAGATATTAATTATTTTTTAGTTTTATATTATAAGCCTAAACTTTTTTTATTAAAAAGTTGGTTAGAAAAAGAAGAGAATGATATAGCCCTCTGTGATATTGATGCAGTTAGAGAAAAATTACGAAACCAGCCAAAACTTTTAAAAATATTAAATCCTGAAGAGTTACTTTTTTGGAAATCCTTCCAGGAAGAAAGTTTTAGAGCTCGAAGAGCGGCTGAAGAAAGGATTAAAGATGAGCTAAGAGCTTTGTGTTTAAAAAATTTTGTAACAATAGTTCGTAAGATAAAAGAAGGTCAATCGATAAAGAACTATCTGTTAGCTGTTTCTGATAATCATGAAGATCTAATTAATTTTATAGCGCGATTACCAGAGCGATTTTTTACAGAAGTTCAAGAAATTTGTCAAGCTAGAGAAAAGGCAGTAAAAGATTGGTTATATAAAGATAGTAATAAGGACATTAAAGATCTTGAAATTGATGCAATTAAAACAAGAGTAAAAGAAAATCCTGATTTTTCTGCTTATGCAGATGAGATTGATTCTGCTTTATTTGAAATGTGTAAATTAATGGTTAAACAGCGAGAAGAGAAAATTTCTATTTATATTTCTTCCTTAAACAATTTATTAACTATTTTGAAACATAAAAACCATGTTAGCAGTTTATCGAATTGGAAAAATTTTCTATCAAGTGATTCCCTACCTGAAGAAAATTTAGAAAGTTATACTGAAGAATCGCTTAATAGAATAAAAGCAGCAATAGATAGTTACCTAGACTCTCAAGCTGATTCTAGACTTTTCTATACTACTTATCCTGGTATTAATCAATATTTTGATGATAGGTTTAAAGCAATATTAAATTTTATTAATATAGATTCAGTGAACGGAGATAAAAAGACGAGTATAGCTTTTTTAATATCGGGTCTATTTGAGAGAGACACATCTTTTGAAAGCACTCAAAATAGAGTATGGTTTGTTTATGAGGCTTATTGTAAATTATCTTCCTTTGAAAAAATAGTAGTAAAAAGCGCTCTTAACTTACCAATAGAAACTACTGAGTTAGCAGGCCAGGTAGACCCGTTATGTTGCTTTATTTTGCGCCCAGGATTTAATGCTAAAGAATTTTTAAGAGATTTACTAACAGTCATAGAAGCTATGCCAAGAAAACGTGCTGGTTTATGGACTGCTACGCATGCGGCGCTACATGATGCAACTTATGCAAGGTTACTGATGCTTCATCAAGGAAGCAAAGAAAAAACAAATGATCAGCCTTTTGCTTATCTAGTATTACAAATTCTTACTGAGTATCGTCAACATCTTAAAGATAATCATAGTGTTAGTTCTTTACGTAGATTAAATGAGTTTTTAGTAACGAAAGCTGCTCCTAAAACAGCAGATTCTACTAACTATCAATTTATTGTTGACAAAACAGGCGATGGTGTAGCTGTTTTATGTAGAAAGTTAATTGATTTAATTCAAGCGATGCCAAAAACTAGTGCAAGTAGCAGTTGGTTTGCTGCGACCCACTCGCGATTAAACGCTGAGATTATTGTGCGCTTAGAAGATTTACAAAAGTCCGTTATTATTGATAAAGCAGAGTTTTCTCGCATTTTAACTGATTACAGGGCACGATTACTAACGGGTAAAAGTGTGCGGTCTTTACGATCTTTGGATGAATTTATTCTTAAAGAAGCTACTCCTGCATCTATAACTCGAAGAGAAATTGCTACGTAAATATATCCTTGTTGCTTAACTTAAACCATAAATAACCTATTATTCTGGTTGTTTTATAACAATTTTCTGATCTATTAAGATAATCTTAATAATTTTTTTTTATAATTAATCATCAAAGAAAAAATTACCATAATTTATGCCTAAATACATTTTAAAACACCCTGTGAATCAATATATTAGTATTGATCTTGAACCAGAGATAGGGCGATTGTTTGCATGTCATCCTTCTTGGCCAAGAAATTCATTTACACTTAGTCGGGGGGGATATTATGGTAGTGGAAGCTGGGGTAAGGTCTATGAACTTGTAGCTACAACGGTTGTTTTTGATGGTAGTCCAATAGTGCTTAAGTATGGAACAGTTTTTGATTTAGAGGATGTTGAGCGTATCAGCCAAGAGCAGATTTATTTTCATAGAGTATACGGTGATCCTTGTTTTATGAAAGTTATGTGCTTTCAAAATGAGGGAGATGAAGCGGCATATGAATATTTTTTAGTTATGAAAGCAATACCTGGTTGTTCAGTTGAACGGTTTGTTAAAAGTTATCCCAGCTTAAGTAAAAAAGAGAAAATAAAAATAACGCTTGCCATTTTAAAGGCGTTAAAGGAATTACATAGACTGGGTATTATTCATGGAGATTTAAAACCTCCCAATATCAATATTGTTAAAGATTTTTCTACAAATAATTATATCATTTACTTTCTGGATTTTGGATTCTCTTATGAGGTAGATGGCGAAGCAGAAGTTACTACCTATACTGATTGTTGGCACTGGACCAGGGATCGAATTGGCGTACAGAGTGTAAAAGCACATCCTTATCATGATTTATATAGTTTATTTTATTGCTTATCAGTTTATCAAAAATTTGATTGCGCTTTTATCTATAAGTGGTTACCTAACCCTCAAGCTGGAACTACTCAGGTAAGTTTAGCTGCAGGTTATAATTTAGATCAGATTATTGCTGAAGCTGAACAAGAGTTGTTGGAGTGTGTTGAACAAGAGCTTGCTCTTCAAAGGGTAATAAAAGAATTTTGTATTGAACGAGCCCATGCGTTTATTGACTGTAGTAATTGGCAAATGTTTAAAAAAATAGTGATGAGTTATTTTCCTAAAGAAACTATTAGAATTCATTATTTTTCAGATGATTTTTTTGAGAGTTTGAGAAAAGAATGCCAGGCAACTTTTTATTTATATTTAATCAAGGCTATTTTTTCTTATCGAGAATTAATCAATGCTAATCCCCGACAAATTCAAGCTTATTTTAAAGAAAATATTGCTTGTTTAGCCACGGCAATTGATTTACCTGCAACTTTAAAAATAATCTCTGAAGTTAGTAGGATAATAAATTTATTCTTTAGTGATTCTGATTTATTAAGAAAAAGTAATGATGAATTGAAAACAGAATTATTCATATATGTGTCTGATATTGATAATATTACTGATTTAGTAGTAAATGAATTAAGAAATGCTGCCATAGCGGAAAGATATAAAATTACTGACTACTTTGTAGTCTCTGGTAGAGAGGACAAGCAGAAAGATATCATATTAACAGTTTTATGGTCATTAAGGTCTGCTGCTAACATAAAGCAGTCTTTAAAAGAGCTAAATTTATTTTCTTCACAAGCCATTGAGCAATATTCTGATAGTAATTTACAAGCATGTATCCAAGCTCGTACTTTAAGACATAGAGGTTTAGAAAAATTCATTAAGCGGGTTAAATCTGAAAAAGAAATATTATTAACTTCTTTATCTATTTTAAGTAAAATTTTACCCATTTTAAAATATTTGGTTAGAGATGAGGTTTCATCTTTAATTGAAAATTTATTAATTAAATTAGAAGGCCTACCAAGATTGCTTAATACTAACATGGAACAAATTGCTTTAGCAGGGTGTTTAACTGGAGTTTATCTTTTGTGTGAACATTTAAGCCCAGTACAAAAAAACACATTATATTTTTTACTTAATATAAAATCAGTTTCAGATCCTGATTATGAATCTATCATGGGTGATGAGATCACTCAATATGTTTTGGCTCAAGAAAATAAAGTTTATTTATGTGCTAAAATTATCAATGCAATAAAAGCCTTACCGGTAATTTCACAAACTGGAACTTTTTGGTTAAGTAAAACGGAAAGCAAGATCATTTTATCAAGAGAAAATTTGATTTATAATTTGACGGAGGTATTAACTGAAATAACAGCAGAAAATACTGATAGTTTACAAAACTTTGCTACTTATTTATTACTAATGCTTGTCCATGAAAACTCAACTGGAGTCGTGGATGTTAAAGCAATCATTAACACTTTTAATACAGAAGAACAAGAGGCAGCTCAGCTTATGCAAGCTATTCCTCTGTCAGCATAAATTAACTTTTTAATTCAAGAAAGTTTAATTTAATCTGTTGATTGGCAATCATAAATTCATGTAAAGAAATAACCTCTTCTTTCATTGAGACCAATAGAGCTGTTTGATGGTAAGTTTCCAAGCAGCTTTGGACAATATAGCCAACTATTTGATTATTAAAAAAAATTTTTTCACCTGGGATAAAGAAAGTTCTTTCGTTGACCATTGCAGCATAGAGATGTTGTTTTAATTTACCTCGGTAATGCATACGCGCAATAATTTCTTGTCCTTGATAACAACCCTTTGTAAAGCTAACCGCATTTAATTGTGGTAAATTTAAATCATGGGGAGTAAAAACTGCTAAGGTTTGTGGAAAAATTCTTGGAATTCCTTGCTTTATTTCAGTTAGTTGCCAAAAATTGATAGTAATTTGAGAATAATGCGAATTAAGTTCGACTAAAACAGTTGCCAAGGCTTCAGGAGGAATGAATAGTTCATAACGATATAAACCATCAGGTACTCGAACGACAAGCAAAGAAGAAGTAAAAACAGCATCAACTTCTAGTCTAGGGGTAGAAAATAGTTCCAATGGTTTTTCTGATCGCAATCCTATGATCTTAAATTTCTCGCTATAGTTTTCAAGCTTTACTTTCGAAAAAATTGCAAACTTTTTTAAATGTGTCAGAAGTGGTTCAAGCAAAGCAAGAGGGAGTTTAAGAATAAAATCTTCTTTAAATTTAAACATCCTAAAAATGCTAATAACTCGGCCTTGGTTGGTGCAGCAAGCACTTAACTGGCTTTGATTTTCGTTTACTTCCTCAATATTGGTTGTTATTTGCCCTTGTAAGAATTTTATAGCATCAATGCCGCTGACTTTGATTAAGCCGTCTTCTTCCAGTAAGCAATAAAAGTTATTCATTGTTAATATTAATTAAGTTATTAAAAGTAAAAATTTTTACATAAGTTTAGATCTAAGACAATGAGTATTTGTCACACAGATGATTAATTTAGCTATAACTTGAACAATCAGGTTGACAGAATGGTTTAATTCAATACAATGCCATTTTATATAAATTAATCAAATAATCGTCACAGTTAACTAGTAATAAATGGGTTTTGCGCTCATTGGCTTTATAATGGATAAAATTAATGAATAATATCACCCCTAAAGCTAAAAAAAGTAGTATTCCATTAGTTCATCTTTCTTGTTATCCATGGTTAGTCATCTTTTTATGTTCAACTTTTCTCTTTTATAAATACATTTTACAAGTTTCTCCTAGCCTAATGACAACTGAGCTTATGGCTTTTTTCCATGTTTCAGGGGCTGGATTAGGTAATTTAGCTGCAACTTATTTTTATACTTATGCAATCATGCAGCTTTTTGCAGGAATATTATTAGATAAGTTTAGCCCTAGAATATTAATTAGTTTGGCTATGCTAGCGACCGCTTTAGGAGCTTTGTTTTTTTCAACAGCCGATAATTTATTGGAGGCAGATATTTCCAGGGCTTTAATTGGTGCAGGAGCTGCTTTTGCAACAGTTAGTTATATGAAAATGGCGGCCTTATGGTTTCATCCTAGTCGCTTTGCCTTTGTCAGTGGTTTATTGGCTACTGCGGCCATGTTGGGAGCACTATTTGGTGAGGCACCCATGGCTTTACTTATCAACTTAGTGGGTTGGCAGCAAGCGTTACTTTACGTAAGCTTAATGGGTGTTGTTTTAGCAGTTATTTTTATTTTAACAATAAAAGATAAGCAAGAAGATGTTAACGTCTCTCCTGTTTCCTGGGCCGTAAAAGTTAATTTTAAAGAAATCTTAGTGGTTTTAAAAAGTTTAAATAATTGGTATCTGATGTTTTATAGCGGCTTGGCCTTTGCTCCAGTAGCTGTATTTGGTGGACTATGGGGTAATCCATTTTTGGAAGTGGCGTATCGTTTAACTAAAGCACAAGCAGCTAGTTTAACTTCCTTGGTATTTTTAGGGTTAGCAGCAGGAGGTCCTTTATTTGGTTTGTTATCAGATCGTCTGAAGCAAAGAGAATCTATGATGGCCATTGGCACAACTATTGCTTTAATAGCTTTGTTATTAGTTTTATATGTCCCTGGTTTATCGATTTGGTTATTAGCTACCTATTTATTTATTTTTGGTTTTGGCATAGGTGCATTTATGTTGGTCTATGTAATTGGTAAAGAAATTAATCTTTTAGCTTTAGCAGCAACTGTTATTGCCATGCTTAATACAGGAGATGCCCTGTTAGGTGCTTTATCAGAACCTTTAACCGGGTGGTTATTGGATTTAATGGACCCTAATAAGGCCTTAAATGGGGTGCATTATTTTTCTGCAGAAAATTACCGGATAGCTTTAGTAATACTTCCTATCTATTTACTGGCGGCCTTATTTTTTCTTTGGCGGTTTAAAAAGGCAAAAATCCAAGATTATTCTTAATGACTAGGTCTACTATGACCCTCTTGTGCTCGGCCCATAAGCAATGGGAGGAGGTTGTTGACTTAATACCTGCAGTTCAATGTCTGGAGCTGGAGGCGCTGATCTTTGAGTTGCAGTAGTATCTTCGTTTTCGCTTTCATCATCAGTTTCTTCATCTTCTTCACCACCAGAGTTGGCTGTAGCTGCAATGCTTGAACCAGCAGCAAGTGCTGAAATTATGGTTCTAGTTCTTCCTCTTGTAACTGATTCTGCGCCATCACCAGCACCTGCTGCAGTCACTCTGTCCTCAGATTTAGGGAAGAAATAGCGCACAATATTTAAATAAAAGTGACCTTCGTGATTAATATCACTGGGCAATACACTTTTAATATCAGCAAGCGAATCGATTTCACATCTTTCAATGCGAGTTAAAATTTCTCTTGCCCATGTTCTATGAGTCCGCCCAATTCCTCCAGCAATATAATGCTCTAATGCTATGGTTAATCGATCTAAGGTGTTTTTTAAAGTAGTTGCTGGAGTCAATAGGTGGATAATTGGTTCGGGTGTAGTCGTATAACTTTCTGTTCTGATAAATTTTAACAAATGACGGTTTTTCATGACGCGGATTAATAAATCAGCTTTTGCAAGGTATCGATTATATTTGTCAGAACCGACAGTTTCATTCTTAATGTTATCAACCAATAGTTCAAGAGTAGTTTTTAAACCCAGGGTTTTTTCAAATTGAATGATAGCGTGTTTAGATAATAACGCTCTAAAAGTATCTACTGTAATTTCATCATTTATGGCTGCATAAATTAGAAGAGTAGGTGCTTCGGGATGGACTTGATAATTGATTAATGAATCAGTAAGTTTAGCTAGATAAGGTGTTAATAAAGTAGGCTCGTTTAAATGGATTAAAAAATGACCTGTAAAATAAATTCTTCTGTGGGTAATGGGTTTAAAACAAGAAATTTTTTCTATTAATAAACTAGCAATAGATTTTAAAAGTTCAAAGAGCTCTGGTTTGTCAGTGAGTTTAGCAGAAATAAGTGCCTCAACCACCTCGGATAAGGCTTCATTATATTTTTCTGCATCATTTTCAGAGGAGGGGCTGTGCTCTGCAATGGTTTGTACAACTTTCCAGTGGCTATTACGAGCAGCAATCATGATTGGTGTAATGTGTTCTGTGATAAGCCAAGGAGAGCCGGAAGGAATAGGAGAGGTAATATAAACAGAAGTTTTTGCGCCTTTATTTAATAACGCAGTAACTTTTTCGTGACTTCCTGTTGCAGCTGCGGTCCATAAAGCAGTGCAGCTGTTAGTAGAGTAATCAATATCTATCCCGCGTTCAATGAGTTTAGTTAGCAGCCATTGGAAAGTATCCAAATTGACATCATGAGCCACTGCAAAAGTAAGTAGAGATGAGGATTGTAAGTCTGCTACATTGATTATTTCAACGGAAGCTTTTGTGAAATATTTTTCTAATAGTGCTTGATCATTTATTAAAAGCAAAAGGTGTCCTGGTGTATAGCGATAATCTTCCCGCTCCTTAAGAGCAAAAGAAGTATAGTTTAAATTAGAAATACCTTCTATTAGTGAATGAAATACTTCGGTTAATAGAATGATTTCTCTTTCATCGCAGCGGCTTTTTGCTTGAAAAAGAAAGTAGATCAAAAAAAACAAAGCAGTATTATAACCTTCGGCATCTTCTGACGAAGAAGATTTTCTAGTAGCAATAGTTTTAACTATACTCCAGTTACGGCATCTTGCTGCAATACTAATTGGAGTGAAAGAAATTGGTCCTAGAAATATACGATCCTCGACTTCATTAAAAGCAGATAAGCTCGCTCCAGCTTCTAACAAAACAATTAATTTTTCTAGTTCATCGTTTTTTGCTGCAAACCATAAGGGGGTTATACCGTGCCAAGTACTTTCTAACCCAAGTTCTGCAAACTCTAATAATCCTTGTAGGGTTTCTGGCCTTACAGATTTTTGTCTTACAGCAAAATGTAATAAGGGGCCGGCTTGACGCACATCATGAATATTATCCTGCTTACCTAAAATTTCTAATAATTTTTTATCTGGTATTTGATTATACAATCTTTGAAATAAAGTAAGATTATTGCCGCCTATAAAATAATGTAAGGCAAAATGTCCTGTAGATAGTTGAAATAGCTTGGGCTTTAAGTGAAGTAATTTCTCACAAAGTTGCCAATAATCACGAGTTCCCATTGTCTCAGGCGGTAGAACTGTAGAATACACTCGACCTAATCGAGCTAGACACAACAATAATTTGCCCAGTTTAAAACGGCCATCAGTGTCTCTTAATCGCTGTTGTTCCAATAAATCTAGCAAATTTATTATGGCTTCAAAATAAATAACAGGCGCCTCTTCATTCGTCTGTTCATTTGCTGTACCTTCATAGAGTCGTTTGCTTAATGTTTCAATAAAATAGGATTCTGCAAATTTTGTACTTAATAAGCTAGGTAAAAATTCAGGAGTAGTCGTTTGCTCAGCAAGGATTCTACGAAAATCATCAAGCCTGTTTGTAGCAAGCGCTGTGAAAAGTGCCTCTCTAATTGGAGTTAAAAATTCAAGCGTAAAAGCTGGCATACTTCCTCAATCTTTTATTATTATGGCCAAAATTTATCAAAAAATAGGGGCTTAGTCTATAAGAACCACTCTTTTTTGATCAAATTTTAATTAAAAGTCATTAATAATAGTCAGCATTATGCTTTTAATTAATATTTCGTTAATGATCTTATTGTAAGCTATTCATAAATAAAAATAAAATTCTAAGTAATTGATTGCAGCGAGCCTATGACGATTTTTGATATTCTAATAAATGGTATTCCTATTTTGAAATATAGCTTAGCTATCCTTTGTTTATCATGCCTAGTGCTTTAATTTTCAGTGCATTCTAACCAAGTCGGTAGCGACGTAAAATATAGGCCATATCGTGGTGTTTGACCGAAATATTGTTGAACGATTTTTTGGTATTGCAGGAGCTGTTCTCGGTAGGTGTTTTTTTCTTGCGAAAGTAATAACGAGATTAAATTTTCTGGATAGTGATTATTGATAAAAGTGGTTTTAAAATCAATAAGCCATAATTGCTTATGCTGATCGATTATAACTCGATCAATATAAAACTGTTTAACTTTGCCATGAAGTGTCGTAGAAAGAGCTAATTCTGAATAAGCTTGGGGATGACTACTAAGAATCCAGCGTCCCATTTCATCGTGTAGAATATTATGGATAGCTTGATAGACTGTTTCTATGCAGGCTTCTATATCCTTTTGATGGATACCTAGTTGCAGAAGAGAGGTTTGCCAAATCTTTTGTTGTTGTTGCAGATAAGCATTATTCCAACGTTCTAAACTTTCTTTAGCAATTTGCTGTAGTAATCTATGAATAAAACTACCTAGCAAATTTTCTTTGGCAGGTTGCCAGATTAATTCTTCGACGCTTACTTGATTATGACCATGAATAATAGGGCGAGCGCTTGCTTGCTGTTGCAATTGTTCGAGAGAGAGTCTTACTAATTGTTTTTCTTTAGTTAAAATTGGTTCTATAACAGGTTTAGATAAAGCAGGCTTAGAAGAAAGTGGATAAATAGTTTGCAAATAATAAAGAAATGAGTTAGTTGCAGGGGCGCGTTCTTGTTCACAAGCTAATAAATATAATTGTGATTTAGCTCGAGTGACAGCTACATAGAATAAGCGCTTGCGCTCTTCTGCTTCACACTGTGTTTCCCTTAATGAGAGATACTGGTAAATTGAATCATGCTTATTTTCGTTACTGGCTTTAAGAGGAGCTAATAGCGTATGGATTTGCTGTTGTTGTGGTAGTTCTGCCCATACCATCAATTGTTGTTTGGGATTTTTTGGAACATACTCTAAGCTTGGGATAATGACAATATCATATTCTAAGCCTTTCGCCTTATGAATAGTCATAAT
Source organism: Gammaproteobacteria bacterium RIFCSPHIGHO2_12_FULL_35_23 (assembly GCA_001801465.1). Classification (GTDB taxonomy): domain Bacteria; phylum Pseudomonadota; class Gammaproteobacteria; order UBA12402; family UBA12402; genus 2-12-FULL-35-23. The sequence continues at coordinate 71,020 of MGXT01000023.1, read as the reverse complement.
AAACAAACGAATAGACTCTTCTTTCAGGGGTTCTGCATATAAGCAATTTAATTCAGCTTCGAACTGTATCAGATCCTGAAGATCACCAGCCAACTCTTGATTTGCTAAATATTGCAGATAAATTTGACAGTCTTGCTGCTTATGAGCTTCAGCAAATAGTGCTTTACCTCCCAAATCCTCCCAGGTTTCTTTTACAATATTGGCTAAAGGTTTACGAAATTTGCTTGCTAAAGCAGCTGTCATCATTCTTTTAAAAAAAGCAAGACGTTTTCTACTTGTTTCAGGCAGATGGGTTAATAAATCTTCTTCATGTAGGCGCTGCCAAATGATTTGCTTAGAATTGGTTTGGCTAATTGCTAATAAATCAGCTAAGGTTAAGCCACACCAGGGAGCTCGTAAAATAGCTAACCAGGCTGTACGATCTGCGAGGTTATGAATAGCTTTGGTTAGAGCTAATAAATCTTGAATATGGCTTTGTTCACTTAAGGTAGCAAGTTCTATGCCTTGATATTTTATTTTTGTTTGATTTAAAGTAGGTAAAATTTCTGCTAACTGACCTCTAGCTTGCACTAAGATAGCAATAGATTGTAAGGGATTCTCAGCTTGCAGTTTTTTAATTAATTCGACAATATAATTGGCTTCAGCGAGTCGATCGGTTAACGCCAATTCGTAAGTAATTTTGCAAGTTTGCTCAGCTTTAAGCGTTGTGCTAGCGGTGTAAGAAATGGCGCCTAAAGTAGGGTTATTTTGCTTAGGAAATACTTTAGCAAAAACGGTATTAAACCATTCTACTAAGCGTGGTTCAGAACGAAAGTTAGTAGTTAAGGTTAAGGGATTGAGTTGAAGTTGATTAATACCCTGTTGTTTACACTGTAAAAACAAGCTGACTTCTGCATTTCTAAACCGATAAATCGATTGCATAGGATCACCCACTAAGAATAAACTGCGACCATCTTCTTGTTGCCAATGAGCAGTTAGCTTTTCTAATAAACGTAGTTGAGACAAGGAAGTATCTTGAAATTCATCGACCAAGAGATGTTTGATTTTATAGTCTAAACTAAGTGCTAAATCAGTCGGTTCGGTTTCACTGCCTAGCGCTAATAAACTTGCTAGCATCATTTCAGTAAAATCTACTTCTCCTGTTTTTCGAAAGACAAGTCGCAAATATGCACAAAGTACTGGCAGTAGTCTTAATAAAGCGTAAAGTATTTGCCATTGTGAATCAGTATAGCGTATAGATGGAGTATTTTTTAAATCAATTAAAGCTGTAAACAATGAGTGCTTATTGTGAAGAGAAGTGAGTAGGGTTAGCATTTGCTCTTTCATTGCTTTGCAGCATAAGGCCTCATCTTTATCTTTAATAGTCTTGGCAGCAGGAAACCCTTGTGCTTTCGTGACAGTTGTTCGCCAATTGACACAATCTTTAGTGATCAAGAGTTCAGCAATAGTAAGCCAGGCAACTTTATTTTCCACAGTAGTTGTTGGAAAGTTTGATAAATTGAGCCAGCAAGCCAATTCTGAATTATAATTTGCTGCAAAATTAATTAATGTGAATAGCTCACTTTTTACATTAACTTGCTGTAATTCTTTTTCAACTCTCTGTAGACATTCGTTGTTAATAGCTTGCAAGCCTTGCTCTAGTTCATTTCTTAACTCCTCTTCCGTTTGATGGTGAATAATTAAAGGTAGCCAATGGTCACGTTTTGCCAACATATCAATAAGCAGTGTTGCTGCTTTTTGTAGATTATTGTCTAAATGCAATAATAAAGTTTTTAAATAAGTCTGCCAGGGAGTTTTTTCCTTTAATTCTTCAAATAAAGCTTCTACGGCCTGTTGATAAAGTGGTTCTGGTGTGGGATTGGTTTGTGGTTCGGCTCCAAACTTTGCAAGTAAGGGTAAAAACTTGGTTAAACTATGACAAAGTGAATCAATGGTTTTAATTTGTAAACGATTAGGGTTATTAAGCAGCTGCCAGTTAAATTTAGCATCTTGAGCCAAGGCTTCTTGAGCTAATTGCCATAATACAGATTGTTGAGGTTCTTCTGGTTTGGGTAAAGTGCCAAATTCTAGTGCAGCTCTGACACGAGTTTGCATTTCGTGGGCGGCTTTTTTAGTAAAAGTAATAGCTAGTATTTCTTCTGGTTGCTGGACATAAGTTAACAAACATAAAAAGCGTTGTGTTAATAAAGTAGTTTTACCTGATCCTGCCGGCGCTTGTACAATAAAAGATTGATTGGGCGTTAAAGCTTGTTGACGAGCATGACTATCTGCTAATTGTAACATGGTCTTTCATTCATTAATGTGCTTGCAGTATTGTAAAAGGTGAAAAATAAATTGTACATTTATAAACATATTAAAATCTTTTTCTTAATGATTTGTTCTTTATTTTTACTAAAAAAAGCAAATATTTTTTGAAAAATATATTTTTCTCTCTTGACAAGAGTCATCAAAGTCATTCTCTTAACGGGTTTGTGCACAAGTCTATAGATCTGTGTAATTTTCACACGACTTTTTTAAACCCCGAGCTAAGTTTAGTTTTTTTTAATTAAACTTTTGATAAGTTTAAATATTTTGTATAAAAACAGTGTCTATTATATAGTCAAAACAAGGGTAAAAAGAGTTTTTGCAAGGATTTCCCAAATCTTTTTCACACAGTTATCCACAGAATCTGTGAGTAATTAAAAAAATAAAAATTTTACAAAATGGTTTGCCACGGTGAGTTTAAAGTGTGTTTCACCACACTTTTGGGTACAAATTTTACGATAAGGTTAAAATTTAAAAAATATAGGGCTAGTAAGTTTTTCATTATTAGCTATGACCAAGGTAATGAATTAATAAAAAGTTTTTGTTTCCAGTGCTAACAATTTATAGGTAACAAAATGTAATGAGCAAAGTGGATAGAGTAATTTTTTAAATTAATATCCTATAAATAGTCAGCAACAATTAATTTTAAAGTTTATTTTTTAATTTTTTCAAAGCCGTTATCACTTGCGAGATAAAATCTCTGTTCTTAATTGATGTCCTACCCGAAGTAAGTAAGTTAGATTACTTACAATGAAAAAGTAATATTTCATAATAATTAAAAACAAAAAGAAGTTTATTTTAGGCAATTAAAATTAGGAGAGATAACATGACCACAACTCAAGAAGCAAATAAAAAAGATACTGAAGTTCGTAAGCAAAGTCTTTCATCTGAAAAACGTTCAGAAGCTTCCAAAGAAGCAGCAGCAATTATAAAAGAGCATGCCCCACAAGCTATTAATAAAACGGGGCAAAAGGATAGCTCTCGCTCTCAGGGTAGCAAAGCAGATGACAAAGAATAAAATAGTGTTATTTTAATTAAATACAAGGAGACTAACTATGACTAGCAGACAAGAAATAGGACAAAAAGGAGCGCAAGCACGAAACCAAAAGCTATCAAGTAAGAAGCCTTCAGACGCTTCCAAAGAGGCAGTAACACGTAAGCAAAATGAACCACAAGTGCTTAGCAAGATGGATCAAAAGGGTGGTTCGCAACCACAGAAGAGAAGAAGTAAGTAAAATTATTTTTCTTCTAGTCAATAAGATTTCATTCATCAGGATACTTACCATTATGTCCTGTAAGAAATCATTGATGCTTTAAATCAATGATAAACACCAGGTAAAATAAGGATGAAAGCTGGTAAAAGTAAGTAATCCTTTTTACCTTTAGAGTATTAATTAAATTTTAGTAAATAGATTCTACGGATTTCAAGCTAATCTATATTAATAGTTTCGTGAACTCGGCAAAGACTCGATAAATGGCATTGCTGACAAGTTTCTCGTGGATTTTTAGGGTCAACTAACGCTTTACCTGCTATAAAATCATCAGCGAGCTGAAGAAGTGTTTGTCGCCAAAGTTGTAATTGATTTTCCCAATTGGGTAAACAGTCTTTAATTTTTTCAGGGAGGTCACAATCTGGTAATCCTTCTGTAGTAAGCGTGATTCCTTTAAAACGAATTTCATCCGCTTTTAGTTGGGCAAAAGCCATAGCTGTAATAGGTCCGGAGCAGACTAAAGTATATAAAGGTAGTTGTGGTTCATTGGGTCGTTGACTAAACCAATCGTTAATAGAAGTTTTACCAGTTTTATAATCTAAAAGAATCATTGAGCCTTGCCGAGTTTGATCAATTCGATCAACTTGAACTTTCAAAGTTAATTCATTAAGTTTAACGGATTGCCACTTTTCAGTGGCTATTACTTCAAATGCTGGTCTTTTTCTTTCATAAGACAGCCATTCTGTAAGTAGTTTGTGAAGACGAGTTTTTTCTAAGGAAATTAAAGCATAATTTTGAGTAGGTATATTAATGCTTTGAAAGGTTTGTTCAATCACTGCATACAGCAAGTTATTTTGCTTAGTTTCGGTTAAGGTAAGTAAACGTGCTTGTGAGTTAAGTTGTTTCCATAATAGTTCTAAAGCTTTATGAATTAATTTACCTTTGGTTTTGGCATCAATACCTAATGCGTAATTTTCTATAGGTTTAGCTAATAAACGATATTCTGCAAACGCGCGGAAAGGACACGCTGCTTGACGTTTAAGTAATCCTGTCCCACCTTTAATTTTTTCATCTGCAGTAACTTGTGGAGCTTGTTCATCGATAAAATATTCTATTAACGGCCGCTTAATTGATTTAATTTCAGTTGGCAATAAAGATTCTAACTGACTAAGTGGTAAGTCCTTTAGTAAAGGACTTTTTTGTAAAATAATTTCTTTGTCTTGTTCTGCATAGCTAGCAATAAAATGTTGGCAAGTTGTCAATAACTGTTCCGTTAAGCGTTGACAAAAAACTAACTCTCGTTCGGCAGAACAATGCGGCATATTGAGTTCGCGCTGTAACGCGATAGGAATCAAGGGATGAGGATTAGCAAGAGGCGGCCAAGATTTGCTGTCAAGCCCTGTGACCCATATATAATCAAAAGTCATGCCTACTGCTTCTAGTAACCCCAAGATTTGGATATGACTTTGTGAAGACTCTGCTTGGAAAATGGTATCGACAGCAAGTTCAGTTAATAGCTGTAATGCCTCTGAGTAAGTGAGTGGTTCTGAAACAGTATCTAATAAAGCCAGCTCATTTAATAGCCGTAGCCAGCGCTGGCAGGCTTGATATTCTGAGCTGGTTAATGAGCGTTGTCCTGGCCAACCTACCATTTGTAATAGTTTTGAAAAATATTCTGCCCATTGGCTTGGTAACTGTAAGTTAGGAATAGGCTCATTTAAAAATACTTGTAGTGCATTGTGTATACAGAGTTCAGCATTAAATTTTTTCAAATGAAAAAAAAGTTGGTTAGTATAAAAAGTAGCCTGTTCAGTTTGTTGCAAAATGCTAACGAATAAAACTTGTTGAAAGAGCTCTTCTTCCTTGGCAATGAAAAAAGGAGAGTAGAGAAATTGTTTTATTTTTTCAAAAGCAATTAATTTAGTTTTTAGCTGCAAACAATTTAAAGCAGCATGAATAATGGGTATGGTGACAAACCGAGTTCCACTTGATAGTGCAAAGGGCAAGTCGTTGTTAATTTGTTGATCGATGCCAAAGGTTTCATAAAAGGCTTGCTCGATTAATTGACGATCTTGGGTTATATTTTGAAAGATACAAGCTATCTGACTTTGAGGATGTTGCTGATGAATGGTTTTTGCCCATTTAGCAACAATCGTAATTTCCTCCATCTTATCTGGTAATGATAAAGTTGTTTTAGAAAGATTAATTATTTTAGGTTGCCATTCATTAATCTTACAAGCTAAGTTTTTTAATTGAGTCATTAAGTAATCAATATCCGGTCGTAATTCAGTAAAACTGACTAAGACAATATGAGAAGGAGGGTTAAGAGTCAGGTTATTGAAAGATTGACTAAGCCATTGACTTAAACTTGCTTGATCAAGATATTTATTGTCTAAACAAATTTGTTGATAGTTTTCTACCCATTTTAAAAATAAACGATGATCTAATGTTAGTGCTAGTCTGGGATCGCTAGGATCCAATTGCCATTGTTGTAAAAGTTGCCAGGCATTATTGACTTGTTGACAGGTGGCGTTTAGGTTAAGTAAGTTTTCTGTACAGTCTTCTTTAATAAGCCGTTGCCAGATGAGCTGGGTTTGTTGGTTATTTAATAAAAGATAACCGTTAGTTTGTCCTTGAGTCACTAAAAGTTGCCAGCAATTTTCTAACCAGGTATCTAATGGTAAAATAGCGGGTGTTTGCCAGACCGTTTGTTTTTGATAACGGGCATACTCTTGATGAATACGAGCAGCCAAACGTTTGTTAGGGGTAAGAACTAGTGAGTTGAGTGGATCAATATTCTTAAATAATTGTTGATAGCAAGAAGTATTCATCATAGTGATTATATCAAATCTCAGCTTGGACTTTTTATTCTTAGTTAGAATAGATTAAAGCATCTAGGCTGTCTTTAAGAAAATGTTATAGGCTTTAATAAATGGCCTCACTTAAGTGTAAAAGCTAAACAAAAAAGATTATTCGGTTAAAATAATGACTAAATTGCTAAGCGTTTGTAAGCCTTTTTACACAATTATGCACTGACTCGATTTTTTATTAAGCAGTTGCGTAAGAGAGACAGTTAAAAAAGAAACATTATTATAACTATTTGATTATTAAGTAAAATTTTTAATGGCTAGAGTTTATTCAATTTGTAAAAAGTATGGTGAAATGCCGCTTTGCGGGATAAATCCCAGTATTACTAACAAAGTTATCCACAGAAAATGTGAGTAACGTGAACCTTAATTTGTAAAACAAATAGTTACTTAGTAAGAAAAAGTAGAGTTAATAGCTTTTACTGTAAATGAAGTTAAACTAGTGTTAGAAAAATTACTTAAGGCTACTTTCTTTAAATTAGGATTAATAAAAATGGTGAAAATAACTAAAGTTTATACTCGACTAGGAGATCAAGGTGAGACACATTTAGCGGCTGGTTTACGAGTAAAAAAATCCTCATTACGAATAAAGGCTATTGGAGAGGTGGATGAATTAAATTCATTTTTGGGTTGGAGTATTCAAGTGCTTAAAACTGAAACAAATTTACAAGCCTTGTTGTTACTAATGCGACAAATTCAGCAAGAACTTTTTAATCTTGGTTCACAACTAGCTGTATTACCTAGCTATCGACGGGCTAATACACCAATTATTCAGATGAAAGACATTGAAAGATTAGAGCAAGAAATTGATCAATATAATGAGGAGTTATCTAATTTAACCTCTTTTATTTTACCTGGTGGAGGAGAGGTGAGTACACGTTTACATATCACCAGAAGTGTGTGCCGGCGTGCTGAAAGAGAAATATTAAGTTTGGCTGAAGCTGAACCCTTAGAGGAAACCATTATTGTTTATTTGAATCGATTAAGCGATTGGTTATTTGTCATGGCACGATATGTTGCTTTAAAAATGGGTGAGTCTGAAACTTTGTGGCAAGTTTAATTAATTAACATTTAAAGAGCGGCCAGCATATAATTGCTTAGGACTGCTAATATGATTTATTTTCATTAAATATTCTGGGGACATATTAAATCGTCTGGCAATGGAATAAAGGGTATCACCATGTTTTACTTGATAATGAGTAGCTGGCTTTTCCTTTGAACGTACTGCTACTTGATGGTAGCTAGCAATACGAGCAGGGGTCTTTATGTTTATTTTTTTAGCATAGTGCGCTTTATCTACCAAAGCAGTAGATGATCTTATAGCTGATTCGTGAGGGCTAAGTTTTCTAGTCGGGGTAGTTTCATATCTTTCAGGTATAATATGAATCACAGTGCCAGGAATTCGTAAAATTTGTCCTACCCGAATATTATTTCCGTGCAAATTATTTTCTCTTTGTAACAAACTCGCAGAAACATGAAAACGTTTCGCAATTTGGGTTAAATCGTCACCAGGTCTAACACGATAGGTTAATACATGCGTTATAATAGTAGGTCGTTCTTTGGGTGGAGGCGGTGGGAAAATAGCAAGTGTGCTACCAGGTAAAATTTGCTCTGATTTTAAGCTGTTCCAAAATACTATATCGTTAGGGGTAACTCTAAATTTTCTGGCGAGTGAAAATAACGTTTCGCCAGGTCTTACGGTATAATGAATGACATCAGGTTCAGGAATATTATATAAAGACTTAGTATACTGATCGGCACCTAGCCCAGTCACTTCTGGTTGGTTAGATATGATAAGATCTTGTCCAGGTTTTAAGGTATGTGAAGTTAAGGAATTGGCTTTTTCAATTAAATCTACTGTAGTATGGTAACGTCTAGCAATACTATTTAAGGTGTCACCTGGTTCAACTGTTACATGATGAACTATTAGCTGCGTAGAGCTCCCCGTTGATTGTCTTAAGTTAGATTCAAAATGTTGAACTTTTGAAAGTGGCAATAAGATTTTGAAAGGGCCGTTTGGAGCAGTAGCTGAACGATTAAAACCAGGGTTAAGAGTAGTAAATTCTTGTAGACTGATGCCAGCCATTTTTGCAGCAGTGTGAAGATCAATTTGTGTACCTACATTGACTTGTGCTAGATAAGGGGCATCTGGAACATAAGGAAGTTTGATGCCATAACGTTCAGGATTTTTGATCAGTACAGCAAGCGCTAAGACTTTGGGAACATAATATTGGGTTTCACGTGGTAATGTTAAATGCCAGAAATCAGTATCTTTACCTACTCTAGCATTATTATTGATAGCATGTTGGACATTACCTTCGCCAGTATCGTAGGCAGCAATCGCTAAGAGCCAATCACCATTAAAGAAATTACCTAAATAAGCAAGATAATCTAGAGCAGCATTGGTTGAAGCAACAATGTCGCGTCGACCGTCATACCACCAGTTAACATTTAAACCAAAGCCTAAAGCAGTACCTGTTACCATTTGCCAGAGACCAGAAGCCCCGCTGCCCATATTAATCGCAAATGGGTTATAAGCACTTTCAACCATTGGCATCAGTGCAATTTCTGCAGGAAGGCCGCGCCTTTTTACTTGCTGGAAGATATAGTATAAGTAGGGCTTAGCACGCATAAAGGTACGATGTAGATAACCAGGATGAGCGACATACCAATCTAATTGTTCTTTAACGGCAGGGTTATTAGCAGTTTCTTGAGGCAAATTAAAATTACTACTTAAGTCTTGCCATAAATCAGGGGCTGATTTATATTCAATAACTTCTTGTATACTGCCTTCACCTAAGCCACTTGTATAACTGTCATTAGTTGCGCAAGCTGCTAAGGTTCCCATCAGTGCAGTTACTAGCAGAATTTTTAACAGCCTTGTTAGCCAATTTCTCATTTTGATTTTATTAATCATATAAAGTGGCGTATTGTGCATCAGATTGGAGTTTACAGCAATTAAAAATAGCTTTTGTTACAAAATTAGATCAAAATTTGTCTTTCCAAGCGCGTAATGCTGCAAAAATTTGGACAGAGGTATCGAATTTTTGGTGGCAGTAATCTTCAACAGTTTTTTTGATGAGTGCATTGGTACAGCGTAAAAAAGGGTTACAGGCTTTTTCTAAAGCTAAATTACTAGGCAAAGTAGGCAAATTTTTAGCACGTAAAATTTGGCAATGATGCTGATATTGGTTAAGGTTCTCATTATTAGGGTCTACTTTTTGCGCAAATTTAATGTTATTTAGTGTGTACTCATGAGTACAATAAATTTGTGTTTCATCCGGTAGCTCAGTAATTTTTTTTAAAGAGCTGTACATTTGCTCAGGGCTGCCTTCAAATAATCTGCCGCAGCCTATACTAAATAGTGTGTCACCGCAGAATAACCAAGGTTTGCTATAGAAAAAAATATGCCCAAGGGTGTGCCCAGGGACTTCTTTAATCAAAAACTCTACTGGCCATGATTGAATGCTGACCATATCATTTTCGATTAATGGATGAGTACAAAAAGAGATATTTTCTTTACGAGGTCCATAGACAGGTACTTGATGATCTTTTAGGATAGTAGCTATACCACCAATATGATCAGGATGGTGGTGGGTAATAAAAATAGCCGATAGTGTTAATTGATGTTGTGCTAAAAAATCTAGCAAAGGGGTTGCATCACCTGGGTCAACACCAATACATTGATTAGTCGTTTTATTAATTAAAACCCAGATATAATTATCTTTAAAAGCCGGAATGGGAATAACATCTATCATTTCTAAAGCATAAAGAAATATTCGATTGCTGTATAGTTACTGTGAGAAAATATATTAAATGAAAAAAAATTTGCATGAAAAATTTAATAATTGGCTAAGTACCGAGACAGGCAGAGAGGTATTAAATATTGAGGTTAAGGCAGTAAAAAAATTAAAGTACGGTAAGTCGGCTAACTGTATGGTAGTGATAGGTGCTGCCGAACAACAGGCCTTCCTTACTAGCTCACCAGCAAAACAATCACTACTTGTTACACCCGATATTTCTTCTACTAATAAAACCTGTCATTGTATTGTTGCCCATCCTGATGAAATTCCTTTATTACCATGTAGTGTTGATTTTATTTTATTACCCCATACTTTAGATTTTAGTAAACGTACCAGTCACATTTTAAGAGAAGCTAATATCTGTTTGCAGCCAGAGGGCTATATGGTAGTGCTTGGTTTTAATCCCTACAGTTTGTGGGGGCTAAGGAGAATTTTTTCAATGCGGTTTAAAGTGCCTTGGTGTGGTAACTTTCATTCAATTTGGCATATAAAAGATTTGCTTACCTTACTTAATTACGAAGTTGTATTAACAAAAAGATTTTTGTATAGACCGCATGCTAAACGCTTTGGATTATTTAAAAAGCTAGCTTTTTTAGAAGCATTTTTTAGAGTTTTATTACCTTTTTCAGGTGCGGTTTATATGCTTGTTGCTAAAAAACGAGTCTATGGGGTAACACCATTACGTTTAAAATGGCATGAGGTTCCTAAAGTTTTAAAAAATAGTGCCATTACAACTCCTACGACAACCTTGGCAGAGCAGGAACAACATAAAATATGAAGCATGTGATTGAGATTTTTACAGATGGGGCTTGTCGTGGTAATCCTGGGCCAGGAGGATGGGGGGCAGTTTTACGTTATGGGGATAAAGAAAAGTTTCTGTACGGGGGTGAAAGATTAACGACCAATAATCGTATGGAATTGATGGCAGCTATTGCTGCTTTGATAGCAATCAAACGCCCATCAAAAATTATTTTAACGACAGATTCTGAATATTTACGACGAGGGATTACCGAGTGGATTACACAATGGCAACTTAACGATTGGCGTACAAGTAATAAAAAACCTGTAAAAAATGTAGATTTATGGCAGCAGTTAGTAGCTTTAGTTAAGCTTCATGAAATTGATTGGCGTTGGGTAAAAGGGCATAATGGTCATCCTGATAATGAGCAAGCGGATCGATTAGCTAATCAAGGTATAGATGAATTAATAGGGCTTTAAGATGAGACAAATTGTATTAGACACGGAAACGACTGGTTTAGACCCTAAGTTGGGCCATCGAATTATTGAAATTGGTGGTGTAGAGTTAATTGATAGAAGATTAACAGGGCGTCATTTTCATGAATATATCAATCCAGAACGAGAGGTAGAGCAAGAAGCTTTAGCAGTCCATGGTATTACAAATGAATTTTTAAGTAACAAGCCTTGCTTTAAAGAAATAGTTAGCCATTTTATCAACTTTATTTCTGGTGCTGAGTTGATTATTCATAATGCTCCCTTTGATATTGGTTTTATAGATTATGAGCTAAAATTAATTAAAGCAGAGATAAAAAGAGTTCAACAAATTTGTCAGGTATTTGATACCTTGGTATTAGCAAGAAAAACTCATCCAGGTCAACGTAACAGTTTGGATGCACTTTGCAAGCGTTATCGAATTGATAACTCTCAACGTGAGTTGCACGGTGCCTTACTTGACGCTGAAATTTTAGCGCAAGTTTATCTTGCTATGACCGGAGGTCAAGCAAGTTTATTTGTTGAAGGCTTAGCTCAAGAAACTACAGCTCAAATCGATGGCCAGGTATCTGTGCCAAAGCGTATTCGCGAAAATTTAATTATTATCAAACCTACACCTGAAGAGCTTTTATCTCATCAAGATATTGTTAAGACATTGGTGAATCCTGATAAAATAAATTTATGGGAAACTACCGATTAATATACTAAAAGCAATTGAAATTTTTGTAGTTTGATAAGAGAATCGCTATACTAATTTATTACCAATATTGAATAGGAAGTATCGTGTCTAATTCAGAAATAAAATATCGTAAAAATTATAAACAACCTGCTCACTGGATTGATAAAGTAGAATTAACTATTGATTTATTTGAAGATTATGTGCTTGTTTACAGCAAATTATTTGTTAAAGTTAATCCTAATGATCCAGCTAGTACGCTTATTCTCAATGGAGAAAATCAAGAACTACTAGAAGTCAAGCTAAACACCAAAACTTTAACTGCTGATCATTATCAGTTAACGCATGACAGCTTAACAGTTGTTAATACGCCTGATGAATTTATTCTTGAATTAACAAGCAAAATTAACCCCCAAGAGAATGTAGCTTTGATGGGCCTTTATAATTCGGGTGGCAATTTTTGTACGCAGTGTGAGGCAGAGGGTTTTCGAAGAATTAGTTATTATATTGATCGTCCCGATGTCATGGCGGTATTTACCACGACGGTTATTGCTAAAAAAGAAAAATATCCTGTCTTGTTATCAAATGGTAATTTGATTGAGAAGGGTAATTTAAAAGAGGGTCGTCATTATGCAAAATGGCACGATCCTTTTAAAAAGCCTTGTTATTTATTTGCTATGATTGCTGGCAATCTTGCTGTGATTGAAGATTATTTTGTTACTTGTTCAAAAAGAAAAGTTACTTTAAGGATCTTTGCAGCAAGAAACGTCATTGCTAAATGTCATTATGCTATGCAAGCATTAAAAAAAGCCATGAAATGGGATGAAGAAATTTACGGTCGAGAGTATGATTTAGATATTTTTATGATTGTTGCTGTCAATGATTTTAATTTTGGCGCTATGGAGAATAAAGGCTTAAATATTTTTAATGATAAATATATTCTTGTTGATTCTAAAACCGCGACTGATTTGGACTATAGTAATATTGATGCAGTGGTTGGTCATGAATATTTTCATAATTGGTCAGGTAATCGAGTAACAGTTAGAGACTGGTTTCAATTAAGTTTAAAAGAAGGCTTTACCGTTTTTCGTGATCATTCTTTTTCTGAAGCAGTAGGGTCCAAAGCCATTCAGCGGATTGAGCAAATAAAAAAATTTCGTACTTTTCAATTTCCAGAAGATGCCGGTCCTTTAGCACATTCTGTTCGCCCTGATTCTTACATGGAAATTAATAATTTCTATACTGTTACTATTTATGAAAAAGGGGCTGAAGTTATTCGTATGTTGCAGACTATTTTAGGCCCTGAAAAGTTTCGAAAAGGCACAGATCTCTATTTCAGCCGTAATGACGGTAAGGCAGTAAGCTGTGATGATTTTGTGCAAGCACTACAAGATGCAAGTGACATCGATCTAACTTTGTTTAAAAAATGGTATAACCAGGCTGGAACCCCTATTATTAAAGTAACAACTGCTTATGATCAAGAAAAAGCTAGTTATCGTATTCGCTTGCAACAAAGTTGTTTACCCACACCTGGTCAGCCTCATAAAGATCCTCTACATATTCCTTTTGCATTTGGTCTGCTTAATAAAGCGGGTGAAGATATACCATTGCAAAGTAGACAGGATTTGACTAGTAGTAAAACTTATGTAATTAATTTCACAGAAAAAGATAAAGAGTTTACTTTTATTAATATTGCAGAGAAACCAATTCCTTCATTGTTACGTCATTTTTCAGCGCCAGTTAAATTAGAGTATAATTATTCTGAAGAAGAGCTCGCCTTTTTAATGGCGAAAGATAATGATGCTGTTGCCCGCTGGGAAGCTAGTCAACAATTAGCAACTTTAGTCTTATTTAAATTGATGAAGCAGTATCAGGCAAAAGAAAAGTTGACTAAGCCTCAACAGTATCTTGATAGTTTAAACACGTTACTAAAAGACAGAAAAGTCGATAAAGCTTTAGTTGCTGAAATGTTTACTTTGCCTGAAATAAATTATTTAATAGAACTCGTTGATAAAATTGACGTGGAAGCTTTGGTTTCTGCTAGAAAATTTTTACAAAACACAATTGCTGAAACTCTGCAAACAGAGTTATTGGTAGTTTATAAAGAAAACCTAACTCAAAAACCTTATGAATATAATAGTCATAGAGCAGCTGAGCGTGCTTTAAAAAATATCGCATTATTTTATTTAATACTTGCCAAAGAAGATGCTTATGGTCAATTAGGGTATGAGCAATTTAAAGCAGCTAACAATATGACTGATGAATATGCAGCGTTGTGTGTTCTGGTGATTTATAATGTTAATTATCAGCAGGAAGTACTAGAGATGTTTTACCAGAAATGGCAAAGTGATCATCTGGTTATTGATAAATGGTTTGCTGTTCAAGCCAGAATAATAGGTTCTAATACCTTAGAAAGAGTAAAAACTCTGTTAAAACACCCCGCATTTAATATTAAGAATCCTAATAAAGTCAGAGCTTTATTAGGTTCTTTTGTAAGAAATTTTGAATGTTTTCATACCAAAGATGGCAAAAGTTATGAGTTCATAACTGAACAAATAATTCAGTTAGACAAGATTAATCCTATGGGAGCAGCAAGATTGGTTACTGTTCTTTCACAATGGCGTAAATTTGATGAAGTGCGGCAACAGTTAATGAAAGATCAATTGATACGGATTAAAACAAGTCCAAGTTTATCAACGGATGTATTAGAAATTGTTAGTAAGAGTTTAGAAGATTGAATTTTTTAATATTAGAGCAAAGAGGGAAATATCATGGCAGCTAATAAACCGAGTATGAGGGTTGAAACTGATAGCATGGGTAAAATTGAAGTACCCAGTGATGTGTTATGGGGTGCTCAAACCATGCGTTCTCTGATTCATTTTCCAATTGGTCATGATTTAATGCCTTTAGAGCTTATTCACGCATTTGGATATCTCAAAAAAGCTGCTGCCTTGACTAATTCAGAGTTAAAAATTCTGCCTAAAGAAAAAGCTAAATTAATTATTCAAGCGGCAGAAGAAATTATTGCTGGCAAACACGATGATCAGTTTCCTTTACATATTTGGCAAACAGGTAGTGGTACACAGACCAATATGAACGTTAATGAAGTTATTGCGAATCGAGCGATTCAAATTTCTGGAGGTAAATTAGGTAGTAAAAATCCAGTTCATCCCAATGACCATGTTAACATGTCGCAATCATCAAACGATACTTTCCCAACTGCAATGCATATTGCAGCAGCTAGCCAGTTAGTTAATAAATTATTACCTGCCATAAAAAAACTGCGTGATACTTTAGCAAAAAAACAAAAAGAATTTAGTAAAATCGTCAAAATTGGTCGTACGCACTTACAAGACGCTGTACCTTTAACATTAGAGCAGGAGTTTTCAGGTTATGTGGCACAATTAGATGCTTGCATTAAAAGAATTAAATCAGTGCTACCAGATTTATATCAGTTAGCTGCAGGAGGTACTGCAGTGGGAACTGGGCTTAATGCACATCCTGAATTTGCTAAACGAGTGGCCAAGAAAATTGCTGAATTAACAGGATTACCTTTTGTAACAGCAGTTAACAAATTTGCTAATCTGGCAGCGCATGATGCCTTAGTATCGGCAAGTGGAGCTTTAAAAAGCCTGGCTGCTGCTTTGATGAAAATTGCTAACGATGTACGCTGGCTTGGTTCTGGTCCTCGCTGTGGTTTAGGAGAGCTAATTCTTCCTGAAAATGAACCTGGTTCATCTATTATGCCAGGGAAAGTTAACCCAACTCAGTGCGAAGCCATGACAATGGTTTGTGTGCAGGTTATGGGTAATGATGCTGCAATTGGTTTTGCAGGTTCGCAAGGAAACTTTGAGCTTAATGTATTTAAGCCAGTGATAATTTTTAACTTTTTACACTCATTAACTTTACTTGCCGATGTTTGTACGACTTTTACTAAATATTGTATTGAAGGACTTAAAGCCGACAAAAAGAAAATTAATTATTTTGTTAATAATTCTCTAATGTTAGTTACAGCATTAGCACCAACTATTGGTTACGATAATGCAGCAAAAGCCGCTCATAATGCTCATATTAAAGATTTAACTTTAAAACAATCATGTTTAGAGTTGGGTTTATTAAGTGAAGCAGAATTTGATCGAATAGTAAAACCGGAAACAATGACTAAACCTAGTCGTAGGGCTTAGCAACTATGTTAGAGCTTGAAATTATAAAGTTTGCGGAGGAAGCGGGCCGAAAATTATTGGCTAGTAAGCAAATGCTTGTTACCGCAGAATCTTGTACCGGAGGTGGAGTTGCTTATGCTATTACCTCTATAGCAGGTAGCTCTGCTTGGTTTGATAGAGGGTTGGTAACATACAGCAATATAGCTAAAGAAGAGCTCTTAAACGTTTCTTCAGCTACTTTGATTACTGAAGGGGCTGTGAGTAAGCAAACGGCAATTGAAATGGCTTTAGGGGCCCTAGAAAATAATTATGCAACGGTTTCTTTGTCTATTACCGGTATTGCCGGACCCGGTGGTGGAACTCCAAGTAAGCCTGTAGGCACTGTATGGTTTGCCTGGGCTAATAAAATCATGTTAAGCAATCAAGCTAGTACTATTAAAAATCAAATTGCTTTTCAAAAAAAAGGGGAGGGTTTTAATCAAGTTTCTTTACAACAATTAGAAAATAAACCTATTTATCTGGTTTCTGTCCAGCATAATCTTATAAAAGGTGATAGGGTAGAGATTAGAAAGCGAGCTATTATTTTTGCTTTACAAGGTTTATTGAAGCATCTGCCTTAAACAATTAATTTATTTTCTTAATTTTTGTTATTTATGCTTAATAAGTTGTAAAAAATATCATCTTCTATATGCCAGTCCTTTTTAATGAACTGCTTGGAATCCATAGATAGCAACATCCAACTAAGTACATCTGCTACTTTAGTAGCTGATAGAAGTTTTCCTTCTGCTTTTAATGCTTCAAAGTAAGGTCGATTAATAAATGATTTGTCTGCACGAATAAAATCCTACATTTCCGTGTCAACAGCACCTGGTTGAATAGAGCCTGCAAGAATTCCTCGAGATGATAATTCTTCATTCCATACCTGATAAAGCATATGTAGTGCTGACTTACTAATTGAATAAGCAGCGGTACCTAAAAATGCTCGATGAGCAAGGCCAGATGAGATATTAAGAATACGAGAACCTTTAACAAACAATGGTAAAAATAATTGAGTTAAAAATAATGGCCCTTCCAAATTAATAGCTATGAGATGGTGCCATTCTTCTAAAGTAATTTTATCTATAGTTTTAAGAGGTTCTACTATTGCTGCATTATGAACAAGATAATGAATAGACTGATTAGCTAATAATTTAACAACAGAATAACGTCCTTCTGTAGTAGCTATGTCTGCAGCAATAGGAATAATATGATTTGGCGCGAGATATTGAGTTTCTTTTAATTTATCTGTTCGACGACCAATGATATAAACCTGTAAATCTTTTTCAGCAAGCGTTTTAGCTAAGGCTCTACCAATACCACTACCACCGCCGGTAATTAAAGAAACTTTTTTCATGTCAAGTTCCAAGTAATAAGCTGTAAGCTAATTAAACCCATTGATTAAAATTTAAATGATACCTTTAAAATTCTATCATTGGCATAAAATCCTGCTTTTTCAAGCATTCTTTTAGAGGTTAAATTATCAATATCGCAGCCACAGGTTGGAATTACTTTTCTTTGATAGCATATAGTTTTAAGTTGATTAATTATACAAGTACCAAGACCTTTATTCCTATGATTTGGTTTAACCCATGCTCCTACATCAGAATATTCAGTTTGTAAAGGATTAATAGAAATTTTTCCTATTCCTACTCTAGTATTATTTTGATCAGAAAGAATAAATAAAGTTTTCTCATCAATATGTTTTATTATTTCACTAGGAGAGCGTTCATAAGAATTGAGCCAATCAGTATCATCTTGAGTAGCTAAGATAAGTTGATAGGGTAAGGATTGTTTAGAAATATGAAGTAGATCATAGAATAAATACGCAGCTGGAGTAGTTTTTACTGCGTAATCTAAGCATAAAGACAATAATCTGGGATTACGTGTGCTGAGGTAAGCTTCTTTAGCTAATTTTTTGTCAAGTAGCTGTTTAAATACCGTTTCAGATAAAAATAAATATTCGTTTGTAATAAAAAATTCCAGTAGAGACTTTTGTTCATTAATAAAGAAATAACCAATAGTATTTGAATCATGTTGAATTAAATAGGGAATTGCTTGATAAGTTTTTTTAAGCCAAAAAATATCTAATGCCCCAGTTAAAGTGTTAACCTGTTGTTGCTGTAATAGCAGGACAGAGATTAAGTTATCAGCTGGATTAAATTGAATAGACATAATTAATAAAATCTTGTATTTTTACACATTTTAACTTTTAAGAGGACTAAATTCCAGAAATTAATTGTTGGCATATATTCTAAAAGTTATAATTGGTTTATTTACTTTAATAAAACAAGTCGGTATGTTTAAGCAGCTCTAGATAAAGAGAGCAAATTAACCATAAATTTAACTATGGTTAATAATAAATATCTTTCTTTTTATATCTCTAGATTCTTGAATTATCCAACTTTATAGAATATTTAAGAGCAGTGGTGGCTAGTAGCCTTGTTGTATCTATTATAGGCATTTCTAAAGTTTTAGAATTATAAACTTCTGATAATTCGGTACAACCTAAAATTGCAGCGTCGCAATTTAAATCTAAAATAGCAGATTTAATTTTGTTTTGTAAGAGGTGATTTGGGCGCGAAGGAATTATATAGTCCATAATGAGAGTATCCATTAGTT
This sequence comes from Gammaproteobacteria bacterium RIFCSPHIGHO2_12_FULL_35_23, assembly GCA_001801465.1. Taxonomy (GTDB): domain Bacteria; phylum Pseudomonadota; class Gammaproteobacteria; order UBA12402; family UBA12402; genus 2-12-FULL-35-23. Next base: position 52,108 of record MGXT01000023.1, on the reverse strand, counting down.
CTCTTGTTGTTACATCAGGAATAACCAGTTTAATATTTTTTAATGTTAATGCTTTAGTATAAAGGCCGTCTTCCATTGTTGCTTTTGTACCCATTATTACCACTTGCTTAAACCCTTTTTTAGCACATTCTTCTGCAGTGATTTCTAATAGGTTAAAAACTGGTAGAGATGATTTGAGGTGAACTTTTTCAAAAGCATAATGTGGGGTATTGGAAGGAATAATAATAAAATCACAACCTGCAAGTTGTAATAGATTGATAGTTTCAAGAATTAGATCGGCTACTTTGTTCCAGTTTTTCGCCACGATAGCAGATTTATAGCGATCAAAGGATAGGGCTATGCTTACTATTTCTGGGTGTTTGCCACTAACGTTATTTTTTAAAGCCTCAGCTACAATATGATTAGTACAGATATTTGATCCAACCATGGTAACAGTTACTACACCTATTCTTGACATATTTTTCTTTAGATATTAAACATTAAAAGTTATACAAATTCTAAAATAGTTTTGTTATAAAATATAATAAAATTTTTTTATTATTTTAAGGAGAAGGGGGGTAATGCAATTGATCTAGCTATTCAAGTTTCCCAAGAACATGAATATACAGCATTTTTGACTGTTGCACTTCAATTTAGAATTTGCCCTTTAAATTTATCCAGTAATAATTAAGGTAATTGACTTAATAAAGCTTTTGCCGAGACAATAACTGGGTTTTTTTGCAAAATAATTCCCATCTATATGAGGTATAGCATAGGCAGTTTGAAATACATATTTTGTATTAAATTGGTTTTGAAAATATAACAAGTTTTCACTTAAAGGTTGGTTGTTTGAAGATTTTATTTCAGCAGTCATTCATGGTTTTTCATTTTCGGTAATAAGAAAATTAACTTTGTTTTTATTTTTATCTCTTAAGTAGTGAAGATTTTCTCTAGAAACATTTTAAATTAACAATTTCTTGTTAGAAAAGCCCTGCATATAAGGTTTTAATTTGCTAGTGTTTTGGTTGAATAATTCAATCTTTTGTTAATTTAACAGCGGCCATTTTTAATTGATACTCTTTTCGTAATTGTTTTAATTCTTCAGCTTCTTTATAGCGACGTCTGTCGGTATCATTATTGAGTATTAACTTAGGCACAGGCGTTGGATTGCCTTGATCATCAATGGCAACCATAGTAATGTAACAGGTATTGGTGTGTCTAACTTCTCCAGTTTTTAAATTTTCAGCAGTTACTCGGATGCCAACTACCATAGATGTTCTGCCTACATAATTAATACTCGCATAAAATGTGACAAGATCACCAATGAAGATAGATTTTTTAAAAAGTACTTCATCAATAGAAACTGTTACAACGCTTTTACCACAGTAGCGAGAAGTGCAAGCATAAGCGACTCGATCTAATAATAAAACTATATAACCACCATGAATATGGCCAGTAAAGTTTGCTCGCTCGGGGGGCATAATTTCAGCCATTATTAATTCTTTGCGCTGTTTTACTATTTCTTCCATGTTAATCAGTCCTATAGAGTTTTATTATTTAAGTTTAGCTAAATTTATTTTTTTGTCAAAAGGATAGAAATAATAAGTTAAATAAGGTCTCAAGTATCAGATAATGGTTAGATCTGGAGAGGCTTTAACTTTTAAATAATCAAACCATAGGCTAGATAAAGTTTCACAAACTTTGTTTTGTCCTAATCGTTCTGCTAAATTATCTAAATCAACTAATTCCAAGGGTTGGTCTTGCCATGAACAAGCAAAGACGGCTTTGGTTCGCTGACCCGTTTCAGGATTAATTTGCCATTGTAAGCATTGGGCGCAAACACCTTTAAGCATACATTGCATGGAACTATAAATAGCACCGAATACCTTAACGTTTGGTTTTAATTTATGTTGTAAGAGTGTTGAGCGTGCTAATTGAAAGTTCTTCAATAAATAAGAGTCGCCAAGAACAGTGATTCTATCGATGTTAGTTAAGTCAATTAAATTTTTATCTAAAGAAATATTGAGCAATGTATTAATAGCTTCATCATTAAAAGAGTAGTCATTTTTCCTACTTGGCGTGATAGTAGAATTATCTAAGGTGGACCAAATAGTTTGGTCAGTACATTGTTCAATTTCTGTTTGACAAAATAATTCTTCAGCTGAAGCAAAACAGCCTAAATAAATAACTCTATTGTTTGCAGCTTTGAGTGCTGGACCTACTGCACGCACATAAGCTAAACTTTGCTGTGTGTTACCAATAATTAGAATAGTTTGTTGATCATGAGGTATTTTGCTACGGACGCCTGTTGGACCCATTAGGGCAATGGAGTCACCGGGTTTAAAAGTAGCGCACATTTTTGTGCTAGCGCCCTGTTCAATAATCATTAACTTAATAGTTCCTTGTTCGAAGCTAGGATAAAAACCAGCTAAAGCTAAAGGCTCGGTTTGTAATTTAGTTTTTTCAACTTCAATAGCAGAGGTTTCATAATTTTGTACTCTAAAAAATTGACCTGGTTTAAATTTTTTTACTGCTAAGGGAGCATGTACTGTAAGCTCTATTACATTTTTGCTACGTCTTGTTACGGCAGTAATTTTGCTAGCAAAGCTTTCGCTAATAAATTTTGCAAATAACTCATACTCAGTTTCGTCTGTGGTTTGTTTGGTTAGCTCCCCAAATAATTCGACAATCTTGGGGTAAGAGCGCAAAGCTGAGGAAATTGCTTTGACTACATTGCCTTGGAAGACTGGATGTGTATCACCTATAAAGCTAACTCGTTTATTATCTACTTGATAAGAGGTAAAAGGTCCAAATAAGGGCTCTTTAATATTTTCAGCGGCTTTAACAATGACTAGATTTTCATCAATATTTTCATAGGGCTGGTATTCTAAGCGATTACGTACAAAAGTTCCCTCATGTTCAAAAGTATAGGCAATATTAGGTTGAGCACCAGTCGCAACTAGCACACTTTTGGCAGGTAATTCAACTGTATGATGATCATCAAGCCAGTTTCCTTCCGCATCTTGTAAACGTTTTTCGCAGCATACTTTATTAATATGACCATATTCATCAAGTTGAGCTGCAATAGGTTGCAACCCTTCTAAATAATATATCCCTTCTTCAAATGCTTTATTAAGTTCTTCATGGTTGCTGAGATAAGCAGGGGAGTCTTGTATTGCACGTCGATAAACAATCGTGACGCCACCCCATGATTTTAACAATTTTATTAGATGGGGGTTCTCATTGGTTTGTTTTGCACGAGCTCGTTCTTCTCGAATTGCTTTAGCATGCATTAAAAATTCATCAAGAATAATTAAATTCTCTTTATCAAAATTATTTCTAATGGCAGATTCTGAAAACTCTTGGCTCAGTATTTCATAGTGAATTAATATTTTTTCAACTTGAGCAATATAGTAAGCCTGTAATTCTGTTGCAGTGTCTACACCAGTTAAGCCACCACCAATTACAATAGCAGGAAGGCGAATTTGCAAATTAGCTAAAGAATTATCTTTAGCGGCCCCTGTTAATTGTAGTGCCATTAAAAAATCATTTGCTTGGCGCATACCTTTTGCCATGCTTCCTGGTATAGCCAAGGCTTTAGGAAGACCAGCACCTACTGCAATGACTGCATGATCAAAGCCTAGTTCCCATAAGCTTTCAACGGTCACAGTGCCACCAAATCGTATACCACCAAACACTTGAAAATGGGGTTTACGCAATAGACTAATATAAATAAGCTTTAAGAAGTTTTTATCCCAACGTACTGTTATTCCGTATTCTGCAACTCCACCAAATCCTAACATGATACGTTTATCAAGCTCTTCTTTGATATCTTCGTAGTTTTTAATAGGCTTATTGATTAGGAGAGGATCAAGCTGCTCAATTTTTAAGCCATCGGTTCCTACAACTGCAAAGCCTTCCATCAATAAATAGTGTGCCAAAGTAAAGCCCGCAGGCCCCATTCCAGCAATAAAAACTTTAAGTCCATTATAAGATTTAGCTTGTTGCTGTTGTTTACGCAGTGGATTCCAATAAGTTAGAAAATCATAAATCTCAACACCCCAAGGCAAATTTATTACATCAGTTAAAACTCTAGTTTCAATTTCTGGAATATTGACAGGGTCTTGTTTCTGATAAATACAAGCCTTCATGCAGTCATTACAAATGCGATGACCTGTGGCTGGGCACATAGGATTATCTATCATGACTGTTGCCAAGGCGCCTAATGAGTAACCATCCCGTTTTAAAGTATGCATTTCAGAGATTTTTTCATCGAGAGGACAGCCAATTAAGATGTTATTAAGTGGATTAGTTCTAAAACCTTGACTAGGATCACCTTTTTTTTCAGGAAAGCCTTTTGAACAAAAATCACCATCGTGATCGTGGCAATAGATACAATAATCAATTTCACTCATCACTTGTCGTCTAGACATGCGTGGATCAGTTAATTTAAAACCATCGCGATATCTTAATTTATCATTGGGAAAAGTGCTGCGTTTTAAATGGTCAGTCTGATCAATTTGAATAGGAATTAACCGTTGATAATCAGTACGATTAGGTAATTTAAAGCAGACCCAGCCAAGAGTTGCTTCTTGTCCTTCTTTGGTTTTTAAGGCCTGAATACACCACTGAGTTATTTTTTCAATGATCTCACTATTGGCTTCTTCATCCTCTAAAAATGGTACTGCAAACTCTGCAATTTGAAGTTCTTTATCTTGGCAAGGGCCGAGCTGTTCATTTAACCATAAATTCAATTCTGTAAAACTGGGTAAGGATTCTTCACGCTGTAAACGTCTTTTGGCACGACGTAAAACATACCATTTTTTAAAAACAAAAATAGGGCGGTGACTTAAGGTTTTTAATTCAAGTTTTGTGGCTGCTTCTTCAATATCAAAAAACTTTATTAGAAATTGGTCTAATAGTTTGCCTGCAGCGATAATGACTTCACTTTGTTGAATAGGAGTTAATTGACTTGATTCATTTCTATAAGCTTGAAAATCTTGATAGAGTTGTGCATGAGGTTTTAAATGTTCTAAAAAGGCGTTATCTAATGTTGTTAAAGTATCAACTTGATGCAAGGTAGCGATGCTATAGTCAAGAAATTTTTTTTGCATAATTGAACTCAAGTACCGATAATTAACTTAGCGTAATTTTTTTTGTAATTCGAGAAGCGAGCGAGCTTCTTTTAATTCAGTTGGTAAGTCATTATCCAGTCTTTTTATAATATCATATATATAAACTAAGCCATGAACAGTTTGCATAGTAGAGTTTTCTTCTGTATCTACAATTAATGCATAATGTTGTTTATTTTCAGTTAACGTTGTTAGTAAATGGCCAACTTTAGCATATTTTACATCTTTATAATCAATCGCCATTAGTTCATGTTGTGGAGTCATGACAGCACTTACTAAAATTTCGTCACGTCTAATTCGGCGTTCTTGTGCAATATGCATTGGTTTTTCACCTAAAATATCTTCAGAGCTTACTACACCTACTACTGTTTCGTCCTCAACCACTAACATAATATGGGTTCCAGAAAATTTCATATCCACGTTAGCTTGATCAATGGTATGGGTGGGAGTGGTAATTAACGGTTTAACATGACTAAAGTTTATAATCACATCAACTGCTGGGTCAGTTATATAAACGAGCTCAGGTCCTAATGGTGGATGAGTATAAGTATTTTGTTCGCTTAATTTAAGAATTGGTAGTGGTTCAAATGTCTTAGGCATTATATTTCCTATTGGTGATAAATCTATTAGAAAGAATGACTTGAAATTAAAACCCTAGGCATATTAAACCGATTATTTTTAATAGGCAATCTTTCTCCGTTACAAGCGAGATGCACTTAAAAAATGATTATATTTAGATCATATTTTATGAATTATTAGTAGCTGAAAAGATTTAGCAAGGAATTGATTTAAAAGATTAATATTAAATGACGACATTTTATACATCTCTTGAAAAATTAATTATTATCCCCATATGCATTACAACATGATTTTTAGGAGAGATAATAATGACCGTTGTTGCACAAAAAGAAACCATGGGGTTTCAAACTGAAGTTACCCAGTTGTTACACTTAATGATTAATTCCTTATATAGTAACAAAGAAATATTTTTACGAGAGTTAATTTCTAATGCGTCTGACGCAGCTGATAAGTTGCGCTTTGAGGCTTTAAGAGATGCTGCACTGTATGAAAATGATCCCACATTAAATATTCATGTTAGTTATGATAAAGAGGCTAAGACTATTACTATTTGTGATAATGGTATTGGCATGACTAGAGATGAGGTGGTTAATAATTTAGGAACTATTGCAAAATCTGGTACGCGAGACTTTTTAGCGCAATTGAGTAGTAACCAAGTAAAAGATGCCAAACTAATAGGACAATTTGGAGTTGGGTTTTATTCTGCTTTTATTGTGGCAGATAAAGTAATCGTTAGAACTCGTAAAGCGGGTTTAACTGCTGAGCACGGTGTTGTCTGGGAATCAGATGGCAAGGGTCAGTTTTCAGTTGAAAACATTGAAAAAACAGGTAGGGGTACAGAAGTTATTTTATACCTTAAAAATGATGAACAAGAATTTTTAGATGATTGGCGGGTGCGAAGTATTATTACAAAATATTCTGATCATATTGATTTACCTATTCTCATGTTAAAAGCTCCACTTGCTGATAAAGAAGATAAAAAAGAAGAAGAAAAGAAGCCAGAGTGGGAAACAGTAAATAAAGCAACTGCTTTATGGACATTGCCAAAAAGTAAAATTAAAGATGAGGAGTATAAAGAATTTTATAAACATATCGCTCATGACTTTCAAGATCCTTTGGTTTGGGCCCATAATAAAGTAGAAGGTAATTTAGAGTATACCAGTTTATTATACATTCCGGCTCGGGCCCCTTTTGATTTATATAATCGTGAACAGCCTCGAGGATTAAAACTATATGTACAACGTATTTTTATTATGGATAACGTTGAGCAGTTTTTGCCTTTATATTTACGATTTGTAAAAGGTGTTATTGATTCCAGAGATTTACCATTAAATATATCTCGCGAAATTTTACAAGGTAATAAAACTATAGAAAGCATTCGTTTAGCTTTGACAAAGAGAGTCTTAGAAATGCTTGAAAAACTTGCTTATGATCATCCAGATAAGTATAAAGACTTTTGGAAAGAATTTGGCAAAGTTTTAAAAGAAGGTCCTGCCGAAGATTTCACTAATAAAGAAAAAATTGCTAAATTATTTCGCTTTGCTACAACTCATGCTGATTCGTCTGACGAAAACGTTTCATTAGATGAGTATATTAGCCGCATGAAAGATAAGCAGGATAAAATATATTATGTGACTGCAGATAGTTATGAAGCTGCTAGAAACAGTCCACATCTAGAGATTTTTAGAAAGAAAGATATAGAAGTATTATTATTGAAAGATCGAGTAGATGAGTGGTTGGTTTCTCATTTATCAGAATATTCTGATAAGAAAATTGTTTCAGTGGCTCGAGGTGACTTAAATTTAGGAGAGCTTGAAGATCAAGCTGAAAAAGAACAGCATAAACAGGCTGAAAATGAGTTTGAAACAGTAATAAAACAAGTCAAAGAAGTGCTTGGTGATAAAGTTAAGGAAGTGCGTTTAACTTATCGGTTAACTACTTCTCCAGCTTGTATCGTTGCTGATGAGTATGATATGAATGTTAACATGCAGCGTATTATGGAGTCGCTCGGTCAGCCTGTACCAGAAGCTAAGCCAATTTTTGAATTGAACCCTGAGCACGCCATTATTTTGCGGCTGAAATCAGAGCAGAATGATAAGCGCTTTGCTGAATTAACTCAGATTTTGTTTGATCAAGCGGTTTTAGCTGAAGGCGGACATTTAAAAAATCCAGCTGAGTTTGTCCAGCGTTTAAATAAGTTACTTCTTGAATTAGCTTAAACAGTTTCTTCTGCACTGCCATCGATTTCGATGGCAGATTGCTTATCATCAGCATAATTAAAGTGGTAGCGACTTAAATTTTTATCTACCACTAACGCTGAAGTCATGACGCCATTGACATTTACTGCTGTTCTTCCCATGTCAATGATAGGGTCTATACCTTGTACAATCCCCACAATAGAATAAGGAAGTCCGAGTGTGGTAAGTGTAACTGCCGCTGCAACATAGGCGGTGCCTGGAATACCTGAAACACCTAAAGAAGCTATGGCATTAATAAACATTACCATAAAAAAAGTCGTAGTGGTAATGGGCAAATGTAAAATATGCATTCCCATCGCTACTAACATTGCGGGGAAAATTCCAGCACAGGCATTCATGCCTATTGTAGCACCTATACTGGGAACAAAACTGGCTGTAATTTGAGGCAAATTAAATTTGTTTTTAAGTGTTTCTTCTGTAACAGGTAGGGTGCCAAAGCTTGAGCGGGTTGTAAAAGCAACTAGTAATGGTTGATAGGCTTTTTTAAAATAGGTAAATGGATTGATTTTAATTGATAATAAAATAACACAATGGAGAATTAAAACCGCTAACATGGCAAGATACATGGCGCCTATAAAATTTAAAACGCTAATTAAAGATTGAAATCCTTGGCTTGCTGTTTCTAGTCCCATTAGTCCTAAGACACCAAAAGGCGTTAGGCTTATGACAATGTTGGCTAATTTTTTACTGATGTGAAAACTTGCCAAGATGAAATCCTTAAAAGGCTTGGCTTGCTTAGAATCAGTTTTTGCAAGAAGCATAGTTGCAAGACCAATAAAAATAGCAAATATTACTAAGGCAATTGTATTTTCCTGGGTCATCACAAGAATAGGGTTGCTGGGCAGCATACCAAGTAATGTAGCAACTAACCCTTGATAGGATTGATCTGGTTGAAAAACACCAGAAGGTAGGCTTAAACCTTGGCCTATATTGAGCCAGTCACCTAATGCAAGACCAATACCTGATGCTAAGGCAGTTAAACCAAGTAATAAGATAACAGTTAGTATAGCAAGGCGATTTAGTAATTTGCCACTTAAGCTTCCTAACTTTAAAATCGAAGCAATAATAGAGGTTAAAACTAAGGGGATCACTAACATTTTTAATAATGCAATGTAACCTAATCCAAAAAACTGCATAAAAGGTAAAACGTCGTTAACAGCTAAAGCATTAACACCGCCCGCCAAAAACTGTAAACCGAGACCAAAACTAATTCCTAATAATAGACTTACAATTACTCGAAAATTAAAAGAATATTGTTTCTTATGAAGGCCTAATAAAAATATTTCTAAAAGTATAAACAGAATAATCGCGCTAATGCTTAATACCATAGTTTATTCCTTATAAGGCATAATTTAATCATCTTACTTGATTAGAGGTTATAATAATAGACTTTACTTTAGTTTTTTGAAATTTTTGTTATGCTATAGGGCGTGTTTAAATATTAGTCCTTTATTTTACGAGCATAAATATGCAATTATTTAAATTAATAACTTTATTATATATGCCCTTATTATTGGCTGCTTGTATTTCAGCTGTAGGGCCTACGGGCTATCACCAAAATGCGTTAGCTGCTTGTAAACAACAAAAAAATTCTCAAACTTGTAAAGCTTCTTTAGCCTCTGGAAATGGTTTTTATATGGGAATTTAGGCAAAAAACTATAAATCATATACTGGTATGTTATTGGTAATGATTTTGTCCCAAACTTCATTTTCAAAACCAAATAGTCTCATATCAGTTATTCTCTGTGGAAATAAAATACCTTCAAGATGATCATATTCATGCTGGACCATACGGGCATGGAAATCAGTTGCTATTCTGTCAATGGGTTGCCCTTTTTCATCAATGCCTTGGTAATGTATTTTGGTAGGACGAGAAACAACGCCACGAAGACCAGGTACACTGATACAGCCTTCCCAACCTGCCTGCATAGTTTGTGTTAAGATTTCAATAGTTGGGTTAATTAAAATAGTTGTAGGCACCGGCTTTGCATTAGGATACCGCTCACTTTTTTCAAAGCCAAATATCATTACGCGTAAGTTAATGCCTATTTGTGGGGCGCTTAAACCAATTCCTTTGGTAGCATACATAGTATCAAATAAATCGGTGATAAGCTGAGAAATTTCAGGTGCTACAGGATCAATTACTTCTTGTGAGCGTTGTAAAAGAAGAGGGTTACCCATTTTTAAAATTGGTTTAATTGTCATAAATCATCCATGCTGCGCCTCTTTTATAGTAATATAACGATTGTCTATTTCAATTAAATTGTCATACTGGAGTTTGGTAAAAATTCTGCTGATAGTTTCACTAGCAAGACCTAGGTAATTAGCGATCTCTTGCTTTGCCATAGGTAATTGAAATTGTTTTGACGAATAGCCATAGCGCTGAAATCTTTTAGAAAGATGTAATAAAAAATGTAATAATTTGTCTGTAGCTTCTCCGTGAAAATAAGCTTGAGTATTATGAACTATTTCTTGACTCATCATTTGCAAAGCTTGCTGTTGTACAGAAGGAAATTTTCTTGTAAATTGAGTTAAATCTTCGGCAGAAATTTCACAAACAAAACTATCAACTAGAGCAGTAGTGGTTGTAATATATTGTTGGTTTGCTATGCCTTCTAAGCCGACAATTTCTCCTGCAAAAAAGAAATTAGTTATTTGTTCACGGGTTTCATAATTAATGACAGATTTGAAAGCCCCTGAACGCACCACAAAAAGAGTAGTAAATTTTTCATGGTTACGATAAAGGGCTTCGCTCCGTTTGATAGGTTTACGACGTTTAATTTTCTGGTCAAGCTCTTCAACTTGTTGTTTATTAAGTGAAAAAGGTAAGCATAAGTTTGATAAAGCACAATTTTTACAAGAAATATTAGGCATAATTTTTCTTTTAATTAGGTTAAAAAAAGCTAATTTTAAAAGATAAACTATCCGAGAGATAGTCTTTTTTTGTTTATTTTCTCGTCACTTTAATGGGCAACGATTTTACCCAAGTGTTTAGTTAGTTTCATATTTTCCCGATAATCTACTGGTACGATAATGACAGTCGGTTTATCTTTTTCCATAGAGGCTTTTTCAATTGCTGGAATTAATTCATTTGAGGAATTAATGCGAATAGCATGGCATCCAAAAGCTTGTCCCACTTTTACTAAATTAGGATTATCTAATTCTACATGAGAAATTTCATGATAAGCAGCTTCTTGCTTCCATTTGATTAAACCATAAAAATTATCTTCCCAAATCATTACAATAATTGGGAGCTTTAATTGTACAGCCGTTACCAAAGCTTGAATACTCATTATAAAACCACCATCACCACATAAAGCGACTACATTTTTTTCGGGATAAAGGTATTTAGCTACCACAGCACCAGGCATTGCACCACCCATTGAGCAAAAGCCGTTATAGATAAAACAAGTTTTTGGGAAGTAAGTAGGATACTGTCGTGCTACCCACATTTTATGAGCACCAACATCACTAATTAAGATATCTTTATCTTTAAGAATAGCTCTAAGGTCATTTAAGATTTTTTGAGGTTTTATAGGAGCAGGGGATTCTTCATTATTGTTAGAAATATCTTTAATAATTTCTTCGCGGATTTTGGCAAAGTTCTTAAACTCTCTATGATGACTGTCTTCAGTTCGTTGATTTAATTGAGCCAAAATAGCATGGATATCACCCACCAATTCTAAATCAACATCATAATATTGATCGACTTCAGCTGGTAGGGTATCAATGTGAATAATTTTTTTATCAGCATTGGGATTCCAGCTATGAGGAGGCCATTCTACTAAATCATACCCAATACAAATAATTAAGTCTGCCTGATCAAAAGCTTTTAGACTAATATCTTTCATGCCTAATCCTACACAAAGCAACGATTGTGGGTGTTCATCTGAAATAGCACCTTTGCCCATAAAGGTTACACTGGCATAAATACCTGTTCGTTCTAAAAAATCTTGTAACTGCTCAAAACAATTTTCTCGAATACAACCGTTTCCAGCTATGATTAGAGGATATTTACTTTCATTAATCATTGACATGGCTGTTGAGATTTTTAAAATTTCAGTGCTGCGAGCACAAATACTAGTTTTGGGTAGAATAGGATTTGTTTGAATATCTATTTTGGCAATATCTTCAGGTAACTCAATAACAACAGCACCTGGTTTGGCTTCGGTTGCAACTTTAAAAGCTTTACGAACAACTTCAGGAATTACTTCACCTTCTCGAATAGTTGTCGCCCATTTACTAACGGGCTTATACATTGTAATAGAATCCATATTCTGATGGGATTCCTTATGTAAACGAGAAGTGCTGGCTTGACCTATGATAGCAATTAAAGGGGCATGGTCCATATTGGCGTTAGCAACACCTGTAATTAAATTGGTTGCACCGGGCCCAAGCGTAGCAAGACAAACGCCTGGTTTACCTGTTAATCGACCATACATGTCTGCCATGAAGGCTGCTGATTGTTCATGTCGACAGGTAATAAATTTAATTTTTGAGCTTAAAAGAGAAATCATAATATCAGCATTTTCTTCACCAGGTACACCAAAAATAATTTCTACCCCCTCTTGTTCTAAGCATCTGAGAAATAAATCTGAAGCCTTCATAGTAACCTCTACACTGATTATTTTATTGATACAGTTTTAACATTGACGAATTCACGTATTCCTTCTTCAGCCAGTTCTCTACCAAAGCCAGAGAGCTTGATGCCACCAAAAGGTAAGCGTGGGTCTGAAGCTACAAAAGTATTAACGCTGACAGAGCCAGCTTCAATCATTTCAGTAGCGATCTTTTCACCTCGAGCAGTATCTTTAGTAAAGACTGCACCCGCTAAACCATATTGTGTTGCATTGGCTAATTTTATCGCTTCAGCTTCGTCTTTTACAGGGATGATAGTAATGACTGGGCCAAATAGTTCTTCTTTGCAAGCGGTCATAGTAGGTTTTACGTTACGTAAAATAGTTGGTGGATAAAAGAAGCCTTCGCCCTCAGGAATATGACCTCCACAGACTAGTTCAGCACCTTCGGTGATAGTTTTTTCTATTTGTTTATGTAATTGTTCTCGTAAATCAAAGCGAGCCATGGGACCAAAATTTGTTTTTTCATCTAAAGGGTCTCCCATTTGGTAGCGAGCTGTTTTCTCAACAATTAACTTTTCAAATGGTTCACGAATTTCATCAACAACTAATAAGCGTTTTGCAGCAATACATACTTGCCCAGTGTTACTCATTCTTGAGGCAACGCAAGCTTCGGCTGCTTGCTCTAGATCAGCATCTTTAAGAATTAAATAAGGATCACTACCACCTAACTCAAGAACAACTTTCTTTAAGTTTTGACCTGCTTCGGAGGCAACAGCTTTACCGGCTCTTTCACTACCAGTTAATGTAACAGCTGTTACTTTTGGATTTGCAATGACCCTTGCTGATTCTTCAATACTAATAATTAAGCTTCTAAAAACGTCTTTTGGGCAGCCAGCATCTTTAAATAATTCTTCAATAGCTAAAGCTGTACCAGTAGAAATAGGTGCATGAGCTAATAAACCAGTATTTCCAGCCATTAAAGTAGGGCAGGCAAATCTAAATACTTGCCAAAAAGGAAAATTCCAAGGCATGATAGCAAATACAATACCACGGGGTTGATAACAAACTTTACTCAAATACATTTCAGTTTTAATAATTCGTGGCGTTAAAAATTTTTCAGCGTTATCCGCATAATATTCACAAACCCAAGCACACTTTTCGATTTCACCTTGACCGCTAGTAATGGGCTTTCCCATTTCTAAAGCCATTAGTTTTGCATAGTCTTTTTTTCTTTCGCGTAATAACTTGGCTGTATTTTTTAATACTTGTGCACGTTCGGTAAAACTAGTATGTCGCCAAGAGAGGTAGGCATTATGAGCATTATTAATAATTGTTGAAACCTCTTCGGTAGACATCTCTGGATAGGTTTTTAATATTTTCCCCGTGGTAGGGTTAACCGTTTGTCTCATCATGGACTCCTTTCTCTTAATTAGTAATATCAGTATAGCAGTAAAAAATGGCTTTAAAAAAATCCTGAAGGTATAATTTGAGTAAACTTAAATAACAGATTTAAGTAGAGAAATTCTCTATAACTATATAATTTTTATATAAAATTATCCTACTCAAGGTTTTAAGTAAGTTCTTGAGGAGAGAATGTCAGTATTTTTATTATTGCGTGTCATGATTTTTAAGAGGTTTATTTTTTATTAAAAATCTAAATAGTTCTTTTATTAAACAGTTTTGTCGGTTATTAACATGGTTTGCTAAGGTATGAGAGAATTAAATTTATCAAGCTACACAAGAAAAATTATTCCTAAAGTAGTAGCTATTGCTTTTTTTATTAATTCTTTAGATAGCATGATTTTAAATATTGCTATTCCAACTATTGCCCGTTCATTGCAAGTATCACCACTTGAATTAAAGTTGGCTGTGACTAGCTATTTATTAAGTCAAGGTGTTTTTATTCCAGTTAGTGGTTGGCTAGCCGATCGGTTTGGTACACGTAAAATTTTTATGCTTTCGGTTGCCCTGTTTGGATTAGGATCTTTAGCCAGTGGCTTCTCTTTTTCTCTGTATCAATTAGTTTTAGCAAGACTATTGCAAGGTGTTGGTGGTGCTATGATGCTGCCAGTCGGTAGAATTGCTTTAAATAAAATTTACCCCAAATCTGAAATTTTTAAAATTATGGCAACTGTAGGGACTATTAGTTTGTTAGGCCCAGCTTTAGGGCCCATTTTTGGTGGTTTAATCGTTAGTTATTTTTCTTGGCGATGGATATTTTTTATTAATATTCCTTTTGTCATAACAGGTCTTATTTTAATTAATAAATATATGCCTAATCTTGTCAATCACGAAGTCGAACGTTTAGATTGGTTGGGGTTTTTATTATTTGGTATGGGGGTTGCTGGGGTTGCGTTTGCCTTTTCTATTATTGGTAGTGAGGCATTACCTTTCTCTAATGAGTTTATTTTTCTATTAATAGGAGTAGTTTGTTTTGGATTATATTATCTACATCATAAACGCAAGATAAACCCCTTTATTAATACAGCTGTTTTTAAAATACGTACCTATCGGATTGCTTTAATCTGTAGTGCAAATATTCGTTTAGGAACCAGTGCACTTAGCTTTTTATTAGCTTTGATGTATCAATTAACTTATCATCTTTCTGCTATGAAAACAGCGATATTATTATTGCCATATCCTTTGGGTATGTTGGTGACTAAAGTACTTGCAACTGCAGTTGTAAATCGACTGGGATTAAAGCAAACAATGCTTTATAATACTGTTATCTTAGCTTTTGTTATTATTTCTTTTTGCTTTATTCAACCTATAGACCATAAGCTATTAATAGTAATCAGCTTATTTATCTTTGGTTATAGTATTTCATTACAATATACTTCTTTACAAACACTCAATATAATTGATGCCACGCCAACTTTATTGGGCCAAATGATTAGTTTGGCTGCAGCTTTGCAACAAGTTATGGGTAGTGTTTCGGTTGCGTTCTCAGCACTGTTATTACAAATTTTTTTATTAAGGCATCGGCATGTTGAGTTTAGTGCCCATGCCTTTCACAGTACCTTTATTGTTATTGCAGCAGTTATTTTGATGTCTTATTATCATATTGCTAAACTGCATCACGATGATGGACAAAGTGTTACCGGCCATAAGTCAAAACGTAAGCTTGTTGTCGACCAATAAAAAGTAATCGCTGTCACTTATTGCAAGATATGAAAAGTAAATTGCACAGGATAGCTTTGATTTAAGCTGTTTAGCATAGTTAAATTTAGTCGGTAGCTACCTGGTTGAATGGCTGAACCATTGTATTTTAAAATAATGCTACTTGCAGATAATGATTTAAAATTTATTAATGGATTGGAGGGTAGCCAAGTTAAGCTAAAACCAGTGATTGGAGCTTTAGCAACAAAGTTTTTATAGCAATTAGTTAAATTAAACTTTTCTGGAACTGAATTACGCACAGTAAAATAAGTTGTACAATTAGGATGGTCGGCATAAACTAAAGTAGTAGTTAAAAATAATAAAGCGAGTGTAGTTAATTTAATTTCTGTAAGCATAATTAAGTCCCCTTTATCTTTTATAAAGTAATATTGTACCTTTTATTTAGTGCCTGATATAGGTGTATTCGTAAAGAAAGTTATATGCCATGACAATACTTATGTGAACTTTGCTGCATGAATAGAAAAACAGCAGTTTATACATCTTAATGTAACTAAGAGTAAGATTATTACAAATAGGGCTGATGTTTAGTTACTATTTTTATTAAATTTTTTGCGAGTAAATTTTCGTGGCCTCGATTTATTCTTAGAGTGATTCTTTTTATTAGTACTTGGTAAATGTTCATTTTTGTCAATAAAGCTTTTTTCCTCTATTTGTATAGGATTTTTTTGTTGAGTCAAATAAGAGAGTGCAGCTGCAATGTCTAGTGCGTTATAATTATATTGTTTCATAATTTGTTCAACAGAAAAATAATAAGGTTCTAACTCGCCTTTGTTAATAACAGCAATAATTTTTTCCATTAATTGTTGAATGCGTTTTTCAGTAATATTATTGGCTGATGGAGGCTTTATTTCAGTTATTTGTTGGCCTATTGAGCGCTCTATATATTTTAATGACTGAATTTCTCTAGGACTAATAAACAACAAAGCTTTTCCTTCACGGCCAGCACGGCCAGTACGGCCAATGCGATGAATATAAGATTCTGAATCAGAGGGAAGATCATAATTAATCACATAACTCATACGTTCTATATCTATTCCTCGAGCTGCAACATCTGTAGCAACCACTAAATCCAGCTGACCATTTTTAAGCTTGGTAATAATTCTTTCACGCTCAGATTGTTTAATATCACCGTTCAAAGCCATGACATGATAGCCTCTTGCGCCTAATTTTTCAGCAAGGTTAATGGTTTCAAGTTTAGTTCGAACAAAAATAAGGGCGGCTTCAAAATCCTCTATTTCAAGAAAGCGAGTTAGTGCTTCAAGTTTGTATTGATTAGAAACTAAAGTATAAAATTGTTGTATAGCAGCAACCGTTTTGGTGTTTGACTGTATTTGAATGGTGAGAGGATTGTGCAAATACTTCTGAGCTATTTTTTGAATGGGAAGAGGCATGGTTGCAGAAAATAAAGCGATTTGATGTTGTTGTGATATTTGCTCTAATATCCAATCTACATCGTCAATAAACCCCATTTTTAGCATTTCATCGGCTTCATCAATAACCAAGGTTTTCAAAGCTGAAGTAATAAGTGTTTTGCGTCGCAAATGGTCCATAATTCTGCCTGGTGTGCCAATAACAACTTGCGCACCTCTTTTTAAAGCTTTTAATTGTATGGTATAGCTTTGTCCGCCATAAATTGGTATGACATGAAAATTAGGCAGATGTTTTGCATAACTTTGAAAAGCTTCAGCAACCTGTATTGCAAGCTCACGAGTAGGTGTTAAGATTAATGCTTGAGGTTTTAATTTATTAAGATCTAACTGAGTTAAAATAGCTAAAGCGAAGGCAGCTGTTTTGCCTGTACCAGTTTGTGCTTGAGCAATAATATCATGACCTGATAAAAGAGCAGGAATACTTTGCATTTGTATTGGCGTAGGTTTTTCGTAACCAAGCTCGGTTAAAGTAGCTAATAAATTACTCGCTACTCCTAATTGTAGAAAAGATTTGGTTGATGCCATAGTGGACCTTTTAAATTAATATAATTATTTAGCATTTACCTTTAAAGTATATAAACCATCCTTGGTTTTCGTCAAAAATTAACGCTCTAAAATCCTTTAGGAGAGAGTGGGATATATATCTTAATGGGCATGAAGTTTAACGACTTTTATCTCTAGCAATATTAACTTTTAATGTTCTTTCGTTATAAACTGAACCGTCAGCTGATAAAGCCGCATTAGCCTCAGAGGTAGAATTAAAGGTAATGAAAGCAAAACCTTTTGATCTTCCTGTAGCGCGGTCAGTAACAATTTTTAATTCAGTGATATTACCAAATTGATTAAAAAATTCGCGTAGCTGTTCTTCAGTAGTATTATAAGGTAGGTTCGCTACATAAATTTTATTTTGATTCATGAAAATTTCCTCGTAAAAAAACAAAATGTCAGTCGCTATAAATTGATCATAAAATTAACAAAGATATAGGCAACTTGGAAATCATTATACATGGACTAGCGGTTGATGCTAGATAAATTGTAAATTTAATTAGCAGGTAGTGAAAAGTGTAAGTTATTGAAAACACTATGAATTTTATTTTTTAATAAGTGTTTAATTTAATAGCAAAAATTAGTTACACTTAACAAACTTAAAATTCGATAAAAAATTTATGCAAACTCTATTTTTAAATAAAGACCAGGAGCGACGTTTACTAGCGGGACATTTATGGATTTATAGTAATGAAATAGATGCTAAACGTTCACCTTTAAAACAATTTCAAGCGGGAGAGTTAGTTAAAATAATTGCTGCCTCAGGAAGAATGTTGGGAGTGGGTTATATCAATCCTAATTGTTTACTTTGTGTAAGACTGTTATCGAAAGAAGATGTTCAAATAGATGAAGCTTTTTTTAAGGAAAGAATACAAAAAGCTATTGCATTACGTGAACGCTTATTTCCCCTGCCTTTTTACCGAGCTGTATACGGAGAAAGTGATGGATTACCTGGATTAGTGATTGATCGTTATGATGATGTTTGGGTATTGCAAGCTAATACAGCTGGAGTAGATCAAAGAATTAATTTTGTTATTGATGCGTTAATAAAACTAATGCCAGTTAAAACAATAATGCTTTGTAATGATAGCAGTCAAAGAAAGTTGGAAGGGTTAGAGCAGTATAGGAAAATTATTTATGGTGAGGAGCTTGATCATTGTAGAATTCTTGAAAATGAATGTAATTTTTTAGCGCCTTTAATGACAGGGCAAAAAACAGCATGGTTTTATGATCACCGAGCTAATAGGCGAATGATTAGCCAACTTTCCAAAAATAAGGTGGTATTAGATGTATTTTCTTATCTTGGCGCTTTTACATTGCCTTGTGCAAAGCAAGGAGCAAAGCATGTGATTGCGATTGATGCTTCAGCGGCTGCTGTGGAACAATTACTAGCTAATGCTAAAAATAATTCCCTTCATCAGGTGGAGGGTATTAAAGAAGATGCTTTTGTTGCCTTGCAGAATTTTATCAATGATAAGGAAAAATTTGATGTGATAATTTTAGATCCACCAGCATTGATTAAAAAGAAAAAAGATTTTAATGCCGGATTACAAGCTTATCAAAAATTAAACGAACTTGCTTTACAGGTTTTAAATCCAGAAGGTCTGTTATTCAGTGCATCTTGCTCGATGCACCTTAGCGGAGAAGATTTACGTTCTATAATTAGAAAAGCTGCGTTACGGCAAAAGAAAAACATAAAAATATTAAAATATTGCCATCAAGATTATGATCATCCTATCCATCCTACAATTTTAGAAACTGAATATTTAAAAGGATTTTTAATAACCCTTGATTAATAGCTAAGGAAAAACTATGCCAATCGATGAATTTGCTGATTTTATGAAGTTTCCAACTGAAACCAAGTCAGATTTAAACGAATTATTTAAAGAATTTTTTCGGTCACCTGTATTTCTTGCTACTATGCAGGCTATAATAACTCAAGCAGATAAATCTGAAAAGGTTTTGTTGGGAGAATTACAAGATAAACTAATCAAAGCTTTTTCAACCTATGACCATGAGCAATATTGGGCTTTAATGGCAGAAAAGCTTATGGTTAAATATGAAATTGATGAAGTAATTAAACAAGTTGACAAAGAATTGACAGAAAATTTTCACTTATTAATCGATAGATTTGTCAAAACAATTCTTGATTTTGGCAATCAATATTTGACAAGGCAAGGAAAAAAATTAATTCAAGCTGCCATACCACAAGAAGGAATAGTAAATTTTGTCGATTTTTGCTCACCTCTTTTTGAAGATGGTAGGCTAAGAAAAGTGACTATTCAGCATGCTCATGCGTATTTAACTTATTTAACCTTTTATCAAAATAAATATTTACACTTTTCAGAAGGAACAGAAAGTCAAAGACAAGTTGAGCTGCTTCAAGAAAATATTAGTATAACTTTAAAATTAATAAGTACATATTTAAAAGAATTAATTAAAAGTTTATTTGAGTTGGCTGAGAGTTATCGAAAGGCACGTTTTTATCGATTTAAGCAAACACTATCAGGTATTACTGACCAAAATAAGTTAGAGCTAGAGTTAATCGAACTAATGCGAGCTGATCAACGAAAATATTTTCAAGTTATGTTGGAGCGATATTTTACAGAAGAAGGTAGTATTAAGACAGGTATACTTTTTTCCAGCTTAGAAATTAATCTAGCCTATTGGGAAAAAGAGCTTCCTAGAATTAAATTGAGAAAAGAAGATATTAAGTTACTTGAGGCTTTTGCTGAAATACCAAGAGCTAAAGGGGAAAGGTTTGATTTATTATATCGGTTTGTTTCAGAAGACGAAAAGAGAAATATTAAAGACTGTAAGGCCCTTAGACAAGGGCCAAGCTCTACAGAACGTGAAAAATGGTTTTTTTTGGAAAATGCTGCACCAGGAGCGCATGTAAGTCATGAATATCTATGCGTTATTTACTTAAGAGCTGGAGCGCTTTCATTATTGCGAAGTTTACAAAGACAAGATGGACAATATGCGGCTTTTGTTAGTAAAGAAGCTGAGCCAAACTGTTTAGGGATTCATGAAGATGCTTTATCAGTTTTAAATAGATTAGTGATTTATGTTGAGATTAAGCCTAATCGAGCTACTCTACAAGTGCCAGTCGTAAAAGTAGACTTTACTATTAGCGCTGTAAAATCAGAAGATATCGTAATTATGGCAAGTAAATCCTCTGAAGAAGAAGCTATTTTAGAAACAGAAGCCGTTTGTTCAATCTATGAAAGTCAATTAACAGGGTTTTTTGCAAGTAAGGCAGATAAAGCTGAACGTAGGAGCAATGTAGTAATAAGCCGTAGTAGTGCTAATGAGACAAGAGTTCCTAAAATATAATTTACTTGATTACTTTAATAGTGAAAAATTAGCTAATAGTAAAAATATTGATATCGGAGAAAGCAATGTATATAAATATTGGTGATATTAAATTATTTTTTGAAGTTTATGGCTCTAAATTAGACTTAGCTAATCCTACTAAAAAAGAAAAACCAACATTTATTTTTTTACATGGTGGTGCTGGTTTTTTTGATCACTCACCTTATGTTAATTTTTGGTCTCGGTTTTCAGATATTGCAGAAGTAATATTTATTGATCAACGAGGTAGTGGTCGTAGTCAATGCAAGGACTCAAAGACTTGGACGCTTGAGCAATGGGGACAAGATATTTATAATTTTTGTCAAGCATTACACATTGAAAATCCTATTGTTGGTGGTATTTCTTATGGAGGGATGGTGGCCATGTCTTATAATATTCAATTTCCAGACCACCCTTTGGCACTTATTTTAAGTGATACGGATGCTCATATTGACAGACAATACATGTTGAATTTAGTAGAAAAAAAGCTTAAGGAAAGAGGTAAATCAATTGAAGAAGGTCTTGTTATTACAAACCAGTTTCTTGATGGCCCTTTAAACAACGAAGTATTGGAAAAATATTTTTACACTGTATTAACTTTATTTGGTAATCCTGTTAAAGTGCTTGATGATTTTTCGTTGTGCGATCCTAAATTTTCAAATTTTAAACTAGGAGAGCATTTTTTAACTGGTGAGCTATTGGAATTTGATTTTAGAGATAAATTGAAATATACAAAATGCCCTGTGTTTTTTTTAAGTGGTGATCAAGGTCCAATGCACTCTTTAAAGACAGCACAAGAACTAATTGCTTCATTTCCTCAAAATAAAATTCAATATGAAATTTTTACAGGCGCTAAACCAGCCTGTTATGAATCGGATCCTAGTAAAGCAGAAAGACTAATTAAAAACTTTATTAAATCTTTGCAATAACGAATTAAATTCTTTCTTGATTGTTTTTGGTGAGATCACATTTAATATCACCAGTATGTAGTGTTGTCTTAGGCTCAATAAGCATTACATGAACCTCTTCTTCTGCAACCGGCATATGTTCAACACCTTTAGGAATAATAAGAAACTCACCTTCTTGTAAAGAAAGATTGTGATCTTTAAATTTAATTAATAGTTTGCCTTTAATAATAAAAAACATCTCGTCTTCATTATCATGTTTGTGCCAAACAAACTCACCCTTTAGTTTTGCTAATTTAACTTGTGACCCATTAATATTACCTACAATTTTTGGCGCCCAATATTCATTAAATAAGTTTAGTTTTTCTTGCAGATTAACTTTTTGCATAAAAACCTTATTGAATTAAAAACCTGACTAAGTAGTCTTTTAAATGCTCATAGGTACTGCCTTGTGATGCCAGATATTGATCTGGTCGTATCAAGCAGTAACTTTTATTCAATTGATACAGTGTATATTGTTCATTATTAATTGACAATATTTGCCAGCCAACTAGCTGTATATAATTTATTTCAATTAGGCGTATAATTTTTTCTTTATCTAAGCAATCTTCAGCTATCAGAAGTGTAAATTTTTTATTTTTAATTATCGTAGGAGCACGATCACCAGCTTTTAAGCAAGAATTTTTAACATAATCTTTGCTGAGAAATGAGTGTCGATAATTGTTGGCAATGCCGCTTATTTGCAGAGCAAATTTTTGTTGTAATTTTTTATTGCTAAAAACATTTTTTGCAAGAAAATTGCGTAATACAACGGCTATCTTGGTTCTAAGCACTGCAATTTTGGTCATTTGATTTGAGGAATTTAAAACTTTTTTAGCAATAGGCCTTCGCTCTTCTTCATAGGTATTTAATAAACTAGGGTTAACTTGCTCTTTAATTACTAATGCGAGTTTCCAGGTTAAGTTATAAGCATCCTGCATGCCCGTATTCATACCCTGACCACCAGCTGGTGAATGAACATGAGCTGCATCACCAAGCAAAAAAATTCGATCAAATCGATAATGATTTGCTAAGCGTTCATGAATAAAAAAATGACTCATCCAACGCTCTTTTCCTAAGCTAAACTCAAATGGCCATCTATTTTGCAAAATAGATAAAAAGGTTGTATAAGTGAGGGAAATATTTGCATTAAAAGACTTGTCATTTGAAACTTCGATGATAATTCTGCTTGAATCTACCATTGGGAAAACAGCAGTAATTCCACTTGGATGATAAAAAATTAAAATTTTATTAGACTCTTTTTGCCAAGTCAGTGGTGCATCAATCATAATAAATTCTTGTTTTAAGTCATTACCTTCATATTGGATATTTAAGCTATCGCGAACACTACTATGATAACCATCACACCCTAGTAGCCATTGTGTGTTAATTGTTTCAATAGAGCCTTCTGTGTGCTTAATTTTTGCTATTATATAATCTTTTGATTGTTCTAAAGAGGTTAATGAGCATGACCTTTCAACTGTTAATCCATAACTTGCTAAATGTTGAGTTAATAATTGTTCTGTTTTGCTTTGTGGTAGGCTTAGTACATAGGGGAAAGCTGAAGGTAATAATTTTTCCAGCGATAAAGTGATTAGAGGTTGAATAGCTTGATCATAGATAGTTATCCCTTGCAGTTTTAAACCTTGTTGCAATGCTTGCTCAACAATACCCATTCCAGCCCACATTTCTAACGATCTAGCATGAACACCCAGGGCATTAGAAGTTTGAGTAGCCTCTGGTTTTTTATCAATAATTCGGCAATCAATGCCGTGTTGTTTTAATTCACAGGCCGTAGATAAACCGACTGGTCCAGCACCGACAATTAGAGCGGGAAGTAATTTATTTTCCATATCGATTTATTCCTTATTTAACCATTTTAAGTGTAGTCTTTGGAGTGATTAATACAAGTTGAGTAATTACTGTAATTTGGTATAATGGCTATAATTTATTCAAATTTACAATAATAAAAACATTCTATATGGTTAATTTCATTAATTTTTTTCGATCCAGTGTACCACGTGGGAAAATAATTTCTTGTTTAAACCCGCCATTACCCGCTGTACAATTTATACATGCTTGTCGTCAAGTCGAATTACAATTTCGTTTTCCACTACGTGCAGACAAAATGGTTATGCAAGCAAGAAACTCTTTAGAAGATTTACAGTTTTTAATGGAGGCAGCTTGCTTAGAGAAAGCAGATAAACACGATGATACCTTACGAGTACACTTAGCAACCCCTGAGCATTCTTTTCCGCTTTTATCTAAAAAGCTTTTTGAAGGCGAGGTTGTTAATCCTTTAAAAAGTCTTTTAAAAAAATTACCTGAATGGCTAACTTGTCATTTTGGCACTTGGTTAGTGTTGGTAAATGAAAACGAATTTGTCAATGTGGCAATTTTGTGTCAAGGGGGTAATCTGGAAGTACAACTCTATACTAAACTTAACCATCGACTTCCTTTTTTTATAAGATCTTCAGTACCTCCTGCTATAGCGATTGAAATGGAGGGAGATCCTTGTGTGGGGGTATTAAAACCAACCCATTGGCAACTGCCTAGATCATTTGTAATTAAGCAAGGCACTGTTCGTTGGCAAATAAAAGCTGACATTTGCAAAGATCATGAAGAAGGAGTTGCTTTCCAAGAATCTGCTATAGCATTACCAGGTATTTATGAAGTTGTTTCTGATCATTTATATAAAATTTATCCAAGAAAAGTTACTCATAGTACAATTTCATTGGTGGATAGATACTATGGCTATGTTGCTTGCCTAGGGCTTGATGAGCAGGATCATTACTATGAGGTAAAAGTTCCATTCATTAAACGAGAAAAAAGAGATAACTTTTTAATGACAGTTTATCAGCCCTGTCCAATTGGAGTAAGTCTATCTCAACTGCCTACTTTTGTTTCATCATTATCCAGAAAATAATAATAAATTTAATAATTTGTTTATTACAACGAATGATAGGGTTGAGTAGTTGGTTCTGAACTTTCACTACGTGCAGTTGCTAGAGTAGAAGGTTTACGATATTTATTAATACAGCAGTAGATTAAACAGGAAATTAATCCTAATCCAATAATTCCTACATAAACTAATTCAACAATAGAATTAGGGTTTGAGCAAGGGTTAGAACTTTCTTGTGTAGTTGGACAGTCACTATAATTCTTTTTTGGAAGTATATAAGGGGGGCGATCAAAAAACATACACTTGCTACCATTTATTATTAAATTTTGGATTATGATAACAATTTACTTTATTAAGATCGAGATAAAAATTTGCAAAATACTTTAAGCTTTATAATTATTGTGACCAATAGCAAAAGACGCACTTAAAATGATATACTAATTTATAAGAAGGAATTGGATATGAATAAATTAGCCAATGCATTAAGCCCTTATCTACTACAGCATAAAGAAAATCCAGTTGATTGGTATCCTTGGTGTGATGAAGCTTTTATTACTGCTAAAAAAAGAAAAATACCCATTTTTTTATCAATAGGTTATGCCGCTTGCCACTGGTGCCATGTGATGGCTCATGAAAGTTTTGAGGATCAAGAGATAGCAGCTTTTTTAAATCAACATTTTGTTTGCATCAAAGTAGATCGAGAAGAGCGTCCAGATATAGATAACATTTATATGCGGGCTCTAGTTAGTATGACGGGTCAAGGTGGCTGGCCATTAAATATATTTCTTACTCCAGAAGGTAAACCGTTTTTTGGCGGTACTTACTTCCCTAATCAACCACGTTACGGTCAAGTTAGCTTTTTACAACTTTTAAGGCAAATTATTCATATTTGGGAAAATCAGCAAGAAGCAGTGACTAAAGTAGTAGAAAGTATTATTACTCAATTAAAAATCAAGCTTTCCAGTATTCAAGATAAAATAATTAAATGGCAGGATTTGCTTATTTCACAACAAGACATTTTACAAGCGATAGATTTCGATGAGGGTGGGCTACAAGGCACGCCTAAATTTCCTCAAATAGCTCTTTGGCAGTGGATTTTTGTACAAGCAATGTATTCTAATCAACAGCAGCTTATTTCTGCTTGCTATCTGACAGCTGAAAAACTGTGTTTAGGAGGCATTTATGATCATTTAGCCGGTGGTTGGATGCGATATAGCACAGATACTACTTGGTTGGCACCGCATTTTGAAAAAATGCTTTACGATAATGCTTTAATAATTGATTGGCTCACTCTGCTTTATCAGCAGAGACCTAATCCTATGTTTTTAAAAAGAATTAAACAAACTATTCAGTGGCTACTTGCCGAAATGTATTTAGAGGAAGGAGTGTTTGCTGCCTCACTTGATGCAGATAGTGAAGGAGAAGAGGGTAAGTACTATGTGTGGACTTGGGATGAAATTCAAGAAATATTAGGAGAAAGCGCGGAGCAGTTTTTGGTTTATTATGGTTGTACGCCAGAGGGGAACTGGGAAAATAAAAATATTTTGCATTTGAATCATAGAAATTCAGTGCAATTACCAGAGGAGTTAATAGATAAATTAAATGCTAAATTATACTTAGCTCGTCAACAGAGAATTCGTCCTAATCGGGATGATAAAATATTATTAGATTGGAATGCCTTATTAGTGAGCGCGTTAGCAAAAGCTAGCATTGTATTTAATCAACCTGAATGGTTTGAGCTAGCTCAAAATCTTTATCAATCTTTAAAAAATCTATTACGAGTTAATGGTCAATGGTGCCATTGCTACCGTGATAAACAATATCAATCAGTCATTATGTTGGAAGATTATGCAGCTATTATTCAGGCTGCAATTACTTTATATAGTATTACTGGTAAAGACAGTTTTTTAAAAGAAGCCAGCGAATGGCTGGAAGAAGCTGACAAGCATTTTTCTGACAGTCAAAATAATTTATACTTTCAAACTTCAAAAGAAAGCCCAGATTTAATTGCTAATTTACAGCCTATTATAGATGGAGCTACTCCTTCTGGTAATGGTTTAATGGCTATTAATTTAGCACAGTTAGCTTTAATAATAGGAGATCAACATTATATTGTTAGACTCAATAAATTATTAAGTACAGTAGAGCCATTGCTCCATTCTGCAAATAATTATCACATAAGCAGTTTATGCTTAGCTGTTACTTGGCAAAACAAAGGGTTAGCTATTAAAGGCAATTTTACAGAAAATGGCTGGCAAATCTTAAATACAATTTTTCGTAGTGCTAAACCATTAGTTATTTTTCAAAACAATAGTAAATTTAAAAAATTTCTATGTTGCTCAATGCAAAATTGTTTGGCTGAAACCGCTAGTTTAAAAGATATTTTTAATAGCTAATTATCACTATAAAAGAAAATTAAACTTTGGCAAAATACATCAAAATTGTAGAAATAAGTATGCCAATAAAGGCTAAAAATATGGGCATACCTGGAGTGATATCAGCTGCAAAACCACTAAAGAAAGTAGTAATTCCGAAAGATAAGGCCATAATTGCATTGGTAACACCCATTACCCAACCTTGTTCTGAATTAGTGACTTGATTGGAAAACATCGTGATGAGTATGGAATAGGCGATTGAAATAGCCAAGCCAATGATGATACTGCCTATCCAAGCGATAATTGGTGTATGACTAATGAGTGTAATCAAACAAACCAAAGCAGCAATCAGTAAGTTAAAACAGATACAGCGTTTTAAATTGAATCGACTTGCACAAAAGTCTACTAAAAATGCAAAACCTATGCTAAAGCCAATGCCAAGAGCCACCATAAATAAAGAAATCTCTAGCGAAGAATATTGATAGCGACGTAAAAGAAACTGTGAAATAAAACCAAAGTATTCTCCCCAACCAGAAATAAAAATAAGTAATACCAAGGAAAGCCAGCGAATACCCTTGTGCTGAAAAGCTTCAATAAATATTTGAATGGCGTAATGTAAACGAACTTGAATCATTCTAGTAATTACAAATGTTTCTGAAAAGAATAACAATAATAAGACAGCATTAAATAAAGAAAATAAAGCTGCAAAAAACATAGGCGTTGCATAATTAAACCAGCTGGCAAAACTGTTAGTTGATAAAATTCCACCGGCAAGTGGGCCTAACACAAAGCCAAGAGAAACCGCTAATAAAATATAACCAATATTACGTGCTTTATTTTCTTCAGTGCTAACATCAATAATAGCTGCTTGAGCAATGGGCTGGCTGCCTGCAGTGAAACCAGCAATAATGCGGCCAAGTAATAGAATGCTTACACTATGGAGATAAAAAGCAATACCAGAAATAAAATACCCTATACAAGCGCCTAAAAGGCAAATCAATAAGGATTTTTTTCGGCCAATTATATCTGATAAATCTCCCAAAATAGCCGCGCCAAAAAACCAGGCGATCATATAAATTCCGATAATAAGGCCATATAAAAATTCACGTTGAAAAGTAGAGGTTGACGCCGCTAAAAAAACTGAGCGTGGATCAATAATCATGCTGCTTAAGATAGGAAATATAATCCCAAGTCCCATGCTATCGATAGCCAGTACTAAGAATAAGGGGGCAACTGCTAATAATCCTTTGTTGTTCATAGTAATTTTTTAACCAATAATCAGAATTTTGTATTTTTAAAGAATTATATTTAAACAGAAAATCAATTCTATAGCTAACAGTTTTAAGCTAAAGGCCAAAAATTTGATCTGATTTTTATCTAATTAAAGAAAGGAGAGTAAATAATTCAGATCTTAAATTTAATGGATGGGAAGCTGAAATATAATAGTGTGTGGATAGTTTATGCTATTGTAAAATAGAAAATGTTGATCGTTTCAAATGTAAATCCGGGGTAGGAATAGCCACTGATTTTTCATATTAATTTAATTTTCCTCGGTCATAAAGAGCTAGCTAATTTGTAATCTACTTACCTTGTGGAGATTTGTGATATTTTTTTTCAACGGCACTCCAGGCAACTTTATGTGAAACCTCTTCTTGTGATGAATTATTACACCTCTTTTTTGCTTCTTTGAATTGTTCCCAAGCATTATTAAATGCTTTTTGGTAAATTTTTTGAGCCTGAAGAAGTAAATTGTCTTTGATATTATTAGGAAGATCATTAACAGAGTTATATGGCATCTCTTTTCTCCTTGTTTCATAAATTAAGTATTTACAATTTCTCCACCATTTGGATGCAAAACTTGTCCCATATAATAAGTACTATCTTGTGATGTCCAAAAGACGTAGCTTGGTGCAATATCAGCAGGTTGCGCTGATTTTTAAAGGAATTTGTTTACCAAACTTAGCAACTTCTTCTTCGGAAAAGTGGGCTGATATTAAAGGCGTCCAAACTGGACCAAGGGCAACAGCATTAACTCTAATGCTCTTTTCAATTAGTTGCTTAGCTAGTGAACGAGTAAAAGCAACATTTGCGTTTTCTAAAGCAAAATGACAGGCAATAGTTCGTCCAATTTCACTATCCCTACCACTAATGAGCAAGATTTTATTTTTTAACTTTTTTGTAGATTTATAATGTTTATACACAGCAATTGGCTTGGGATATATTTCTTTTCCAATGCCTGATTGTTGGTTTCGATGCTGAGGCGGGTTAGTTGATTTATCTTTTTTTTGAATTTAGCTGAATTAGACGCTTTGTTATTAATTTTTAAATAAGCGAGTTTAGCAGTCTTTCTTTTCAATTTCATTTTATTACCTTCTTCAGAAAAAATTTATTATTAGTTCTTGGTAGGTATTTCTTTTATTATACCTGAATCACACTTTAAAGAATAAAATTTTTATAAGATTAACTAACTGTCTACAACATGATTAAATTTCTATTTGGTATTGGCTTGATAAAAAATTAATGAAGCTATGCTAATAATTTAAAAATTGTTTTATCTATGTTTTGAAATTTAACTTCTCTTCTAGTGGTAGAAGAAATGTTGAACTATTATTTAAGTGGTCTTTCGTTTATCAATAAGGTGTTAAATATTCTGATAGGTTGAGTTTTAATTTTATCGCCATGACGTTTAAAAAATTCAATTTTTTCAGGTCGGTTTTTTGCTTCAGTTGCTAAGTAAGTAGAGAAGTCTTCCAGTTTATTAACATGATAGCTGATTAAAAATTTTAACCAACCTTCTTGATTGGTTACAGGGGTTCCTTGATTATTAATTTCTTGAGTTACAAAGCCTCGGATGGCATAACCATGAATAGCTTGCAAACCAACAGTGCCCTTGGCATGAAAATCAGCATGTTTTAAAAAGGGCTCTTTTATTTCTGGATGGAGGTAAATTTCTTCTTGAATAATAATCATAATGGCTGCTCAAATATAACTAATTGATTTATATGTTTTAATTATAGATCATTTTTAAAGTAAATTTCTAATTACAGTGGCATGATTTAAATTATTGCCTACAATATGAGTAGAGTCTAAATAATTAAGGACAATTATGAAACAGTTAGTAAGGAAACAAAGTTTATTATTAGGATGTTTATTCTTTTTTTTAACTGGGATATCTTCTAATGTATTTGCTAAAACATACGGTCAATATTTGTGCAGCAATCATTCAGACTATGCTTGCTATAAAGTTACCCGTGGCGATACTTGGGAAAAGCTTTATGCAGATGAGCAAACGCGTGATTTAGTCAAGCGTATCAATCGAGTTAATGTTCCTCTGCAGTCTGGCATGGTTATAGCTGTACCTAAAGAATATGTAGCACTTAATTATTTTTCTTTAGCACCATTTCCTGCCAAAATCGCAACTAATGGCCAAAAAATAATGATTTTTGATCCTTCTAAGTTAGCTTGGGCCGCTTATAACTCACAAGGAGATTTGGTTCGTTGGGGACCTGCTTCGGGTGGTAACACTTGGTGTGCTGATGTTCGAAGAAGTTGTCGTACAGCACAAGGTGAGT
This sequence comes from Gammaproteobacteria bacterium RIFCSPHIGHO2_12_FULL_35_23, assembly GCA_001801465.1. Lineage (GTDB taxonomy): Bacteria > Pseudomonadota > Gammaproteobacteria > UBA12402 > UBA12402 > 2-12-FULL-35-23. The sequence goes on along the minus strand of MGXT01000023.1, from coordinate 21,277 downwards.
TTTCTATCTATAGAAAACAAGGAAAAGGTTGTATCTCAGGTAAATATCCGTTAGAGAAAGGTGGTGGTGCGCCCATGCCTTATTGTATGTTTTTTAATAAAGGATTTGCTTTTCATGGGTCACCAACAGTTCCAGGTTATAACGCGAGTCATGGTTGTGTGCGACTATATGTAGAAGATGCACAGTGGCTAAATGAAAATTTTGTTTCCACTAATCCAAATGAAAGAGTAAAAGTTAAAATATTACCTTATCAAAAACAATATCAACATCAAAGTGCTATAACCACTACAACAAATCAATAAAAATGGATTTGAGGGTTAGTAAGCATTATAATATTAAGACAGTAAGTTCGTTGTTAGCTATTTTCAATGATGTTTTTTGCAAAATATATTCAACAATAATGAAACTATGAATCAAGTAACTTTAAGACGAGCAAGTTTAGCAGACCAGGAAGCTTTAAAGCAAATTCGTCTTTATAAGCATCAGCATAAATATTCAGGAGATGGTGAAAATCTCATTCAGTTTGTAAACGATAAAGATAAAGCAGTTTATCTTATTTACCTCGATGAGCAGCCTGCAGGCTGCTTTTATTTGGCTTTTCAAGATATGAGTTTAAAAGAATTTACTAAAAAATCCTATGCAGTGTTATTTTCTTTATCTATTGGTCAGCATTATCAGGATAAAGGGATTGCAAAACAAGCTATGTTACATTTAACTAAGGTATTTAAAATCCTTTGTCCAGAGCTGGAGGCTATAATGCTAACAGTTAATTGTGAAAATAAAGCTGCTCAAATTCTTTATAAAAAAGTTGGTTTTGTGGACATGGGTAAACTTTATTATGGTGGGAAATCTGGTCCGCAACATGTTTATATTTTTTCTGCTGATTGAGTCATTAAATGACTTAAATCAATTAGTTATTTAGGTGTCATCAGTTAATTTTTTATAGCTTGTGTAATTCATGCCATACTATTACTAAGAAGGGATAGATTATGAAGCAGTATCAAGATAGACATGAAGCGGGACAAGAATTAGCAAAGTTGCTAAGTTCTTTTAAGAATGAAAAAGATGTTTTTATTCTTGCCTTACCACGAGGCGGTGTACCAGTTGCCTATCAGATTGCTAAAGCACTTAATGTGCCATTAGATGTGTTTTTAGTCAGAAAGCTAGGAGTGCCTGGTTATGAAGAATTAGCAATGGGAGCTATCGCGGATCAAAATGTTTGTTTGCTGAATGAATCATTAATTTTACAGTTGGGGATTAATAGTTCTCAAATTGAGCAAGTCAAAAAAGAAGAGAGCGAAGAATTAAAGCGGCGTAATAAATTGTATCGGGGCAGAAAAGAATTTCCTGATCTAGTCCAAAAAAAGATTATTTTAGTAGATGATGGTATTGCTACAGGTGCCAGTATAGAAGCAGCAATTAAAGCGATAAAAAAACTTCATCCTAAAGAAATTATTATTGCTGTGCCAGTAGCAAGTATCGATAGTTTAGAGCATTTAAGACCTTTAGTAGATAAAATAGTTTGTCCTTTCACTCCAGAGCCATTTTATAGTGTGGGTACATGGTATAAGCTGTTTTCACAAACTTCAGATGAAGAAGTTTGTGATTTATTAAACAGAGCTAATAAAGACAGGTAGTTATAAAATAAAGATTGTTATGAAAAACTCCATATTTGAAAAATTAGTTACTTTATTAAATGAGAATATTACGGCATTTGATTTGACTGATAGAGTAAGTTATCAACCCTTGTTAGAAGCTATTGGTGATTCTCGAATTGTGCTGATGGGAGAAGCAACACATGGCACTCAAGAGTTTTATCAAGCACGAATGAATTTAAGTGAGTTTTTAATAAAAGAAAAAGGGTTTCAAGCAATAGCTATAGAAGGTGATTGGACTAGTGCTTATCAAATAGATCAGTATTTACAAGGAGTGGGTGAAAGCAACAATCCTTATCAAGCTTTAGAAGATTTTAAACGATTTCCAGCTTGGATGTGGCGCAATAAGTTAATGTTAAGCTTTATCAAAAAATTACGTTTGCATAATGATTCCATCAGTGATTTTAATAATAAGGTAAGCTTTTACGGTTTAGATTTATATTGTTTGCATTCAGCAATGCAAGCAGTTATCGATTTTTTACAAAGTACATTTCCCAAACTTGCTGAGCAAGCCGTTAAACGTTATGCTTGTTTTGATCATACGACATTTGATCCTCAGCAGTATGGTTATCTGACCGAGCATCATCTTAAAAAAGATTGTGTAAAAGAGGTAACTGAGCAACTACTTGAAATGCAAAGACATATTTATTCTAAAATAGAAAAAGATGCTGAAAGTAAAAGCAAAAATTTTTATGCTTTACAGAATGCGCGTTTAGTAAAGAACTCAGAATCTTATTATCGCTCTTTGTTTGAACCTCATTATGTAACCTGGAATATTCGTGACCAACATATGGTTGATACTATACAAAATATAATAGCTCATTTAGAAAATACATATAATATTCCTGCTAAAATTATAGTTTGGGCACATAATTCACATGTTGGAGATGCTAGAGCAACGGAAATGTCAGTGCAGCAAGAAGTCAACTTGGGGCAGTTAGTAAGAGAGCGATTTAGTACTTCTTGTTTTTCGCTTGGGTTTTCTACTGCACTGGGTACTGTTACAGCTGCTTCTTATTGGGATGGATCAGCTGAGTATAAAAATATTATACAACCTATAGAGGGTAGTTATGAGCAGCTTTTTCACTCCTTAGAATTAAAAAATTTCATTTTAAATTTAAAAGCTGATAATGAACTTTCGCACTTATTAAATGTTTCTAGATTACAACGTGCTATAGGGGTTATTTATAGACCAGAAACCGAGCGAGCAAGCCATTATTTTTTTACTCGTTTACCCTATCAATTTGATGTACTGATTCATTTAGATAAAACTTCTTACTTAGAGTTTCTAGAAGATAAAGCTAGCAACAATCAAGGAGAGTTACCTGATACTTATCCTGAGGGCTATTAACAGCATAAAATTTATGAAACAACAACATGAAATTAAAATTAGTTATCTGGATCTTTGCTTGTTGGGAAATTTGGCTATACCCAGCAATGCTCAAGGCTTAGTTATTTTTGTGCATGGCAGTGGAAGTAGTCGTTTTAGTCCACGCAATCAATATGTAGCCAAAGCACTTAATCATCATAAATTTTCTACCTTATTGTTTGATTTGTTAACTAAAGAAGAGGAAGCTATTGACCAAGTAACGGCAGAGCTTCGTTTTAATATTCCACTTTTAGCAGCAAGGTTGATTGTAGCAACCAACTGGATTTTAGAGCAAGATTTACAATTACCTATTGGTTATTTTGGTGCTAGTACAGGTGCGGCAGCTGCCTTAATAGCAGCAACCAGGATGGCAAGCATTATTCAAGCTGTTGTGTCAAGGGGCGGTAGGCCTGATTTAGCAAAAGAAGCATTGAAAAGTGTGAAGGCTCCTACTTTACTTATTGTAGGTGAGCTTGATAGCCAGGTAATTAAATTGAATGAACAAGCTCAAAAAGAAATAGGTAACCAAAGTAAATTAGTATTAGTACCAGGCGCAACGCATCTTTTTGAAGAGCCTGGTACTTTAGATACAGTGAACCAGTTAGCCGTTGGTTGGTTTAGTAAGTACTTACCAATTACAGAATTTTCTTGATTATTGTTAATTAATGATCAAATGCTTTTTATTATAGTATAAAATTTTTTAAATTAACTTGCTAGCAGCTTTTGAATTGCTAAAATATCTTTTTGTAAGAATTTTAATACTTTTGGGTTATTGCTTGAATATCGCTTTTTACACGTTATTTAATATTTTGTTAAGCATTATGATGGCTACCTTTAGTCTTGGCTTTTTTCTTTTGATTCCGCTTGTTTCAAATAGTGTAGGTCTACTACTAGTTGTTGCTTTAGTAAATGCATTGTTGACACCACCTTTTTGGTCCTTAATTCATGAAGCTATTCATCGTACTTATTACCCTACTGCTCAAGTTAACGATAATGCTGGGCGCATCATGGCAGTTTTATTTGGAACTATTTTTCCTTTAGTTCAGTATGCACATTTACTTCATCATCGAATGAATCGACAAGGTCCAGATTTAATTGATGCTTATAACCCAGAGCAAGAAAACTTTTTATTAAAAAGTATTAAATATTACTTACATATTTTTGGTGGACTATACTTAGTAGAACTATTAATACCAATATTAACATTTTTACCCAGTCATACCTTGGATAAGCTATTACAAAAAAACGTAGGGATTAGCTCTCCTTATTATGTTGTTGCTAAGAATAAATTATTAACTCAGCAAAGTTTAAAACGTATGCGATTTGATGCAATTTGTCTTTACGGATTATTAATTTTTTCGTTTATTTTATATGGTTCTCATGCATGGATTCTAATAATAGGATTGCTCGGTAGGGGATTTGTTATTTCTTTTGCTGATAATCTTCCCCATTATGGTACGCCTATTGATCAACCTAGGTATGCTTATAATACCTATTTACCAAGTTTTTTAAGGAACTATTGGTTTAATTTTAACTTGCATCGAATACATCATGAAAATCCAACAGTGCCCTGGTATGAGCTCTATCCAATATTTCTTAGAAAGCAAGAGCAGTATGATATTGGCTATTTTCAACAAGCCATTAAGCAGCTCAGAGGTATATGGCCTATTCAGTCTTCTAACAAAATAAACTAGTAGTTGTTTTGTATCGGCTTACAGAAGTAGCATTAACTTGAAGAAGTTAAGTGAAGAAATAAAAGACCTGTAACAATAAGAAGCATACCCAAGATAGCAATAGAAGGTAGGGTGTGGCCTAAAATTAGCTTATCAAGTAATACTGAAACTGGTGGAATACAATAAAAGAAGCTGGCAACACTAATTATTTTCCCCTTGCGTAATAAAAAGTATAGTAAATAATTAGCAAATATTGAAATTACTATACTCATCCACAATAAACTAATTAGAAAGCTTAAATTTAATTGTATAGATTGAAATCCTTGTTGCTCATATACAAGACATAAACTTAAAAGAAATGAAACACTATTTTGTAACAGCAGGCTAAGAGTAATATCGACTTTTGTACCATATCTTTTTTGTAAGATGGTCCCAATAGTAATACAAAGCATAGCAAGAAAAGCGTAGATTATTCCAAGAAGAATAAGTTTACCTTGATATATATATTTTATAACAACCAAAATTAATCCAATTAAGCCAAGAATTAATCCTGCCCACTGTATAAATCGTAGGTTATTTCTTGTTAGTATTGCGGTAAAGATAGGTTGGACCCCTAAAATTATCATTAATAATCCTGGTGATACCTCTAGAGTTAAAGACTTAAAAAAGAAAAGGAGATAAAGAAATTGAATAAAAATTCCTGCAATTAAAAGTAGAATAAAATTTGAAAAAGAAATTTGAAAAGGAATTTTTTTATAGAGCAAAATAGTTAAAAAAATTATCGCCGCAATAAAAAACCTTAACATTAAAAATACAGCAGGAGTATTATAATGTAACCCATTAGCAACAAAAAAGACGCCGCTACTCCAGAGTAAAATAAAAATAATTGGATAAAATAAGCGTTCGATCATTCTCTTTACAATATTAAATAGAGGCTAAGATCCAAAAAAGATAATTAGCTGAAACTTAATTATTAAATTTACTAGTATACAGGGCATTGAGTATTCCAGAGAGCTTTTTTTGTTATTCTTGTAACCATTTGATTTTATTTAATTTTAGCTTGAAAACAGGCAAAGATATACTAAGTTTATTATGCTTTAATTTAGCTTAAATAATTGATTAAATTATACTATAAGAATTGAGAGCACTGATTTTAACTTTTTAATGAATAAAATGGTTATAGAGATAAGACAAATTTATTTTTTATTTATTAAGCTAGATTGAGTCCTATGTACTATAAATAAATAGTAATAAGAGGAATAATATTATGTCCATTGATAAAAACAAAGTATATTCATTAGGACTAGGTTTTGTAACTTCCAAAGTATTATTTTTAGCAGCTAAATTAAACTTAGACCATTATTTATCCGATAAACCTGTTTCAATTGTAAGCTTGGCTGAAAAGCTAAATTTTGATCAAGAGGCATTTAAAAGATTTTTACGAATTTTAGATGCTTATGAACTAATTAAAATGGATGAAAAATTTGTCAGCAAAACCGTGTATACAAATCAGTTACAGGATTTAAAAACTCCACATCTTACCAAAAATTATCGAGCTTTCGATCAGTTAGAGTATACCTTGCAAACACACAAACCTTGTTGGGATAAAGAATACGGCCAGGCCTTTTATCCCTCCTTAGGTAAAGAGGAACTTACTCAATTTGCTGATTGGTGTCGTAAAAGTGGAGATGATTGGTTACTAGGAGTTTTTGCTTTGTATGATTTTTCTAAATTTAAGAAATTAGTTGATGTGGGTGGGGGACAAGGCCATTTTTTGGCGGAAGTATTAAGCAGAAATACTCATCAAGAAGGAATACTATTAGATCAACCTGAGGTGGTAGCTGGTGCTAAAGAAGTATTGGCCCATAAAAATTGTTTAAATCGAGTCAGTATAATAGGAGGAGATTTTTTTAAACAAGTGCCGGATACGGGCGATTGCTATTTGCTTTGTCGTGTATTATTAAATTGGAATGATGAAAAGGCGGTTAGTATTTTGAATTCCTGTTATCATTCGATGTCTGATAAAACAAAATTGTTGGTAATTGATTTTATCCTTCCTGATAAATCTCATCCCCATTACTTACGAACAGCTTTAAGTGACTTAAATTTGTTAGGCTTAATTGATAGCAAAAATAGAAATAAAACTGAGTGGCGCTATTTAGTTGAGCAGTCTCGTTTAAAGCTAAATAAAATTATCATCAGTGATAGTTCGTTACAACCAGAGCCCTTTGCACCCATTGTTATTTTGGAATGCACCAAATAATAAGTGGCAAGTAAAAGTGTTAATAAAAAATCTTAGTACTAAAATCTAATAGCAACAGTAGCCATAATACCATATTCTGCTAAATCTACGGTATTTTGCTTTTGGTCGGTGCCGTTGGTTCCTAAACGATACATAGTTGCTTGACCCAAATCAGTGTAATTAGCTTTTAAACCAACTATCCAATAGGAGTTTAGTAGATAGTTAATTCCTACAGCTGTCTGCCAGGCAAAATTGTTTTCTGCTTGCCAGCTTGCATCATGCCAATTAAAGTTCTGAGAGTCACTTCCTGCATTTAAATAAGTCCAAGAAAATTGAGAATTGACGTGAGCAAGTCCTACTCCAGCCGATACAAATGGCATCCAAGAGGATTGATTAACAAAATCATAAGAAACATCAAACATGCCAGCATAACTATTAACAGTGCTAGTCGCATATTGATAGTTGCTAGCAAAGCCAAGAGCTGGTTGTGGATCTTTATATAAATAAGGCCATTGGTATTGAGTTTGAGTAAAATATTCATAGGTTGCATCAAAACGAACAGGCCATTCTGGTAGTGCATAGCCTATACCAATAGAGCCCTGTACATTACTGATTGTTGTATCTTTAGGTGAACGAATAGCAGCTGCTCCACTAGTATTATCCCAGCTGCTTGACCACTGCCAGCTTGGGCCTGCTCCAATTTGAATATAAAAGCGATTAGCTAAACTAGTATTTGGATCGTGCAAAGCAATGATAGGTGGTGATAAAGTTATGCCTGAAATATGTGCTGGTCGCCAAATTAGAGAGGCTAAGACTGAAACATTTGAAAGATTAACGGCATTAAAAGTAACAGCTTCCGTCCCATTATTGTCGAAATAAATTTTAGCTTTACCTAAGTTTAAGTAATTTACTAATAACCCTACTAGCCAGTTAAAATTAATTTGATAATTTATTCCTGCTCCTGCTTGCCAGGCAAAATTGTTTTGAGAATGCCAGTTTGAAGTCATATCAATTTGTCCGTAATTGGAAGAACCTGGGTCTGTCCAAACAGTTTGACTTGATATATTAGCTATTCCTATACCTGCGGTTAAAAAAGGTGTCCAGGGAGTGTGATTACGAAAATCATAAGCAATATCAAACATACCTGTTTGAGTTTGTATTTTCGCTGAAGCAGGCTGCAATTGATTGTCAGGTTCTAGCCAGTCTTTCCAGTAGTAATTGATTTGATTAAAATAAGCATAAGTTACATCAAAGCGTAAAGGAATGGGATTAATTGCAAAACCAAGACCGATAGTTTCTAAGCTGCCAGGTCTTGAGGTATTATCAGGTGATACATTTCGGTGAGTTTGTGATTCACCTGATGCAATAAAAGAACTTTTCCAGTGTCCAGACATTTGTGAGGTTACGCCAAGCCCTAGCTGGAGATAAAAATTTCCCCAAAAAAGTTTTGAAGGTGGGCTCACGGATTGCTGTTGTAGTACAGGTATATTGGCTGTAGGTGCTGGGGGAATAGGGGTGGCAACATAAAATAAGTCATTATTTCCAAGAAGTGGTGTGGCAACGCTTTCTTCAGCAATTACTTTATTAGTAAAAAATCCGATTGCTAGAGTAATAATCAAAAGGGGAAAGAATTTTTTTAAGCGCATTATAGCAATCCCTGTAGTTACTTAAAAATAATAAACGATAGCTTTATTTATAAGCGATAAATTTCTGAGTATCATGCTTTAAAGGAGCATATTTGTAAATGAATAATATAGCTATTTTTAAATTTAGACTGGTTCAGAAATAAACAAGCTATCTAAAAGATGTTTGCTTGTAAGCTATGCAGTTTTGAGTAGAAAAAGTACGAACTAAAATTTATTTGGCTATTTTTATCAATAGTTAATAAGATTCAAATTGAATTAGTATAAATTTTATTCTATCGATGTTTTTTTAAACAAATAATTATTAGTAGCTTTACTATCAGCCAATACTATATAGTCAATATTATTTAAACTAAATATTTAATATGCTTGAAAAAAATATCTTTTGGCATGCCCTATCAGTTGATAAAGTTTTAGACGCCTTAAGCACTGATCCAGCAGGCCTGACTACTCAAGCAGCAATATCAAGAGCAAAACATGTTGGACAAAATGTTGTAAGTCTTTTGCAGACGCGAAACATTTTTTCAATATTCTTTTCACAATTTAATAATGTACTTATTTACTTATTATTAATTGCTGCAATAGTTGCTTTTTTGCTTTCAGCATTACTGGATGCCAGTGTGATTTTAGGCGTGATTGCTATTAATGGATTGATCGGCTTTATTCAAGAATATCGAGCAGAAAGAGACTTACAGGCTATTCATAAATTATTTGTTCCCATGGCACATGTTTTTAGAAATAAACAGCGCATTGCTATGGCAAGTGTTGAATTGGTTCCAGGTGATATTATTGTATTGCAACCAGGGGACCGTGTTCCAGCTGATTGCCGTTTATTTAAAGTAAAAAACCTAGAGACGCAAGAAGCAATTCTCACCGGAGAATCTGAGCCTATTTTGAAACAGGAAGCATCTGTTGCAAGCGATGCCGTCTTAGTTGATAGAGCTTCCATGGCTTATGCAGGAACTATGGTTGTGGCTGGCAGTGCACTTGCTATAATAGTGGGTACAGGACAAGACACTGAAATCGGCAAGATTGGCAAGCTATTATTTAAAACACAACGAGTAGAAACTCCACTAATAAAAAAAATTCGCCAATTTGGAAATAGGTTAGCAGTTGGGATTATTTTAGCCGCAATCTTAATTTTTTGTTTTGGTTTATATTATAAACACCTTCCTGTAAAAGAAATATTTATGGTGGTGATTGCTTTTGCTGTTGCTGCCATTCCTGAAGGATTGCCACCTATTATGACAATTACTCTTGCAATAGGAGTAAGAGTTATGGCTGCTTCTAAAGCTATTGTTAGACGTTTACCAGTTGTTGAAACGCTAGGGTCTGTTACGGTGATTTGTACTGATAAAACTGGTACATTAACCAAAAATGAAATGACGGTCACTAAAGTTTGCTTATACAAATCAGAATATGAAGTTACAGGAAGTGGTTATGCACCTACAGGAAGTTTTCTATTATCTGATAATACTCTGTTAGACTCTGATAATTATCCAGTTTTATTAAAAAAAATAATTACCGCTGCAATATGTTGTAATGAAGCCACTCTTTTTCAAGATAAAGAAAATGGCTGGCAAGTGGCTGGTGATCCAACAGATGGTGCTTTATTAACGTTAGGGTTAAAAGCAGGAATGATATGGCAAGAGGTTAGAAATAGGTTCCCTCTAATTGATCAAATTCCATTTTCTTCAGAAAAAAAGTTTGCTGTAACTTTAAATAAGATAGAGCAAGATAAGGTTTTATTTATCAAAGGAGCTCCTGAAACAATTTTTTCTCTTTGTTCTAAGCAATGCACAGAAAATGGTGAAGCTGCTTTCGATATGGATTTTTGGCAGCAATATAGTTATAAAATAGCACAAATGGGTTTACGTTTAATTGCGATAGCAATGAAAGTAATTGAAAAAGATCCTGGCCAAAATTTGTCTCAAAATCTTAATAACTTAACTTTATTAGGTTTTTTTGGACTAATTGATGCACCCAGAGAGGAGGCGGTAAAAGCAGTTGCTTTATGTCAGCATGCAGGTATACAAATTAAAATGATTACTGGGGATCACGCAGCTACTGCTTTAAGTATTGCTAAGCAAGTTGGCATTGATATATCAGGAGGGGTAATAGAGGGAAATAAGCTTGCGAAATTAGATAGTGTTGCTTTAAAAAAAGCTATTAGTTCTTGTTCTGTTTTTGCAAGAGCTGCTCCTGAGCATAAATTAAAACTCGTGAATATCTTACAAGCTGAAAAACAAATTGTTGCCATGACAGGTGATGGTGTAAATGATGCGCCAGCTTTGAAAAAAGCTAATGTAGGAATTGCTATGGGCGGGCGAGGCAGTGAGGTAGCAAAAGAAGCAGCTGAAATAGTACTACAGGATGATAATTTTGCAACGCTTGCTAAAGCTGTAGAACAAGGCCGTATCATTTATAATAATTTGCTTAAAACTATGTATTATATTTTACCTACTAGCATTGGTGAGGCTTTAATTATACTGGTTGCTTTATTATTTAGTAATGTACTGCCTGTTACACCGTTACAAATTTTATGGATTAATATGGTGACAGAAATTACTTTGGCAATTGCATTGGCTTTTGAAAAAGCAGAAAGTGATGTTATGTTGAAACCTCCTCGTAATCCACAGCAACCTATTCTTCAATTTTCTTTGATTTGGCGTGTATTGTTTGTAGCATTATTGATGTTAATTGGTGCTTATAGCTTATTTTGGTGGGAGTATAGCCATCAAGCTTCTCTTGCTCTAGCACATTGTATAGCTGTTAATGCATTGGTTGCCTATGAAGTAGTTTATTTAATTAATTGTCGACGCTTATTCAATAACTGTTTGTCTTGGGAAGGGATTTTTGGTAGCCGAATTTGTTTAATAATGATTTTTATAGTTATACTTTTACAGTTACTTTTTAGTTATTGGTCTATTTTTCAGCGTTTATTCTCAGTACAGGGATTGAGTATGACTCAATGGTTACTAGTTTGGGTTTCAGCTTTTATTTTATTTATAATAATTGAACTAGAAAAATTAATTAACAGGAAATTTTTTCAGTCAAATTGGTAATTGCTATTTTTTAAATAAGCAACCAATAACTAATAAAACCGCTTAGTAAAATTATTAGCAGTAGACAGGAGCTATAAAAGGCAAAACGATATGAGGTTAAAATCCATAGTAAAAAAAGTTTTGAGAGAAAGCTAGCAGTAATAGCTATGTATAAAGCTTGTGCTGCTAAGGTAAGGGATAGTTGATTTTCAACATAGAGCAGGGCTGTTGCTAAAGTAATGCCATGAAGTTCAAATAGTCCGCCTAAAAAGGATGCGAATAAAACACCTTTTCCACCTATAAAGTGCTCAACTAAGCTCATAATAACTAGTAATAAACTGATAAATCCAACCATATATAAAATCGCGAGAAGATTAATTGGATTTAGTTTATTTACAGAAAGCGGGTTTGATTTTTTAGGGATAAATTTTGTTAATAGTCCACCAATAATTAGACTAGTTATTATCATTGTGATAACAGGTATGAAGACATTATAGGCAAACTGAGAGGAAGCCGAAAATAAAATAACTAATAATTCAATTAAAGTGGCTGTTATTGCATAAATTGCTGTGGTTAAAGCAGGTAGCTGAGAATTAGGATAACGATTTAAAAGCTGCTTTAAATTAAGGAAAATTATTGTACTAGAAATGAGTCCACCTAAAAAGCCTGTAATAGCCATGCCTAGGCGTTGTCCAAATATTCTTACAGAGAGATAACTGCCAAATTGGATTACTATAATGATTGCTAATAAAATAAAGAATTTTTTGGGATTAAATAATTGCCATGGATCAATGGTATGGTTTGGTAAAAGAGGGATAATACCCGTGCAAAGAATTATTAATAAAGCGATAACCTCAATTTCATACGTTTTTAATTGATTACGTGAAAAAAAATGTAAACGTTCTCGTTTTAATAAAATTAAAAGTACTAAAGCACTTAAAAAAATAGCTACAAGTGGGTGATTAAGTGTAATAAAACCTAAGCCGAAAGTAATCCCAGCTGATATTTCAGTGGTAATTCCCACATCCATAAGCTTTCTTTTGAATTGAGTAGATTTGATGTAACTAAGTAAAATAGCTCCAAAAACAAAAATACTAATAACAATAGTTAAGCTATTATGATTAATAACCGCAGCAAGTGTTCCAAGTAATGCAAATAATATAAACGAGCGTATGCCAATTGCTTGTACGCCCTCGGCATGACTACGTTCTCGCTCTATACCAATTAATAAGCCTATGATGCAAGATATTATAAAATATAATAAATGGTTGAGCATTTAATCCTTAAAAATAATGAATCCCTTGTTGCAATAGTCTATTACTATCATATTTAAAATAAGAAATTAAGTTACATTTAAAGAAAAATACTATTTATTGATATTTGCTATTATTTCATAGCAGAAACTAAGCTATCAATGTGCACTTATTCTGATGAGCGTTTCTTTAGTTTTTGGTGGCTAAATTATTTGCGCAAATTATGCGCTAATGATCAAGCTGTTAGCTTTTAAACTAATCTGCATTAAATGTCGGTCTATTTTCAGGACAAATACTAGTTAATTTTATGATATAACTAATAAGCGGAAAACTATTATAATATTATGACATGCTGCCATGACACTTAATTTAGAATTGCTTAGAATTCATAAATTGGAAAGTTTAGATAATCTATCTTTTAAAAATCTACTACAGTATTATCAATTTGAGTGTTCATCTCTTACCTGTACGCAAACAGATGAACTTGGTTTATATAATATAAAAAATATTTCTTCACTTAGTTGTAATCAATCTGCAGCAGATATTTATATACTTTATTATGAACGGTTACCTATTGGATTTATAATAGTAAACCCTGCTAGTATAAGTTTAGATAATAATTTAGCAAATAATATGGCAGATATTTTTATTATGCCATTTTATAGAAGAAAGAGAGTAGGTGAGTGGTTTATTTTTAAAATTTTTGATCAATATTCAGGAACTTGGGAAGTCCGTATGTTAAGTAATTTCTTTTCATTTATTAACTTTATTAAAAAAATTATCAGTAAATATGCCAAAAATAATTATGAGTTTTTTGTGCGTAAAGATCAAAAGTTGAATAAAGATTATATAGTGTATAAGTTTTATTCTAATAAATTAAGAATAGTAAATGAAACTTGCCCGTGATTTACTTGAAAAAAGTAGAAACTTTTTACTAACTTACAGCAAAATTTTTTTTGCAAACCATTTATCTATGTCTTTAATTGTACTTGAAAAGATGGGCGTTGATATCAATAGGCTAGAGCAATATTTTAATTATTATGCTTCCATTTATCAAGAAGTTGCTAGTAATTAGATTTTTAAAGAAATAATTTTATTAAAATAAATTAGATAACTTTATGAATTAGTTCATCAAATAAAATAGGGGTTAAATTAATTTGCTCACAGGAAACATTAATATACCGTGGGTCATCAAGTGTTTTATCATGTAGATGACCATGAATATTAGCTTTATATCTTATAAATTGCTGTGGATGTACTGGAATATGGGAAAGAATAAATCTTTTGTATTCTACTACTCCATAAACTTCAGTAAAATATTTTAAATATTCTTTGGTTGGGTAAATATCATGATTACCTTTAACCAGTTTTTTAATACCATTTAATTTACCAGCAATTGCTAAGTTAGTTTTTCCAAAACAAAAATCACCAAGATGCCAAACAGTATCTTTTTCGTTAACGACACTATTCCAATTATCAATTAGTTTGTTATCGTGTTCAGTAATGGTTTGAAAAGGGCGATATTTTTTAATCGCTTCAAAAACTATGATATTTTTATGACCAAAATGAGTATCGGAAATAAAGAAAACTTTATTCATACAAGTTCTCCTAGTTAATTGCTCTATGGAAGTAAGAGTTAACTGATATTTTTTAATTGTAACATTAAATAGAGGGCATTTGCCAACCGCCAAGTTTTTGTTCTAAATATTCAGCAATCACTATGGTATTGTAATCATGCCAGGGTTTTGCTGCAATCTGTACCCCAATCGGTAGGCCTTCTTTTGAAGTGCCACAGCGGACTACACAAGCAGGCCAACCCAATAAATTAAAAACCATAGTATATACAAAATCCTTAATTTGCGCTTGTGTTGTACCATGAGGTTTGGCTGGAGTAGCACAAGTCGGAGTAATAATAATATCATAATCTTGCATATGTTTGAGTGCGTGCATTCGAATTTGATCAACCTCGAAAAAACGTCTACGAAATTCATTAGCATCAAAAAGTTCAGATTTTGCTGCAGCCTCTAGAAAACGCTGTAAAGGAGCAGAAGGGGTTGTAATATTGAGTTTTTTTAATAGTTGCAAGTAGCTTTTGCCTTGATCTCCGCCATAAAAATAAGTATCCCAATGAAAAAGTCCAATCTTGCCAATATCTAGAAAATCAACCGCTTTGATTTTAGCAACGGCTTTATTCAAAATAGCTACAACCTCATGAATGGTGTTGATAGTCTCTTTGGTAGGTGTGCAAGCACTTGTATCGATAACATAACCAATGCGCATTGTTTCCAAAGGCTTGGTCGTGGTGGGTAATGTACCTGGTATCAGATGAGGATCAATGCCATCCCAGCCTGAAATAATAGGTAAAGCGAGTTTTAAATCTTCAGCAAAACGAGCCATAGGCCCAGGGGTGTAAAAAAGCATACCTAAGCCCCCATCACCAGGTACATTGCCAGAGCATGAAACTAAATGTTGGGTAGGTTTTAAGCCTGCAATGCCACAAAAATGTGCTGGTAAGCGTATGCTACCACCACCATCAGAGCCAATTCCCAATGCGGAACCACAACTACTCAGGATAGCAGCTTCGCCACCACTGCTTCCTCCAGCTGTTTTAGTAAGATCGTAAGGATTTTTGGTTTGTCCATAAATAGCGTTATCAGACTCAAAGACAGGCCCTAATTCTGGCATATTGGTAATCCCTATGACAATAGCACCTTCTTTTTTTAAACGAGCTACAATCGAAGCGTCTTCACTACAGCGATTATTTTTTAAAGTAATACAACCGCGTGTCACGATAAAGTCTTTTACTTTGATGTGATCTTTAATGGTAATAGGAACCCCATGAAGTTTGCCGAGAGGTTTATTTTGTAGTATGGCTTGATCAGCTTCAGCTGCTTGTTTGAGAGCTTGAGCTTCATCCAACTGTTGTACAATAGCTTTTAAACTTGGATTTGATTTTTTTATTTGTAGCAAATAAGCCTGCATTACTTCTTGACAAGAAAAACGTTGTTCTTTGATTGCTTTTGCTAGTTGAGTAGCTGATAATTTAACTAATTCATTCATAATGTACCTTATTTATAATAGAACGATAATTCTTAATCTATTGTAATATAAATTACCTAATTATTATTTATTGTTAATAGCTATTTACAAAATAATAGTAACATTTTTTGGTAATCTCTTCAGTTAATATATTATGATCTGATTATTTTTAATAAAAACTATCTAACTGATTTGAAGTAACTAGTTTGCTTATATTCATAAAACGGCATTATTTTTTTTACTAGTTGTTCATAAAAAGCTGATAATTGCATGGGCTTTTCAATAGAGGTATTATTTACTACGGGGTTTAAATTAGGAATATCTTTAATTGGTTGTGGGGCAATAAGTAATAGGTAGGTTTTGCATCAGATCCTAGTTGTATTAATTAAATAGACTCCAGAACTCTTTCGGCATCTAATTAAAATTTAAATTAATCAATAAGTTAAGGAGAATAAAATTGGTGAACACTATCCTTTAATGCAATAAGTTGAGAGAAGCATGCAAGCTAAAAAAATTAAAAGTGCTTGGCAAGCAAGAGCTTATAAAATAATGCCTAACACATGTAGCCCATTTGTTATGACATTATTTGAAGCAAGCTCTGTATGAGCTTGTAGCTGATAAAAATATAATAATTAAGAGTTATAATGAAATTATTAAAAGTATTGCTTGAGGAGTTAATGAATTTGGGTAATTTGATAGTCAGCCCTAAAAAATAAAATTCTTATTCTTAGTGCTATTGAGTATGTTAATTTCTGGCTGATTATAGTGATAAGGTAAGAATTATTATGAAGTTATTAATTATGTCGTTATTAAGTCCATTAACTTTATTTTGATTTTTTAATAAGTTAAGCTAGGATAATAAAAGGGATAAGTCATCTTTAAAAAAGGACAATAAATGTTACATATCATTATTATGGCAATTGTGCCAACTTTTTTAATTATGGGATGTGGGGCGCTCTCCACCAAGCTTAAGAATTTTCCTAGTGATACAGATACTGCTCTTAATGATTTTGTATTTTATTTTGCTATGCCTTTTTTATTATTTATTTCAATGGCAACAACACCAATTGATGAAATTTTAAATTGGCACTTCATTTTTGTATATTTTTTAGCTGCATTAATTCCTTTTATCATTGCATTGCTATGGTTATGGCGTAGCAATTCACCTCCTAAAAGTATTGTCTTAGCTTTGGGAATTTCTTCTCCTAACGTAGCTTATATGGGTATTCCAGTACTAACCACTTTATTGGGTGGACAAGTATTGATTCCTATTACCTTAGCAACTGTAATGTTTTGTTTGTTTATGGCGATTGGTGTTGTCATTATTGAAATAAGTAAGCCTGATACATCATTGCTACACGTAATACGAAATGGCATGCTTAGTTTAATTAAAAATCCGCTAATTGTTGCACCAGTATTAGGAATACTAGTATCGATTTTTCACATCCAAATTCCTCAAGTATTCGCTCATATATGCAATGTAGTTGGAGCTACAGCGGGGCCTTGTGCACTATTTGCAATAGGTGAAACTTTAATGAGACGTAAGGCACAATTTGAAATAAAATTTTTATCAATTGCGTTGTTGCTTAAGCTAATCTTACAGCCAATGCTAGTATTAATTATTTTATATTTTATTCCTATGAATCCATTCTGGTCAGCTTCAACTTTTATTTTAACTGGATTGCCAACGCTAATGATTTGTTATATTTTGGCTCAACAATTTAATGCTGGATTAAATGAAGCCGCTTCGTTAATTTTAATTTCTACTCTTGGTTCAGTTGTTACTTTATCCATAATGATTATGCTATTACCACATTTATGGCCCACCTTGACAATGGTATCGAGATAGTTAAATGTTCATATTAAAAATTAACTTATAAAATAGCTGTAAATAATGAATAAATAGTTTTATCTACGTAATCCAGTCACTTGATGTACTTTAACCTGCTTAATCACATAATTTTCATTATTAACAATTTCGGTATTTAATCTACTAATTAAGTCTTCTATTTCGCTTTCTGTTGCTAAGCCTTGTGCTAAATATCCTTTTGCACAAGCTGCAAGAGACATTGGTATTAATTTTTTTATTTCAGGTGTTGCCATTGTGGGTTGAGATATTTGTTCAGTTACTTCTTCTAGTCCGACAGAGGTAAATATTCTCTTTAATTTATTACCTAAGTCAAAATCAACGCCAACCGCGCATCCATATTGTTTAAGTAATTCAATATGCCTAGTAAATACTGGGCTTTTCGGAATAGAGTAAGCAGCACTGACAACAGGCTCTTCACAAGCCAATCGTCCACGAGATTTAAGCTTGTTTATTATACATTTAATTGCAGTAATTGGATCTGGAACATGCGTTAATACTAAACGAGAGAAAGCAAAGTCAAAGAGATAAGGAAGAGTCGAAACATCCATTAGATCCATTTGATGAATTTCAACATTTGTAATAGCATTTTCTGTAACTTTTATTTTTGCTTGCTCTAATTGTTTTTCATCTAAATCGATAGCTACTACTTTTCCAGTAGGGCCAATATTTTTTGCAATAAAACAAGTTTTTTCACCAGTGCCGCAGCCAACAATTAGTGCGGTCATATTGGATTTCAAAAAAGGGGTTATAAATTCTTCTGTACCAGGACCAAATATTTTATTTTGTATCGCAAGTCTAAGTTTTTCAGATTTTCCTGCACTGGCTCTAGCTATATAGTTGTATTTTTTTATCATGTCATAATCCTATAAATGAGAGCTAGTCTGGTATTTAAATCAATGGTGATATATTTTTTTAGTAAATAAAAAAACCAATCATTTTTATACTAATTATAATTAAAAATTAATTCTTTTGACATAATATTCTTTAATAGCATTTTATTTGGACATTCAGCAAAAATGTAATTTTAGAAATTTAGTTTAATGCATTATTTAATTTCATGTCTTAACATCTCTAGTGCTTCCTCGCTCCATTTTAAGCGACTTTCCAAAGCATAAAGTCCCGCTTTTAACGTTAAAAAATGATAAAGACTCTCTCTGTTTGCTTTTTCGGCTTTAAATTTTGCTGCAAGTACTTTATATGCTTCTACACAATTTTTAACAGCGTACTGAAATTTTTCCAATCGTCGTATAGTGATTTGTGGATCTACATTCCATCCAAAAAAAACCTTTAGCAATAATTCATCACGATTTTGAATTAAAAGCGCATCATCAATTAGCCAGCTTTCCAATACATGTCGACCCGCAGGAGTAATGGAATATACTTTTTTAGGTTTATTGCTTTCAATATTGCTAGATTCACAGCTTACTAGTTTTCCTTCTAATAATTGTTTGATAATAGGATAAATTGATCCGTCACTTTCACGCCAAAAGTGGTCTGTTGATTGCGACATTGCCTTTTTAATATCATAACCGCTTGCACCGCCGCTTGTTAACATGCCTAGTATCGCAAACCGAAAGAGTTATTTGCTTTTTTTACAATTTATTAATAGTGGAGAAAAAAATGTCAGATATTGTAGTAAAAGATGCGATTATTTTCATAACAGATGCAAATCGCGAGAGAGGGATAGGACGAGCTCTAGTGGAAGAGGCTATTAAAAGAGGGGCTAAAAAGGTTTATGCAACAGCAAGAGATGTTTCTCAGCTTGATAGTCTATCATCCCAATATCCAGGGATCGTTGTGCCGTTAAGGTTGGATGTAACCAGTAAAGATGAAATTAACAAGGTTGCACAAATGGCTGATGATACCCAGATTTTAATTAACAATTCAGGATTTGCAGGATATTGTGGTATTTGTTTTAATCATGATGAACAAGCAGCAAAACAAGAACTCAATGTTAATTATTTTGGGACACTGAATCTCATTCGCGCTTTCTGTAAAACGCTTATCAAAAATAAAAATGCCGCCTAGCAAATGTTATTTCTATTGGAGGATTATCCCCTTTACCTTTGTGTGCTACCTATTCAATCTCAAAAGCTGCTGCTCACTCTTTAACATTGTCCGTCAGAGCAGAATTAATACCTCATGGCGTATCCGTTTTTGGTATTTATCCTGGACCGATTGATACTGATATGGCCGATGGATTGAGTCTTCCTAAAGAAACTCCCACTAATGCAGCTATACGAATTTTCGATGGAATAGAACATGGAATTGAAGATATCACCACAGATGGCTTTGCTGATGACTTTATCAAAGCACTGAGATTAAATCCCAAAGCAGTTGAAAAAGACATCGGAGATTATGTCCATAAGATACCAGAAGATTTTTTCGGCTAGTCACGAAATCCACACATCTTGAATTCAACTCATAAGCGTAACTCGGGAGCGTGGATTGAATGAAAATACCAACGAGCTTGTAAGGCAATATTTGAAAAAAGGCTGTGATTTTAGCCAGGGTTCTGAAAAACAGCTTGTTATTATTATGATAAATTTAATAGTAGACTTAGAAAATCACTTGATTATTTATCGCCAAACTACTATTCCTAAAGGAAAGTCATAAGGTTCACTAGCTCCAGTGCCAAGAATGAAAACAGTTTCTTTATTAAACATATGTACGTTTTGAGACAGGCTCGAACCGCCGGCCCAGCGATTAACAAAAAGCATGTTAAGCTACACATCTTTTTGAAAAATAACAAGTTCTAGAGTTTTCCAATATGAAATGAGTCTGAACGAGGTCGTGATTCCAAGATGAAATGAGTCTGGACATCTGGGGAGCAGTCTTCATGATCGGAGGATGGAAACGATCATGAAATTAGACAATTTGAAGGCAGTGGCTGAAATGGAAGCATTTTTAGCCGGCAATCAACCCATCGCTTTTACCGTTGCTGCAAGCAAGGATGAGCGATACAAGTTTGTTGAGGGAATCTTAAAGCGCTTTGCTTATTCACGGCTTAAGCGTAGGGATAAAGGCATCGTTATTCAATTTTTAAGAAAGATTAGCGGTTATTCACGCCAGCAACTCACTCGAATGATTGAGCGGCACGGTGAGCGCGGAGAGCTAAGGCGATTCCAGAAAACACCAAACGGATTTGAAATGCTTTATACGGATGAGGATATTCGTGTATTAGCGCAATTAGACAAGCGTCACAATACGCCCAATGGATTGATGGTCAAGAAGCTCTGCGAGCGCGCTTACCATGAATTTGGGGATCTAAGTTATGTGCGATTATCGGCTATTTCTGTTGCACATATTTACAATTTACGAAAATCAGCAGGCTATAAAAAAATCCGTGTTCACTATGAAAAAACGAAAAGCAAAAAAGGCGTTCATATTGGTGAGAGACGCAAACTGGACCGTTTCACTTTAGTAGACAGAGATCTTTGAGTTAATAGAGGTTAAAATTTATTAACTTAGAGGAGTGATGAAAATGAG
>MGXT01000022.1 GCA_001801465.1 Gammaproteobacteria bacterium RIFCSPHIGHO2_12_FULL_35_23 | reverse complement strand
GGTGACAGAAGGACCCACTTCATGCGTAGTTTGTGGATGATCGGGCATAGCTTTGATCTCAAATTTAATTATTATTAAAGAAATAGATTATAATTTGGACAACTTTAAAAAGCAACCAGTTGTTATATAATTGAATAGTAAATAAAATCAATAAGTTATATTATTAAGATTACTTTTGGGTACCACAGATTAAGTATTTTTTGAATTTCTGTATTTCAATACAAGGAAATAATTCTGTCAAAACAACAACATCGCCTTTGCAACATTACCTATTTGTGCAACAAAGGCTAAGAGTTTGTTATATTAAAAAATTATTATGATTCAAGTAATTGATTATGATTTTGGCTTTTTAGTCGAGTACTTGCTTTTGTAACTGAATTAATTGTTTAATTCCTAATTGTGCTAAGTCTAGCATTTCATTAAATTGAGAGGTAGAGAAGGGCTTGCTTTCAGCTGTTCCTTGTATTTCAATTAATCCCTCAGTTTCATTCACGACAACATTCATATCAGTTTCAGCATTAGAATCTTCAACATAATCCAAATCTAACAAAACTTGCTGTTGATAAATACCGATTGAAACAGCAGCGATAAATTGTTTAAAAGGGTTACTTTTAATTTTATTGTTAGTTATTAACCATTGAATTGCATCATATAGGGCGATACAGGCTCCAGTAATACTAGCAGTTCTGGTACCACCATCAGCTTGAATGACGTCACAATCTAAGGTAATGGTAAACTCATTTAATAAAGCTAAATCAACAGCAGCTCTTAAGGACCTACCAATTAAACGTTGAATTTCCATGGTACGACCAGAAAGACTACCTTTGGTGATTTCACGCAAATTACGTTCGTGCGTAGCACGTGGTAGCATACTATATTCTGCAGTTACCCAGCCTTGGTGTTTATCTTTTAAAAATTTAGGAACGGCTCGTTCAATACTGGCATTACATAAAACTTTGGTATCACCAAATTCAATTAAAACTGACCCTTCAGCGTGTTTGGTATAATGTCGATTGATTTTAATATTACGTAATTGGTCATTTAGTCGATTATGAGCTCTCATGCTAGTTTCTTCAATTTATGATAAATTAGGTGGCATAAAAGGTAATCTATTTGAAATAGAAGTCAAATAAAAAGTTGCAATATAAGAGCGTATCATTGAAAATTATCAATTAAGTAAAATTTTAAACAAAGTAGATAAACGTATAAAAATCAAGGCGGGATAAATGGTTAAAAGTATGACAGCTTTTGCTAAGGAGCAAAATCAAGGGCAAGCAGGTATTATTACCTGGGAGCTTCGCTCAGTGAACAGCAGGTTTTTGGATATTAATTTTCGATTGCCAGAATTTTTACGGGAGCTAGAAACTGAATTAAGAAATGTATTAAAAAAATATTTGGTACGTGGCAAAGTAGATATCATATTAAATTATATGTCGAGTGAAGCAAGTATCGCTCCGCTGCAGGTTAATCATGCTTTGTTACAACAATTGAATAAAGCAGTTGAAGATATTTCGAATTTTCTGATGATTTCCACGGTAGATCCTATAGCGGTATTGCGCTGGCCAGGGATGCTACAAGTTCAAGAGAATAATACAGCTGAATTAAAAAACTCAATTTTAAATATTTTTGAAAAGGCATTGCAAAAACTCAATCTAGCACGTGAAAGAGAGGGGGCTGAACTGACACAGCTTATTTTATCCCGCTTGGAGGAAATATTAAAACTAATTAATCAAGTTGCTAGTTTTATGCCGGAAGTTCTAATTCAACAAAAACAACGTTTAATAGAAAGATTCAATGAAGCTAAGGTTGAGTTAGAGTCTGAAAGACTAGCACAAGAAATGGTGTTGTTTTCACAAAAAATTGATATTAGTGAAGAAATAGAAAGGTTAATGATTCATGTGGCAGAGATGAAGCGCATTCTACAGCAGGAAACAAATACAATCGGTAGACGATTAGATTTTTTAACCCAAGAAATGCATCGCGAAGCGAATACCTTAGGTTCAAAATCAACTCATGAAGCTTGTATTCAATTAGCAATAGATTTAAAAGTTATTATCGAGCAAATACGCGAGCAAGTACAAAATATTGAATAAATAAGAGTTTAAAAAAATAAAAGAGTTTCGTTTGCTAATCACCTGTTAAGTTATTTTATGGTTACATAAACATTGTAAATAGAACCTTCAGTTCGTGTTCTACAAGTAGTGACCATGTTGTTAGAAGTATAACTACAATAATTCCAGGTTTTAAAATTAACTGCTGTAGCAATGGTAAATGCGTTACCTGCCACATCCTTGGCAGTTAAATTAATTTCAGATTGATCTAAGGAATTCGTTACGGCCGTGGTAAATGTAAATTCACTTTTACCTGGTGGGAGAGAAGTATTTAAAGCATTGGGTGTTAAATAAACATCAACAGTGGAGCTCAAAGAAGGGATGGCGGCACCAGTTTCATTATCCATTATATAATGGATAGCAGTATAATTGATTAAGGAGGGTTTATAGCGTATAGCATTAGCAGTAGAAAATAGAGTAAGCAAAATTGAACAGAAAAAGCTTAGGGCAAAGAGACGATACTTCATAAAATCCTCTTTGAATAAGGGTTTGTGACGGGCGAATTGTAACGAGTAGAAAATTTAATGCAAGTCTAAATTCTAAAACTTATAGCCTTCCATAAAAATTATTTTTGATAAAAAGAGATAAGTTATTGATTAGGTTCAACCTGAACCTAATCAAAGAATAATTTATTCGCTAGCTTCTTTTTTATAAGGCATGCCGCTGGTTTCTTGGTCAGCATTGGCTTTTAGCTGATTACCTACTGTGTAGGTCATGCTTTGACTGCCTGAGGTTTGAATAGTTGAAACACCTGAGTTGATTCGATCAAGACTATCACTGGCGTGACCTAGCATATGCGGTAAGCCCATTAAGGTTTGAGCAGCACTAATCATAGGTCCGATGACTAAGCTGCCAAGAGGACCACCAAATAATTCTTGCTGATATTTTTCAAAAGTAGCAAAAAGTTGAAAAGCGTTTTGTAAAAATGATTTGGGGCTGTTATTGGAAGCAGTGCTACCCCCACTTCCTGTGGTACAGTTGCCATTACTATCAGAACCAGAGCCGCTTCCACAATAAGGAGTTCTTTCACTCACTGCTGAGGCAAAATTATTGTTGGCATTGGATTGAATAGCAGCTTGTGTATTATAAAAGGCATTGTATTTAACCACAGCAGGTGTGGCGGTTGAATAGTTAGGTTTGGCTAAACCAATTCCTGCACCTGAAGCATTATTGGCATAAGCTACTGCAGCTGCGTGTTGAGGTAAAGTAGTACCACCTAAATTACTAGTGTTATAAAGAGTATTAGAATCAATATTAGAAACGCAAGTAGGTTGCCCGTTAGCCCCGGTAGTACAAGTTTGAGTTCCTGATTTATAAGAATTTAATTGATTTGAAAAAGTATCAGAGCTACCAGCATAATTACTATTAATTTGACTACCATAAGATTGTGTATTATTGGTTGAGGCACCTTGATAGGTAGAAACTTGTATTAAGTTAGCAGACAAACCTGAGCCGCCTAAAGTACTAGGCCCCATGCCAATCAGCGAAATAGCTTGGGTAGCAAAGCTAATGGTTTGTACCGCTAAATTAGGCACTCCTTTCACAGCATTAAAAATTTCAGGCAAGATATCAATAATATCTTTTAACGCACTAAAAATACTGTGCGCTTGTGCAGAAGAAGCAAGACAAGCACTAAGGATAATGGCTGATGCGAATCGTGATACTTTTTTCATAGCTATTTATCCTTTTAATAATTGATATTAAAATTTGTAGGTTGTGAAGATTGACCTGGGTTAGTTAAATTATTGTTGGAGTTAGTTTGTGAAGCTTGCGTAGCACATTGACAAGCAGGGTTAATGCGCGCCATGCGCTGTCCACTTGGATTGTAAGTAAAGTTATTGGGATTGGTATTTGCGGTAATATTAACGTAGCAATCACAAGTAGGTAATTGGGGTGCGGCAGTATTAGAAAAAGTCGCATCGGAAGAGCTTTGAATCGATTGCGGGGTTGGGTTATTGCCCTGTACGGCATTAATCGCTAAGGATTTGACTTGAGTTAATTGATTTTGTTTCGATTGTAGAGAAGATTGTTCTGCTCTTTGTTGTAAGGCTAAATTTTGTTGTTGAACAGGTGAAAGCTGTTGAGCTTCAACTTGAGTAGTAAAACTTATTCCTATAGAAGCTAAAATAGCTGCAACTAAAAAATTAAAATTTTTACGCATTGTCATCATCCTTTTCTAAAGCTTTTTGAACTAAAAGTAGGCGTTCTTGAGAAAAAACTCGAGCTAAGAGACGTAGTCTTTCAAAGACAATGTTACGTCTTAAAAAAAGTCCGGAAGGATCTTGATCATTCTTAGTATTTTCTTCTGCATACATTAACAACCTGGAGGCTGAACCTGGATGCGTGGTATCAACGGCTTGCATAATTCTCAGAATGCGGCCCATATGAATATGATTACCAATATTAAGATACTCTGCTTGTTTTTTTAATTCAAATTTAACAATTCCTTCTAGGCTATCTCCCATTTGTTTTAAGGCTTGCTCTAAAGTAGGATCACCGTCATACACCCATTTTTCCATGCTTTCCATTAAAGCAATAACCCGGAAAATCATGGAATCAGGGTAACTGTTCCAGTAATCAAGACTTGCTTTTTGGCTTATATCGGGCATGGATATCAATCTTTTTTTGAAAATATCTATTTACTAAATTTAGAATGGTATTTAGGATAAATCAAGGAGTTGTTAGAAAAAGCAACAATTAATCATATTGGTAGCTAATTTGTACAAAAAAAGGGATTTATGAGGGATAAAAAAGGATTGGTTTACTCACGAAAATATGGTATATTTTTGATCAAGACCACCCGTAGGATATCACGCACATGAACTTTAGCTTTTTGCGCCCGTCACGTGTTATTAAAGGTACCATTAAGACAGTTGCTAATGTGCCAGCTTGGTTAGGGTTTAGCTTTCTTAAAAATAATACCAAAGGTCTTATTAGATTCTTACGGCCTTTTTATAAACCAACTACAGTTAATCAAAGTGAAACTTTTGCAGAAGCTACTAATCGACTCAATTTAACTGAACAAGATTTAAGCAGGCGGCAGAAGAATTTGGCAGGTCAAGCTTGGCTATTTGGTTTATTAAGTTTAGGTATGGTGCTTTATGCGATTAATTTAATATTTAGTTTACACGTGGGCCCAGCAGTTTTGTCTTTACTGATTAGTGTTTTCTTTTTTGTAAAGATGTGTACCTGTCGGTTTTGGATATTTCAAATTAAGCATCGAAAATTAGGCTGTAGTGTGAATGAATGGTTGCAGAATAAAGTTGAGGAGCCAAAATCATGAGATTTTTAGCGCTTTTTTCTTTACTCCTTATTTCAGCTGGTGCTTATGCCGCCAATGGCGACCCTGGTTTGGCCCAGTTTTTTACTTTAGCACCGGATGATCAATCCTATGTTTTTTTACAAAATATTTTTGGCCAAGTAGGCGGTGTTTTGCAAGGACAATATGGCTTATTGGGTCATATGTTTGAGAAATTCAACGAAGTGATGTTAGTGCTCAATACGGTGGTAGTGGGGTATGCAACAGTTTTAGGGGCTATTAACACGGCAAAAGAAGGTCAATTTTTAGGGAAAAACATGGACTCCCTTTGGGTGCCGTTAAGATCTGTGGCTGGGATTGGTTTGTTGATTCCAACCGCAACAGGTTACTGCATGTTACAAATTATAATGATGTGGATTGTCCTGCAGGGTGCTGGTGCTGCTGATACAGTATGGGATGAAGTAATTAATTATGTCACAACACAAAGTGTGGCTCCTCCCCCTGGATCCGGGATAACTAATCAATTAGAAATTCAGATGGGCACTAAATTAGAAGATGTGTTTGTTGGTTTAAGCTGTATGCATTTGTATTATCAAGCCAATAATTCCAATGCTTCAATGGGAAATGATACTTCTCAACCGCTGCGTACCTATTCGTCTGATAATAGTATGGTTGTTTATTATTTTCCATTTACTTTATCAGGAGCTGGTAATTCGCAAGCTAATCAATCAGATCAAGGGACTTGTGGTAGTTTTAGCTATCCTAATCCTGCTTATTATAATTCTACAGCGACACCTGGCTCCGATTATAGTAATTATTTGCAAGCGCAGGCTATTGACTCCTCCGTGCAAACGATTTTACCTTTACTCAATACGGCTGCGATGGAGTTTGTTTATACTTGCGGTACACCGCCTGGAACGCCGCCTACTAATGCTAATAATATTGATCCAGCCACAGGCTCTTCTTGTATTGCCGGCACACCTATTGTGACGACCGCGACTACCGTGGCTGATAACATTAATCAGGCCTTGACTACTTATCAGCAGCTTATTGAACAGCAATCAGTAAAAGGAATTTTAACCAATTTAGCAGAAAACTATGGTTGGGCTTTTGCAGGAAGTTTTTATCATCAACTGAGTCAGGCTTATCAAGGTACCACAGATATTTCGTCTATTGCTTCAAAAGTTTCAACCCAACTGCCAGGAAATTCAGACCCGATTGATAGTACCCTGCAAACCAGCATCAAACTGGCCTTAGCTAACAGTGAAGCAAATGCATTACCTTGGGCCCCGCAATTAGCCCAGTTGACTACCGCTAATGCAGCTTGGCAATTCGGTTCAGCAGGTGCTAATGGGCTAGGTGGGCCGATGAAAGTGCTTGCTAATTGGATTGTGGAAGCTTTTGTGGGCATGATTACAGGTGGTACAAATCCTTTTAGTGGTAGTATTGTCCAATCGGGTCAAGATCCTATTTTTGGGTTACAACAATTAGGTGAGAATATCATTAATATTACCGATTTCTTTTGGTTCATTACTATGCTTGCCTTAGTGATTGCTATTTCACTTACTGCAGCTTGTACAGGTTTTAACCCATTTGCAGGGATAGCAATGATTTTAGCAAAAGTCATGACGGTACTCTTTGCTTTTATGTCTATTTTTTATGTAGCAGGACTTACCTTATCGGTGTATGTGCCGCTGGTGCCCTATATAATCTTTTTATTTGGTGTATTGGGGTGGTTAATTGCAGTCATTGAAACAATGTTAGCTGCACCCATGGTAGCAATGGGGCTTACTCATCCAAGTGGTGAGGGTATGCTGGGCCGTGCTGATCCCGCAGTGATGTTAATTACCAATGTGTTTACTAGACCTACATTAATGATATTCGGTTTAATTTGCGGTATGTTATTAGCACGTGTGGCAGTTGATTTTGTCAATGCAACCTTTGATTTTGTTCTACTTTCTAATGCTGGTACCGCCATGGATGATAGTGGTAATCCTGTAAGCAAAACTTCGGGTTATGGGGTAGGACCCCTACAATTAGTACTCTATATTGTTATTTATGTTTCACTGATTGTTGTGTTAATCAATCGCTGTTTTGCTTTAATTCATATTGTACCTGATGCAGTTTTACGCTGGATTGGTGGACAGCATCAATTTGGTGAATATGCAAAAGGCGAAGAAGAAGTTTCTGGCATGGCGAAAAGTGGCGCTGGGCAAACAGCTGGCTCAGGTATGCCTGATTTCGGTAAGAAGAGTGCTGCCGGGGGAATGGCACATAAAGGTGCTGGCACTGCCATGGGGCAGACTAAATTAGGGGCAAATCTGCAGAAAAATATTAAAGGAGGAGGGGAAGGTTTGCAATCGGGCACTAGCTCAACATCCGGAGGTTCTGATACATCGAGTGGAGGTGGTGGTGCTGGTGGTGGTTCATCAGGTGGTGGTGCTGGTGGTGGTTCATCAGGTGGTGGTTCATCAGGTGGTGGTGCTGGCGGTGGTTCATCAGGTGGTGGTGCTGGTGGATCCAGTACGTAAAGCTTAATTAATAATAGGGATATTGATAATTAAACCTGTTATTAAAGTAATAATCCCTAGGATAATATTGATTTCAGGTAACCATTTTAACCATCGGGTTTTACTACTGAATAAAGTAATCAAATAACCCAGACTATAAAGCAATAAAATTGAATAAAAACCTATATCCATCTGAAGATTGTTTTTAATATTACTCATTGTAGGCGAATGAATAGTTTGCCAAATTGATAAACTAGGAAAAATGGGTAAGACAATAATAAATATATTAATCAGGTAAGTAAGGAAGTGTGGATAAGGTAGGGTCTGTTCTTTCAACTGATAGACTGCATTAATCAAAAATAAAGCAATGATTGTTAGTAATACAAATGAATCAGCTGATCCAGTTGTGTGCTGAGTACCAAAAATTAAAGCAATTACTAACAATATTCCAATGGCGGCTAATACTGGTAGCAGGAAATAGCTCAAAGCAAATACTAAGCGTCGTAAGGCAATGATAATGGTAGTATATTTTTTACAAATAGCTATCCCAATGCCTAGTAATAAACCTGAGACAGGATAAGAGAAAGCGCTAGAGGTAATTAAAGTATAGAAAAAAGCAAAACCAAAATTTTTAAATAGATAACTACTAATTAATAAAATAAGTTGACAAATTAAAGTAAAAATCAGGCTGATCAAAATAATAAAAGCGTAATTCCAGGCTATTTCTGAATAAGTAAGCTTGTAACTACGGTTGTTTGCTATTTCTAAATAGGTCTGTTGAAAACAAAAGGCAATATAAAAGCTGGCTAAGAATAATAAGCTGGCATAGGTATTTGGACTATAAGGAAATTGATAAGAATTAGTAATAGTAGCCCCTAAAAAAGCATAAATAATTACAATGCCTAGGCTAGTTATAATAAAACGCTTGATAAAATTAATAGGGGTGGCAAACCCATATAAATTTGCAGCAATAAGAATTGCAAACCGCAGGGCATCGGTAATAAAAGAATTAAAACCTAGCTGAGGAATAAAATAAAAGCCTAGACCGGCTATGCCTCCTACTATTGCTAGTTTCAAAGTTAGCAAAGGTCGGCTGCTAAATTTTGTATCCATAGGCTGTAAATCCTTATAAAATTAAGTATCATAATGGCATCTAAATAAAATTAATTCAATATTAGGTCTATGCATATACATTATTTACAACATGTACCTTTTGAGGGTTTGGGTAGTATTAAATCTTGGGTCCATGAAAAAGGCTTTAATTTAACCTCTACCCGTTTATTTGATAATGAAATGTTGCCCAGTATAGAAGAAATTGATTGGCTGATTATTATGGGTGGCCCAATGTTTGTTTATGAAGAAGATAAATACCCTTGGCTAATTCGAGAAAAAGCATTTATTCATAAGGCCATTATGAGTGGTAAACAGGTGCTTGGTATATGCTTAGGTGCACAATTGCTTGCAGAGGTACTTGGTGGGGCTGTCTCACGTTCACCTAACAGAGAAATAGGTTGGTTTCTGGTTGAGTTAACTCCAGCGGCTCATAAGCATCCCTTATTTCATAATATTGCTAATCATTTTACACCTTTTCATTGGCATAGTGATACTTTTTCAATTCCTAAAGGAGCTGAGCGTATTGCTTTTAATCAACATACAGTTAATCAAGGTTTTGTTTATGGAAATAATGTGTTAGCTTTACAATTCCATTTGGAGACAACCGAACAAATTGCTACTAGTTTAATAAAGAGATTTGCTGAAGAGCTAACACCTGGTTCGCAAGTGCAATCCGCAGAAAAAATTTTAGCAAATCAATCTTGTTTTACAAAATCTGCTATAATAATGCATCAGTTGCTTGATAATTTGTATACTATTAGGGAGAGTCACTATGCGCCAACCTGTAGAGAATCTTGATAGCAGCATTACTTTTGCCCACATTATTTATTTATTACAAGCACTAGGCTTTTTTAGCGGAGTCACAGCAATCATTGCGGTAATCATCAGCTATATAAAGCTAGATGATGTGCGTGGAACTTGGTTAGAAACTCATTATCGTTGGCAGATTAAAACTTTTTGGTATTGGATTATTTTATCTATCATTGGTGCAGTATTAATTTTTGTGTTGGTCGGTTATATATTATTAGTAATTGTTTGGATTTGGGCTATTTATAGAATTATTAAAGGCTGGATTCGTTTGTCTGAGCGCAGACCCATCATGAGTGAATAGGTTTAAAATGGATTTACCACAAGATCGATATATTGTTGTTGAAGGCTATAAAATTAGGTATTGGCAAGAAGGCAATGCGGGAGATTATTTGCTTTTACTCCATGGTATTAATGCTAGTATAGAATATTGGCATAAGAATATATTTGAATTAGCTAAACATTATCGGGTTGTGCTTTTAGACTTACCCGGTTTTGGTAAAAGTGATAAACCAAATGTTATCTATGACTTAAATTTTTTTGCTGAGTTTGTGGCAAAGTTTTGTCAGGCATTAGGTATTGAGTCCATGCACTTGGCAGCGCACTCATTAGGCGGGGCAATTGGACTTCAATTTGCTTTAAATAATTTACCGCAAATAAAAAAATTGGTTTTAGCTGATGGAGTAGGGTTTGCTTTGCAGGTTATTATCTTTTTTAGGCTTATGGGTAGACCGATTATAGGGAAGATCTTGACAAATATTTCTAAATCCATTTTTACTAAAGCATTAAAAACTAATGTCTATGATCCAGCTGTGATTACAGAAGAGTTAGTTAATATTTTGTATCCTTTAGCGCATGATTCAAAAACTCAAAAAGTAGTGCAGTACATTACAAAGCATAATACTGACTGGCAGGGTATTTTAGCTACAACATTACAGCCACTGTGGCATAGATTTATTGAGTTAAAAGATGTGCCAGTTTTATTAATCTGGGGAAAACAAGATAATCTGTTGGCAACCGACATTCATGTACCGGCGGCTAAAAAGCTTATTCCTCATGTGAAAATAGAGTTATTGGATTGTTGTGGCCATATTCCTCAGCTTGAACGCCCGTTAGAATTTAATCGATTAGTGATTGATTTTTTGGGTGGTTAGTTAGAAAACCTAGGCACTTTTAAAGCAGTGCTGCCTTGAAAAAAGTCAGAGCACAGCATAACTGTCAATTTTAATTATAATCCATTGATTTTTATAAATTTATAAATCTAATGCTGATTTTATAATTTTGAATAGTAAGAAAATTTGGTTCAGTATTTATAAATAGTAAGAAATTGATGGATCAATAAATGTTTAAAAGATTATAGAGCCAAAGCTCTTTGATCAAAAAGTGGCTTTTTTATGAGGTCGCGACAAGCAGGTAAATTTACTTATGCTTCTTGGCAGTTTAATAAAATATCAACATGAAAGAGATAACGATAGCTAACCAGTTGTATTAAGGGTTTTATTTTCTATAAAATCAAGTGCAGTTTTGAAAAAATCAACGACAGCTTTTTTATTTTCATAAAATTTTGGTAAAGTGGAGTGAATAAAATCAGCCAAACCTGGCGGTTGATATTTTAAACGCAATAAAAAATATTCTATATATTTGGAAGCTGGGTGATAAACGTTATTAATAGCAAAAAGCACTTGTTCTAAGGCATCAAGACCTCTACCTAAATGAAACTGAAAAGCTAAAATCCCAATATTACGTTCCGAATAATCCAATAGTTCTTGATGACTTTCTATTAAAATAGGCAGGAACTCCCTAATGATTTTTTCTTTTAATGTTAAAGGCATAGGCCTAATTTTTTTTAAATGATTTTGTATAAAATCGTCCTTGTCATAAAAAATTTTAGCTGACTCCAAAAGTCCTAAAAAAGAATAAGGCCGAAACGGAAACTCAGGAAAAGAAGTTTGTTGCTTGATAATTAAATTGTTGATCACTTTATCTACCCAAGTAGTCGTATTATAACCAATATCAAGAGGTTGATGATGAAGAATTAATTTATCATTAACAGGTGACCAGGAGTTATCCCAGTTGCCAGCATTCATGGTTTCTTCAGCAAAAGAAATAACGGTTAAAGCAGGAAACTGCTGATAACATTGACGGCGAATTTGTTGATTAGGAATTTCTTCTTTCATTAAAATTAATAAATCAATGTCAGATTTTTCATCATTAAGTGCTAGTGCATAGGAGCCATAACAAACAATACCTTGAATAGAAAGGTGGTTTGTTAAATGAAGAATAAACTTATTAATGTCTATCATTTATGGTTACTTTACCTCTTTAGGAACATAGCCTTGCGGTTTTTCACTACCTTCGCCAAATAAAAATTTTTCCATTTCATCTTTTAAAAATTTTCTGGCATCAGCTTCTAGCATATTTAAGCGATATTCATTAATGAGCATGGTTTGATGATTAAGCCAGGCTTGCCATGCTTCTTGAGAAATATTTTCTAAAACACGCTTGCCAAGTTCACCAGGATAGGGTTGAAAGGTTAAGGCTTCAGCTTGTTTTTTTAATTTTTGGCAGTAAATCATTTTTGCCATGTTAATTCTCCTTTAGCGTATCGCCTCATTAATTGGGAAACGGGTTTTGGCAAACCTAATTGATTGGTAGTTTCCTTATACCAGATTCTATTAGTTTCTGCTATCTGATGTTTAGGGCCCAGTGAAGCTTCTATAAGAACGGGGGTGATTTCTAAATGAAAATGAGTAAAGCTATGCCGAAAATTAGGATAAGCCTGATGTTTTTTTAATAGTAAGCCGTAGCGTTGTTTAAGAAGCGTTTTTAAATCTTTAAGCTCTTGGCATTCAGGTAAACTCCATAGGCCGCCCCAAATTCCTACAGGTGCCCGCTTTTCTAATAATACAGCCTGTTCTGAATTAGCAATAATGAGTAAATAAGTTGATTTAATTGGTAGTGAAATTTTAGGTTTGCGCCCGGGGAAGAGATTTATTTGATTTAATTGTCGGGCTTGACAAATTTTTATCAAAGGACAATGAATACATTGAGGATTGCTTTTCGTACAAACCATGGCCCCTAAATCCATCATAGCTTGAGTGTAAGCTTTAACTTGCTGTGCAGGCGTATAATAGGTAGCAAGCTCCCACAATCGCTTTTGAGCGGCGCGCTCTTCTGGCCAGCCAGCAATAGCAAATACTCTGCTTAATACTCGTTTGACATTGCCGTCTAAAATGGGCGCAGGGATTTCCATGCTTAGCGATAAAATAGCGCCTGCTGTAGAGCGCCCAATGCCTGGTAGTAACATTAACTCCTGTAAAGAGCTTGGGAATTTATTGTTATATTGTTGATGAACAATTTGTGCTGTTTTATGTAAGTTTCTGGCTCTTGAGTAATAACCTAAACCTGCCCAAAGATGGTTAACTTCATCTAAGGTTGCTTTAGCCAATTGTTGAATGGTAGGGAAACGTTTGATAAATTTTTCAAAATAGGGAATGACCGTAGTGACCTGGGTTTGCTGTAGCATAATTTCTGATAACCAAACCCGGTAAGGAGAAATGCCTTGTTGCCAAGGTAAATTTTTTCTTCCGTGCTTTTTATACCAATTAACGACTAAGCGGTGAAACTTTTTTGTATTAACATTCATATTGGTCATAGAATAATAAGCTTAATAGTTTTGTAGTAAGCTAATTATTGTCCTAGAAGATTGTTTATATTTAAACTTTTTAGTTTTTTACTCAACTGGTTTTGAATTTGTTGTTTGAGCTGATTGGTTAATAAGCCTGATAAATCAGGTAGTACCGTGACACTATTAAAAGTGCCTGTTACATTAAAGGGGATACTGGGAGTACTTTGAGTTAAATTATCTAAACTACCTTTCACACCTGTAGCAATTAAACGTAGGTTTACTTGCTGATTATTTAAATTAGCTGAGCCTGTGCCATTTACTTCTAAAATAGGTGTAGTAAGCGTCAGGTTATTTGTGGAGATTATGCCATTGGTAATAGTATAATTGGCTTTAATGAAACCAAGTTTAGTCATACTGTTGCCACTACCAGATAGGGGTTTTCCAGTTTGCAGTAATGACATAGCATTTCGATAAGCATATCCCCAGTCAAAACTTAGAAAGCCAGCATTATTTAAGCTAATGCTACCATTACCATCTAAATTTTGCAGGAAAGCTGTTTGTGTATTTCCACTGCTAGCAAGATTAAAGCTAACATTTCCTACACCAGTAAATTTAGTATAGCCATATAAATCTGCTAATAAGTTTTGTGCTTGTATAGTATTAAATTGACCATTTATTAGGTAGTTGGTCGTTTTAGCATTAGTAATAATCATTGCTTTACCAGCAAGATTGCCACCATAAAGTGTTGCAGTAAAAGGATTAATAATAATTTTATTTTGTCCAAAATGAATTTTGGTATTTAAATTGGTGATTGTTAGTTGAGAAGTTCCTGATTGATTAGTAATACTATTATTAAGATTAACGTTTTTTAATAAAAAGGAACCGTTTGGATCCAATAAAGCTTGGCCAGTAGCATGAAAGATAAT
The DNA here is from genome assembly GCA_001801465.1 of Gammaproteobacteria bacterium RIFCSPHIGHO2_12_FULL_35_23. Classification (GTDB taxonomy): domain Bacteria; phylum Pseudomonadota; class Gammaproteobacteria; order UBA12402; family UBA12402; genus 2-12-FULL-35-23. The sequence goes on along the minus strand of MGXT01000022.1, from coordinate 33,883 downwards.
GCGAGTATAGGGTTGTTGGTTAGTAAAATTGACACTAGTTTTAAAAGGAAAAAACTGATTATTAGTAATATTGTTTGCCTGAAAATCGGCGTTACTTAATAAAAAATGCTGTCCAGTTTGTTGGTTGACATAATTAATGTTGATATTAGAGATTGTAATATAAGGAGAGTTAAAAAATACCACAGCTGGAGCAGTTGCCATCGCCTTATTGAAGGTTTTTTTATTTTTTATAGCATTGCGATAATGAGCGTTAGTATTAAAAACTTGCCAGTTACTAATGCCGGCTTTATTTTTTGTTAAATTTAAAGTTAAGTTTTCCACAGTAAAACCTGTAGTAATGACTTTATTATGAAATAAAGGTATTAATTTTACTCCTGCATAAATATGGCCTAAGGTGGCTAAAGGTGTTGGGCCAAAATCAGGCGCATTACTTAAAGAAGCGTTATCAATTTGAATTTTAAGTGTGGGAAATAATGACCATTTAAGATCCGCAATGGTTAATTGTAGGCCGGTGTGTTGATTAACCTGACGAATTAGCATATTTTTTATGTTATTGGAGCTTATTAAGTAAGAGAGGGTAATAAAACTCAGAATGAATAATAAAAGGATGATTGCAACAATGGTAAGTAAAACTTTTAACAAGGTTTTCATAATAATCATCCTATTAAGTAATTGATAGCTGTATTGTATTCACTAATAATTAGATAAACAATAGCAAGGTTAAGTTTGAATAGTTGGCCGGAAATGGTTAAAGTGCTGGATTTTAAACGAAGAGTAAGCAATGAAAATTATTACTGCTAATGTGAATGGTATCAGGTCTGCAGCAAAAAAAGGTTTTTTTGAATGGTTGGCAAGCCAGCGGGCGGATTTTGTCTGTTTGCAAGAAACTAAAGCCCAGCTTTGTCAATTAACTGATCAAATTTTTTCGCCTGAAGGATATCAATATTATTGTAGTGAAGCGACTAAACCAGGTTATAGTGGCGTTGCTATTTATAGCAAACATAAACCCTTGTCAGTAGTTAAAACTTTAGGTTGGCCGATAGCTGATCAAGAAGGACGTTATATACAATTAGATTTTCCATGCTTAAGTGTAGCAAGTCTTTATTTACCTTCTGGGACTAGTAGCCCAGAACGGCAAGCTGTAAAATTTGATTTTTTACGCCAATATGAAGAAAGTCTTAAAAAAATCAATAAATTGAGAAATGAGTGGGTAATTTGTGGCGATTGGAATATCGTGCATAAGGAAATAGATATTAAAAATTTTAAAAGCAATCAAAAAAATTCAGGTTGCTTACCTGAAGAACGAGCTTGGATGGATAAAGTATTTACTAAAATAGGCTTGATTGACGGTTTTCGAGTTTTTAATCAGGCCGCTGAAGAATATACTTGGTGGTCAAACCGAGGCCAAGCCTGGACAAAAAATGTCGGTTGGCGGATAGATTACCAGGTGATAACGGCAGGATTAGCTAAGGTTGTTAAACAAGCAGAGATTTATAAAAAACAACGTTTTTCAGATCATGCGCCAGTGGTTATAGAGTATGAGTTTTCATTATAAATCAATAAGTTGATCCATATAAAAAGTAGGAAATAATTTAGGTTCTATAAATTCATTAAGTTTTTCTTAAGATTAATACTTTATACTATAACTATAAAATAAATAAGGAATAAATATGCCAGTTACAGATTTACCAGCTGTTTCAATTACTGCCCCAACCGTAAGAGCAGCTATTGCTGACTTAATTTTACCCGGTGCAAATTTGTTAGCAGGGAGTACTGAAGAATGGGCTACTGCAAGAGTAGCTTTAAATATCAATGGTAGAGAGGCTAATTTTATTCTATCAGTGAGAAGAGATGTTCCTCCTGAAATATTACTCGCTGGTGCAGATCGTAATGGTCGTTTATTTGCAGATCTTCTGCGGGCAGAATTGGTGGCCACCACAGGAGCAACTGTCACTAATCTTACTTCAGCAGCCTTGGACCCCTTAGTTATTTCTGGTGCCACTATCTTATTAGTAGAACCCACGCCTGAAGAAGCTTATCGACGTGTTATGGATAGGATAGCTTCTGGTAAGGTAGTTTATCCGTTACGGCTTTCAACCAATCCAGCAGGGTTTCATAATAAACCAAAATCAAATGCAGCTACAGCGGTAAAACTTGATGAAGTGGTTACGGGCAAGCCAGGAGAAGCTCACACGACTAAAAATGCTTGGCGTTCTGGACCTAAGTAAACCCTTTCATTAAATAGGAATGATTAAAATCCCGATTACTATCGGGATTTTTTATGGGCAATTAGTTAATTGCTATTTTAAGGTGATCTTTGTAAACTTACTTTCTTTAAAAAAAGGAAGTAATCATGAATAAAAGACCCGCAAAGCCTACTCCTATGTCTTGGATAGTTCCTTACTTAACCGTTGCTGATGTTGGTAAGGCTGTTGATTTTTATCACCAGGTTTTTGGATTTGAAATTTTAAGTACAGCAGCTGATGAATCAGGTAATATGTTTCATGCCGAATTAAAATATAAAGATATTGTTATCATGTGTGGTCAAGCTGGTATGTGTGGCAGTAAGGCACAAACTCCTTGTCAAGGTAACTATCAACCACCTATTACTTTGTACCTTTATTGCGAAGCAGTTGATGAGTTTTATAAAAAGGTAAAGCAGTCTGTAGCAAAAATTATTGCTGAGCCTGCTGATCAGTTTTGGGGAGATCGGATTTTTCAGGTAACTGATTTAGATGGTTATGCCTGGAGTTTTGCAACGAATGTGGCAGATCATCAATAAGGTAAAATATGGAAAGAATAACGCCTATTTTAATTGAGCATTTTGATGCAGAGCCAACAGTAACAATGTGTGCTCAAGCTGTCGATGCTTTGGAGGCAGGTAGCATACTGCTATTGCCTTATTTATCTTTTAAACTCTTAGCAGAAGAAACACAGTTTCTTACTGCACAAGCAGTGGAACCAAAAAGAAAAAATGTTAGTTATGATTGGCGGCTCCAGAAAACTAAAGGCGATAGCTATATCGGGGAGCTCCATCAAAAACTACAACAATTATTAGCACGCTATGCTAACCAAGCAAATATATTAGTTAATAGTTTGTTTCCACACTATACAAAGTCTATTCAGCTTGCGCGGACTAGTTATCGTCCGGTTGAAGCTTTTGATCGCACCAATTTGTCTAATCGAAAAGATGATCGTTTGCTTCATACAGATGCTTTTCCTGCTAGTCCTACGCAAGGTTGGCGTATTTTGCGAGTATTTAGTAACATTAACCTTAATCGAGAACCCAGAGTTTGGCGAGTAGGTGAAAATTTTGAAAAAGTAGCAGCGCGTTTTTTACCACACTTAAAAACCAAAAATTCTTTGGTTCGTCACCTTCTTAATTCAGTTAATATTACGCGCGGTTTACAAACTAATTATGATGCGGCCATGCTTCAGTTACATGACCTCATGAAAAAGGATCAGGCTTATCAGGATGATCCGCTTAATCAAATGATTGAGTTACCCGCAGAAACTACTTGGTTGGTTTTTACTGATCAAGTTCCGCACGCAGTTATCTCAGGCCAATTTTGTTTAGAACAAACGTTTTATTTGCCAGTACAGGCGATGACTTACCCTGAGCGATCACCTCTAAAAATATTAGAACGCCTGATGAATAAACCCTTGGTTTGAAATCTACCATTAATTTTTTAAAAAAGTAATGATGGTATTAGCGAGAATATCAGGGCTTTCCAGCCATAAAAGATGTGCCCCGGGAAGAATAGAAAACTTTGCTTCCTTAATATTTTTTGCTAAATATTTGTCTTCAAATTGCAGGGAAAGTAAATCCTCTTTCCCATAAATAACTAAAGTAGGCGCACTAATAAGCTTTAATTGGTCTCTACTGTCAAATTGTTCCAAGACTTTAAATTGACGCTCTTGATTAGCTAGAGTTTGTGGATAGGGATTCGTTAAAATAAACTGTTTAAAGGATTCTATATTGTTTGGATCTGATAAATATTGTTGACCAAATATCCAGCCTAAATTAGCTTTAAAAATTATTTCAAAATCGATGTTTTGCTGGCACATGATTAATAAGGATTGTAGTCCCCGTAACATGGCTTCACGCCATTTAGCTACAGAGACCATAATAATTAATTAATTTAATTTGTTTGGATGACGAATAGCCACTTGTTGAGCAATGGCGCCGCCCATTGAACAGCTTGCAACATGAAGATTTTTTAGGCCTAGGGCTTCGGTAATTGCTATGACATCATTAAGGCATGAGTTCAGCACTTAATGCTCTGCCATCATCCTGAGTTTGGCCAGCGCCACGATTATCTAAACGTAATACTTTTAAATGTTTGGTTAATAAATCAGGTAAAGGGCCCCAAGCAGTTGAATCAGCTGTATAACCATGAATTAATACTAAGGGTTGTCCTGAACCTGCTAATTCATAGTAGAATGATGTGTTATTAATGTTAATCGTTGGCATAGGGTTCCCTTAATATCAAACCTATCGCTATAAATAAAAATAAGGCCTATAGCTAGACCTAATTTTTTAGACGAGTTAGTTTGATCGTTGTTAAAATAGTGGAGAAATAGTCACTGTTAAAAAATGCATATTCTTGTTGTCTTGCTAATGCAATGGAATCTAAATAGGGATCTGATTGTTTGCCGGGGTGACACATAATGATTCCTTGCCGAGAAATTTCCTTAATAAAGTTTTTAAATAATGCCGCATAGTTTTCTTTTGGATTAAGCGAATAGGTTCCTGAAAAACTGTTATTATGAGGAATATTCAAATCAATGAGCTTACGTTTTAAGGCTAAGGCGCCAGTGAGCGCAATAATAATAATTTTTTTACAGCGTAAACTTTGTCTTAGTGCTTCATTGAAAGGATTGCTTGCTATACGAATATAAGCCTGATGTGCTGGATAGTACTCTTCATAAACAGTTAATAAAGCTTCGCGAATTACTGGTAAATGATGGACATGTTCGTGACCATCAATAAAATCTGGCAAGCGCCCCGTAGCTTTAAAAAAACAATCCAGTTGGCACCTTATTTCATTAGCAATAAGCGTGACATCTAATTGATGAGTAAAAGCCAAAAATAATAACTTACGTAGGGGATTAAACTGATTGGTTGCAGGTAAGTAGAGTGCTTTACCCTCAGTTAAATTCAGATGTAGACCTATATCTAGCGTATCCTTAATGTCTTGTAAAAGCTCAACAGCTTTAGGCCAATAAGGCATATTAGTCATGCAGCAAGTTGCTGAAAGTCGCCTTTGGGTGGCGAGTGCAGCAATGCTATGAGAGATGGCTGCATTATAACCAAAATCATCTGCACAGAGAGTAATGAGTTTCATTTGGCAAACGCCCAAAATTTACTAAGCGTGAAAGTAATGGGGGGTACAATCATTAATACTACAATTAAGGCTGGGATATAATGTAGTTTAAGTATTTGCAAAAATAAAGCATACAAGCTTTCATTTAGACAAAAGCCAAAGCCAGATACAATTAAAAATTTTGTTAAAGAAGAAAGGTGTTTACCTTTGGAGGAAAAGGTCCAGAGTTTATGTCCATAAAAGCTGACTTGAAAAGCGATCATAAACGCAAAAACGTTTGCAGTAAGTGGGTGTAGCTTGCCAAATTCGACTAGTAAAACCACAATAATAAAGTTGGTTAGGGCTGCAAAGCTTCCGACAATACCAAAACGAAACAGTTGGTGGGTGGTTGGATGTTTGGCGACAACAATAACCGATTTATGAATCACTCTTTTCATTCGTTCTCAAATCCATGCGTTTTATCTATGATATACTTCGGACGATTTTTTACTTCTCTAAAGATTCGGGCAATATATTCCCCTAAAATACCAATAGAGATCAATTGAATGCCACCAAAAAACATGATAGCTACAGTAATGGTTGCAAAGCCTGGAACGTCTACACCAAAGCATAAGGTGTCAAAAACAATGACTAAAGCATAGAGTAAAGAAATACCTGAAATGAGTATGCCAATTAAGCTCCAGACTCGCAGTGGCATATCAGAAAAAGAAAAAATGCCAGTTAAAGCAAGTTCTGCGAGTTTTAAAAATGAAAAAGAGGTTTTGCCTCCTTGGCGCTCTAAGACAGGATAGATTACAGCGGTTGCTTTAAATCCTACCCAGGCATAAAGTCCTTTCATGAAGCGATTATATTCTTTGCAACTGTTAATAGCATCAACCACTTTACGATCAAGGAGTCGAAAGTCACCTGCGTCAGCAGGAATTTTAGTGTCACTTAAAAATCCTAATGTCTTATAAAAAATTCTAGCAAAGAATCGTTTTAGGAAAGTTTCCTGTGAGCGGTTATCGCGTAACCCATAGACCATGTCATAATCTTCTGTCCAGCGTTCAATAAATTCAGGTATTGAGGCAAGAGGATGTTGAAAGTCAGCATCAATTAAAATAGCGATCTGTCCTCGACAGTGATGTAAACCAGCCGTCAGAGCAATTTCTTTACCAAAATTTCTGGAGAAAGAGATTAATTTAATATGTGAGTCTGGTAGTAATTCTGTTTCAATAACCGCTAATGAGTTGTCTGTGCTGCCATCATTAATTATTACAATTTCGTAATATTTAGAAAGCTTATTTGCACTTTGGGTGAGAGCTTTGATAAAATCTTTAATGTTAACAGCTTCGTTATAGATAGGTACTACAAAAGAAATAAAGAGAGTCTGATTATCCACTAATAATTTTCTATCTATATTCATGGCTAACTAATAATAAAAGGTTAATAAAGTAAACGAGTATAATTGATTTCTAGTTCATAAGCTAATAGGAAAAAGCAATAAATGATTAAAAAGCAAGCACTATTTGATTCATTATTTCTTGCCATTATGGGTGCATTATTTTTTGGGGCTTTTCTTGGAAGCTACCATTTAATTACGCCTGATGAGGGCCGGTATGTTGAAATTGCTCGCGAAATGGTGGTTTCAGGGAATTACATAACGCCTCAATTGGATGGGACAATTTTTTTAGATAAGCCCATTTTATTTTATTGGCTTGAAAGCTTTTTAATTAAAGTTTTTGGCCTACATGAATGGTCCGTGCGGATTTTACCCGCTTTTTTTGGACTGTTTGGCTGTCTTGTTAATTATTGGGCAGGCCTATATTTATACAATAGACGTACGGGCTTGTTGGCAGCATTGATTTTAATGACTTCACAGTTGTATTTTTTAGCGTCCCACTATACCGATATGGACTTAATGGTGGCGACTTTAGTAGCTTGTACTTTATGGCTAATGCTCATAGCTTTACACATGCCTTTAGGTTTAAAAAGAGATGGCTGCTTAGCTGGAGCCTACTGTTTATTAGCGGCTGGTTTTTTAACAAAAGGACTTTTAGCATTAGTTTTTCCTTTCTTGATTGTAGGGGTATGGATTATTGTCTTAAATCGTTGGTCAGTGATAAAACACCTGCGTTTAATCAGTGGTCTATTTTTATTTGTTATACTTGTTGCGCCTTGGATGCTGATTGTTGAGCGAGCTAACCCAGAATTTTTTTATTACTTTTTTGTAGTTCAGCAATTCTCACGGTATCTAACGCATGATTTTAATATGCAGCAACCCATTTATTATTACTTAATCGTAGTATTGGCTGGCATGCTACCGTGGACACTTTTTTTATTTCAAAGTGGTAGATATTATATTAAACAAGTTGTTGGTAATTTGCATAAAGCAGACAAAGAGCTCTTTATTGTTTTATGGCCAGCCATAATTTTTATCTTTTTTTCTATTCCTAGCTCAAAAATTGCTGGTTATATCTTACCAATCTTCCCGCCGTTAGCTATGATGATTGCCCGTTATTTTGATGTGCAATGGAACAATTTGCCAACCAGCAGAAATCTTAAAATTTGTGCTATCATTTTTCTATTATTCGGTATTATCACTTCAGCAGTTTTAATTTATACGGCCGGACTTAATTCTATTTCCACCTCTGCTAGTTTTGCCTATTTGTGTTCTATTGCTACGGTTATGATGGTTGGCGCGGTATTTGTTGTAGGGATAGCGTTATACCAGGCAGATTTTAAAAAATTTATTATAGCGTTATTGCTTACTACTATTGTAGCCAACATTATTGGGATGTCAGGCGTGTGGTCATTTCGACTCAATAATGTTAAAAGTTTGGCGCTTGCAGTTAAAAAAGAAATACAGCCTGGCGATAAAGTTATTACCTATGAAAAATATTTTCAAGATCTGCCGGTTTATTTGCAGCAGCGAGTTTATATTGTTTCAAACTGGAGTGACCCTAATCTAATAAAAAATGATAATTGGCGCAGAGAGTTAGCCGAAGGTATTATTTATCAACATTATAAACAGCCTTTTCTAATTGATAATAAACAGTTTGCAAAATTATGGTATTCTAAAAACAGAGTATTTGTCTTTACTTCAGAGCACAAAGTACAAGAGTTACAAACGCAAATACATGGTACCATCTATTATTTGCTGACCAAAGATGGAATTGTTGTGCTGAGCAATCATGCAAAATAACTAACTTTTATTTTCATCCAGCCACATTAAAGTGGCTGCGATCACTGCAGCTGGCATAATAAAAAAATTAATCAGCGGAATTAACATTCCTAGCATAATCAAGCTGCCAAAGATTAAATATTTTAACTTTTGCGATTGCATAGTTTGACGCATATTTGCTAAAGAAATTTTATGATTATCCATCGGATAGTCTAAATATTGCATCGCCAAAGTCCAGGCATTAAACATAAGCCATAACAGCGCAACGATGCCATTAATGCCGGGTATCAAAAATAATATTCCTAATAAAACCAAACGAGGAATGTAATAGAGAACCAAGGCAAATTGTCGTTTTAATAAACGTGGTAAGTCTTTTAATGAAGAAAAAATACTGTCTTGAGAGGGGCTTGTTTGCTGAGATATTAGTTCTTCAACTTTTTGAGATAATAAGCTATTAAAAGGAGCGCCTACCCAGTTGGCGATTAAATTAAACGTGTAAATGATAAAAACACCTGCACTTATAACAAATAAGGGCCATAATAGCCAGCTTAACCACTGTAACCAGTGTGGTAGTGTGCTATTTAATCTGTCAACTAGTGATAGCAAAAGATGACTTGCCCAGCTAATAAGAACAATAAAAATTAACATACTAATCATTAAAGGCATGTAAACGTAACGCTTCAGTCCTTTACTATGCAGTAATTTAAAGCCAGCTAGTAAATAGCTTAAAGCTGAAAGAGGGGTTGTGATCATCGTGTACTCTTAATTAAAAATTAATCATAACAAACTTTAATTCAGTAAAGAAGAGAGATAATTTTTGTACTAAAAGTAAAGTGGCTCATTTTCAGCTTGTCAGTTAGTGTAGATAAGTTTACTCTAAAGCCATATTCACAAGGAGGTAAAAGTGGCTAATCAACAATATACAGTGATGATTGCCGGTATGGCACAAAGGGGTATGGAGGATTATGTTGAGCGTTACTTAAAACAAATGATGGAGCATTCAAGACGTGATCCAGGTTGTCTTTTTTATAATATCCATCGTTCAATCACTGAGCCCAGAGAGTTTATGCTTTATTCCGTTTGGGAAAATAAGGCAGTGTTTGATCAGCACAATCAAAAGCCTGAGATGATAGAATTTAAGAAACATCTTGCTCAAGCCATGTTTGATCTTCAGTCGCCTAAAACCTATTGGACAATGATTGATTAGCTTAGCCAGAAAGTGCCTAATATTTTTAACAGAAGAAATCGTTTTGAGATAAATTGCTGCCAAGGTGTCTAACAATGAAAACAGTTATCATTACCGGAGCAACCAAGGGGATTGGTTTGGAAACCAGCCTGCGTTTACATAAAAAAGGTTGGCAAGTAGTGGGCCTAGCTAGGAATTCTCAAGCAAATTTTCCAGGAGAATTGTTTCTTTGTGATTTAAGTGATCTCAAGCAGACTGAAACAATGTTAAAAGCAGTAAGTAAGAAATATCAAGCTGACGCGGTAATTAACAATGTGGGCTTGGTATTACCACAATTATTTGGCGAAGTTGATTTTGATTCCTTACAAGCAGTATATAATTTAAATGTGCGAACAGCTTTGCAGGTTACTCAACACTTTTTATCTGATATGCGTGCTAAGGCTTGGGGGCGGATAGTTAATGTTGTCAGCCGTGCTATCTATGGTGCTAAAAAGCGAACCAGTTATTCTGCTGCAAAAAGTGCTCTAGTGGGGTTTACCAAAACCTGGGCAGTTGAGCTGGCAAAAGAAGGTATTACTGTCAATGCTATCGCGCCGGGACCAGTTGAAACAGAATCATTTAGACAAAATCATCCGCGTGGTAGTGAGGCTGAACAAAATGTGCTTAATCATATTCCTATGGGACGAATTGGTAAACCTGAGGAGATAGCAGTAGGAATAGAGTTTTTATTAGCAGAAGAAGCAGGTTTTATCACTGGCCAGGTTATTAGTATAGATGGTGGCGGTAGTTTAATAACTCGAGCTTAAGAATTCTGTTAAAAAACCAATAGTTGTGTATGCCAAGTCTTGCTCGAAACCTAGCTCTCAGGTACCATTGCCTTCCTATTTTTTTAATTCAATTGAGAACTAGAACCATGAAACGCACCTTTGTTGCTGATTTGACTAATAAATTTAACGAAACAGTTAAAATAAATGGTTGGATTCAAACGATCCGTGATCAAAAAAAGATGCAATTTTTAGTATTACGAGATCATACAGGTATGGCGCAGGCGATTAATGATAAGGGCCAAAACGAAGCGGCGGCTCAGCTTATCGCCAACCTTACTCCTGAATCGGCAGTGGAAGTGGTTGGTAAGGTAGTGGCGAATGCCAGTGTAAAGCTGAAGGGCTTAGAAATTGTGATTGAATCCTTACAAGTGTTAAATCTTTCTGATCCACAATTACCTATCGATGACAATACAGCTTTGGATGGTCGATTAAATTGGCGTTTTTTAGATTTACGTAAACCACAAAATGGCTTGGTATTTAAAGTACAAACTTTAGTTGAACATGCGATGCGTAAATTTTGGCAACAAGAGGGGTTTATTGAAATTCATTCGCCAAAACTTATGGGCTCAGCGAGTGAATCAGGCGCAGAATTATTTCGCTTAGAATACTTTGGTAAATTTGCTTATTTAGCACAGTCGCCCCAGTTTTATAAACAAATGGCGATGGCAGCAGGATTTGACAGAGTGTTTGAAATAGGACCAGTGTTTAGGGCAAACCCTTCTTTTACGGTAAGACACGATACAGAATTCACGAGCGTAGATTCAGAAATTTCTTGGATTGAATCTCATGAAGAAGTCATGGCCTTTGAAGAAAGATGGCTGCAATATGTTTTAAAAACAGTAAAAATTGAGCTGGGAGAGCAAATAAAAGAAATTTATGGCTTGGAAGTGATGGTTCCGGAAGTACCTTTTCCTCGTATTGCTATGAAAGAGGCCAAAGAAATTTTACGGGAATTAGGTAATCCTATTCCTGAAGATGAAGATTTGAACCCAGAAGGTGAGCGGCTGCTTTGTGAGTATGTCACTAAAAAATATGGTAATGAATTTGTATTTGTAACGGATTATCCTAGTAGCGTACGACCTTTTTATCATATGCGTTATGAACATGATAATAAATTGACTAAAAGTTTTGATTTATTGTGGCGAGGGCTTGAGCTAACTTCTGGTGCCCAAAGAGAGCATCGTTATGATATTTTAATTAAGCAGGCGCAAGAAAAAGGGCTAAATTTAGAGCCGATCCAAGATTATTTAAATTGTTTTAAATATGGTTGTCCACCGCATGGGGGGTTTGGTTTCGGTCTATCCAGGCTGTTAATGTTGTTACTGGGATTTAAAAATGTCAGAGAAGTGACTTATCTTTATCGCGGCCCACATCGATTAACGCCTTAATTTGTTGGATATTGGTTAAAAATATTTTCCTCAAGTTTTTAGTTATTGCCAGAAGAAAACTACGGGCTTATCATAGAGGCCTCTAATTGAGGTCTGATTAGGCATGTTAATAAACTTATTAATAATTATTAGCTTAATATGGCTGGCTTTAGCAGCTGCAGCCTTGTGCATACCTAATGCCTATGCTTCCTTCTTATTACCTATTATTCGAGTTGGGAACATTTTTAATGCCGGATTAACAGCCTTATTAGGGCTGTTAGGCTTGATTTTATTTCAAACAGTGAGCTTTTCATTTAAATTTTTATTGCCGCATCTAAGTGCCATGCTGTGTATTGATCCTTTGGCAGCGTTTTTTATTAGTTTGCTCGGATTTTCATTATTAGGTATTAGCTGTTTTGCCGCCAAATATTTTCAGCATTTTTCAATTAATCAACAAAAATACATTTATGGTTTTATGGCGCTATTTGTTTTGGCTATGCTTTTTGTTGTGGTGGCTAATGATATTTTCACTTTTTTATTTGCGTGGGAGCTTATGACTTTAAGTTCCTACTTTTTGGTAGTTGGTCTTGAGCCAACTCGACTTGCCCGCAAAGCAGGGTTTTTATATTTAGGCATTGCACATGTAGGGTTTTTATTTATTGCAGCGAGCTTTTTTTTATTAGCCTTATCACAAAATTTATCAATAGCTTTTCCGCAGTTAATGCCAGTGACTAATGTAGGCTTTTTAGCGAACATTATCTTTGTTTTTGCATTAATTGGTTTTGGTGCCAAAGCAGGATTATTTCCGCTTCATGTTTGGTTACCAGAGGCTCATCCACAAGCGCCATCCCCCATTTCTGGTTTAATGAGTGGTGTTATGCTCAAGATGGCGATTTATGGTCTTTTACGATTTTGTTTTCAGTTTTTAGCGCTTTACCAACAATCTTGGTGGGGATATTTACTGATATTCGTAGGGCTAGTAACGATGTTTTTTGGAGTAGTGCATGCAGCACTACAAACTGATATGAAGCGTTTATTAGCGTATTCTTCAATGGAAAATTTAGGTTTTATTACGGTAGCTTTGGGTTTGTCACTACTTTTTTATCAATATCATTTAGGGGTGTTAGCTAATTTAGCATTATTAGTTACTTTATTGCATAGTTTAAACCATAGTCTTTTTAAACCATTATTGTTTTTGGGCACGGGCTCAATTCTGCATGCAACAGGCGAACGTAATTTAGGGAAATTAGGCGGCCTTATCAAAAAAATGCCCTGGGTTGCGGTATGGACTTTAATTGGTTCCTTGGCCATGGCAGGCTTACCACTTTTTAATGGCTTTGTTTCTGAGTGGTTATATTTAAATCTTTTTTTTGGTTATTCAGTGGAAAGCCATTTTATTTTAGCTATTTTAACTCCGTTAATTGTCGCTTTAAGTGTTTTAGTTTTTGGCTTAGCGGGCTTTGTAATTGTTAAGTTTTTTGGTATTGCTTTTTTAGGTCAACCGCGGGAATCACAATTAAAACAAACAGTTCCTATTTCATTTTTAGAACAGGTAGGATTAGGCTGGTTAGCGATTTTATGTTTGTTATTAGGAATCTACCCTAATTATATTATTCATCTTATCCAAGCGATTACTATTAATTTATTACCGATGTCGTTACCTGCGGTAAAAACGACGTGGGGATTATCCTTTTATGCTCATCCTGTCCATGCAGGGTTTAACCCCATTTTGTTAGCTACTATTTTGTTAATTTTATTAGGTTTGATTTATTTTATTTTAAAAAAATTCTTTCCAGTCGTAAATAAACGAGTTGCCCCATGGGATTGCGGTTATAAATATATTACTTCTCGCATGGAAGATACAGGGGCTGGGTTTAGTCAGCCTTTTAAACAAATTTTTTCGCACTTTATTACTATAAAATTAACTTTACCTACCTCTGAAAATTTACTTTATTATCGTGCGAGAATCACCGAAAAAATTTGGCACGGTTTTTATTTTCCCTTAGCAGCTTGGGTAATAAAAATTGCTTCTTATACGAAAATTACGCAACAGGGTAAAATCTCAGTTTATTTGTTATATATGGGGCTTACCTTAATCATATTGCTAAGTTTGGTGGTGTGGCTATGATTGAAAATTTATTGCTCTATGGTTTATTGTTAATACAAGGGCTGTTATTGGCTTTTTTAGCACCTTTATCTATCGGTTGGATTAAAATGCAAAAAGCCTGGTTACAAAATAAATCTGCACCACCGATTACTCAACCTTATGCTGAATTAAAAAAGCTATTAATCAAACAGCCTTTGGTTGCAGAACAAGCCTCCTGGTTATTTCTAATGGCGCCTTACGTGTATTTTGCTTGCTTGCTATCGTTATGTTTTGTAGTGCCTTTCATTTGGATTACAGGTCTTGCCACAGCATTTATTGGGGTAATTGTTATTGCCGGAATTTTAACATTAGCTAGAATCTTTTTGGTGCTGGCAGCCATGGATATTGGCACCGCGTTTGGCAGTCTTGGCGCTAGAAGAGAAATGTTTATTGCAAGCCTTTCTGAACCAGTATTGCTGTTAATTTTTTTAAATGCTTCTCTGTTAACGCAGGCCACACATCTCAATATCATAGGCTATTTTTTCATCGTACATAAAGGCTTGTATCCAGGTATGATTTTTTCATTGTTGGCATTTATTTTGGTGATGTTGGCTGAAACGGGTAGAGTACCTATCGATAATCCAGCAACTCATTTAGAGTTGACGATGGTGCACGAGGCTATGGTGTTAGAATATTCAGGGCGTTATTTGGCGCTTATTGAATGGGGTAATGCAATTAAATTTATTATTTATTTGTTGTTACTCATTGTATTATTTGTACCTTATGGTTTAAGTACTTCGTTAGGCGCAGGTGAAGCCCTATTAAGTATTATCGCGGTATTATTAAAATTAATGGTGCTAATTGGTTTAGTAAGTCTTATTGAGTCTCTGAATGCAAAAATGCGTCTTTTTAAAGTGCCTGAATATTTAGTCGGAGCATTTATGTTGGCAGTGCTGGGGATACTATTAACTCAATTGTTGGGGGTGGGGGTATGATTTCTCAGCAAATCACCTTACTGTTGATCAGTTTGATTTTAATGACTAGCTTTTTAATGCTGATGCAAAGCCGAATCTTTAATTTAGTTAAGTTATTAATTTGGCAAAATATACTCTTAGCTATTTATTTAACCTTACAGCTTTTTTATGCAGTAAGCTTAGAGCTAATTATTTCTTTATCCATTACTTTTTTGGTTAAAATTATATTATTGCCTTGGCTATTATGGCGCTTGGTCAGTTATTTACATTTATCAGGGAGAATAGATCCTTTAATCAATAAGCCGCTATTAATGTTTACCGGTATACTTTTGACAGCGTTTGCTTTTATTATTAGTTATCAAATTAAGGCTTTAATTGGTGACCAGGCTGTCATCTCATTTTCTTTGTCACTTGCTAACACCTTGTTAGCAGTATTATTAATCATGTTTAGAAAGAAAGCGATATCGCAAGTGATAGGCTTATTAGTGATTGAAAATAGTATGTTTTTATTATCCATTACTTTAACCAATGGTTTTCCTTGGGTTGTTGAATTAGGGATTGGGTTTGATATTTTAATTGGCTTTATGATCTTTGCTTTATTTTTAATAAGAATTAGAACAACGCATGGTTCTTTAGAAATGCGACATTTAGAAAAACTCAAGGAAACAGTATGAATTGGCTTGGTCTTTTAATGTTACCTTCAATTATAGCAATTCTTTCTTTGCCTTGGATAAAAAATCGAGAAATCGCAGCGCGTTGGAGCTTCATTTTAACAGTAGTTAGTTTTCTCATCGCGCTGCGATTAATTATTTTGGTTTATAGCGTAGGCCACGCTGTTTTATATGCAAATCAATGGTTCATGTGTGATACTTTTGGTTCTTTTTATGTATTGCTTAATACCTTTATTACGATGACGACTGCTTTTTATGCAATGGGTTATTTAAAAAATGAGTATGATCGTAGTCAATTTCATCCTTTAACTTATCGCTTTTATCATACTTTTTATCATTTATTTACTTTTAGTATGTTATTGGTACTAATTAGTAACAACTTAGGGGTAATGTGGATTGCGATGGAACTTGCTACTATTTCAAGCGTAGTGTTGGTTGCTTTATATCAAACAACCGAAGCATTGGAAGCGGCTTGGAAATATTTAATTTTATGTGGCGTAGGATTGGGGTTGGCTTTATTAGGTACCATTATTTTTTATTTTGCTTCTCATCATAGCTTGGTGAGTTATCAGGGATTACAATGGACTGCCTTATTGAAAATCGCCTCACAATTACCACCAAAATTACTAGAAATTTCTTTTGTGTTTATCTTTGTGGGTTATGGTACTAAGGCTGGATTTTTTCCGTTACACTCTTGGTTGCCTGATGCACATGCCGAGGGTCCTACCCCTATTTCGGCCTTATTATCAGGCTTATTGTTAAACGTAGCTTTATTTGCAATTATTCGCTTTAAACTTATTTTAGATCAGACCGCTGCGCATCATTTCGCACAAATATTGTTAATCCTTTTTGGTTTTATGAACTTATTGTATGCAGCTTTTTCTTTACTAAGACAACATAATATCAAACGTTTATTTGCTTATTCTTCTATTGAACATATGGGGCTAATTAGTATTGCTTTCGGTATAGGAACTCCTTTAGCTTATTTGGCAGGCTTATTTCATGTTTTACTCCACGCATTGAGTAAAACCGCAGCCTTTTTTACTGCTGGTAATCTTATTCAAGTATTTCATACCCAAGTGATAAAACGTTTACGAGCCGCGGGTGTGATGACTCCTTTATTAGCTTGGTTGTTGCTGTTAAGTAGTTTGGCTTTGTTGGGGCTACCGCCTTTTGGATTGTTTATTAGTGAAATGTTATTACTTTTTGCAGTGGTTCAGGTTAATTATTGGTTAGTTATTCCATTGATTATTGGACTTAGTTTAGCATTTTTAGCTATTTTTATGAAAATTCAAGCAATTGTCTTTAGTCATTCTTCTGAAATAAAAACGCATAATTTTTCTTTTAAACATGTAAGCAATTGGCCAATTCTACTGCATTTAGGCTTGGTTACGCTGGCTGGTTTGTGGGTACCCCTGTTTTTATTAATGCCAGTGATCATGTTTTTTATGGGTAAGATTTAATGTTAAAACATCTACAATCCTTTAATCCCAAAACTGAAATTATTTCTGGCCAGCTAGTTGTTCATTTTATCCGAGTACCTCCTAAAGCCCAGTTAAGTATCGCTGAAATCATCAAGCATCAAGAAGGCGTATTATTAACAGAGTGGTTAGCGCCAGTCATGAAAGATAATCAAGACGCTGGGAATGCTCAATCTCAACCGATTATGGCTTGGACCGTGCTTTATTTACAGCCGAAACAAGGATTGTTTTGTATTACCTCGCTATTTTCTGGCCAGCAAATTTCACTAGTTGATTTGAGTAAGGTTTTTCCGGTGGCGAATCGTTTGCAACGAGCGCTTTATGAATTAACACGAGTACCAGTGCGCGGCATGACAGACAAACGTAATTGGTTAAATCATGGTTATTGGCCAAAAGGTATTTTAAATAAAGAAAGTAAAACAAAAAATTTTTTTTCACCTGCGGCTTACGTATTTCATAAAGTTACAGGTGATGATGTACACGAAATACCAGTTGGGCCTGTCCATGCAGGGATAATTGAACCTGGCCACTTTCGTTTTTCTGTTGTCGGAGAAAGAATTTTAAAATTAGAAGAACGATTGGGCTATACCCATAAGGGAATTCATAGTTTATTAAGAAATAGAACACTTACTGAGGCAGGAAAGATTATTGGTCGAGTAAGTGGGGATAGTACAGTTGCTTATGCGTGGGCTTTCGCAATGGCTTGTGAACAAGCCTATCATCAAGCCGTTTCCCAAGAAGTTTTGTTGTTTCGAGCTATTTTATTAGAGCGAGAACGAATTTTAAATCATATTGGAGATATAGGAGCAATTGTTAATGATGCAGCTTTACCTAGTTTGCAATCGCAATTTACTCTCCTTAAAGAGCAGGGCTTACGTCATAACCAAGAATATGTAAATCATCGCTATATGATGGACTGTATTGTTCCTTTTCAAACCAATCAACCTTTATCAACGAATCATTTGCTAACAATGGAGCAAGAGCTAACCTTGATTAATGCTAGATTAATAGAATTGGAAAATATTTGTAATCAGCACGCTGGGTTGCAAGATCGGTTAGTTGCGGCAGGTATTTTATCGACTTCTGTCGCAAGAGATTTAGGAGTTGTTGGACTAGTGGCTAAGGCTTCAGGAATTGATTTAGATATAAGACGTATCGCAGCCTACGCACCTTATCATTTAAAAATGATTGATCAATTTAAAACAACGTTAGGAGATGTTGCTGATCGAGTAGTTGTTCGATTTAAAGAATGTTTTGAAAGTATTAAATTAATAAAAACTTTCATTAAAGATTTAAATTACAAACAGGAGCATCAGCAAAGTTCGATAGCTACTCACTCTGGATCCCACACAGGCCTGGGGTGCGTCGAAGGTTGGCGAGGACCTATTATAGTGAATGTAATAATAAACGATGAAAAGATTCAATTTTGTCATTTTCATGATCCTTCTTGGCAAAATTGGCCGGCACTGGAACAAGCGGTATTGGATAACATTGTGGCAGATTTTCCCTTAATTAATAAGTCATTTAATTTAAGTTATAGTGGTCAAGATAGCTGAGGATTAAGTATGTTAAGGTTAGCAAAAAAAATATTTTCAACGGGTATACAAACTGAAATTTTGCCTATGCCGCAACACGAAATTGAGCATCTTGGACGAGCTTTGCAAGTAGAGATCGCAAATAAATTTAGCCGTGCTCTGGCTATTCGTATGGTCGATGCGGGTTCTTGTAATGCTTGTGAATTAGAAATCCATGCAGTGAATAATCCATATTATAATCTAGAACGCTATGGTATTCATTTTGTGGCAAGTCCAAGACATGCTGATCTATTATTAGTGACAGGTCCTGTCACCAAGAATATGCAAGAAGCTTTGCTACGAACGTATGACGCTACACCAGATCCTAAACTGGTGGTGGCAGTTGGGGACTGTGCTAAATGTGGTGGCGTTTTTCAAGGTTCTT
This sequence comes from Gammaproteobacteria bacterium RIFCSPHIGHO2_12_FULL_35_23, assembly GCA_001801465.1. Taxonomy (GTDB): domain Bacteria; phylum Pseudomonadota; class Gammaproteobacteria; order UBA12402; family UBA12402; genus 2-12-FULL-35-23. The sequence goes on along the minus strand of MGXT01000022.1, from coordinate 14,842 downwards.
ATGCAATTGTTGGTCCGGTTAATGAGGTGATTCCAGTTAACGTCGTGGTATCAGGATGTCCTCCTACGCCAGTAGCTATTATGCAAGGAATTTTTGCTGCATTACAATGCGTTTCTTAACGAATTAGAAACAGATAACAACCAGTGGTGATTAGCATCAATAGTAAATAAGTCCAACTCATAGCAACTGAGGTGGAATTGACAAAACCTAATAAGGTTGCAACCAAGCTCGTAATTAAGACATTGATTAAACCCATTAATGCTGTAGAGCTGCCTGGTAAATGACGAAATAATGAAATTCCTTTACTCATGCCGGCTGGATATAAAATACCGCAAGTAAAAAAAGTAAATAAACTAGAAATAATAACAAGGCATAAGTTTTTGCTGTTTAAATAAGCCAAAACAAGACTAAGAATTATAATGATTAGAATAATGGGAATAGTAAATAAAAATAAAGTTTCTGGAGGATATTTTTTAATTAATATTCTACAGACTATAGTACCGAGTAAAAAGCTTACGCCTAAACCTAAGGCAATATGACCAAAATCGATAGCAGAATAACCTAAGCTATTTTGAATTAGAAAAGGACCTAGCGTGTTAAAAGCGATTAACATAGAATAAGCTGAGCCCATGAGGACAATAACACCGATGAAAACTCGGTGCCTAGCAATGGCTATAAAATTATTTTTTAATTGAGTTAGTTGCAAAGTTTGTTTTTGCTGTAAAGTTTCAGGTAGGATGAATAAAAAAATTAATAATCCACACAAACCATAGACTGCAAAGAATATAAAGCAAGCTTGCCAGTTAAAATAATATTGCAAGTAACCACCGATAGCAGGTCCAATAATAGGCCCTATACCCCAGGCGGTTGCAATCAGGGTAATTGTTTTAGGCAGGTGTTCTGGGCTAAGGATATCAGAAAAAATACCGCGTGTTATCACTGCATAGCCACCGAGTGCAAGGCCTTGAAATAATCGAGCAAAGAACAAAATACTAATATAGGGAAAGAAAACTGGTAGTAGACTAAAAACTATAAAACTAAGTAATGCTATAATAAAAAGCTTTTTTCTCCCTAAAATATCTGTTAAAAAGCCCACCAAAAAATTTCCTAAAGCATAACCTAGGAGATAGATAGCAATGAGATTTTTAGTGACAGTATTAGAAACTGCTAAGTCCTGACTTATGGCAGGTAAAGAGGGGGTAATTAAATCAATGCCCATCCCTACTAAGGGGCTCAATCCCAAAATAGTTAAAACAATAAGATTGATACGAGTCGGGCCTAGTGGCAGTGTTTGCGTCATAATATCCTTATAACTTAGCTTATTGATCCATTCTCTAGGAATTTTTTTTGTAAAACAATTCTCTTTTTAGCTAAGTGACAAGATAAACTTGATCAAAACTTATTCATATCCAGTTACCCCGAGCTTATTAATATGTATAAAAAATAGACATAGTTAATTGAAAGTAAGTGTTTTTTTGGCGATTTATTGGTGAAAAATAAAAATTTTGCAAAAAAGTGAAAAAAAGTGGGGAATATTGGGCAAAAGTGGAAAGCTGTGTTATGCTTAAGATCATCTCTCTCATGGAGGAGTTAAAGGTGTTTCGAGGTATCAATGCAATCAATGTCGACGAAAAAGGACGGTTAAGTATTCCTACCCGTTATCGTCAACGTTTGCTTGATGTAGCCCAAGGGCACTTGATACTAACCATTGATACTGAACAGCGTTGTTTGTTGCTTTATTCATTACCGGCTTGGGAAGTTATTGAAGCAAAGATAGAAGCCCTGCCAAGTTTTAATAAAACAACAAGGCGAATCCAGAGACTTTTACTCGGTCATGCCACCGAAGTAGAAATGGATAAGCAAGGAAGAATTTTGCTGCCACCCTTACTTAGGGAGTATGCTTCTCTTGACGGGCGCGTCATCATGTTAGGTCAGGGGAAGAAGTTTGAACTTTGGAATGAGGAGACATGGCAAACACAACGAGACCACTGGTTAGGTGAAGAGCTGAATGATGACAGCTTACCTGACGAGCTTGATTCGTTAGCACTGTAGATGCGTGGGTATCGATAAAGGTTGCTAAAAATGATTGGTAGCAGTTTCCTTGGTTGGTAACTGTAAAAATAGAGATAGCAGCTATTAGAGGTATCCATGCATCAAACGGTGTTATTGAAAGAAGCTGTTGAAGCCTTGAACATTGAGCTTGATGGTATTTATATCGATGGGACCTTTGGACGAGGAGGACACAGCAGCTTAATTTTAGAAAAGTTAGGTGCTCAAGGTCGGTTGTTGGTAATTGATAAAGATCCTGAAGCTATTGCTCACGCTCATAAGCTATTTGCAAAGGAGCCTAGAGTAATTATCTGTCAGGGCAGCTTTGCAAAATTGGAAGAATTTGCAAAACAACATCAGGTAATAGAAAAAGTGAGTGGAATATTACTTGATTTAGGTGTGTCATCCCCGCAATTAGATGACGCAGCACGTGGTTTTAGCTTTTTGCGTGATGGTCCTTTAGACATGCGCATGGATACGAGTACAGGAATGAGTGCAGCTACTTGGTTAGCAGAAGTGCCAGAACCAATGTTAGCACAAGTGTTGAGAGATTTTGGAGAGGAGCGATTTGCAAAACGGATAGCTAAAGCAATTGTTAAAGCAAGAACAGAGCAGTCTATAACAAGAACCTTGCAACTTGCAGAAATCATTGCTAAAGCCAATCCGCTAAAGGATGGTAAACATCCTGCAACCCGAAGTTTTCAGGCGTTGCGGATTTTTTTAAATGATGAATTAGCGGACTTACAGCGCGGTTTAGCGCAAAGCTTGCGGGTTCTAAAAATAGGGGGTCGTTTAGCGATCATTGATTTTCATTCGCTAGAAGACCAAGGGATTAAACATTTTTTTAGGCGGTATGCCGAAGGGATAGATATTCCTCGCGGTTTACCGCTGACAGAAGCTGAAATTGCTAAATATAGAAAACTAAAAATAATAGGGAAAGCAATTCGGCCAAGTGAAGAAGAAATTTTGGGTAACACTAGGGCGCGTAGTGCAATTTTAAGAATAGCAGAAAAAATAGGATGAGGGACATATGAATACAGCAGTTAGAGCATTAACCAGTCGAAGTATAGCATTATGGGAATTACCTTTTGTAATCACTCGTGAATACATGATGGTATTTAGCTTGTCTTTTCTGGTGCTCTTGTCTGCTTTTGGGTTAATCTATTTAAAAGATGTAAATCGTCGTTTAAATAATCAATTTGAAGTGATGCAAACTCAGAATGTACAACTGCACAATGAATGGACTCAATTACTACTACATAAAACCGCTTTGGCGAATCAAGAACGTGTTGCGCAATTAGCTCATCAAGAGCTTAATATGAGCATGCCAGCTTCTGGTGCGGTAGTTATGATAGATGCGAAATAGACAATCTATAGAATTTTTACGTTTTCGTTATTGGATAGTTGTTGGGTTATTATTACTGATTGTCTTAGCCATTGTGTTAAGAATGATTTACCTGACAGTGATAGACCGTGGTTTTTTAGTTCAACAAGCAGACGAACGAATATTAAGAGATGTCCCAATCCCTGCTTACCGCGGTATGATTCTTAGTGCTGATGGTATACCTTTGGCAGTGAGTATACCCGTTGATTCTATTTGGATTAATCCGCAAGAATTTAAAGCCGACTACCAAAATATTATTGCAGTAAGCAGTATTTTAAAAATATCACCTAATGCTTTGCAAAAACTACTGCATCGTAATGCACACAAGTTATTTATCTATATAGTACGAGACATCAATGAAAATGAAGGTAATAAGATTACAGCGTTAAACATGCCGGGTATTTATACTGAGCAAGAGTATCATCGTTATTATCCAGAGGGACCCATCACTGCTCATGTAGTAGGCTACACAAATATTGATGACGCAGGTCAAGCAGGCTTAGAGCTGGCTTATAACGATTGGTTACACGGGATACCAGGTAAGCGTAGTGTAGTAAAAGATCGCTTAGGCAATATTGTTGCGGTCATGGATACTATTTCCCATGCTAAGCCAGGTAGAAATTTAATTCTCAGTTTAAATGATCGAATTCAATTTTTAACATTTCAAGTTTTGCAGCAAACAATTAGTCAATATAAGGCGGAATCTGGCTCAGCTGTTGTAGTTAACCCTAAAACTGGGGAAATTTTAGCAATGGTAAACTTCCCTACCTTTAATCCAAATAAACCCTATTCTCCCCCTTATGATCGCTATCGTAATCGTGCTGTAACTGATATGTTTGAGCCTGGATCAACGATGAAAACTTTTAGTATTGCGAATGCGTTAGAAAGCGGTAAATTTTTACCCGCTACTGAAGTAGATACTAATCCAGGTTGGTTTATTGTCGGCGATGGTAAAGTTCGCGATGAAAAAAATAATGGCGTTATTAATGTAATACAAATATTGCAACGTTCTAGTAACGTAGGGGTGGCCAAGATGAACTTATTGTTGCCCCCTAACAATCTAATTAATTTGTTACAACGACTTGGTTTTGGAGAGCGAACTGCTAGTGGTTTTCCTGGAGAAAGCGATGGTGTGTTGCCCTATAAAACTGAATGGCGACCTTTTGATTATGTCACTTTAACTTTCGGTTATGGCATCGATGTCACCACCTTGCAATTAGCGCAGGCTTACACTGCCATTGCCAATCAAGGAAAAATTTGTCCGATTACTTTCTTAAAACGTAGTCAACCGGTGACCTGTCAGCAAGCTATGGATCCAGAGTTGGCGCACGAAATGTTGCTATTATTAGAGCAGGTAGTAAAACCTACAATTGCCAATGAAGAGTCAACTGGAACGCAAGCTGCAGTACCTGGTTATCGTGTGGCAGGTAAAACGGGAACTTCTTATATTGCCGCAGGTTCTCATGGCTATACGACAGGCCATAATACTTTATTTGTTGGCATAGCACCGGTCAGTGACCCTCAGCTAGTGATAGCAATTATTATTCGTGATCCTCAAAATATGATTGAACAAGGTGGTATTATTGCTGCCCCAGCGTTTTCAAAAATTATGGCCGGTTCACTGCGAATTTTGAACATTCCTCCAGATCAATTAGAATCATTAAATGGGACTAAAACTAGCACTCCTTTCCCTGAGGCGAATTAGATGCAATTAACAGACTTGTTGGCAGGTTATTTATCTAGATCATTTCAAATTGACATAGAGGTAAAAGATTTAGCTTTAGATAGTCGTAAAGTTAAACCAGGTGATTTATTTTTTGCTTTACCTGGCAGTCAAACTGATGGCGAGCGCTATCTTGTTGAAGCTATGGTTAAACAAGCTTGTGCCATCCTAAAAACAGGTGAGCAAGAGGCGATACAATGGCAAGAGAGTGTACCTATTATTACCTTACCTAATCTATTAACACATTTAGGATCCTTGGCGGCAAAATTTTTTGGGTATCCTAGCCGTCAATTAACAATGATTGGTGTGACGGGAACAAATGGTAAAACTTCATGTTGTTATTTTTTGGCACAAGCTTTAACGCACTTAAATAAACCTTGTGCCATCATTGGCACTTTAGGTTATGGATTTATTCATGCTTTACATTCTACTGGAATGACCACCCCTGATGCTATTACTTTACAACGTTGTTTGAAAGAATTAGTCAACCAGGGAGCACAAGCGGTAGTCATGGAAGTATCTTCGCATGCTTTAATGCAGCATCGAGTTGCTGGAATTGACTTTGAAGTAGCAGTATTTACCAATTTAACACAAGATCATTTAGATTATCATGGCACCATGGAAAATTATGCTTTAGCTAAAAGACGATTACTGCATTGGCCTGGACTGACTAAGTTAGTCATTAATTATGATGACCCAGAGGGTAGAGTTTGGTTACAGCAAGCTGATAAAAAAAATAAAATTTGTTTGTATGCTAAGAAAACTCAATTAGCTCCTTTACTTGCAGCAAACTCCTCGCTTAATTATATCGTAGTTAAAAAAGCTGAGTTATCGTTAGCCGGTATGCAATTAAACTTTGCAAGTACGTGGGGAGACGGGATACTAAATTTAGACTTATTAGGACAATTTAACGTTAGCAATTTATTGGCAGTGATGGGAGTATTGGGGTTATTAGGTTTTGCTAAACTTGAGTTTGTTACTGCTGTTAAACAATTAATCAATGTGCCAGGACGTATGCAATGTATTCGTTACGCTGGAAAACCTTTAGTGATAGTAGATTTTGCACACACCCCTGATGCTTTAGAACAAGTGTTGACAACTTTAAAAGCCATCAGTAAACAAAAATTAATTTGTGTTTTTGGCTGTGGGGGCAATCGAGATCGTGCTAAAAGACCTCTGATGGCAGCGATTGCCGAGCGTTATGCTGATCTTATCGTCGTGACGAGTGATAATCCTAGAAATGAAGATCCCCAAGAAATTGTAACTGACATCGTGCAGGGCTTTATTAACAGACAAGCGGTTTATATTGAACTTGATAGAGAAAAAGCTATTTGGCAAGCAATTCGCTTGGGACAAGCTGGTGACATGGTGCTCATAGCAGGTAAAGGCCATGAAACCATACAAATTATTAAAGATAAGCAAATTCCATTTGACGATGTACAAAAAGTTAAGCAAGCTTTGCAAATGAACCCCTAAAAGAGGCGATTTTATATGTTATTGTGGTTAATGGAGCTATTGAAATACTTGTATCATGGTTTTGCCGTATTTCAATACATTACTCTGCGTGCGATTCTCAGTACCTTAACAGCTTTGTTTGTCGCTTTATTATTAGGACCTTATGTGATTAGTCGGTTAGCTCGCTATAAAGTTGGCCAAGTTATACGCACAGATGGTCCTCAGTCGCATTTTTCTAAAGCAGGCACTCCTACTATGGGTGGTTTGTTGATTCTTATTTCCATTACAGTTGCTGTATTACTTTGGGGTGATCTTAGTAATCCTTATATTTGGACAGTGCTGATTGTTACACTGGGTTTTGGTGTGATTGGTGGTATTGATGATTATCGTAAACTAGTTTTAAAAAGTAGCCGTGGGATGGCTAGCCGTTGGAAGTTTTTTTGGCAATCGGTATTAGCTTTACTTGTTCTCCTCTATCTTTATTTTACTGCTAAAACACCGGATGAAACTTTATTATTAATTCCTTTTTTTAAAAATATTCATATCCAATTAGGTTGGTTTTATGTGGTGTTAGGTTATTTTGTGATTGTGGGCTCTAGTAATGCAGTAAACTTAACCGATGGCTTAGATGGATTAGCTATTTTACCTACGGTGATGGTGGCGGGTGCCTTAGGAATTTTTGCCTATGTGGGCGGAAATTATCAGTTTGCTAGTTATCTTAAAATTCCATTTGTTCCTGGAGCCGGGGAGCTGACTGTATTTTGTACGGCAGCAGTTGGCGCTGGGTTGGGATTTTTATGGTTTAATACTTATCCAGCTCAAGTTTTTATGGGTGATATGGGTTCGCAAGGGTTAGGAGCCATGCTAGGACTCATGGCGGTCTTAGTTAGACAGGAATTGGTACTTTTAGTCATGGGGGGGATTTTTGTATTAGAAACAGTATCAGTTATTTTACAGGTTGCTTCTTTTAAGCTAACGGGTAAAAGAATTTTTAGGATGGCGCCGATCCATCATCACTTTGAATTAAAAGGTTGGCCAGAACCCAGGGTAATTGTGCGTTTTTGGATTATTACTTTTATATTGGTTTTGTGTGGACTGGCAACTTTAAAACTTCGATAAACTATGAATAAAGCAGGCTATACATTAATAATAGGATTAGGCCAGACAGGCTTATCTTGTGCTCGTTATCTTAAAAAACAAGGGGTTTTATTTGCTGTGACTGATACCAGGCCTACGCCGCCTGGTCTTGAAGAGCTAGCTAAATTTGCTCCCGAAACCCCAACTTGTTTTGGTGAAGTTTCAGAAGCTTTGATTCAAGAAGCCAACCAATTGATAGTAAGCCCAGGTGTTTCTTTAAAGATTCCAGCGATAGCACAGGCACTTTCGCAAGGTAAGTCTGTAATTGGTGATATAGAATTATTTGCTAGACAAGTTAAAGCCTCAGTAGTGGGGATTACTGGTGCTAATGGTAAATCAACTGTTACCACTCTAGTGGGTGAAATGGCTAAAAAAGCTGGTGTTAAAACCGTTGTGGCTGGGAATATTGGTACGCCTATTTTAGAGGTAGAGGCTGAACAAGCTGAACTATTCGTTTTAGAATTATCAAGTTTTCAATTAGAAACAACCTATTCATTAAAGCTGCAAGCCGCAACCATTTTAAACATTAGTGAAGATCATATGGATCGTTATGCGACGATGCAAGAGTATATTGATGCCAAACAAAGAATCTATCAGCATGCCAAAGTCGCTGTTTATAACCGCGATGATTCTGCAACTTTACCAACAAAACCATTTACAAACTATCGAAGCTTTGCAGTGGATGCACCGCAATCTAATTATGAATATGGTATTATTATTCATCAAGGTAAACGCTATCTAGCTCGTGGCAAGGAGTTACTTATTGCTGAAGCTGAACTTTCATTACAAGGTTATCATAATGTATTAAATGCTTTAGCAAGTTTAGCGTTAGGGGAGGCAATAGGGTTACCGTTAACAGCAATGTTAAACGTGTTAAAGAGTTTTAAAGGTTTACGGCATCGCTGTGAATTAGTGGAATGTTACCAAGGAATAAGTTGGTATAATGATTCCAAAGCTACTAATGTAGGCGCTGCTATTGCAGCCATTAAAAGTTTAGCTACTCCAAATAAAAAAGATATTTTGCTTATTGCCGGTGGTCTTGGTAAAGGGGCTGATTTTTTACCTTTAAGGCCAGTTGTTGAACAACAAGTAAAATTATTAATATTACTAGGAAAAGATCGCGATAAAATCAAAGCAGCTTGTGGACCTAATGTGCTTAGTGTTGAAGTAGATAGCTTAGCTACAGCCATTGCAGTAGCGGAAAAATATGCTCAAGCTGAAGATAAGGTGCTTTTATCGCCAGCTTGTGCTAGCTTTGATATGTTTAAGGATTTTAATGATCGTGGTGAAACGTTTGTAAAATTAGTTAGGCAACGAATTAATGACAACAAAGCAGTCGTCGCATAATTCACATTTAATAGTTGACCAGTATTTTGTGGCAGCAGCTATTGCTATTCTTGCGTTAGGTTTATTGATGGTAGCTTCTGCTTCCATGGTTATTTCAGAGCGTCAGTTTGGTGCCCCCTTTTACTATCTATTTAGACAATTAGCTTATGTCATTATGGGTGTTTTTTTGGCATTTATTGTGGTTCGGGTCGAAATCGCTTATTGGTTGCGGATGGGAGGTATTTTATTACTATTAGGAATGTTCTTATTAGTGATGGTATTAATTCCTGGTATTGGCCATGAAGCCAATGGCAGTGTTCGTTGGATTGGTTTTGGATTTATTAATTTGCAAGTTTCAGAATTTATTAAACTCGCTGTAGTAATATACATGGCTGGTTATTTAGTTAGGCGTCATGAGGAAGTATGTACTAGAATTAGAGGGTTTTTAAAACCAATGCTTATTTTAGGAATAATTGCGATTTTATTATTAAAAGAGCCTGATTTTGGTGCTTTAGTTGTCGTCGGCGTTACGGTGTTAGGCATGATGTACATGGGTGGCGTGCGTGTTTGGCAGTTCATTGTACTAGTAATTTTAGTAGTGATTGCCTTTGCGATTTTAGCGATCTCCTCTCCCTATCGAATGCAGCGACTGACTACTTTTTTAAATCCATGGGCTAATGCCTATAACAGTGGCTATCAATTAACACAATCTTTGATTGCTTTTGGTCACGGAGGAATTTTTGGTGTAGGGTTAGGTGGTAGTATTCAAAAACTTTTTTACTTACCAGAAGCGCATACAGACTTTTTATTTGCAGTTTTAGCAGAAGAGTTAGGATTAATTGGCGTGTTAATTACTATTGCTCTCTATGTCGTGTTAGTAGGGAGGGCCTTGTTAATTGGTAAGCGAGCACAACTTGCAGGTTTTGCTGCCGCGGGGTTTATGGCTTATGGTTTTGCCATTTGGTTAGCTATGCAAGCGGCTGTAAATATTGGCGTGACGGGTGGATTATTTCCTACCAAAGGTTTAACTTTACCGCTGATGAGTTACGGAGGGAGTAGTATGATGATCGACTGTATAGTGATTGCCATATTGCTACGTATCGATTATGAAGTACGTACTGGTAAATTTAATTTATTTATGCCAGAACTACAGCCAACACCATTAAAACGGTCTAGTCGTTTTAATTAATCTTAAGACCTGATTAAATAAATGTAGTTAAAAATTTCTTCCAGTGTCAATAATAGAGCGTTAAAAAACTTTTCTTTATAAAGATATAAAATTAAAATCTATTTCGTTTGGTTAAGGTCTGTAGGGATGAAACGTTATCTCGGGATCATCAGGCGAAGTAGAGGTTGCAGACCAAAGTGTAGGGCTTTTACTAATTGAAGCTATAGTAAGCTCAATATCAGGTAAGACGACAGCTGATAATAAAGCTGATCTTAAATCTAGCGCTAAACTTTCAACTGGACATGGTTCTGTTGCGGGAAGAACTTCTAATTGTGGGCCAATTATTTTCTGAAACATGATGGTGAAAATTTGTTTGCTAGGCGTTGATAATGCAACACAATCTATGAGGCAAGAGTTGTTTAACACAGGAAAATGATAACCTTTAGCCAGTGAAATAGCTTTAATGAAATATTCAAGAATTGCTGCACTACCACGCATGAAAGGTGCAATTTGTGCAAAAAGCCAGACAAAGCTAGCTAAATGAATGATAAAACTTTCAGTGGTTGCACTGTTCATGATTGCTTGAAAATCTTGTCTGGTAAGTTGTAAACCTTCCTCAATGTAGCAAGGTTCGGTATGAACCCATTTCTCTGGATTTAAGGAAGTTAATATTAAAGTTGATTCAGGTTCTTTAATGCGGAGAAAAACCTGACCTTTTATTTCATCTGTAATTAAATAATCTTTAAAATATGGAGAGAAATCTGGTGATTGATGCCAATCTATGAAAGCTGAGTATTGAGCAGCCAACAGGGGGGTAGTGAAACTTTCATAGCGTTTAGCTCCAAAGAGTTGAGCTCTTTCTGTGCCCGAGGCTAAAGCAATAGTATGGCGAGAATTAGCCAGCAAAACGAGTACAGCTTCAAAAGTCTTGTCTGGCTCGAGCGAGCCATATTTTTTAATTAAATAGCTTGCAACTTTTACTATTTTTGTTACTGATTGATTATAGAAACTTTGTGAAGCATAGGGAGAATAAGCTGCAAGATTGGTTTGTAAAGTTGAATAAAGTGTTTCAACCTCTTCAGTTGGTCTTAAGAAAGATGCTGTAAGTTTTACCATAGCTTCTTTTTTCTCGCCAGGAAGGTAGGCAATTAAATCATTGAAAGTTTCTTGGTCATTTTGCAAAGCAGCAAGCAGGATAATTCTTTCAACATAAGCTTCTAATTCTGATAAGTGGATATAGCCATGCATGAAAAAATAGTGTAGTACCTTGGGTTGATTAGTTTTGATGATAGTATTGAATAATTGTTCAATGAACTCTGGGGTAAAAACCTTGTTAAAAATACTTGGTGGAATATTTGTTAAGGCTCTATTTAAGGTTACGAAATCACTTCCTTGAACAGCGAATAGTAAAATATTCACATAAAAAGTCTGATCGATTTTAAACAAAGATTTGTCTTTGATAAACTGCATTATTTCATACAAAAGGCAGGCTGAATTCATTTGCAAAGCTGCCTGTATAAGGCCTTTAACCAAAGAACACAAGGTTTTGACAGAAATAGGTTGAGGAGGAGTTCTCATATAGTCAACTAACCAGAGAGTGAGTTGAATAATTTGTCTCGACTCACAGTTTTTAAGAAAATCTTCAAAATAACTCGAATCTCCATAAACAATAAGATAATAAAAATATTTTAACAACTCTTTTAGTCGAATAATTTGCGTTAACGTTAAGGATTGCTGTAAGGCTTTTTTTATTAACCTTTCAATAATAGCCCAGGAAGGGCTGGCTGGATCATTTATATAGGGGGCTAATTGAGATAAAACATAATGAGTTTCTTCATAATTTAGCGCAAAGTGATATTTATTAAATAAATTAAATACTATTTGCAAGTAATAAAACTGACTACGAGTAAGCTGCGAGCTTAAATGAATTAATAATTCAATCATACTGTCGTTAAAATAAGTTTCTTTTATAAATTTAATAACAGTCAGCGTGTCATTTCTTATTAAATAGAGATAAAAAGTATGGAGCTCTAGGGTTTTTAATGAAAAAAATGCTTTTTTGCTGGTAGGTTCTGCTAAGTATTCAATTAATATACTTGGGTGATGTAATGAAAAAAGCGTGCTTTGAATATCCAATGTTTCTTTGCAAGTAATCATGTCAGGATAGGCAATGCTGGCTAAATGAGCGAGAGTAGTAAAACCTGAATGCAACATTTCTTGATAAAGGTAAGTATGAAAAAAAGGAGGAATTTTTCTAATCTCGGCAAATTTTGCTAAGAGTAAATATTTATGAGTAGCCAGTTTATCTGGACACGCTATAGATAATTTTTTGGTAAAAAACTCTAATTCGCAATCCGTCTCAATTTTCAATATTATTGCAACTAACTCTTCGGTTGACAGTGTTGTATAATCAGCACGGGTCTCTCGTAAAGTTTCATACCAAAGTTGAAAGCTAGGTGTTTTCATCGTTTTTTTATTTAAATTTGTTGAAATCTCACCTTAAATGTGGAGGGAGGAGCCTGCTGGGGAGTCTCCTGGTCTCTGTACAGGGGGCGGCGCTGCTGGTATAGGTAAAAGCAAGGTGCTTGCTCCTGTTGGTAAAGGAGCTAAACCAGATCTACTGGCTAAAGCACCACCACCTAACCCTTTAACTACTTGACCAGTAGAGTTGGCCGGCCGTGCCAATGCAATAAGATCATCTGCACAGGTTGTCAATGCCAGGCAAGCGTGTTGACAGCTGGTGCTAATAGTACCGAGCATAGAGCTAGCTGCTAAATTTAATTCTATGCCAGCCAGATTGTTGTAAATAGACTGTCCTTGAGTAGTTGTTTGTATTGTTTTAAAAGTTTTGCTAGCTGTGTCTTTAGCAGCACGCATTTCAGCTCTAAATATTTTTTGTAAGAAAAAGAAAATAGAATAGGATTCTCCTTCACCAAGCTTTTGCTTTAATTGAGCGGTTTCTTCTGGAAAGAGGCGTTGTAATAAATCATTAGCCTTAATAATAGAACCGTTTGTTGCAAGTTTATTGCACTCTTGTTTAATGATTCTCATTATATGAGAATCAGATTGAAAGAAATATTTTGAATGGCGATAAGCATTGTAAATAAACGCAAGTTCAGCTTTAGTGAGCGATTGATTAGTTGCTTCATTCAATTCTCCTGTTACCTTCATTACCATCAATTTTTGTACAGAAAGTCTATAACGAGGAATATCTGAAGGTCTTTCTGTCATTGCATGGCGAGTTGCTGCAGTAAATTTTCTGGCAGCCCGCACCATTCCTTCATCGACTGCTCCTACTTTTCTAGGAGCTAATCTTCTAGCAGAATTAACAACGACTCTTACTATGTTAGCAGGTATTCGTCCTACTAAAGTGGCTAAACGGGTTGAACCCTCTACTACCCCTAAAAAATTATCATAACCTAGCCATTTATCACAAGCACGGGTGGTTTTTAAAGAGGTTCCTAACGCTTTATTCACTACATGGACACCTCCCCCTATTACCAAGCCAACAGACATGCCATAAGCGGTGCGTAAGGTAGCGGCAGGTAATGATCTAAATAAATGTGAAGAGCGACTAGGTTTACTAATCATAGGTTCAGCCAAGAGCACTTTAAAATCTTTACCCGACAAGGCGGTGAAAGCTTGTTGCAATTCAGGAGTATTTTTAAACTTTTGCCAAACATAGGTATTATTAGCTTTTTCTGCTAATAAATCACGATAAAATAAAAGTTGTAAATAGCTTAATTTAGCTTGAGTATGGATAGGTATCCTGGTTGTTCTTGTGTTCACTCCCTGATCATATTTATCAGCTTCTTCTTTGTATAAAGCAGCTAAAAACTCTAAACCAGTATTAAATTCAGTTGTTGAAGAAATTTTTGCGAATCGATAGCCCAGAGGCTGTTTATTACCTACCCATTTTGTTTCTCGATAAGCAGTAAAATCAGAATCACCAGCTAAGGCTTTAAGATTGCCAATATCTACTGGAGTTAAAGTTGCTTGAGTACTTTCAGCTAATACAGCAGCAAGAATTCTGCCTTGAGTGCTTGGCGTAGCATCCCTTTCACTTAAATGAAGTTTTTGCGCCAAATAAAAACATTCTAACGCTCTGAAATCAGAAGGAGGCTGGACTTCTACGACTTCTCTTTCTCCAGCAGCTGTAAATCTTCTTCTTGTAAAATCTTGTATTCTTTGTCTCTGCTGTCTATAAAGAGTTTGGCCGGTCATTTGGGTTGCCTGATGAACTGCTTCGGTAAGGGAAGAATTTGCTGTAAAAGCGCTTGTTATTGCGCGAATTATTTCGTCATAGAGCTCTTGAGTAAAAGTATTATCATTTAACTTTAAAAGAAACCCTCCTATTCTTAAGCGGGTTGCAAAGCTTCCTATACCTTCAAGTTGCTCATTGTCGGGTATAGCATCAATGATATTTTTAATAACTTCTCTAATATCTGCTATCTTATCTGCATAATGAGTTTTAATATCAGGATTCATAGCTTCTAGTAAGGTATTGGTAACAAAAAGAATAATATTTTGATTGAATAAGTCTAGTTTGATGCTGATACCTGGATTATGGTGGCTTGCAAGTTGACTTTTAAAAGTTTTA
>MGXT01000021.1 GCA_001801465.1 Gammaproteobacteria bacterium RIFCSPHIGHO2_12_FULL_35_23 | reverse complement strand
TAGCGATGGAAGAAGGGTTACGTTTTGCGATTCGTGAAGGTGGCCGTACGGTAGGGGCTGGTGTTGTTGCTAAGGTTGTTGAGTAATTTGTAAGGAAAAAGACAAAGCGTAGAGTGCATGGCGCTCTACGCTATTGTCATTAATAAAGGTCAGTAGCTCAATTGGCAGAGCGGCGGTCTCCAAAACCGCAGGTTGGGGGTTCGATGCCCTCCTGACCTGCCATCTTAGGATGGTTTAAGAAGTTTGCTGCATGAGTAGTAGAAGGTTGGTAGGTTTACAGTGCAAAGAATGACAGAGCTAAATAAAAAAGTTGTTGTTAGCAGCGACAAACAAAAAAATAATGAAATTAAATTTGATAAGCTGAAATGGTTACTTGTTTTATTGCTACTAATAGGTGGTTTGGTTGCTAACTATTACTATACTCAAATTCCTGCTGCATTAAAAGTTGCTGGCTGGATAGTATTAGTTTGTGTGGTATTACTGATTGCAGTTAGAACAACGATAGGAAGCAGCTTTTGGAACTTTACAAAAGATGCGCGTGATGAGGTAAGACGAGTAGTTTGGCCAACCCGGCAAGAAACGGTGCAAACTACGGCAATAGTGTTTCTTATGGTAATTATACTGGCTTTAATATTGTGGGGCATAGACTCTATATTGCTTTGGGCAATTAGCTGGTTTACAGGACACGGGGGATAATCCATGTCAGAATTAGAAAATTCGCAACAGGAACTAAAAAAACGATGGTATGTAGTGCAAGTAGCTACGGGTGCTGAACAGTATGTACAAAAAGCATTAAAAGAGCGCATTAAGCAACTTAGTGCAGAATCTCTTTTTGACCAAATTTTAGTGCCTACAGAACAGGTTGTGGCAATGCATGGCGGCCAAAAGAGAAGTAGTGAAAGAAAATTTTTTCCTAGCTATGTTCTAGTAAAGATGGTGATGAATGATAATACTTGGCACTTAGTCAAAAATGTACCTAAAGTGCGAGGCTTTATTGGTGGCGAACATCCGTCTCCAATTACTGAAAAAGAAGCGCAAGGTATTTTGGATCAAATTAGAGAAGGTGTAGATAAGCCTAAGCCTAAGATTCTTTTTGAAGCGGGTGAAGTGGTGCGTGTGAAAGAAGGACCTTTTGCTGATTTTAATGGGGTAGTTGAAGAAGTTAACTATGAAAAGAATCGCTTACGAGTAGCGGTATTAATTTTCGGCCGTTCGACACCAGTAGAGTTAGAATTCGGTCAAGTTGAGAAAGGATAAAAAGGTTTTTCTTAGTTTTAAATAGATGAAGGTTTATTAAAAACTGAGAATTTAAGGGGAGCTTGAAAGATTATTAATCTGGAAAGTGTTAGTACCCAACTAAAATGAGGTGAAAAATGTCAAAGAAAAAGAGTAAAGAGGTTTCGGCTTATATAAAGCTGCAAATTAACCCAGGCTCAGCAAATCCAAGTCCGCCGATTGGTCCAGCATTGGGTCAACACGGTGTTAATATTATGGAATTTTGCAAAACGTTTAATGAAAAAACTAATCAAATGGATAAGGCGCTGCCAGTGCCTGTCGTGATTACAGTCTTTTCTGATCGTAGCTTTAGTTTTATTACTAAAACGCCACCAGCTTCTTCATTAATTAAGAAAATATTGAATTTGAAGGGTGGTAGTTCTGTACCTAATCGAGACAAAGTTGGTAAGTTGTCACGGGATCAATTAGAACAAATTGCTAAAACAAAGATGCCAGACTTAACAGCTGGAGACTTAGAAGCTGCAATTCGCTCAATTGCCGGAACTGCGCGTAGTATGGGTGTTGAGACGGAGGGTGTGAAAGATGCCTAAAATATCAAAACGAATTAAAAAAATTAGAGAAGCTGTAGTACCGGGTAAGCTTTATACAGCAGCTGAAGCATTTAAACTATTAAAAGACTTTTCTACTGTAAAATTTGCAGAAAGTGTCGATGTAAGTATTAACCTTGGAATCGATACAAAAAAATCGGAACAAGCAGTGCGAGGCGCTACAGTATTACCTAAAGGTACTGGGCGTACAGTAAGAGTGGCTGCATTCGTTCAAGGTAATAATGAAAAAATTGCTAAAGAAGCAGGTGCTGATATTGTTGGTTTTGAAGATTTAGCTGAATCAATTAAGAAAGGCAATATTGATTTTGATATCTTAATTGCAACGCCAGATGCAATGCGGTTAGTTGGGCAATTAGGACAAATATTAGGTCCTCGAGGTCTTATGCCTAACCCTAAAGTTGGAACCGTGACACCTGATGTAGCGACTGCTATTAAAAATGCTAAAGGGGGCCAAGTACAATATCGCGCTGATAAAACGGGTATTGTGCATTGCAGAATTGGTTCGATAAAGTTTACTGAACAAGATTTGAAAGTAAATTTAGAAACATTATTAACTGAATTAAAAAAATCAAAGCCTTCTACTAGTAAAGGGGTTTATTTAAAGAAGGTAACGGTTTCAAGTACTATGGGTCCAGGTTTAGTAGTTGATTTAACTAGCCTTGATGTGTAGCGCTTGCTTTGGATGGGCATAGCTAGTGCTAATGTATTAGCTATGGCCGTCTAAGACCGCAGGGGCGACTTATAACAAACATTCGGATAATCCTAGTGTTTGTTGTTAAGAAACTTAATATCCTGCGCAGACGGGGATATTAAAATTTAGGATTAACTAATCCTAAACTTAATATCAGATATTAACAAAATAGGAGGTCATGAAAGTGGCACTTAGGCTTGAAGATAAAAAAGCTATTGTTGCACAAGTTGCACAAGTTGCAAATAATGCACTATCTGCAGCAGCAGCTCATTATAGAGGCTTAACAGTCACTGAAATGAACGAGTTGCGTTCCAAAGCAAGGGAAGCAAAGGTTTACCTGCGGGTTATTCGCAATACGCTAGCAAGAAGAGCGTTTGAGAATACCGATTTTGCTTGTATGAGCGAGGTATTAACAGGACCTTTACTGTTGGCGTTTTCCTTAGAATCGCCAGGTGCAGCAGCACGTTTGTTTCGTGATTTCGCTAAAGAACATGAAAAACTTGAAGTAAGAGCTTTATCATTAGAAGGTAAGCTTTTAGGGGCAGATCAATTGAAAGCCGTTGCAAGCTTACCAACTAAAGAAGAAGCGCTTGCAATGTTACTTTCAGTGATGAAAGCACCAATAAGCAAGTTTGTAAGAACTTTAGTTGAGCCTCAGTCAAAATTAGTACGTACTATTGCAGCTGTGCGTGAAAGCAAAGAAAAAGCAGCATAGTATTTTTATAAATTTATTAGTCGGAGTCGATTAACATGGCAACAATTTCAAGACAAGATGTATTAGAAGCAATATCAGCGATGAGTGTGATGGATGTCGTTGAGCTTATTAAAGAAATGGAAGATAAGTTTGGTGTTACAGCTGCTGCGCCTGTAGCAATGGCTATGGCGCCTGCTGCAGGAGGCACCGCTGCTGCCGTTGAAGAAAAAACTGAGTTTGACGTAATCATGAAGAGCTTTGGTGATAACAAAGTAAACGTGATTAAAGTTATTCGTACAGTAACAGGTCTTGGCTTAAAAGAAGCTAAAGATTTAGTTGAGGCTGTGCCTAAAGCAGTGAAAGAAGGGATTTCTAAAGCTGACGCTGAAAACATTAAGAAACAACTTGAAGAAGCAGGCGCAGAAGTTGAAGTTAAGTAATCAGATTACTTATTTTAACGAGTTAAGAAAACAAGCCTTCAGAATTTTTTTGAAGGCGGATACTGTCGGCAATGGCTAAGCTAAAACTTGGCCATTTGCTGGTTTTTTAGTTTTTTAATTGTTATAGTGACAATTAAATTTGACCAAGTGAGGAGCTCTAATGTCATATTCTTACACTGAGATGAAACGTTTTCGTAAGAATTTTGGTAAACAGAAAAGTATAATGGAGCCCCCTCCGTTACTTGGGGTTCAATGTGATTCTTATCGGAAATTTTTACATGGAGCTGCAGACCATGGTTGTGGTTTAGAGGCTGCTTTTAGATCAATTTTCCCTATTGTAAGCTTTTCAGGTGTTGCAGAACTGAACTACGTAGGACATGAATTAGGTGAGCCACTTTTTGATGTGAATGAGTGCCGATTACGAGGTTTAACTTATTCTGCACCACTGCGAATTAAAAGCAGATTGGTTATCTATGATAAAGATGCTTCTCATGAAAATCGCTCAATTAAAGATATTAAAGAGCAAGAAGTTTTTATGGGTGATATCCCTCTTATGACTGAGCACGGTAGTTTTGTAGTTAACGGAACAGAACGCGTCATTGTGTCTCAACTACATCGTTCACCAGGCGTATTTTTTGACCATGATAAAGGAAAAGGCCATTCGTCTGGTAAATTATTATTTTCTGCCAGAATCATTCCTTATCGAGGTTCATGGCTTGATTTCGAATTTGACCCTAAAGATTGTTTGTTTGCTCGTATCGATAGACGTCGTAAATTACCTGTTACCATTTTATTGCGAGCTTTAAATTATTCTTCAGAAGATATATTAAATACCTTTTTTGAAAAAGATTGTTTTCATCTTGCAGAAGAGGGCTATTTATTAGATTTAATTCCAGAGCGGTTACGCGGGGAAAATGCAGCCTTTGATATTAAAGGACCTAAAGGAAAAGTATTTGTTGAAAAAGGTCGTAGGATAACAGTTAGGCATATTCGTGAACTTGAAAAAGCAAATTTAAAGCAATTAGCCGTACCAGCAGAGTATTTAATTGGCAAAGTATTGGCAGATCCAGTAGTCGATACTAGTAGTGGTGAAATTATTGCTGAAGCTAATACTGAATTAACACCTGAAGTATTAAAAAATATTAAAAAAGCAGGTATCAAGCAGTTTAATACTTTGTATATCAATGAATTTGATCACGGGGCTTATATTTCTAATACGCTTAGAATTGATCCTACACAAACTAAATTAGAAGCGTTGGTGGAAATTTATCGAATGATGCGTCCAGGTGAGCCACCTACTAAAGAAGCAGCTGAAACATTATTCGAAAACCTATTTTTTACTGAAGAGCGATATGATTTATCTCCAGTGGGACGTATGAAATTTAACAGACGTGTTGGTCGTACTACGGATGCAGGTCTTAATACACTTTCAAAAGAGGATATTATCGACACCATTAAAGTGCTTATTACCATCCGTGATGGTAAGGGTGAAGTGGATGATATAGATCACTTAGGTAACCGTCGAGTACGTAGTGTAGGAGAAATGGTTGAAAACCAATTTCGCTCAGGCTTAGTACGTGTTGAAAAAGCAGTAAAAGAACGTTTAACGATTGCCGAATCTGAAAACTTGATGCCACAAGATCTTATTAATGCAAAACCTATTACGGCGGCTATTAAAGAATTCTTTGGTTCAAGCCAGCTTTCACAATTTATGGATCAAGTAAACCCATTGTCTGAAATTACGCATAAACGTCGTGTTTCAGCCTTAGGGCCTGGTGGTTTAACACGAGAGCGAGCTGGCTTTGAAGTACGTGACGTGCATATTACTCACTACGGCCGTGTTTGTCCGGTTGAGACGCCTGAAGGTCCAAATATCGGATTAATTAATTCGCTTGCTATTTACGCACGAATTAATGATTTTGGCTTTATTGAAAGCCCTTATCGTAAAGTAGTTAATGGCAAACTTACTGATAAAATTGCTTATCTTTCTGCGATTGAAGAAGGTAATTTTGTGATTGCGCAATCAAGTGTGGCAGTTGATAAAACTGGTAAGCTGGTTGATGAACTAGTGCCTGCAAGATTTGGTAATGAATTTGTTTATTCTACTCCAGACAAAGTAGATTATATGGATGTTTCTCCTCAGCAAATTGTATCAGTAGCTGCGGCATTAATCCCGTTCTTAGAGCACGATGATGCTAACCGTGCGCTAATGGGTTCAAACATGCAACGGCAAGCAGTTCCTACTCTACGTTCAGAAAAACCTCTTGTTGGAACGGGAATTGAACGATTAGTTGCAACTAACTCAGGAGTGACTGTTAATGCTAAACGAGGTGGGGTGGTAGATAAGGTCGATGCGGGTCGTATCGTGGTAAAAGTTAACGACAATGAAACCCATGCGAATGAATCAGGGGTGGATATTTACAATTTAATTAAATATACCCGCTCTAATCAAAACACCTGTATTAATCAGCGTCCTTTAGTATCACCAGGCGATACAGTAGCTAAAGGCGATGTATTGGCTGACGGCTCTTCTACAGATTTAGGTGAATTAGCACTAGGACAAAACTTGCTTGTCGCGTTTATGCCTTGGAACGGCTATAATTTTGAAGACTCTATCTTAATTTCTGAGCGTATTGTGCAGGAAGATCGTTATACAACGGTACATATTGAAGAATTAACCTGCGTAGCTCGCGATACCAGATTAGGTTCAGAAGAAATTACCAGTGATATTCCTAATATTGGTGAATCTGCTTTAGCTAAATTAGATGAAACAGGGATTGTTTATATTGGTGCTGAAGTAAAATCAGGTGATATTTTAGTGGGTAAAGTGACACCTAAAGGTGAAACCCAATTAACACCAGAAGAAAAATTACTTCGAGCTATCTTTGGTGAAAAAGCTTCTGATGTGAAAGACTCTTCATTGCGTGTTCCAACGGGTATGGCAGGTACAGTCATTGATGTGCAAGTCTTTACACGAGATGGCATTGCAAAAGATGCTAGAGCTTTAGCAATCGAAGAAGAACAGCTTGAAAAAGTGAAAAAAGACTTAAAAGACGAACAGCGAATTTTAGAAGACGATATTTATCAACGTGTTGAAAAATTATTAGTTGGTAAAGTGGCTGATGGTGGTCCTAACAAATTAAAGTCTGGAACTAAAATCACTAAAGCTTATTTGGATGAATTGACTCGAGATAAATGGTTTGAAATTCGCTTACGCAGTGAAGAAGCACAAGAGCAACTTGAGGCTTCTCATGAGCATCTTAAAAAATTCCAAAAAGATTATGAAAGACGTTTTGAAGCGAAAAGACGTAAAATTACCGAAGGTGATGATTTGGCGCCAGGCGTATTGAAAATTGTTAAAGTATATTTAGCAGTGAAACGACGGGTGCAGCCAGGTGATAAGATGGCTGGTCGACATGGTAACAAAGGGGTTATCTCGATAATTGTACCAGTTGAGGATATGCCTTATATGGAAGATGGTACACCTGTTGATATCGTCTTAAATCCACTTGGGGTACCTTCACGTATGAATATCGGCCAAGTATTAGAAACCCACTTAGGATGGGCTGCTAAAGGCTTAGGTAAGAGGATAGCTGCACTTATTGATGCGCAAACTGAAATGGTGAAAATACGTAAATTTTTAGATGAAATTTACAATCAACATAATTCTCAGAAGATTAACTTTACAGAATTATCTGATGAGCAAGTGATGACTTTGGCAAACAACCTGCGTGAAGGGGTGCCTATGGCAACACCAGTATTTGATGGTGCTTCAGAATCGTACATCAAAGAAATGTTAAAAATGGCAGGGTTACCTGAATCAGGCCAAACCACTTTGTATGATGGCAGAACTGGTGATGCTTTTGAAAGACCTATTACAGTAGGCTATATGTACATGCTGAAGTTAAATCACTTGGTTGATGATAAGATGCATGCTCGTTCTACAGGTTCTTATAGTTTGGTGACTCAGCAACCATTAGGCGGTAAAGCGCAGTTCGGTGGCCAACGATTTGGTGAAATGGAAGTTTGGGCCCTAGAAGCTTATGGAGCTTCTTATACCTTACAAGAAATGCTAACCGTTAAATCTGATGATGTTGCGGGTAGAACTAAAATGTATAAACATATCGTTGATAATGATCATCGCATGGATCCAAGTATGCCAGAGTCATTTAATGTATTGATAAAAGAATTCCGTTCTTTAGGTCTTAATATTGAGCTTGAGAATGAGAGTAAGAGTAAGAATAAGAATAAGTAATTATCAATTAATTTAGTGAGTGAATAGATTTTTTGTAAATGTCTCCCTTCTTAATTTAGAGTAGGGAAAAACAGAGGAGTAGATAACCTTGAGAATGCGAGAGTTTTTTAACTTCATTAAAAAGCAAGGTCAGTTTGACGAATTTAATATGCTCCGAATAGGGCTAGCTTCACCCGATGATATCCATTCATGGTCTTTTGGCGAAGTAAAAAAGCCAGAAACAATCAATTATCGGACTTTTAAGCCTGAGCGAGATGGATTATTTTGTGCGAAAATCTTTGGGCCTATCAAAGACTATGAGTGCTTATGTGGTAAGTACAAGCGATTAAAACATCGTGGTGTTGTCTGTGAAAAATGCGGTGTTGAAGTGACTTTAACTAAAGTACGTCGTGAACGAATGGGCCACATTGATTTGGCAACGCCTGTTGCTCATATCTGGTTCTTGAAATCATTACCTTCACGTATTGGTTTATTACTTGATATGACACTACGAGATATAGAGCGTGTATTATATTTTGAATCTTATGTGGTGATTGATCCAGGCATGACTCAGCTTGAGCGCGGTCAGTTATTAACAGATGATGAATTTCTTGATGCAGTAGAAGAATATGGTGATGAATTTGAAGCGCGTATGGGTGCTGAAGCAATTCAACAGCTATTAATTGAGCTTGACTTAAATGAAGAAGCTGTGAAAGTACGTGAAGAAATTAAAACAACTAATTCTGATGCTAAGCTGAAGAAATTAACTAAACGTTTAAAACTCATTGAAACATTCTTGAGTTCTAGTAATAAACCCGAATGGATGATTTTAAATGTTCTACCAGTGTTACCACCTGATCTACGTCCATTAGTACCACTTGAAGGTGGAAGGTTTGCTACATCAGATCTTAATGATTTATATAGACGAGTTATTAATCGTAACAATCGTTTGAAACGTTTATTAGATTTAAATGCACCAGACATTATTGTACGTAATGAAAAACGTATGTTACAAGAAGCTGTTGATGCATTATTAGATAATGGCAGACGTGGTCGTGCTATTACTGGTACCAATAAACGGCCTCTCAAATCACTAACAGATATGATTAAAGGTAAGCAGGGTCGTTTCCGTCAAAATCTATTGGGTAAACGCGTAGACTACTCAGGTCGTTCGGTTATTGTGGTTGGACCTACTTTAAAATTACATCAATGCGGTTTACCAAAGCGTATGGCATTAGAACTATTTAAGCCTTATATTTATAGTAAGCTGCAAGCTTATGAAATGGCTACTACTATCAAAGCTGCGAAGAAAATGGTAGAACGAGAAAGCCCAGAGGTTTGGGATATTCTTGAAGGCGTTATTCGTGAACACCCTGTTCTTCTTAATCGCGCTCCTACTTTGCACCGCTTAGGGATTCAAGCTTTTGAACCTTTATTGGTTGAAGGTAAAGCTATCCAATTACATCCTTTAGTTTGCGTGGCTTATAATGCCGACTTCGATGGTGATCAAATGGCTGTGCATGTGCCTTTGACACTAGAAGCTCAGATCGAAGCTCGCGCATTAATGATGTCAACCAATAATGTGTTATCTCCTGCTAATGGTGAGCCGATTATAGTGCCAACCCAGGATGTGATTTTGGGTCTTTACTATATGACCAGAGAGCGCATTAATTCACGTGGTGAAGGCATGATTTTTGCTAATATTGCTGAAGTTCAGCAAGCGCATGCAGCTGGGGCGATTGAGTTACAAGCAAAAATTAAATTGCGAATGGAGCTACATGAGCAAGATAAAGCCGGCAATATTTCTTCTCATACAGCCATTATTGAAACAACGGCTGGACGAGCTATTTTGTCAGAAATTTTACCCAAAGGGATGCCTTTTGAAGAAATCAATCGGGCGCTTACTAAAAAGGTAGTGTCTAATTTAATTAATAAGTGTTACCGTCGTTTTGGTTTAAAAGCCACAGTATTATTTGCTGATCATTTGATGTATACAGGTTTTTACAATGCGACTAAATCTGGTATTTCAATTGGGATTAATGATATGGAGGTGCCAGCTAGTAAAGCTGTGATTATTGAAAAAGCAGAATCAGAAGTAAAAGAAATTGAAAAACAGTTTGCTTCAGGATTGTTAACCGATGGTGAGCGTTATAATAAAGTAGTTGATATTTGGGCACGAACTAACGATTTAGTTGCGAAAGCGATGATGGATCAACTAGAAAAAGAAGAAGTGGTCAATGCTGAAGGTAAAAAGGTTCGTCAAGAATCGTTCAACTCAATTTACATGATGGCTGACTCGGGTGCGAGAGGTTCAGCTGCGCAAATAAGACAGTTAGCTGGTATGCGTGGTTTGATGGCAAAACCTGATGGCTCTATTATCGAAACTCCTATTACTGCAAATTTCCGCGAAGGATTGAACGTATTGCAATACTTTATTTCTACACACGGTGCGCGTAAAGGGTTGGCCGATACTGCATTAAAAACAGCAAATTCTGGTTATTTAACAAGACGTTTAGCTGATGTAGCACAAGATTTAGTGGTCAATGAACCCGATTGTGGCTCTAAAGAAGGATTGATTATTTCCACTTTAATTGAAGGTGGTGATGTTGTTGAAGCGCTTCGCGAACGGGTACTGGGCCGTGTTATTTTAGAAGATATCACTAACAGTGTTGGCGAAGTAGTGATCGCTGCTAATACAATGCTGGATGAAGATTTAGTCAACTTATTGGAAAGTATGGGGATTGATTCGATTAGAGTGAGATCAATCATTACCTGTCAAGCTCGTTATGGCGTTTGCTCTAAGTGTTACGGTCGTGATTTAGCACGCGGGCATTTAGTTAACATTGGTGAAGCGATAGGTGTAATCGCTGCACAATCAATCGGGGAGCCAGGTACCCAGTTAACAATGCGTACTTTCCATATCGGGGGAGCGGCTTCAAGAACTACGGCCGTGAATAACGTGGAAGTGAAAGCAGGGGGGCGTGTTAAGCTTCATAATATTAAATTAGTTGAAAACACTAGTGGCGACCATGTTGCGGTTTCTCGCTCAGGCGAGGTGGCTATTATTGATGAAAATGGTCGTGAGCGTGAGCGATATAAATTACCTTATGGTTCTATTTTAACGAAAGCGGATGGCGATGCAGCAAAAGGTGGTGAGGTGATTGCTAATTGGGATCCTCATACCCATCCAATTATTCTAGAAGTAACGGGTCGAGTTAAGTTTGTTGACTTAATTGATGGTGTTACCATGAATCGTCAAACAGATGAAATAACAGGATTGTCTAGTATTGTAGTGATTGATCCTATTCAACGTGGTACTAGCAAAGATTTAAAACCAATGATTAAGGTGGTTGATAAAAAAGGCAAAGAGCTTGTTATCCCTGGCACTAATCAACCAGCTCATTATTTCTTACCAGTTGGTGCAATTGTTAATCTGGAGGACGGTTCAGAAGTAAATGCGGGTGATGTAGTAGCAAGAATTCCGCAAGAAACTAGTAAAACTCGCGATATTACAGGGGGTTTACCTCGAGTTGCCGACTTATTTGAAGCTCGTAAACCTAAAGACCCTGCAATTTTGGCAGAGATTTCTGGGCTTATCAGCTTTGGTAAAGAAACCAAAGGTAAACGTCGCCTTATTATCACTGCTGGTGATGGTATAGTACATGAAGAATTGATTCCTAAATGGAGACAGCTCAATGTTTTTGAAGGTGAATCTATTGAAAAAGGTGAAATTATTTCAGATGGAGCATTAAATCCACATGATATTTTACGCTTAAAAGGAATAACAGCTTTAGCTAACTATATTATTAATGAAGTTCAAGATGTGTATCGTTTACAAGGGGTTAAGATTAACGACAAGCATATTGAAGTTATTATTAAGCAAATGTTGCGTAAAGTTGAGGTAAGCTATGCAGGTGATTCAACATTACTGGTGGGCGAACAAATTGAACGTTCACAGCTAGAAGAAGTTAATGAGCGTTTAACTAAAGACAGTAAATCTATGGCAAGAGGTCACGATATTCTTCTGGGCATAACAAAAGCTTCTTTATTGACCAATTCTTTTATCTCTGCAGCTTCATTCCAAGAAACGACTCGTGTGCTGACGGAAGCAGCTGTTTGCGGTAGAGTTGATCATTTGCGTGGTTTAAAAGAAAACGTTATTGTCGGCCGACTCATTCCTGCTGGAACAGGATTTGCTTATCACCAGCAACAACGTGAGAAACAACGCGTAACAGAAGAAGTTAAGGTCACTGCCGACCAAGTGGAAGAAGCTTTAAGTAAAGCCTTGGCTTCTAGAGAAAATGAAGAAGGTAAAATTAGTTAATAATTAATCAATTTTATTAATAGTTTTTAATGGAATACCCTCAAATTTAAAAACTTGAGGGTATTTTTTGAGCATATGCTAGACACCAATTGGAAAAGAAAGCTGTAACCAGTATTTCTAGAGTCATTTCCTGATCACTGGTTGAATATTTACAAATATTAATAACTTATATTGACATTGTTTGGCTAGCTTATTAGAATCCCGGCTCTTTTATACAAGAGTTATACATAGCTTTTTGGTATTTTTTTGAGGATTACAATGGCAACAATAAACCAATTAATACGCAAACCGCGTAGACCACGAGTTAGCAAGGCTAAAATGCCCGCATTACAAGCTTGCCCCCAAAAACGAGGGGTTTGTACCCGTGTTTATACAACAACACCTAAAAAACCAAATTCAGCATTACGGAAAGTAGCTCGGGTGCGTTTAACAAACAGCATGGAAGTTACAGCTTATATTCCAGGTGAAGGCCATAACTTACAAGAACACTCAGTTGTATTGATTCGAGGCGGTCGTGTTAAAGACTTACCGGGGGTACGTTACCATATTATTAGAGGTAGCTTAGATACTACAGGGGTTTCTGGTCGTCGTCAGGGCCGTTCTAAATATGGTGAAAAAAGACCAAAGAGTTAATTTGTTAAAGGAAAATTAAGATGAGAAGAAAAGCGGCTGCAAAAAGAAAAGTTTTGCCTGATCCTAAACACGGGAGCGAGCTTTTATCAAAATTTATAAATCATGTAATGCGTCATGGTAAAAAAGCCATCGCTGAAGGCATTGTTTATGAAGCACTTGAAATTGCTTTTGATAAAGTAAAGCACGCTAAAGCAAGTGATAAAAAATCTCACCAAGAAGAAAGTGAGAGTGGAGAAGGTAATGGCAGTGGTTCTATGACTGCAGCGGTGAGCGTATTAGAATTATTGGATGCTGTATTAGAAAATATTCGACCTTCTGTAGAAGTAAAGTCACGTCGTGTAGGGGGCTCTACTTATCAAGTACCGGTTGAAGTAAATGGTATTCGAGGAACCACGCTAGCTATGCGATGGTTAGTAGAAGCTGCTTCAGGAAGATCAGAAAAATCGATGATGCGTAAACTCGCAGCAGAAATAGTTGATGCTTATCATAATCGTGGTACAGCAGTTAAAAAACGTGACGATACCCATAGAATGGCTAAGGCTAACCAGGCGTTTGCTCATTATAGATGGTAGAGATTGAGGAATAAAAAGTGACAAGAACTACACCAATTGAGTTATACAGAAATATTGGGATTATGGCCCATATTGATGCTGGTAAAACAACAACTACCGAGCGAATTTTATTTTATACCGGCGTTTCACACAAAATTGGTGAAGTGCATGATGGTGCTGCCATTATGGATTGGATGGTGCAAGAGCAAGAGCGAGGAATTACTATTACTTCTGCCGCAACGACCTGTTATTGGCAAGGGATGGATAGGCAGTATAAAAAGCACCGTATCAATATTATTGATACTCCAGGGCACGTAGATTTTACAATTGAAGTAGAGCGATCATTGCGAGTCTTAGATGGTGCAGTTGCAGTATTTTGTGCAGTAGGAGGTGTTGAACCTCAATCTGAAACAGTATGGCGCCAAGCAAATAAATATGGTGTGCCGCGCTTAGCTTTCGTTAACAAAATGGATAGAATGGGCGCCAACTTTTTACGTGTGGTGGGTCAGATTAAATCGCGTCTAGGTGCTAAACCAGTGCCTATGCAATTACCAATTGGTGCTGAAGAAAACTTTAAAGGTGTAGTTGATTTGGTGCGTATGAAAGCGATCATTTGGAATGAAACAGATCAAGGAATGAGCTATGAAGCTAAAGAAATTCCAGCTGATATGCTTGAGCATTGCCAAGCAGTGCGTGAACAAATGATTGAGTCAGCTGCGGAAGCTTCTGAAGAATTAATGGATAAATATCTCAATGAAAGTAACTTAACTGAAGAAGAAATCAAAAAAGGTATTCGGCAGCAAGCTTTGGCTGGAGAAATTGTGCCAATGTTTTGTGGTTCAGCCTTCAAAAATAAAGGTGTACAAGCAGTATTGGATGCGGTGATTGATTATTTGCCTTCTCCTGCTGATGTACCTTCAATCAAAGGTATTAACGAAAATGGTACAGAAGGCGAGCGTCATCCTGATGACAAAGAGCCTTTTTCTGCTTTAGCATTTAAAATTGCGACGGATCCATTTGTTGGAAATTTAACTTATTTCCGTGTTTATTCGGGTTCGTTAAATAGTGGCGATACTGTTTATAATCCAGTTAAAGGTAAAAAAGAACGTATTGGTCGTCTATTACGTATGCACGCTAATAGCCGAGAAGAAATTAAAGAAGTTTATGCTGGGGACATCGCAGCTGCGGTAGGTTTAAAGAATGTCACTACTGGGGACACTTTAAGTGATATTAAGAACATTATCACCTTAGAACGTATGGAATTTCCAGAACCAGTTATTTCAGTGGCCGTTGAACCTAAGACTAAAGCTGACCAAGAAAAAATGGGTATCGCTTTAGGCAAGTTAGCACAAGAAGATCCTTCTTTCCGTGTTAGTACTGATGAAGAATCTGGACAAACTATTATTGCTGGAATGGGTGAACTACACTTGGAAATTATTGTGGATCGCTTACGACGTGAATTTGGTGTAGAAGCTAATGTGGGTAAACCACAAGTGGCTTACCGAGAAACGGTAAAAGGTGTTGTTGAACAAGAATCTAAATATGTGCGTCAAACTGGTGGACGAGGTCAGTATGGCCATGTGTACTTACGTATTGAGCCTAAGGAATCAGGTGCAGGCTATGAGTTTGTGAATGCTATTGTTGGCGGTGTAATTCCTAGAGAATATATTCCTGCCGTGGATAAAGGTATTCAAGAACAAATGCAAAATGGTGTGATTGCTGGCTATCCAGTAGTAGATGTGAAAGTAACCTTATTTGATGGTTCTTACCATGATGTAGACTCTAGTGAAATGGCTTTCAAAATTGCCGGATCTATAGGTTTTAAAGAAGGAGCTAAAAAAGCTAAAGCAGTATTATTAGAACCCATGATGAAAGTTGAAGTTGTAACTCCTGAAGATTACATGGGTGATGTGATGGGTGACTTTAATCGTAGACGTGGTTTATTGCAGGGCATGGAAGAAGCGCCTGCTGGTAAAATTATTCGCGGGGAAGTGCCACTAGCTGAAATGTTTGGTTATGCCACTGATTTGCGATCTATGTCACAAGGTAGAGCAACGTACTCTATGGAGTTTTCTAGATATGTGGAAGCTCCCGCCAGTGTTGCTGAACAAATTATTAATAAAGCGTAGTGTTGAGAGGAGAGGTGCATCGTGTCAAAGGCAAAATTTGAAAGAAATAAGCCACATGTCAATGTAGGGACAATAGGTCACGTGGATCATGGGAAGACGACATTAACAGCGGCGTT
>MGXT01000020.1 GCA_001801465.1 Gammaproteobacteria bacterium RIFCSPHIGHO2_12_FULL_35_23 | reverse complement strand
TCAACGCTTGGGTACTTATCGCCTAAAGCTATTGAGGAACAATATTTTAACTCAGAGAAATCTGTCCACTAATTCGGCTACGGTCCACAAGAATTGATTACAAGATTTGTCGACATTCTTTAATGAATGATACTAATTAAAGCTTATTTAACTTAACCTTATCGAAATGTCGTAAGATTTGTCACAAGCTTGTCGCAAGATAACTGGGTGGTGTGCATGCAGCATAGGGCTATTTTCAATCTTTAAATAAAAATCATTATAAAACATATAGATATTTATAATATCTTTATATATCATAATTATAATGACATTTATATATACTATGATAGAATTAACATCTATAGATATTATATACAAGGACTATCATGCTTTGTTTACGATGCTCTTCGCCAATCGATCTACAAGATTTAGAAAAACGTCCACATTATGGTTTACATAAGGAATGCTTCCTCTCCTGGTTTAATGTACCAGAAATTGTTTATTTTACTGATCTAACTAGAAAATCTAACCAAAGCTTTAATACAGGCATACACACTAAGCATAACAGCTTCTTTCATGGAGCATTTAAAAAATACTCTGCAACGTTATGTGGTTCTTCATATATCTTAAAAATGCGAGAAAAAGAGAAAGGACCGGAGCTACCTGAGGTAGAGTATTTATGCAACCAAATTGGAAAATATTTATCAATACCTGTCGCAGAATTTTATATAGTCGATTTTGAAGGTGATAAAATTTTCGTAACCAAAAATTTTGCCACATCTAACTCACCCTCTGATTTACAACATATTTATCACTTCTTGCAAGGTAAAGAACATAACTGCAAAAATCTAATCCAAATTGTTGCTGAAAAAACAAAACGTCCCTATGATGTTGAAATACTTGTTCAGACAATTCTTTATGATGCTCTTATAGGAAATCACGATCGACACGGAAGAAATCTAGCATTTCTTACAACTTCAAATAATACCGCACTTTCTCCTATTTATGATAACGTTTCATATTTGGCTTTAGAACAAGGAAATATGCTCAAAGCAGACTTTAATCCCGCAGGAACAATTTGGATAGAGGGAAATACCGAACCTCGTATGAAAGAGTACACACAAGAGTTGAAACAACTAGGATATAAAGAAATTATTACAAATTTTTATCATAAAATTAAAATGCATGAGTTAGAAAATTTAATTCGACACAGCTTTTGTAGCAAATTAATGAAGGATGCAATTTCTAAGCTAATAAATAAAAGATTTAAGGAGCTTGAAGATGAAATCAAAAGCGAAACTAGACTATAATCGACTGCTGATTTTTCATGAAGCCAGGAAAAGAAGAATTTTTGTTGGTGAGTTAGTATATCTTAAAGATGAAGATCAGTATGAATTAATTTACGATAAAGATTATGCTCATTCAAAAAAAGCCATCCCTATTGGGCCGGAATTAGACCTTTTTTCTTTACGCCATAAATCTTCCAAAGGAAAACTATTTCCTTCATTTACTGATCGCATACCTCTAAAAACGAATCCTGCATATATAGATTATTGTAAATCGCAAGGAGTTGATCCAGACGAAGCAAATCCCATCATTCTGTTAATCTCGATTGGAAAACGTGGCCCTTCTAGCTTTATCTTTGAATCTGCCTATAAAAATGAATTCTCTATTGATGACGTCGTGCAATTACAAAATCAACTTAATATTACTCGATATGATTTTGCTGAAGCATTTGACTTTAATATTTTAACCTTACAAAAACTTGAGTCTGGAAAAAGCCAGGATAAAAATACTCTAAAGCGCCTACAGATTTATTTGGAATTTCCTGAGGTTGCTTTGTGGCAATTAAAACAAACGGGGGTAAGAATTAATCATAATTCATACTCTAAATTAATTAACTATTTTAAATCCCAAACAAAAGACTTGAACCAATTATCTGAAGTAATATTATTTAATGAAGCACTATCCTATGCAAAGGATAATAATATAAGTTCTCTCCAAAACTTATTAAAAAACACTCGAAATAGAATATTTGAAAATCTTAAAATACTTCGACAGTCCTACGAAAATAGTATTGACGCAGATAACTTAAATTTAATTATGGATAAATTTATCAATACTGCCTCTCCCTTATTTCAGATATTATTTGCAGCTTATTTAGTTTTAAATAAGAAAATTTTTAATTCACTATTATCACAATTTCTATTTGATTTGCTTGAAATAGATGACTGGAAAAAACAAGGCGGTTTAATGAAAATTCATCATATTCCTGAACTCCTGGTATATGTTTGCCATTATCTCCTAGGAACCTTAAGCATCAATAATCATGACTTAGAAAATATCATCATAATATCTAAAATTAAACTACCCATTTATACAGAACATGGCCATTATAAATATTTATATGAAAATCGTTCACTTACTGGATGGGTAGAGTCTTTAGATAGAGATTGTTTCAAATCATTTCAATTCTTATTTGATGCCTATAATCGCTGGTCTTGGTTAAAATTTTTATTTGCAAATGAACTAGACTTCAAAAAATCTCTAGTTTGTTATCAAACAACCATTATTATGTTAAATTACTTTGATGCAGTTCACACTAATTGCTTAGAAACTATGAATTTATATAACACATGCTGTAATATTCCACCAAGTTCCGCCATTGCTGATAATGAAATAAAACGATATGCCAACCATTATTTGATTGAAAATCGAGAATTTTTCAATCAATATTTAGTTGAAAAAAATATCTCAAAAGAAAAAGTAATAAATCAGTGGGAATTATGGCTAAAAGAAATGGGGAAGTTCCGTTACCAAAATTTTAGTATTTGGCTATTTGAAAATACATTAATAAAAAATATTATCGACTAGCTGGAAAAATAATACAAACTGTTTAGATTACACTAATACAATTAAATAATTCGGCGATCAGCATTTGCTCTGTATATGCATTCCAAATACGGTATTCATAAAGAATTTTAGAGGCAGTTTCATTGTTTAGTATTATTAAATTTTCCCCGGAAGGGTTTCTGCGGCAAGTTGTTGCAGATTTAGAGAAAATCCTTAAATTAATGCACTAATTAGAGTGCTCGTAGAGTGCTCTTTTAACACCAATCACAGACAATCAAAGACAACTACAAAATTTCATCTTTTTGTATTTCTTTGATTTTACATTGCCTTTTGTTTAAGTTCATTGACTATCAATACAAGAAAAACTCTTTGCTCACATTCAACTCCCGCCCGCCACACCAGTTAACATATTGATTTTAAACAGTTTTTTATTATTTCTTGATTTAGAGGCGTTGTTGCATAAATCAATTTTTGCGTAGACGAGTTATTTCTAAATCGCAATAAATAAAGTACTATATCAAAAGACAGAGAAACAAAATGAACTATAAAAAAGCAACTGAAAACGACTACCAAGGCATGTTAGATTTACAAAATGAAAATTTTATTGTGAATTTAACTGCCAACGAAAAAAAGCAAGGCTTTCTTTCTGTCAAATTCACCAAAGAACAATTTAACGCCATGAATGAAGAAGGGGGGCCGGGCATTATAATTTGTAAAGATAGTGACATTGTTGTCGGCTATCTTTGCACTTCATCACTTAGTTTTAATAAAGCATTTGCATTGCCTGCTGCAATGATTGAATTATATCCTAAAATTACTTATCAAAATAAAACGCTAGATCAATATATTTCAATCGTCATAGGACCTTGGTGTATCAAACAAAGTTATCGCGGAAAAGGAATATTCTTGGGTTTATGGGAAGCATTATATGATATTTTACCAAAGGATATTAATTTACTTACTACCTTTATTTCAACCGATAACTCACATTCACTTTATGCCGCAAAAAAAGCTGGAATGGAGGTATTAACAACCTTTGAATTTAATAAAAAAGAGTTTTGGTTACTTGCAAAAACACATTAATTATTATCTTGGAATTAA
This sequence comes from Gammaproteobacteria bacterium RIFCSPHIGHO2_12_FULL_35_23, assembly GCA_001801465.1. Classification (GTDB taxonomy): domain Bacteria; phylum Pseudomonadota; class Gammaproteobacteria; order UBA12402; family UBA12402; genus 2-12-FULL-35-23. The sequence goes on along the minus strand of MGXT01000020.1, from coordinate 225,908 downwards.
ATCCAACTTATGTTGAGATTCGTCAAGACCTCTGCAGAAGCGTAGCAGAGTAATTCATGCCTAATTACTGCTCAAATCAAAAAATAGTAGTTCGGAATCCTCAATACATTGAAGATTAATTTTTTCATTTTGAATTGCTGCACCATCTCCTACCAGTAATGTTTGATTATTTAATTTAATTTTCCCTTTAACCAATTGTAGCCACCCCTTCCGGTTGGCTTTAAGAGAATAATCAATAGAAATGTTTCGAGTTAAGAAAGCAACATATAAATTTACATCTTGATGAATTATAACGGTACCATCTTGTTTATTTTGCGAACCGATTAAAACAAATTGGTTAAGTACCTTATTTATTGTTATTTGTTGATAACTAGGCGTTAAATTAGTTTTTTCTGGAACAATCCAAATTTGTAAAAAATGTAACAAATCCATTTGAGAATGATTAAATTCGCTATGCTCTATTCCCGTACCAGCAGTCATGATTTGAAGCTCACCCGGTTTAATAACTGATCCATTTCCTATACTGTCACGATGTTCTAATGAACCTTCAACCACATAAGAAATAATTTCCATGTTACTATGTGGATGTTTTTCAAACCCAAACCCAGGCTGTACTGTATCTTCATTAATAACACGTAGATGGCCAAACTCTATAAATTTTGGATCGTAATAACCTGCAAATGAAAAAGTGTGGAAGCTACTTAACCATTTAGTTTGACTTCTTCCTCTATCATTACTTTTACGAATAAAAATCATAAAATCACCTATAAGCTTTATTATTTAATTGGCGCCTCAGTACATATAGAAATTCCGGGCGTTAACTGAAAATCATAGTGCAATTCATAATGATCATTTTTCTTAACAAAACTTCCTGTCATATTTTCACTTGCGGTAAAAACTACGTCGGTTTTTATAGTCTTATCTCCAGAAGCAAAAACTTGAGTGATTAAGGTTTCATAACCTAGCGCAGAAACAATAAAATGAATATGTGCGGAACGTAAAGGATGACGATTAGCCAATTTAATTAACACAAAACAATTTCATTAATGGTATAAATGTTTAAATTGAAGCTGTTTACTTCTGAATCCGTAAATAAGTGTTGTACATCTGTAGCATCTATTTGGCTAACTTCTTCAATTGCTTTAACGATTTTATTTAAAATTAAAATATGTTCGTGGGTAGTTAACCTACCTGCTTCAATTTCCAATGGATTATAATAAACAACTTTTTTAAGCTTTTTACCTAAATTTTCATTCACATTAGCTAAATTAGCAGCAACTCCAACTATTGCTCCAGATACATTCTTAAGATCTATTTTATAAGGATAATAAGTTTCTTTATGTTCAAAAATGTTTTCACCTAGAATTGGTGCTTTAGCAATTGCTGCTGCTTTTAGATTAGCAAAATTTATCACTCCGCTAACAACAAATGGTACTTTTATCTTTTCATAAATTGCTTGATAAATATCAATTACTTTACAGCGCTGTCCTTTGTCATCAGCACTAATCTGATAAGAAGGCTTAACCTCTTTTCTTATCAAAAAAATCCATGAGGTCATAAATTTTTTCCCAGCTGCCAACTTATAATAATCTGAAGCTGCCTGATCAGTAGACTTAACATAGGCAACACCATTAATAATAATTGATTCACCTAATGAATTAATATTTTTAATTGCACCGTTACCCAATCCTTGTGAAAATGAATCTGTATTCATCCAAAGACTATCAGGATTTTCTGGCTTTTTACCATCAATAACATCTTGAATATCATTTTTACATTCAAATGTAGCGGGAAAATCTCCCAATTTTTTAAAATCAAATTTCATATTTTTCCTGAATTAATTTAATAATAATAGTAAAGCCCCTAGTGTAGCTGTTAAATTAGCCACAAACAAAAGCATATTGAGCCGGCGGGTTTCGCCGGTAAAGTTCCAAAATGCATGAAAAATAAGAACAGAAATAATATCAAATGGGATTAAAAGTAAAGCTACTAACTTTACCCATATACCCAGCATTAATAACAGTCCAGTAATTGTTTGCCATGCTATACCAAGAAATAAAAAAGGCATTGCGATAGGTATTTTTTTCTGGTACATAAATTCTAATGTAGGACGCCAATGCATTGCATTCCAAATACCAAAAAAGAAAAAGAAAAACCCAATTAAAACGCGACCTAATATGGGTGCATATTGCGATAATGAATTAATTCCCATAATTACCTCCTGTATTCCTAGACTCCTGTGTCATTTACTTTTATAGCAATAAATAGACTAAAATAATACTCAATTTTTAAAGCTAACATCTTAATAGCCTACTATACATAGGTCTATATCCAGAATATTGAATAATCAAAATAAATGCAATGCCTGTTTTTACCTGTATGATGCTTTTGCAAGCATTTCCAACTAGCAATTTAATGCCTGCCAATTCAATTATAGTCAAGCATTTTGTCCAAAAAATGAATAGACTTTCTTCTTTTCTATTTTTTTAAACCATTTTAACCTCTCTATCATAAAGTTATTGCTCTATATAAAACCATCCATTTAATAAATTAAATAATCACCAAGACTTTATTAACTGGCTTTACTTATTAAGCACAACCTCCTATTCTGTAGAGAGGTTTAAGAATTTTTATCCGTTAAAACTTAACCGGGAGAATTATATGAAACTAAAATCATTATTACTTGGCTTAACCTTTAGCGCTCTTTTAACAGCAAGTTCTTTATATGCTCAAACTTCTACTTTTACACTTAAAGAAATGAATACATTAGCTACCATAGCTGCTATTGATGAAAATGAAATTTTAGTCAGTTCAGTTGCTGTGAACAAAACTAGCAATTCTGGTGTTATAAGTTTTGCAAAAATGATGATTACTCAGCACAGCAATAACCTGACACAAATTCTCAGCATGGCCAATAATCCCAATGCACTTGCAATTGCCTTATCAAATGGTTCGGCTAACGGCTTGCTATCACAAGGCAATGAAGGTTTAACAACGCTCGGTGCTTTACAAGGTAGCCTGTTTGATCAAGCCTACGTAAATGCCATGGTTACAGGACATAAAGATGCTTTAAACTTAATTGACACTAAGCTAATGAAAACTGCTTCCTCTGCTGAAATGAAGCAATTCTTAACTAGCACTAGGGCTGTCGTTGTTCAGCATTTAGAACATGCGCAAGCATTACAGCAAAAAATAGGCTCTTAATATACAATAAAAACTTGTTAATTCTATTAAAAAATAATTAATACCTATTTTAAATTAGCTTAGCAAATGTATTGTTAAATTAAAAATATTAACTGCGGAACTAAACCATAGTGCCAATTGGGAATTATTAATTAAACTAACTAAGAAACTAATCAAAAAAAGAAACCATTAAATTATTTTAAGAAGCTTTAACACAAGAACAAAAACACTTAATAACAAAACTTAGTTAGAAAAAAACAGCCATTAAATATAAATATTCTACAAGATTAAGCAAAAAGTATACTTAGCTTAAATTAATATTAACGCTTTGATAAAATCTTTTAATTTATTTTACTTTAAGTCTTTGAATGGTTCAGCACTTGCTTTGTTCTTTTTTTACCAGGTCTGGTTAAAAAACGAACGTGTTGGATTTTGGCAAATAATAGCTTATAGTAATCCGTAAGCAAACGAATTGCTGGCACACTTTTAAATTATCAGGGAGGAAGCATCATGCTAAAACCAAGATTATTTCAATTACTCAGTATAATATGTCTAAGTACCTTATTTATTAATAGTAGAGCATTAGCTGAAACCCAAACTAATTCGTCAAGCTCATCGGCATCAATGGCTAATGTAGCCAACCCTAATTACTTACCTTTTCTAGCTGTACCCTTAGATCAAAAAAACATGCTTGCTCCAGCCAGCACTATTACTCCAAAACATAAAACCTATATTCTTCCTGCTGTTGCTGCAACTACACAATGGGGGGTATTTGATAATCAGCAGCTGCCTGTTTTAACTATTAACCCAGGGGACACCGTTGTCACTGAAACGCTTGCTGCTTCTGATAATCAAGTTGTACCTGGTGTAACCATTGATAATATTCAAGAAATGAACAACGCCATTCCAGGCCGTGGACCCCATACATTAACTGGACCTATTTATGTCAATGGTGCAGAACCTGGTGATGTATTGCGAATCCACTTCAATAAAATTGTACCACGTCCTTATGGTTCAAATGATAACCTACCAGGTCGAGGACTATTCCCAGATAAATTCCCAATTGGTCAAGTAAAATATTTTTATCTTGATATTAAAAACATGCGTGCTCAATTTGCACCAGGTATCGTCATACCATTAAGTCCATTCCCAGGTATCGTTGCTGTCGCTCAAGCAACGCCTGGTAAATTTGATTCTGATCCACCAGGAAATTATGGTGGTAACATGGATTTACGTATGATGACAGAAGGCACTTCTCTTTACTTACCTGTTTTTGTTAAAGGTGGGTTAGTTTGGACTGGTGACTCACATGCTGTACAAGGCAATGGAGAAATTAACTTAACAGCTCTTGAAACTTCTTATGCAGAATTTAGTTTCACTATTGATGTTATAAAAAATAGATCCCTAGATAGACCGTTAGTCGAAACACCAACTTCTTGGGTAACTGTTGGCTATGATACCGACTTAAATAAAGCGCTTGACTCACTTAAAGCAGAAAGCATTAAATTTATTATGGCTGAACACAAAGTCTCTTACAGTCAAGCAGAAAACATCCTGTATAATACCTGGAATTGCCCAATCTCTGAAGTAGTAAATGGTGTACAAGGAGCTTATTGCATTATACCTAAAGATCCTAATACCTCTAAATCTGCTCCATTACCTACTACTGATACTTCATCTCTCTATGTTACTTATGGCAAGAACTTAGATTTAGAAGCTGCAATGAAACAAGCCTCTTGGGCAATGTTAGAAAAACTTGAAACTTTGAAAAAGATGAAGCCATTAGATGCCTACTCTTTAGCTAGTCTTACCATGGACTGTCGTATAGCGCCTTATCACTCAGGTGATAAAGAAGTTCACTGCATGTTAGCGAAGAGTTTATGGGTAACTTCTAAAAAATAAACTACCTAACAAAAGAAAAACCTTATTTTTAATATCTATCCTCAATTGTTTAAATCACTTGAGGATAGTCTTTTAACATCTTTGTTTAATAAATTTCACACCCAGTTTAGAACCAATTAATAACTTTAAAAAAACAAATAGTATTAGCAAAAATGCATTTTAATTTAATATAAATATCTCTAAAAAAGAGAGGCGCTAATAAGCAGTATTGCAACTTGTAAAAACTAGTACTACACTATGAACATCTTTAAAAGGGATTAAACTTTTAAATAATTTAAGGAAAAAACTAATGACTATTCAATTATTAAAAAGAATAATTATTATGGTTACCTGCATTACCACTTGCATCATGCTTAACGGATGCGCGATAAGAGCTGCCAAAAAATAGTTCAGCAGTCAGTGTCATCTTCTAGTTCCTCACAAAATACTAATCCTTCAACTAGCAACACTGATTAACTGTTTTGCTGATTAAAATTCTGCTGCTTAGAGCAAAAATTTAGCTTTTAAATATAACCCCTTATCATGCTTATTTTTTATAGAAAAATAATCACTAAGCTGGCCTATTTGAACTTCAAGATCTTGTATATTTTGCTCAGGAAATGGTTGTTTACAGCGAATGATTACGTAAATATCTTGCTTATTCTGTGAAATATTTACCAAAAACGTTTCTGTATGATCAATTAGCTTTGCGTAGCTTTCAGCTAATAAATTTAAAATGATTGTTATTGGCTGCATATCTTCAACTGATATATTCCAATCATGGCTTACATAGGTCATAAAATCATGCCTATGTTGCAAAGAAGATTTCGTATTAGTAAATTCAAAACTCATATGATTTGAAGCACCCAAACTTAAGCTAAAAATGAAATTTAATAAAATTGCGCACACCGCGCTAATTGCCAGAGCAGAACCAGTAAAATACTCAACTGCTGGAGGTAAATGGGCATAAAAATCAGGATAAACTCCATAACTAAAACCTAACATAAAGGATACACCTAATATAATTGCATTCTTAGGAACACTTATATAGGGCATGACCGTTTTAAATCCTGTATAAATTAGGCTCGTTCCTAAAAACACTAAAGCTGCTGCAATTAATGGAACAGGTAAATAAACCAAAATTACCGACAGTTTTTGACAAAAAGCAAATAGGCAAAGAATAGCTGCAAAATAGTAAGCTATTTTTCGACTTGCAATTTTAGTCATCAAAGTTAGCGCCATACTACTTGAGCTAACATTAATACCTGTCCCTCCCAATAGACCGGCAATAATAGAACCCACACCATCAACAAAACTTCCTTTTGCTATACTTTGCATATTAGGTTTGCGCCAATCATCGTCTTGTAATTTTTGTATTGCTGATAAAGAACCAATGACTTTTAAGGCACAAATTACCCCGGCAATAATAAAAGGCACAATAAGTGTTGAGTTAAAAGCAAAATGATTACTAGATAATTCTGGAATAAACAACCATCTTGATTGGGAAATTTGAGTTAAGGCGGGCTGACCTAATAACCCAAAACAATAGGCAATAATATAACCAATCACTATCACTAATAACAATGAAAAACAACGTAAAAAAACGGAGCGTGAAAATACATATAAAAAGCAAATAGCTGCTAATACACCAACACCCAATAGTAACGATCCCATACCATTTGTAGGATTGTTTACAAAAGCTTGCCAAAGCGCAAGATAATGGTTAATTCCCAAAAATCCTAATTGCAAACCAATCAGTACTATCAATAAGCCGCTAACTAAGGGGGGAAATAAAAAACGAATCTTAGGTAATAGATAAGCTAGTATAGCTTGTACAATTCCACAAAAAATAACCATCCCAAAAACTAATGGCAACCCGCCTAAACTCGCTGCTAACATAGTTGGTGGAAAAATTGCTGGCGCACTACTAAGCGGTAATAATTCACCTGAGCCAATGCGTTTATTAGCCTGTAAGATAACTGCAATCGCAGAGGCAAAAAGTGTCATGCTGATAAGACTAGCGGACTGAACAGCTGTCGCCTTAGCTGTTTGGGCAATTAGCACAGTTAAAATAAGAAAAGTGGCCACGGTGGCCAAGTATTGTACAGCTAAACCTACCATGGTGGGGATTGATGGTGATTCATCAACAGAATAAAGGAGATCTTGGGGACGTTTCATTTTTTCCTCATCTTTAGTGTAAATATTATACTAAATATAATAAATGCAACTAATCCATAGACAAATGCGGGCTCAGTAAAATATAAAGCTTCATTATAATTTTGTTGGTAAATTTCTGGTGTTACAACGCTAATCAAACCAATTAACAGCGCGAAGCTAAAAGAGAGTGCCTGTCCTTCATTCATTTTAGCTATATCTAATAGCCTAAGCCCTGATAAAAATAATCCTGCGCTCAGAAATAAAACAGCAGCACCATTTACCGCAGCAGGAATTGATAATAAATAAGAAAACAGATGTGGACAAAAAGCTAGTAAACATAATAATAGCGCATAACAATACGCTATTCGCTTGGATAAAGCGCCAGTTAATAAAGTTGCTGCAATACTACCTGGCTCCATGGCTTGTGCTGCTGCACCCAAGAAGCCTGAAATAATAATTCCTACACCAGTCATAAAATTAGAACGTCTAACCAACTTCATATTAATTTCTTGAGACTTTTCTTCAGAAGCTTCTAAAACTGCCGTACATAAAGCAAAAACACTGAAAGTCATTAATAGTCCAGCTAATAAAAAACTTAATAAAAAAGCAAAATTAAATGACCAAGTGGGCATTAAAAAATGAGGAACAAGAAACCAGGGTGTTTGCTGAATTTGCTGTAAAATAGCTTGAGGTATTAACCCCCAAAACCAACTTACTCCCCAACCAATCAACATAGGTATCAATAAGCAATAAAGTCGATAGCGGAAAGGACTCCAAATTCTAAATGCGCACATCAGACCTAAGGTAAAAAATCCTACTAAGATTAATTTACCATTAACGGTAGATGAGGCAGCCTGAACAACGCTAAAATTGGCGTGTAAGATTAGCTGCCCTAACTGGTCAGGTTGAAAGAACTCTTTAACACCTAGACTTCCCAGCCAAACTCCCATCATCAACAAAATAAAGCCCGCAAAATGTTTCGTAAAAATTATCTTAAATTTATGAAGTAATGGAGTTAAGACAATTTGGAATACGCCAGCCAAGATAGTCATTGTACAAACTAAAGATACGCCTCCTATTTTTACTGCAGCCAACGTGGCAGCAAAAAAAGGTGTAGAGTAATTAGATGGTGCCAAAATGCCGGGCCCACCTATTTTCTTTGTGGCTTGCAACAATGAAGATATTGCTGAAGCAAATAAACTCATACTTATTAAATTTAACGCTTGTTGGTAGCTTAATCCAGATAATTGAGCAATAAGAAAAGGAAGTGAAACAGACAAAGGAATAAATTTTATAATATAATTAAACGATACTCCAAAAACTGTAACAAAGGATGGCTTATCTTCAAACTGATAAAGAATCTCAGTATTTTTCTGTTTTGTAGACATAACACCTCAAAAAATACTTATAGCTTAAAATTATACTATTTTTTATAACTTAAATAATAAGTAAATGTTATTTTGGCAATATTTGGTCCAATGGTATTGGATAGCCCAAAGCATTACCTTGCATATAATCTATACCCATAGCCGATATAACTTTTACTATCTCTGTATTTTCTACGTATTCAGCAATAGTTTGAATATTCAAATGATGAGCTATTTCATTAATAATGATTGACAATTGTAGCATCAACCTTACTACCCACAATGTTTTTAATGAAACTGCCATCAAGTTTAATGTAATTTACAGAAAAATTCTTCAAATAAGCAAATGAGCTTAACCCTGATCAAAAATCATCCAGCGCAATTTTACAACCAATTTCCTGCAGTTTATTTATAATCTCGATTGTTTTTGAAATTTGATTAATTGCAGCAGTTTCAGTAATTTCGAAGCAAAGCTTTTCAGCTGGTATAAACGATTTTTTAATTAACGATAATATAAATACTAAAAAATTAGGGTCATTGAGAGAATTAGCTGAAAGGTTAATTGAAAAAAAGCCCCTTCAAGTTTGGATAACTTCTCAGCATATCTTTCTAATATTTGTGTTAATACCCAACGATCAATATTAGCGGCCTTGTTGAATAAATAGCTGCGAATGCGAAAGTGTAACTTTTTGAAAAGATAACTAAATACCATTATGATTGTTTTGCGAAAAATAATCCAAAATGGAGTCAGGTTATAGCCAAAAAGAAATCGCATCGCATCCGCAACTGGAGTGAGTATAACAAAGCATTAGTGAGTCGGGGAAGTCTTACGGTTTGGTTTGATCAAGAAAGTATTCATTCTTGGCATCCTACGATATTGACAGGTCAACGAGGCAGACCGGAACATTATTCTGATCTGGCCATACAATGTTGCTTAACGTTAAAAATGGTATTTAAGTTACCCCTTCGAGCGACACAAGGTTTTGTTGAGTCTTTATTAAAACTACTCAAATTACCCTTAACAGCGCCGGATTATTCCCTACTTTCAAAACGCCAAAAAAGTTTATGTTTAAAACTTCCTGATAAAATAAAGAGTATGGAGTCTATGCATCTTGTTGTCGATTCGACAGGCTTAAAACTCTACGGCGAAGGTGAATGGAAAGTACGACAGCCTGGCAAAGATAAACGTCGGACTTGGTTGAAGCTTCACTTAGCCATTCATGAATCAGCACACCGTATTGAAGCTTGTTTATTAACATCTGCCAACGTTCATGATAGTGAAGCAGTGATTAAGGCAGATACAAGACCCTGTTTTCCTCCACGAAAAAATGCAGTTCGACATAAGGCGACTGATGAAGCTTGGCGATTACGAAATCATGCTATTGGGCGTACTAGAGATTGGGCTTAAGAAAATGGAAAATAAAAAATAATTATCATCGCCGCAGTATCGCAGAAACCGCTATGTTTCGATTCAAACAACTACTGGGTGATCATGTTCAGGCCAGAACAATATCACGCCAGTCTGCAAAAATTGGCATCAAGTGTCTCATTCTCAATAAAATGACCCAGCTAGGCATGCCAGTTTCTATGAAAAAATAATTCATTTGATTCTAGCTAAATCACCCCTATTCAAAATTTTATTTATTCAACAAGGCCCCACAAAAAGATATCGCTCAATTTAAAAAAATATTAAATAATCATGCTCTTATAATGGATATTAAAGCTCGATTCCAAAAAAATGATTTTGCAGAAGATACTATTACCTTATGGCAACTTTAACTAATAAGGAAATCTATGAATATACTTATTACTGGAGGATATGGATTTATAGGTTCACACTTGGCTGAATACCATCTTAATCGTGGTGATCATGCCTATATTATAGACAACCTAAGCACTGGTTCACTTGATAATATTTCTACTTTTATCAATCATCCTTTATTTCATTTTGAAGAAACTAATATACTTACTTGGCCAGATTTAAATAAAACCATTAACTGGGCTGATCGTGTTTATCATTTGGCTGCGGTAGTAGGAGTTTACCGCGTATTAGCTGAACCAATAGAAGTGGTTGCTACTAATATTGCTGGTTGTGAAAGAGTTTTACGTGCAGTGGCTGCCAGTCAATGGCAACCAAGAACTATTATTGCTTCCTCATCAGAAGTTTATGGTCATAGCCAACAACCAAGACAAAACGAATCTGATACACTTATTATGGAGTCAAGCACTAATGCTCGGTGGAGTTATTCTATCAGTAAATTAGCTGATGAGGCATAACTGCCTATTATCGCAAAAAAACAGCCCCATCACTATTGTGCGAATGTTTAATACTACGGGATCAAGGCAAACGGGTCGTTATGGTATGGTATTGCCTAGATTCATTCAACAAGCATTACACAATGAACCGATTACTGTTTATGGCAATGGCACACAAACAAGATGTTTTTGTGATGTACGAGATATGATAACAATCTTAAATTTGTTAGCTGAAAGTAAAACCAGTATTGGCAAAATCGTAAATGTAGGCCATAAGAGAGAAATAAGTATTAATGATTTGGCTAAGCTAGTTAAAGAGCACGCTAAAAGTTTTTCTGAAATACAATATATTCCTTATAAAGTTGCTTATCAGGAAGAATTTAGTGATATTCAAAGACGTCGTCCAGATTTATCTTTATTACATGAACTTATTCAATTCAAACCCAACTACACACTTGAACAAACCATTGATAGCTTAATTAATTCACAATAAAACAACTAGCGATTTAAAATCTGGGCATTAATTACAATGTTAGTTTTCTTTATTAATAAACCCTAAAAATTCTTCAACTGGCAAAATTCTTGCAAACGGTACACTTAATGCTGCCAAAAATGCCTGGTGCACATTGTCTGCTGAAATCTCTTTTCCTGAAAAAGTTAATGCTCTAGTAGCACAAGCATCCTGTAATACCGTACATTGAAACCCTAAGTCAAAAGCGGCTCTGGTTGTTGAATCTACACACATATGGGTCATCATTCCGGCTATCACCAGAGAATTAACTTGTTGCTTATTTAATATCGTTAATAAATTCGTTTCTTTAAAACTATTAGGAGAATGTTTAATGATTACTTCTTCATCCTGTAGTGGTTCGACATTCTGGTGAATTTCTATGCCAGAGGTATTAGGCAGAAAAAAACTAGCATCGGGTCGAGTTGAAATATGCTGAATATGAATAATTAATTTTTTTTGTTTCCTAAAACGGCTTAAAACTTCTTTTGCTTGTAAACTTGCTTCAAATGCTCCCACTAACTCCATTTTACCACCGGAAAAATAGTCTCGCTGGATATCTATTAATAATAATGCAACTGTCATATTAAATAACCTTTGACCAAATTAACTAATGCAGCTATTTTAATAGTTAATCATTAACAAAAAAACTACTATTTTTAATTACTTATTATTCTTTACAAAATGAAATCTAATATAAAATACATTTTAATTGGTGGCATTATTGGCAATTTTATTGAATGGTATAATTTCCTGCTTTATGGATTCTTGGCTCCTATTATTTCCCTACTGTTTTTTCCTCTACAAAATAAGACTATTGCTTTACTATTTACTTACTCAATTTTTGCCGTTAGCTTTCTTGCAAGACCTTTAGGTGGTTTATTCATAGGCTATCTAGGCGATACTTATGGACGTCAACGTGCTTTAATTATTTCATTAATTATGATGCTGATTCCTGCTTTATTAATTGGTTTATTGCCTACTTATCAAAGTATCGGCCTGGCCAGTCCTATCCTCTTATGTTTATTACGTATTTTGCAAGGTTTTTCAACTGGCGGCGAACATACTGGCTCCGCTATTTATGTCTATGAACATGCCCCAACAACTTACAAAAGCTTTTGGATAACCACCATCCCGGCAATAGTTGCATTAGGTATATTTATGAGTTCAGCAACCGCGTGGATAATCCTTCATTTATTTAAACGTACAGTATTACTAGCTTGGGGCTGGCGTATAGGCTTTTGGCTAGGAGCACTATTTTGCATTGTGGGTATTTTATTAAGACTAAAATTACCTGAAACACCAGCCTTTCAACAAATGAAAAAACAGTTAAAAAAACCAATACCCTTATCTTTAATCTTTTCTGAAAAATATTTATTAAAAAATATGCTTATTCTCTTATTACTTTCAAGCTGCTGGGGAATAATCTACCAAATATTATATGTTTGGATGCCTACCTATTTATCTCACTATCAATTTCTAACCAATTCAAAATCGTTAGCAATTAATAATTCCTATTTATTACTATTTTCGCTCTGCATTTTATTAGCTGGTTATTTAGCTGATAAGACCAATCGATTACCGTTATTATTTATTGCCTGCTCATTGTTAATAATCAGCGCTTACCCGTTATTTACTTGGTTATCCTCTCATAATTTAACAAAAATTAACTGTGCCATGCTTATCCTATCAGTAATTTTTAGTGTTTATATAGCCGCCTCTTTTACCATCATGGTAACGTTATTTCAAGTTGAAATTCGTTATACTACTTTTTCACTAGGCTTTAATTTGGGTTTAGCAATATTTGGTGGTAGCTGTCCTTTAATTGTTACCTGGCTAATTCATTTAACCAATAATAATAAAGCACCTGCTTATTATATTATCAGTGCAGCTACAATGGGATTTTTAGCTTGTCTTTTATTAATTAACAAGCAGTCACTTCAAAAAAAATAATAACACTTTTCTAGGCTGTTCATTGAGCTACTTCTAATGTTTTTGAACTTGATCTGAGATCAGCTCTGCAACACCATGCATTTCCTCTGCTAAAAGCGGTAAAATATCATCTAATGAAGCAACCCCTATCACTTTATTATTTTCATCAATAATTGGAGCACGTCTAACACCTTTTTCTTGCAATAATTTAATCGTTTCTTTCATACCCTGGTCTTTCTTTATAACTAACAAATCCTTGCTCATTACCTCTTTAACTTTAGTATTATAATCTTTTTCTTTACATACTATATTAAAACAATGTCACGATCAGTTAAGACACCACAAGGCTATTCTTTATCACTCTTATCAATCACAATCACATTTCCTATATTTTTTGTTCCATTAATTTTGCAGTTTCTTTGATACTACAATCTTTTGAAACTGTTATCACGGCAGTTTTACAAATTCCACCAATACCCATAATTTCTCCTCCTTAATAAATCTCTTTACAATTGTTACTGTTAGCAGTAAATATTAATTACTATTATTGATTAATAATACCTCCCTAATTTAACGGGCACACAAAATAATCTAACTAATTTAATTTATTTCTTATGAAAAATAACCAGCATTTCTTACAAAGAAAATGAGCCACTAGCTTTTAACAAGCAAGTGATAATAGAGAGTTACAAAAAATATTTATGCGCTTAATGTTTCCGCTGCAACCTCATAGCTAACATCAGAAAAAATGCCTGAAAACTGCTGTTTTAAAGCCAATAACCAAGGTAAACTGGTTTTAGAGTCAACCGGTATTTCAGTTATAATACCTCTTGGGAAAATAGATAAATAATCTCCGGGTATATAATTTAAGCCTACGCTTGGCAGAATAATCGCACACTCATGAAAAGAATGATGGCCACCAGCTATATTGTAAGCTATTTGCATTAAAGAGTAATAATTGAGTTCTTCCAAACTAAATTGAAAAAGCTTAAGGCCCAATATCAAACTTTGTACCATCGTAGAAGAAGGACCACAGACTACTGGCATATCTAATTCATATCTAGCAGCATTTAAAAAATTGCTTTTAGTACCTAACCAATGTATATCTGTACCACGAGTATGATAAATTACTTCTTTGGGAGTAGCATCAAATCGACTTGCCTGCGAAAATAATCCGAATTGTCTGGTCCATAATTTTGCTGCCGTCTCTAAATTATCTTCTCTTAAGAAATCCATTATTTCAATATCTCTACGCGGTCTTCTTCTATCTTTAAAATAATCTCCTCTTAATTGATCACGTAAACTGGTAAATTCAGCTTGCAAACAAGGATTACCTGAGCCTGCTCTTTCAGCTTCACTCATGTGATTAAAAAATGCAGCATAGGCGGCTAAATTAATTCTGAACTTAGTTAACAGAGGCCCTTCCGGATTATTAAGGATAGATTCAGTTTGCCTTACAAATTCTTCTTTCTTAGCACTTTCATCACCGGTAAAATCTGCTGGCAGTACTAATCTTGCTAATTGATAACTTTCAAACCCTAGCTGATGATAGAATTCTTTAAAGACATTTTTTTGGAATTGCTTTGCCTCTTCGTAAATACCAGCCCTGAGGTGAGAACCTAATATTGTCCAAACTCTTATTGAAGCTTTATGCACTACTTCTTTAATTTTTTTACCGGGTAAATGAATTAAGAACCATGCTAATTTATTTTCAAAAGCAAGCTTCGTTATTGAGTTAAAATTTTCATCATGGCCTATCGCGTCTTGTGACGAAAAAAGCGTCCCTATATTTCTGAGATAACGCTCACCTGGCATATTAATACCGCCTTTTAGCTAATGATTTTACTTTAAACTTTTATTACTTGTTTATTATTCTTTTTAAATCTTTTAGCATAAAAATAAATTTTAAAAATTCCAAAAAAAGCGTTGGAAATTTCCTTAAAACAAAGGGCACTTTCACCCCGGGTTCTATTATTAAATACAGTTGGGATCTCGGTAATTAAAAACCCATGATAATAAATTCTCACTAGTACATCACTTAAGGCAATAAAGCCAGTTCCCAAAAGAGGTTTTTCTAATAACAAATTAGCCGCTGAATAAGTATAAATTCTAAACCCATTGGTATAATCAGCAATTGGGATTCTCAATAAAAATTGAGCAAATTTATTTGAAATCTTTGAAAATAATTTCCGTTTAATTGGCCAATTATTTATTTTAGAACCAGGAAGATAGCGGCTTGCAACTACAAGCCCTGCCTGACAGGCAAGAATTTTATTAATTAATCCTGGAATTTCTTTAGGTTGATGAGAAAAATCAGCATCCATTTCTATAATTAAGTCTGGTTTGCTAATACTTAACACCTTGCAGATTCCTTCCATCACTGCAGAGCCACGCCCAGCCTTTTGTTTGCGTTGAATGACTACTAATCTTTTATCATCAAAATTTGTTAATTGGCTAACAGTTAAATCATTAGGTGAGTCGTCAACAACAACCACTTGCGATATAAAAGGATAAGCAAACAAAGCCTCTACTAATGCTGAAATAGTTTCAGCCTCATTAAAAGTAGGAATTACCACTGCCACAGAAGATTGTATTGAATTTATACTATTATCCATAGATCAAAGTCAGAAAATTAAGAGTAGGAATATTAGCAGAATTCTCCTCTACTCCCTAGTCTCTTATTGCTAATAATATACCTTCTTGTAAAATTGATTCTTATTTTTAGCTTAGCGTTACTCAAGGAATTAATGATGCGGATCTTTGTTACTGGCTCTACCGGCATGCTAGGACAAAATCTTTTACCTACTTTAAGATCTAATCCAAATTATGAAATTTTTGCTCCCACACGCCAGGAATTAAATTTACTTAATTATGAAGAAGTTAATGTTTATATAAAAAAGCTACACCCTGATCTAATTATACATTTAGCAGCAAAAGTAGGCGGTATTCAGACCAACATTAAAGAGCCTGTAGAATTTTTAGTCAATAATGTATTGATAAGTTTTAATATTATTATGGCGGCCCTAAACAATAACGTGCCCAATTTATTAAATATAGGCAGCTCAACTATTTACCAAAATAATAATTTTTTAATAAACAATCAAGCCTTAAACATTTCTCCGCAAGGTAATGAAGCTTATGCCTTGGCCAAAATGAATAGCTTAAAGCTCTGCGAATTTATCCATTACCAATATCAACTAAATTATAAAACCCTTATCCCTTGCAATGTTTTTGGACCATTCGATAACTTTGACGTTGAAATTGGCCACTTAATTCCTGCGGTAATGCATCGATTATATCTTGCGAAAATCCAAAATTTACCAGAAGTAACTATTTGGGGGAATGGCAAAGAAAAACGAGAGTTTCTCTACGTAGAGGACTTAGTAAACTTTATTTTATTAGCAATAAAGCAGATAAATAATCTTCCTCAAAATATCAATATTGGGTTTGGCAAAGACTATACCATAGATGAATATTATCATCTTCTTAACAAAATAATTGGTTTTACTGGCCTTTTTAAACATGATTTATCAAAACCTGCTGGCCCTCAAAGACTCTTACTCGATTCTACTCCAGCCAAACACTTTGGCTGGCAACCTCAGATTTCGATTTTAGAGGGAATTGCAAAAACTTATCAGAACTTTCTACTCTTGTTTCAATCCCTTTAGTAATGATACTATGCATTCCATTAATTATTTTAAGGAACTTTTATGGCTAAAAAAGTTGCATTAATAACAGGTGTTACCGGACAAGATGGCGCTTATTTAGCTGAGTTTCTTCTAAAAAAAGGTTATCAAGTTCACGGAATTAAAAGAAGAACCTCATTGTTTAATACCGCTAGAATTGACCATCTTTACCACGACCCTCATGAAACTGGTTATGACTTTACTTTACATCATGGTGATATGACTGACTCGTCCAGTCTCATGCATATTATGCAACAAATTAAACCTGATGAAGTTTATAATCTTGCCGCTCAAAGCCATGTTGGCGTTTCCTTTGAAGAACCTGAATATACAGCAAATTCCGATGCATTAGGTACTTTAAGATTACTGGAATCTATTCGTATATTAGGGCTCATTAGTAAAACTCGTTTTTATCAAGCTTCAACCTCTGAGTTATTTGGTAAAGTACAAGAAAACCCACAAAAAGAAACAACCCCTTTTTATCCTCGCTCGCCTTATGCCGTTGCAAAATTATATGCTTACTGGATTACGGTTAACTATCGGGAAGCTTATAGTATTTATGCTTGCAATGGTATTTTATTTAATCACGAGTCTCCTCTTCGAGGAGAAACCTTTGTAACTCGTAAAATAACACGTGGCTTAACTAGAATTAAACTAGGTTTACAACACTATCTTTATTTAGGAAATTTAAACGCCAAGCGAGATTGGGGACATGCTCGTGATTATGTAGAAATGCAGTGGTTAATGCTACAACAAGATCACCCTGAAGATTATGTTATCGGCACAGGGGAACAACATTCTATTAAAGAGTTTGTCGAACAAGCCGCAAAAGAATTAGAGATAGAAATTATTTGGCAAGGCAAAGGAAAGGAAGAGATCGGCATTGATAAAAATTCTGGCCAAACTATTATTAAAGTTGACCCTCTCTACTTCAGACCTACAGAAGTAGAGGCTTTGCTAGCAGATCCTAGAAAAGCTAAAGAAAAATTGGGCTGGCAAGCAACTACCACTTTTAATCAATTGGTTAAAGAAATGGTACAAGCTGACCTAACTTTGGCAAAACGTGAAAAAACATCGCACCAATAACTCTATAAAGGAAGCAGCATGAAACATTCAGGCAAAATCTATTTTTCTTTATTTAATTTTGCTGTTGTTTGTCTAATCGCGCCTTTTCTTATTAGTACTTTTGTTCATTTTGATTATATTACCAACTATTCTGTTGGTTCATTTTCTTTATCTACTTTTCAAGCAACCTACTATACTGGCGTTTATAAATACCGTATTTTAGGAAGGGAGTTATTTCTTAACTTTTATTATTTTATTCACTGGTTAAGTTTACACGGCATTATGCTGCATCACATTTCTTCCTTCACTTTGCAGCGACTTGGTAATAATACTGAAGCTGTTTATTACTTAGCCCAATATTTTAACGATACGCTTTTTCTATGTCTGGCTGCTATGGCTTTGTTTTATCTTTTTAGTCGACGCTATTACTCACTAGATAATAGCCAACGAAATTTATCAATAATGATTATTATATTCTTTATCGCCAGCAGCGAGTATGTTTTGAATGTTTATGATGGCCTATATTATTTAATTTCAATTTTTGCATTACTGTTTATCTTTGAAGATCTTTATAATCAACGTCAATATGCCTTTTTAGGTGTCTGCTTGATGCTTATTTTGGGAGCCTTAACAATAGAACATTCTGTACTAATTTTGGCAATATATGCCGCTATTTATCTTGACCGATATGGTTTAAAAATTAAAAAGCCTCTTTTAAAGCTAGCAATACTATTCATCTTGTTTTTTATCGTTTATTTTTTATTAAGAATAATCTATGGATTTAATCATGGCGTTTATGATGTACTAGCTTTAACACAAGTCAATTTACGATTTTTATATTTAACTGGCATGAGCTTGTTATTTCTTTTTTGTGGTAGCTTTATTGCAGTGGGTAACTTTATTCAATTTAAACGAGTATTTATTTTTATAGTCTTTTCAATCCCCTATATTTTATCAATCTTTAGCTTTGCTTATTTGGCAGAAGTGAGGGTCTGGATACCAGTCATCATCCCAGCAATTTGTATTGCTTTATTAAAGCCGAAATCAAATTAAAAATTATCTTAAGATATTTTTTAAATAATCCAAATGTCCTCTCATATCAACATGATGATTGCCAATAAAAAAGCCTTGCTGATGAATGGTCTCGGCGTGATGATGGGCCCCCACTACTCTATAATCTAAATAATTTAACACTTCATTTTCTAAAAAATTGCCAGAAACAATAGGTCTCACTTCGATATGCGCCTGTTTAAGCTTTTTTATTACTTGATCACGAGTATAATTTACTTTTTCAGTTAAGATAAAAGAAAAACCGAACCAAGAACTTTCTCCATTTTCTTGTTGCAATGTAAATCGCTCATCCTCAGCAAATAGTTCACAAAAATGCTGGGCATTTAACCTTCTTAACTGAATAAAACTATCTAATTTTTTTAATTGCTCAATTCCTATAGCTCCCATCATTTCAATTGGACGAACATTATAACCCGGTAAAATAAAACGGAAGGACTCATAAAAATCATCTTCATTTTTTTTACAAAGCTTATTTTCTACTGGCAAGTGCCTAGTCCAACCATGAGAGCGTAGACATAACAATATATGGTACAGCTCTTCATCATCAGTAACTATCATGCCCCCCTCCATCGTAGACATATGGTGAGAAAAGAAGGTACTGAATGTTCCACAAATTCCGAAAGTACCAGCAAACTGATTATGCAGACTTGCTCCCATTGATTCACAGTTATCTTCAATCAGATACAAATGGTGTTTTTTACAAAAATCTCTTAAAAAAGTTAATTCTGCAGGATTACCTAGAATATTAGGAACAAAAATGGCTTTAGTTTTATTTGAAATTGCTTCTTCAAGTTGTACACACTCTAAATTAAGGGTATGTAGATTCACATCCACAAAAACTAATTTTAAACCACACTGATAAATAGGATAATAAGTAGTTGCCCAAGAAACAGACGGAACAATCACCTCATCGCCAACTTGCAAAGGCTCATTCTTTTTGTATCTTAAGGCATCGATTGCCAACAAATTAGCTGAAGAGCCTGAGTTCACCATCACAGCATAACGACTGCCAAATTTTTTGGCAAAATCTTTTTCAAACTGACTAACCTTTTCAGCCATAGTATAGTGATCTTTATTGATAACAGAATGAATAGCTTCTATTTCCTCTTGCCCCCAAGAACTTAACGCTAAAGGATACGAATTAATGGTTGACATGTATTTTCCTAATTTATCTATTATTGACGCCCATACTGATCAAGAAATCTTATAATATCATCTTCTCCTAAATATTCTCCACACTGTACTTCTATGATATGTAAAGGATCTTCCTGCTGATTACTAAGACGATGCTTAGTATTAATAGGAATATAAGTAGACATTCCTTCTTGTAATAATAATTCAGCGTCGTCACAAATTACTGTTGCCTTACCTGACACCACCACCCAATGCTCTGATCGATATTTATGTAACTGTAAAGAAATAGAAGCCTGTGGTTTAACCATAATTTCTTTAACCTTAAATCTTGGTGCTTCAATTAATGTTTTATACCATCCCCAAGGTCTATAAACACATTGATGAGACTTAGTTTCTGTACGCTGTTGCTTATTTAATATTTGAACCAGTTGCTTAATATCTGTTGCATAGTCTTTATGAGCTACCATTACCGCATCGGGTGTTTCCACTATGATACTATCTTTTATTCCTACAGCAGCTACCAATCTACTTTCTGAGCGCAAATAAGTATTCTCAGAATTAAGCCCAATCACATCACCTATTAATACATTTCCTAGACTATCTTTGTCAGAAATACTAGCAAGCGCACTCCAAGAGCCAATATCGCTCCAATCAATCTCTAAAGGAACTACCGCACCTTGCTTTGTTTTTTCCATGATTAAATAATCGATTGATTCGCTCGGACACTGATGTAACGCTGCTTCGTTTAAACGAAAAAAATCTAAATCTGTTATCCCTTTTTTAACAGCCTCTTGGCAAGCAGTAAACATCAGTGGCGCATAGTGTTGTAATTCCTTTAAATAGCAGCTCGCCTTAAATATAAACATACCGCTATTCCATAAATAATTACCACTAGCTATGTATTTTTCAGCCGTTTCTTCATTAGGCTTTTCAACAAATTGGTTAATATGAAAGCCATCATGACTCTGAATTTTCTTCTTATAATTAATATAACCATACTCAGTGGCAGGATAAGTCGGTGTAATGCCAAAGGTTACTAAAAAATCTTGTTCAGCAAGCTTTGCTGCTCTCTGAATTTTTTCTTTAAGTTTAATATTATCGCGAATAACCTGATCAGCAGGTAAAATAAATAAAATACCGTCTTGAGCTTCTTGCAATGCTTTGAAAGCTGCTATGGCTATTGCTGGAGCAGTATTTCTACCAAACGGCTCTAAAATAATAGTAGGGCTCTCATTAATTTCAAGCATTTGCTCTGCAATAAGAAAACGGTATTCTTGATTAGCAAGAATCATTCCTTTTTCAAAATCACAACAAAATTTTGCTCGCTGATAGGTATTTTGCAACATGGTTTGTTTATTCACTAAACGAAGTAGTTGTTTAGGCAAAGTATCTCTTGATAAAGGCCAAAGCCGAGAACCCACTCCTCCTGCAAGAATTACTGGAGTAATATTATATTTGTCCGTCACTTAACTTCCTTAATACCCACTTTTTGATGCAATAATTTAGCATAAAAATTAATTTTAAACTGCTTATTTAATAGGGATAGAGTATGTTTTTAAGCCAACAAGTGATTTAAAACTGCACAATTATTATAAAAATTGTTTTAAGCTGGATAAACCTCAAAGAGAGCTTTAATTTGTTCTCTCAGCCATTGATGACCAGGATCATTGTCATAGCGTTTATGCCAAACCAAAAAGAATTCTATATTGGGAACCTCAAAAGGTAGCGGCTTAATTAAAAAGTTATGATTATTTTTATAGAGTAATGCCATTTTTTCAATAACTGTACCCACCAATTCATCAGATTCTTCAATAATTCTAAAAATTGGATTAATAAAAGGAAGACCAATTCGAATATCACGCTGATAACCTAATTTTGCTAAGGTTTGTTCAATAACTGGGGTAACTAATGGATTATCTGCACGCACAGCAACGTGTTTACCAGCAAGATAATCCTCTAAAGTAATTTTTTTCTTTTTAGCGAGCTTATGTTTAGGGTTAATGATACAAACCCCAGTATCCTTAAATAACAAATCAGTACGAAGTTGATCTGCTGGAGCAAATAGTTTACCAATACCTAATTCATAGTCTCCATTTTCAAATGGTTCTACATTCCTCAATTGATAGACCGTAGTGGTAATCAATTTTATATTCGGGGCTAATTTTTGTAATCTTAATAATAGCTTTGGTAATAGCAGTGAAGCCATATAATCAGACATGCCTATTTTGATGGTTCTTTCGGATGTTGCAGGATCAAAACGATGCCCGCTTACAACTAGGCTATGAACTTCCTGCAAAATTTGATGTAATCGAGGCTGCAATTCTTTAGCATAAGTTGTTAAAACCATATGATTTTTTTCCCGCACTAATAACTCGTCTTGAAATATTTTTCGTAATTGCTGTAAGTTATTACTCATGGCAGCCTGTGTAATAAATAATTTTTTAGCGGCTAAGGTAACACTCCCTTCCAACAGTAAACTATCTAGCGCTATTAATAGATTAAGATTTAAACGATAAAGATTCATCAATTTTTCCTTAGTGGCCTAATATCATAAGTATAACTTATGTTACACATATATAAAATAAATTTTACTTATGGCTAGTATTTTTTCATAATTATCTTTAGCAAATAGAGTTTTTATACATAAAAATAAATCGTTGGAGAAGCAGTCATGATGTTTTTTATAGTAATATTATTAGCAATCATGGGCTTAATAGGTACTGATATCTTTACCCCCTCCTTGCCTGCCATCGCCGAGGCCTTTCATCAATCTCCTAATGCAACACAATTAACCATTAGCTTATTCTTATGTGGTTTTGCGTTTTCCCAATTATTTTATGGACCTTTTTCAGACCGAATTGGAAGAAAATTACCCTTAATTCTAGGGGTTAGCATTTTTACCTTAGGATCAATAATCTGCGCCACAACACCTTCTTTTCTTTACTTATGCCTGGGTCGTCTCATTGAAGGATTAGGAGTAGGAAGCGGCTTATCCTTAGCTAGAGTCATCATTCGTGATCGTTATCAAGGAACCTTGATGGCTGTTAGATCCTCACAAATTGCCACTTTTGTTTCTTTAACACCTGCTGTTGCACCTTTTTTTGGCGGGCTTTTACAACAGCACTTTGGGTTTCGCGCTAGTTTTATTTTTATGACAGCTTATGGCTTTTTATTATTAGTTTTAATGCTTTTTTATTTTAAAGAAACTATTCAATACAAAGATAAAAATCTGACCTTACATCATACCTTAATTAATTACTCACGATTAATTAAAAACACGCAATTCATGCGCTATGTATTAATTTCAGGCTTGGCATTTTCTTCCATTATTCTCTGTGCCAATATCATGCCTTTCATTATTCAAAATCAATTAAAATTTTCTGCAATACAAAATGGAGAAATTATTTTGATCGCGGCGTTAGGAGTTAGCTGTGGTGCTTTACTCAGCAGCCAATTAGTCAAAACCATTAACCCTGAAAAACTTATTAATTATGGCTTAACCATTCTTGTCATTTGCGGAGCACTATTAATTTGGAGCCAGTATTGTTTTGGTACAACCCTCTACTGCCTAATTCCTTTAATTTTTTTAATTACTATTTCTTGTGGATTTATTTTTCCTAATGCGCTTACCTTAAGCTTTGCACAAGTTACTGTTAATATCGGTATTGCGGGAGCCATCTATGGTTTCATTCAAATTCTAATTTCTACTTTGACAAATTTTTTATTAAACTTTATCACAGCTCAAGGACAATCATTATTAGGCATATTTTATCTTTCTATCGGTATCATTGGTTTACTATTATTCTATTACCCTTCCCATTTACTATTTAAAAGCAGAAAAATTTTCATATCAGAATAATAAAACTTGCTTTATAGTAACTGCCAGGGTAATAGAATAATAGGAGCCATGACATGGATAAATTTTCTTTAGACACACCTTGCTTAATACTAGACAAATCTTTATTACTTAAAAATTTATCCATGATGCAAAAAGAAGCAGCTAGTAAAAATAAACAAGTTAGACCTCATATTAAAACTCATAAATGTACTCAATTAGCAAAGTTACAAATCAACCAAGGTGCTACTGGTGTTAGTGCAGCTAAATTGGGAGAAGTTGAGCAATTAGTTGCTACTGGCATTTCAGGTCTTTTAATCACTTCACCTATTGTCAGTAAAATTAAAATTGACCGTTTAATTAAATGTTTAAAAATTGATTCAACAATAATGCTAATCGTAGATAGCCACGATAACGCTTTACAATTAAATCAAGCAGCGAAAGAGGCTAATTTAGCCATAAATGTTTTAGTGGATATTGATCCCGGGGTAGGAAGAACCGGGGTTCCTTATGACAAGGCCTTGGATTTAGGAGCATTTATTAATCATCAAACTCACTTAAAATTAAAAGGCATTCAATGTTATGCGGGTAATTTACAACATATTAAAGATTATGAAACTAGAAATAAAAGCTCTACAGAGGTGATGAGTAAAGCTGCAAGCGTAGTAAAAACACTTAAACAGCATAATTTGCCCTGTGAAATTTTAACAGGCTCTGGCACTGGCACTTATGAAATAGATTGTAATATTCCTGAGATAACAGAAATTCAACCTGGCTCTTATGCTGTCATGGATATGGAATATTATGCTATTGGCACTAAAAAAGATGTCAACCATTTCAATACCTTCCTACCCGCGATGACTATGCTAGTAAGTGTTATTAGCGCTAATCACTCTACACACGTAACTGTGGATGCAGGAACCAAATCATTATATTTTGACCCTATAACTAAACCTAAAATTATTTCTCATCCTGGATTAGAGTATCACTGGGGTGGTTTTGGCGATGAACATGGTAAAATAATCGCTCAAACTACTACTAAGCTACCAAAAATTGGAGAAACTATAGAACTAATAGTTCCTCATTGTGATCCTACTATTAACTTATTTGATAAATTTTATATTGTTGAAAATAATCAAGTAATCGATGAGTGGCCTATTGATATGCGTGGTAAATCACAATAACTTTACTACTAACTAGTAAAAGTTCTTTGCATAAAATACACCCTCTAAAGCTAGAGCAGAGTTAGCTTTAAAAATTTATTAATGGCCACGCTGTTTTTTCTTCTTTTTCATTTGTTTTTGCAAAAATTTAGCCTCTTCTTGCGCCACTTTATTTTGCTTTGATTGAGTTTTTCTCTGCTTTTTACTTTTCTCTAATTCGACACGTAAAGCTTCTTGAGCATAAGATTCTTTTTTTAATACTACGACTTTTTTTATTTCTTTTTTTGCTTCCCTAACAGTTCTTTTAAATTTTTTCCTTTTAATAATTAATTTAAATCCCTCTATTGGCTGACTAAAATTAAGCTCGCTATAATGATTTCTCACAAATTGATAAAGCTCTGGGTCGGTTGGTTCAGTCCCAAAAATATGACGAGCAATCGCATAATAGTTATTATCATTTCTTTCGAAAACTCCGATCCAAAATGATTTTTCAAAGAGAACTGTCACTTTGATAAGATATTTTTCTTCTTTATTCTGGCGCATGGCAAACCGCTTCAATATTGTGCCCATCAGGATCAAAAATAAAAGCGCCATAATAATTAGGATGATATTTCTCTCTTATGCCTGGTACTCCATTGTCTTTTCCACCAGCTAATAAAGCAGCCTGATAAAATTCATCCACTCCTGCTCTAGTTTTACTGTAAAAAGCCAGATGTAATGTAGGAACAGTTTTACCTTGTTGGTGAATAATCAAAGAAGGTTTTTTTCCAACTCCAAAGCAAGCAACTCGATCATCAAATTCCATCACCAAAGTATAACCCAAGGGAGCAAGAACTTTGCTATAAAAAGCCTTACTTTTTTCATAATCATCAACACTGATAGCTAAATGGTCTAACATTTTTAACCTCTATTTTCATAAATGGCTAATAAATCAAATAATTTACTATGCTTTTATTAATTCAGCTATTAAGTTTTCCTTAAGCTCTTTACTATAAAATTCATAATAAGCCATAATAATCGGAATTAAATATGAAAGCTACCCTGCTGTTTTTAAGCCTACTAATCATACCTGCTTTATCATTAGGACAAGGAGAAATTTTCCTAATCAGATATAATGATCCTAACAATCTAATTACTCAATTACAAGTTAACATGGGTTCTGATGTTACTTCTGAAGCTTATTGTTCTCCTGCAACTATTGGTTATGAAGCAGGACCTTATGTAGCAACTAAATCTCCCTGTATAATTGACGAGCTTTTTGTGCGATATAATGATGCAATTCTCCCTGCACCATTGCCTCAAAACTGTGAAAACTTAAAAAGCGATTTTGTAATTAAAATTGAAACACGTTTTTCAAATAATTTCAAAAATCTAACCATAAAAACAGTTTGCTATTAATCATAGATTGTTAAATTTAGAATTAAGGAAAAGTTGGCGTTAAATTCCCTTCAGAGCCTTGGTCATTGTCTTCATGAGCCATAGACTCAAGATTAAATTTATTGTTAAATGAACTTATCAATCGATTAATCACTAAATCACGTAGCGTTGCATTGCCAAATATAGTTTTGATTAAAGCAGCTTCATCTTGACAGCTATTCAATAAAGTTAACGCGGCCTCATTATCTATTAAAAAATAGCCTAATGCCTCTTTAAAAGCCTCAAACTCATACATTTCATTTTTTAAAAACAAGGCACAGGCACTAACCAAGTCATTGATAGTAATAAAATAACCTAAGGTCATTTTTACCCAAAACTTATATTTAATAAACTCAGCTCTAAAAGCATTTTTTTGATCTTCTGCTGTAGGAATTAATGCATCTGGTATACTAAAACGGCTACTTACTGCATTAACTTTAACAGCCAGCTTAACTGCATCATTAAGTTCAATATTAATATGCAGTCCTTTTACTTCGTCATAATCAACACGATAACTGAATGTAGTACCTTGTAAACCGATAACAATATCTTGACCACCAAACGGTTTACTTGATTTTTTTGTATTCCTTAGAGGAGCAATGCTGGCAAAAATTCTTTTGGCACTAAGATAACTTGTTTGCTCTCTATCAATTAACTCACGAATTGTCAAAGCCGCGGTTTTAGCATTAGTTGCTTGCCGCAATCGTTTAAACAAAGCAGATTTTCTTTGATCAGATACCAAGGTCTCGTCTTTTTCAAATAATAACAATGCATTAAGACGGCCTACTAGAGTATCAAAATCACCATGAAAAGTTAATGTTACTTCTGGCATGCTGGCCTCTATAAAACAGTCAAACACTTAAGCTTGAATTTATTATCGCTAATTTTAGTCTATATAACAAGTACGAAGTTTCTGGTTTTTTGCAAATCGTTTTAAGGCTAATTGAATTAATTTGTCAATTAATTCAGAATAGCCAATACCACTGGCTTCCCATAATTTTGGATACATACTGATTGAAGTAAATCCTGGTATAGTATTAATTTCATTGACTAAAACGGTATCATCTTCTTTTAAAAAGAAATCAACTCTAGCCATATCTTCACATTCTAAAACTGTAAAAACTTGCAGGGCAAGCTCTTGAATTCGCTTGGTTGCAGGAGAAGAAATTTTGGCAGGAATTTCTAAAGAAGCACCGTTTTTATCAATATACTTAGCATCATAAGAATAAAAGTCATGATGAGAAATCACTTCACCCGGAAGTGAAACTATTGGATCCTCATTACCCAATACAGAGCATTCAATTTCTCGACCTTGAATAAATTCTTCAATTAACACTTTTTTATCAAAACTAAAGGCTTCTGCTATGGCTGCTTGATACTCTTGTTCAGTATGAACTTTATTAATTCCTACTGAAGATCCCAAATTAGCAGGTTTCACAAAAAATGGTAGTCCTAAACTTTTAACCACTTCAGCAAAACTTGGGATATTCTTTTCTTTGATACTTAAGAATTTTGCTACAGGGATATGAGCATCACGCAAAAGACGCTTCATCACATCTTTATCCATCCCTACAGCAGAACCTAAGACACCAGCGCCCACAAAAGGTATATTAGCAAGTTTTAGTAATCCTTGAATTGTTCCATCTTCACCAAAAGGACCATGTAAAATGGGAAAAACAACATCAACAGCATGATGAGATTGACCTGTATGAACATTAACAAGCTTACCATTGCTTTGTGGTACCAATGCCACTTCATTTGATAAGTTAAGTTTGGTCAATCTTGGGTTATTTTGTTCAATTAAAAGTTGAGAATCATTGCTTAACAACCACTGCCCTTGTTTATCAATACCAATAAGTACCACATCATATTTATCTTTATTGATAGCTTGATAGATATTCTTGGCTGATTGTAATGAAACTTCGTGTTCTGCAGATTTACCACCAAAAATTATTCCTACTTTGAGCTTGCTTTTCATATACTTTATCTATTTATTAGGATGTCTAATCGTATCGAGCAGGCCTAGCAAAGTCTATATTTTTTATTAAAATGATAAAAATAATACTCTATATTTTAAGGCCAGCGTGGTGGATGTGTATCTAAAGGTACAGCAGAACGGCTCCAAGTAGGTGGCGTTTCAGAAAGGTGTAATACAGGAAGCATATGTTCAATTAATCCAAAAGAGGTAACAGTTTGGGTTAATAAATTAAGTAATTGATTTCTTGTTGGAATATTTAAATCGTTATAATTCTCTACTCTTTTTAAATTTTTCAACCAAGTAGCTACTTGTAGTAGCGAAACCCTAACCCAATAACTGCCTCCTTCTGTGGCACGTCTTCGTAGTGCTTCAAGTGCTCCAAAAGCTAGCAAATAACCGGCAATGTAATCCAAAGCTTGGCCGGGCAAATGTTGTGGAAATAATTTGTTTTTACTTTGCTCAAAGACTAATCCTGTTGCAGATTGAACCAAACTATCAAAGCCATGATAAGAAGACCAAGGTCCTTGATGGGCATAAGCGCTTAAGCTGATATAAATAATACCAGGTCTCTTGCTAGCTAAAGTGTGAGGAGAAAAACCTAAATGATCCAAGCCTTGTGGTCGGTAGGCTTGTAAAAAAATGTCTGCTTTGGCTATAAGTTTATAAAGTTGCTCTTTTTCAGCAGGTAAGTTTAAGTCTAACTGAGTCGACAATTTTCCAAAGCCGTTGTCAATAATTAACGGCAAAATAAACGGTAAATGCGGACTCGTTACAGACATCACAGTTGCTCCAAATTGAGCTAATATTTTACCCCCTACTGGGCCGGCGATAACGCGTGTTAAATCCAATACTTTGATGCCGGATAAAGGTAAATTTCCTGTCGGCAAAGGCTCTGGCGAACTTTCATTTATTTTAACAACTTCTAATAAGGGCAGATCTCGAGTTGCTTTAGCCTGTGGATGATTTTCCCATTCATCAGCACTACGCACTAATGCAGCACACAACCCTTGCTCTAATAAAATTGCCTCTAATTTTTCACCTTCCCAATTTTTTACAGTTTTGATAACAGCAGGTTTAGAATTTTGACACCTTAAAGTAGCGATGACGCCTTGGCGATGATTAGGAAAATTACAGTGTAATTGCACCCAACGATTATTTTTAGTTTGATAAAATCCTGAAATAGGATCCCAAAGCTCTGGTGTAATATTATTTACTATTCTTAAATATTGGTGAGAACGTAAAGCTATAGCAGCTTCTTTAACCTTAATTCTCACCGTTTGATATCTTTGTGTTTTTAAAAACCACAACACTGAAACAGCATAACCCATAGCAGCCTGTGCAGCTGCGCTAGCTTCTCCTAATAAAAATGGAGTGGGCAATATCGGATCTTTTCCCTCTATTTGAACAGAATAGGAATCGCTGTAATCTATCTGTAGAGAATTTAAAATATCAGTAAAAATTTTCATAAAAAATTACCAAAAATTTAGCTTTATTTATTTTGTCATAAGAAACCAATCATTCTTATTCTCTATGAAATGAGTTAGCTCTATACACTTCGTTATTTTACAGTTGTCTACATAAAATATAGCTTGTGATTGCATATAAAATTTCAACCCATTATTATCAATGGCGTGAATAACATGAAGGCTACAAACCCTATTATCTTCAGAAAATACTTCTTTAAAAATTATTTTCAAAACTTTAAATTTTTCGATCTGCTTTGTCATATGATCAACTAAATCATGATATCGTAATATTTTTTTATCTACCTATTAAATATACTCTGCAGCAACATATTTCTGAAAAGTCTCTGCAGCACCCTGTTTATTATTGATTATAGCCATTAAAGCTGAAATAACTAACTGAGCCGATTCTTGCTTACTAAGCATTATTTTTATCCCTTTGGTTTAACTAGCTATTAGTAAATTTCTCATTTCTTAATCGATACAGTACATGTAGGCCCAGGGGATGATCAATATTAATGTTTGGATGATAAAAATCATCATTTGGATCACGCTGCATCCCTATCTTTTCCATTAACCCTCTTGAGCGTTTATTATTAACTGTTGTAAACCCAACAATTTCGCTTAAAGCAAACTGCTCAAACCCAACTGCTATCATTTTACGAGCAGCTTCTAAAGCATAATCTATTCCCCAAAATTTTACTGCAAGCCTAGCCCCAACTTCCACACACGGGGTAAAATGAGCTTTAAAATTGGGTATATTAAGGCCTACAAAACCAATGAATTGTCTTGAGTGCCGCTCTTCACAAGCATAAAGACCAAAACCATGTTGTTCAATATGTGCATTAAAGCGAGTTATTAATACTAGAGTTTCTTCTCTTGTTAGTTGACCTGGAAAAAATTCCATAACTTTTGGATCTTGATTGATAGCAGCAAATGGCTCTAGATCTTTGTCTATCCATTTTCGTAGTATCAATCGTTCTGTACAAATCATCACTAGCCTATTGGAGGTTTATGACAAACGGCTTCAATATTATTACCATCTGGATCTAATATAAAAGCTCCATAATAATTAGGATGATAGATTTCGCGAACACCGGGCTTACCATTACAAGCTCCACCCGCTGAGATAGCAGCCTTATAAAAAGAATCGACAGTTAATCTATCCTTGGCTGTAAAAGCTATATGTGTGTTATGGCTAGGCGAAGCTCCTTGATGTATCCAAAAATTAGCAATAGGTCCTGCGCCATTTTCTACCCCAAAACCAGCAAATCCTGACATTTCCATTAACAGTTTATATTTTAAAGGAGCTAAAGCCTTACTATAAAATTGTTTAGACGTTTCATAATCTGCAACTTCGATTCCTATATGATCAATCATAACTTTCTCCTTAAAATTAAATTAGTCTAATCTTATCATGAGATAAATACTTGATCTATCTTTGATTAACAGGAGAATTAATAGTGAGAAATTTGTTAAGAG
This sequence comes from Gammaproteobacteria bacterium RIFCSPHIGHO2_12_FULL_35_23, assembly GCA_001801465.1. Classification (GTDB taxonomy): domain Bacteria; phylum Pseudomonadota; class Gammaproteobacteria; order UBA12402; family UBA12402; genus 2-12-FULL-35-23. The sequence goes on along the minus strand of MGXT01000020.1, from coordinate 194,331 downwards.
CGTCTTGAAACTATAGCATGATCTGGATCAAAGCCATTTGACGAATCTAAGCTAGCCCTATCATCTATTTTAATAGCATCTATAGCAGCTCCCGCTTCAGTTTGAAGATTACCTATCCACATTATAATCCCAACTGTTAACGCTGGTCCAAAAGAAGATAGAAAAGCAATCATTTCTGTGAGCTCTGATCTATCCCCAGGCTTATCATTATGATTGATAAAACCAAATCGATCTAACAATATTAAAATTGCCATAGCCATAAAAGCAACAGCTGCCAATCCCCGCATAGCACAAGTATAATGAATTGAAGCTTTAAACAAACTTGCCTGACATTGAGAAACTCTAATATCTCTTTCTGTTAGCGGTTTGTCTAAAGCATGTTCAACATTATTAAGTAAAGCATGACCATCAAATTTTTTACCCAAAGGATAAGAGGCTACTATTGTAAAAAAAGATAATCCTCCCATTGCAGATTCAAAGGATTTAAACCCTTCTGAACATCGTCCTAACCGTCTTCGTACGACTCCTTCCGGAAGAGGAAAAAGGCTCGCGCCATCAGCAATAACCATTTCTATCATTAATATTTCTCGAACCAAAGCAAGTAAGTGGGGATCTTGAAGTCCTTGCAATAAACGTGCTGTAATTGGTTTTGCCTTAGGATTGTTATCAAATTTTTTGACGATTTTTCTTAAAGTAGGATAACTATCAATTAAAATAATTTTAAGCGCTGCGATAAATATTGAAAGCATCACTAAGGGCCAAAAAGCAACCTCTGGTATATCACCTTCACACAAATCATTTAAAGTTATTCTAATAGAATGATAGGTATAATATCTGCACACTCCTGCACTAATCACATTGACGCCTAATGTTAGTCCTTGAACAATATAGGCTTTATAACAACATTCATAGTTACCTAGTAAAGCAGATTTTTCAGTATTGCCGCCCCCTGTGACACTGTCTAACTCCCTCCCACTCTCTTCATCTCTTCTAGAAGTCTTTCTTGCTATAACAAGCTTGGTACTAGAAATAGAAGTATCTTCTGCTGCTAAACCAGCTCCTACAAATAAAAAATTATTCACTGCATCAGATAAACCAACTATAGCGCCGGCCGCAAAACCCCAAAATTTGCTGGGTATTGAAGCTGCCGTTTGACTAGCTGAAAGAAAAAACGTAGCCCCTGCAAAGGTATATCTTAAACAAACATTACTTCTTTTACCCATAAAGGCTCTTATTCTAAGTTATTGAAACTGAGTTTTTAAATTATCACATCTCTAAATTGTTGCACGAATATTAAACTATTTTACTTAAGCTTTTATTAAGAAAATTTACTATTTAAGCATTATTTTAAGGTTAATAGCTTATTTTAAAGTACTGTAATCTTTTAGATTTAGTCGCCTGGCTTAGTGTTATTTTTAGCTTCACTCATCTTAGCAACTCTTATCAGCAAGGCCCTGCAAGAATAATCAACTTATTTAGCCTGTCAACTATAAAATTCTATTTCAGCCTAAACGCTTCTAGTTTTTAATTAAGATCATTTCCGATTAAGGATTTTTGCCCTCTCTAATAAAAATTAGATGCAAATATTTTCTTTACTGATATAGTAAAAAGGCATCTCAACAGGAGGGACCTTTATGAAAATTTTGAGATTTTTTACTGTACTCCTCTTACTCTTGGCAATTGAAAAAATTTTTGCTACTCCTTTTCAAGTAAAAATCATAGGTCCTGAAGAAACTATTTATCAATATGCCTCGCAACACTGTTCCCCATTTGATTTTCCTGATAATCCTGTTAGAGCTTTTATTGATAATAATAATCAAGTGCAGTTAGTTTTTGGCAGTGGTGAAAATGGATTTATGCAAAATACCACTGGGAGCTCTTTAAATGGTCCACTTGTCCATACCTGTACTAACTCTAGCATTACCGAACCAGGTACTTATGGCCAACTCCAAGCTCCTCCTAGTAGCTTTAATAATAAACTTTGGATTGTTAACACTTGGACCAATGATGGTAAAACGATTTATGCACTCATCCACAATGAGTTTCATGGTGAATTGCAAAGCCCCACTTATTGTCCTAGCAGTCAAAAAAGCAAAATTTGCCAATACTGGAACCTAATCGCAGCAAATTCTAACGATGGAGGTAAAACCTACCAATTAATTCATGATAATCATGGCAATATTCAGACTGCTTTAGTGTCACCTTTACCCTTTAAAATAGGCCAAACCGGAAGCATTCCTGCTCAAACTAATATTATTGAAAGCAATGGTTATTATTATATGTTGGTTGATGTAGTGGTCCCTGGCTGGCCAGCAGGTATGTGTTTATTTAGAACCAATACTATTAATGATCCAACTTCTTGGCGCGGCTGGGATGGAGCGGCTTTCACTGTCAACTTATCTGTTAACCCCTATTTATTTCCAGATAAAACTGCCACCACTCCTTGTCAACCTGTTACTAAGCCTATCTTTCGCTTTAGCTGGACTTATAATACAGTGATTCATCAATATCTAGCGATCGGCATTGCACCAAATTTCCATGGCCAAGGACAAACTATTGTTTACAGCACCAGTCCAGACATGTTGCACTGGGCTCCCCCTAGGGCATTGCTGCAAATTTCCTGGATGAATAGCAATCCTAATCAAACTGGAATTGGTTATCCTAGCTTATTAGATCCTAGTAGCGCTGGTCGAAATTTTGTTTATTCAGGAGCACATCCTTATTTATACTACACGCGTTTTAATCCCCGCTCACCAGAGTTTAATCGTCGTAATCGAGACTTGGTTCGCGTTCCTTTAGCGGTGACCTATAAAGCTGTTGATTATTAATCGCGTCCTGAGAGAGCTTTCATTAAATAATAATAGTATTGGCTAACCCGAGAACTATAAAGTTGATTTTGATAATAAGAATGAGAATGATAATCACCAACTCCTTGCCACAAGGAAGATCCATTTGCAACTTGCTGAGCCAAGATCCAAGCACCCACTTGCACATTGACACAAGGATTATATTGTAAATCTTGAACGGTATAGCCGTAAGGTTCAATTTGTTTCAACCATACTGAATTAATTTGCATAGGGCCATAATCAATAGTGCCATTCTTATTAACATTGGCTTCCCCTACTGCCCCATTCTCTGCTTTGAGCACCGAAATTACTAAAGCCACTGGCAAATAATACTGCCTAGCAGCCTGCATAATACATTCTATTGGAACATCATTAATTATTAATGCAACCATTCTCAACCTTTATGAAATTTATTAATGCTTAGTTTCTGGTATTTGTTGGGCGATAATTACTCCTAGCATAGCAACCAGTGTAATCGCTAAAAATCCTAAACTAAATACTTTTAATGCTTGTCCAAAATGAATCGTGCTAACTTGTGCATTATTTAGCCTTATCCCTAAGGAAATTAAAATAGAAGAGATGGCAACCCCTAAGCTAATTGCAATTTGTCGTCCTGCATTAAAAATACTATTTATTTGATTAATTTCATTTTTTTTAAACCCTTCCACACTTAATGTCTGAATAGGGGTGCCACAAAGACCACTAAAAATACCTCTGATAAAAAAAAGTAAAGATCCAAAAGTCAGCATGACAGAACTATGAATAAATAATATGCATGGGCTAGAAATCCCTACGCCTAAAAGTCCAAGTGTAAGGGGTAACTTAGCACCATAAAGAGCAAATAACCTCACTACATAACGACTAATAACCATCGCTCCAATTGCCTGGACACCCATTATAAAACCAGCCATTTTAGCTGACATCCCAAGACCAATCTGTAAATAAAGATTAATTAAAAAAATGGCGCCAAAATGGCAAAACTGAAAACAAAATTGCAATCCATTCGCTAACTGAAAATATTTATTTTTAAAATAATTTAAATTAATTAAGGGATTTTGCTTATGCTGCAATGATTTTATTAATAATAAAAATAAGCTAATTAAACCAAGCAATTCTATTAAACTTAGTTTAGTAAAACCAAATCTTCCTAACTCTGATAATAATAAAAATAAAATAATTAAAAATAAACTGCACAATCCATAACCCTGCCAGTCAAAAGGAGATAAAAATGGTTGCTTCTCATCCTTGAATAAGCCTATACCTGCAACTATTGCTAATACCAAGGCAAGAGGGCCTGATAAAATAAAAACATATTGCCAACCCAAACTCTCTAAAATTAATCCTCCTAAAAATGGTGCAACAGCAGGAGCGATTAAGGCTGGTAAAAAAGTCCAGCTGGTAATACTTGCATAGCCTGCTTTATCATAAATCTGATAAAGCATAGTTAAACCGACAGGTATTAATAAGCCGCCCCCTATACCTTGTAACCATCGACAAGCAATTAAAAACTCTAAATTAGGCGCAAAAAAACATAATGTAGCCCCCAAGCCAAAAAGAGCCATGGCCAAAATATAAATACGCTTTAATCCGAAACGCTCTCCTAACCAGCTACTTACTGGAATAGAAAGTGCTAAAGCTAATAAAAAAGCCATAGTAATCCAATCGGTAGTAACTAAAGGCACATGAAAATAATGAGCAACCGTTGGCAAGGTTACATTAACAATGGTTAAATCTAATCGATCCAAAAATAATACAACCGTATAAATTATTGCAACAAAAAATTGATACTGTTTCAATTGCATTTATTTTTTCCGATACTATGTTAAATAGTAATGACAAATTCTTATCATAATATAAGATAGATTAAATAGAGAAGAGATCATGATGTCAAATTATGTTTTAATTCATGGTGGCAATAGTAATGGACAAGTATGGGAAAAAGTTGCCAATTTTTTAATAGCAAACCACCACCAAATTTGGACACCCACTCTGCTTGATGAAAAAACTAGTACTCTTACAGAACACATTGCCTCCATTTGTCAATTAATTGAGTCACAAAATATTAAAGATGTTATTTTAGTCGGTCATAGTTATGGTGGCATGGTAGTTACTGGTATTGCTAATAACCTTACTCGGCGAATTAATCGTTTAATTTATGTGGACGCTGCAATACCTGATAACAACCAATCTTTATTTGAAATAATTAATGCTACGGGTTTGGATGCAATCAATCATTATCATCTTGATCCCTATCCACCTTTTATTACTCCTATAACCTTTGACTCTTCTTTAATTAAAAATATTCCTAAAACATTTATTTTTTGTCAAAGAAGTGAATTTAAATCAGTGACTGAAGCTATGTCTAAAAAAGTATTGCATAACATTAATAATTGGACTTATTTCGAATTAAATGCTACGCATAATCCTATGCAAACAGCACCTTTTAAATTGGCTCAAATACTAATGAACAATTAAGTAACTTTAACTTCTTGTTGTAAGCAAGCAGTTAAAAATTCTAGCATAACTTTAGTTTTTTTACTTAAAAACTGTTTGCTAGCATAAACCAAATAAATACCAAGTGGTTCTGGTTGATAGCTTTCTAAAATTGAGACTAACTTATTATCACTTAAAGCAGAAATCACTACAAAATCTGGTAAATAAGCTATTCCTAAACCAATTTCAGCCAAGTTCTTAATATCAAGACTATTATTTGCTTTGAAGTGAGCTTGAATTACAACCTCCTCCTGTTTATTATTCACTTGATAGCGCCAACTTTGGGTATAGTTATCATAATGATCAATACATTTATGTTGTAATAACTCTTGTGGTTTTTTAGGCGTACCGTATTGCTTTAAATACGCAGGTGCAGCACAGGTAATTTTCTTCCAATCACGAATTTTTTTAAAATAAAAACGGGAGTCTGGTAGTGTGCCACAATGAACAACTATATCAAATCCCTCCGCTAAAAAATTAGTTAAATGATTACCATTTACAAAGTGAATATTAATATGAGGATATTGGTTATAAAACTTATTTAAAACTGTAGTTACCCAAAAATAACTAATCGATAAAGGCAATCCTATTTTAAGAGTACCTGTTACTTGCTCGGCAAGACTTGCTACTGCATTTTCGCCAGCCTCATAGTGGGCCATCATTTCTAAAGCATGCTGATAAAATAATTTACCTGCCTCAGTTAATAAGACCTGTCTTGTTGTGCGATGAAAAAGCTCAGCCTTAAGATCCAACTCAAGTTGCTGGATTCTTCGGGTCACCATAGGAGTTGAAATTGCCAAACTACGAGCTGCTTTAGTCAGACCTCCTCTTTTAACCACCTCACAAAAGGCCTTGATTTGCTCCAACATGATTATTTCACTTTATGCAATAATGGTTTAACTATTATGGCTATTCTATTTATTAAATGCAAATAATAAAATGTTAACAAATAAACCTATCCATGGCGGCCATAGTGGTATGGCCTTAGTAGAAGAGCTAGGCAGCCTCTCTCCAGAATTGCTAGATATGACCATAGAATGACCTTTTGGCGAGGTAGCTAGTCGAACTGGTATTGGTCTTAAAACTAGAGCGTTAGTCATTATTGCTGCCTGCATTATGAGCGGCTCCTTTAATATACAATTGCGAGCCCATTATGAAGCAGCGCTCCATATAGGGGTCACTCAACAAGAAATTATTGAGGTAATTTTACAAATGGTGATTTATGCTGGTATGGCTGCAGCCAGTAATGCCCTAAGACTATTAAAAGAAGTATTAGAACAACCACGTTAAGGAGATCAACATGCCTTTTGCAAAACTAAAAGAAACTACTACTTATTATGAAGTTATTGGCCAAGGTCAGCCTGTCGTCTTAATTAACGGTTTAAAAGCAGATCATATTAATTGGGCGCTAATAGTAAACGAATTAATGTCTGATTACCAACTTATTTTGTTAGATAATCGCGGCACAGGCCAAACTTTATATGATGAAAACACTTCATTTTCTGTTGAAGAAATGGCTAAAGATATACATAACCTTCTCGACTATTTAAAGATTAACTCTGCTTATATTGTAGGTCATTCACTAGGTGGAGCAATAGCTCAAAGCTTTGCTTATCAGTTCCCTGAAAAAGTTAAAAAACTATTTCTATTTAATACTTTTGAACATTTTAATGATTTTTCAAAAAACTTATTTCATGAAACTTTAAAGCTTCATGAACAAAATGCTAGGCCAGGAGAAATTATTAATCAATTTTTACCTTTTGCCTTTCCTAAAGATTATCTAACGAAAAAATTTGTTGATTTGGTTATTACCACTAGTAATGAATATCCTTATGCACAATCAATGATTGGCTATAAACATCAATACCAAGTCTTAACGAAATTTAATTCAACTAATTGGAGCAATAAAATAAAAGTGCCTACTATAGTAGTCGGTTCTTTACAAGATCAGATTTGTCCCTATGAAGAGTCCGTATCATTAGCAAAAAAAATTCCCGATTGCATTTTAATGACCTTAACTGGTGGCCATGCCAGCAATGTTGAAGAACCAAAACTTTTTGCGTCAATAATTAAAAATTATACCATTTAAAAACAAGAGCTATTTTTCCTTTAGTTTTACCTGACTCAATCAGTTGCTGAGCTGCTTTTACTTCATCAATTGGAAAAGTTCTGCTCACAAAAACTTTTAATTTTTTTTGAGCCATGAGCCCCATTAAATAAGTTAAATCTTTTTTATTACTATCCATACTGATGCCCTGTGCATCGATTTTCTTACTTTCTGCAACTTTAATAATCTGTTCAGCTGTAGCAGAAGGTACCGTGATTAATTTCCCATGAAGAGCAACAACTTCTAAAGAACGAAGTCCAACCTCGCTACCTACTAAATCAATCACTTTATCAACTTGTTTAACTACTTTTACAAAATCTTGTTGATGATAATCAATACATTCATCAGCGCCTAGTTCAAATAAAAAAGCATGATTAGCTGGGGAGGCGGTAGTAATCACATAGGCTCCCATTAATTTTACCAATTGAATAGCTAAATGTCCCACTCCCCCAGCACCCGCATGAATTAAAACTCTGTCACCAGCACCTATTTTTGCCAGTCTTAAAGCCTGCAATGCTGTTAATCCAGCCAATGGCAAAGCTGCGGCTTCCTCATCACTTATCCCCTCTGGTACTTGAATAAGTTTTTCATCAATTGTAACCACATATTCTGCATAACAACGAGGATTATCTCGATGTCCAACAAAACCACAGACTCTTTCTCCTGGAATAAACTCTTTACTTATTGAACCAGCTGTCACGACTTGACCCGACATTTCAAAACCCAAACCAATAGGAAATTTATCTTTGAATTTCTTTGCACTATGATGTAAGCCTCTGCGGATCTTACAATCAACGGGATTAATGCCTGCTGCCTTAACTTTTATTAATAATTCATTTTCTTTAGGCTTGGGGATTTCTAACTCTACTACTGATAAAACATCAACACTTCCAAATTGAGAAATTTGTACAGCCTTCATAATAAACGCCTCTGCAATAATACTCCTATTATACTATCTTTTTAAAAATCATAATAATAGTCCTGTAATCTATCTTAGCGAGATCTATATTAAATATTATTTATAAGAGCTGGTATTATCCAGCTCTTATTATTTATTAGCTACACTAACTTTCTTAGGTTGAACAAGCTATTTTACCATGCTCGTCCTGATCAATCTGATAGAATAGATTTAATCTTCCTTGTGGGTGAATTAAATCAGTAGCAACAGAGCAGGATCCTGGTACTAAAAACTGCTTGTAAGTATCAGGAATTTCATGGCCATTGACACCATCAAGTACTATCCCTGCATAACGATAGGTACCTAAGTTAACAGGAATATCTACGCTATTAGATAGCTCTGCTGTTTTAATTTCACTAAGAATTACCTGCTGATTAGCGTCTTGATGTGCAATTTGATAGTTTATAGCCAAAGGGGTTTTATCTTGAGAAACATTTTGAATATGCACTTGATTTGCCATGGCAGACAAGGTAGCGCCTGACAATAAGCCTAATAATGCTAGTTTTACTTTCATAGAAATCTCCTTAATTGATAAATAAATAGACATCTCCAGAGACAAAAGATAGTCTAGCAATTTTATTATTGAATTTCAATAATTTTTTATTAAAAAATAATAAGATAATTACCCGGTAGCTAATGAGCTCATATCAATTACAAAGCGATATTTTACATCACCCTTAACAAGTCGTGCGCAGGCTTCATTTACTTTAGCAATGGGTATTAATTCAATATCAGCAGTAATATTATGTTTGGCACAAAAATCCAACATTTCTTGAGTTTCTGCAATACCCCCAATAAAAGAACCAGAAATATTACGCCGACCTAGTAACTGCCATAAATTGATTGTTGGATGTTTTTCAGGTAATCCTACCATTACCATGGTTCCATCCGTTTTGAGTAAACTTAAGTATTGATTAATATCGTGATCACCAGAAACTGTATCTAAAATTAAATCAAAATTCTTAACTTGTTTTTCCATTGCGCTAGTATCTGTAGAAAGAACAACCTGATTGGCACCAAGACGCAAAGCATCTTCACGTTTTTTTATTGAAGTTGTAAATACTGTTACGTTAGCTTGTAATGCTTGAGCAATTTTAATTGCCATATGACCCAATCCACCCAATCCTACAATTCCAACCTTAGTCCCTTTACCAACTTTCCAATGTCGCAAAGGAGAATAAGTGGTGATTCCTGCACAGAGTAAAGGTGCTGTACCTGCTAAATTATTCGTTGCGGAAATTTTTAAAACAAAATCTTCATTTACTACTATTAAATTTGAATAACCACCCATAGTCACGGTTTTGCCATCTTTTTCATAACTATTATACGTTAAAGTAGCTCCTTGTTCACAAAATTGTTGCAAATCATGTCGACAGCTAAAACAAACTCTACAAGAATCCACCATACAGCCAACACCAACTAAATCATTAACTTTGAATTTCTTAACTTTTGAACCAACTTGTAAAACCCTGCCTACGATTTCATGTCCTGGAACCATGGGATAAAGAGAAATACCCCATTCATTACGTGCTTGATGTATATCAGAATGACAAATACCACAAAAAAGAATTTGAATTAATACATCTTGCTCTTTAGGATCACGACGCTCAAATGAAAAAAGTTGTAAATTGCTTGTGGAACTTTGTACAGCATAACCGTGTGCTTTTATCATTATAACGTCCCAATATATTATTAAGTTTAAGCAATAATAGTACCTCGGAAAAATTAAGCTGACTATAGTTAAAATAAGTATTTTAAAAAATTTCTTATCACTTAGATTAAATTAAATATCTTTCATAATTGTAATAACTTTGTCTATAGTCTTTTTATTAATTCCTAAATATGTTACTGCTCGAAATCTATTCTGATCAACCTGTGAAAACCTTACGCCTTTTTCAATACATCTCTCTAAAAATTGCAAAGAAAATATGTTTTTACCTTGCCAGGTAAAAAACACCCTATTAGTTGAATTTTCATGATACTCAATTTGAATTTCACTGATTTCACTTAATCTATTTGCTAAATACATTGCATTATCATGATCTTCTGCCAAACGATTTACATGATTTTCTAAAGCATAAAGACCTGCTGCAGCAATTATACCACTTTGCCTTAATGCACCGCCAAAAAGATGTTTAAGACGCTCAGTGCGCTCATAAAATGATTCTTTAAATGCAAGCATCGCACCCATGGGACAACCTAATCCTTTAGAAAAAAAATTGTGATCATATCAAAATTTATAGCTAATTGTTTGGCAGTAACTCCTAGCCTAACCGCAGCTACTCCATCCAAATGAGTTTTAAAATGAAACTCTTTAGCGACAGATAATACTAATTGTAAAGTTACCAAATCCCAAGCAATACCCCCCAAGATTTGTTGTGTTTTCAATACTAAGACAAGTTTGAAGTGGGTAACGAAGGCTTTTTGACCAACGATAAATATTTCGTAAATCATTATCTGAAAAAATTCCTGTTTGCGTTTTAATTGGTTTAATTAATACGCCTGAATGAATTGCAGGCCCCCCACCTTCTGAAGTAATAATATGGCTTTTTTCAGCTACAATCAGTTCATCACCAGGTTGGCATAATAAGTTAATTGCAATTATATTTGCCATTGTTGCAGAAGATAAAAATGATACCCAATCCTGCCCTAATAAAAAAGCGACATAATCTTCTAATTTTTGTGTAGTTGGATCTTCATGCTTTTGCTCATCACCCAATACAGCATTAAACATAGCTTCCTTCATCTCTACGGTTGGCAAAGTGGCTGTATCACTAGTAAGATCAATGCCTTGGAAAATTTTTTTACAAGGAAAACGCAAATCAAATTCATTAATTTTAATTTAACTGCTATGATAGCTCTAATAATTATCAACAATCAGGATTTTTATGTCTACTCGCTATAAATTTATTTTTACTTTGTTAACTGCTGGACTGACTACTTTGCCTCTTATTATTTTTGCTAAAACAACAACCTCTACGCAAGCAATAGTTATAAAAAATAGCCAACCTACTGTAAATGAAAATCTGCAATCTTTACAAGTAAGCTTACTTCAGCTTGAAAGTTCTAAAAAAAATATACAACGTCAAATAGAGGTACAAATACAAGCTATGGTTTCTTTGCAAGCTCAAATAAACTCTATTAAGAAAAAAATTTCCAACTTTAAACAAACATCCACGGGTTTCTATTGGGTAACAAGTCAAAATAATCAATTACCTAAAGATGCTTTTTCTGTTGACAGTCAACAAAAAATTTATATTTGTCAAGCCAGCTATGCTAATGCCTTGTATCCGGGACGAGTTTCCAATAAGGGTTGTGTGATAACATATAGTGGCTTAGCGTATACTATCCCAAGCTATAAAATTTTAGTTAGCAACTATAAAGGATACTGGCAAGATGGAAATAAAGTCCCTCAAGAACCCTTTATCAATTTACAACAACCAGTTTGGATACCTAATGCTCCTTCTTCTACACCCTTAACCGCAACCACCAAGAAAGATCACACTGCTGTAACTCCTATTGTAGGTGGTTTTGAATATAACCATGTTCTTTATATTTGTAGATTGAATATTAATAATACTTACTATGTAGGTAAAGTAGTAACAGGCACTTGCAATGTTGCCATGGCAGGTAAAGAAGCTTCTATACCAATCTACCAAGTACTGCTTCCTTCAGCTCCCTAAATAATAAAATAAGACTCAACCACTATAGTTGAGTCTTTCATAAGGTGGTTTCAAGAAATAAGTGCAATCATCTATCCATAAACTTGGCATCAAAATTAAAACCATAATACCTGGGAGAATTAGCTTCCAAAGCCTTTTCCTCATGCCATGCAGAGTGCGCTGGTGTTCCGTAAACTGTAACTTGCAAACCTTCTTTTAATTGGTTATTGACATAAGGCTCGCACAAATTCTGATCTATGATAGAAATCAAATCTGGACTTGTTAGATAAACAGCTTCATCTTTCCAAGCAATATGGTTTTCATTCTTAAACCAAATTTTTAATGTTGATCCTTCAAATTCATTTTTACCACTGATAACGATCTCACCAACATAATAGCCTTTCTCATCATAGCCAGTAAACGTAGCTATAACTCCCTCGAATACCTTTTTTGAACCTACCAGCTCTCTTAAAATTGTTTCAACGCCTTTGTTGGTATTTTTGGCCTCACGCAGTATCTTACCAACGGCAAATGCCTTAGATAAGGTACCAGACAGCATATATTTCTTTAATACTTCTGCCTGATGTAACAACGTGGCTTGTCCAATTAACCCAAATGAAGCCAAAGCAATATGCTTACCAATGCGCTCAATCATATGCCTGTTCACAGCTTTGCTAATAATCGTTTCATTACCAAATGCATCAGAGCTAGCAGTTGGGCATAAGTCAATACCATAAAGTGCGGGCAACATTTGGGTTGCTTCAGGAACAGATCGTCCTACAAAATCAGCATCAATCGTTGGTATACCAAGCATCGCAGCGGTTGCAACTGCACTTGAAGTGGCAGCAGCACCTATTTCATAAGGAATAATCGCAGATAAAGTTACATTTTCTCCGAAGGTTTTCAAAAGTAAATCTGTTGCAGCAGCAGGCATATTACCAACAGTTGCTATTGATAAACCTTGTTTTATTTTTTCTTGCTTGGTTTCATCAGTTTCAGGACCACTTGTTCCCATTAAATAAGGACAAATAATCCAGTCTTTATCATCAATATCATTGGAATCTACTATGACAATTTCTTTCCCTAACTCAAGAGCATCTCGCAACATCCTTTCACCAAAACTGGCATTGCCACCACCGCCAGTACCAAAAAAACAACATCCCACTGTAAAATCTTTTATATCTTGATCAGTAGTTAATTTTAACATCATCTTCTCCGATTAATTTTGTAAAATCAGTAGCGTCCATCATAGCGGCCTTGTTTCTCGTAAAATATTTCGTTTCGCATATAAAAGCCTAATGATCTTCTAGATCGCTTGTTGAGTCTACCAGTAATAACCATTAACTTGTTCGGAACTCCAATCTTTTAACAATTTTTATCGAACAAAGGTTTCGACCTTCTTAGTGAATTTAACCTGCTTTGGCTTGTTTTTATGTCGTTGATCAACATAACTTTGCACTTAGTCAAGTTTATATTACCAGGGGGCCCAATTTAGTTCTGACAAACGTAATATTCTTTTCAGCTCTCGGCTAATAGTTGATTTGTGCACGACGATTTCCTTCGCAATCTCAGAAAGCAATTTAACTAATTAGCTATTTAACAAAAGTTACGCTTATAAGTTGAATTCAAAATAAATTACTTCTTTAATCCTTCTTCTTGTAAAGATAGTACAATAGATTCTCGATTAGCCAAAACAGTGACATAGCGAGATAAGTTCTCAAATTTAGCTAAATCTATTTTAAATGTGGCAACCCACCGCAATACCACAAATAAATAAGCATCTGGTAAAGTAAATTGATCGTTCAATAAATAGTTTTTATTGATTAAGTGATCGTTGATAAAAACAAGCTTATTTCTTAATAGTGGTATAAAGACAGTTTCCTTCATTTCTTCTGAAACATTTGGATTAAATAATGGGCCAAATGATTTGTGAACATCCGTACTAATATAGTTTAACCACTCTAAAACCCGATAACGTTTAAAATTATCTGCTGTAGGTAACAAATTGGTCGCTTTATATTTTTCTGCTAAATAAAGTTGAATAACTAAATTTTCTGTTAAGAGCTCATTATCTGCTGTCATGAGCGCTGGCACAGCACCTTTAGGATTAATTAATAAATAATTTTCTCCTGCTTCAGTTGTTTTATTTTTCAAATTCACAGCCTCAAATTCACTAGTCACTCCAATTTCATGTATTATGATACGGATTGCTAAAGAACAAGCTCCTTTGGAATAGTATAGTTTCATAAAACCTCCTAATTATTGACTTAATTGTTTGGCTGCAGCCTGACAAGCAGCATAGGGGTTGGTTGGATTATCAAACCATGCTTTCCATAATGGTGTTGAAATACTTGCCTTTTCAGCTTTAGTATAGGTGGGCGCTTGATAACCACTATATTCCAATACCGTCGCCATACCGGCTGCTGCGTGATATAAGTTATGACAATGTAACAACCACACCCCAGGATTATTAGCATCAAATTGCACTTTTACCGTAGAGTGAGGCATTACATCTACAGTATCTCTAAAGGCTCCTCTTATTTCCTTGCCATTAATTTCAGTTACTTCAAATACATGTCCATGTAAATGCATAGGATGCTCCATATCTGTTGAATTAGTAAAAACTAATTCAACTCGCTCTCCCTTCTTAACTATTAAAGGCTGGTAATAAGGCCAGGCTTTATAATTAATTGTCCACAGGTAGTTTTGCATATTACCCTCTAAATCAACCGCAAGCACTCTAATGACCGGTTTATTAGGAAGCGGATGAATAGCCCGATATTGTAATTCATCTGAATAATTGAAAGCTCCAGCCATAGTATTGGTTGTTTCACTAAGCTGCGGGATTGTTGCTTGGTTCGTAGCTAAAATTAAACCTGTTTGCATTGTAGTTCCCTCGCCTTGGGCAAGAATTGGATAGGCACCTCCTTGAGAAGGGATAGCAACCAATATATCTAAACGCTGTCCCATACTTAATTGAAATTGTTTTTTACTAATAGGCACTATATCATGACCGTCAACCGCCACTGCTTGACCAGTTAAGGTTCCCAAGTTAATAAAAAAATTGCTACTAGCGGAACCATTAATAATTCGTAGCCGCACTGTTTTACCAGCTTGAACTTTAATAACATCCGGTTGCTGTAAAGTTTGTCCATTTGTTAAAAAAGCATCATATTTTACATCATTTAAGTCTCTATGATGAGAACTCATAGCCATAGGCATCACCGTATTGGTTAATGATGAGGAACCTGAAAGCACACTTTCACATTTTAAGTTTGCTAAAATTGCTGCAGGATTTTTAAAAGTAAAATCTTCTAACATCATTACTACATCTTGATAACCTTGCTTACTGTCTGCTGGTGATTGAATAATTAATGGCGCTGCCAGTAATTGCTGCTCTTGTAATTGAAAATGACCATGCATCCAATAGGTTCCTGATTGACGTAAAGGAAAGCTATAGGTAAACGATTGACCTGGCATAATGGGTTTTTGGGTAAGATAAGGTACACCATCTTGGTTATTGGGCACAATTAAGCCATGCCAATGCAAAATCGTTGGTTCACTAGTTTTATTAACCACTATGACATTAAATCGTTGGCCTAAAACTCCCTCGTAACCTAAAGTCCCATTAGGTTGCTGTATTTGATAAACTGTTGCTTGCTTACCATCAACAGTAATCATTTTTTTAATGATATTTAAAGTAATATATTGATCCGAACTTACTGGCTGATTGGCAGCTCCTACCACTGAAAAACCAATTAACAAACCAATACCTAGCAATAAACTAATTTGCTTTCTGCTCTTTGCTATAAATTTGATTAAATTTCTCATCCTTAAGTCTATCCCTATATTTAAACTCTGTAACTAGGTATAATTAATCTCTTTACTTAATGAGTCAAGTTTTACATAGAAAAAGGTGTCTATTATGCAACAAAAAACCACTCTTTCTTTATTAATAGTAATGCCCATCGCTGTTTTAGGAACTACTTTAAATTTCGCTAATTATCAACAATGTAGTGCTTTATTAAAAAATTGTCCTAAACAAGGTGCTTTCTATCAACCCAGCTGTATTCAACAAGTAGTTAGTAAAAATCCCATTTGCCAACAATTAAACACCTTAGCTAATCAGTTAAATACCACACCTGATGCTATTAGTGTTAATAAAATTAATAATATCCAAGTTATTACTGTGCAATTTTTTGCTGACGGCCAATATAAATATTATTTATTAACCCCTCAAAATAATCTTATTGATACCGCAGTAGATCCTCGCAATTTGGATTCAACTTTAGCAAAAAAATATGTAAAAAGTAATTTTATGATTACTAGCTCTGGCGTTCCAGTTCCCCATGTCAATAAAGATGGCTCACAAAACTTTAATGTTTCACTGCGTATTACCAATGGCTGTCTAGCCTGCCCGGTTATTGGCATTGCTAACACTCAATTTAGGTTTGATACCCAAGGCAAACTATCCGTTACTCGCCTGGTCTCATTTATCCCTACATCAAAATGAAAGATGATGAATCAGCAAAATTAATTCAGCGTGTCAATTGGGATAAACACGCCATTTATTTAGCCAAACCAAGCTTTCAGTATGAATTGCAACATGAATTAAAAGATATACAAACCATCATAAACAATCTTTTTATTGCCAAAAAAGACCAAGAGCCTGTTTTTGCTTTAGATATCTGGAAAAATCCTCAGCTTTTGCCAATTGATTCGATTAATGATGCTGTAAAAAAGCTTAAAGCTTTGCAATCTTATTGGTATCCTTATCCAGAACTTTATGCAAGAAGAACTTTATTAATCGCGGAAAATTTTCCTTATTACAAAAATTTAAAAAACTTATCTTTTCCCTGTCCATCCATTCCTTCATTGGGCGTCTTTACTTTACTAACACCTACTAATTTAATTTATGCAACCAAACGCAGTAAACTAGTACCTAACGGGTGTTATTCCTTTAAAGAAGATAAAATCAATCCTCCTAATCGTGCCTATTTAAAACTTTGGGAAGCCTTGGCTATTTTAAATCGTTACCCCAAAGCAAATGAATTTGCATTAGATTTAGGAGCTTCTCCAGGTGGGTGGACCTATGTATTACAACAGCTTGGTGTAAAAGTACTAGCTATTGATAAAGCACCTTTAGCAGAAAACATTGCTAAACTATCAGGCGTCACTACCAAATTAACCTCTGCTTTTAGTTTGAAACCACAAGATTTTGACAGCATTGATTGGTTAGTAGCTGATATTGCTTGTTATCCAAAACGCTTATATCAATGGTTAATACCTTGGCTAGAAAGCGGCAAAGTTACACAGTTTATTATTACTATAAAGTTACAAGGCAAAACCGACTTCGAATCAATACAATTATTTCAAGCTATTCACAACAGTAAGGTATTACATTTATTTCATAATAAACATGAAGTAACATTTTTTTATCCAAGCCCGTAAATTTTTTACCCTCCCCATTCTAACAAAGAACGAGCAAAAAATATTTATGATATCTTAAGCTTAATTTAATATTATTTTATTATAATTAGCTTTTTAATAAGAGTTAATATACCTTGTATGTCTGAAGTCATTATCAATTATCGTTTACAGTTAAAAGGTGGATCTTTTTTAAATATTCCTTGCGCTATTTTATCCCCTCCTCCTACTTTACATTCTGGCACATCTATACCTTTAACAATTGGACCTAGTTTAGGTGAAGGTGCCTGGGGATCTATCTTTTCTTTACATTCTTCTGATTTAATACCCGATATTGTTCTTAAGCAAGGCGTGGTTAAAAAAGATCTTGAAATTCATATAATAATAGAAGCTTTAATATTTACTAGATTATATCGCTTTTCTACCGCTCTACATTTTAAAGCTTTAGATCAAGATAACTTGATGTATTTTTTTATAATGTCGCGCATTAAAGGCGTTAATCTACAACAGTATTTTTCTACCCAAAATCCAAATATTATTGAAAGATTAAAAATTCTTATTGCCATTTTAAATAAATTAAAAGAGCTCCACCAAAAGAGTTATATTCATGGTGATTTAAAATTAGAAAATATTATGATCTTTAAAAATGAAGCTGGTGAGTATGAAATTAATTTCATTGACTTTCAGCATAGTTATCGTAGCAATAAATTCGCAACTGTCATTACTGAGGATTGCTATTATTGGACGGCAAATAGAACTTTTTGTGAATCTAAAGATGCACCACTCGCTCATTTTACTCAAGATCTATTTTCATTATTTTATTGTTTATATATTTATGCAACAGGCTATTCTTATGATTTTATTTATTCAATTGTACAATATGCGGTAGCAGAACAAAATTTAATAAAAAATAATCCTTATTCCATTAATCTTCGAAGCAATCCGATAAGGGAACGGCGATTACGCTATGAAGCTTCATATTTTGATGGTATCACAATAGATTCGCTTTTAGTTTCAGTAAGAGAAACTTTAAATTTAATTACAACGTTATATGAAAGCTCTATTTTTAATTTAATACAACTGTTAGATCCTAGCCAACTTAAACCTATGTTAATAATGCTTTTCCCAGAATTTTCTCCAAAAATTGATCGACTGCCTGATGATTTCTTTAGTGCGCTTGGTCTTGAACTTAAAACCATATTACATAATTTAATCCATGTATTTATAAGCCTACCTTGGAGAGAACTTCTTACTCATGATATAGCTAGTATCAAGGCTGAATTAGCTACTAAAACTGAGTTTTCTAATATTTTTCACTTGCTAACTGATGAAACTTTAACTCTTTTAATTAATCTTGCTCACCATCATTTTTTTCTTTACGACCAATTAATAGATCAACAAACTAATACTCAATTTGAAGATATTACTTATACTTTACTACTTGCTAGGAATTCTTATGTTACACTCTCGGCTCTCCCAGATGAATTAGAAGCTTGCCCAGCAGCTATTTTAGAAACTTTTTCTTCTATTAGCATCGATGCCATCATCTCAGCTAGATTAACAAGAAATTCTAACTTAAAACCTCTGGTAGAGTTCTACAAGTATTCAACTACAGATGATTTTGTTGAGTTATTAATTGCCGTTAGAGGCGCTATTTCAGTTTTTAAAGATAATTTTGAAAAAGAGAGTGCTTCATTCTTGGCAATTGCTAATTTTATGCAATTAGCTCTTACTAATAAAAGTGATTTTCTTGTTGCTGTTTATCAGCTTACAGAAAAACTGCCTTGGTTTGAGAAAAATCTCCTTTTGGCTTCATTAGGTATTGATACAAAGTCTGTAATTAATCCTGATTATTATTTTTTACTAGAATTACTTAGCCCTGAAGAATTTTGCTCACAGGTACATAGAGAATTATCAGATATTACTACCATGCCAGATTTTCGTTTGGGATTTTGGGCCTATAACCCTTACCAAAACCTGATCTCTAAATTAGAGACCCTCAGCTCATTAAATTTACCTAAACATGCTTTTGCTTACTGTCTGGCTTATTATTTATCTACTACTATAGAAGAATTAAATTTGACAAACCGAAATAAACTTAAAAGTTATTTACATGAATTGATTGTAAGTTTAAAAGATCCTCCTCCAGTACTAGAATGTAGACCGTTTTGATTATTTAGCTATGCAATTAAATTGTTTAGTGAATTATTAATATTTTAAGTGTTTTTAAAATAAATCAAATCCATTTCAGGCGCTAGTTTACCTAACTGGGTTAATGCTACAGATATTTGGCCACGATGATGGGTACCATGATTAAACGCATGGCATAAAGTTTGTTGATAATCCGCCACTTTAAAAATTCCTTTGGTATCATGGTAGGTGAGAGTTGCTGGCGCTATTCCATTTGCGGCTTTTTTTGTAAACTCAATCCAAAGATCAACTTGGGCAAAAATGGCTTGCTTTAATTCATTGCGATCTTTAATGATAATTAATCCAAGGTCTGTTATTTTACAAGGCTGATGATTAAATCTTGAGTACCACAAACGATCTACTAACAATAAATGATTCAGTGTTCCATGTATGCTATTAAAAAACAAACCATTCTCTTTATGATAATTTTCATCATCAACCTGCTCTATCACACTATAAAGCTGTTGATAGGCCCAATAATGATACTTGGATAACATAACAAATAGCATAGAAATTACTCTCTGAAATAATTTTCACTAATTATCGCTAATTTTTTAACAACTGCCAAGAAATTTAAATCTAGCATCTATTTTTTTGATAATTCGAGAATTTTTACTAAATCAATTTTACGTAATAAATAACGTAATCTAAACATAATCATAATAGCACTACTAGCAATACCCAAGGTTATCCCCCACCAAATGCTTACACCACTCAATTTAAGTATAAAAGCAAAGTAATAAGCAGTACTTAAACCAATAAAGCAAAATCCAGCTAAAGAAGAATAAAGTGGAAATTTTGTATCTTTGAGTCCTCTTAAAGCACCAAATCCTATAATCCTAAAATTATCAAATAATAAAAGCACGCTAGCAACTTTAAATAATTGAATTGCTTCAGTGACTAATAGCTGGTTATCCGCAGCTGCGGTATTTAAATCTAAACTTAATAATAATTTAGGAAGCAAACAAAATATAATGGCAATAAAACATGCAAAAAAGAAATTAATCAATAACCCGGTAATAATTGAATTAACTACATTATTTTTATCTAACTGCCCTACTGCATGCCCAACTCGAACCGTCACCGCTTGTGACATAGCAAAGACCATAGTGATTGCTAGTGCTAAAAACTGCAAGGTAATTTGATGAGCAGCTAAAATTATTGTACCAAATTGTGCCACCCAAAAAGTAATCATTGCAAAAGTACCCACTTCAACTACTTGCATAAATCCCATAGGTAAACCTACTCTGATCAATTCTTTTATATACAGCCAGTTAATTCGATTAATAGCTGAAAATATTTTATATTTTTTATAATAGTTGGCACGAAATAAATAAATCATTAATCCTATTGCCGTAAGAGTATAAGATATTGCAAATCCATAACCAATTCCCGCAATACCAAAGACTGGCAGGCCGAGTTTTCCAAAAATTAAGAGATACAACATAATAATCTCTAAAGGAACAACCATAAAACTAACTTGTAAAACTAGTTTTGATCTACCCACTCCAACCAAGAATTGTTCAGTTATAACCACCATAACTAATCCAGGTACTGTAAACATAAGCGATTTCATATAAAAAGAAGCTAATGTTAATACTTCTGGTGATTGGTGACTTAAACGTAAAAAGAGGGGCATAGAAAATAATGCCAATAAGATTAATAGTGTTAATACAATTCCTAATAAATAAGCTTGCCCCATAATCTCACAAATAGCTTTATCATTTTTAGCACCATATTGATGAGAAACTAAGATACTGACCGCATTGATAATACCAAAAAAGATAGTTGATAAGGTTGCCCAAAGCATGTTAACCAAGACGCTAGCAGCTAATTCATTCTTACCTAAATGAGCAATCATTGCTGTGCCAAGAAAACCGCTAAAAGCATAAATTAATTGTGCGGCTATCAGCGGCATACTGACTGCCAGATTCTTCTTAATTTCTGTTTTTATAAATTTAAAGTCTAGTGCGGCCATGGTTACAACTCTCTTGGATCATTAATAATTTATTTCAGCTAAGCTAAATAGCAATAGGTTAAGATAAATGAATATATAAATTCACTTTGCTATCAGAGTTGTAATGTTCATGAGTTTAATACCTGTACTTATTTACAAAATCTATATACCAAAAAAGAGACAGATCATGTAAATTGGCCGATTAGTGTAGACCATTTATAAAATTTTTACTAGCTTTATTTATCAAAAGTTAGTCTTTAATATGAGGACAGATAGTTGCTATAGCATGTTTATAGACTAACTGTAGATTATTATTATAACTTAAAGTGATAGTAAGCGGATCATACCCAACGATTACTCCTTTTAATTGTACGCCTGATTTTAAAAAAAGAGAGACTGTTTCATTGGCTTTAATTAAATTTTCAATAAATTGGTCTTGAACACTACTCGAATCGTCGGCGGTAATTTTCACTGTCGGCACCCTTTTAATTATCTTTATTTGGTAAATATTAACATGTATCTTTTACATGTAAATATTGTATTAGTTATTAATTTTGATATAATAGTGTTTTGATAAAATCTTTTACAGATTTGTTTGAAATAAGGGTCTGTTTTCTATAAAAGAATACTTATTACTCCCTTATTGATAATTTATTAAAAATTAATTATTTCATTATAAGGAACTTATAGACAGATAATCTTTCATAACAATCCTGTAAACAATAAGTACAAATTTCATCCGTCTTTTTTCTAAACATGATATACCGAAAACTACCTTCAATCAGTTTAAGTAGAAACTACTGGTGCTTTTTTTCAAGATCTTTGAATCTTGCTACCACCCCCGACTCTCTTATCGCCTTTGATTTTGTCTTAGCAAGAAAAATTGTTGAACAGGCCAATAAAGAAACATCCAGAATAACTGGGGTCAAAACTCAAATTATCATGCCTTACGGTTTTGAAGTATTGACGTCCATTCCTTTATGGCCAAAACGACATTATCCTGCTATTGGTTATAATGCAACAAAATACACCTTAGCAGAAATAGAATCCTTTACAGTGATCTTTAAAGGAATCGTTTTAAATCTATTAAGAGTTAAATATCCTATCTTTTATTCTCGTTTAAAATTTATTGGAACTTATAAAGATGGAAACTATTCACGTTTAACTGCTACAGATTCATTATTTAAAATAAATACTATGCTAATTCAATTAATTCCTTTAAAACCTCGATATACTTTATTAGATCATTATGCTAATTATATCACTGCTCTTTTTGGAGCGCTGGCAACAAAAGATTCTGCTCTGCCCGAAATTAAAGATTTTGAATTAAACAAAACTAAAAGAAACCGATTATTTCAAATATTCATTATATGTAATGCTTTAGCAAATACTATATTAATTGGTTTACCACCTTTAAACCAACATCAGACAAAACTGTTAATTGATTTATTTGAGCAATTAAGAGTAGAAAATCTTTCTGAAACAATTCAAATGCCTTCCCCTGTTTTTATGCCAGTTACAACAACTGAAAGACAGATTTTAGAGGAACTTGTTTGGCCTCGAGCTATCTTGTTTAATACTTTTTTATCTAGAAACCCCCTTTGTACTATCTATTCAGATCCTTATTACAATGGTGATATTAAAATTTCAACTACCCTAAACAGACAATATGCCGCAAAAATCAAAAGGTTAGTAAAAGAAACTTATTTAGATTTTCCCCAACAAGCCACCTTGTCTCTATCCCAGCGTAGTGGTAATATTTATCCCAAACGTCTTTAGTGGTTAAACAATACTTAGAAAAATGATAAATACTACTAATATCATGAATGAATCCTTAGAGTTCACCTCATGGAATAAAATAAAATTTCAAGTTTATGCCGTAAACTCTGAATTCGCAAAATTACTGGAAGAGCTTGACCCAGGCACTTCTGATAGCCTAATAGTTGCTCATTATCCCTTTGGCAAAGACATTGTGAAGATGGGGCAGCTTTATCTTCCTGACCAACAAGAGATTCTACCTTCAAACCATACTCATTTTGCAAAGTTATCAAAGCAATTCCTTAACTATGCAAAAATTCCAGTTGGCATAGTGCTTAATAAATCAGTTGAAGTTTATTATGAGACTCCGCAGCGTGTCGTATCTGATAAACTCTGGTATCAAGGTGCTATATTAGGCGCCTGGGAGCTTTTCGATCAACCTATCGCTAAAGATTCTACCCAATTAGCTAATATTTCCTCTGGAGCTCGCTCTATCTTCATGCTACCAAAAATTTCTGATAGCATTGCTCATAATCGGCTAAAAAAAGCTTTACACATTGCTTTACCACCTCCAGCACATTCCAGACAACATCGTGATTTGTTTGCTACAATCGCTGCTAATATTGAAACTAATAATAAATGGCATTGCTCCATTCTTTATCTTACAGAACAATGGTTAATTAAAAGAAACAACCCAGCCTTCATTAATCTACAAAATTATTTTCTTAAACTAGCTTGGCATCAATCTTATAACTGTCGTAGACAATTTGAATTAAATATGGTTTGGGAAAAGGTTTTAAACACTATTAGTAATCAAAATATTTATTTACAGCCTAAATTAAGCAGTCATTTAAAACAACTGTATATGATTGCAGAAAGTGTTTTTCCTGGTATGATTTTTGCAATAGATAACAATAATGAAATAGCTCCTATTAAATTAATTCAAGATGCTTATACAAACATCTATCGATTAAAGGATTATGCACCTTTATTAATGCATCCTTGTCATATCACTAAAGATATTCCAGTTTACTATTCTTTAAACTATCCAAATTATTTTGAATCTTTTTTACCTACTAAATCTGTTTCCAGATTGATGGATGAAATTCGTATAATTAGCAATATCATAGAACTTATCCAACAAAAAAATATAGATTTCCTTCCCCAACCTTCTTTTACTTACTTTCATCCCCATAGTCTAGGCAATCATAAAATTGAACCTATTAACGCCATACTGCATGATGCTTCTCTACAAAAATATTTTAAAAAATATAAAGATCTCGCTTTAGCACAAAACAGTGCATTTTTTAATGGCTGTATTAAAATCTCTATATAGTTGTCTATTTATTATTTAAGCTGAAGACAAAGGTGAAGCACTACCTTCTGCAATAGGCCCTTCTGCTGCAGCGACGGTTACATCAATAGCAATACCTCTGTTAACTGATGGAGATGGCATAGCTGAATGTGCAGGAGATCCAAAAAATCCTTGCCCAACAGCTGAAACTGGCTGGCGCCTAGCACTTAATAAAGATGGTTCAGCAGATACGGCGCCCGTCATTAAAGGCATGGCTTGCGGTGAAACCAACGCATTAATTGTTAAATGACTGACTCTTGATTGCCTACTAGAGGGCCGAGACATCGTGGACAAACCTTCTGTCTCTGTTTCTATTAATTCAACCGGTAAACTAGAGGCGCCAACAATCCTAAGTAGATTTACCATATCGTCTGTCAACACAACATTATCAGCCTTAAACTGTGCAAACAAACCTTCAAATCCTTCTGCTATAAATCTTTCTAAATAACTTGCCTGCAATGATTGTAGTAAGACTATAAAATACATGGCCTGTTGAAACAAAAGAATTTGCTGATATAACAAAATGCCCACCTCTGAACTAAAAGGGCAAATTAATTCTGTATTACCTTGTAAGGCTGCCATTAGGCTATCTGCTAACTCTCTTTCTTGCCTATTATTACAACTTCTTTTAAAACCTTCTATTACACCATCAAGATAAGCAAGAATAGGTCCTTGTTCTAACACTACCCGTTTACTCAAGGTGTTAAGAAAAATTTGCATAGGAATTGCAGGTGACCCAACTAATAGTAATAGATCCATTGCTTCAAAAGTAAGTAGTTTATTTTCCGTTTGAAGCTTTCTAAACAAACCTTCAAATCCTTCTACTCTAAATATCTCTACATACTCTTCCCCAAAACTAGCCAACAAATTTATTAATTTAACAACTCGCTGTATTGAAACTGCTTCC
The DNA here is from genome assembly GCA_001801465.1 of Gammaproteobacteria bacterium RIFCSPHIGHO2_12_FULL_35_23. Classification (GTDB taxonomy): domain Bacteria; phylum Pseudomonadota; class Gammaproteobacteria; order UBA12402; family UBA12402; genus 2-12-FULL-35-23. The sequence goes on along the minus strand of MGXT01000020.1, from coordinate 168,672 downwards.
TTATACATAGCAAATGCTGCAGGCGAATGAATATTATTTAAGGAGATTTCATTTTCATCCTGTAAAACTAGTAAGACATTATCAACAGCTTCAATTTCAGCTTCTTCTCTACTTACTTTTTTGTACTCCCTTACTACTTGTTCAAAATGTACTAGTAGAGCTTCTTTATTAAGTAAATTGCTTGCTTTTAGCATATTAAAATAGGTTTGCATATTATTAGACTCGGCATGAAAAGCCTGACAACTCACCTTGCCTCGAGAAAGTAAAACCGAGGATTTAATATTGATTATCCCAAAAGTCTCCATCTCCCCTGTTCTAGGATTAACTTTTTTGTATTCAATTCCTCGTGCAACAACTTGGTCATAAAACTCTCCCCCTATTTTTAAGACGTGGGAAACAGCCGCTGAATTAACATAATAAAAAACTGGATGCTCAACATCATGAACATCTAAAGCGCCCATTACTGCTCCTACATAACTGTTGCGATGTCCATACTCTAATAAATTATCTTGTCCGGCTCTTAGAATAACTCTTTGACCTTCGTCAGTAGTCCGTTTAGCAAGTTCCTCATGAAAATGCGCTCTTCTTCTTAACACCTCCGCCTCACTGGTTCTTAACATTGCTGCAGTAATAGCACTACCTGCTCTACCTTCAGCAAAAAAATCCTCTGCAAAAACACTATCACCTGCTTCACGATCCCAAAACCAATTAACACCTTCACTTCTTGTCCAATATTCATCTACGCCAGCAACAACTCGATTGGTAGAATTATCTAAACGTCTTTTTATTTTTCTAGCCACAGCCTCACTTTCATCAATTCGCATTCTACCTCTTGCTCGCATTGCTTGTCTGTCAGTCATTGAACCAGATGCTTCTGCAGCTGCAATTCTCTCCTCTTCTTGTCTTGAAGCTTCTCTAGCCTGGGTAACAGCTTCTTCTAATTGGCTATATTTGATAGCTGCATGTTTATAACCGTGAGTAAGAGAATGCAAATATTCAGGGGTACTTACTGGTTCCTGAGTATCTTCATCCACTTCGACATCGCTAATTTCAGCCGCAGTTAAGCTCAAGGTATAGAAAAATCCTGAATCTGAAGATAAACTAATTAATTCATAGCTTTCTTGAGCTTTGTCATCAACAACAGCAAGTAAATCTTTCTCTAACCAGTGATTAATAAATACTCTAATAAATCCCGTGGTTTTTGTTTGTAAATCGAGAAGTTCATCAGTCAACCAATTGAGGGGGTTATTGACAGAAGCCGCTCTCAGTGAATTATAAAGTATTTCACAAAGCTTCGTTTCAAGCTCATAGGCTTGAAGCATTCCCGGATCTTTAACAATAATTTCTTTTAGCTCTTCATAACAACTACTCGGATCAGCTGTTTCACGTTCTATTAATTGAACCACACTTTCAATTTCACTCACCAAAACTGTGCTAGTAATGGATTCACATAAATTAGCATCTAAGATGCCAAGCTCACCTCTATATTCATTAACAAGCATATGCAACATTAAAAAATCGTTATAAGTCCTAGGTGAGATTCTTGCTCTAAATTGAACTTCAAACACCCAGTCTTTTACTTTTCTACCACCATAGAGGCGAATCATTTCTTTAGTTTTTAACACTAAATCATAAAGTTTATCCACTTCTCCTCGCCATGCAGAAGCTTCTTCAAGGTAACTGCGACAATGAACATTAGTTTCTAACTCTTGAGAAACTCTTGCACTTCTTGCAATCTTTTCTTGCAAAAAAGTATGGCGATTTATTCTTTCTAACAATTCAGGGTGATTATTTATTTCTGGATTCGTTCTATTATTTAAACTTGCCAACAGTAAATTATTATTCCTAGCCGAAATAAAATTAAACAATGGATTCATGATTATAATTTGATAATAGAAAGAAGGGTTACTAGTTTTTAATGACAGCAGTTGTAAAACTAAAGCTTCTTTCTCCTCTTCTGTACTAGCTAGTGCCAGTCCTCTAATTTTCAATAAACACTCATTAATAGTTGCCTTTAGTTTAAAATTACCTATAGTCCAAAGTCTATGCAAATATCCTAAATAATTGGTACAGAGTAATTCTCTAGGATCTTTATACTCAGATTCATAACAAGCAATCATCGCAGAAAAATCATCGTTTAAATCAGAGTTTGTTAAGGCTTCATATTCTTCTAATAAACTACTTACTTGCTGTAGAGATTGTAATGAAAGCTGTTGGTTATCAAGTAAAGAAAACAACTTTCTTTTCATTTCAGCAAAAAATATTTTTTCTTCAGCTGCTGATAACGCTTGAAGCTCTGCTATAAGAGTAACTTCCTCTGATTTAGAAAACTTGATAAATTGCACCAATAATTGATAGTCATGAAGAGTTCTATGTTTAGAATAATCTGCCAAAATCTTATTTAAGCTGGCAATAATCTCTCGTCTATTTCCTTTACTTTGTTGCCAGCCATTTTGACTAGCAAACATTTTAAATACAGAAAAATCGGATAGAACAAATTCAAGATAATTGATTTCACGCAGCTTATTTCGAAGCACTCTAAATCCTCGACCCCAAACAGACGCACAAATTCTATTAGCCAGCTTATCAATTTTGTTTTGAATAGCACTAGGTGAACTTTCTCTTAATTGCGCTAAAGCTAATATCAAGTTTTGAGTTTCTTTTGCGCTTAAATTTAACCTATAAAAATTATCACGAATAAAATCAAAGATTTTTTCTAGATACCTGCCTTTAACATCAACCTTTACTAACTCTATTAATATATTTACATTAACAGGATGCGAACCTTTTATAATGTCAAAAAAATAATTATCACAACAAACTGCTAAATCTGATGAAAACGACTCGCTTTTTAACAAGACTTTAATAATTTTTACTATTTGAGCAGACGTTAAAGTAATATGGTGTGCAGAATTATTAATATATTTAACAATTCTTTCTACTTCACTTGCAGGCGCAACCTCTAGAATCTGTATATATAACTCTCTATCTTTAGGTGCTTGAACAGTTGACGGGTCTAATAGCAAATAATCTATCATTTCTTTAAGGCAACTATCGTTTACTGCCATACAATGTTTTTTAACTGCGGAGAGAACCTGACTAATTGCCTTCTTTTTTGCTCTTGATGCAACCTTTGCATCACTAATTAATGCTATATATGCGTCAGCTTTAACCAATGCTAAGTTTCTTTGTAAATGTAAACACACAGGGTGTTTGTCTTTTAAATAAAAAGCTTTAACAGAATCTTCAAATCTTGAAATTAAATTTTGTACTTCTTGCAAATGTACTGTCATTACCTCTCCCCTGGAATAAGGAGAAACAGGAGGCAACTGTAACAAAAGCTGTTTAAGTTGTGCAATACCTTGTTCTAAAATAGTGACTCTTGATGACAAACCTTCACAGCGCTGTTTTAGAGCTATTACTTTATTTTTCCAGATAGTAAAGGTGGCAGGAGTCTGCTCTGCCAACCAAATTAACTCGCCTTCTAAGTCAAGTTTAACAACCTCTCTTTGATAAGAACTATTGATTGCTTGGATTAATTTTAAAACATAATAATTTATATCTCGTAATAAAACAGAGGTAAACTCTTCAATTAAATCGAGCTGTCTTTTTTCTTCTGGCTCATTGAAATAATCATTGTCAGCTTCATATCCAACTTGCAATTGCTGTAAAACAGTTTTTTTTGCTGAATCTAATAATGAAACATCAAGTATTTTAGCAACAATCATCATTTCAAACAGAGGTCTTGCCTTAATAAAATTAACAACTAAATTAAAAATTAAATCATCGGTTAAAGGTAAAAGACCTATTTTTTTTGCTAACAATCTAGGATCATGGCCATATAGATTATTCAATTGGACCAAAAGCTGTTGATAGCGGTTAATAAGATCATTTTCAAATATTAAAAAAACCCTAGATTCCTCTTCTAAATTCTTATTTAAATCTTCTAGTGCTTGCAGTACCTTAATGAGCTCTGATAAGTTATTTTCTTCTGATAATCTTGCAATTAAATCATTGACTGCTTGTTTAAATTTAGGTTTTTGTACCAATTCTGCAACAAGCTCACTACTTCCTAATAAGCACTCTAAACATTTTATATCCGCAATAAAGTCTTGCAATACTTCAACCGATAAAGGACATCTTCTGATAAATTTTTCATAGAATTGTCTAAAAAATCTAGGGTTAGCAAGAATAGTAGCTTTTTCACTCTCTGCTGCAGCGCCTATAGTGATAATTAAGCGTTCTTTTGCGACCTGGCTTTCAATAGCAGACTGCCTTGCTATTTCTTGATTAAAACATAACAGCCGTTCTAGATCTGGTAAAGTCAACTTTAAAAAATCAATCGGCTGGTCAGTGACCAAATTAAATCTTGAAACTAATGGCAAAAATTGCATAAGAGACGGATTATTAAAAGCTAACATGTGCACCACCCTAACTTTAAAATTATCCTAATAAAAAAACGATACGCTTGAAAACTTAAAATAATCTTAAGCAAACTGGTAATTCAAAATTTTTAAAAACGTAAAGTTTATGATAACTTATTAAATGATCATTATTTAACCTAATTTGAGCTGGCCGATAAGCCGGGTTCTGTCGTGAGCAATCATTCCTCTAGGCTATTTGTCACCAAATAGCTCAAGCAACTTACCCGAATCAAAGGTGCGGGTAACACCTGGCAAGCAAACGCTTGCTTTGATTCCTATTCGTCTTGCTCCAAGCGGGGTTTGCCCTGCCATGCCTGTTACCAGCCATGCGGTATGCTCTTACCATACCTTTTCACCCTTACCTTGCTACAGAGTAGCCTGGCGGTATATTTTCTGTGGCACTTTCCGTAGGCTCTCACCTCCCAGGCGTTACCTGGCACTCTACCCTAGGGAGCCCGGACTTTCCTCTCGATTTTTCAATCCAGCGATTGCTTAGCCAGCTCAAAACATACAATACTATTTTTTGTACAATTTGCAAGCAGTAAGCTATAAAGAAATCCATTATTAAAGACTTATTATAAAAAAACAGATTCTAAAGATTAAAAATAATAAAGGCTACTTTCTTAAAACCACATTAATCCTATACAGAATATTTTTAAATTATCTATCTATGAACCATTGCTTCTGAAGGCTTTTTAATATTTATTATTCAAACTGACTCAAGCTTAATGCTTCATCAAGTTTACTTACTGCATGAATAGAAATATCAGCCATAATCTGAGTAGGTGCATTAGCTTTAGGAATAATTGCATGCTTAAAACCGTGCTTTGCAGCCTCACGAATACGTTCTTGACCATTGGGAACCGGCCGAATTTCTCCTCCCAATCCCACTTCTCCAAAAACCAATAAGTTTCTAGGAAGAATTTTATTTTTTAAGCTAGACACAATAGCAAAAAGCGTTGCTAAATCAGCAGAAGTTTCTAAAACTCGCATACCGCCTACTACATTCAGAAAGACATCCTGATCGTAAGTTACAATGCCAGCATGTCTATGTAATACCGCTAATAGCATAGCTAAGCGATTAGTTTCTAACCCCACTGATACACGTCTTGGATTTCCTAAATGACTGGTGTCCACTAAAGATTGCACCTCTACCAATAAAGGTCTACTGCCCTCCCATGCTGCAGTAATGATACTACCTGCAACAGCAGCTTCAGACTGAGTCATAAAAATAGCAGAAGGATTATTCACTTCACGTAATCCTTTTTCAGTCATGGCAAAAACACCTAACTCATTAACTGCTCCAAAACGATTTTTGACGGCTCGAATAACTCGAAAACGACTACCTGTTTCACCTTCAAAATAAAGTACCGTATCAACCATATGCTCTAATACTCTTGGCCCAGCAATAGCACCTTCTTTAGTTACATGTCCCACTAAAAAAATTACAGTATTAGTTGCTTTGGCAAAACGCACTAATTGTGCTGTACTTTCACGCAGTTGACTAACTGAACCTGGAGCAGAAGAGATCATTTCCGTACAAATGGTTTGAATAGAATCTATAACCAACACTGCGGGTTTATTATCTTCTGCTGCTTTAATAATTTTTTCGGTTTGAATTTCTGCTAAAAGCTGTATGGTCTGGTCTAACAAATGCAAACGTTTAGCTCTTAGCGCAACTTGCTGTAAAGATTCCTCTCCAGTTACATAAAGTACTTTGGTAAACTTTGATAAACTAGCCATAACCTGTAACAGCAAAGTAGATTTACCAATACCCGGGTCACCGCCAATTAGAATGACCGAGCCAGCGACCACGCCACCCCCTAAGACTCGATTAAATTCACTAATCCCGGTTGACAGTCTGGTTTGTTCCTGCAACTCAACTCGGGATATTTCATGAACATAACTCACTGCACCTGCATAATTTTGAAATTTTAAGTTCTTATTGGTTTTAAATAATGTTTCTTCAGTTAATGAATTCCAAGCATTACATTCTGTACATTGCCCCATCCATTTAGGAAATTGCGCACCACAAGCATTACAATTAAAAATAATTTTTTCTTTAATCATTGCCCTCTCTTTATAAGTCTATGTAAACTATAAAAAATTATCATACTCTATTCTAAGCTTGCACGAAATTTAAATTGACGCTTGCTAGCACTATGCTAAAATGGCGCATATTTTGATCAATATGTAAAAAAGAGCCTCTTAATGAATAACTTAGAACAAAACTTCTCTTTTTTGCGCATTATGTTGTTAGTCGTAAGCTTGGCGGCTGTCGGACAAATTACTAATACCATCTATGTCCCAGCTATGACCATGATTGCTAATTCTTTTGCAATTTTAGCAACCCATGTTCAAAGTATAATGGCCATTTATTTACTAACCTATGGACTTTCGCAATTTATTTACGGCCCCTTCTCTGATTATTTCGGCAGAAAACCTATTATTATTGTTGGATTAATCATCTTTGTAATAGGTTCAATCACAACTACCTTGGCTACAACTTTTCAACTATTATTCATTGGTAGCTGCATTCAAGGCTGTGGCATAGGTTGTGGTGGTGTCATGGCTAGAACCGTCATGCGAGATTTATATCATGGTCCACAACTACACAGAGCAGCAAGCCACGTCAGTGTAGCATTAATTGTAGCCCCTCTCATCGCCCCTTTATTAGGTGGCATTCTTGCTAGCTTTTGGGGATGGCGCGCTTGCTTTGCTTTTTTAATTTTGTTTAGTATCTGTGTTTTAATAGCTGAATATAGTTTGTTTCCTGAAACTAACAAATTTGCATACTCTACAAAACTTTCTGGCCAACGATTCTATAATAACTACCTAACTATTTTTAAAAACTACCAATTTTTAGGTTATATGACTTGTTTAGTGGTTACTTTTTCCGGTGTCTGCATTTTTGAAGCCGTAGGAGGAATTCTTTTTAGCCGTGTGTTAGGCTTTTCGCCATTTATTACTAGCTTATGGTTTACACTCCCCTTACCCGCTTATATGTTGGGCTCTAGCATTTCCGGTTTTCTTGCTAAGCGCTGGCCTTTAAAACAAACCTTGTTATTAGGAATTGCTTTACTTTTTATAGGTGCTATCAGTTTATTACTGACTGGTTTATTGCAGTGGATAAATATTTACGCAATAATTATTCCTATTACTCTTTATATGTTTGCTGCAGGGATTGTTTTTCCCGCAGCAACTAGCGGCGCTTTGGAACCTTTTCCTCAACTTGCTGGTACAGCAGGTGCGTTATTAGGAGGAGTACAAAATCTAGGAGCTGGTTTTGCTATTTTCATTTCAGCTATGTTTCGTCAAACAAGCCAATTACCGCTGGGCATTATTTTGTCAATATTAAGCTTCACTGTTTTGATAGTTTTTATTGTTATTTTTAATGATGATTCAGCTTATCAAACTAACTATCGGGTTTAATGATAAATAAACTATCAATTTACTTGTTTCATAAAACTATTTTTTAGATAATAGAAAAACAAATTCAAAGGATAAAAGCTCATGAAAAAATTACTCATGCTATTAATTTTAAGCTTGTCTGTAACAGTAAGTATAGGTCAAAATCAAACAACGCCTATTAATAATAACAATGATTCTTCTATCATTGAAGATATTACATTAAAGTCAAACCAGCTATTTATTACTACTAAAGATAAAACAAAACAAATTATTACGCTTAGCAAAGAACAATTACAATCTCTTAAACAAAAAGGAAGAACTGGTTTTCAATCTTTGCAAAGTATTCTTGACCAATACCATTTACAGTGGCCTGTTACAAAAAATACTGATGATTCTTCAAACGAATAAAAATCCTGGGCACAAGCCCAGAATCAAAAATATTAGCTAACAACTTTCCAACTGCCATCTGCTTGACGACACGCTTTACCCCAAACTTGCTGTGGTTTGCCACCGATGGTTGCATTCATATAATACTCGCGACAAGGCGTGCCATTACTTTCATAATAAGTTTGTTTTGGAACTACTTGATAGGTATTACCGTTATTAGGGTTCTTCCAACTTGTTGACTGATTATTTTTATTATTCTCTAGTGCTTGTTGCATTTCCAATTGATCAGTTTGATCCATATTATGTCCTATTAAACCACCAATTGCAGCCCCAATAATTGCACCGCCTACTGTTGCTAAGACCTGACCATTGCCGCCACCAAATCGAGAGCCAACGAGCCCGCCTAAAGCCCCGCCAGCTATCACGCCTGCATCCTGCTTCGTCATATTCTGACAAGCAACTAAACTAAAGCTAAAACAAATTAGGGTAATCAACGTTATTATCTTTTTCATATAAACCACCTCATTATAAAAAATTTGATTTATTATACTTATTTTTTTTAATTTGTAAAAAATTTGTCAAATGCTTGATTTTCTAGTAAGTTAGCTCTTAGCAAAGGCTATTTTATAAAAGCACAGGGAGACAGTTATGCAAGCATTAATCAATCATTTAAGTAATTATGAACGCTATCATACTAAAATGAGCACTAAAATCACCCACTTTATTGGCGTTCCCTTAGCTATCATTCCTATTTTTATTCTATTTAATTGGATTAATTTTGGAGTCAACGGTTGGTTTCATCTAGGCATTAGCTGGCTCGCACTCATTGGACTCTTTGTTTATTATTTTTTACTAGATAAAGAGCTTGCGATTGCCACCACTATTGGTTTGATTATCTTAAATATTATTGCACGATTAATCGGCGGTAATGCTCCAAACTGGCTTGGATTTAAAATCATGATTATTGTTTTCATTATTGCCTGGGCTATTCAATTTCTAGGTCATTTTTTAGAAGGCAAAAAACCTGCTTTATTTGATAATTTATTTCAAGCATTGATTGCACCCATTTTTATTACTACTGAAATTGCTTTTTTGCTTGGAAAAAAAGCTGATCTTAAAGCTAAAATGAAAAAGCTATAATAATATTATATTGTGTATTGAATTTTTTAATTTTATTCTTTTATCAAAGAAGTTGCTCGTGAAAAAAATATTTCTATAGCACTTATAATTCTGGCAATAATCTATCATCAATTTCAAGATACCTCTCATATTCTGCTAAATTACGACACTTATGATATTGAACTAACATACTCAAAATTTCTAAGCTAAGTTCAACAGTAGAGGATAAAACTTGAAGACTAAATAATAATTATTTGATCGATACCCATACCAATGCAAAGCTGCTAACACTAATAAATATGCGACATTGTAAACTAAGTCAAAACAGGCTTTCTAAGAAGTTTTGCCTGCAAAACTGACTTTGTACCGCTATTAAGTACTACAATATCCAATTGGAGTATAGTCAGCTTATCACCAGCGCTTGAAAATTTTCTGATCTTATTTTTGAATAAATATTCAAATTTTAAATATTTTTTCTGAAAAACTCAAAAAATATGTATTTTAATTCGAAAATATGGGGTATTATTCTGTCATTAGAGAATTTTTATAAAAAAATTCGGTTTTTAGAAAAATAATTCAATAAAGGGGCTATTATGTTAAGATTATTAAGTACTCAGGCTGATATTAGGATTGCAATGATACTGGCTAGTCTAAGCCTATCTCATCATGTTCCATCATTATATAGGCCTATTAGAGCAAAAGGTGTTCAATTACCTTATTTTTTAAACATACCCAAACGGTTAATTACAACGCTTAAATATCCAGAGTTTCCCAGTCAAGAATCAGCCGCTCAAACAGAAGCTGCTACCACGCTTATTATTGATATTCCTAATATTCACGAGCTTAGTGAAGAAGAAATTACGGCCTTTTGTAAAGCTATTCCTGACAATATTACTTCAATAGATTTCTCTCAAACCACCCTTTATCAATGGAATGAACCACAAATTTTAGCATTTACCCAATCTTTACCAACAACGATTACGACATTGATCTTTGGAGAAAAGACCATACGTTACTGGCAAGAGCTCTTTTCTCATCCATTTAGCCCAGCATTAAGTGATACAAAAACTTCTTTGCTCAGTTTAACGCTTCCTCACATAGATCAAAAACTAGATAGAAGACAACTACAAACCTTTTGTCAAAGCCTGCCACAAACGATTCATACTTTTAACTTAAAAGGTAATATCTTATGGTATGAATGCCTTCTTTCATTCATTGCACCACAAAAAACAAAAACACAAAAATTATGGCAACTGCTGCCTTATACTGTTACCAAAATTAAATTGGAAGATAAAATAATTAATAGCTATTTAAATGCGCTCCTCTACATTATTAATAATCACCGCAAAGAGTTTCATGCGCGGGTTTTCAATAAAGCCGATCAATTGATTGAACTATTAAACCTTGTTTTGCTGAATGAAGAACAAGCAATAGCCTTTACGCATATTAAAACTACTTATCGAAATATCAAAGCTAAACTGGCTAACAGAGCGCCTGCTTTACCAACTGATACAGTAAGCTTGGTAGAAGCTATGCCAAAAACTCATACAAAACCAGGTTTACCAACTATTTTTAAAACATCGGTTTGTAAATCACCTACCAGAAGAGCTTTCTCTTCTCCTCATGTTACCACTGCTAGACCCAAATCTGGCATTTTTGCTGGCTCATTAGGACTTTTCAGAGCACTGGATCATATCAAAAGCGCTCAAGTTTTTGACCCAACAGCCTATCTATTGGATAGAAGACCCGCCCCAAGATAAATATTATTGGTTGTGCTGAATTACTATTTAGATTTAGCACAACCAATTTTTTTGGTTTTATATCAAAAGTCTCTCCAGCTTAATGCGCTAATCATTAATTATTTTAAAATTATCAAGAAATGGATAGATTTTTGATTTCTCTGCTAGCATGTTTTTAATTCGCAGCGAATCAAACACCTCTCCCACTACTTCTTCTCCAGACGATACATTATCAGGATCATCAAAATAAAAGACCTGCGGAGTTAATTTATAAATATAATGATTAATAATAGCAATATAGCTTGTATCTGATTCAATAGTACTTGCCACCCCCTCATTAAAGTAAGCCCGATAAAAAATTCTACTATTAACTATTCGTACTTTATGTTTACCTGTTTGAAAATGTCTATTAAATATTTCACTTGCTTTGTCAGCAGATATTTTATCTTTAATTTTTGCTACAGAAATATAAAAATTTTCTGTTTGTATATTAGAGTTTGAATTAAAGGGAACTATAGCCATAAACTGACAATTAGGTAAATTTTTTATTGTTTTACACCCTGGAATTCTTTGTACCGTCACATCACCAATTAAATAATAATTTTCATTTACTCTATTCAGTAAAATACCTTTTGGTAATTTAATTTCAAAATTACACGTTAGACTTTTATAAATAGTAGAGTCAGAAGCTTGAGTCAATGACTGCGAGAATACAATTGTATTATTAGATTTTTGAGAAGAATTTTATTCAGAAAAACAAAGTCCTGGCAGAAAAAACAAACAGGTACTTAAAATAATAAATACAGTTTTCTTTAAAAAGCGATCACTTAATAATTGAGAAGACTTAGTCATAAAATTTAATCCTATAATTGAATTTTATTATATTGATATAAAATGAAAAGTTAATTAATTGATCTATATTTTACGTAAGCTTATTTAATATATTTTATTAATTTAACACGCGGTACCATATGAGTAAATAGCTCATAAGTAACTGTACTCGCTCTTTCAGCCACCAATTCAGCTGGCAATCCCTCTCCCCAGAGTATTACTGCATCGCCTACTTGAGCATCCGGAATAGAAGTTAAATCAACAGTTATCATATCCATTGAAACCCTGCCAACTAAGGGACAAATTCTACCATTAATGAGTACAGGGGTACCTGATTCAGCGTGTCTTGGATAGCCGTCACCATATCCTAAAGCAATAACTCCCATAGATATTGCCTCGCTACAACACCAGGTACTACCATAACCAATGGTTTCACCTGCGAGCACCTGATTAATAGCAATAAGATAGGAAGACAATGTCATAACGGGTTTTAAATCAAGCTTTGCTGCTGAAACTCTCTTAAGTGGCGAACCTCCATAGAGCATAATGCCAGGCCTTACCCAATCTTGATGCGTGTCAGGTAATGCTACAATAGCACCAGAATTAGCAATACTTTTATGACCCTCTAATCCGTTAATAATATGATTCAACTGCTCTAATTGTCTTGTTGTTTTAGGATTTTCTTCATCATCTGCATCAGAAAGATGGGTTATAAAAGTAATTGGTTTAATAATATTAGCAGAATAAATTAATTGGTTATAAGCAGACACCACTTCCTCTGGTAATACGCCTAATCGATTCATACCTGTATTAATTTTCAACCAAACTTTAACTGGACGAATTAATTTAATTTGCTGTAATAAATTAGCCTGCCACATTGTATGTATAACCAAATCACAATAGAGCTCGCTTGCCAACTTGATTTCATCAAGATTGCAAACTCCATTCATAATAACAATTGGAATTGTTAAACCATGATCTCGAAGTATTATAGCTTCTTCTAATCTTGCTACTCCTAAAGCATCAACAATAGGAGCCAAAGTTTCTGAAATTGGAATTAAACCATGCCCATAGGCATTTGCTTTGACCATGGCTAAAATTTTGCTCTGTGGCGCGTATTTTCTTACCACGCCCACATTATGCAGTAAATTTGCCAAATTGATCGTTACAATTGGCATAGATTATCTCTTATTTAATTAAAACCACCAGCAAAAGTTTCTCGCGTGTAATTTTCAAAACGTGTAAATTGCCCTAAAAAAGTCAATGTTATTCTACCAATAGGGCCGTTACGTTGCTTTGCAATAATAATTTCAGCAGTCCCTTTATTAGGACTGTCTTCATTATAAACTTCATCACGATAAATAAATGCAATCAGATCAGCATCCTGCTCAATAGAGCCCGATTCACGTAAATCTGACATGACCGGCCGTTTATCAGAGCGCTGTTCTAACCCCCGATTTAATTGCGACAATGCAATAACTGGCACATTTAATTCTTTTGCTAAAGCCTTCAAGGAACGAGAAATTTCAGAAACTTCTACGGTACGGTTTTCTGATCTCCCTGGTATTTGCATCAGTTGTAAGTAGTCTATTAAAATTAATCCGAGCTGACCATGTTCTTTTGCCAAACGTCGCGCTCGCGCTCGTATTTCAGCAGGACTTAACGCTGCTGCATCATCAATGTATAAAGAAGCTTGCGATAGCATACTCATAGCAGAATTAATTCGCGACCAATCATCATCAGTTAAATGTCCGGTACGCAATCGATGTTGGTCTATTCGACCTAACGATGATAACATACGCATAGCTAAAGCTTCTGCCGGCATCTCCATACTAAATACTAAAACTGGCTTATCGCCTTTTAATGCAGCATGTTCTGCTATATTCATAGCAAAAGTAGTTTTACCCATAGAAGGTCGGCCTGCAACAATGATCATATCCGATTTTTGTAAGCCGGCAGTTAATTGATCAAAGTCATTAAACCCGGTTGCCAAACCAGTAATAGGCTCTTTGCTATTATATAAGGTATCAATTCGATCTACCGTATTAGCTAGAATAGCTTTTATATTAACTGGTCCACTACTTTTTGAAGTTTGTTCCGCAATCGAAAAAACTTTACGCTCAGCTTGGTCCAACAACTGCACGCTGTCCATTCCTTGAGGATTGTAAGCATAATCTGCAATATCTCTAGCCACTGTAATAAGCTGTCTTAGCACGGAACGCTCACGAATAATTTCTGCATAAGCAATAATATTAGCGGCGCTCGGCGTATTATTGGCTAATTCAAAGAGATAAACCTCGCCACCCACTTCTTCTAAATGATCATGCTTTTTTAAATTCTCTGCTACAGTTAAAGTATCTAGGGGTTGACGCTTACTTGCTAAATCAACCATTTGTCTATAGATAAGTTGGTGTTCCCGATGATAGAAATCTTGTTCAGAAATTAAATCAGCAATCTTATCCCAAGCATTTTGATCCAACATAATGCCACCTAAAACAGATTGCTCAGCCTCCTTTGAATGAGGAGGCACCTTTAAAGAACCTAATTGCTTATCGGCGGTCTGCTGTTTTATGGGCATATCCTTATTACCATCAGTTATTTATTTTTCAGCTTCAATTTGTAATTTAATTACCGAAGTAATATCATTATAAAGCTGTATTTCAATACTATATTCACCTAATGTTCGAATTGGACCTGAAGGCATAGTAATTTCTCTTTTTTCAAGAGCCATGCCCATTGCATTAACTGCTTCTGCAATATCATGGACCCCCACTGAGCCATAAAGTTTACCCTCATCATCCACTGTACGACGCTGCATAATTACCATTAACTCATTAAGTTCTGCAGCTCTTTTCTCTGCCTTAGCCAATGCTTCAGCAGCATTTCTTTCCAGTTCAACACGGCGCTTTTCAAATGCAACTAAATTCTCAGCTGTCGCAGAGACGGCTTTTCCATAAGGAATTAAATAATTACGTGCAAAACCTGGCTTCACAGCTACCTTGTCGCCCAAACGACCTAACTTATGAACTCTTTCTAATAATATAACTTCCATTATTTTCTCCTACTACAATTTACTCTTATCTAATTTTATTAGCATTAAATAAGAAGCGTTTACGAAAATTAATTAAACTATCAAATAATGCCATCATTACCACTATCAATAATAACGCTGGCATAAAAAAAGCTATAAAAATGAGCACAATATAAAAACCAGTAAACCATCCCCTTGCTAGTTTTTTTGCTACCAAAATAGCATGAATTAAACTAATACCTGCTAAAATAAAGGGTAATACCAACACAGGTAAAGCATCAAGAAAAAATCCAGCCTCTTGACGCCCCAAAAAAAGCCACCCAATAAAAACTAAGCTCGCTAAAATTGGCATTCTTATTTGATAGGCTTCCTGTGCTAAACAACCTGGTTTAAAAAATCTATCTTCTAGCCCACGCGCCATAAATAGTACAATGATTGCTGCTAAACTAAAAAACATGATTTGCAAGCCCGTTGCCACAACCGACAATTTTTGTAACATAATGGTCATATTTGATTCAGCAGAAGCTGGGATACTAACTACTTGCTCAAGTTGGGTTAAAGAAAAATTAAAGTATTGGAACCACCAAGCCGAGACATTTTTTACCGCCAAATGCATTACTAATACTCCCACCACTCCTAATAAAGCTGTGAGACAAAGCACCAATGACCAATTTGCAGTACGTCGCAGCAAAATCGCCAATATCCATACCAAAAAAGTTCCATAAGCCACATTGGCTACAAAAGGTACCCATAAACCAGTATGGAAAAGTATAACCAAACCTGGTAGAGCCGCCCATAACGTTATCATAAAACCTTCTGTTACCCCTTTGCGCAAAGTAATTAAGCCAACAACAATACCGCTCACCCAATTTAAATAAGGCACTAAAGCAAATAAAATTGCTATTAAAATCGCATTAAAACGGCGCTTTAATATAAATTGTGTAAAGCGTTGAATAATCATTATTGACTTTAACCCACGATATCTATTTGTGTTGATCGCAATAAGGTAATAATGCCAAAAAACGTGCTTGCTTTATCGCTGCAGCTAATTGACGTTGATATTTAGCTTTCGTACCTGTTATACGACTAGGTACAATTTTACCTGTTTCAGTAATAAATTTTTTCAAAAGATTTATATCTTTATAATCAACTTGTTTAATGTTCTTTGCAGTAAAATAACAAAGCTTTTTACGTCGAGATATCATTCTCATTCTCCTATTATACTGTTCATATTAGATTGAATTTTTTCGATTATTGAACCGAAATTTCATCATGCTCACTTTCTTTCATCATTGCTGAAGGCTCTGTAATAGCTGCATTTTGAACTAAGACCATATGTCTTATGACAGCATCATTAAACCTAAATAAATATTCAAGTTCAGCTAAAGTTTTTTGATCACACTCAATATTAATCAATATGTAGTGTGCTTTATGGACTTTATTAATTGGATAAGTTAAATGGCGTCGACCCCAATCTTCTTGACGGTGAACCTTGCCACCATTTTTTTCAATTAATTGATTATAACGGGTCAGCATAGCTGGTACTTGATCACTTTGATCCGGATGGATCATGATGACAATTTCATAATGTCTCATAAAAGCTCCTTATGGTTAATAAAGCCTGCTATATAGATTTTCTAGGGATAGTCAAGCAAGGATTAAAGAGCGGCCATTTTACGAGATGCTATGAAAATAAGCAACAGTTGCACTCTAGAAACTGTAGTTTTAGCTGCTTTTTAGTAATATTTAACTAAGCGCTTTGCTCTTAAACACTGATTTTCATCCATCTCACCTAAGCCTAAAAATCGCTCAGGACTATAAAGTCTTACTAATCCCCTAAACCCTTGAGAAACGGTTATTTTTTGTCCAAATTCAATTCTTTGCGCCTCTTCCCTAGTAAGGCTTAAAACTGGGTAAGATTGCAGCAAGCTATCCACTGGCAATAATAATTGCTGTAAAACCTGGTAACCCTCTGATTCAGCTCTAGCATTCAAACTTTCTATTTTACTCGCATACTCTAAGCTAAAGCTCCCTGTCTTAATACGCTTTAGAAATTTTACATAAGCAAAGCACCCTAATACTTCTCCTATATCTTCAATTAAATTACGAATATAAGTCCCTTTACTACAATGAACCAATAACTCTAATTCATCTTGATGAAAACGCGAAACAGTTATCTCATAAATAATAATTTTTCTTGCGGCCCTAGCAACTTCTATTCCTTGCCTTGCCAATTTATAAAGCGGCTGTCCGTGATATTTTAATGCTGAATACATAGAGGGTGTTTGTTCTGTTTCGCCAAGAAATTTAGCCAGAACTTTTTGTATTAATGATAAATTAAGAGTAGAACAATCACCCGTTGCAATTATCTCTCCCTCAGCGTCTCCAGTTGTGGTTTTTGCTCCCAATTTTGCTATCGTGTAGTAACACTTATCAGCCTCTAAAAGAACCTGAGAAAACTTAGTTGCTTCACCGAAACAAATAGGCAACAAACCTGAAGCTAATACATCCAAACTACCTGTATGACCCGCTTTGTCAGCATGAAATAATTTTTTAGCAATAAGACAAGCTTTACTTGAAGAAATACCAACAGGCTTATCAAGTAGCAATACGCCATTAATTTTTTCACGTTGAACTTTATTCATGTACTTTAATTTAGCTAAGAGTTAAATTTATATGCTCAGCTTGCTACTTTTGATCTTCTTCAGGCTGTATTTTCACTTTTCGTAATAAATCATCGATCTGATTACCATACTCAAATGATTCATCATAGTGAAACTCTAACTGAGGAATATGGCGTAATAACATTTCTTGCGCCAAACAACGCCTTAAAAAGCCAGCGGCTTTGGTTAACACTTCGCAACTTTGTTTAGCATGGCTTTTATCCCTTACTACAAAGTATACTTTTGCATAAGAAAAGTCTCGTGTTACCTCTACATCAGTAACTGTCAAAATCCCTAACCGCGGATCTTTAATTTCAGATGAGATAATTTTAGCAAGTTCGATACGAATTTGTTGCGCAACTCGAACTATACGATTATTTGTTTTCACAGCTGCTGCCTAAAGTTTACTAACAATCCGCACAGAATCAAACACTTCAATTTGATCGCCAGATTTAATATCATTATAATTTTTTACGCCTATACCGCATTCTATACCTTTACGCACTTCACCTACATCATCTTTAAAACGACGCAATGATTCTAGCTCTCCTTCGTAAATCACGACATTATCACGTAAAACGCGAATAGGTTTATTACGCTTAACAATGCCCTCTATAACCATACAACCAGCTATGGCACCAAGTTTTGAAGAACGGAATACTTCTCTTACTTGAGCTAAACCAATAATTTCTTCTTTGTACTCAGGTTTCAATATACCTTCAAGCGCTTTTTTTACTTCATCAATCGCATCATAAATAATACTATGGTAGTGCACATCAATTTTTTCACTAGCAATAATTTGTCTAGCTAAAGCATCAGCACGTACATTAAAACCCACAATAACTGCATCTGAAGCCAATGCCAAATTAGCATCCGAACCTGTAATACCTCCAACCCCTTTAGCTATTATTTCAACTTTGGCTTTATCAGTAGAAATTTTTTGTAAGGCATCAGTCAAAGCTTCTAGTGACCCTTGAACATTAGCTTTTAAAATAATTTTTAAGATTTGAGTTTCACCCTGACCCATTTTTTCAAATAAATTTTCAAGGCTAGTCGTTTGTTGTTTCGCCAACTTCTCTTCTCGAAACTTACTCAGTCTAAATAAAGCTATTTCTTTGGCTTTACGCTCACTAGCTACAACTGCAAATTTATCTCCAGCTTGTGGAGGCTCTGAAATACCTACAATTTCTACAGGAATAGAGGAGCCAGCTTCTTGAATCTCACGACCATTCTCATCAAGCATGGCTCGCACTCGACCATAGCGCAATCCAGCTAAAACAATATCTCCTAATTTTAAAGTTCCTTCTTGAACCAAGACTGCAGCAACAGGACCCTGTCCTTTATCTAATCGTGCTTCAAGCACTATACCTTGTGCAGGCCCTTCTACTCTAGCCTTTAACTCTAAAACCTCTGCTTGCAGTAAAATGCTATCTAATAAGGCATCTACTCCTAAACCAGTTTTAGCAGAGATATTGACAAACATCACTTCGCCACCCCATCCTTCTGAAATAACCTCATGATTTGCCAACTCAGATTTTATCTTTTCTGGATCAGCGTCAGGCTTATCCATTTTGTTAATTGCTACAACAATAGGTACTTTACCAGCTTTTGCATGCTGTATTGCTTCTAACGTTTGTGGCATCACCCCATCATCTGCCGCAACAACTAATACTACTATATCTGTTGCTTCGGCGCCTCTAGCACGCATAGCAGTGAAAGCTTCATGGCCAGGAGTATCTAAAAAGGTTATAACTCCCTTGCTGGTTTCAACATGATAGGCACCAATGTTTTGAGTAATACCACCCGCTTCGCCTGCTGCAACTTTAGTACGACGTATGTAATCTAGTAAAGTTGTTTTACCATGATCCACGTGTCCCATAATTGTTACAACTGGGGCTCTGGCAACTTTTGCCGCAGAGATATCTAAGCCCTCATAAACTGTATCTTCAATTGCATCGCTCTTGGCAATAACAGGCTTATGACCTAATTCTTCAACGACTAAGACTGCTGTATCTTGATCTATAGACTGGTTAATTGCCGCCATAATTCCCATTTTCATTAAACATTTAATAACCTCAGCAGCTTTGATTGACATTTTTTGAGCTAAGTCAGAAACTAGTATACTTTCTTTAATCACCACTTCATATATAGTTGGTTTAGTCGGCATTTCAAATTTTTGTTTACGAGAAACATGACTAACCACAAGCCGAGATTTAGGTTGAAAAAGCTTAGCTGCCTCTTCTTCAGTCAATTCTTCTTCCAACGGCAACATTCTTATATCTAGTCGTCGGTGATGATGCTTTTCTTTAAAATCTTCACGAGCTTTTGCTTTTTTCTTACGCTTATTGCGCTCATCCTCACTTTCTTCTTCGTCTTCAGCTGATTTATCTTTATGCCCCTTATGCTTTTTCTTTTTATCAGCCAGCTCCATAGCGGCTACTGATCCAGGCTCCGGCTGTTGTTTTTCTTCTAAATTAGCTTTACCAGCTTTTTCCTCTAGTAAACCCTGTTCCACTTGCTGACTAATAAGTTCTTCTTTGGTAAGCGCTTGTGTAGACAAAGGTGTTTGTACTTCTTCTTCCATAGGCTCCTTGACGCCCTCAGACGCAGCGCCACGCTTAATATAGGTACGTTTTTTAATTACTTTAACATTCACCGTTCTTTTATCGCCATGGGAACCGGTGACTTTTAACTTACTTAATGTATGTCTACGCAAGGTAATTTTTTTAGGGCCTTCGCTCGCAGAATTTCCAGCAGGTTTCTCTAAAGTAACTACCTCTTTTTTAATCTCAGGCTTAGTAAATTCAATTTTTTTAGCTTTTTCTTTTATTTGATTAGTTTGCATCTCTTTTTTTTCTTTTTTAGGGGTTTCTTTCTCTAGGAGAGTATCTAAAAGTTTTTTTACTTTTTGCTGCTGTACTGCAGAAACCAGCTGATCCTTATCTTTAACGCGCATATTTGCGGCTTTGAAATGCTCCAATAGCTTTTCAACAGGCATCCCCAACTGTTTGGCAAAATCATTTGCTGTTATTTTATCTGCTGCCATAGCATTTCCTCTTACTACATTATTATAGACTTTACTTTTCTTCAAACCAAGGTGCACGAGCCGCCATAATCAGCTCTGCCGCTTGCTTTTCATCAATCTTAACGGCTTCTGTTAACTCAATGATCGACTGCTCAGCAAGATCTTCTTGAGTAATGATTCCTATTGCTGCCAAACGATGCGCCAACACTACATCCATACCAGGTAATGCTAATAAATCCTCAGCGGGCATTTTACCAGAACTTGAGGGCATATTTTGTAAAGCTTGTTTTGCTCTGTTACGTAGTTCAGTGACAATTTCTTCATCGAAACCTTCGATACTTAACATTTCTTGTAAAGGAACATACGCAATTTCTTCTAATGTAGTAAATCCTTCTTCTACTAATACCGTTGCCACCTCTTCATCTACATCCAAAATATCAACAAATAGCTTAATAATATCGGCAACTTCCATTTCGCTTTTGCTTTGAGCTTCAGCCTCAGTCATAACATTTAACGTCCAGCCCGTTAATTCAGAAGCTAAACGGACGTTTTGTCCATTCCGACCTATCGCTTGAGAAAGTTGCTCTTCAGCTACTGCAACATTCATTGTATGTTTATCTTCATCAACCACAATTGAGACCACTTCTGCTGGAGCCATTGCATTAATCACAAATTGTGCTGGATTATCGTCCCATAAAACGATGTCTACTCGCTCTCCACCTAGCTCATTCGATACTGCTTGCACACGAGCTCCTCGCATACCAATACAGGCGCCAATTGGATCAATACGTCCATCATTAGTCTTGACCGCCAACTTGGCTCGAGAACCTGGATCGCGCGCCACCGACTTAATTTCTAAAAGTTCTTCCCCTATTTCTGGCACTTCAATTCTAAATAGCTCAATTAACATTTCATTACAAGTACGGCTAGCTAATAACTGAGGACCTTTATAGCTTGCTTCATTAATATCATATAAATAAGCTCGCATACGATCATTAATTCTGGCCGTTTCACGCGGTAACATCTCACTACGCGGAATAACAACTTCTGCATTATTGCCTAAATCTAAAATAATATTATCTCGACTTACTTTTTTAACAACCCCAGTAATTAATTGGCCTAATTTTTTGCGGTAAACTTCCGCAATTTGATTACGCTCAGCCTCTCTTACTTTTTGTCCAATAACTTGTCTTGCTGTTTGCGCTGCAATTCTACCAAACTCAACCGACTCCATAGGTTCTTCATAGTAATCACCTAATTTAAGTTTGGGAGATTTTTCTTTAGCTTCTTCTAAAGTCATATGTTTTTCAGAATCAAATTCAAGTTCAAGATCATTTTTATCTACTACTAACCAACGGCGAAAAGTTTCATGGTCACCCGTTTTTTTGTTTATTGCTACTCGTACATCAATGTCTTTTATATGTCGTTTTTTAGTCGCAGACGCTAAAGCAGATTCAATTGCTTGAAAAATAATTTCTTTTGGCAATTCTTTCTCATTAGAAATTATTTCTGCCATAATTAATATTTCTTTACTCATCGTTTCTGCCTCACATTCCTGTCTATTAATTTTTACCCATCTTAAGAAAATCTTAAGACCACCCCTGCTCGCCCTTTTTTAAGGACTCGTTATTTAAATTGATAAACAATATTCGCCTTAGTTATAGTTATATACGGAATAGTTACTTCTTCATTATTTATAACTAACACTATATTTTCATCAATCACTGTTGATAAAATCCCTGTAAACTTTCTTTGTCCATCAATCGGCATATTGGTTCTTATTTTAATTTGTTGGCCAATAGCCTTACAAAATTGTGTTACTGTAAATAAAGGGCGATCCAATCCTGGGGAAGATACTTCTAGGTTATAGCGAGTTTTTATTAGATCTTCCACATCCAGTATACCACTTATCTGATGACTAACCTCTGCGCAATCATCAATCCCTACTCCGCCTTCTTTATCAATGTACACTCTTACTAATGAAAAATGACCTTGTATAATAAAATCACAGCCAATATATTCATAGCCCATTTGTTCTACAACAGGCGCTAAAATTTTATTAAGCTGTTGGCCTTTTGCATCAATCATTTTTTCCTCATCAGATCTGTTTCTAATATTTTCAGTAACAAATCCTTAAATAAAAAATGGGCCTGTAGCCCACCTTATAAAAAAACCCCTATCGGGGTCCTTTCTTATTAATTTGGTAGCGGGGGCAGGATTTGAACCTACGACCTTCGGGTTATGAGCCCGACGAGCTGCCAGACTGCTCCACCCCGCATCAGTAAGGGGTGTACTATATCAAAAAAATACCAGCTAATGCAAGGTGAAACTATTTTTTTTAGAAAATGCAGTTAATTTTTATTCAAAGGGTAATAGTTAGGCTGGCAAAGCTGTTTGCCTAACCCATTAAACCATCCTAAGGTCATGATAAGTTAAACGATTATTTAATTTCTTCTAGGAGTCCAAGTTCTCGCAAGCGCTCATTACGATACGCCTCGGCCGTATACCGTTTAGAAAGGACAACTTCATTTCGAGCATGCAAAAATAACGGCATTGAAAAACGAGAAACTTTTGCCAAAGCCCCCATTGGATTAATGACTTGATGAGTAGTTGCTTTATAAAAACTATCGGTCGCTTCTTGCAACATATCTCCTACATTAACCACAATATTATTTTTCTCACAAGGTACATTATACCAATTCCCCTGAGCATCCTTTACTTGTAAACCTGGTGCTGAAGCAGCTACTAACAAAGTAATAAGATTGATGTCTTCATGCGGAGCTGCTCGAACTGCGTCTTCTTCAATAGAGTCCATTAAAGGTGGATAGTGCAAAATTCGCAATAAAGTTTGAAATTCTTCATCAGCCATATCACGAAGCGGCATACTTAATTGTTGTTTTAAATTTACCGGTAAAGCTTGCTCTAACCAACCTAATAATATCTTTGCCATAGCCAATAATTCCAGCCGTAATTGGCTCGTTGCAACACTAATACAAGCAGGTAACTTCTTGGAACAAGGATAAAAATGATAAAACTCTTTAATATCTCTAATGGTATTACCTTTAGCAACCTCAGCAACGTCTAAAGGAAAAAAACCATCCTGTACTTGCTCATAATCTCGTTTAAATAAATACCGTCTTTTTTCTGCTTCAGACAAAGCAAAAAAGGTTATCCAATCTTGATAGGCTGTGTCAATCAATTGGTGGTCAATTTTATGGTTAGTTAAAACACCAAACCCTGTATTACGAATTGATTCTATAAATTTCTTAGCTGCATCAGATGATTGATAATCAATGACTAAGACTTCCATAATCGCCTCTTCTATTATTGTTTGAAATTAGCGCAAGATTAGCACAATTACCCTTTTAAACCTAGTTTTCTTTCTCGGAAGCTAGCGACGACTTGATATAAATCATTTAAGTTTTTCAGAACTTATTATTAACCTATCTATCAATTAAAAATTATTCTAAGCATTTGTTTTTTCATTATTATTTAGCGCAGCAGCTTTAAGGCTTCTTCAATGATGTTTACACCAGCCCCTTTTTTATAGGTATGTTCACTTAAATAACGTCGCCAAGCTCTAGCACCTGGTTCACCAGAATAAAAGCCTAAGATAGATTTAGTGATAGACTGCAAGTTTACGCCTGAATTTAATGCCGCTTCTATATAAGGTAAAAAACTTTTAATAACCTCATGCTTAGATGGTATAAGTTTGCCTGTAAAAAAGGCTTGCTCGATTTGAGCAATAAAATAAGGATGATAATAAGCCTGTCGGCCTATCATTACACCATCGGCATAGGTTAAATGCTCTGTGATAGCCGTGAGCGATTTGATTCCCCCATTCACAATAATCTGCAAAGCAGGAAAATCTTTTTTTAACTGCTGAACGACTTCATATTGAAGCGGTGGAATTTCGCGATTTTCCTTAGGGTTTAAACCTTTTAACCAAGCTTTTCGAGCATGAATAATAAAAATCTTACATCCCGCTGAAGCTACAGTCTTAACAAAGTTCGTTAAATCTTCATAAGAATCTCTATCGTCTATACCAATTCTAGTTTTTACAGTCACTGGAATCGACACGACTGAATTCATAGCTGCAATACAATCTGCAACCAACCCCGGATAAGCCATAAGGCAAGCACCAAATCTACCTGATTGCACACGACCACTTGGACAACCCACATTAAGGTTAATTTCATCATAACCAAATTGTTCAGCAATTTTACTACATTCCATTAGCTCCTTGGGAACACTGCCCCCTAGCTGCAAAGCAATTGGATGTTCAACAGGATGAAAGTATAAAAACCGCTTAAGATCATTATGTAAAATAGCCCCCGTGGTGATCATTTCAGTATAGACTAATACCTCTTTAGAAAGCAGTCTAACAAAAAAACGATAATGTCGATCACTCCAGTCCAACATTGGCGCAATAGAAATTTTACGATTAATAATTCTGTTAGGCATCATGAATTAAAAAAGCGGGCTTGACTGTTTCCCATTGCTTACAGCTAGGACATTGCCAATGAATTGTAGCGCCATTAAACCCACAATTAACACAATGATATCCACTTTGATTTTGTAATAAACGTCGCGTTAATTCATGCAGTAGTTCAAGATCTTCGCGCACTTGGCTATTTTTGGTAAGCAATTGTAAACTTAATAAATCATGTAGGCCTGAAACCGTAGGGTTATTTTTTACATATTCTTCAACAAATAACAAAGCAGCTTTATCGCCATGCAGCTGCCTAATTTGCTCTGATAAAGTAACAACAATTGGCATTTGCGGATGATTCGTCAATACTTCTTGTAAATATTCAACTAACTCTTCTGGTTGATTTAAAGCCAAATAAGCATCCTGTATTTTGGCTATGACCAAGATCAACCAGTCAGAATTTTGATTTTTTACTCGTTTCAAATAGTATAAAGCCTTACCCCAATTTTCTTTTTGCATTTCTATATTAGCTAGGCGTAAACTGGCTCGAACACAATTATGATTGACAGCAATAGCGCGTTTTAAAAATTTGCGTGCTTGATTTTCATCATTTTGCTTTACTGCTATCTCTGCTAACTCACAATAATATTGAGCAATTTCAACTTGCATATTATGCTCAGAAATTGCTGCAAGCTTTTGTGCAATAACAATCGCTTTTTGCCAATCTTTTTCTTGTTGATAGATATACAGTAACGCTCTGTAACTAACTTTACTATGGGTACTCAGCTCAACTAATTCCAAAAAAAGGCGCTCTGCTCTATCTAATACCCCTGCACTCAAATAGTCCTTAGCCAAAGCATAGAGAGCCTGTGCTCTGAATTCTTGATTTAACTGAGACTGCCCAATTAGATTTTGATGGATACGAATTGCCCGATCCACTTCACCTCGACGTCTAAATAGATTTCCAAGTGCCAAATGGGTTTCAATTGTCTCATTATCAACATTTAACAGCTTAACAAATAAATCAACCGCTTTATCAGGTTGCTCATTTAACAAAAAGTTTAATTGTGTTAAATAATTATTAGGCAGTTTAGTGTTTTTAATAGCCATCTGGTGCGTTGAGCGAGGTCGCTTATAGGTCGAACTTACATAACCAAATGTTGCTGCTACCGGTAATAATAATAACCATAGACTATTCACTGCAACTTCCTTTATTCATATTACAATTCGCTTCTACTTCTTGTTTTAACTTACTCACTTGTCGTCGTAATAATCTATTATGAATCCGCAACCGTACCATCTTCAAGAATAAAATTAATATCCCTATTATTACACCTATTCCAAAACAAATAACCATTAATAAGGATAGAGGAACGTGCTTGGTAGCAATATAGTAATTAACCGGTACCGCTTCTGAATTTAATATTGCAAAAGAGATTCCTACTATTAATAATACTATTACTATTAAATATCCTATATATCGCACAGTTTCTTTATCCATAGTTGAAATGCTTCATTATAACACTCAAAATGAGTGAATAATAGGCTATTCCTTTAATAACCATAGTTACTTTTTTCTGTTTAACTAGCCTATTTTTTACTTATTACTGTCATTTAAAACCGTGAACTTTTGTCTTATTCAGGCAAGTGTTATTTCTATTTTGATTATAAATTTCCTTAAAAATGGGCTAAAAAGACCTAAAAGAGGGGTAAGAATAGATTTTTTTATAAAAAAAGTATTAGTTTTTAATAAAAACTCTACCAAAAAATTAGAATTGTGTTATCGTTTGCCTGGTAGTTTTTTTGTTTTTTAAATCAACATGAGGGATGAATAAATGGCTGCAAAAAAATCTGCTACTAAGAAACCAGCTGCAAAAAAAACAGCTGCTAAGAAACCAGTTGCCAAGAAGGCTGCTAAAAAACCTGCTAAAAGAGCGCGAAAGGTAGCTAAAGCTACAAAAACCGCTAAAAAAGCTGTAGCTCCTAAAGCTAAAAAAATTACGTTAGTAAAAGATAAGGCTTTCACAAAATCACAACTTTATTCTGCGATTGCCGATCATACTGGCGTTTCTAAAAAACATGTAAATGCTATATTTGATGCATTTACTAACATTATCCATGCTCACTTAAAAAAAGGTGGCGTAGGTCAATTCAAATTAGCCGGTCTTGTTAACGCAAAAGTTGTCAATAAACCAGCTCGTAAAGCCCGTAAAGGTATCAATCCATTTACTGGTGAAGAAATCATGATCAAAGCTAAACCAGCTTATCGATCCGTTAAAGTTTCTGCATTGAAACAACTTAAAAATATGGCTGGCTAATAGTCATCCTAATTATAAAAAAACCCTGCTTAATGCAGGGGTTTTTTTATTTCATTTAAGCCTATTTACTCACTTACTTTAGTAACGATTTCTGCTAACTCTTCTGCTGCTGCTTGGATAATCATAGCGTCTTCACCTTCGACCATGATGCGAATAAGCGGCTCGGTACCAGAAGCTCGCAACAATACTCTACCCGTCCCTGATAAACGCTCCTCAACAGAAGTTAAAGCAAATTTTACTTTTGGCTCTTGAAACAGATCTATTTTTCTTTTGACCGGTACATTAATAAGCACTTGAGGAAATTTATGCATCCCCAGCTTTAACTCATGGAGGGTTTTATTATTATAAAACAAGGCTTGTACAACCTGTAGAGCAGAAACGATACCATCCCCTGTCGTAGTTTTATCCAGATTAATAATATGACCAGAGCCCTCTCCACCCAATAACCAACCTAGTTGTTTTAATTCCATCATGACATAACGATCGCCAATTTGAGCTCTAACAAATTTAATTCCCATACTTTTTAAGGCAATTTCAAGCCCCAAATTGCTCATTGCAGTCCCGACTACGCCAATAACAGGATGACGCTGATGGCACTGACGAGTAATAATAAACAATAGCTCATCACCATCTACTATTTCCCCTTTGTGATCAACCATCATTACTCTGTCGCCATCACCATCAAAGGCTATCCCTAAATCAGCCTCTTCAGCCAAAACTATTCGAGTTAACATTTTTAAATCAGTAGCACCGCAACCTGCGTTAATATTAAAGCCATCAGGGTTTACGGCCAACTCTACTACCTCAGCTCCCAGCTCTCGAAAAACTGCAGGGGCTATATGATAGGTAGCTCCATTAGCACAATCGACTACAATTTTTAAACCCTTTAGATTAACTTCATTTTTAATTGTACTTTTACAAAATTCTATATAACGACCGACTGCATCAGCAACCCGGTTGGCTTTACCCAAGCTATCTGATTTCACCATTGTCATCTCTTTGTCAAGCGCGCTTTCTATAGCTAGCTCTACTTCGTCCGGCAACTTAAACCCTTCACGAGAAAAAAGCTTAATGCCATTATCGAAATAAGGATTATGTGAAGCACTTATAACAATACCTAGCCGTGCTCGTAGAGTACGAGTTAAATAAGCTATTGCAGGAGTAGGCATAGGACCCGCTAACTCGATATCGATTCCAGCAGCAACTAATCCAGCCTCTAACGCAGATTCAAACATGTAGCCAGAGATTCTTGTATCCTTACCGATTAAGACCTTACCACCTGTTACCTCTTTCGCTAAAACATGGCCCATCGCCCAACCTAACTTTAATACAAAATCAGGTTTAATAGGAAACTCTCCCACTTTACCTCGAATACCATCCGTTCCAAAGTACTTGCGTTTATCAGCCATAATTATGCTCCAGATAAGCAAAAAGGCATGAGTTTCTCATGCCTTTTTGACATTATTACTTTATAACACACATTAAGATTACTCGTTCTCTTGACCGCCACCTTCTTCCATTTTAGCGCGAATAAGGTCACCTAATGTAGTTTTCTTAGCTTCTTTGTTTTCGCTAGTTTCAGCTTTTTTAACTTTAGCTTTTTTAGCAGGTGATTTCATTGAAAGTTGTACTTGCTTAGCGCTCTTATCAACACCCGTTATACGCACTAAGATTTCCTCACCAGCTTTAGGCTCGCCTTCTACTTCAGTAGCAAGAATCATACCTAATACTTCTGGCGCTAATTCAACACGCACTCCTTCGCTATCAACCGCAATAACTTTACCTTTAACATTGCCAGATTTAGCAAGCGTATCAACAAACAAATCAAAAGTATCCATACCTAGTTGTTTAACACCCAGCGCAATACGTTCACGCTCTGCATCAATTGATAAAATAACTGCTTCGATTTCTTGGCCTTTCTTATAATCATGGGCCATCGCCTCTCCTTGAGCAGCTTCTGAAGAAATGTCAGAAAGATGAATTAAGCCATCAATATTACCTGTAAGCCCAATAAAGACACCAAAATCAGTAATAGACTTAATTGCTCCTTTTACTTTTTCTCCGACTTTGTGGGCACTGGCAAATGCCTGCCAAGGATTAGGTTGACATTGCTTCATTCCTAATGAAATACGTCTACGCTCTTCATTCACTTCTAATATCATTGCTTCAACTTCATCACCAAGTTGTACAACTTTATTAGGATGAATATTCTTATTAGTCCAGTCCATCTCAGACATATGAACTAAGCCTTCTATACCTGGTTCAATTTCAACAAAGCAACCATAGTCAGTAATATTGGTAACATGACCTGATATCACTTTGCCCGAAGGATAGCGTTCGGCAAAATCAGCCCATGGATCATCACCTAATTGTTTTAAACCTAAAGAAACTCGGCCCTTTTCACGATCAAATTTTAAAATTCTTACATCAATTTCATCACCAATATTAATAATTTCACTTGGATGTTTAATACGCTTCCAAGACATATCGGTAATATGCAATAAGCCATCCACACCGCCTAAATCAACGAACGCACCATAATCAGTTAAATTTTTAACAATTCCTTTAATTATTTGGCCTTCTTCCATATTTTCCAAGACGCCAGTTCGTTCACTTGCCATTTCTTGTTCAACAACAGCACGACGAGAAACGACTACGTTATTACGTTTGTGATCCATTTTGATTACTTTAAACTCTAATTTTTTACCTTCGATATAAGAAGTATCCCGAACAGGTCTTACATCAACTAATGAACCTGGTAAAAAGGCTCTAACTCCTTGCACTTCTACAGTAAAGCCGCCTTTAACTTTACCTGTTATCAACCCCATTACTGGCGTGCTTGACTCATAAATTTTTTCAAGGTTAATCCATGCAGCTGCTCGTTTTGCTTTTTCACGTGATAAGCGGGTTTCACCACTACCATCTTCAACAGCTTCCACCACAACATCTATTTGATCACCAACTTTAACCTCTAATTCGTTATTGTCATCCATAAATTGTGCTGTTGGAACTATTCCTTCAGATTTTAAACCTACATTAACAGCAATATAATCTTTACCAATTTTTTCAACAATTCCTTTTAATACATCCCCCGCACGCATACGTTTGTACATTGAACTTTGTTCAAACAATTCAGCAAAACTTTCTTTCATTTGAGTCATAAAAATTAACCTTTAAAACAGACTATGTCTGCCACTACTTATTAGGTAGTGATTTTGTTGATTAAAACAATTGCTTGCTAATTATTAGCAAGCACCCATTCTTGTTAAAGGAAGTAACAACAAAGAATTTAGTTGCTACTAAGATCGATAGAAATTACCAAACCTAGAGGCTAACTACTTCAAAACCCAGCTTCCGCTCAACTTCTGCTTTCACACGAATCATGACCTCATCAATATTAAGGCCTGTCGTATCAAGCAGCACCGAATCAGCTGCTGGCTTCAATGGCGCTACCGCTCGAGATTGATCCCGTAAATCACGTTCAGCAATCTCAATAACAAGGTCAGCGAGTTTAACATTTAACCCTTTTTCTTTCAACTGCCTATAACGACGTTCAGCCCGTTCCTCAGCACTCGCAATAAGAAATAATTTTAGCTCTGCATCTGGGAAAACTACTGTCCCCATATCACGCCCTTCAGCGACCAATCCAGGCGCTTGTCTAAAATCTTTTTGCCTATTTAACAAAGCGTTACGAACACCTAAAAATTGTGAGACCTTAGAGGCTGCCGTACCTTGTAATTCAGTGCGAATGACATCTGTGACATCTACACCCTCTAAAATCACCCTAGCCCGCACTCCCATTTTCTCGGTTTTAAATTGAACATCCAAATGTGCCGCCAATACTTCTAAAGCCTGCTCATTATCTAAAGCCACATCATGTTGCTGGGCAGCCAAAGATAAGACTCTATATAAAGCACCACTATCTAAGAAATGCCAGTTTAAATTTTGAGCTAATAAACGTCCTATAGTTCCTTTTCCTACACCACTTGGCCCATCAATTGCTATAACTGGTGGAAGTTTATTCAAAGCGCTGTCTCCTTAATTAAAGTTGGGGAATTATAAACAGGTATACTTAATAATGAAAGCTATGGGCCATGCTAAATAGTCCTATAAAATAAGCAATACCTAATGCCGCCACCAATGAATAATTAATTTTGGAATAATAATAATTCTTAGTGTTCTTAGCATCACTGTCATAGGCATCACCCCCCACACAACAGGGATGGCTGAAGCAATAATAAACAAATTCATCCAATTATCACGCAGATAACGAAATTTATTATCTACTACATAAGTTAAAATAGTAGTTTCACAAACAAAAGCAAACCAAATCAACCAACTTAATAAATTACTCAACTCAGGGGAAATAACTTGATGATCTTCTAAAAACCATTGAATAATTAGCCAGAATGCCATAGTAAGCATTGGCCAAGTAAAAAACCGCCCCCAATAATGAGCTGTTGCATTTTCACGATAGTCAATGCCTGCCAAACCCAGCACTTTTAGAGCTGTTAACCTCCCTGTTTCACTTGTTCTCATATATTATCTCTTTCTTTTAGCAAACTCCCTCATAAACTCTATCAGGCGATTTATCCCTTCTTCAGGCATAGCATTATAAATACTAGCCCGAAAACCTCCTCGAGTTCTATGGCCTTGTAAATACATTAACCCAGCAGCTTCAGCGCCCACTATAAATTCTTTTTCAAGCGCAATATTTTTGAGAAAAAAAGTTACATTCATAATAGATCGATAAGGCTTAGCAACTTTATTAAAATAAAAATCTGACATGGAATCAATAACGTTATATAAACGAGCAGCTTTTTCTTGGTTACGAGAAGCTATGGCAGTTAACCCACCTTCTGCTTTCATCCATTCAAATACCAAGCCAGCAATATAACAAGGAAAAGTAGGAACAGTATTATAAAGTGAATGTTCAATAGCTTGCTTTTTATAGTTAAATACACTAGGCGTTAATGGCATGGCTTGCTCTAGCAAATCTTCTCTGATAATAACGATAGTAATACCAGTAATCCCTGCGTTTTTTTGTGCACAAGCATAAATAATCCCATAACGGTTAATATCAATAGGCTCGGATAAAATATCAGAAGACATATCAACAGCTAAAGGGGCTTGACTTTGAGGAATATAGTTTAGTTTAATACCATCTACTGTTTCATTACTACAATAGTGTAAATAAGCAGCTTTATTATTAGGCTGCCATGCAGCTTGCGACAATAAAGTAAAAGGAGGTGTATCGTTACATAAATTTATTGCTTTTATCGCTCCATATCTTTCTGCTTCTTGATAAGCCTTTTCTGACCATAAGCCATAAATTAAATAATCAGCTGCTGGGTTTTTACCTAACAGGTTCATGGGAACTAAAGCAAATTGCCCTTGGCCACCTCCCTGTAAAAACAATACCTTATAGTTATTAGGAATTGCTAATAGCTCTCTTAAATCATTTTCTATTTTGACCATCGCCTGACGAAATATTTCTGTACGATGACCAATTTCAGCGACTGAAGTACCTAACCCCCGCCAATTTAGCCATTCCTCTTTGACCCTATCACGCACCGGGATAGGCAACATGGCTGGCCCAGCTCCAAAATTAAATACAGACATGACAATACCCTAATTTACATGCTTGAATAGATAAGTTTTATAAATTATAAAACTTCATCTCCCGAAATTAAATTTGATTCCTCAGATAACATTGCTTCTTCAGCTACGATCTCTTCAATACGACCCAACCCAATTAATTTTTCACTTTCGGACAAATTAATTAAGCGCACACCTTGCGTATTGCGGCCTACTAAAGAAATTTGATTCGCATAGGTACGCACTAACGTACCCCCGCTAGTAATTAACATCACCTCATCATTTTCCAAAACTTGTACTGCCCCGACTACCTTACCATTTCGTTCACTGACCTGAATAGAGATAACACCTTGCCCACCTCGGCCTGTTACACGATATTCTTCTATACCAGTTCGTTTTCCATAACCATTTTCGGTGGTAGTTAAAATTGCTCCATTCACCTCAGCAATAATAAGAGCTATCACACGTTGATCCATTTGTAGCTTTACTCCACGGACCCCTCGAGCCGTTCTACCCATAGGACGAACGTTATCTTCTTTAAAACGAATTACCTTACCCGTATCTGTAAACAACATAATATCTCGAGTACCATCTGTCAAAGCCACCCCAACTAATTGATCATCTTCTAATAATTCAATCGCAATAATACCGTTAGCTCTAGGTCGTGAAAATTGTTCTAAGGCAACTTTTTTAATTGTGCCTTTTGAAGTAGCCATCACTACATAATTATTAGCTAGATATTCGTGAACAGGCAAAATAGCATTAATTTTTTCACCTTCAGCTAGGGGAAGTAAGTTTACAATCGGCTTACCACGGGAATTACGTCCTGCTTGTGGAAATTGATAGACTTTCAACCAATAAACTTTACCGATACTAGAAAAACATAAAACCGTATCATGAGAATTAGCAATGACCAATTTAACAATAAAATCATTGTCTTTTACACTGGTAGCCTGCTTACCTCTACCGCCACGATGCTGGGCCTGATAAAGGCTTACTGGCTGTGCTTTGATATAGCCTTCTTGTGATAAAGTGACTACTAGATCTTCTTCAGTAATTAAATCTTCAACGGTTAAATCTTGCTGGCTGGCAATAATTTCTGTTCGTCGATTATCACTAAACTGCTGTTTAATTTCTTCCAATTCGGCTCTAATGACAGTATACAAACGCGAAACATTAGCTAAAATCTCATTTAACTCAATTAATTTTTGTAACAGTTCTCGATATTCTGCAAAGATTTTATCTTGTTCTAATCCTGTTAAACGATGTAATCTTAATTCCAAAATAGCTTGTGCTTGCATAGGAGATAAATAATAGCCTTCTAGCTTAGCGCCATATTGTTCACCAATATAATCGGGCCTAGTCATTTGTACACTAGATTCTTTACACAACTTACTAACTGCTTCAGCTAGCCAGACTTTAGCTAGTAGTCGTTCTTTTGCTTCAGTTGGACCAGGAGCTGTTTTAATAAGTTGAATCATTTCATCAATGTTTTCAAGCGCTACGCCTAAACCTTCTAAGATATGAGCGCGTTCTTTAGTTTTATTTAATTCAAAGATAGTTCTGCGTGTCACCACTTCACGGCGATGACGAATAAACGCCATCAACACCAGTTTTAAATTATAGAGTCTTGGTTGTCCTTCAGTCAAAACAACCATGTTAACGCCAAAGAAAGACTGCATTTGAGTATGTAGGTATAAATTGTTAAGTAATACTTCCGCCATTTCTCCACGACGTAACTCAATAACCATGCGCATACCACTTTTATCTGATTCATCGCGAAGTTCAGTGATCCCTTCTAATTTTTTTTCTTTCACTAATTCAGCTATTTTTTCTAATAGCCGCGCTTTATTGACTTGATAAGGCAGTTCCGTCACGATTAAAGATTCTTTGCCTGTCTTTTCATCTTTTTCAACTTCGGTTCTAGCCCGAATACAAATTCGTCCTCGTCCAGTACGATAAGCTTCTATAATTCCTGCTCGACCATTAATAATACCTGCTGTTGGAAAATCAGGTCCTGGAATAAATTCTATTAACTCATCAATTGTTAAATCAGGGTTATCAATTAATGCTATACAAGCATTAATAACTTCATTGAGATTATGAGGCGGAATATTAGTTGCCATCCCCACTGCTATACCCGAAGAACCATTGATTAATAAATTAGGTACTCGAGTAGGTAACACATCAGGCACTAATTCGGTTTCATCATAGTTAGGAGAGAAATCAACAGTATCTTTATCTAAATCTGCTAAAAGTTCATGCGCTAAACGTGACATCCTCACTTCAGTATAACGCATAGCAGCAGGCGCATCGCCATCGATAGAACCAAAGTTTCCCTGGCCATCTACCAATACATAACGCATGCTAAATGGCTGAGCCATTCTCACGATAGTATCGTAAACCGCTGTATCACCATGTGGATGATATTTACCGATAACATCACCCACAATACGAGCAGATTTTTTAAAAGGCTTATTCCAATCATTGCCAAGCTCTTGCATTGCATAAAGTGCACGTCGATGTACTGGTTTTAAACCATCTCGTACATCAGGCAACGCTCGCCCGACAATCACACTCATCGCATAATCAAGATAGGATTTTTTTAATTCGTCTTCGATATTTACGGGTAAAACTTCTTGTCCAATTTTTGTCATAACCTACCTAAATTATCACTGTTTTTGTCATGCTTTTTACCGTTATCAGACCATCGCATTTGAGATTTTTAAAAAATAACACCATTTTCTTAATCTCTTAATACAAATAGCCTGTTAAGCAACAAAATAATAGCCTTTTTCTATCTTAAAAATAGATGCCGCCATTCTAGCATAAAAAAATAGCTATCTCACTCTTTTAAGATAGCTATTTTATTTTATTTTTCAAATGCTTACAAATTTGGCTACAAGCCTACTTTGATCAAGGTTTGGGCTATTTAAAGAAATAATTAACTACTAAATCTATAGGGGTTTAAGGCTTACTTTCTAAAACGATTTTATACAGCTCATTTTTACTTACCTCTGCAATAGCTGCAGCAAGCTTTATTGCCTGTTTACTCGATAATTCATTTTGTAAAATACGATAAATACGCATCGCTTCAGTTAGATTATTCTTAAGATTTTCTGTCATACCAGCAACCAAAACCACAAACTCTCCCCGCTGCTCATTGTCATTACTCTGCAACCAAGTTAGTACTTCTGAAACACAGGCGCTGTAAATAGTTTCAAATGTTTTAGTAAGTTCTCTTGCGATAACGATTTGACGTGAACCGCCCATAATCATTTCTAAGTCAGTCACCAAATCAATAATGCGGTGGGGTGCCTCATAGAGTATAAGAGTCTGCGTAAATAAACAGAGCTCCTGTAAACGTTGTTGCCTAGCAGAAGTTTTAGCCGGCAAAAACCCTTCAAAATGAAATTTAGCTGTTGATAAACCCGCGACACTTAAAGCTGCTATTGCGGCACAAGGCCCCGGAATAGGGACAACTTTAATTTGCTCTTGCTTGGCCTTTGCAACTAACCAGCTGCCTGGATCACTAATTAAAGGTGTTCCAGCATCTGAAATTAAAGCTATAGATTTATCCGCCAATAACTCTCTAACAAGATACGCTTGTTTTTCTGGCGAACTATGTTCATGAAAAGAAGTCAATGCAGTATCAATTCCAAAATAGTTCAGCAGTTTATTACTATGCCGAGTATCTTCTGCAGCAATCAAATCAACCTGCTTTAAAACCTCTATCGCACGAAAACTCATATCTTGCAAATTACCAATAGGCGTTGCAACGATATATAAAATGCCCGTCATTTATATACTACTTGCTAACATCCAACGATTTTTTTCATGTTCAGCAATCCTTTCGCCTAACAAAGCAATGGATCCTTCATCCCCTGTTTTTTGCGCAGCTGCTAAAGCAGTTGCTAATGATTTTAAAATAGTTTCTTGGTCTACTACCAACTCTCTTACCATTCTGTCAGCAGATAAACTTGTCTCTCCTTCTTTTAGGGTGGTAAGGGTTAAAAATTCTTTAAATGTGGCGGGCGCTGATCCTCCCATGGTTAAAATACGCTCAGCAATAGTATCAACTGCTTCAGCTAGGCTTTGATATTGAGATTCAAATAATAAATGTAAGCTCTGGAAGCTTGGACCTTTTACATGCCAATGATAATTTTGAGTTTTTAAATATAAAGTATAAGTATCTGCTAATACTACTTTAAACGCTTTAATTAAACTCTCTTGACTCATACAACCTCCTAGGTTACTACTTAGATTTGTTATTTCATTTCAGCTAAAATTAGACACTACTTCTTCTCTAACGTAATATAACAGCTTTGTAAGTATAAAGGAATTTCAGTCGAAATATGAGCCGATGGAAACTAAATAATACTGATCGACAATTGATCGAAATGGCTTTACAAGAAGACTTGGGTCCAAATTTTCAGGATGTTACCACCCTGTGTTTGTTCAATAATCAACCTTTACCTCGTGAAGCTAAGATTATTTCAAAACATAAAACAGCTGTTATTTTTTGTGGGACAGCCATCATAACAGCCATACTGGATTATTTTAATACTCCATTTGTTATTCACTCTCATTTTCAAGAAGGAGCTTTGATTCCACCACAAAGCGAAATTCTAGTATTACAATGCCAAGCTTCTACACTACTAATGGCTGAACGAACTATTTTAAATTTTTTAAGGCGGCTCTGTGCGATCGCAACTTTAACCCATGCATTTGTTGAAAAAGTAAAGCCTACTCAATTGAAAATATTAGATACTCGTAAAACAACACCTGGCTGGCGACACTTAGAAAAATATGCTGTGCAATGTGGCGGCGGTGTCAACCATCGCTTAGGTCTTTATGATACTTATATGATTAAAGATACACATGTAGACTTACTTGGTGGTATGGAGCAGGCTTTAAAAAAATTGCCTTGCAAAGAAAGTAATACTTTACCTGTTATTGTAGAAGTAAGAAGTTTACAAGAGCTTCAAACCGTACTAAATCACGGTCAAAATAAAGTGGATAGAATTTTATTAGATAATATGTCTCCTGAACTTTTAGCTGAATGTGTAAAACTTTGTAAAAATATTATCCCAACTGAAGCTTCAGGTAATTTATCATTAGAAAATATTCTTGCTGTGGCCGAAAGTGGCGTTAATTACGCTTCGATTGGAATGTTAACTCACTCAGCAAACAGTGTTGATATTTCTATGCAAATTTAACGGGATTAATGATGAAAGAAAAACCGCAATCTCAACAAGGACAGCGCAAAATTTTTGATGTATTAGTAATGGGAAGTGGCATCGCTGGTTTGAGCTATATATTAGAATTATTACAATTAAAACCCTCTGTAAAAATTGCTTTAATTGCAAAAAAGAATCTTGCTGAATCTAATAGTTTTTATGCCCAAGGAGGTATTGCAGCTGCCCTCAATAATAAAGCTGAAATTGAAAAACACTTTCAAGATACTTTGCTAGCTGGCGCTCATCTTTGTAACAAGAAAGCCACCTTACAAATTTTAGAAAAAGGGCATGATGCTATTGAAACACTTATCAGACAAAAGGTGGTTTTTGCTCAATCGGAAGGCCACTATAGCCTTGCTCAAGAAGCAGGACATTCAACACGTAGAATTTATAACTGCGAAGATCACACGGGCAAAACTATTATTACAGCTTTGATTGATACTATTAAAACTTATCCACAGGTCACTCTTTTTGAGTATCATACGGCCATAGAACTCATCACGCAAAATAAGTTACACAAACCTGGTGATAGCAAAGAGGTCATTGGAGCTTATATTCTTAACGAAAGTACTGGTAAAATTGATACCTTCTTAGCTAATGCAGTTATTCTTGCAACAGGAGGTGCTGGTAAAGTTTATCGTTATACCACTAACCCTGAAACCGCAACTGGTGATGGTATCGCTATGGCTTATCGTGCTGGCGCCAGAGTTGGGAATCTAGAGTTTTATCAATTTCACCCAACCTTGCTTTATCATCATCACCTAAATAATTTTTTAATTTCTGAAGCATTGCGAGGTGAAGGGGCATATTTACTTAAACCCGATACTTTGCAAAGATTCATGCATCTCTATGCGCCTGAAAAGAAAGAATTAGCTACTCGAGATATTGTGGCTAAAGCAATTTTTACTGAAATGGAAAAAAGTGCTCATAACTTTATTTATCTCGATGTTAGACATATTAATAAGGACCTGTTAATTCAACGCTTTCCCACTATCTATCAAACCTTATTAGGATTAGGCATAGACTTTACTCAGCACTTAATTCCTGTAGTACCTGCAGCTCATTATTTATGCGGCGGGGTTTTAACAAACGTTTACGGTCAAACAGATTTACAACGCCTCTATGCTATTGGAGAAACTGCTTTTACAGGTCTTCATGGCGCTAATCGTTTAGCCAGCAACTCCCTATTAGAGGGTGTTGTAACTGGTAAATTGACAGCAAATCAATCCCTACCAAGCATTAATACTTCTTTACAATTACGTTATCCTATCAGAGATTGGGACTCACAACATGTTACCGATCTTAGAAGGGCCAGCCAAATTAATGCCTTATGGCGAGGCTTACGAGGAGAAATGACTTCTTATGCTGGTATAGTAAGAACCGAAGCTGGTTTAAATGATTTGTTAAAGCTTCTTTATACACGCAGAGAAATGATAGAAGGTTATTATCGTAAACATGCTGTAACTCGAGATGTTGTAGAGCTTAGAAACATTAGTCTTATTGCTAAACTTATTGTTAATTCTGCATTATTTAGAAAAGAAAGTCGCGGCAGTCATTATCGTGAAGATTATCCTGACACCAATTCTCGAATTGGTGATACAATATTAAGGGGTAAAGACTTGCAATTTAATTTTCAGGATCAATATGAAATTTAATGCTCATGAGATTGCTATTCCAATCAGTAAAATAAAAATGAAAAATACCATGCAGATCTGTCAATCTGATTATCCATTAGATTGGTATCAAGAAGAATTTATTCCTTATGCAGAAGAATATCAAGCACTACCTAATCGTGAGCTAAGCACTATTCTTAATTGGATGTCCCCTTACGTTAAAAAAGCACAAGCGCATTTTGGTAACAGTCTATTATTACTTGCTCACTACTATATGGGCGGTGATATTGTAAAAACAATTGAACATTTCGGGGGACAAGTTGGTGATTCCTATCAACTAGCTTTGATGGCAGCTCATCACCCTGAAAAAAAAGTAATCGTTGAATCAGCTGTACACTTTATGGCTGAATCTATTTCTATTTTAGCCCACTCTGATCAACAAGTTTATATTACCAATCCTAAAGCTGGTTGCACCATGGAAATGAATGCCAAGGATTATATGGTTGAACCTGCTTTAGACGATCTAAATGAACGTTATGGCAAAGATAATATTTTACCTATCTGTTACATGAATACTTCTGGCCGTATTAAAGCATTAACTGGTTCTCAAGATGGAGCAGTTTGCACCAGCTCTAATGTAAAAAAAATCTTTGAATGGGCTTTACAAAAAAACAAAAAAATACTTTTTATTCCAGATCAGTATATGGGCGAAAACGTTGCTTCGTGGGTTGGCATCCCCCCCCATAAAATTGCTTATTGGCCAGGCGGTAATGAAGGAGCTAGTTATAGTTTATTAAATGCTGACACTAAAACATTAGCTCAATTTGATCAAGCTCAACTGGTACTTTTTTGTAGCTCTTGTGCTGTACACTCTTATATGCAACCAGAGATGGTTAATTATTGGAAAGAAAGAGGTTACAGTGTTGTGGTACATCCTGAATCAAGAAAACCAACTGTTGATGCTGCCGATGCTTGCGGCTCAACTGCTTTTATTTGGGATTATGTAACTGGTGACAAAGCTCATACAAAAAAATATGCTGTTGGTACTGAAAACCATATGGTGAAAAATGTAAAAGAATTTTGTAAAGACAAAGGTATTGAAGTAGTACATGTTGCTGACGCTCCTTTAACTGGCTTTAAAGGTATGGGCTGTGGTTGTGCGACGATGTCTCGCAATGACCCCCCTCATCTTGTAGCATTACTTGACCTTTTACGCCAAGGTAAAGCTCCCGAATATAACGTAGTAAAAGCTGGTGATGTTGTCAATGAGTTCACTGGAGCAAGAGAGCGCTTAGATCAAAAAGGTCAACAATGGATTATTGATAATGCTAAAATAGCTTTAGAAAATATGATTAAAATAACAGAAAAGTAATCCTTATTATTTCTGTTATAAAATTAGTTCTATTATATTTCTATATTTAAACTTTAAAATACACCTCCATTTCCAAAATAATTATGTGCTTCTCCAGATTCTCTATCTTCACAATAATAATAGACATAATCTTGATAACATTCAGGCTGCTTTTTCAAAACTTGCTCTAAACAATTAGGTAATACAGGAGGCATGCCTATTTCTGGATCAATACTCAATCGCATTCTTTCAAAAAGAATATCTTTAAATTCAAAATAAAGTCTAAAGCAAGGGGTTTTATAAGTATGAATAGGCGTAAAATCTTTCATCCGCATTTGCTCGGTAATTTCACTTATCCGCTGAGCAAGTTTTTCACAAAGTGCTGGCGATAAAAAATCAATGACGGCTTTTTGTTTCAAAAACGCAGGGGTTAATAAAATAGGTAATATTATATGCTTCGTCGTAAAATCTTTAATTGAATAATCAAATAACAACTTAGCTTCCGAAAGGCTCAAATCAGATTGCGTGATCTCTTTATTAGGTCTAATATCACGCATCGTAATAATGCCGTTTTGGCCATAGGCTATACCTTGAATCATTTCATTTAATGCATGATCAACCCGCCTAGGATTAGTATGAACCTTGGCATTGGGACAATAAACAATTTCTTCGCCAATTGCCCTGATTTTAATACCAAAATCCCAATCATCGGATAAATGACACACAAACTTCCCCTGGGTAAGCTGATAAAAAATTTCTATCCCATTAATCTTTTCATATTTTTCTCTAAGTACTGCAAAGCCTTTGCCATCAGGAAACCCACCAAAAATCCGCATAGTAATATCCCTGGCTTTTAATATTAAATTGATGACTTTTGCAAGATTGGGTCGGTCACTAAAATGGTCCATTGGATAATAGTAATGGCACACACTTAAAGCAGCCTGACTAGAAGATAACATTTTAAGCTGTTCATCTATCCAGTACTGATCAACATAACAATCAGCATCAGAAGAAAAGATATAAAAAAGCCTATCCATAAGCTGATAAGATTGATCTCTTGTTTTGCTGCGTGCAACCGCCAACTCTATACCAGTTTTTCTAGTCCATGCTACACCCTGTCTTGACTCCGAAATTACAATAATAGTCATCTCAGGATGTTCTGAGATAAATTGCTTCACTTTGCTGATAGTTTGATCTGTTGAGTTATTATCTACGACAATGATTTCAAATAAACATTTTTCAAGCAGTAAATCTGTGCTCGCTCGTCTTTGCTGAGATAAATGGATCAAAGCTTGGGCAATTGTCTTTTCTTCATTAAATACAGGAATAACAACACTACAAACAGCTTCTTTTTGCATCGCTTGCATAGGACTCATGGTTACAACCCCTCAGATTAATCTTAAATTTAATAAATTATTCATCTTTTTTGTTAGTGGTAGATCATTTTTTTGCTGAGCTTGCATTAATTGACTATTATGGATAATTAATGACTCTCGCTTCTTTTTATCTGTTAATAGTTCCCATACCTGTAAAGCAAACTGCCTATCTACTTGCACATCGTGCTCTTCTGAGATAGCAAAAACTAATCCTTGATAACCTAAACTACCATAGACATGCTGATATCTTCTGTAACAAGTAGTCAAATAGGCCCTCTCAAGACAAATTGCCTCGGAAATTGGATTACCAAAACTCTCATAATAATAAGAAGTCATAAAACTACACAAATCACTAGCAATAATAAGATCCATTACGCTTCTTTCATGACAATATTTCGCAAATCCAACCGGAATCAAACTACCCGTAAAAATTACATAATCATCTAGCTGGTAATTTGTAATTATATCAGTTAATCTTTGAAATTCTTGAGGGTTTTCAGTTTTACTACCAGCCACAGCTAAATAAATATTGGGTGTCTTTTGTTGCGATTGACATATTTTATATAGCAAATGAAGTAAATGGATATCTCTATCAATTTTTTTCTGAGGAATAATTCTAGTAAACCTAGCTATTAAATAAGCCTTTTCTGGAATATGATAATATTCTCTAAACTCTGAACGTATTTTATTTGCTAAACTTTTTGTTAATGACAAGGGCTGAAAAGTATTTTTAAGTATTGAAATCGAAACATTAGGGCTCCATTTTACTGCCTCTTCATAATCAGCTTGATGCAACACTATATGAGCAATATGTTTTGAAGGTGAAAGTTTAGGAATATCTGGGTAAGGGGGTCTCCCATACTTACTCAAATTAGCCTCACTCGACCACATCAAATCATGATCACGCCAAATAACATATTTATTCAATTGATGCTGAGCCCCATAAGATTCAATTGCTTTATATAAAGACTTAGTAAAAATTATATTTTCAGGAAGCGTGCCATTTTCAACTATGACAACTTGTATATTTAATTTATTCCAAGCTTGTAAAAGCTGTCCTGCTATGTAATTCGAATAATCTTCAATAATTTGTTCATATAGATAGAGTTTTGAAGAATCAGCCGCTACAACTTTAAAGATTTCATAAACTAATTCAGGTGAATAATTTTTAAAAGGCTCATCAATTATTTTGATTAATTCTACCCAAACAGGAAATAGCTTTTTTTCATTAGTGTAAGCATGGAAAAATTTATTTTTATCCGCTTTGATTTCGTAACCCAAATCTAAGTAGATTAAATAATCATTTTGATAAAAAATTTTAGCAACTTTTAAGAACTCAACTATAATTCCTGAGAGTGCGACTGCATCAAAGGAGATGCAAAATAAACCAGGCTTTTTATTTAGTGTTAACATGAAAGCGACCTAACCCAGTTCGGTATGAATAATAGCTTCTACTAACGTTTGCCCTACTGGTGTAAGAGAAATAACTTTGTTACCCTCATCAATTGCAATTAAGCCTCTTTTTTCAAGACCTTTAAAAATTGATTGCCAA
Organism: Gammaproteobacteria bacterium RIFCSPHIGHO2_12_FULL_35_23; assembly: GCA_001801465.1. Classification (GTDB taxonomy): domain Bacteria; phylum Pseudomonadota; class Gammaproteobacteria; order UBA12402; family UBA12402; genus 2-12-FULL-35-23. The sequence goes on along the minus strand of MGXT01000020.1, from coordinate 124,562 downwards.
TATCCCTCAAACAATGAATCATTAGGAAAGCGTTGTTTAAAAATATTTTCTTTTACTGGCTGGCATGAAGAGAGTGCCATTTGCAAAGATTTTTTTACTACCCCCTGGTCTGTAAAACCTCTTACAGACTCAATGGGCAAAAGTCCTTGCTTAATTTTTTCAAAATACTGATGGGCTGTTGTGGTGTTAATTGCTTCTGCACGTAGACAACTCGAACTACCACCCATTCCAAATCCTACTTCAGCAAACTGTTTATCTTGATCCACCATTAATGACTTCCATTTTTCTGGTTTTTTATCTGGATGATAAAAATACATGGTGGGATGCTCTCTATAGCCATGGCGTTCCAATAACCTGACAGCCTCCTCACGCATTTGGTATTGCTCGCCTAAAGTAGACCAACGACCACCTTGTTGCTGGATTTTGTCTCTGGCATCTTTTATTTGCCATAGCGCTTCTTTTTCTCCTGATACCGCTGTGCGTTTTTCAGCAAATGTTTTTAAATGTAATTTGGTAATTACAATGCAGGAAACCTCTAAATCAATTGCAGTTTGAATATCATTTAAAAACTGCTCTACACTTTGATTAACTAAACCATAAATAAAATCAGCATTTACTGAATAAAAATCAATTTGTTTAGCATTTTTAATGTACGCAATTGAGTCCTTACCTGTGTGTGCGCAATTTGCTTGTAAAAGTACCTGATCATCAAACGATTGTATTCCAGAAGAAACCTTAGAAACTTCTAAAGCTTTTAATTTTTGCAATTTATCTATTGTATAAGTAGAAGCTGTTCCTTCAATTCGAATGGTGGTCTCAGAATTAAAATTGAAATTTTTTCTATAAAATGAAACTAACTCATCTAATTGCTCGTTTGAAAATAATGTGGGTGTACCCCCTAAGATATTGAATTCACCAATCGGAACATGTTTTAGGTTAGGAACAGCCTCTAACCATAAGCTAGCTTCTTGCAAACTTGCCGCTAACCATTTTTGGGTATTCTTTTGTAAGTTTTCACGATCTCTCACAATAATAATAGGAAACTGACAAAAGAAACAACGCCTTTCACACGTTGGCAAATTAACCCACAGATGAATAGGATGTGGTTGCGCCAACTGCTCGTTCATTACTGCCAAAAATTGCTGGTTTGAATAATTAGGTAAATCACCAGGAAAAACATGGGCTCCAAAGGCATCAGAGGTCACATATTCAAGTAAATCTTTATTCTCAGGTTTTTCAAGCAGCGTTATAACTTCTGGTTTAGCATATTGATTATTGATCAAATTGAGAAGCTCTAAATCTTGGTCCATTTTTTCAGCCTTTTTGTTCTTTAAAAAAGAGATAATACAACACAGAAACTCTATTTAAGCAAGTTTCGCTATTAAAAATAAAAGATATCTCAATCTATTGTTAACCATTGAATATATTCAAGAATATAAACTATTAAACAAAATAGCTATTATAATAATAACAAAATATTATGATGATTTTAATGCTTTCGCTACATGCCAAGTCACCACCTGACAATAGTGTGCCATTTCATTTTCTATGAAATTTTTAATGTAAGTGTGCTTTTCATGCTCTGCCAAAGCTTGCTCATTAATAAATTTCTCTGTCATGATTAAAAAATTTGAATCCTCTTGGCTTATCAGTAATTCATAAAGTAAACAGCCCGGTTCTTGACGAGTAGGCGTAATTAATTTCAATAGCGCAGCGATTAGTTTTTCACGAAACTCAGGCTTCGCTTTAAAATAAGAGAAACAATAAACTTCTTCAGTTGTTTTGGGCATCACTTTATCTCACTGGTAATGTTTTTTACCACCTATCGCTTATTTTAGCTTTTCCTAAATATTCCTCCACTCTTCTTAGAGTCGCTGGAGAAATATCTAGTGGCAGTGCCTGTAAAGAAAACCATTTTTTATCTTTTATTTCCCATGATTTTACCTCTTGATACTCACACTTTCCTACTAGATAAAAAATAATATAATCATCATATTTTTTATAGCCATCATGATATACTGCAAAAAGCTTAGGCGACTCTTTTAGCATTGCCCCGACCTCTTCTTTTAATTCGCGGCAAATAGCTTCTGCTGGTGTTTCACCTGCTTTGACTCCACCCCCTATCGTGCACCAACCCGGTTGGTAGGTATGTTTGATCAATAAAACTTGATTATTCTCTATAATTAATGCTCGTACACCCAATGTTTTTTTAGCCAGTATTGAAAAAAGAAAATATTTGATTTTATTGTAAAGCCCCATATTTCATCCATTTTTAAGAAAATTTAAGCTTAATAGGTCGTTCTTTGTTTGTCATCTTAAAATATTAAAAATAAATTTAATTTTTAATCAAAAGCTTATATATTTATAAATAACTTTATTTTGATAACATAATTATGAACCCTATTTCCATCTTAATTGCTAATCACCCACTAGCACAAACTATTGCAAAAACCTATCAATTACCAGAATCATCTTCTTTAACACCTAATAAATGGCAACTACAATTAATTAATGAGAAATTACAATTAAATCCTCCCATACAATTAAAACTCACCCCTTTTTCTATTGATTTCCTTTCCTCTAGTTTTATTAAACGTATTAAACAATTTGGTGCCAAGCATCCACTTGCCAAAGCAATGAGTTACAAACTACATCACTACACACAGATTATTGATGTAACCGCTGGATTAGGTCGAGATAGTTTTTTATTAGCTTCTTTAGGCTATCAGGTTACAATGATTGAGCGCTCGCCTATTTTGGCCGCCTTATTAGAGAATGCGCTCTATCGAGCTCAACATGGTGTTTTAAAATCAATTACTGAAAATATACGCTTAGTATTTACTGATAGTCTAAACTACTTATCAACTTTATCACAAAACCCTGAAATTATTTATCTAGACCCTATGTTTCCAGAGCGAAAAAAATCAGCGCTTGTAAAAAAAGATGCTCAAATTTTGCAGCTAATAATTAGACATGACAGCGATAGCACTTCTTTGTTACAATCCGCACGAAATATTGCAACAGAACGAGTTGTTGTTAAACGTCCCAGAATAGGACCTTTTATTGCTAGTATAGAGCCCAATTTACAGTTTGAAAGTAAAACCCATCGGTTTGACATTTATTTATGCAAACATTAAATAGTTTTATACATTTTGTTCTCCATCTTGATACTAGCTTGGCTGCTTTTATTAATCTCTATGGCGATTGGGCCTACGCTTTATTATTCGTTATTGTTTTTTGTGAAACAGGACTCGTGGTTACTCCTTTTTTGCCGGGTGATAGCTTACTGTTTGCAGCAGGCGCTATGGCCGCCTTAAAACTTATTCATATTAAATTATTACTATTAATATTAGGTCTTGCGGCTATTTTAGGTGACCAAACTAATTATTGGATAGGACGTAATATCGGTCATTTACTTATTAAAATGAAAGATTCTTGGTATTTTAAAAAAGCATATCTTACTAAAACTCATCGTTACTATGAAAACTACGGCGGAAAAACTTTAGTCATGGCACGCTTTATACCTATCGTACGTACTTTTGCACCATTTATTGCTGGTTTAGCAGAAATGAATTACTTACACTTTTGTTTATTTAGTGTAGGCGGTGGAATTTTTTGGACAGCCTCTTTAAGTCTTTTAGGATATTTATTTAGCAATATTCCACTAGTAAAAAATAACTTTATGCTAGTCGTTCTTGCCATTATTATTATATCGATTTTACCAGCCTTGATAGAATATTGGCGCAACAAATATAAAATAATAAAATAATTGCTAGCTTAAGAAACTTTTACTTGTCCTGCAATAATCCATTGTTCAGCAGCTAAACAAAAAGCCTGCTGAACTTTAGAAAGTTTCTCAATCTCGTGCTTCATTAAACATAAAGGTAATACAGGACTTAATGAAGTAGAACGAATATAAAAATTAACCGCATTAAATAATTTTTCTCGATAAAAATTACCACCATATCCTATAAAACGCTCAACAGTTTCTACTGCTTCAAAATCATTTTGACCATCGCCAACCAAAGCAAGCCGTGGGTAGTTTCTTTTTATTTGTTCAGCAATCATTTTTTTACCAAATAAATTACACAAAGGAGAGTTTTGATCAAAATCTTGATAGTCGCCTTGCTTGGTAAAATTAATGGGGACTGCAAAAACCTGGATTCTCGGTACCCGTAAATAATCAGCTAACAAGGCAACCGCTGGCCATAACCCTGCTGATAAAATGAATACTTTTTTATCTGCTTGCTGCAATATTTGAATAGTTTCAAAGACATCTGCACTAAGCTTATCAATATATAATTGTCCAAGATGTTCTACTTGTTTTAGGTTAGGACGTACACAGTCTAACCTTTTCCTATATAAATCAGGCGTTAGCCCTTGTGCGCCCATTGCTTGTTCTGTTAATTTTGCAACATAGTCTTGCTGACCAGTTTGCTCTGCTAAAGCCACGATCCCTTCTAATTGAGATAAAGTGCCATCACAGTCAAATAAAATAGCATCTAAAGGATTTTTTAATTGCCAAGTATTCATAATTGCAGTGTTTTTATTAAAAGTTAGGTATTATACGTGGCAAACTTTACTTTGACGAGGATTCTATGCACAAGGTCAGTATATTAAATCAATTTTCACCCCTAGGATTGCAACAACTAGATACCAATCATTACTCAATTAGTTTAGGAGAGATAACACCTGACTGTGAAATGTTATTAGTCCGCTCTGCTTTGTTATACAATATAAAATTACCTAAAAGTTTAAAAGTTGTCGGCAGAGCAGGAATAGGTGTTGATAACATTCCTGTGGCTGAATTAACTCAACGTGGTATTCCTGTTTTAAATACTCCTGGTGCTAATGCTAATGCGGTTAAAGAATTAGTACTAGCTGGAATGCTACTTGCAGCAAGACGACTATGCTCGGCTTGGCAATTTACAAAAAACTTATCTCTCCCTCAATCAGAATTAGAACAAGCCGTTGAAAAACAAAAGAAAGCTTTTGTGGGTCATGAAATTTCTGGAAAAACACTAGGAGTAATTGGTTTAGGCGCTATAGGAGTTAAGGTTGCCAATGCTGCATTATCCTTAGGTATGCGCGTAATTGGTTATGATCCAGAAATTAGTGTCCAGCGAGCCTGGGAGCTTTCAGCAGGAGTAGAACAAGCTAAAACTCTAGAGTCTTTATTAGCACAAACAGATTATATTTCTTGTCATGTACCTTTAACTGAAAAAACCAAACATCTTATTAATAGCAAGCGTTTAGCAACAATGAAGGCAGGGGTAATTCTATTAAATTTTGCCAGAGCTGATATTATTGAAGAATCTGCTTTAATTGCAGCTTTGCGGGAAGAGAAAGTTTCTGCCTATGTTTGTGATTTTCCTGCTGAATCATTACAAACACTTAACTCCGTTATTGCCTTACCTCATTTAGGTGCTTCAACAAAAGAAGCTGAAGAAAACTGTGCTCGCATGGTCATTCGCCATGCCAAAGAATTTATTGAATCCGGCAATATTATTAACTCAATTAATTTCCCGGAAGTTGTTTTACCCAGAGGCAGCGCTCATCGAATTTGTATTGTTAATGCTAACATTCCCAACATGCTAGGGCAAGTTTCAACTAAATTAGCTCAATTTGATTACAACATTATAGACATGATGAATAAATCTAAAGAAAATATGGCTTACACTTTAATTGACGTAGAAAAACCGGTTAGCTCGGAAGTAATTAGCTCTATTCAAGCTATTGCTGGAATTATTTCAGTTTGGGTAATTGAAGCTAACCAATAAATCTTAGCCAGGTAGAAAAACGGGCTCTACCAAGAGCCCGTTATTAGCGCTTGTCGGGTGACAACCTAAATTCTATAGCTCGCAAGCTCCACCAACACAGGCCAACTCACGTTTTACTTCAGTTTCATCAGTACGTTCATAAGTTAATAATTGTGAATAGTCTACTTTTTTGAAATATTCTAACATTTCTTCATAGCGTTTTTGATCTATTTCCTCATAAGGCGCTAATTGGTAAATATGATTGGAGCGTGGTAAAAATGACAGCCCGCCGATAATATCCCAATTTTGGTATACCCAATTGGCGACACCAATCCACTCATCCTCGCCAACTGAAACGGTTACTGAAGGATTATGTTCAGTAAAATATGTTTTTACCACTTTCCAATGCTCAAGCTGATCCAAAGCCGTTAAATCATTTTTATAAACCGAACCTTCTGGTGCCTTAACAGGAAACTCTATAACAAAAGTCGTTGCATTACTTTCAGTTTGTCCCACTTCTGGATGATAAGGAACATTTTGATCACGCAACATTTTAAATAATGAATCCGTTGCTGAAATACGAATTCGTCTAATATAATAAGGTGCATGTCTTGGGTGCATACCCGAAGCACAGTCAACTGTCTGTGAAACAGTACCTGAAGGCTTAACACAAGTAATACAGGTTGAGGGATTAATGTTAAACCTTTTTGCATAGGTTTCATTTATTTTTATGCATTCTTCTTTTAGTTTATGCAATATTTCTGGTTGACGAGCAGCCTTAGAATCCCATTGTCCTGTAATCGATACTCCCAACAAACGTTCACGCTCACAGTTTTCACGCCATTCCTTTGATAAATAATTAAAATTAGTTAGGGTAGATTGATAAGTGCCTATAAGCGTAGCAATTTTTGCTTTATGTAATAAGGCTGCCTCATCATCTTCAGCACGACAAATAATTTCTGATAAATTACAAAATTGTTTAGATTGTAAAATAATTTCGGCACAAGGATTAGTACCAATAAACCCCACTACTCTATCACCAACCATATTGCCATCTTTATGCCAAATTTCTGCTCGTCGCTTTGGAATATTATGCGCAATATTACCGCGGTTAAAAATACCCCGTTCACCTGAGCCACTCTCAATTAAAGAAACCCATTCTTGTAAAAATTCTACATTAGTAGGTTTGGCCTCATAAACTGCAGAATTATTAGCAATACTTCTTTGCGGATGAGTATAATAAAACTGCCCTTTTTTAGCATCGCGCATGGCCACATCATCAAGATCTGATAGTGAAATCATAGCGCTACGTCTCACACCACCCGAAACAACAATTTCCCCTATCTTACACAAAATATCGTGAGCATCTATATTGGTTAATCTTCTACCTTGTCGATTTAAAATTTTTTCACGAGAAAAATCTAACAAAGCTCTTAATGGCGTTGGACCTGAACTTTTACCACCAAAAGTTTTTAAACGAGCCCCTGCGGGTCGAACTTTAGAATAATCAAAACTAACGTCTTTACCTGAAAACCAAGTTTCTAAAGCAAATAAAAAAGCATCACACCAACCTTCTTTACTATCTTCAATAGTATAAGTGGGAAGCACTTCGCTTGTTTGAATATGTATTTGCGGCAAGGCTTGGATATTTTTGCTCTCTACTGAAAACCCTACACCTGTGCCACACATAGAGATATACATGACTTCGGCAAAATCTCGTAACGCAACGGGTGCAATATAGGAGCAATTATAAGCGCAAACATTAGTCACTCTAGCAGCATTACCTGCAAACTGAAATAAACGCATAGAAGGCATTACTTCTTGATGCAAAATAGCTTGTCTTACTTCTTCATATTCCTCATCAGTAAGTTTTTTACCAAGATTTTCACGCATAAAACCAATATAGCGATCAACTGTTTCTATCCAAGTTTCTCGACGTCTTTCAGACTCTATCCAGCGGGCATAACTGCGCAAGTAAACAAAATAGCTAAGATCATTATGGAAATATTTTTTACTGGCTACAGCTAATTGACGAACCCTATCTGGTATTTCTGGTATAGTTTTGCGCAATCTAGCTTGCTCGTTCCGATAAAGGATGTATTTTTTTGCGGTAGTAGTAAAACGAGCTCGCATTAACTCAGTTTCTACTTCATCTTGAATGCCTTCTACAGTGGGTAAAAAGGTTTTATGTCGTTCAGCTATTTCTTCTAATTTTTTTAAAACATTATTGGCTATTCTTTCAGCATCTTTGCGAGAACCCTCATCGCTAACAATCATAGCTTTATGGATCGCACTAATAATGCGGTCTAATTCAAAAGGAACAATTGTGCCATTACGTTTTTGTACAGTTTTAATTAAACTCATTGTTACTTCCATCATATTATCACTTTCCCTTGGTACGACTTTAGCAGTCGACCCGCAAACAAAAGCCATTACAAAAACAATGGTTTTGAAGTATTTTTGATCACTAAAGCATGCTTTCCCTATGAAATTTATTATAGACAGAACTTTCTAAAAAACCACTAGATATTGTGATTTTTTTTAGTGGAGAACACAATATGAACGATTATCCCTGCAGTAAAAATTGCCCAATTCGATGGATTTCTTGACGTAATTCTAAAAATTTATTTTTAGAAACAATACCTTGTTTTCCGGCTAAAGTTAGCCGGTGACTGGCGGTTCGAAACGTCCTGTAGGCATCACAAAGTAAGTCAACCGTTCGGCGTGACAATAACCCTGCGCTTTCACAAGTTTCGAAAATCCGAATATTGTCAGGAAACATTAATAAGAGGGGTTGTTGTTGTGCCCAAGCCAAAACTACGTATTGTGCTAAAAACTCTATATCTGTTATTCCACCTAAGTCTTCTTTGAGGTGGAAATTTTCATCATCATGCTTTTTTTCTGCTCGCATCCGCTCACGCATAGCTATAACTTCTGTACGTAGCTCTTTAATATCCCGATGTTGCATTAAAACTGAACGCCTCAATTGTGCAAATTCTTCCGCTAAGTGCTCGTCTCCAGCTATCACTCTTGCTCTGACCAAAGCTTGATGTTCCCAAGTCCAAGCACTACTTTGTTGATAATTAGCATAAGTTGAGAAATTATTAACCAGCATTCCGGCCTTACCCATTGGCTTTAATTGAGTATCAACAGTATAAAGTTTGCCTGTGGGAGTAGCGCTACTTAATAACTCAACAAAGCGTTTGCCTAAACGCTGATAAAACTGTGCACCAGTGATCGAAGTAGCGCCATTGGTTAAAGCATTTTCATCAGCATTATGCAAAAAAACTAAATCTAAGTCTGAGCTATAGCTCAATTCAATACCGCCTAACTTACCATAAGCCACAACGATGAAATTTAGTTCGCATAGTTTACCCCCCGTTGTTTGCGGTAAACCATACACAATTATCGCTTCATGCCATACCCATTGCAATATTTCACGGACAATGGCAATTGCTAAATCTGTTAAAAGATCACTTACCCGCATTACTTTAATTTGTTCTAACACATCAGCAACCGCAATTCGCATGGTGTATTCATATTTAAACTGGTTAAGCAACGCTAAAAATTTTTCCACCCCTTGGCTCTGTTCAAATTTCAATACCTTTTTCTTTAACAATAATTGCATTTCTTTTAAATCAATAGGCAAATCAATATTATGAAGGGAGACTAGTTCAATTAATAATTTTGGATATTGAGTTAATTCTGTGGCCAACCACTCACTCGAACCACTGACCTGAACTAGCTTTTCTATATGGGTTTCTAACGTCGTTAAGACTTCTGGACTCTGCTCGATTAATGTTGCTAATAACTTAATTGTACGTGAAGCCACATCTGTGGGGTGCTCATGTTTTAAAGCTTCCATAGTTAAACTTTCAGAAAAAGTCCGCCACAAATCTTCATTACCGATATTGGCAATTAAAGAACTTTTTTTCCACTCGGTTAATAAATCTTTAACAGCTACTTGACGCTTGTAATTAATATTACGTATGGTTTCAGCCTTAGAAATTGAAATTTCTTCAAAAGATTGATTCATAATTTTTGCAAATTGCTTAGAAACAACCTTCCTGGTTTCTTGCAATGCCTGATTAAGAGCATTCCAATCTTGATAATTTAATATGTAAGCTAAACGCTGTTGTAAAAGAGAATCTGCGGGCAAACGATGCTCTTGTTTATCGTGGAAAGCTTGTAATCTATTCTCAATCAAGCGCAAGAAAATATAAGCTTGTTGTAATTGCTCTGCTACGACTGGGTCAATAAACAATTTAGCCTTTAATAAGTTCAAAACAGCTAATAAATTTTGATTACGTAATTCGATATGCTTTTCTCCATAAACCAATTGAAATACTTGTACAATAAACTCTATTTCTCGTATTCCCCCTTCTCCTAACTTAATGTTATCCCCCATAGAACGAATCAACACCTGTTGGCAAATTTGTATTTTAATATTTTTTAATACGAACATAATTTCTTTATCATCAGAAGTTTGATAAACAAATTCTTGGCACAGTTTATTTAAACGTTCATTATTAGCCTTATCTCCATAAAGAATTCTAGCTTTTACAAATGCATAACGCTCCCACTGTCTTGCTGATTTCATAAAATAATCACGCAATGAAGCAAAATTAATTACCAAAGGACCACTCTCACCATAAGGTCTTAAGCGCATATCTACACGAAATACAAATCCGTCACTCGTTATCTTATTAAGAATTTGAATAAGTTGTTGAGCTAATTTAACAAAGAACTGCTGATTACTAATCGAATCAGTTGAACTAATAGTGTTACCTGATTCTGGATAACATAGAATTAAATCAATATCTGAAGATAAGTTAAGTTCTTGACCACCTAACTTACCCATGGTAATAATTTGCAAAAGTTGTTTGTCTCCTGCACTATTTACTGGCTCGCCAAACCGTTCTTCTAACCAACTTTGTAAATATTTCACTGCTACAGTTATACAGCTCTCGGCAAGTAAAGACGTTTCATACATAATTGCTTCGATATCGGCAAACCCTAATACATCTCGCCAAATAAGCCTGATTATTTCTCGTCGTCTAAATTGGCGTAACCCGGCCTCTAGTTCGAAATAAGTTGTTACCTGCTGACAATAGCTATCAAAACGCTGAACATAATCTTCTAAAACATAGTTTTTAAAAAAATCGTCAGAAAGCAGCAACTCTACAATTATCTCAGAATGCGTATGAACTTGCTCTAGAATATAGTCACTCGCCACAACTAGTTTAATAAAATGATCTTGTAAATTCGGTATAACAGAAATTTTAGTCGGTAAAGTCTTTAAAAAATTAGTTATAATTGCTTTTCGTTCAATTAAAAAGTTTGAAAATTTGTTACTGATTTCTGTAGTCACTGGCTTTGTTCAATCAATTAGTTAAGCCAAGAGTTTAACAGATTGTTAGAAAGATTAAAAAGACTCTGATCATACTTATTAGTTAATAAGCATGATTGGCTTTCGAGACCAATTAAAAATAACTGGCGACTCTGGAGCCCAACTTAATGATTTTAAAACCGCTAATAATCTAACTTCGTTGATTAAAGTACTAATTGGTAAACAAAGTTGTTGATCCTGCCAAGGAGGACAAATAACTACCATAACTTTTTTGGTTCGTTTACAAAAAAATTGCTTTTCTATACAAGCAAAACAAGAAAGCTGTAATTCAATGTGTTCTAAATCTATTCCATGATAACCATTATTATGCAGTTCTTCTTTTGCTAACAATTGTATCAACATTGTTTCTAAAGGATGTAATTGTGTTAAAGCTAAGATACGACCAGCTATCATTTGTAAAGGCATACACAGAGTAAATCTTGTGCCAATAAGCTGAAGTATAATAATATTTTGACAGGATCGTTCATCACGATAAACCCTGACTATATTAACTGGTAAATGTTTAAAGTTAATTAAAAAATAAGCAAGGTGATGTTTCCATCGATTCAGAAAAAAATTAATCCATACGCTAACTCTATTCATTACTGTTATCCTTCCATGATCAAAAAAAACAGAGTGGGAGCGAGAGTCTAGTTTACTTTTAATAAGGTACAAATAATAACCTGTAAGCTTTATCTTAATATGAGGTCGGTTTTTTCTGTATTTACTAATAATTTAGAACAAATAAACATCAATGACGGATGTGCTTAGATAAATACTCAATCACTTTTTTAGCAAGTGCTGGATCTTCACAATAGAATTGTTTTAATTCTGGCCAACTCCGTAACCAAGTTAGTTGTCTTTTCGCAAGCTGCCTGGTTGCTGCAATAGCTTTTTCTATCATCATTGTTTGATCATATTGGCCTGCTAAATACTGCCAAATCTGTCTATAACCTACCGTTCGTAGAGCCGGCAAGTGGCTGTCTAAATTTTGCTTAAATAAAGCTTCTACCTCTTGAATTAAACCTTGAGCAAGCATAGCTTTAAAACGCAAAGCTATTTTGTTATGCAACCACGCTCTATCTTCAGGTAGTAAACCAAGGTTAATAAACTGATAAGTTGTTTGGTTTATCACTGATTGCTCAAAATGGGTAGTTAAAGGTTTATGGGTCACGTAGTAAACTTCTAAAGCACGTTGCAACCGTTGTGGATCATTGGGGTGGATTCGCTTGGCAGCCTCTGGATCAACTGCAGCAAGCTGCTGATGAAGTGCCTGCCACCCTTTTTGTTGAGCCTCCATTGCAATTTTCTTTCGTATTGTCATATCAGCCATCGGCAACTCTGCCAATCCTTGTTGTAAAGCACGAAAGTACAACATCGTTCCCCCTACCAATAACGGAATTTGATGGCGCTGAATAACTTCATTAATTGCCTGCTTAGCATCCTTAACAAACTCTGCAGCTGAATAAGGCTCTCTAATACTTCGAGTATTAATTAATTGGTGAGGGGCTTTGCGAAGCTCTGCTAGACTAGGTTTAGCAGCTCCTATATTAAGCTCGCGATAGACCATGGCTGAATCTACGCTAATAATAGCGAACTCGGGTAAACTACTAATAATTTCAAGTGCAAGCTCTGTTTTTCCAGCTGCAGTAGGGCCCATTAAACAAACTACTAAGGGTTTAGCCGGCTCCATTTTAACGACCGCGAAGAAATAGTTTATCTAATTCATCTATTGTCAACTCAACCCAAGTTGGTCGACCATGATTACATTGATTACTTCGAGGAGTCTGCTCCATTTCGCGCAATAAGGCGTTCATTTCGGCGGTGGAAAGTTTACGATTTGCTCGCACCGCTCCATGACAAGCCATTGTTGCCAAGAGCTCATTGATATGTTCTTTGATTCGTGTGCTCGCATTAAATTCTATAAAATCGGCTATCACATCTCTAACCAATTGTTCAATATTACTATCCACTAATAAACTAGGCACTTGCCTAATGACTAAAGTTTCTGGTGCAATTCTTTCTATTTCAATACCTAGCTCCGCTAGTTGTAATAGGTTTTCTTCTACTTTATCTGCTTCAAGACTACTTACCTGTAATGTAACTGGCATTAACAAAGGTTGAACAATTAAACGATTTTCAGCCAACTCTTTTTTCATTTTTTCATAGGTAATACGTTCATGAGCAGCATGCATATCAATAATCACTAAACCATTTTTATTTTGAGATAGAATATAAATGCCTTGTAATTGAGCTAAAGCATAACCTAAGATTGGTATCTCTACTTTATCTTCACTAAATTCTTGCGGTTGAACAGTAGTAACTGGTTCCGCTAAAGCTAGCACTTCATAAGAAAAGCTTTCTGCAACCTTAGGATGCAAAGCTTGATAGACTGCCATTTTTTCTTCTAGATGTAATGGCATAGCAGACTGCTTGGAATAAGAATTAAAATAAGGAGTTGCTGGCTTTGATGATGTAACTTGCTGAGTAGTTAAGGTTTCTACAAACTCTTTTGGTTTAGTTTGCGCAATTGCATCGTGTAAGCTTTTATAAATAAAATCATAAATTAGTCTTTGTTCTCGAAATCTAACCTCATGTTTAGTAGGGTGAACGTTTACATCAACGGTCTTAGGGTCAATTTGTAAATATAAAATATAAGCAGGATAACGTCCATTGTATAAAACATCTTGGTAAGCACGACGAATGGCATGATTGAGCATTTTATCTTTAATAATTCGATTATTTACGTACAAATATTGTAAATCAGCCTGACTTCTGGAAAAAGTTGGTAAGGATATCCAACCTGATAGCTGAATACCTGCGGCTTCTGATTTAATGCATACAGCCTGTTCAATAAAAGGTTGCCCACAGAGTGTTGCTACCCGTAACTCTTTATCTAAATCAGTTAGGGCTGACTTAAAATTATAAATTAACCGTTGATTATGGCGTAAGGTAAATCCAACCTCAAAATGACTCATCGCGATTCGTTTAAAAGTTTCTTCAATATGATTAAATTCAGTATTTTCTGCACGTAAAAATTTTCTTCGTGCAGGTGTGTTAAAAAAAAGATCTCGAATCTCTATAGTAGTTCCTTGAGGATGAGCAATGGGTGAAACTTGTGGTTTGTTATCGCCTTCAATACTGACCGACCATCCTCCTTGGTTTTCTGTAATAGCCGAATTTAAAGTAACTCTTGCAACCGAACTAATGCTAGCTAAGGCCTCTCCTCTGAATCCTAAAGTCGCTATCCCTTCTAAATCTTCTAAACAAGCAATTTTACTAGTAGCATGTCTGCTTAGTGCCAACACCAAATCTTCTTGATGAATACCACAACCATTATCTTTAATACGTATTAATTTAATACCACCTTGCTCAATTTCAATTTCAATTTTATTTGCCCCTGCATCTAAGCTATTTTCTAATAACTCTTTGACTACTGAGGCAGGGCGCTCTACGACTTCCCCGGCTGCAATTTGATTAGCTAAATTAGTAGGTAACAGTTTAATTTTTATAGCTTCCATTATCTTCCTTTTCGGCCTGTATTTAATTAGTTAATTGGATCCTCTTCCAAGTCACCTACTGGAATTTCGATAAGTGACCTAGTAGAACAATATTTGTAATAATAAAAACCTGCTGCAGGCAAACACATGAATAGCATACCACTAATAAACATTGTTTCATAATGCCATACTCCACCAACATTAATATTTGCCGGTGGAAAAAATCCAACCACTATGGTAATACTACTACCCATAATTCCTAATAAACAAACGACCAACATTCCCAATTTCCCGCCAGGTATTTTAAAAGTATTAGGAAGAATTGGCATTTTAAGCTTAATAGTCCAAGCCGAAAAAAATAAAAACACATACATAATCATATATAACTGGGTGCTAAGATCTGTTAGTAACCAATAAAACCCATTAACCGAGGGCATGAGTAAAAAAATTAAGCATAAAATACTAACTAATATAGCCTGTGTAATAAGTAGATTACTAGCAACCCCTTTATCATTTTCTTTTAAAAATATAGCAGGCAAATATCCATTTCGCCCAGCCTCTAATAAACCTCTAGCGGGTGAAATTATCCAGTTGATCATTTCACCTAAACTACCCATAAATAACATTAAAGCAATTACCGGCACAAACCAATTGAGATGATAGGCTTTAAAAAATAAAGAAAATTCCTGCATAATACCACTTACTAACTGGATTTGATTGTGTGGCAAAGTAATAGCAATAGCTAAAGAGCCAGCCATCATGGTAATTAAAATCACGAGCACTGAGAAAAATAATGCTCTGGGAAAAGTTTTACTAGGATTGTCAACTTTTTTAACATGTACTGTAGCTAACTCCATTCCCAAAAATGAAGTCATAATAGCAGTCAAAGAAATCCAATTTTGAGCATGATTAAGCGCAGGAAAAATTGAATGAACGTTAAACTGAATTTGTAAAGGATGATGTTGTAATATCCAAATTATCGCTAAAGTCATAATTAATATTAAAGGGATAATGAAACCTAAGACAACACAAAAACTAGTAAACCAGGCTGCAATTCGCAGACCTTTTAAATTTAAAAAGGTTAATCCCCAAAATACTATTAATATTACACCAATTAAATACCATTTGTTTTGAGCAAGCGATGGATTGATTAAATAAGCTAAAATACCTGCAATAAAAGATAAAATAGTAGGATACCAAACAATTGTATTAATCCATTGTAACCATATGGCAAAAAAGCCTGCTTTTTCTCCAAAAGCCAATTTAACCCAAGCATAAATGCCACTGTGCTCTGTGTAAGTAGAAGCTAATTCTGCTGAAACCAAAGCAACAGGTATCAACAATACCACTGCAGAAAAAATAAAAAAGAAAATTAAACTGCTACCAAATAAAGCTGTAACAGGTAAATTTCGTATGCTATCAATCGAACCCGTAATTAATAAAACCAAGGCTAGGGTAGTAAGCCCCTTAGCTTTAATGACTTTAACCATGTAATCCTCTTTGCTGAATTTACTACAGGTTTTAGCCTGTATGATAAGTAATTTACAGTAAGCCCTCAATTAAGAAAAATAAGAATTTCTTATCAAGTGATTAGAAAAATTATCTTATTGAAAAATAACTCTATTTATTTGCTAGCTGACAAGTGCTGGTGGTATTTTTAGCTGTTGACCCACGCTAAGCTCATTACCTACTTGAGGATTGCTTGCTTTAAGCCGGTTAACATTTACCCAATACGCAGCGGCAACTTGTTGCAAAGTTTCAGGAAAGTGAATGATAATTGAATATTTACCTTGCTGCTGCAAAGCGATAAAAGAATTATCAGGTGGATACCGATAAAGATACTGAACTATGCCTAATGCTAAAGCTGAGGCTAATGCACGTTGATAGTTAGGATTACTAAGCCGCGCCTCTTCAAAAGGATTAGAAATAAACCCTGTTTCTACTAATAGGGACGGAATATCCGGCGATTTTAAAACCATAAAAGGGGCTTGATCAACCCGCTGACTATGTAAATCAGTTACTTGCCGCAACTGTCCAACTACCTCAGCTCCCAAAATAAGACTATCTTGAATAGTAATAGATTGAGATAAGTTTAGTAATACTGATTGTACAACTCGACTATTGGTATCAAAATTTGCACCACCTAAAATAGCGTGATTTTCACTGTCTGCTAACCATCTAGCTGCCTCACTAGTCGCACCATGCAAGGATAAGGCAAACACTGATGCGCCATGTGCATCTTTTTCTTGATAGGAATCAGCATGAATCGCCATAAATACATCAGCCTGTGATCGACGGGCGATCGCTAACCGACCTCGCAGTGTTACAAAATAATCTCCTGTTCTAGTCATATAGACTTTTATTAAAGCAAACTGTTGCAAATTAGCTTGCACATCTTTAGAAATAGCCCAAACAACATCTTTTTCATGTATTCCTTTAGGACCTGTAGCGCCTGGATCTTTGCCACCATGACCTGGATCAATTACCACAATAGCTGAACGATAGGTCATAGATTTACTAAGCTCGGTCACAGAAATTACTTTATGCTCATTCGGCAATACTGTACCAATAGGAACTCTCTTTAAAGGATAAATATCTAGAAACAACTTATTTTGATTTTTGTATACAACTAATCGTATAGCTGTAGTAAGATCAAACACGATGCGCAATCGACTACCATTATTACCAACCCTTACTTCTCTGATCAAGACATCTGAATAATTTAAAGAAGCAGGATTAAGCTTCAATTTAGCTTCTGGAAAATCAATCACTAAACGATCGGGTCCTGTTAATGTAAATTGATTATAAGTAAAAGTTTTATTAAAACCAAAACTAACTTGACTATACTGCTGATTAGCAGCAAATTTAATCGTATTCAGCGTTAGCGAAAACAACGAATTCATGAATACAATAAACAAAACAAATAGAGTAAACTTTAGTTTCATTTTTCCGCTATCTTTGTTAATAACACTGTCCCCAATGCCGAGTTGGCCGTCATAACAATTTTCCTGCTATGATCTGCTAACCAAGCTAACTGAATAATAATATCTGGATTAGGTAAAAATTGCAGCCCCTTCTCTGGCCATTCAATAAAATGAACTGCAGGCTTAATAAAATAATCCCGAATCCCTATTAGTTCTAATTCTGCTGCTGTCTTCAATCGATAAAGATCATAATGATAAATAGTCATCTGTGATAATTCATAGGTTTCAACTAAAGTATAAGTTGGGCTTTTAATAAATCCTTGAAAATTTAAACTTTTTATAAAATATCGAACAAAGGTAGTTTTACCTGCGCCCAAATCACCTTGTAAAAAAATAATACAGGGTTGAAAGACAAGCTGGGCCAATTGCTTGGCTAAAACTTCTGTCGCTTGCTCACTATTTAATTGAAATATTTTTTCCATTTATAATCGATTAATTAATTTAGTTAAATAAGGTAATAAATCTGTGGCTAACAAGCCTCTTTCCCCTTTTTTTAATGCCACCTTATCAGCTGCAGTGGCATGCAAACAAACTCCTAAGGCTGCTGCAAAAGAAAGCTCTTTACCTTGGGCAACAATACCTGCAATAACGCCACTTAATAAGTCTCCCATGCCACCCGAGGCCATACCAGGGTTACCACCGCTGCAGACTAAAGGTTCTACCTCACTACCAATAACTGTCCCAGAACCCTTCAATACTACAATGGCATGATATTTTTTTCGCAAATTTTTTACAGCCTGAAAACGATCCCATTGTATCGTTTTCGTTTTTACTTTTAATAAACGTGCAGCTTCACCTGGATGAGGAGTTAAAACCCAGTTGTCATGTTTTTGAGGTGCTTGACTTAACAAATTTAAAGCATCTGCATCCACAATTAAAGGTAGATTTGTACTCAAAGCCGTTTCAAATAACTGCTTGGACCAATCAGAAGTCCCCAACCCCGGACCAATTACCACTACACTGGCTTTAGCTAATAAATCTTTTAATTCATATTTAGAGCTAACACCATGACACATAATTTCTGGGTTATTAATATTTAAAAATGCAGCATGCTGAGAGTGCGTCGCTATACTTACCAACCCAGCTCCAACTCTTACCGCAGCCAAAGCACTCAATAGTGGAGCACCGCTCATACCAGGCGCTCCACCCACAATAAGCACATGCCCAAAATCACCTTTATGCGCTGATCTAGGTCTAAGCCCAAAACAGTTTTCAAATACCTCTAAATCAATTGCGACAGCACTATGGCTAACTTGTTCAAAGAGTTCTTCTGGCAACCCTAAATCATAGCTAAATAAAGCGCCACAATATTCAGGTCCACAAGCAGTTAGCATACCTAATTTAATACCTATAAAAGTAATAGTGCTATCCGCCTTAATTGCATTACCAGCTATATCACCAGTATCAACCAATAATCCTGATGGCACATCAATAGCTAAAACAGGTATATCGGCCTGATTAACAATTTCTATTACCTGCATTATTTCTGGCTTAAGTTCGCCCTTAAGACCAATCCCCACCATGGCATCAACAATTAAATCAATCACCAACCGTTCTTCTGAGTCCCAGGGCGCGATATTAATTTTAGCTTTACGACAAGCTTTACAAGCGTTTAGCGCTTCGCCTTTGAGCTTTTTTAAGTCTCCTACAAAGCGAACATAAATATTAAGCCCTGCTTCATGTGCAAGTTTTGCTAACACATAACCATCGCCACCATTATTACCTCCACCGCATAATATTAAAATTGCTTTGGCTTCTTTGTAATGCCGTTGTAATAAAGCAAATGTTGCACCGCCTGCCCGTGCCATCAATTCAGTAGCATTAATTCCATGGGTAATAGCCAGTTGTTCTAACTCTCGAATTTCGGTTTGTGAATAGAGCATACTCATCTTTGCATTCTCCGTTCGGCACTTTTATCAGCTTATGATATTATAGGCTATTTATTTGCTTTATCGCTATACTATGTCACAAACTGCCATTAATTATCAACAACTTGCTATAGATATTAAACAATGGGCAAAAGATTTAGGCTTTAACCAGGTTGGGATCGCAGATATTAATCTCCAAGAACATGAAAAACATCTGCAAAATTGGTTAGCCAAAGGCTTTCATGGCGAAATGAACTATATGGTTAAACACGGCCCATTACGTTCAAGACCCGCGGAGCTGCTCCCTGGGACCTTACGGGTAATCTGTGTGGCGTTAAACTATTTACCAGCTAATAGTAAATTTGTTGCAGCATTAAGGAATACGAAAAAAGCTTATATCTCTCGTTATGCCGTAGGTCGTGATTATCATAAAGTACTAAAAATTAAACTCCATCAACTGGCTACTAAAATTAAAAACGTGGTTACTACCACAAACTATCGAGTCTATGTAGACAGCGCACCTGTTTTAGAAAAGGCTTTAGCTGAGAAAGCTGGTTTAGGTTGGATTGGAAAGCATACAAATTTACTTGCTACGACTGGCAGTTCTTGGTTTTTTTTAGGAGAGTTGTTTACAGATTTACCACTCCCTGTTGATAAGCCTGTAAAATCCCGTTGTGGTTCTTGTCAGGCTTGTCTTGCTATTTGTCCCACGCAAGCACTGTTAAGCCCTAAGCAAATTGATGCCAGACGCTGCATCTCTTATTTAACTATTGAACTAAAAGGCTCTATTCCAGAAACACTAAGACCACTGATTGGCAATCGAGTCTATGGGTGCGATGACTGTCAATTAGTTTGTCCATGGAATAAGTTTATTAACTCCAGTCAAGAAAATGATTTTAAACCTAGAAATAATTTCGATAACATTGAGCTATTAACTTTATTCTCCTGGACTCAAGCTGAATTTTATAAGAAAACGGAAGGCTCTGCTATTCGCCGCATAGGCTATGACTGCTGGCTAAGAAATATTGCAGTAGGTCTAGGTAACGCCCCTTATAGCTTATTAATTGTTAAAGCCTTACAAGATAAATTACAATACCCCAATCCTATGGTTCAAGAACATGTTAAATGGGCCCTAATCCAACAATTAAATAAATAGTAGCTAAATAGCGATTTTTAAGATTATTTTAAGAATAATTTAGTTATAATAACTTTAAATACCAACGACAAGTTAAATCCATGCCAATTACCTATTTTCTTTGCAGTACTGATAGAAAAACCAAAATTAAGATTGCTCAATCTTTACAAGGCCCAGAAGAAATCTGTTATTATCTTGTTATTGGCGAGCTACAAGGAACAGGAAGAAATGGCAAAGTCTATGATCTCCTAAGGATTACCACCACTCCTCTACGCAGCATTACCTACGAAACCAGTGGCTTAGTTCTGAAAATTGGGATTATCAATCGCACTCTTACTGACAGTCATGTGCAACTCAATAGCATAATAAATGATTTAGAACTAGAGGTAGTATTTTTTAATTTGGTTTATGCTGACCCTCCAAATCAAGCAGCTTATTTGAAGATTTATAAATTTCCCCTAACAGAAGTTGAACAAAAAAGACAGCGGGAAGAATTTTTAACTACTCAACAAAGACCGGACTTAACCAGGCGCCCAGAAATAGCTCAATCATTAGACCAACTAATTGGGCATACCTACTCTTACCAAATTTTAATGAAAAAAATACCCGGCCGAAATCTTTATAATTATCTATTAAGTAATTTAGCTTCTTTAAATTATTTTAAACAATTAAAAATATTAATTGCTATATTCGACACTCTAGAAACTTTACATGAAAAAGGACTTATTCATGGCGATTTAAATTTTAATAACATTCAAATTGAAATATTAAGTGAGGGTCATTACAAAATTTATTTCATTGATTTTGGCCTTTCTTATCGGCTAGGAGAGCCGGCTAGCATTACTGCCGATAATTGCTCTTATTGGACACGTGATCGAGTTAATAAAACTATAGAGCCTAGGCCACAAGCAAACCCTTACCATGATCTTTATCCAATAGTTTATATGCTGCATAAAATGCATAGCAAATTAGCGCGCTTTGGCTTTCTCAAACAAGCATTGTCACAAACAGTTTCTCTAGCAAATTTAATAAACCAAACTTTACGTTCATTTACTTATATCTTTATCTCAAAATTACCTCAACTTGCAATTAATCACTTTTTACAATTAGCGCCAGATCAATTAGAAAATGAGTTAAGCGAGCTGCCAGACATGGTTGGCATCGCTAACAGACATCTTAAAATAATAGTAAACTACTCTTATCAGGCCTGCTGCCATTATTCCAATGATTTCAATCGTCTTACTGAATATTGTAAAAAACAGTTAACTTTATTATCTACTAATTCAGAACCTGAATCTGTTAGAACAACATTAAACAGCACC
Source organism: Gammaproteobacteria bacterium RIFCSPHIGHO2_12_FULL_35_23 (assembly GCA_001801465.1). Lineage (GTDB taxonomy): Bacteria > Pseudomonadota > Gammaproteobacteria > UBA12402 > UBA12402 > 2-12-FULL-35-23. The sequence continues at coordinate 102,605 of MGXT01000020.1, read as the reverse complement.
TCTTTCGCTAGTTTGACTACCACTCTCAGCCATCAAACTTTGCAAATTTTAGTAAACAATTGCCAAAACTACTATACTTTAATTAAAAAATGGCTGTTTACATTTTGTTCCAAAGATATCGATTCATTAATATTTTTTGCTATAGCAGAGCCAGAGTTTTCTAAATACAGTTGTTTCTTTTTTTTAAGAGAAAAAGGAATTGAAATTATAACCAGCTCAGCAATACCTGACTCACTTATTTATCTAATACAAAAAAAATGTTTACGTCATTTATATCTTCTTTTAGAAAAAAGAAAACCTGGTTTCAAATACTTTGCCAAACAATACGCTGCCCTAACTCCCGATCAATGGCAAAAATTTTTTACTGAGCTAAATTCACTACTAACTTTATTTATCGAGGAACTTAATACTGAATCAACCGCTCTACCAATTTTAAAATCTTTGTTAAATAATTTACAAAGATTAACTAGAATCTCTTTTTCTTTGCATGATACTAAAATTTACTTTTATACCTTTTTGTATCGGTTCTCTGATCCGATCTTTTCAACTCAAGAAATAAAACGAATCTGGTTTACTAAAGTAACAGAACTTTTTAATCGATCTAATGCTACTGTACGCCTATCAGCTTGTAAACAAAGTTTGTTTACAGGAGTGGCAACACTTAGCACAGGATCATCAACATTAGTGCCTAAAATTTAATAAATAATACATTACTCTAAATTTTATTTCTTATTTGCAATTACTGAAAGTTCATTATTGCTAAGCTTTTACTTTTACAGAGGTCGCTTGATCTAGTCCTTCCCCCTCATTATCTGAAGGACCTAAAACCTCTGCCTCGTGTTCTTCATCTGATAAACCCACTATCCTATCTTCCCAAAAAGTTAATCGCGCAGTAGACGGCTTTTTTCTAGTAAAGTGGCTATGTGCCACACCAACTATTTTTTCTTTAAATTCCTGATAGCTAGCAACTCTACCAATTACGATTTGAATGCCATATAAACCATTAAATTCACCTGCTTCAATTTGTTCAATTTCAAAACGAGTATCATCCAACAGTACCATTAGCTCACAATCACTTTCTTCAGCTACCAGTATGTTATGCAAATACTCTAGTGCAAATGCTTTCGGCATACTACAACCCATATATACTCTCGGTAGATCTGCTTGTCTTATTCTTGACAAAAAAGCATTCACAGCTTCTTCACCTATTGTTTTGGTTCGCTGCGTAATGATAATTACTTTTACTTGTTCTTGCTGTAACTCTAAAAACCATTCTTGCCAATATTCATAACTTCCCCCATTAGGTTCCCCTTCTTCAAATAAAGTTCCATCAAAATCAATGGCTAATAATTTTGTAAACTTCTCGCCAGAAAGCAGCTTTTCTTTCACAATTTGAAGCTGGTTGCTAATTTTATGATCATCAAGGGAAGCCGCCTTGCCACACACTGCTTGTCTGCTAAGCGCCAACAATATTTTTCTTGAAAATTAAAAGCAGCAATCCAATTATCACGGCGCGCATAGGCTCGAAACTTTCTAAATACTCTATCAGCAAAAATATTTAATAATAGGGTTAGATCTGTTAAGGACAAACCCGTCAATAAGCTTTTGCAAACAATCATACTATTGATAATAAAAGGCTCTTCAGCATTGATCAAACACTGATAAAATCGCCCTGAATCTTTAATGATACCGTTGACTTGCAAAACATAAAAATAATAATCAAGCAAATATAATCTAATCTCGAAAGGCAAATAATTTAAATTAATTTCTTCTAGAAAGTTAGCCACCCTATTAGCTTTTCTCAAAAAATCAATAGAGAAATTAAAAATTTCTTTGAAGATAATTTCTAAACAATTTCTAACAGCAAGCCAATTTTCTTGAGCAATTTTATTGACACATATTTCAAACATGACCGGTATCAACAAGTCTTCTATATAATACTCCTGTGCAAAAGTTTCAAGCTCTGCAAGACAAGGATATAAAAATAGAATGTTTTCAATTTTCGATAAATAAAGCGCATCTAATTCAGTGAAACGGGGCAGCTCTCTTTGATCTGGAAGCTTACTATAATCAGTTATTATTTCTCTACTCTCAATGGTTAGAACTCCAAAAACTTTCTCGCACACAGTTCTTTCAGCTGTAATTTCTGTGCTAAGTAATATTTTTAAAAAAGTTTTGAATCCTTTCAAACTGCGACTAATAAAATCTAGCACATCAGCATAATATATAAGCTGTCTAGTAATAATAAGTGGAATAGCTAGTTCTTCAGTCAATTCTCTTATTGGCTTTGTTTCAATAAATTTTCTTGCAATTAATACAATTTCATAACCATTTCTTTTCCCACTCTCTAAAAACTCTCTTGCCGCAGATAAAGATCTTTTAATCTTAAATAAATCAATAATATCAATTACCCACAACATATTTCAAGCACTGCGTTGTAACTGCTCTGTAGCTCGCATCAACTGAAACTCTAGGGTTAATTCATAATATTCCATCAAGTCTAGCTCTTGGCTCAGTAATACTGTCTCCACAGAGGCCCTTCTTGCTAGTAAGTATTCAAAACAATCAGGGTTACCTGGCTCTACCGTCAGAGAGTTTCCAAATAATTCATATCTAATATAAGGAGCTAGAAAAGTTTGTATGGGTTTAGGCAATTGGTTAAAAAAATTACACACATTAATTAATGAAATTTTTTTACTTTTTTTGACTAGCGTTCTTATTATTTTTTGTTGTTCGGTTTTCATTTTATGCTCTTATCGGAAAAGATAGTCTAGCTAATGCACTAGCCACTAAGTAAATTATTACGCCATAGGTTATACCACTCTTTTTATTAAGGTTTGCTCAAACACTGCTTTTGTTTTTTCCTCACTCAAAATATTTGACTCTAATCTGCTAATCTCATTAAAAAAGCAACCTGTTAAGTATCTATCTTTAATTAAAATAATTTTAAAAATCAATGGTTTATGTTTTAATGGGTTATTGGGATAAATATTTTTAAAAAAATACTTACTTTATTAAGCTTTTCTTAATATTTCTCCCCTATTATGCCTTAAAAATAATCAGAGAATCTATGTATACTGTAAAATATTATTATAAGAATAGACCGCTTGCAGAAGAGGGGCTGAAAACTCTCACTGCTGATGTTCGAATAGATCTACTGCCACATCAGGATACTCTAGGCAAAGGACATTATGGAGAGGTTAGAGAATTAGGCTATAGTCAAGCTGACACAACTGTTATCTATCCTTATTCTGTAATTAAACTAGGAAGAGTCCATGTCAGAGAAAGAGAATATTTAGAATTAGAAGCTCACCTATTCTTTGAAGCCCATGGTGGCTCGGTATTTTATGATACAACTCCAACTGAAGACTCAGAATATTTAAATTATACTTTAATAATCAAAAAGCTACCTGGCATCACTTTAGATGTTTATTTACAAAACGAATCCATAGATGATATAGAAAAATTAAAAATTTTCATTGCTATTTTACAGGCATTGCAAAATTTACACGCCAAAGGAATTATTCATGGTGATGTAAAACCTAAAAACATTTTAATTAATAAAACTGAATTCGGCTACGAAATAAATTTCATTGATTTTGGTTGCGGCTGCAAACTAGGTTATGAAGCAGTTACTACTTTTAAAAGCTGCTCTTATTGGACCTCAGATCGAGTTGAAATGACCCCAGACAAACCTATTCCAGCTGGCATTGTTTATCATGATGTTTTTTCATTAGCTTATTCTCTCGCCTCTTCGTTTCCATTTTTTAGAGAACTACCATTTATACAATATGCCTTAAACCAATCTCTACAGGTAGACTCCTCTACTTTGCTTAATGCAGCGATACAATTACTAGCAACTAACATTAGTGATAAAATATCATCACTAGAATACAGATTATTGTGTAATACTCACACTTTAATGATTTTAAAAAGTAGGCTTCCTCAACTTCCTGACCTTACTAAACAACTATGGGGCTTATCTGACGAGCTGATACAAGAAGTTAGGTCCCGTCTTATGCTACCTATTCTAACAGAAAGGCTTCGTAGTTTTAATACAAGTTCTTTTACATCAACAGAAAGAGTTTTAGATCATTGCCCTTTTAATGTCTATACCACTTTATACAAGAGATTAATTTCTCAGCCTGTTTTATTAAAATTTATTTTTACAAAATTACTTATAGAGCATTTTGCAGAAATTAATTGCATTGATTATTTACTTGCTTTTTCAAAAACTGAAATTAAATGTTTAATTGTTGCAGATCCTCTCCTACATGCAGCAGCTGAATTACTAGCCAGTCAATCTATCGATATTGATATTGCTATCGACCATGCTAAATATCATTTATTAAACTCAGTGCGCAGTGTTATTAATACACTTTATTTAAATATAAATTTTATTTTTGGTACTGAAAATATTCATGTAGAGCCAAGCTCTTTAAGAATTTATTTACCAGAAATAAGTCCTCAACAAATCCGCATTCTTGGTTTTTTGCATGAAGAAATAACAGCCGTACGCCAAATTAAATTTAAGCAATTTATGCGCACATACTGCTATGATTTTCCTAATTATTTGACTTTTGGATTAATTTGCAATGAGGCAATATATTCAAGATTAACTCATAATCCAGCTTTAGCAGAAGCTTCTTTTTCAGAAAGTAGTTTAACTCTAATCCAAGCAAATTGTTTTAAAAGCGCATTACTCTATTGTTCATCCGACACAAACTTTATCTTTTTTGCCACAGCTTCAATAGAGGAAATACTAGCACTGAGTAAAATAGCTGAATCAGAATCTCTTTTATCAGCTATTGAAACTATTCAACAAATTTGTAAGAAAAAATTTTATGACTATTTACTAACCTTTTGTTTGCACAATGATCATTATATTTATTATGCTTGCGCAGATTTAACAGAATCAAAATTTGCTCTTGCTCAAAATTCTCTTATTGAGTTTAACGCTCATTTTATTCCAGAAGACCTGTTAATGACTATCCGTACACTATGTTACAATCAGCTTAGGGAGCGTTTAACTAAACTCTGCATTGATAGTATAAACTATATTGATTATGCGACAGCTTCCTTAGAAGAAATTTATAGGCTATTTGCAAACCACCAAGCTGAACTTGGAAAATTAACAAAATTTATTTCCAATGAGCTTATCTTTGAAATTAAAGCTCTTTGTTTACAAAAAGTAAAAGTTTATTTGAGTGATTTTTGTTTACGGGATGAAAATTATATCTATTATGCAACCTGCTCGTTTAGTTTTGTTAAAGCTAAACTGGAAGCAAAAATTGGTAATAAACCACTATCCGATGATATGATAAACACATTAAGATCCGATTGCTTTATTAAACTGAGAACAGAAAATAAAACTAAAGCGTTAATAACCTTTATAGAGTTATTAGCTAATCGTAATTTGGTTAATACAGCAAGAATATTGTGCATTACTCTTGCGAGTATCAAAACACAAACTACACTCTGGCTTACAAGTGAAGGCTTTGGGCCTCATGAACTAGAAGAGGAAGGAGTAACAAGCACTAGAGAAGAATCCATTCACAGTATAAATCAATCTATTGAGCAATTAATCTCTCTTTTATTTCCCTTAACAACTGACGAATTACCTTCTGAAAAACTTATTTTTAATTTGTATGAACAATTTAAATTATTATCATTAATTTCATCTGAATTAAGTAGATTAGAGCTAGAAAGTACTCTTGCTCCTTTTAAAATTTATTTGTCTGCCCATGCAACTCCAGAGTCATTACGTTTTTTTAGGATTCTTTATGCTCATCAAATTACTCATGGTTCCTTATCAGCGCTCATTGAAAATTTAGAAATCACTTATGAAAATTTCCCTGATCTCAAGGATTGGTTATTTTCAGTAATCTTGAATGCGTATTTTTTGTTTATTACGCCCACTCATGATAAAACTGCTGAGGATCTAATGAGATTTATTGATCAAAATAGTATACGCGAACCAACTTCTACTCCCAAATTAACACCTTCTCCTGCCTTACCAGCAGGAGAATCAAGATTAGTGGCTGATCAAGATAGCATTCCTCAACATGACATTCACCTAATCATGGGAAGAGGATAACTCTAAATATTAAATTTGATATAATGACAAGTTTATTAAATTTTAGTACATTGATCTTATTTTCAATCAATTGATATTTATTACATGTTAAAATCAGAAACAATAGGTCTATTTTGTACTGGGGCTAATGCGCTAACTAAACAAGAACCCCAATCTGTGCAAACTTATTTACAGCAACATTATCAATTAAAAGCAATTTATCAGACTGATACTTATCGAATTCTACCAGCAAAAGAACGCGCAGAAATATTTCTTGAATATTTACTAGACCCTAAAATTTCTATTCTTTGGGCACTACGAGGTGGTGAAGGAACTGCTGATACCATCCCTTTTATTCATAAACACTCTAAAAAAATTAAAACCTTAGCACCTAAACCTCTCATTGGCTTTAGTGATATTACACCTTTATTAATTTACTTTAACCAAATTTATCAGTGGCCCACTATTCATGGTCCTGGGGCTATTCAAACAATTAAACATCATATTAGTGCTGCTAATCTAAAAATAATCTTTAACTGTTTATTAGGTAAACAAAAAAAAGTGATTTTATCTCATTTAAACCCTTTAAACTCTCTTGCTTTAGAATCAAAACTTATTAAAGGAAATTTAATAGGTGGTAATCTTAGCTTATTAAATATTAGTATTGGCGATCTGTGGGAAATTGAAACTAAAAATAAAATCATCATTATTGAAGAAGTAAATGAAAAACCCCACGTTGTGCGTCGCACTTTGCATTATTTACAACGTTTAGGAAAATTTGATGATGCTAATGCTATTCTATTCGGTGATTTTTCTTATCCTGCAGAGCCAAAATTGCAACCTGCTATTCAAAAAGTATTGCGACATTTTGCAGAAGAATGTTCTATACCCGTCTTAAAAACTCATCTCTTTGGGCATGGTAAATACAATTTGCCTTTACAATTTTCGAAAAAATCTATTCTAGATTTAACAACTCTGACATTAATCAATTATTGGTAATTAAGCAAAATCTGGTAACCCAAATGAATCCTCTACATTAAGAAAATCTTTGGCTTTCTTTTCTAAGGCTTGCAAGGTTTCTAAAGGCTCTGCATGAAGTTGTAATAACTGCGCTTCCGTTAATTTAGCTTTAAATAACTTAGTATTGCCATCAGCTTTGATATTAAGGCAAGAAACCCCGGTAAAATCAACATAATCACACACTGAACCGCTCAAATCTGCACCCTCTAATTTAATACCCATAAAATCTGCATTTTTAAAGTTGCGATTACGTAAATTAAGTCCGCTTAAATCTAAGGAAAAACCATGGTCAATTAACAAATTGGCAAGTCGGAAATGTCTTACATTATCAAGAATGGGGCGATAGATTGGATTATCAATAGAAGCTAAATAAAGTTCATCAAACTCTGCTTGAGTGATTTTATTATTATTAGCAGAGGCTCTCACAGCCTCACTGGTCATGGCTAATACCCCTTAGTCACTGGTTTTATTAATTTTACCCTAAGACCAAACATCTGCAAGCAATAAAACTGTATATTAATTTTCCATAAATTCAGTCAAGTGCTTACGAAAATAAGCAAGCTCAGCAATAGAATCTTTGATATCTTCCAAAGCTAAGTGTTTAGCTTCTTTTTTTAGTCCCTTATAAACGGCAGGCGCCCAACGGATAGCTAATTCCTTTAACGTAGAAACATCTAATAAACGATAATGAAAATAATTTTCTAACTCTGGCATATAGCGATATAAAAATCTTCTATCTGTACAAACACTATTTCCACACAGCGGTGATTTTCCTGAATCAACATATTGTTTTACAAATTCAACTGTTTTGACCTCAGCTTCATGTTCTATAATTTGACTATTTCTTACTCTTTCGGTTAACCCAGAATTACCATGCTGTTTGATATTCCAGTTATCCATTAAAGCTAGAACCTCTTCACTTTGGTGAATAGCAAAAACCGGACCTTCAGCTAAAATGTTTAAATCCTTGTCTGTCACAATCGTAGCAATCTCTATAATACGGTTTAACTCAACATTTAAACCGGTCATTTCAAGATCTAACCAAATTAAATTAGTATCATTTTTCAAATTTATACCCTTAAAGTAAATAAATACAAATTGCCTGATAGGGTTTGTAAAAAAAATTATTTTTCATGTTTGCTAATATTTTTATTATAATATAGCAACTCCAACTTAGCTAAGCTTTTTATAGTTTATTAAACACGAACCGCGGGCACTAAAATTCCTTCTTCATCTGCTACCCTATCTACTGCCCCTGCTCCTCTACTTTCTGCTGGGAAAAATCCATAACCACGACCCCTCGTGCTAGCATAAGAAGACAAGCAACTCAAACTTTGTCCCAAGTGACTTACTTTAAATTGCTCAGCTTCAGGCAATACAATGATATTAGGACCTACTTCTGTTTTAAACATTTCTAAAAAAATTATTTCACTCGGAATTGATAAAACCAAACAATCTAACAAACAGCTTTTATCAATAAGTGGAAATCTGTAGCCTTTTGCTAAACAAATTGATTTAATAAACCATTCAAGAATTGCTGCACTACCACGTTGATACGGTGTCATTTGTGCAAAAAGCCAAATAAATTTGCCTAGATTTTCTATAAACTCTTCTTTTAATTCAGCTTGCACAACTGTTTGGAAACAATCTGCTAAAAGTGGTTCAATAACTTTAAATTCTACAGCATTAGTATGAAACCAACCTAATGAATCTTCTAACACTCTAATCGTTGTTAAAATATTACTTGAATTGCTAGTTTTGAGATTTCTTACCTCCCAACTGCTGGCTCTGATAGTAACAGTACTTTCATAAATTCGGTTAAAACTAGGCAAAGTAAAAAAATCTTTATATTGCGAATATGGACTGCCTACCATTGGTGTATAATAGTGACGTCCATCATATTTTGGCGCTCTTCTCATGCCGAAATTATAAGCTTCGTCAGTATTTGCTTGAGAAGCAATTCTTCCTCTTGCCGTAGAAAAAATTTCTCTTAATTCAAAAAATATCTTTACTGGTTCAGTAGCATAAGCCTTAATGAAATAAGCGCCCAAATGAATTAACTTTTCTACTTCGATGCTGTAATGCCTTTGGGTATCAATACCAGACCCTTTTTGAAAATCTCGAAATCTAGCAGCAAAGGTGGTGTGATCAGAGATTTTTCTTTCTTGTAAAGGAATATGCTGATCAATTAACTCACACATTACTCGTTGCCTGTCTTCTGGCAAATAATCCAGTAGTCTATCAGCCAAAGCAAACTCCTGCTGAATTGCAGCTGATAAAATAAATTTTTCAAAATAAAAAGCCGTAGAATCCTGATAGATAATAATGTCATTTTGACACAGTAATTCAAAAGCTTCCAGTTGATTGGTTTTGTAGATTAGTCTTATCATTTGTTCTAATTTTTTAATAAAGAAGGATTTAGGAAATTTTGTGATCAAGCATTTTAAAACATTTAAATTTCCACTTTCTAAAGTTAATTTTAATAGCTGAGAATTATCCTCTGGTGTTTGTCTAGTTAAAAACGGCTGCAACTCATAAAGCACCGCACTATATCTTGCTTTGAGCGCAACATTTTTTAGCTCTTGAACAAAAAAATTTCCCCGAATTTTCGGGCAATCATCACGATACATTTTTAATAATTTTATCAATTTTACTAATAAGTATTCTATGTGATGAAATTTACAAACTTCTATCAATTCACTAATACTCTTCGGAGAGGAAATAATCTCAACAAAAAGGCCATCCAGTAAGTCGCTCTTCTTTTTTGTTAAAATAATATCTTCTCTTCGCTCATCAGCTAAACGACAAAAACGATTTAACATTCTTAATCTGAAACTACTTAATGATGGTGACATATTTTCAATTTCCATTAATACATTAATTAACTCTAAATTAGTTAAATCATCTTCGGTTTTAAAAATTATGCCATCAACTAAATAACGCCATCTGCAATCTCTAAATTCACATTCATTAAAAAAATCTAAGATTCTTATTAAGCTGTTTTCAAAATATTCTTTTTTAAGAAAATTAATAACATTAAAATATTCTCTTTGCATCATCGATTGGAAAAAAATAAATATTTCTTCTGCTGTTTGTGCGAAGAATTTTTCTTTATTAACTGGATTGGCTAAATATTCGATGATTGTTTCTTCGTTGCCGATTTGCAATAATACTTCAATCGCAACCTCTTTATCAGTAATAGAGCCCAAGGTTAACGCTGGTTTTCTAGCTAATTCGGCTAAAAATTCTAACCCCTGTAACTCTAATTCACGATAATGATAATAATGAATAAGTACTGGACTTATTTTTCTTAAAGCATAATACCGAATTAAAAAAGCTTCCGCATAATTCAGAAATTCGGCAGGAAATTTCTCTTTAACCTCTGCAGCTAGATATTCAAGCTCTGAATCACTTACAACCTGCCCAATGAAGGGAAGAATATTCTCTAGAGTAATATTTTCGCGATAGAGCAATTGTTGAGCTTTTCGAACAGCTCGATAAAAGGAATAAAAAGCCTTATTTTTCATTTTATTATGTTTTTTGTTATTATTAGTGATGGCAGTATACATAAAAACGCTTAAATGGTCAATATTTATCCATACAAAATTTTGTTGCCTAGACTAAGAAAATAATCATAATAAGCCTATGAAAATTATCGCTTTTATGGGTTATCGACAGCCTGCAATCCGAACAGCTAAACAGCTGGGATTTTCTATTATCGTCTGGTCAAATAAGCCTATTCCCTTTTCCGTACGTGAATCCTTGGTGGCCTATTATATAAGTGAATTCCCAACTTCTGAAGAAAAGCTTTCATCAGCGGTAATAAATTTTTTTCAAGCTTTTAATGTTGACTGTTTTATCGCTTTAACTGAGGCTGGAGTCATTGCTACTGCTTTATTAAAGCAAGTCTTTCATCATCCGGTAAATATTGAAAAAATAAAAGCTTGTCATGATAAGTTTTTAATGAAAACTTTAGCGAAGAACTATCATATCCCAATCACAGATTTTCAATTGCTAACTAAGGATCTTAATACTCAAGAGATCTTTATTAAATGGGGAACACCTGTTTATGCTAAACCTAGAGCTAGCTCTGGAAGTAGAAATTTATATATCACTAACCATCAAGTTGAACTAGAGCCTTTAATTAATAAAAACTTTCTCATTGAACAAGCTATTAAAGGCATTGAAATGAGTGTTGAATTTTTTATTTGTAGTCAACAGATTATTTTTTTAAATCTGACTGAGTATTATAAAACATTAGAAATTAATATTATTCCAGGTCCTAATCATTTAGTAAATCAGACTGAACTTACTAACCTGATCACCCGTATGATGAAAGCTTTTGAGCTAAACAATACTATTGTGCATATGGAATTTTTTAAAACTCCGTTAGGTTTAGTAATAGGAGAGCTTGCTATTCGTCCACCAGGTGGATACCTCATGGAGGCAATCGAAAAAGCCTATGGGTTTAATCCTTGGCAAACGCTTATTGAAATTAATTTAAACCAAACCCCTTTCATAAAAACAACTGCTACCCACTATGTAGCAGTTTGGGTCTTTCATCCAGGCGCTGGTAAAATTACAGCGATTGAAGGCTTAGCAGAACTTAAAAAGCTCCCCTCCTTTGAATCCATTCATTTAAAGAAAAAAGTAGGTGACCTAATTAAAACCCGCAAAGGCACCGGCGAAGATGTGGCTAAACTGCTTTTTGTTAACAACAGTTATCAAGCACTCATTCATGACCTTGAAATAGCCAAAGCTCATTTTAAAATAACTCAAATCAATAATTTTTAATCTGTTCTTAGCCAACTTTTTATGTAAATGATTAAAGTTTGTCCGAAACTTAAATAAAGATCTATTAATTTGATCATGCTATGGCCTTATAAAAAAATTTGCCTATTGAGTATAAAAATTAATCGCTTCATTAAATTAAGCACTTTATTTTGCTCACTTATTTCAAATATTTAATTGAATCTCCTCATTTTTCTCGTAGAATCAATTGCAAACTTACTTTAAGGAGAAAGGTCATGCTTCTTGTCATAACACTAGTGATTGCTTATTTATTAGGTTCTATTAATTGCGCCATTATTGTTTGTAAATTAGCAAACCTGCCTGACCCTCGAACTCAAGGCTCAAATAACCCGGGGGCTTCTAATATTTTACGCACTGCTGGCAAAACTTATGCGTTACTTACTTTTCTTGGTGATGGCTTAAAAGGATTTATTGCTGTTTTTATTGGTTTAATATTAGGTGTTCATGGCATGATGTTAAGTATTGTTGGCTTAGTGGCTGTATTAGGTCATATGTATCCACTGTTTTTTAGATTTCAAGGTGGTAAAGGCGTAGCAACTGCTTTAGGCTCTTATTTTGCTTTATCGTTTCCTTTAGGTATTATCAGCCTTGTTATTTGGTTTGCTTTAGCAGCTATTTTCCGCTACGCCTCTCTAGCTTCTCTAGTCACTTGTATCATTACTCCAATTATTTGCTTGTTCTTTCAACCAGCTTATTTTGTTGGCTTAGTGTTAATGGCTCTTATTATTATTTGGCGTCATCGAAGCAACATTGAACGTTTAAGATCAGGGAATGAAGCCAAAATTGTTTTTAATAAACCCGAATAAATTAATGCTTAATTGGTTAATTCTTCTAATGACCAACGAGGTCTTGCTTTAATTGTTAGATCATCGTGTTGGCCAAGCAGCAAGCGTTGACAGCCGGTATAAGCAATCATTGCACCATTATCGGTACAAAATTCTAGTTTTGGATAATAAAGTTTAGCGCCCATTTCGCTTGCCATTTTTGCTAAGTCTGCTCTTAAAGATTTATTAGCACTTACCCCCCCACCGATGACTAACTGTTTAAGAGCAGTATGAAGTAAGGCTTTACGACATTTACTGACTAAGGTATCCACAACCGCTTCTTCAAAACTTTTCGCTATATCTGCTTTGATAGCTGGCGTTAGCGTGGCTTTAGTCACAACTTGTAAGACACTTGTTTTTAAACCACTAAAACTGAAATTAAAATCGGGGCTGTGAATCATAGGCCTTGGAAATTGATAATGACCTCTCTGACCTTGCTCAGCTAATTTAGCAAGTTCAGGTCCTCCTGGATAAGGTAAGCCTAATAATTTTGCTGTCTTATCAAAAGCCTCACCCACTGCATCATCAACCGACTCTCCTAATAATTGATAATGCCCTAAAGCCTCTACTTTTACTAATAGAGTATGGCCTCCTGATACCAAGAGGGCAACAAATGGATAGGCGGGTTTCTCTTCTTCAAGCATGGGGGCTAAAAGATGTGCCTCCATGTGATGCACCCCTAAGGTAGGGATTTGCAAAGCATAACCTAAACTACGTGCTAAAGCTGCTCCAACCATAATAGCACTAATTAAGCCGGGTCCTGCCGTATAAGCAATACCTGCTAAGTCTTGTAAAGATAAATGCGCCTCTTGAAGTATCGCCTTGATCATTGGCAAAATTTTAAGCACATGGTCTCGGGATGCTAGTTCTGGAACCACACCCCCAAAAATACGATGAATATCAGTTTGGGTATAGACAGCATGAGCTAATAGTCCATGTTTTGAACAATAAATCGCTATACCTGTTTCATCACAAGACGTTTCAATTCCTAGTACACGCATTGATTGAATCTTTCACTTTAAAATCACACGATCTTAACAAAAATTAACCATTCAAACAAATGATTATGGACTTTTCAGCTAAGAGAAAACAAATGAAATCTCTTTGCATATTAATTAATTACAGAGTAGAATAGCGAACTTTTTCTAAACAATTAATTTTTGGAGTGATGATTTAAATGCCTGGTATCCGAATAAAAGATCACGAAGCCTTTGACTCAGCTTTAAGGCGTTTTAAGCGTATCTGCGAAAAAGCGGGCGTCTTAACTGAAATGCGTCGGCATGAATTTTATGAAAAACCTACTTGGAAACGTAAACGTAAAGCAGCAGCTGCAAAGAAGCGTTTACTGAAACGTATTTCTAAAGACAGATTTACTGGCATGAACAGCGGTAAAAAAGGAGCTAGCTCATCAGCTTCTAGCAACCGTAGCAGCAGTGACAGTCGCAGCGAATAATTAACGCTATGTCCATTAAAGAACGATTACAAGATGAAATAAAAACCGCTATGCGTGCCAAAGACTCAGCACGTTTAGGTGCTTTGCGATTAATTCATGCAGCTATTCGGCAATCAGAAATTGATACTCGAATTGAATTGAACGAAGAACAAGTTATTGCCATCTTAAATAAAATGATTAAACAACGTAAAGACTCTGCCACGCAATATATTGCAGGCAATCGTCCAGAACTTGCTGCAAAAGAAAATACTGAAATAGAAATTATTCAAAGTTTTTTACCTGAACAACTTAGTGAAACAGCTATTGATGCCTTAATTAACGAAGCTATGACTGCAACCCAAGCAGCTGGTATACAAGAGATGGGCAAAGTAATGGCATTTTTAAAAACCAAACTTCAAGGCCGAGCAGATATGTCTGTTGTCAGCCAAAAAATCAAAAACAAGCTTGCTGGCAATAGTTAATTTTTAAAATTGCTGAAACTCCTTTTTTATTTTATGCTTTGGACAACATGTTTAAACGTATACCCCAAGCTTTTATTGATGAATTACTTACCAAAGCTGATATTGTGTCGGTTATTGAGCGCTATGTTCCTTTAAAAAAAGCGGGCAGTAACTATACAGCGCTCTGCCCTTTTCATAATGAAAAATCTCCTTCTTTCAGTGTTAGTCCCACTAAACAGTTTTTTTATTGTTTTGGCTGTGGAGCAAGTGGCAATGCTATTGGTTTTATTATGGATTATGAAAGAATTGAGTTTGTAGAGGCTATTGAAAATCTTGCTCATCAACTAGGCCTACAAATGCCAACCTTAGATACCCACGTCAATCCTGATTACCAGGCTTTATTAGAAATATTAGTTAAAACTGAACAATTTTATTGTCAACAATTAGCTAATCACCCACAAGCAAAAAAAGCTCAGCATTACTTAATTCAGCGTGGCTTATCAGCAACCACTATTCAACGCTTCGGCTTAGGTTATGCTGCACCAGGATGGGACAATTTACTTAAAGCTTTTCCTAAACACGCTGCATTATTATTAAAAGCTGGTTTACTTATTGAAAATGATAATCAACGAACTTATGACCGTTTTCGTGAACGCATTATTTTTCCTATTCGTGATAGACGTGGTCGCACGATAGGGTTTGGTGGACGAGTTCTTGATAATAGCCTACCAAAATATTTAAATTCACCAGAAACAATCGTATTTCACAAAGGCCAAGAACTATATGGTTTTTATGAGGCAAGACAAGCGAATCCTAATTTAGAGCGGCTTTTAGTAGTAGAAGGCTATATGGATGTTATTTCTTTAGCAGAACATGGCATTAATTATGCCGTAGCAACATTGGGTACAGCTATTACTAGTAACCACTTACGGCGATTGCTAAGCACTTGTAAACAGATTATTTTTTGTTTTGATGGCGATTTGGCCGGACAAAAAGCAGCTTGGAAAGCTTTAGAAATTGCCTTACCGTTACTTAATGAGCAAACACAAGTCAATTTTTGTTTTCTGCCAGTTACCGAAGATCCTGACAGCTATATTCGCAAACACGGTCAAGCTAATTTTATAGCGCAACTGGAGAAAGCCATCTCTTTATCTGAACATTTTTTTGAACATTTATGTGCACAAATTAATTTAGAAACTTTAGAAGGTCGAGTCAAACTTATTGCGATGGCAATGCCTTATTTACAAACTATTACTGCAACAATTACTAAAGAATTACTCATAGCTGAATTAGCAAAAATCAGTCATACTCCTTTAGAAAAAATAACTACTTGGAGTCAAATAGCGCCTGTTAACACTCCTTCTATTGGAAAATCTAAAACACAAAATTTTTCAGCTAGACAATCTCCTATTAGGTATGCCATTAGCTTAATACTTCAATATCCACAAGCTACTAGTCATTTAAAAGCAACTTTACCAGAAGCCAATTTACCAGGATTGCCTTTATTGCAGCGGCTACTTGATTTAACACAAACCAACCCCAATATTAACACTGGGACTATAATTGAGCATTGGCGAGACCAACCAGAAGTCGAGTTTTTAATTAAACTAGCTAGTGTTGAATTAATTACCCCTGAGGGGGGCGTGATTATTGAACTAGAAGATACCCTTAAACATATCAATAAATTAGTCATTGATAATAAAATAGAGTATTTTTTGAACAAGGCTAGGCTTTCAGCCCTTTCTTCTGAAGAAAAACAAGAGCTCCAGTCATTATTAAATGCGAAGAATGCTGGATTCTAATAATTTATATACTTATAATGTGGAGCTTTTTTAACTGGTTGCACTCATACATTTACAACATATAAAAGGTTTAGCAACACTATGGTAAGCCAAAATCAGCAGCAACAATCTGAATTGCTTGCATTAATTAATCGTGGTAAAGAACAAGGTTATCTGACTTATACTGAAATTAACGACCATCTACCCGAAATGATTGACTCCGAGCAGATTAATAATGTTTATAATCTACTAGAAGAGATGAGTATTATTTTATGTGAAAGCCCTCCTGACCCTGATACTTTATTAGAAAATGAAACTGCCGATGAAGATACTGCTGAAGAAGTCGCTGCAGCCTTGGTTTCTAGTGTTGATTCAGAGGTTGGTCGTACGACTGATCCCGTTCGTATGTATATGCGCGAAATGGGTAGCGTAGAGCTCTTAACCCGTCAAGGTGAAATTGTAATTGCTAAACGTATTGAAGAGGGTATTAAACAAATCCTTCATGCTTTAGCTTATAATTTTGAAATTATTCATCATGTCATGCAACTCTATCAACGCATGGGTAATGATGAAGGAAGACTCAGTGATATTTTAACTGGCTGGATTGATTTTACCCCGCCTGAAGTTCCTAGTCTTCCTGATATTGATGAAGCTAAAGATTCTAAAAAAGCAGCTTCTGAAATCATTGAAGATGACAGTATCGCTATTACAGAAGAAGAAGATGAAGAAGGTGGGGAAGGTGTTTTCGAAGATACTGGACCAGATCTTGAAGAAGCTAAAAAACGTTTTGCTAAATTAGATAAGCTTTATCAAGCTGCTTCAAAAGCTGAGAAAAAAGACGGTAGAGATAATAAAACTACACAAAAGAAATTAGAATCTCTCGCTGATTATTTTATGGAGTTTAAATTAACTCCTCGTCTAGTAGATAAATTAACACGCAGAATGCGTAGTTTCTTGACCTCTATTCGTCGACAAGAAAAATTGGTTATGCGTTGTTGTGTGATTAAAGCAAAAATGCCCCGTAAAATTTTCATTAAATCTTTTCCTAATAACGAAACAGACATAAACTGGATTGAAAAACATCTTAAATCTAAAGAATATGGTACAGAGTTAGAGCCATACAAAATAGAAATTATTCGTGCACAACGTAAATTAAAAGAAATTGAAGAAAAAACTTTACTGACTATTACTGAAATCAAAGATATTAATCGACGCATGTCAATTGGAGAAGCCAAAGCTAGACGTGCCAAAAAAGAAATGGTAGAGGCTAACTTACGATTAGTAATTTCTATTGCAAAAAAATATACTAACCGTGGTTTACAATTCTTAGATCTTATTCAAGAAGGTAATATCGGCTTAATGAAAGCCGTTGATAAATTTGAATATCGACGCGGCTATAAGTTTTCAACTTATGCAACTTGGTGGATTCGTCAAGCTATTACTCGCTCAATTGCCGATCAAGCTAGAACTATTCGTATTCCTGTACATATGATTGAAACTATTAACAAATTAAACAGAATAGCAAGACAAATACTGCAAGAAACTGGAAAAGAACCTTCTCCAGAAGAATTAGCAAAATTTGTAGATTTACCTGAAGATAAAATCCGAAAAATCTTGAAAATTGCCAAAGAACCTATTTCTATGGAAACCCCTATTGGCGATGATGAAGATTCTCACCTGGGAGACTTTATCGAAGATGCAACAACTATGTCGCCTTTAGATGCAACCACTCGAGAAAGCCTTAAAGAAGCAACTCGAGAAATTTTAAAAACACTAACTGCCAGAGAAGCTAAAGTGTTACGTATGCGATTTGGTATTGATATGAATACCGATCATACATTAGAAGAAGTCGGTAAACAATTTGACGTTACCCGTGAACGTATTCGTCAAATTGAAGCTAAAGCTTTAAGAAAACTTCGTCATCCAAGTCGAGCAGAATTTTTGCGTACATTTATGGATGATGAAAGCGAGTTTTAGTGATAAACTTTCCGTTTTCTGTGGGCCTATAGCTCAGTTGGTTAGAGCAGCGGACTCATAATCCGTTGGTCCCAGGTTCAAGTCCTGGTGGGCCCATATTTTTCAATAAGTTACACGCCTGTTTTTTGATGCCGAAATTTTTGCGGGACTTTTGCGGGACTTTGAACCCGCATTAATAACAAGTTCGCCTTAGCTTAAAAAAATAAAACACTATTTTTCAACGCCCAACAAAAGCAAACTTTTAAGAGCAGCAGATTGTTTGTCTGGTGCTCTTAAAACAAACATACCGACCTTAACTTAACTCAGGGGTTTTTGTCAGATGGGTGATGTAAAATAAACCCATCAGTTTTATCAAACACTCTTTTACACTCTCGTTTATGCAATAAATAATCATGAAGCGGCTTAAAGACCAAATAATTAAAGCTCAATACATTTAAAGATATTTTCCCATCTGAATCAAAAATAGAAACTTTAGCTTCTTTTAGAAAAACTGGATCGATTAGCTTAAGTATTTTAGCAATATCATCCTCTTCAATATCAAAACAAAAAATTTGGGGTATTAGTCCATGCACCGCTATTCCATTACCCTTTCTACATTTTCTAGCTGCAAAGTTCAGCTTTGCTCGTTCGCTATCACCTTTACAATCCAAAACACCATAAAAATAAACTGCTTCTTTTCCTTGAACAAACTTCAGAAAAATATGCGTCCAATCCCTTTGGTATATAGCAAGAAATTTTTTATCAGGAATTTCAGTTATCTTATCTTCTATTTTATTTAAATCATTTGCAATAGATGCCGCAGTAACCCAGGAAATTCGTCTTGTTGGCTCATCGTCTTTTAACCTATCCAAAACCATCCTGGTACCCTCGATATATCTTTCTAAATAATATTTCGAATTAGACCTTCTTTTTTCTAATCTGAACTGACCAAACCCAAACAATACTGCCGCTATAGCGACCATAACAGAAGCAGCCGTAAATAAATCTAACTTAGTAAACTTAAATCCATGGACAAAAAGATATATAGCCCATATTAAAACTAAAAAAGCTAATATAAATTCAAAGTACTTGAGAAAGAACTGTCCCACTGCTTTTATCATAACAAACCTTACTACTGCCAAAATTAATCAACTTCATCTATATATTCCAACAAATCCTTAACCCATATGGTCGTATTGACCTTCCACAAAAAATCTCACACCCTCATAACTCAAAATAGCGTAACCGTTTTTAACATCAGGCAAGTTTACACACCAAAGCCTCTTAAACCAAAAGTCTTTACGTGGAATCTCGCGCTTGATGAAATCGTAAGCCAACTTCGCCTCTGATGTTAAATATTCTTCTGGTAAGGCTTCCAACTTCTCTATTTCTGAATCTAACCAAATCCATATCACGAACAGTAAATTGGTTCCACGCGCAAGTATAAGGCGCCCCCATGTGGCCACTAATCCAAATATCTGGCATAAAGTGAATCATTAAACGCATTAATAATGATTCTTTTCCTGGACTAACATGAGAAACAAATACAGAAGACTTAGTTTTCTTCTCAAGTTTTTTATATAGAACGCCAAATTGATGCAAGGTGCACCAGATTTTTCCGGCTTTACCAGCAATAGGCTTATCGAGTAATTTTTTACTCGCCAGAAAATTACCACCGATGCCAAACAACTTAAATTCGTCATCATCATTTGCAATAGGATAGATATTATCTTCGTCCAACAAATTAAAATTTTGGATATTAGCACTTTCTTTTAACTGCTTTACCACCTAAGCATCTTCATGATTACCATATACCGCATAAACTGGTACATTAAATTTCTGTTCACCTACCTGATAAGCAACAAAATTACCTAAAAGATTATGCCGTTTTACAATTTCAATTAATACATGGCGATGGGTTTGCTTATCAACACGATAATCCTTCCAGTAAGACGAATGCGAAATAAGCAATAACAATTCACGATCGCTGATATGTTTATAGCTAGATTCATTGTAAAAGCCAAAGTCACCCGCATGAATAACAAAATCAACTTTCATTTTATCGGCTAGTGCATTGATGACCTCAATGTGCCCATGAGTGTCACTTATCAACAATACTCTGATCATACCTAGCTTTCCCCAACAAATCTACTTACGATTTATGCTTTACTCTTCTACTTTTACATATCGCACTGACGGTCCTTTTCCGATACGTCTTATCTTATTTTCTTTAATTAATACAGCAAGCTTTCTTGTTGCGGTATTTCTAGAAACACCTAGGTATTTTTCAACTTCACCAACGGTCACTTCACTTCTTGCATTAAACAAAGCTAACAAAATATCTTCCTCAGGTTCACTTTGGTTTTTATCTGGTAAGAAGTAAAAGATCACTTTAACGCTATCAGCACCCTCGATAAATTTTGGCGGCATAACCCTTGATGCTTTACAGCTTTCTTTCATCAAACGAATACCTGTACCTAATTTTTCAACAAGCCCGAATCGTCTAGCTAATTTAGCCAAGTGAGGATTACGTAAGTAAGTTGTGCCATCCCCAAGGTTATTTAGGTCGACCAAACCAGGAAAGCTTCCCGGGTTAAATATCTCTAAACGATCATCGTACATTGCCACCTTGACCGCACCTGGAATCCAATATTTACGATGTAACAACGCATTAATAATAGCCTCACGAAAAGCTTCTTCTGGAATGATTGTTTTTGGTTTTAATTTTACGCCAACCAACTTGTAACCTTCTATTAACCATTGACTAACCAACTTAAAAGTTTCCTCGGCCTGTGTTTCTAAAGTTCCTTGTATTGTAATTGTATTAATGATCTCTCTCCCTGATACTCCTTTAAACTTTGTGCATAATACAATAGCTTCTGAAATATACTTTTCTGGTTCCTCACAAAAACATAATGTACCTGCAACTGTTGGATAATAGGTTTGTGAATTAGCTGTTGACTGCGCTAACACTTTTTCTGCTACTAATCGACGATTATCATAGCGCCCAAAAATTTGTTTCAATAAAGCCTTAGATAACTTATCAGGGCTTACTTGCACAACCTCTTCATCGAAGTTAAGCCGTTTATTCTCGCGCATTAAATCTTCAACATACGTCTCTGTTGCACGCCTTGTATTTGAGCCTGCCCGTAGATAAACACCTTTCGGTAGCCCTTCCTCTTTTAAAAAAACAGGCTTTTTAATACTAGAAGGTATTTCAATAATTAGAATAGATTTCTCTCCTATTCTTTTTTCATAAATCTCGGCTAGCAATCCTGGACTTGTTGAATCATATAAACTATTCGGAAACTCATCATAAACTCTATTTCGTACTGCATCACTAACACCTACTATACTTCCATCATCTTCAATACCAATAAGTATCTTTCCACCATAGGCATTGGCAAAAGCAACACAAGTTTTTACTAATTTCTGTAACTTTGGCAACTTAGATTTAAATTCTAAAGTCTTTGACTCATGTTCAGGGTAAATCATAACCAACCTCGAAATTGCACCAATTGCACCAAGAATATCATAATTGCACCAATTGCACCACGTTTAATTTAATTGCACCAATGGTGCAATTATTTGGGTCATTATTCAGCTTTAACGAAACCAAAAAATTGCGGGACTTTTGCGGGAGTTATTTGTGCTTTGTTATGCCTAGTTGTGCAAAAATGAGTTGGGAGGCCCAAAATTATAACAAAGCACAACCACTTGATACCAGATAACTCATTGAAAAACTATCAATTTCATCGTTTCTCAATCAGTGAAAATATTGGCCATTTTAGGAGCATACTGCTCATAATCCGTTGGTCCCAGGTTCAAGTCCTGGTGGGCCCATATTTTTCAATAAGTTACACGCCTGTTTTGGGTCATTCCCAAATTCGGGGGCACATTCATTAAGAGCATAGAACTCTAACCCTTAATCGATAGTTATCAAAATTTCTAAATCCATAAGCACGACGTTGGATCAGTTTCATTTTACGATGAAATCCTTCTGTAATGCCATTATTTTTTATCAAATAAACCATCTTCAACTTTCTTTTAACTACTGTTGTATGATCTTCTCTTTCTCCTTTTTAAACTGAAGGCCTCTTTCCCAAAGGCCAAGCTGATTTTCTTGTTGATCTCTTGTGGTCTTTGTGTCATTAACCGCGGCATAAGCAACTAGCTTAATATAGTTACTTATTTATTTTTATCATCTTGGACCAGAAGACGGTGCACTATCACCACCTTCGCCAACTCGATCCTGCAACGCTGTTCCACTAGCATCTGCCTCAGGCTGCTCTTGCTGTTAGCCTGTCTGCAGAGGAGCCACCTCCGCCACCGCCTCCACCACCAGAACCTGCACTAACTGCCGCGCCTGAAAATAAGCTTGCAGAAGAACCTGCTGCAGAACCAGAAAAAGCTGCTACTCTACTACCAGAGGCTTCACTAACACCAGCAACACCTCGTGCTGCTCGTACTTGTGCAGCAGTAACAAATTCCTCTTTTACACAGAATCGTATGATTGCTTCATCTTGCTCATATAATCTTACTAATTCCATATCTATAGCAGCAAGCTGCTCTTTTAAAAGAGAACTCTCTAAATCGGCCTCTAAAAATTCTACCTCTTCACCAACTTTTGCAAAAATTTCACGAATACCTTTTATATCAGCATTAAATTGAGCCGACATTTCTCTTAAATCAGCAGCTGCTGAAATTGAGGCTAATCTAGGAAATAAAATTTTAAATATTTCGCCTATTAAACACTCACTGCCTTCTTGCTTTTTTAATTGATCAACAACTTTAACATAGAGCGCTCCTTTTATTTTTAGAGCTCTTCTATGGCGACTGGCTAACTTGGGGGCAATCCAAATGAGAGCTTCCGTAGTAAAAAGTGTCTCTGCATGGCTGGCCTCACCGCTGATTACTTTTTCTCGTGCTGCTAAAATTGATCTCTCTCCATCAACAACTTCATCTAATTCTGCCTGAAATTTTGCAGCGCTTTCCTGTAATAACCCTATCATTTGTATCAATCTTCGTACTATTCCTCCACGTTGACTCAATAAAGACCCAAACTCCTCTGATAAACCAGGCATATTGTCTCCTCCTTTATTAACCGAATCAGAACATCTTATTTGAGAATTCTTAAGCGATGATTAAGAAAACAGGTGTTTCTTATAATTAATTAAGTTATTTTTTATAATTTTTTTGTCAACTCAATTTTGGAATCAAATTATAAACAAACTAAATTAGACGCCATTTAGTCTATTATTTAATCAAATATTTAAAAATTTATTAACTTGCCATACCTAATCGTTTTATGATAATTAAGAATTAAATTTTTATTCTTGATGGATCAATCAAAAAAAAGAACTTATGAAATATACTTTTTTACCCCTACTGTTTATCAGTACTGCTATTTTTACCCAAACCTATGCAAGTTGTAATACTACAGCAGCAGTCCAACAGGCAGATCAAATCTGGGCAACAGCGCTTGCAACTCACAATCCAAAGACCATTACTAATCAATATGCTAAAGGAGCTGTATTATTGGCTACTTATGAAAATAACCCAATTACCACTCAAACCGGTATAAAAAATTATTTTACCTCTTTGTTTCAAACTATACCGCAATTGCAAGTTCATTATAACAAAGAAATTATTTATACCTTCCCAGGAGGCGCGGTAAGCTCAGGCTTATATACTTTTTCAGGTAAACAAAATGGAAAAGTTGTTAGTACGCCAGGACGCTTTACATTCGTTTATGAAGCCACACCAAATGGTTGTTTATTAATCGCACATCATTCTTCTGTGCTACCTGTTCGTAACTATCCTGCAGTTTCATGATTCTTAATAGTAGAAATAGATTACAATTTAACTACTTTCTGAAAATGAAAAACTCTTTAACTTTATAAATAGCTCATTTAACGAAATAAAATATTTTCCTAATCCTTCAATATGGCCATTTATTAATCATGTAGACATTATCATCAACTATTGATAAATTTAATCTTGGCGTCGATAACTGTCTTATAATAATTGTGCTAATCGCCACTAGGATAATCGTAAAGGATTTATTCATAAAGATCTTGCCTTAATATTAATTAATTTCAAAAGAATAAATCTCTTGTATAGTTTTATTAATTATAATCGAATTGGCTTATGGTTAACCACAATTTATCAATACAAATAACTGAGCGTGATCAACAAATTTTAAGCTTTATCAATGAATTTGGTTTTTGTGAATTAAAACACCTTAATAAAAAATTTAATTTTAATAGCCCAAGGAATAATCAAATACTAAAAAGATTAATTAAAGCTGGCTTAATTAATTACGAAAAAATTTTTCATCAACGACCTGCTATTTATTATTTAACAAGAAAAGGTGCTCAATTAACAGAACTTCCTCCTATGAAAAAAATTCCACTTGCTAAATATAATCACGATCTTTTTTTAATTGATACCTATTTAAAACTTAAACATCTTTATCCACAAACAGCATGGATCAGCGAAAGACAGTTAGTACGTGATAAACATTTGGCAGGTGTAGGACAGCGCGGTCATTTACCTGATGGGATTTTAGTTTTCCCAGATGGCAAGCAAATCGCTATAGAAGTTGAACTCACGATAAAAAGTAAAGCGCGCTTAGAAAAAATATTAAAAACCTATATCAGCCTATTTCATTATCAAGAAGTTTGGTATTACTGCACTGACATTGTTGCAAATTTACTATATAACTTGGCCATTAAAATGCCTTTCATCAAAGTGAACTTATTACAAAGCCTTTTACAGGATACACATGAAACTATTGAAACCTTATCTTCTTAAACAAGTCATTAAGGCTGTTGTCATTACCCCAATTTTATTTTGGCAATTACCGGTCAGCCTAATGGGTGTACTGCTTTATATTGTTTTAAACCAGCTTTTACGTTTTGCGTGGTGGTTTATCTTGAGCTTAGGCTTAATTATTAATCTTTTTACTTTAGCTATCATTAAAGCAACCAACCCAACCCTAAATCTCATGGTTTATCTGGAGCACGGGGTTTTTGTTAACCAACAGTTTTGTTATGCCTTATTTACGCATACTATCGCTTTTTGGTTATATTATTTTTATAGCCATATGCTAACTTATTTATTAGGCTTTTCTCTTCTACTGGCCGGTTTATTAGCCACCATTGATTATATTTTTAAATATTGGGCGTTTAAAAAATTACAGCGCATGGTTATCAATAACCACCCTATGTTTTCCTCTTTAAATAATCAAAAAGAAGAAGGTACCTTATTAGGTATTTCTAAAAATACCCAGCAAATGGTTATCATTCCAGATCGAGCAATCAACCAGGTATTACTAGTACTTGGCACTACAGGAAGTGGCAAAACTATTACTTTACAACGCTTTTATCAACGTGCGGTGAATAAACACTATCCTTTACTCATAATTGATGGCAAGCCTACTAGTGAAAACATTAAGCAAATATTTACTTTAGCAAAAAAATCAAACCAACCTTTTTATGGATTTAATTGTGGCAATTTCTATCATTACGACTGCTTAGCACATGGTGGATATACCGAGCTCAAAGATAAAATTATCAGCTTAAAGGATGAATGGTCGAGTGATTATTATCGATCTATTGCTGAAGATTACTTACAAACTACTTTTGAAGTATTACTTAAAAGCAAAGAAGCTTTTGACTTAAAAACCGTAGTTGATTGTCTTGAGTATGAAACATTAGCTTTAAAAGTTAGAGTACTTAGCGATAAAGCTTTGATGGATCGAGTTCGACGTTTAGAAAACTATAACCGCAAGGACATTACAGGCTTGCAAGCACATTTAAATATTTTAATTCAGTCAGAACTTGGTCAGTTTTTTGAGAAAAGTAATCAAACCTTTAATTTAACCCAAGTGATAGAAAACAAAGGTATTGCTTACTTTGCATTGCCTGCCCTACGTTTTCCTGGTTTTTCAAAAGTATTGGGCAAATTAATTATTAATGATATAAAAGCTGTTATTGACCGCTCCTCTTTGGCCCCTCTATTTACTATATTTGATGAATTTTCTGTTTTTGCAGGTGAACAAGTATTAAATTTAGTAAATATGGGGCGAGGAAAAGGACTTCATGCAATTTTTGGAACTCAAGGTCTTGCCGATTTACAGCGGGTTGATAAATCATTTGCTAATCAAATTCTCAACTGTGTCAATACCATTATCTGTCATCGGCTTAATGATCATGAAAGCGCTAAGGAAATTTCCGATTGGATAGGCACCCGTGACAGTCTGGATATCACTTCCCATATTAATTCTCAACCTGGATCTTTTAGCAGTAGTTCTATCAAAAGAAACAGAGAATTAATTATTCATCCTGATGCGATTAAACAAGGCTTGCAACCTGGTGAAGCTTATTATGTTACCAAAGTAGGGAAATTTAAGCAGGATAAAATTAAAATTTATTATGATCGATGAGTAAATTAGCATGTTATTATTGTTACTAGGGCTTAATAATCTTGTTCTTTTTATTTTAATGATATTAGGCATGAAACTTCTTATGCCTTTTACCTATTTTCATTTATTTATCAGCATAATACTTTCTTTTTTTATAATAATTAGTATAACGCTTCTCTTTAGCATCTTCTTAATAAGACTACTTTTAAAATTAGTCTTTCAAGCTCGTAACCCTATTCCAAGTGAATCACAAAGATTAATAGTGTTGCTGGATCAAGTCCAACATAGTCTCGCTTTAAATCTATCTCTACTACCCATTAAACCAACTATTTTAATTTGTGATCATCTTGAGCCGGATGCGTTTGCTATAGGCAATAATTTAATCCTTACCCGTGGGCTGTATGAGACAACAAATGATGAAGAATTATCTGCTATCATTGCTCATACTTTAGGATCTATTCATCTTGGAGAAAGCACTAAATTAAGTGTTGCTTTAAGCAACTGTCTAATTCCTATCATTTTTTTCTTCTTAGTAAAGACTGTTTTTCAATGGTTGCAAGGATTAGCTAGTATTTTAAATTCTTCTTTAAAATCATTTGGCCTTATTATGAAAATTTTACTAATGATTTTATATAGTATAATTAAAATAAGTGGTCTATTAGTTAATCTTAGTTATTCAATTATTCAAATAATTATTTTATTAATAAGACGTCATCATCAATTACAAGTAGATAAATTTACTGTCCAAGCAGGATTTGGGCCAGGATTATTAGCACTACTTAATAAATTAAGATTCATTAACTATACTAAGCAAAATTGGCTCAGCAAATTATCTGCCAGCGCTTCTCCCATCATGCTACGCATAGGAAAAATTGAAATACTCTTATCTTCTGAGGTTGGTGATTAATATTCTTTATCAACTTCTTGCAAAGATTTGTCAAAAGCATCCACTTTTAATGCCTGCCAATACTGCTGCCTAAATTCCTGATAAGCAAAAACCTCTGCTGCTGTAAGGAGTTTTTTTGTTAAAGCTTCTTGAAGCTGTTGTGAAATTGGACTTTTGCGATTTATTTGTTTACTTGCCAGGGCTTGCAGTAACTTATTGCTTATTTCTTTAACAGCCAGTTGGCTCATAAAAGCTGATTCGACGGTCGTCACATTGTTTTTTGCTACATAAACTTGTTTACTAAAATATTGTCTTAAGCTGTTGTCGGTTTGCATAAGTTCAGCAAGCTGTTTGTTAAGTTTATGGCTAGGTTTTTTATATTTCCTCCCCATTGGAAAAACAATAACTCTTAGCAATCCTGCTACTATTTTATTTGGGTAATTATGAAATAATTCAAAGCAGGCTTCTTGGAATTGAACACTACAATATTCTAAAGCCCAGCTCGCATGAAGTTTTGTCACCTTATTAAAGTTGTTGCTAGCTGCTTGCTTGATTACGCTTGCACCTAAGTATAAACAACTTAACATATCAGCAAGACAAGCAGAAACTGCTTCTTTTCTCTTTAATTCACCCCCCAATAAAGCAATTGTGATATCACTAATTACAGCAAAAACTGAGCTTAAAAAAGTTAGGCGTTTTTCATAAACTGCTAAATAATCCTTAAATTTAGGTTTAATCAAAAATGTTCTTAATAATAATAAAGCACTAAGGCGAGCCATATTATTGAAGCTATAACCCAAACTTTTCCAAAATACTTTATCAAAATTATTAATATCTGGTTGAGCCGCTGTGGTAATTAAATTAAATATATATGGATGACACCGAGTCATAGCTTGACTAAAAATAATTAAATTGCGAGTCATAATATTAGCCCCTTCACCAGGGATAGAAATAAGCAAACCACAATAATGGCCTGTTAAATAATTTCTAGGACCATCCATGACTCCTCGGCCAGCATGAATATCAAGCACATCATTAATAATTTTGCGGCTGATTTCAGTATTGTGATACTTGGTAATAGCTGAAGCAACCGCTGGCTTAATACCATGATCAACCGCTGTATAGGTCAAAACTCGACAAGCTTCTGATAAAAAGGTCAACCCTGCTATAGTTGCCAGAACTTGCTGCACTCCCTCAAATTGACCTAATGGTAAGCCAAACTGCGTACGAATAGCTGCATAAGCACTACTAGTAAGATAATGCAAAGTAATAAGCCCTTGACTAATTGCGGGTAATGAAATTGAGCGTCCCGTTGAAATCGCGCTCATTAAAATAGACCACCCACGTCCTGCCATGGCTTGCCCGCCAACTATCCAATCGATAGGAATAAAGACCTCTTTACCTTGCACTGGTCCATTCATAATTGGCATGCCACAAGGATAGTGACGTTTACCAATTATTAATCCTGGATGTTGTCTTGGCAGATAACAGCAAGTAATACCTTCACTACCTTTTCCATTTAGTAAATGGTCAGGATCTACTAATCTAAAAGCTAGCCCTACTAGCGTTGCAACAGGCGCTAAGGTTATATAACGCTTATCAAAAGTAATTTTCACTCCTAAAGTTTTCTTCTCTTGAAATTCTTCATAGCAAACTATCCCTATATCGGGAATACTAGCCGCATCACTGCCAGTTTCAGGCCCAGTTAAAGCAAAGCACGCCAAATGTTTACCCGTTGCCAACGCAGGTAAATATTCTTCTTTTTGGACGTCTGTACCAAAATGAGAAAATAATTCACCTAAACCTAAAGAATTAGGCACCATAACTGTTACCCCTGCAGTAAAACTACAGCTTGCAATCTTTTGGACAATAGCTGAAACAGCCGCAGCAGAAAAACCTTTACCCCCATAACGCTTATCAATCGTCAAGCCACAAAAGCCTTTGTCTTTTAAATATTGCCAAGCCACGGGTGATAAATCATGATCTTGATGAATGACCTGCCAATCGTTAATCATTGCACAGAAAATTTGCGT
Organism: Gammaproteobacteria bacterium RIFCSPHIGHO2_12_FULL_35_23; assembly: GCA_001801465.1. Classification (GTDB taxonomy): domain Bacteria; phylum Pseudomonadota; class Gammaproteobacteria; order UBA12402; family UBA12402; genus 2-12-FULL-35-23. Next base: position 72,896 of record MGXT01000020.1, on the reverse strand, counting down.
TTCATTATTTAAGAAAGACAGCTCTTCGGCATTCAATTGACTTAGCTTTAAATCTGCCAGCCATTGCCAATCTGGTTTACCTCTAAATAAAGAGGCTTCCATCCAATGATCACCGGTTTTAAGCACCTCAGCTTCTGTTGCAGAAATAGAAGGTAGTCGTTTTCTAACCCACTGCCTTATTCTAGTACTCAAGAAATAAATTCTTATAGGGGAAATATAAAATATCAGGGTAATTGTTATTAACAAGCCAGTTAAAAACCACATTACACCTACATTAAGCATGCCGAAATAATTAGTGACAACAACTAATAAATAATTAGCTACTAACCAAATCCACCGCCTAGGAAAAGAGTACACAATAAACCCATTGCAAAGGAGAAATAATAAAACAGTAAGCATTACTAACATGATTCAACTCCTAATAGCGCAAATCCTTGCTTCTCTCCAAGACCACCATTACCATGAATGCCGCCAATCAATAAAGCATCAGCTTGTTGAAACTTTTTATATAAAGTAATCATGGCTCTTAATACTGGATTATTCCAGGGTCCTTTGGCTAAATTCATACCCCCTGTAAAAGTTAATGGGTATTGTTTGATAATTGCTTCACAAGCTGCACTATCAGCTGCCATGCCTGATGCAAATAAAAATGCGAGCGGCACCACTGGAAAACAAGTATAGACTTCTAAATAAGCCTGGTGATTTTTAAATTGCTCAATAAAATTAATTTTTGCTTGCTGACAAGTATTTAAAAACGCTCGCTGCAAATGTTTATAGCCAGCAATTTCAGAAAGCCCTGCCAGACCAGAGCTCTTCGTTTTTTGGACACTGATTCCCTTTATTTCTACCAAGCGTTGTGCTAAGTTAAGTTTTGCTACTGCTTGTGCTGTCGCAACAACTACTTTACCGTCATAGTCCATGACAGGATTAGCACAATCAACCCCCCTAAATAAAGTAGTAACAAGCTCAAACCATTTTTTTTCAGGCAGAAGATTACTAGTTATTGCGTAAGTTTGATAATAATTTTTAAATAAACTATCTCTTAATTTTATAAAAGTTGTTTTATCAAACTGATGTATTCGACACCAGTCATTTGCTAAACGCGTATAAGCCTCAGGCAGAGAAGTTCCTGGATAGATTTCCATTAATTTATGTCGCTGCTGACGAGAGTATCCTGTTTTTAAATTGTCCTTACCTGAAATAGTAATGACATCTAATGGATGAGTTTGTAAATGTTGATACGCCTGCGCTAATGCTTCTAAAGGTCCATTACCACTACGAAAAGCATTACTTGGTAACAGAGCATCCCAATCTGTGCTTAATGGGGCAATAGTATAAGCGAGACAATGAAGTCCTTGCAGCTTCGCTTTTTTTTCTAAATTATTAATAACCTCTAAACTACCCTGACCATCAATAATTTGTTCAGCGGCAAGCAAATAAATAGCGCGGGGCATATCAAGTTTTTTTTCAAGCTGCATAAAATTTACTTATTTTCTCAAATAAATGACTAAATAATAAGGTAGCATAAAAAAACTATTATTACAGCAAGCAATGGATAAACAAGCTTTCTATTAATAACAGCTGATAATAATTAACTTGCTAAAATTGAAGCTATTAAATGCTCAACTATTTCATCAGTCCCTTCTTTATTAATACACAATAATAACCGGATAACCAATTCCTTTCTTTTTGGCATAAGCCTGGAAAATAACAGCTAACTACTCCTTTCTACTAATAAAGAGAATTAGTTTTCTTCATTCATTACGAGACTATATCAAAATAATCAAAAATCCTGCTAAGCTATTTTATTTCTTTATTTCAATATGCGGTGAGCGTTTGACTACTTCATCATTTAACTCAATGCCAAGACCAGGTGCTTCAGATACTGTAAAATAGCCATTAACAGGCTGGGGATCTTGCAAACATAGCTCTCTGTTCCATGATTTAATTGCATAGGTATGATGCTCATGAATAAGAAAATTAGGGATTGCCGTTTCCAAATGTAATGCAACCATGGTAGCAACCGGCCCGCCACACACATGAGCCTGGATTTGCACATCATACATATCTGCATAATCACATATTTTTTTAGCTTCAGTCAAACCACCACACAAACCAATATCTGGCTGCAAAATATCTACTGTTTGATCCTCTAAATATTCACGAATACCATGTCGTAAGTAAAGTCTTTCTCCCGCAGCTAACGGTATCTTTAGCTTTTCTCGAAGTGGCCTATGTAATTTTGAATTTAAATAATTCACCGGCTCTTCGAAATAGAAACAATTAAATTCTTCAGCAATTTGACCAAGCTGTAGGGCCGAAGCAACCCCAGGTAAGCTATGACATTCAAAAATAATATCACCGTTTTCACCTAAGACCTCACGAATAGCTTGCAAACGTTTTCTGATGAGATTCAGGTGTTCTGTCCTAAACAATTTAGTACAGTCAAATATAGTATTACCTTCTTTATCAAACATCATCGGGTCTACTTTAATACTATCATAACCTTCTGCAACCGCTTTTTCTGTAGCTTTAGCATAATCCTTAGGATCCGTTAATTTCTTGCGCTCTTTTAAATCCCAATCAAATTGTAATTGACTTGCATAAGTTCTCAACTTATGGTTAACCTTTCCGCCTAAAAGTTGATAAACAGGAATACCTAATGCTTTACCTCGAATATCCCAAAGCGCAGTATCAATAGCACTCATGGCAGAATAGACGACAGGTCCGCCCCCTAAAGCCCAAAAACTTTCTCGAAACATTCTCGACCACAATTTTTCAGTTTGCATTGGATCCCAACCAATTAACATTTCTTCTGCAAACTCTTTAATCATTGCCGCAGCAGCACTATGCCCCAAATCATAAGCTAGTCCAGCTTCACCTACCCCGCTTAATCCTTCATCAGTATGAATTCTAACAAAAACCGGGTGCCAAACTGATCTTTCAGGACAATAAATATCAAAAATTTCTATACGATTAACTTTCATAGCAGCTCCCTATTTAGCTGTGTTTTAAAATGCTTACGAATTAAACCAAAGGCGGGCAATCTATTATAATGCTTGATACCATAGCATTTGATGACAGACTAAGCAAATAATCTACTGTTTTAACCACATCTGCCGCCACTAGTTTTTTATCATTAGGCCGTCTAAAATCTTTAGTCATATCAGTATCAATAACGCCCGGACAAAGTGCTGTTACTTTTATGCCATAGGGCATCAGTTCATGAAATAAAGACTCGGTTAAACCTACTAAAGCATATTTAGTAGAGCAATAACCTCCAAATTCAGCCACTCCTCGTAATCCAGCCGTTGAAGCAACATTAAAAATATAGCCGGATTTTTGTAATTTCATAAATTCTACTGCTGCTTTAACTACAGCAAAAGACCCTTGAACATTGACTGCATGTAAACGTGCAAATTTTTCAAGGCTTAATTCGCTACCGCCTGGTTCAAGAATCCCAGCATTATTAAATAAAATATCCAACCTACCGTTGTTTTGACTAATAATATTTTTGATTAGCAAATAAGCGGTTTTTGTTTCAGCCAGGTCTATCGAATGAATAGTAATATTAATGTTTGCATTGAGCTTTAACAGCTGCTCCTTAACTTGTTCTAAACGTTGCTGATTAGTCGCAACTAATGCCAAATTATAGTTTTTTTTAGCAAAATATTCAGCAATAGCCAATCCAATCCCGCGGCTCGCCCCAGTAATTAAGGCAAATGGTTGCATAATTTTTTTCCTGTTGAATTCTTGTCTTATTATATTTGAACCTACATTAGGTTGCCAAACCATATTTTTCTATTAATTTTACTAATAGTGCAGGCACTTCAAATTGCGGCATATGGCCACACCCTTCTAAAATATGCGCTTGTAAATTTGAAATTTTGGATTTCAAAAAATCAATATTCTTGGGAGAAGCAACCAAATCAGTGCCGCCATAAATAGCACATAAGGGCGTCTTAATTTTAGGTAATAGAGCCATTTTATCAAAACTGGCAATGGCTTCTACTTGTCGATTGAAGCCCACTAAAGTTTGCGGATAAGGATTGGCCAGTACTTGTTTAATATAGTTAGTGATATTTTCTTTGGCTTGTAAATAATTCTCTCCAAAAATAAAAGTCGCCATATTTTTGGCAATAATTTCCTTGGCAACACCTCGATTAGTTAATTCAGCATTGACTTGTGCATGTAAGCTATAAGCAGAAGAAGATAGTATTCTTGAGCATAAAATGATAGCTTTAGTAAATTTTTCAGGATAACGAGCGAGTACTGATTGTAAAATAAATCCACCCATAGAATGCCCAAGCACAATGGCTTTGTTAATCTTTAAGCCATCCATTAAAGCTACTACATCATCAGCCATGGTATCGATAGTAAATTTCTCATCAGGGGCATCGGATTGACCCGCTCCTCGATTATCAAAAACCGTCACTTTAAATGACTGCGCCAGCTGATCAATAATGTTTCTCCATACCATATGATCGGCTGTAACGCCTGCTATTAAAATTAAATCCGGGCCTTTTCCTTGCTGTTCGTAAAATATATTAATTCCATTCACTTTAATAAAAGACATAATTTTTCCTTTAAATATTTAAGTAAAATGCACCTACACTTGACTTAGTTTAATTAACCCTCTATGTTAATTTTAATATATATTTTAAGGAATTAATATTATGACAAATACTAATCCGAAAAATTGGTTAGTTCTTATAGGGATCAGCCTTGCTGCTATCATGGTACCCATCGATTATACTATTGTTAATACTTGTCTAGCATTAATACAACGCGATCTGAACATGAGTATCGCACAATTACAATGGTTAATGACGGGCTTTGGTATCACTTTTTGTGCACTACTAACAGTAATGGGTCGTTTGGCAGATATTTTAGGTCGCAGGCGTTTAACTTATTTAGGCTGTATTGGTTTTGGTTTGGCTTCCTTAGGAGCAGGACTTTCACACTCTTCTTTTCTATTAATTATCATGCGTGTCTTACAGGGTATTTTTGGTGCTATTATGTTTCCAGCGGGCTCTGCGATTATTACTGATGCTTTTCCTAAAAAAGACCAAGGAAAAGTATTAGGTATTTATGGCGCCTGCATGGGAATTGGTTTAGCCATTGGTCCTGTACTAGGTGGTATCATTACAGGACTTTTAAATTGGCGCTGGATTTTCTTTATTAATATTCCTGTTATTATCATTAGTCTTCTAATTTGTATTCCGGTACTACGCGAATCAAAGCATCCTTGCCAACTTTCAATTGACTGGGTAGGTATGATATTGTTGATTCTATCGCTGGCAAGCTTAGTTTTTGCTATCTCAATGGGCAGTGAATATGGCTGGGGGTCATTAATTATCATTAGTACATTTATTATTGCAATATTGAGCATTACTGCGTTAATCTTAATTGAAAATAAAGTTAAAGATCCATTATTACCTTTTCACCTATTCACTAACCATGGTTTTCAGGCTAGCGCTTGGGCCTATAGCATTTTTGTTGGTTTTAGTTGGGTAGTTATTTTTTTAACTCCACTTTATTTACACGATGTAGTAGGTTTTAACACGTTACAAACAGGATTAATGTTATTACCGATGACCATCATGACAATTATATTTCCTAAAATTTCTGGCCATCTTTATGATAGATTTAAAGCAAGTGTGGTGATGAGCATAATGTTTAGCACTACTATTATTGCTTACCTATTATTTTTATTCTTTCAACCTAACATCCCTTATTGGTTTATCATTCTGGTATTTATTATTTATGGAGCAAGCTGGGGAATGGGTAATGGTGTAGGGACTCCTCTTGCTATTTCTCAGTTAGAAAACAATAATGATGTAGGAGTGGTGGCTGGCGCCGTTATTACTATTTTAAATATAGCAGGGGTTATTATTCTTGCTTTTGCTACAACTATTTTTAATTACTCACAACATTATTTCTTAGGCTATTATTTACAACAATCTGCAACCAGTTTTACTGCCACACAAATTCAAGCCATACACGCTGCACTAGCAAATCCAGATCAAGCAGCTAATTTAATTCAACAAAGTTCTCCAGCTCAAGCAACCATTTTATTAGCTCTCTTTAAAACAACCTTTGCTGATGGATTTAGGATTGTTATTGCCTTATTATTGTTACTTACTTTAATTGGCCTACCTTTCGCTCTTCGATCAGCTAAATTTTTAATTAAACATGACTAAAATTGCCGCAATCCAGCTATGCTCTACTAATGATTTAAACAAAAATCTGCAAACAGCTGCGTGTTTAATAAAGGAAGCTGCTCAAACTGGCGCTAAACTCGCTGTCTTACCTGAAATGTTTCCCTTACTCGGCACTGATCCCAAAGAATTATTAGCAATCAAAGAAAATTATGGCACGGGTAAAATTCAAGATTTTTTAAAAGAACAAGCAATTAATAATAATCTCTGGATAGCCGGCGGTACTATACCTCTTAGTAGCGCACAATCTAACAAGGTTTTTGCAGCTTGTATCATTTATAACAATCTTGGTCATCAAGTTGCTTGCTATAACAAAATTCATCTATTTGATGTTGTTATTTCTGAAAAAGAATTTTACAAAGAATCTACTGTTACCGAGCCTGGAAATACATTAGTTGTGATTGATTCACCAATCGGCAAACTTGGCATAGCCGTTTGTTATGATATACGGTTTCCAAGCTTATTTACCTCACTTTTAAATTTAGGGGCAGAAGTTTTTGCAATTCCAACTGCCTTCACTGTGAAAACGGGCATAGCCCACTGGCATACATTAACTCGAGCCAGAGCCATTGAAAACCTATGCTATGTCGTAGGTGCCTGCCAATTTGGTACTCATGCCAACGGTAGACAAACTTACGGACATTCATTAATTGTCGAGCCTTGGGGGCAAATTATACAAGAAATCCAAGAGCCCAGAACGGGGATTGTTTGTGCAGAAATTGATTTAGCTTACCTGCATAAACTCAGAGCTTCTCTGCCTACACAAAAACATCAAAGAATCACTGTAGAATTTCCCAAAACAAAGAATTAACGTGTCCAAAAAACTAATACTTCTCTTTTTAAACACTATGGTGTTGATACACCACCAATCATAAAAATGCTTGGTTTTAAAGAAATCTATCGTTCCAAATTCGTTTGCAAAATGTTTCCATTTGTTCGTTAAGTTACCGCAATAAAGATATAAATTTCTCATCAATATGATAAGCTATTAATTTAGAAAAATATTATTGGAGAACAGTAATGGTTGAGAATTGGGCCTTCATATTTTGCAGCCCTGGATTTAATCCTGATAAAAACACCGTAGTAATGGACAATGACCAATGTAAAGTTACCTTAATTGGAGTGGATGTCCACGAACGAGACCGCTGCATAGAGATCGCAAAAAAATTGGTAACCGAAGGCTGTCAAATGATTGAATTATGTGGTGGTTTTGGACCACTGTATATTGCCAAAGTTAAAGAAGCTACTGATTATAAAATTCCTGTCGGTTCTACTATGTATGGCCCTGAAGATAGAAAAAAAATGTTAGACATTACTAGCGGCCAAATTGCTGAAAATGACTAACTATAATTGATAAATACGTTTTGCATTCTTAGCAAATAACTGCTCTATTTCAGCGCTTGAAAAGTCTTTAACTAAGGTATAATAACTGCTCATTAAATTGAAGTAGGAGCTATAAAGTTTATCAACTGGAAAATTGCTAGCAAACATCACTCGTTTAGTGCCAAAATGTTCAATAATCGTCAATACAAAATCTTTAATTGAATTGATATGCCAATGATGATTCAACATGCCAAAACCAGAAATTTTAATAGTAACTGTTGGCAGTAAAGCCAAAGCAGCAATTCCTTTTTGCCAAATTTCAAATTCATTATCTATCGGCATTCCGGCGTGATTAATTATAATTGAGATCTTTTGATATTTTCTAGCAAGTCTTGCTGCCGCCATTAACTGCATAGGATTTACTTGCATATCAAAAGAAAGTTCATATTTTTCTAAAAGCGCATATTGTTTTTGCCAGATATCATTTTGTAAATAATCTTGATCACAAGCAGAATATTTTTTTATAGCATGCCAATTTAGAATTTGTCTAATTCCCTTTACAAAACTTTCACTTTGATAATAGTCTAAAAGTGCCTCTACCTTTGCAACCATTAGATCAGCGCCAGCTACCATAACAATAGGCTTGGTGGAAATTTTTATTAATTTTTTAAGCCAACTAACTTCTTCCTTTGCATAACGTGTGGAAGCTGCTTCAATATGTACCAGCCCCTCAATCTTACAGGGTTTGGCCTCTTCAAGATAATCTTCCAGGAGATGGTTTTTATTAATTTGACTTAAATCACCTAATAGATCACTTTGCTGATTACTAAGCCATCCATAATAGCCTGTTGCCAAGTCCCACAAATGACAATGTGGATCTATCATAGCTATGTCTTTTGGAAATTCAATTAACTTTGTTTCTTGCATTCTTACCCCTGATATTTAATTTAAATAATTTTGTCCTTATTTTTCAGGACAGTTAGTTAACTGTTAATTAAATCATATTATTTTTTATATAGCTTGTTATAATAAGTGTCAATGATGATAGGCTATTAATCAAGGTTTCTATATGAGCACTTCTATTAAATCCACTGAGCGTTTTAGTAACACCGTCGAATATTATATTAAATACCGCCCTCATTATCCTCAGCAAATAATAGCCTTATTAATTAAACATTGTCTGCTAGGACCTTCGAAAATAATTGCTGATATTGGATCAGGTACAGGTATTTTAACTAAACTTTTACTCGATAACAACTTTCAAGTAAGAGGCGTTGAGCCTAATCAAGCAATGCGCATCGCTGCTGAACAAATTTTACAAAATTATAAAAACTTCACTAGTCTTGATGGTACTGCCGAACAAACCACCCTTGTCTCTCACAGTATTGATCTTATTACTGTAGCACAAGCCTTCCATTGGTTTGATCCAATTAAAGTAAAACAAGAATTTTTACGTATTTTAAAACCGGACGGTTGGTGCGTCCTACTTTGGAATCTTCGCGATTCTTTAGCTTCCCCTTTTATGCACGCTTATGAGGAATTACTCTTAAAGCATGGCACGGATTATAAACAAGTGGCTGCTGAAAATGTCAAAGATGAAAAGATTAGAAAATTTTTTAATCCGCTACCAATGAATATTGAGATTGTTGAAAATATTCAAATACTAGATTGGGAAGGAGTCAAGGGTCGCATCCTATCAACTTCCTACTTACCAAAAACAGAAGATCAAGCATACACAATTTTAATGCAAAATGCTAAGCAAATCTTTGAGCATTACCAGCAGGAAGGCAAAGTTAATTTTATTTATCAGTGTAAATGTTATTACGGACAACTTTCAGTTTAATACTACTTTAGATAATACCTATAATACTATGAATGAAGGTATACATTGCTATGGCTAATAGCATAATACCACTAACAATATTAATCACCTGCATACTTTTGTCATTCACAAGTAATTTGCGGGTAAATTGCAATAGCAGACTTAATAAAAAGTCCCAGCCTAAAGTCCCGACTAATACACCCAAGCCACCAATGAGAAGACCATCGTGTTGTTTTCGGCTTAAATTTGCGATTTGGACACTCACTGAAGCCCAAAACAATATGGTATAAGGATTAAATACCGTCATCAAGTACCCACTACGTAACTGTTTGAGTATACTTGATTTCACTGTTGCTTTATCAACAAAATGTGAATGTAGACGTAAATTCATAAAACCAAACCAAGCAATAATAAGAGAACCTACAAGACCTATCCAATCTAGGATTAAAGCATTCGTTAAAAATGATAAAATACCTATACTTAATAAAATTAAATACGTTAAATCAGCTAAACACGCTCCCGCCCCAAAAGCAAAACCAGTACTAAAACCATGATGCAGATTACGTCTTATAATTTCAAGATTGACAGGCCCGATAGGCGCTGCAGCCCCCAGCCCCAACAGTAAACAAACGTAAAAAATATGCATAGCCTTTAACCTTCTTTATTATTTCATTACTTAGTCTTAAGCAATAATTTGCTTTAATTTTCTTTCATTTAATTACTATAAAGTATAAGTAAGCACTTTGCTACTGCCGAAAATTCCTAGCAAGCGTTTGACTTAGTTACCGCGCAATTTTAGAATGCGCACTACCTTTTAATCCATATAATTTATTAAGATAGGAAAATTAAAGATGAGCACAAATAATGAGCAATGGCGAGTAAAAGTTGGCTTAGCAGAAATGTTAAAAGGCGGCGTTATTATGGACGTTGTCAATGCTGAACAAGCTGAAATTGCCCAAGAAGCTGGCGCTTGCGCTGTCATGGCGCTTGAACGGGTTCCTGCAGATATTCGTAAACAAGGTGGCGTAGCTAGAACCAGCTCACCAAAAATTATTAAAGAAATTATGGAAGCAGTTTCCATTCCTGTGATGGCGAAAGCGCGTATTGGACATTTTGTAGAAGCCCAAATTTTACAAGAACTTGGCGTTGATTTCGTGGATGAAAGCGAAGTATTAACCCCTGCTGATGAAGAAAATCATATTTATAAGCATGATTTTCGCGTGCCTTTTGTTTGTGGTTGTAGAAATTTATCTGAAGCATTACGACGTATTGCTGAAGGCGCAGCTATGATTCGTACTAAAGGAGAAGCTGGTACTGGTAACGTAGTTGAAGCAGTAAGACATATGCGTAGCATTGTTTCTGAAATGAGAAAAATCAGCACCTTACGAAAAGATGAATTACCGGTGGAAGCAAAAAAATTAGGCGTGTCTTTACCTCTATTAGAATGGATTGCTGAGCATGGTAAACTTCCCGTTCCTAATTTTTCAGCGGGTGGTATTGCTACACCAGCTGATGCAGCATTGATGCGACAATTAGGTGCTGAAGCTGTTTTTGTAGGCTCAGGAATTTTTAAATCCAGTGATCCTAGAAAACGAGCTAAGGCTATTGTTCTAGCAACAACCCATTTCAATGATCCTCAAGCTATCTTAGAAGCTTCATTTGATTTAGGTGAGGCAATGCCTGGCATTGATATTCGCGAACTCACTGCAGCTGCGATGTTTCAAAATAGAGATGAATAAATTACCTGTTGGTATTTTAGCAATTCAAGGAGGCTACGAAGCGCATGCTAAAGTACTATGTAGCCTAAACACTCCTTTTCTTTATGTTACTTTACCTACTCATTTATACAAAACCTCAGCCTTAATTATTCCTGGTGGTGAAAGTACTACCTTATTAAAATTTATTACTGAAAATGGTCTGTTCGAAGCAATTATTAATTTTAAGCAACAAGGCCATCCTATTTTTGGAACTTGTGCTGGGGCTGTTTTGATGGCCCATACTGTTAAGAATCCAGATCAACCCGCTTTACAATTAATGGATATCGTTATTGAAAGAAATGCTTATGGTCGACAATTAGCAAGCTGTATAAAGTTTGGTAAATTTATTCCTAACCAAGAAGAAATGGAAATGGTTTTTATCAGAGCACCAAAAATAAAAGCCATTAATAAAACAGTAGAGATTCTAGCTCAATATGATGAAGAAATTGTTTGTGTTAAACAAGCTAATTGTATCGCAGCAACCTTTCATCCGGAGCTTTCAATAAGCTCTCCTTTGCATATTTACTTTCTTTCTTTAATTTAATCTAAGCGCCTCTTTAATTACTATTAGGCTAAAACTTCTTGTAAAAAGCCCGTCATCACATACCAAGATCGTTTAGCAATTAAGGCATCGTATTTTCTACCTCTTTCTATTTCAACAGCATTAGGATCAGTAAACGAATGCATAGCAGTACCATAAAAATGTAGTTGCCAATCAACGCCTGCCTCATCAAGCTCTTTTTCAATTTGTAAAGCCTGCTCAGGAGGAACTTGCGGATCCTTATAGCCATGCAATAATAAAACCTTAGAGATTATTTTTTCATTAGGAATACCTGCTGGTGACGCAAAAACACCATGAAAACTTACCACCCCTTTGACTGCGGTACCAGACCTTGCTAGATCCAATACACACATACCACCAAAACAAAACCCTATAGCAGCTATCTTATTTTTCTCTACCATTTCCAGATTTTTTACAGTAGTAAATGCCGCATTAATTCTTTTACGTAATAGCGCTCTATCATTAAATACTGGCATCATTAATTTCAAGCTTGCTTCCACACCTTGCGCTATCTGACCTTCTCCATACATATCGACAACAAAAGCCACATACCCTAACTTTGCCAACTCCTCAGCTTTGCCAATTGCAAATTGATTGCGACCTTCAAAAGCTGGAGCAATTAATACTGCGGGTTTGGGTCCTATTATGGTTTTATCATACACTAAATGGCCTACTAATCTGACCCCACTTTCATAATAGTCAATATCTTGCTTATGCATAATGATTCCTCTTTCTCTATTAATTATCTCACTGTATGCGAAAATATAATGAAAAACAATGGAATTATAATTGTAAAATAATACTAAGCTTATGCGAAGACATCAGACATTTTTATTTTGAAGAACTAAATCGACTTTCGGTATGCAAACTTACCGATGGTTCAGAGCTTACTTTAAAAAAACCATGTTTTAAGCTTCGTCTATAGTCATAATGTTTGAAATGAGAAGCAAAAGCTGTTTTCTCCCAAGGCGGTAAGGTTCGTTTACCTCGAAAATAAAAATAAACTTGTTTAAATCTTCTATATTTATAAGCAGTACGAATCTCTCCACCGCTGATACTAACATCTGGCAATCCTTTCTCATCATGCTTTTCACAAATTCGTTTAAAATTCATGCCATCAGTTATAACATGAATAGCACGTTTTTGATTTTCAGCTTCACGTATTAGCAACTTACAGGCTCTGCGAATAGCAATATTCAATTTAGGACTCTCTTTATCTTGAGGCCAAGGATTGATACCACCAGATCGCAATAAGGTATTTTTATATTTTGATAATAACGCTAAGTGCTCTAATTCTTCTGAAGTTAACGTTGCACGATACTCAGGTGTAATTTCATCTGTAATAACTTTTTCCACTAAAGGAATATTTAAAGAAGCGGCATCTACATAAATAAAACCAGCTGCTTGCAGGATTTCAATTACCGCACGAATTCCTTCTGCCAAACCATAAATTAAATCTCCTTGTTGAAAATAATCAGCTAACGTTCCGGTTGTAAAACGATGACGAAGGGGGCTTTCTCTTGGCATAGGATTATTTTATTCTAATTATTAATAGGCCTAAGATACTAACAAACTCTTTTTAAGAGTCAATATTTCATACCTAAACTCTCTCTGGTTAAAATCAATGGTTTGCTCAAATAAAGCGCTACTTTAATGGTTTTGTTGTTGTTTTTGATTATTTATTGTTCAATTTAACATTTTAAAGTTGACCCAAGCCCGTTTCCATACTAGGCTAGCGACTTTTGTAAAGAAGCCGTTTATTAAGGAGCTCAAAAAACGTGCGATTCCAACTAAAAAAATTGCTGCTTGGATTAGCCCTTATAGCCCCTAGTTTGGTTTTAGCTGATAGCTTACAGTTTTGGCCTCAAACCGGTAAAGACGTTGGTGACTACGCTGCTGGCGCAGGTGCTATCGAAAAAGATGTCGCTGCAGCTTATTATAACCCCGCAGCCATGACTTATACCACACACCAAGAAATTGGCTTTTCAGGAATTTCTGAATTTAACAGCACTAAATTTAATGGCCAAGTAACTGCTAGCCCTTTAAGTAGTTTTACCAACAATTCAGGCACTGTTCAGGGTGGCCAATACTTATTCATGCCTTCTATTATGTATGTGGCACCTATTTCTAATCAATGGGCTTTTGGCTTAAGTATTTCTAGCCCTTATAAAAATTATGTCCGTTATGGAAATTCAGCGTTCACACGCTATGACGTTATCCAAAACAATTTTAATACTTATGATATTGCCCCCTCCTTAGCTTTTAAACCTATGCCTAAATTATCTTTTGGATTAGGCATGGATGCATTGTATGCAGAAGAATACTTTTCACGGATGGTGACAACTACTTCTCCCGCCAATGATACCTTTAGTAAAAATCGAGCTAACAACTGGGGTTTTGGTTTTCATACTGGTATGTTTTGGCAAGCAACTTCTACTACCAATATTGGTCTTAGCTATCGTTCAAGTATTAAAGTTAATGCCACAGGTTCGAGTAAATTAATAGGCCCTGTTGGTAATCGAGATACCAGAGTGAAGTATAGTCTTACTTTGCCACCCATGACTATCTTAAGTGGTCAACAAATGTTAAACAAAAAACTAGCTTTATTAGGTAGCATTGTTTATACCCAATGGGGCCAACTACATAATTTCCAATTAAATAATGTCGCCACCTCAACTGGCACAACCAGTGTTAGTATTGCTAGTCATTTACACAACACCTGGCGATTTATTTTAGGCTCTCGTTATCAAATGAGTGATAAATGGGGCGCCATGGGTGCCTTAGGTTATGAGCAAGGCTCAACTTCTAAAGCGCACCGCAATATTATTCTTCCTGATGCAGGCAGTGTTATTTTATCCTTAGGGTTACAATACCAAATTGCCACTAATTTTTCTGCAGCAGCTGGTTATACTCACCTATTTACTCATTCAGCTGGTATCAATCAAACTCAAGCGAGTGAAGGGGTTACCTACGATACAATTGGTAATATTTATAATAACAGCGACATTATTGGTTTAGAACTTGACTGGAAGATGACCTAATTCATGATCGATAATAGTAAAACCTGGCAGGAACTTGTCGCTCATCAACAAACTATACCCTCTTTAACCGAGCTATTTACTGCTGATAAGCAGCGGGCAAAGCATTATACTATTACTATTACTACTCCAAAGCTACTAGTTGATTTCTCTAAAAATCAGATTGATCAACCTACATTAACTTTACTATTACAACTTGCCGAAGAAGCAAAACTAGCACATTTTATTGAAGCAATGTTTACCGGCACTAAAATAAATAATACTGAAAATAGAGCCGTTTTACATACTGCTTTACGTAATCGTGACAACACTGAAGTAATCGTTGATGGTAAGAACGTAATGCCTGAAATTAATGCCACCTTACATAAAATACAAAATTTTTGTGGTAAATTTCATCAACAACAATGGTTAGGTTTCTCTAATAAACCTATCACAGATATTGTTAATATTGGTATAGGCGGTTCTGATCTAGGACCACAGCTGGTTGTAAAAGCCTTAAGTTATTATAAATTACCTACTCTTACTTGCCATTTTATTTCTAATATTGATCCTACTGATTTACAGGAAACCTTAAGCAAATTAAATCCTGAAACCACCTTGTTTATTGTTTCTTCTAAGTCATTTACTACAGAAGAAACCTTGGCCAATGCTTTAGCAGCTCGTGACTGGTTACTCCAACAAGCAAAAAACAACAAAGCTACTGCCAAACATTTTATTGCTGTCTCTGCTAATCCACAAAAAGCTGAAGCGTTTGGCATTAACAAAGAAAATGTTTTTGCCTTTTGGGATTTTGTGGGCGGTAGATATTCATTATGGTCAGCTATTGGCTTACCTATTGCCTTAAGTATTGGCTTTGATAATTTCATTAAGCTGTTATCAGGCGCTCAAGCTATGGATTTACATTTTAGACACACTCCTTTTACAAAAAACGTTCCTGTCCTGTTAGGGTTGATTGGTATTTGGTATCGAAATTTTTTTCATACTAGTACTCACGCTATTATTCCTTATTTGCAATCTTTACAATTACTTCCTAATTATTTACAACAACTTGATATGGAAAGTAATGGCAAGCAAGTAACTCGAGAGGGTAAAAAAGTTCGTTATAAAACAGGGCCGATTATTTGGGGAGGGCATGGTACCAATGGCCAGCATGCTTTTCATCAGTTATTACATCAAGGCACTGATCTAATCCCGATCGATTTTATTGTCGCCAAAAAAAGTTTAACCCCTGTAGGTACTCAACAAGATAGTTTATATGCTAACTGCCTAGCACAAGCTGAAGCCTTATTAGTTGGACGCAAAACAACTGAAATCTACCGCTTTATGCCAGGCAACCGGCCAAGCACACTTATTTTAATTGAACAACTCTGCCCAGAAAGTCTTGGCGCCTTAATTGCACTGTATGAACATAAAGTGTTTGTACAAGGTATCATCTGGGGATTAAACTCATTTGATCAATGGGGGGTAGAATTAGGAAAAGAGCTCGCTAAAAATTTATTAGCTGAATTACAACAAAGTACTAGCACTCACCATGATAGTTCAACTTCTCAATTTATTAATTATTATAAAGACTAACTTTTCTTGTTATTTAATCCACTCACTATCAAGCTTTATAAATATTTAAGCCGATAAAATCCTTGCTGATAGGGAGAAAGTGCCATCCATAAAAATTTTAATAACTCTGCTAACTCTTCTTTCATCTTAAAAGGCGGGTTAATAATTACCATACCACACGCACAGAGCTTTTGGTAAGCAACTCTGTCATCAATACAAAACTCTATCAGCAGTATTTCTGTTTTTAAGTCTTCTTTTAATTTAGACAAGTATTCACTAGGGGGGGATCCGCTTTTAATAGGATACCACACAGCATAAATACCTGTTTGCCAGCGTTTTAATCCATTTTGTAAACTCAAGCGTATTTGCTCATATTCATTTTCTTGCTCAAAAGGCGGATCAATCAAAACTAAGCCTCTGCGTTCTTTGGGTGGCAGCAAAGCTTTTAGACTTGAATAGCCATTTTCATGCTGAATCTGTACTTGCTTGTCGCGAACAAAAACTTGCTTAAGATGCAAATAATCTTCTGGGTGCAACTCACAAGCAACCATTCTATCCATCGGTCTTAATAAAGACCTGGCACAATAGGGAGAACCTGGGTAATACTGTATGGCTTTATTGTTATTGAGCTGATTAATTATTTCTAAATATTTTTTAACTGCCAGCGGTAATTTTTCAGTATTTATAGCAAGCAAACGATTAATACCTGATTCAAACTCACAGGCTTTTTTTGCTGCCTCAGAAATTAAATTATAATAGCCAAGACCCGCATGAGTATCTAAGAAAAAAAATGGCTTTCCTTTACGTTGTAAAGCAAAAAGCAAATTTATCAACACACAATGTTTAAAAACATCAGCAAAATTACCCGCATGAAAAACATGACGATAATTCATAAATACCTACCTAATTTTGTTAGTATATTATTTAATTCTTCTGGCGAATAAGGTTGCCCTGGTGGATTTCCCCATGGAGGGTTTGGCCATTTTGCATCCTGTTTATAGCGGGCTATCACATGGACATGCAGTTGTGGTACAACATTGCCTAAAGCAGCCACATTAATCTTATCTGCAGTAAAGAAAGTCTTAACAATTTTAGATAGTTGCTTAATTTCATTCAACAGGTCTAAACTATCTTGCTCTCCAAGCTGATAAATTTCCTGAATATTGTCTCGTTTAGGCACTAATATAAACCAAGGAAAACTAATATCGTTTTTCAGTAATAGGCGTGACAACGACCAATCAGTGATAGTGATACTCTCTGCAGTAAGCCTGGAATCTATTGTAAAATTATCTGTTATCATCATTATACTCTTGAATAATCAAAGCTTATAACTTCTTGAATAGTGGGTTTAGTGAATAAGAGCATGAATAGACGATCTAAACCCATAGCAACACCAGAACAATCAGGCAATCCAGATTGTAAGGCTGCTAACAAATTTTCATCAATCGGCACAGCTTTAAATCCTTTTTGGTTTCTAATTATTAAATCAGTTTGAAACCGCTCTCGTTGGTCTTTTGCATCAGCTAATTCATGCCAACCATTAGCTAATTCAACGCCCTTATAAAACGCCTCGAATCGTTCTGCAACACGAGGATCTTCTTGATTAATTGCTGCTAATGCAGCTTGTGAAGCTGGGTAATTATAAATAAATATTGGTTTTTCCTGACCTAGTTTAGGCTCAATCAAACTGCTAAACAATAAATTAAGCCAGTCATCTTTAGTTAATTCAGCCTTAATAATAATCCCTTGTAGTTTAGCAACTTGCGCCAATATCTCTAGAGAAGCAGTTAAAGGATCAATCCCTAAATAATTAATAAAGCTTTGTTGATAGCTTAGCCGATCTGCTTTACCAGTGTTAAATAATAATTGTAATAATTCATCTACTTCTTGCATCAAGTCTTGATAAGAAAATCCTATCCGGTACCACTCGAGCATCGTAAATTCAGGATTATGCTTACGACCTATTTCCCCATTACGAAATGCTTTACAAATCTGAAAAATAGAACCACTCCCAGCTGCTAATAATCGTTTCATAGCATATTCAGGAGAAGTTTGTAAGTAACAAGTTTCTATTTGTGAGGTTCCCAACAGTTCAAATTCAGCAGTAATACAGTGAATATTAGGATCAGTTACTCCTGTTTTTGCAAGTAAAGGGGTTTCTACTTCCAAAATCCCACGCTTTAAAAAAAATTGTCTGATTTGATTGATAATTTCAGCACGTTGTTGTAATACACTAGTCGACGCTGAAGGTTGCCATGACATAACTGCTTATTCTTTTACTCGAGAAACGTATTCACCTGTCCGAGTATCGACTTTTATCACTTCACCAATTTGCACAAATAAAGGTACGCGAACGACTGCACCTGTTTCTAAGGTTGCCGGTTTACCGCCACCCCCAGAAGTATCGCCTTTAAGACCAGGATCAGTTTCAGTAATTTTTAAATTTACAAAGGTGGGTGGTTCAATACTAAGCGGCTCACTATTCCATAAGGTTAAAGCACAAACATCTTGTTCTTTTAACCATTTTTTGGCTTCTTCCACTGCCGTTTCGTGTACTGAATATTGTTCAAAACTATTAGGACACATGAAATACCAAGTAAAACCATCATTATAGAGATATTGAACTTCTAATTCAGAAACATCTGCCCCTTCTACTGTATCACCTGATTTAAAAGTTCTTTCAATCACTCGGCCATTTTTTAAGTTACGGACTTTCACTCGATTAAATGCTTGGCCTTTACCAGGTTTAACGTATTCATTAGATACCACGCTATAGGGATCTCCGTCTAGCATGATTTTTAAACCACCTTTAAATTCATTTGTACTATATGTTGCCATGGTTTTCTCTTTCTATTTCTTTGGGTAGAATACTCAGCTCTTGTGAGTAATAACAAAGTGATAATTATATGACTAATGTGCCAATAGTACAGCTAAATTATGAAAAATCCAGCCGTTGGCAAACCCTATTAGCCCAAGCCATTACCAACCCTTTAGAACTATTAAAAATCCTAGAGTTAGATGAAAATTTGCTACTTGCAGCAAAATTGGCTAGTAGAGATTTTAAGTTATTAGCACCTCGAAATTATGTAGATAAAATTAAAAAAGGCGATTTTCATGATCCTTTATTAAGACAAATTTTACCTATCGCCGAAGAATTAATTGAAAATAATGATTATTTAAAAGACCCTCTTCAAGAAGCATTAACTAATCCAATTCCGGGTTTATTACATAAATATCAAGGCAGGGTATTATTAACTATTACCGGCGCTTGTAGTATTAATTGTCGCTATTGTTTTAGAAGACACTTTCCTTATTCGGAAAATAGGATGAATAAAACTAATTTCGATCAAATTATAAATTACCTAGCGCAAAACTCCTCTATTCATGAAGTCATCTTAAGTGGAGGAGATCCCTTAGTAGCCACCGATAATTACTTAGCTAAATTAGTGGATAAAATTACTAGCATTGCTCATATTAGAAGGCTGCGAATTCATTCTCGTTTACCTATCATGCTACCCGATCGCATTACGCCAGAAATGATAGCCTGGCTCTCAAGACCTAATCTTAAAAGTATTTTAGTCTTGCATATTAATCATCCTAATGAAATGGATGAACACCTTGCTATGGCTTTACAAAAATTAATTGCTGCCAAAATTACCTTACTGAATCAAACCGTATTATTAAAAGGAGTCAATGATCAAGCAGCAGTTCTAGCAGAACTTAGTGAAAAACTATTTAATTACGGCATTTTACCTTATTATTTACATACTTTAGATAAAACAGCAGGAACAGCTCATTTTGATTTAACGCCTGAAGCAATCTCAAAGATTTATGACGCATTACAAACCTTGTTACCTGGTTATCTAGTACCAAAATTAGTGCGAGAAAAAGCGGGGGCTAAATATAAGACTTTAATAATTTAAAAAGATTCTGAAAGTTAAAAAAACAAGGAAAAAATCATTATTCTTATTATAAAAGAACTCTTTCAGCTTGAAACACTAAATCCTGTGTAGAATTATTCATATTATTATTTGCAGGGTAAGATCTAAAAAAAAGTCCAGCACGACTATATCTACTCGCCGCTGCTGCAGCTGCCATATCCTCATGTGGTTTATTATTATTATCACTCATGATCAAGGCGCCCCCTCTATTAATATTATCCTTACAGCTTTAATTTACCTGGCTAACCTTAAGGAAATCTTAATGCTAAAAAATTTTCTTAAAGAAAATTACCCTAATTAACTGCTATCAAGATGTTAAGAGTTTTGTACTGTGTTAAATTTATAACTTGTTGATTTATATATTAATATAACCAACGCTTGGTGTATAAAATTTGATAGCTTCTGCCCATACTTAATAAAAATAAAAGAAATTACCGAGCACTCTCGCTTGAAGAGCACGAGCAATGAATAAAATGATTTGCAGATTTTTTAAGCCGTGAAGGGATTTCCCGCACACCTATACGGCTATACGGCTATACGGCTATACGGCTGCCAAAGTTAAATGTTAGCTAACTAGCCCATATCAAGGCCTGTCACAATCTCCTATTGCGAACACCTAGTTGCTCTCTTGGGTACTGGTTGAACCTTATATTTATTTTACTTACCTAATAATCGAGGTATTGATTGAGCAGGTATTGCCCATTCATGGACTGCTTTGACAAAAGGCAATTCATTAAACTCTACAAAGGTAGCAGCAGCCTCATAATCACGCATAGAATGCGTTAACACAGTGACTTGAGGTAATGCCAGGGCAACAAAAGCTTCTATTTCTCTTGGGGTATCGTCTAGTACCATTAACTCAATATTCATTTCTGGCCAATATGCTAATATTTTTCTAAAAAGTAAAACAAATATAGCTGCTTTAGACATACTATAGCCTCCAAAAATTGAACCAAAAAAAGCCACATCAAACAATGCATGATCCACAATTTGTGCTAAACCATTCTCGGAATAAATTCTTGCTCGTTGAGAAATTAATATCGGAAAAACTATTTCTTCTAAATTTAATTTAGTAAGCCATTCAACCCAATAATCAAACGGCCCCCCATTGATACTATTATTCTCTAACAGCAAAGTGCCATCTATGTCTATAGCAAGCAGCCTAAGACGTGAACCAAAAAAAGACTTTCCCTTAATAATTTGTGCGAACAATTGCTCAACTTGCACCGTAACTGAATACGACATTAAAAAAATGCCTCTTAATAGTGATTCCAAAGCAGCAAAAAGACTGATTTGCCACAAAGCGGCTCGCTCAGGATCAATGCGCGAGGTTTTCATCTTATAGCCTTCTAAAATCACACAGCCCATGCGTATTATTTCAAAGTTTACCTCAGGTAAAGACAATCCTATTAATAATTTTTTACAAAGATGCAAGGCCTTAAAAATACGCCAATTAATTTTATCTTCTATAATATATTGACCATCTCCATCTTTATTTAGGCCATAAACTTTTACCCAAGCCAATATCCGATTAAAGATTTTTCTTTTTCCCTCACGCGTCCAAAAACACTTTCTTTTAGACTGTGCTAACATTAATAAGCGAACAACTGTATTTAATCTTTTTTCTTTTTCCTGGATTTGTAGCTCTTCAGTAAATAAAGAGGCATCTTGAGTTGCTTTATTAAGATAGTACTGGAACAAGTTTAATGAATTTTTTAACCACAAGCCGTTGATATTTTCTTGATTTAATATGGGTACAAAATAAATTTTGCTAGCAACTACTATTTCCAATTCATTACTAGTAGTTAAAATAAAGTGAATAAAAATCTTATGCTGATCAGCAAGCTGTTTTTGTAAAGTATCGATAATATCTCCATAATACAGCATTTTTCCACTACAAATTAATGGTATATTATTTTCTCTAATAAAGGTTATCAGCTGCTCTGATTCAATATAATGCGTTTGGGACAGCAATAAGATAGCCTGACCTGTAAACAAATAATCTTCAAGCTGTTTAATTAACTGTTCAGTGTCAAAAGCATCGATATCAATAATAATTAATGAATCAAAAGGGCTTGTTACTAAGCGACCTGCAGCTAACTCTATTTGCGACTTTAAAGAAAATAATTCCCAATCGATCTCTTCTAATAAAGAAGTTTTACAGGCAACTATTTTTGCATGTTGGTGAACTATTAATTTTTTAACATAAGCCAATTTTGCTTGAAAATAAGAAACAAAGTCTGCCTTACCTTCTTCAAAAATACATCTGTTGGTTTCACTTTGAGTAAAAGGAATTAGCCTAGCCCGCTCTTCTTGAGAACAATGCCTAAGCCATCTAGCTTTACTTTCAAGAAACAATTCCCACAAAAAACTATACTCTGCATTAAGTTTTTGCAATTGCTCATTAATACTCATATTTTTCTTATTAAGAATTAATTACAGTTTACTACGAAATCTATTTTTTTCTTTAGCTATTGTACCACAGCTTTTTGGTAAAGATAATGATGGTAGGATTGTTCTTGTAGCAAACAGGCCTGCTGCCACAACACTTAACTGGAGCATGGTTGAAAAATAACTACCAGCTAATAAAAATTTAGCAGTAGGCGCCAATGCCAAAGCAGACTCAGCCTTACTAATTACAGACCAAGCTTTAAAGGCAGTATAAGAAGTAAAATCTGCAGCTGGAACTTGAATACCCTGCAAAGGACAAGAAGCAGACTGGCAATACTCTACTCGCTCCAATTCATGTAATTGATCGTCCAATAATACCATCTTATCTAGCAGAATAGCCTGTTCTCTGGCACTGACATATAAACTTTGGATGACAAAAGCCTTAGGCATAAAGCAACCAGTATAAACACAAGGTAATTGTGGACAGTCTACTTTTTCAAGAAAAGATCTCACCGCTGTTTCGCCAATCACTCTTTGTCGCTGTGTAATGAGAATAATAGTAATTCCCTGGGCTTGTAACGCCGTCCACCATTGTCGCCAATACTCATAGTTACCGCCATTAGGCAATCCACTTTTTCTTAACAAAGTTTCATCAAAATCTATAAATAAAATTCTTTTTACAGCACGAGCTGGCAATAAGATTTCTGTTATTATTTTTCTAAGTTGCGTTGCAATAGAATAATTTTCTAAAGAAAAAAATTCTCCAGAACTTAGCTGACACCTTAGGGCCTGGAATAATCTTGCTTGAAAATCTAAGGCTACTCTTGCGCTGTCTTCTCGAGTATAGGCTGCTAGCTGTACTAAAAGCTTATACATGATTCCTAACATAATTGCTGGCAACTGGCTAACGGTTAGGCCAGTCAATAATTCTTTAATAAAAGCCATACTAATAATAATGTCTTGTTCTTGTTTGGCAGTCAGCACATAGCTATATTTGCCGTCGCATAAGGATTTTTTATAACCCTTATCTGCTAGTTTTGCCAGAAAAAGACTGACCAATACCTGTCTTATTTCTAGTGTAAGATCTTGAATATTAATAGCTTTTATGAAAAATATTAAGCGTTTTATTTTTTGTACAAATGGAATTTCTAAATCAAAGATAGCGTCAAGGGCTTTATTAATTATTAGTAATTTTTCTTCGAGGCGCATAATTGTTATTATTGTTATTTTTTTAAGGCGCTATCTTATTAATTACAGCCCAATTAAGCAATCAATAATTGCTAATTTTTTAAACTTTTAGAGATTTATTCCTTGTTAAATAACTACAAAACCTTTTTTATTTAAAAGTTTTACTTTAAATCAAAGGGTTATATTGATTATCCAAAAGTGGATTTTACTTACTTTTTTGCCAGCTGCCGCTGTCTGACCGCCTCGAATAGTAAAACGCCCGTTGCCACTGAAACATTCAAACTACTAACAATTCCTTGCATGGGGATTTTAACTAAATAATCACAATGCTTTTTAGTTAATTCTCGCATCCCTTCACCTTCTGCCCCAACGATAATGGCAATCGAGCCTTGATAATTAACTTCATAAAATAATTGCTCGGCCTCTCCTGCCGCACCCACAATCCATACACCTATTTCTTGGAGCTGTCGAATTGTACGCGCTAAATTGGTCACCCGAATAACCGAAATGGCTTCGGCTGCTCCACAAGCCACTTTACGTACGACTGGCGTAACAGAAGCTGACCGGTCTTTAGGAATAATGACCATATGAGCACCTGCTGCCTCAGCACTACGCAAACATGCCCCTAAATTATGAGGATCTTGTACACCATCAATAATTAAAATTAAAGGGGGACTTGAAAGCTCTTGCAATAGATTAGGAATATCGGTTTCAGTTTTTTCAGCAGCTATTCTAATTTCTGCTATCACACCCTGATGAGTTACCTCACCAACCAATCCTTCAATTTCATGTTTCTCAACCTGCTGCACTTTAACAACTTTTGCTTTAGCTAACATAAGGAGTTTTTGAAAGCGATTATCATGACGACCTTTTTGTAGCCAGATCATTTGTATCGTTTTAGTGTTTTTCTCTAATAAATTCTCTACCGCATGAATACCATATATTAATTCTGTTTTCATCGTTTCTTACTTTTAAATTTCTTAGATTTACTATGTTTTTTCTTTTTCTTACCCTCTTCGAGCAATTGAAAATCAATTTGTCTTTGATCTAAGTTTACTCTAGCTACCCGTACTTTAACCACTTTACCAATTGAATAGATTCGTCCTGAACCACTGCCTGTTAATTGATGACGGATAGCATCATAATGGTAATAATCATTTTCTAAATTACTAATATGTACCAATCCTTCAACATAGATATCTTGCAACTCCACAAACAATCCAAAGCTGGTCACTGAACTTATAACCCCTTTAAATTCTTCGCCTACTTTATCTAACATAAACTCACATTTCAGCCAGCTCATTACCCCTCTTGAGGCTTCATCAGAACGTCTTTCTGTCATACTGCAATGGGTAGAAATGTGGGTTAATAAAGTCTTATCTTCAGCTATTTTTTGTTTCGATAACGCTGCTTTAATTAGCCGGTGTACAATTAAATCTGGGTATCTTCTAATAGGCGAAGTAAAGTGGGTATAGGCTTCGAAAGCTAGACCAAAGTGGCCTGTATTATTAACACTATATTGGGCTTGCATCATTGATCGTAGTAATAATGTTTGAATTAAATGTCGATCAGGTCTATTTTCTATATGTTCTAATAATTTGGCGTAATCTTTAGGAGTAGGTTCTGTTCCTCCGCCAAGCCCGAGCCCCAGCTCTCCCAAAAACGTTAACAAATCTTCTAGTTTTTCTTCTTTAGGGCCAGAATGAATTCTAAAAATGCCGGGGGCTTTATTTTTAATAAAAAATTGAGCGGC
Source organism: Gammaproteobacteria bacterium RIFCSPHIGHO2_12_FULL_35_23 (assembly GCA_001801465.1). Classification (GTDB taxonomy): domain Bacteria; phylum Pseudomonadota; class Gammaproteobacteria; order UBA12402; family UBA12402; genus 2-12-FULL-35-23. The sequence goes on along the minus strand of MGXT01000020.1, from coordinate 47,346 downwards.
AGCAACATTCGCACAAAGCATGCATTCTTCAATTAAACGATGAGCATCATTTCTAACTAAAGGTATTAAAGCCTTAATTTTTTTGTTTTCATCAAAAAGTACTTTTGGTTCACTCATTTCGAAATTAATAGCCCCAATTTTTTTACGATACCTATGCAAAACTTTATATAGTTTATAAAGTTCTAATAAGTCAGGAAAAACATCGGGATATTGTTCTTGCAAGGATAGATTATTCTCAACCAACATGGCTGAGACTTTATCATAGGTCAATCTAGCACTTGAATAAATTACCGCAGAATAAAATTGATAACGCTGAATTTCACCATGTTCTGCAATTTGTAGTTCACACACCAATACTAAACGATCTACTTTTGGATTTAATGAACATAATCCATTGGAAAGCTTTTCAGGAAGCATAGGAATAACACGACTAGGAAAATATGTTGAATTACCTCGCTTCAACGCTTCTTTATCTAACAAAGTACCCGGTTTAACATAATGGCTAACATCGGCAATAGCTACATATAAAGTCCAACCTGATTTTTTTCTTTTTTCACAGTAAACAGCATCATCAAAATCTTTGGCATCATCTCCATCAATCGTAACAAAGTTTAAATGTTTTAAATCCTTTCTATCCTGTAGTTCTTCAGCTTGCACTGAATCACTAAATTCTTGTAATTCAGTAGAAAGTTCTGTCGGCCACAGATAAGGTAAATCGTAAGCACGTAAAGCTATCTCAATTTCCAGCCCAGGCGCCATATGGCTACCCAGTACTTCAATCACTTTACCCACCGCCTGAGTTCTCAAAGTTGGATAAGAAGTGATTTCAGCTACCACCACATCACCAACTTGGGCTGAACTGCGATCAGATTCCGGAATAATAATATCCTGAGTAAGACGCTTATTATCTGGTACTACAAATCCCACTCCGCTTTCTATTAAAAATCTACCCACCACCTGGATATGGCCACGTTGCAAGACGCGAATAATGACTGCTTCGCGTTTATTACGCTGTTTATGCATTTTTACTACTCGACCTAATATTTGATCACCATCAAAGACTTGGTGCATTTGTTTGGGTGATAAAAATAAGTCTTCACTACCATCCTCTGGAACCAAAAATCCATGGCCATCAGGATGGCCTACAACATAACCACGTATTAGATCTAATTTATTAATAAGGCCAAATTTTTCTGAGCGCATTTTAATTAATTGGCCGTCTCTCACCATCGCCAAAAGCCGCCATTTTAAGGCTTCTTGTTCTTCGGGCGTATTTAACGAAAGGGCTTGAGCAAGCTCCTCATAAGCTAAAGGTTCTCCTATTTCCTCAAAATATTGCAGAATACAAGCTCTGGAAGGAATGGGTTTTTCATATCGCTGCGCCTCTTCCTCAGCGTAGGGATCGTGAATATTGTTCTGTTTTTTCATACTATAAATCCTATTATTTATCCTATTCTAGCAATTTGTATTCAAAAGATCCAAAATTACCTTCTATATGTTAGCAACTCTTTAAAAACGGCCTTAAAACTGACTTGCTAGTTAAAAATTTTCTTGATAGAGATTGCATATCGCCAAGATCCCAATAGAATAAACGCGGACTATTCTATCAGGCGGGGATTTATGGTTAAAAAATTATCGTTATTGGGTTTGCTAGTCAGTACAATTCTACTTAGTGCATGTGGTTATAATCCACAAACTACTTTTTTATCACCTACTAAACAATGTCAATCCTTACAAAGACAAATGCTGTTTGTGGGTAGTTATAATCCAGCTAATTCTAGTCCTGAACAAAATATCGCTCAAAGACAGCAGATACAGCAACAGTTCCAAAACTTACATTGCTACCAGGTATTAGAAAAAGCTCGCTCTGAACAACCGGGAAAATAATCAGAATAAATAAACATACTGGTTCAACCAAGCAGCAATAATTTGCTTAAATTAAGCAATACAGTTCTATCATTACTGTAATAAAATTATTAGCTCGCTACGATTATTGAAAATTTCAAAATACTTTGGAAAATAACCCACAAAACAAGCGAATTTTTTACCAAGAATATAGTATATTATTAGCTACGCTTGAGAAAGCCATTCCTGATAGACTTGTCGATTTAATCCTGATTCTTCTATTGATAGCTAGCTTAACTAAATAATTAAAGCTTTTATTATTAGCCAAAGATTTAGAAACTTTCTTTGCTATAGTACTTAAACGCATTAAAAATTTTAGTTGGCAATTTCTTTGGGGTTAATTGCTCTGACAACAAACAGGTCCAATATCATTTTGACAAAACAATCAAATCGAGTCCTTATTCCAGTTAAGGCTTTCATTTAATATCGCTTTTTTGTTCCCTGCAGAGCAATAAATTTTATTATTCTTAAAAGTTCATAAGATATTGCTTTTTATAAATCAAAATGAAATTTAAAACTGAGAAAATGCTTATAGTTTAATTATTACTAAAGCTTTGTAACTGTTGCGAAGTATAGCCTATTTTCCATTTTTTAATTCCTGCCATTAATCCTGATAAAGGCTGATCTTCACTAATCCAAAACTGATAATTTTTTAAAGAAAGAGGAACAGCAGTTCCTTTTAATTGGCCACTCTTAATAACTTTTTGACAATCAAGTCGTTGATAAGGCTGTTCATTAGCGCAAGTCAAAATAAATAATTGTTTACTTGCTTTATCATTAGCTAATAACAATAAACTCCAATTACCTGGATGTAGAATTGAACCCCAACCAGCACTAGCACCTGGATTAGATGTTTGATGATCGATAATAATTGTTTGTTGACTAATATTATGTAACCAAAAGACTTGTGTTTGATTAGGAGCAATAATTAGGTTAGCAGAATTATTAGCCATGGCTACATTACTTAATATCAAACAGCTGCCTATTATTAATTTTCTAAACATATCTCTCTCCTAATTATTAACCAACTACTATAATTAAACTGCCACAACACCTTTAATAGCCGGATGGCATTGATAATTAATAAATTCAAAATCTTCAAAATGATAACTAAACAAAGAATCAGGTTTGCGTTTAATTATTAATTGTGGTAACAAGAATGGCTGACGAGTAAGCTGCAAATTAACTTGCTCTAAATGGTTAGTATAAATATGGCAGTCACCTCCAGTCCAAATAAATTCCCCAACAGCATAACCACACTGCTCTGCTAGCATATGTGTTAATAAAGAATAGGAGGCAATATTAAATGGTACGCCTAAAAAAGCATCGGCAGAACGTTGATAAAGCTGGCAGGATAAACGATTCTCTGCCACATAGAATTGAAACAACAAATGACAAGGTGGCAACGCCATTTTATCTAGTTCTCCTACGTTCCAGGCACTAACTATATGTCTTCTAGAATCAGGACTGGTTGTTAAACTTTTTATTAGCTCACTGATTTGATCAATGGTTTTTCCCTCCGTGGTTTGCCAAGCTCGCCACTGCTTACCGTAAACAGGCCCTAAATTTCCTTGTTCATCAGCCCATTCATTCCAAATTCTTACTTTGTTATCTTGTAAATATTTAATGTTTGTTTCACCACTTAAAAACCACAACAACTCATGGACAATACTTGGTAAATGCAGTTTTTTTGTGGTGACTAATGGAAATCCTGCTTGTAAATCAAAGCGCATTTGATACCCAAAAGTACTAATAATTCCAGTACCTGTCCGATCATTTTTTTGTATGCCGCTTGCTAAGATGTGCTTTAAAAATTCAAAATACTGTTTCATAAATTTTCTCGCTTAATAGATTTTCTGTAAGCTAAAAATAATAAAATAAGGCCCAAAATTATCATGGGAAAAGAGAGTTCTTGGCCTCGTGTTAACCAACCAAGGCCCACAAATCCTAGTTGCAAATCAGGTTCTCTAAAAAATTCACAAATAAATCTAAACAGCCCATAACCTATTAAAAACATACCTGATACCGCCATTCGAGGTGGTTTTTTAGCAGAATAAACCCACAAAATAATAAATAATAGAACACCTTCCAGTAAAAATTCATAAATTTCCGAAGGATGTCTTGGTAAAGGGCCTGCTTGCGGATAAATAATTCCCCAGGGCATAGTGGTGACCCGACCCCAAAGTTCGCCATTAATAAAATTACCTATTCGTCCTGCTGCTAATCCTACAGGTACGATAGGGGCTATAAAATCTGTCGTCATAAAATAAGGCACTTTATATTTTAATGCCCAAATCCATACCGCTAAAAAAACTCCTAACATGCCACCATGAAATGACATCCCTCCATCCCAGAGCGCAAAGATTGTTAGCGGATTAGCAAAGTAATAACCAAAATTATAAAACAATACATACCCTAGGCGTCCGCCTACCACAACCCCTAATGCGCCATAAAAAAGTAAATCAATCAGCTGATCATTAGACCAAGCATACTTAAATTTTTTGACGCGATATTTCATTAAAAACCAGGAGATAATAAAACTAAATAAATACATCAAGCCATACCAATGTACCTTAAGTGGCCCTATTTGAAACGCAACAGAATTGATGTGAGGAAAAGTTAACATATTATGACTACCTCTTGCTTAATCATTAATGACGACCGGCTCGAATTAAACCACCCAAACCTTCTTGTTCTAAAGCAAATTCTAAATGCCGACGAATTTCAGTAGCACTAGACATCAACAGTACCTCATTCAGTAACTTACGAGCTTTACTAATAGAAAACTTACGCACTACCCATTTAATTCTTGGGAGTAAAGGGGCACTGATGCTTAGCATATCAAAACCCATAGCGATTAATAATATTACTGCTACAGGGTCTCCTGCCATTTCACCACAAATACTCACCGTTTTACCTTCTCGGTGAGCACTTTCAACTACATGTAACAATGCTTTTAAAACTGCGGGATGTAGCCCATCGTAAAGATTAGCTACTCGAGAATTGTTACGATCCACCGCTAAAATATACTGCGTCAGATCATTACTCCCCACTGACAAAAAATCTACGCGCTGTGCAAGTAATTGTGCTTGATAAACAGCAGAAGGCACTTCAATCATAATTCCAATTTGTGGCATGATGATATCTATCTTGTCTGCTTTTAGCTCTTGATAAGCAGTTTTAATTAAACGCAATGATTCATCAACCTCTGACACATCACTAATCATAGGTAGCATAATTCGCAGATTACTATAGCCCTCACTGGCTCTTAACATGGCTCTGATTTGATTTAAAAAAATTTCTGGGTGCTCTAATAACACCCGAATACCCCGCCAACCTAAGAAAGGGTTATCCTCTTCCATTTTGAAATAAGATAATGGCTTATCGCCTCCAATATCTAGCGTACGCATAATTACAGGTCTAGGTGAAAAGACATTTAATAATTGCCGATAAATTATTCTTTGTTCTTCAGCTGTTGGGAACCGATCGCGCGTCATAAAAGGCACTTCAGTTCGATAAAGCCCGACCCCTTCTGCTCCCACACTCATAGAGCGACTGATATCCGCTAGTAGTCCAGTATTCATATATAAAGCAACTCGATGTCCATCCACTGTTTCTGCTGGTAACTCACGAAGACTAGCAAGCTCTGAATCTAACTGGCGCTCTTCATTAGCTAATACTTGAAATTCCGCTAATAAATATTCATCTGGATTTAAATAAATTTGCCCTAAATAGCCATTTACAATAGCTTCTAGCCCTTGTAATTTTTGAAATGGTAATTCACCAACACCCATTACTGAGGCAACACCTAAAGCTCTGGCTAAAATAGCCACATGAGAGTTACTGGATCCTTTACCTGAAATGATTCCTACTAATCTACCTTCTGGCACTTCTGCTAAATGCACTGCTGTAACTTCATTACCAATTAAAATAGTTCTTTCCGGATATTCAATCGTTGCTTGCTCTTCGGTTTGTAGATTGGCTAAAATTCTTCGCCCTAAATCTTCAATATCAGCAGCACGTTCATTTAAATATTCATTTTCTATGCCAACAAATTGCTTAATATGTTCTTTGATAACAGATTTTAAAGCGGTTTGTGCTGTCACCCCGGTATTGATTTTATTGAGCACTTCATTTTGCAAAGTATCGCTGTCTAGCATTAATAAATAAGCTTCAAATAATAGTTTTTCTTCTGAACCTAAGCTTTGAGATAGTCGATCACCAAGAATTCGAACTTCATTACGAGTGGCCTCGATAGCTGCCATAAACTTTTCTATTTCCTCCTCTATAGCATCGGTTTCCTGATCCGGTACGGCGTCTAAATCTGCAGGCGAATAAACAACTACCATCTCACCTATTCCAACGCCTGAACTACCTGGAGTCCCTCTTAATACTTCGGGAAGATCATGATCATCTTGTTGTACAGCTTCTAAAATATCCTTACCACCCACCTCAACAATAACACTCGCCAATTGAATTGCCAAAGTCATTAAAAATGCTTCTTCCGCCGCGTCGTATTTTCTAGCTTCTTCTTGTTCAACTACAATAACCCCTAGCAAGCGCTTACGATGTAAAATGGGCACACCTAAGAAAGCATTAAATTTTTCTTCGCCGGCACCAGGATATTCATAAAACCGTTCATGCAAACGAGCATCCATCACATTCACTGCTTCTTTGCGTTCAGCAACAAAACCTATTAACCCCTGACTAACAGGTATTTTTAATTTGCTAATTAAATTTTTTTCTAAGCCATCTGCTGCCGAGAGTACTAATTTATGATGCTCATGGTCCATCAAAAAAATAGCGCAGGCACCCGTTTCTAAAGCATCTCTAACATGATGAACAATAATAGCAAGCGCCTCACGCAGACTTTCAGCATTATTGACTTCTTGTATGATGTAGCGTAGGACTTTTAACATAATTTCTTTTAAACTCAGGTAACCTTTGATTCAAATACCAAAGGAGCAAATTCATGCAATATCCGTTGATAAAGCTTACGTTTAAAAAAAATAACTTGTTTTAAAGGATACCAATAACTTACCCAGCGATAATCATCAAACTCTGGCAGTTCAGCTGTAGCAAAATCAAACTCAGCTTGATCATTCTTTAAACGTAACAAATACCATTTTTGTTTTTGGCCTATACATAACGGCTGTGTGTTTCTTCTCACTAAATGTCTTGGTAAATAATAGTACAGCCAGCACTTACTTTCAGCGACTATTTCAACATCAGCTTGGACTAACCCAACTTCTTCATAAAGCTCACGATACATAGCATCCAAGGTTGGCTCATCATCTAATAATCCTCCCTGCGGAAACTGCCAACCATTACCACCTATCCTTCTTGCCCAAAAAATGCGATTTCGGCTATTTAAGATAATCATTGCCACGCCTAGACGAAATCCTCGCTGATCAATCATTCTTTTACCCATCTATTATGCTAGTCTCTAATAAGCATTTTCCACAAAATAAGAGTCACGAGCAATTGCTATTATGAGTTTTTAAAAAATAGTTTTAACTATTTAAATTATTGATTTTTACAGCATTGTTAATATTTCACCAACTTGATTAGTCAAGACTGTTCAGGTACAGTACCTGCATTTTTCTACCTCATTTATTTGGAACAGGCATGTCTAGCCAAGATAAAAAAAATCTTTGCCTAATTGGTGCTTTAGTTGTTTTAGCTCTAGGCAGTTTAGCCATCAGTATCAGTTTTGGCAGCATCCCTCTTTCTGAAAAAATTGTATTGAATGTATTTAGGCATCACTCTAATTCTATTAACCAAGAAATTATTTTATATTTACGTTTACCACGCAGTCTAAATGCCTTTATTACTGGTGGGTTACTTGCTTTAGCAGGAACTCTGCTGCAAACTCTATTAAGAAATCCTCTTGCAGATCCTTACATCTTAGGTGTATCAGGCGGAAGCGCCGTAGCAAGCCTTCTAGCTATTTTACTTGGTATCACCAGCATTGGATTAAGTAGCATTACTTTTGCAGGAGGCCTGCTTGCCATGCTAATTATTTTCAGCCTTAATTATCGTGCTTCGCACTGGAATTCGTCTCACTTATTATTAACTGGAGTAATGTTTGCAGCCGGTTGTGGTGCAGCCATTACTTTAATACTCACCTTAAGCCCTGACAATATACTACGCAGCATGATGTTTTGGTTAATCGGAGAAATTTACACGGGTCCCGTCTCAAAATTAGGTGTGGTTGTTTTAGTCATCAGTCTTATTGTTTGTTTAGGCCTTGCTAGACCTTTAAATTTACTAAGCTTTGGTGAACTAAAAGCTAGGTCATTAGGCGTAAATACCAAACAATTAACCATTTTCTTATTTGTCCTGACTGCATTACTCACTGCTACAGCCGTTAGTATCGCAGGTCCCATCGGCTTTATTGGTTTGATCACACCCCATATTTTGCGTTTGTTAGGCTGTTACAAGCATCAATTTTTATTGATAGGCTGTGTGTTACTTGGTGGTAGTTTATTATGCTTAGCCGATACCTTAGCCCGTACACTTGTTGCACCCGTTCAACTGCCAGTAGGCGCAATTACCGCACTGATTGGTGTACCAATATTTTTAGTATTACTCAAAACCCAAGCTAATTATGTTAGACATTAAATCGCTCACCTTACAATTAGGCAATAAAGTTCTTTGTAAAAATTTAAGCTTACATTGTCAAACTGGTGAATTTTGGTGTTTTATGGGCCCCAACGGCAGTGGCAAAACTACACTCTTACAAACTATCGCTGGCTTACAAAAGCCTTTTCACGGTCAAGTTTTTCTCAATGAACAACCTATTCAGCAAATTCCTGCTAAAAGCCGCGCCAAGCAAATAGGCATATTACTACAAGAAGATGAGAATTATTTAACCAACACAGTATGGGATACACTTTGGGCAGCTAGACATCCTCATTTAAAAACTTGGCCGCAAAAATCCACAACTAAAGAATATGAAATAATAGAAAAATCTTTAACTACGATGGACTTAACTGTTTATAAACAAAGATTAATCACTAGTTTATCAGGAGGAGAATATCAACGCTTACAAATTGCTATGCTTCTGACTCAAGATCCTATCGTTTATCTATTGGATGAGCCTACCAACCATTTGGATCTTAATTATCAAATTAAAACCCTACAATTTTTAAAAAATTTAGCTGAACTGCATCACAAATTAGTAATCGTCATTCTCCATGATCTTAATCTGGCCTATCAATTTGCTTCTCATACCTGCTTGTTTTTTCCAGAAGGACAAGTACAAAGTGGTAGAATAAATGAAATTTTTACTATAAAAAATTTATCAGTGCTGTATAATCAGCCTATAGAAAAAATTATATCGGGATCAAAAACCGTTTGGCTTTGTAATCCCGATAGTTAAGCTTGCTTCTTATTATTATAAAAATAGAGAGTTTATCAGCCGTCCATATGAAGTTTTAATAGTTTGTTAGCTTAGGACTTTTTCTTATTATTATCACAACTTCCTTGGACGACTGAGCACTCATTATAAGGTCCCTTCCTTAAGAGAATCTTAACGTAAAAATCTTTTTTAAAAAAATTTTATGTTTATTTCATTGGTCGTAAAAAAACGGACCATTATTCAAAATAAGCAGCTAAAATTCTTAAGATTTTCTTAAATACTGTTATTTGATATTTATTAAGACTTATTAAATTAAGCTCAAAAAATACCCATACCAAATTATTTTATTAGCTAATTATTCTTCCAAAATAACGATGGGATTATTTATTCACTGATGAGAATTCTTTGCTTCAATTAAAAACCTGTTACACTATGCAACATTAAAAAAGGAGATCGTATCAATGAAAAAATGGCTGCTTATCTCAGGAATTACTTGCGGTGCGATGACACTTTCTGCTGTCAGTGAAGCTGCGCCTTATGTTGGCTTTAATATTGGCTATACCAGTACAAAAGTAACTTCCCATGCTGTGGGTAATAATATTAATACTAGCGATAACTCTAGCTTAGATGGTTTTAATGGTGGCTTATTAGCTGGTTATCGTTATAAATTCAATTTCGATCAATTTAATCTAGCGGCTCAAGCAAATGTCACCGGTTACAATGCTTCCAGCAGTGCTCATAATTCAGGTAGCGCTACTTTAAAAGAAAGCTTGTATTACAGTTATGGTCTAGATTTACTACCTGGCTTTTATATTGCTGACAATGTTGATCTTTACGGTATCGTAGGCTATCAAAACGGTACCTTTAAATTTAAACGCTCTGCTTCTGATAATACTAGCTATAATAAAACCGACAGCCTAGGGGGTTACGATTTAGGAATGGGCACTGATATTACTTTAGATAATAATTTTGCATTAAGCATTAATTATAAGTATATCAACTATGGTTCAGATAAAATTAAAGTCTCTGGTAGTAACTTCTACGATAAAAAAGAACCGCGCAGTAATCAATTCCTGCTAGGTATTCTCTACTATTTCTCTTAATCTTAATGAATTGGAAGGATAAAATTATCCTTCCAATTCTATGTTTTATTTACTCTTTTTTTATTCATCATAAAAATCATTAAACTGCTTGGCACTTTGCAGAAAAAATGAGAAACTACGCCTCCTTACTGAGGTATAAATTAATTACATAAATTAATTGGGAAGCTGGTGTAATTCCAGCGCTGCCCCCGCAACGGTAAGCAGACGACTCTGTCGTATGGAACAGGCCACTGTGTATTCATGGGAAGGCCCCCTAACTGAAATTTTTCAGTCTGCAAGCCCGAAGACCGACCTTAAGTAACTCTATGACCTCTACGGTGGGTAGGAAAAAAATGAACTCATTTTCACTGCTCCCTTAGACTGTACGGGCGGTGCAATGAAGAAATTTTTGATTTTCTTACTTTTTAACTTAGTCTTAACAAATTGTTTTGCTATTTGGCAAATCCCAACTGTTGCATTTAAACACAATAGCTTTCAACATGGTTATGTCTCTACCCATACTTCAACTTTACCAGCACAAATTATTTCTAAACAACAAATGATTAAAAATGGTGCACAAAATGTTCAACAAGCATTAATATTAGCCGGTTTACAAGTTAATGATTTAGGAGGAGATGGCACTAATTTACAAATAAGCTTACGTGGTTTCGGTGATAATGCGGGTCAAAATACTTTGCTACTCCTGAATGGTCAACCACTCACTAATCCAGATCTAGGAGTTTATGATATTAATCAAATTCCTTTGGCCATTATTAATCATATTAGTGTTTTAGCTGGTAGTGCAGGAGTCCTTTATGGAGATCAAGCAGTAGGCGGTATAGTTAATATTGTTACCAGACCCCTTGCCAAACAACGTTATGCGCAAGCAGGTTATGGTAGTTTCAACAGTATGAATCTGCAAGGAGGGCTCAGTAACTATTTAAAAAATAATTTAGGCTGGCGATTAAACTTAAATCAATTTAATACTGACAACTATCGTGATCATAATCAACTTCGCAACTCCCATCTTGATTTAGCAGGAAACAAAATCTTTAAACAAGGTAATATCAACGTGGAATATCAGTTTGATCATCAACACCTTCAATACCCTGGTGCATTAACACGTAGTCAAGTAGAAGAAAGTAGACAAGCTTCTGAAAATGATACTGATTTTAATTTATTAAACAATCAGACCTTACAAACAACCTACGAACAACTAATTACTGATAACTGGCAAATGAATATTGCTGGGTTATTTAGTCAAATGAATGGCCAAGGCGTATTAACTAACGATTATACTAATAGTCGCAATGAAATTAATCTTACACCTACCGTGCAGGGAGCCTGGGATTATCGCTCTCTAGAGATCTTACCTTTATTCGGTCTTGAACTTAATACTGGTCAATATACTTTTAACTCTTTAAGTTATGATAGTAAAGCCAATCAAACTATTTATTCTGGTTTTGCTCAAGTAACAATCCCTTTATTTTCAAAATTTACTTTTATTTCTGGTCTACGTTACGCTTATGCAAACAATGCATTGCACTCTTTCATTAATAATATTGCTCAGCAAACTCATGCTAATAATGAAGCCTTCATTACTGATCTTGAGCTAAGCTGGCAAATTAGCCCACCCATGAAATTGTATTTAAGACGCGCGGGAAGCTATCGTTTTCCAAAAACTGATGAGGACATTAATACTAATACTGGTAAACCACTAAAAACTCAAGCTGGCTATTCTTATGAAACAGGCCTTATTTATCAACAAGCACGCTACAATGGTTTATTGTCATTATATCAACTTAATCTAAAAAATGAAATTACTGCCATTCCTATCCCTAACAGCAGTACCACTTTTGCGGAAAATCAAAATTTACCGCCCACCACTCGCACTGGGTTTTCATTAGACGGTAACTATCAACTATTCAAGCCCCTGACTCTTAATTTAATCTACCGCTATGTCAATGCCTATTTTAGTTCAGGCCCAGATAAAGGAAACAGAATTCCTTTTGTAGCTAATAACAATGTTGCCGTCAATGTTATTTATAGTTTTAAGAAAAATTTGACCTTCATGCTTGGCGCTATTTATTTAGGTAATAAACCTTTTGCTAATGATCCTGAAGCACGAAGCTCTTTGTTAGGTGGTTATACACTTTATAACGCAAATGTGCGTTACCAGCATCATAAATTAATTGTTAATTTACAACTCAATAATATTACCAATAAATATTATTACGCCTATGCGTTTGATATGTATAATGGCAACCAAACCAGCAGCTATTATTATCCAGCGCCAGGCAGAAATTTTATGTTAAATATTGCTTTGGAGTTATGATGCGAAAAGGGTTTATTTTTTCAATTTGTTTTCATACTACTATATTACTACTCCTAGTAATCAGTTTTCATATCAATAAAACTGTTAACTCAGGGATAATGCAGACAGAACAAGTTTATTTACCGCAAGCATTCATTGCTAATCAAGTTAGTCTGCAGTCTTTCACTGCTAGCACTACCACTGCTGCATTAGCTAAAAATGGAATAAGTCCATCTGTTGCTATTAATTCTACGTCTAGTCAAAACAAACAGACGCTTACTAAAAAATCTGGCCAAATCAACAAGCTCTTAATGATTATTCATAACAAAATTCAAGTGCAAATTAATAGTGAAAGCAACAATCTGCCAGATTTTCTACAGGGAAAACCTATTTTGCTTAGCTTTGATCTACTACCCAATGGCACTATCATTAATATTAAAACTCTGCACTCAAGTCATAACACTTTACTAGATAGACTAGCTATCCAAGCTGTTCAAGAGATTACACCTATTTTAATCGCCAAAAAATTTATCCGGGAAATGCAACCTCTTAAAATTAGAATTATTTTTAAGTAGCCATTATGTGGAACATTTTCTATTAAATTTAAATATGGATAGTGGATAAATTCCTTTATAGCCATTTCTTATAACGAAACACCAGAAACATTAATAAAATAATAATGGCTAAAATAAGACAGACTATTGAAAATCCCCATTGATCGTTAGCACCAGGAATACCGCCTACATTAATACCTAACAATCCCGTTAGAAAACTAAGTGGTAAAAAGATAACCGCTACTAACGATAACAAATACATGCGTTTATCCATATGTTCAGATAATCTACTTGCTAATTCTTCCTGAACAATCGCAGCTCTATCTCGCGCCGCATCCAAATCTTCGATACATTTGATGATGCGATCTGTCGCCTCACGAATATGGAGCTGATCACTACGATTTAGTAAAGGGGTTTCTTCAACCTGTAAACGATAGAGCGCTTCACGTTGTGGCGCTAAATAGCGACGTATTAACACTACCTGTCTTCTTATATCAGAAATTTTTGGTCTTAATAGATGACTTTCAGAGACCATCACTTGCTCTTCTAATTGAGCCACTTGTTCATCCAAGTCATCCATCACTTCGACAATACGATGTAATAAAGAATCATTTAACATTAACACAAACTCTGTGGTTGTTTTAGGGCCGTTACCCGTTTCTAATAGAGAGCAAATATCTTGCACTGGTAATAGTTTGCGACGTCGAGTGGTAATAATACGCTGTTGGTCAATCCAAATTCGAATAGAAACCATATCTTCAGGCTCTTGCCCTGGATTTAAATTGACACCTCGTAAAAATAATAACAGACCTTGGGGACTTACGACACAACGCGGTCTTGACTCTTCAGCCAACATTGCAGAGACTGCTATCCTATCCAAACCGCTGCTTTTCTTAAACCACTGCTTGGTTCTTTTAGCCTCATAATTTAAGTGTACCCATAAAATACCTTGATCAGGTGTCCATTTATTAACACTCTCCCAGTTAATTTTCTTACCACCTCCTTTACCATCTAAAATAAAAGCGGTGATAAGACTCTCTTCTCTTGGTATTGTCATTTTTGAGCCTTTATCTTCTTAAATCCAATTAATTAATATCATAGTAGTTTAAAAAATCAAAAACAACCTATAGAATTATCTAAAACAGAGTAAAGGTTAGTTAATGATTAATATTATAGTCAATGGAGCAAAGGGGCGGTTAGGCCAAGTTGCTTGTCAGGCCTTAAAAGCAAGTGCTGATTTTAATCTGGTTGCTGAATTAGGTAGGCAGGATAATTTAGCCGCTACCATTAAACTTAAACAAGCTGCTATCGTTGTCGACACGACCCTAAAAGAATGTGTTTATCATAATACTAAAGCTATTATTGAAGCAGGTGTCAGGCCGGTTATTGGAACCAGTGGACTAACTATAGCGCAAATTACCGACTTACAACAACTTTGTAAAGAAAAAAAGCTAGGTGGGATCATAGCCCCTAACTTTGCACTGGGCGCTGTGTTAATGATGCGCTTTGCCAAACAAGCTGCACACTATTTTAATTTTGCCGAAATCATTGAATTACATCATGAAAAAAAACAAGACGCGCCTTCAGGCACTGCACTTAAAACGGCTGAACTCATTAATAGTATACGAACTAATGAATCAACTGCTTGTCAGGAAACATTACCTGGTGCTTTGGGCGCAAAACACCAACATGTTGCTATTCACTCGATTAGACTTCCGGGTTTAATTGCTCATCAAGAAGTCATTTTTGGTAACCTAGGTGAAACCTTGACAATTCGACACGATACCACAGATCGATCTTGTTTTGCTGCAGGAATAATTTTAGCCTGTCGAAAAGTTTTAGCGCTTGATCAGTTAATCTATGGTTTAGAGAATATTATAGAATGAAAACTTGGCATTATTATTTACCCATCTATTGGCCAATCTGGTTATTATTAGGGATTTTTTGGTTACTGATTCAGCTACCTTTTCGATGGCAATTAAAATTGGGGGCGGGCTTAGGATTATTAATGATGCGCTTTGCTACCAAATCAAGATTTGTGGCAACCATTAATTTACAACTTTGTTTTCCAGAGCTAACACCTGCGCAACGCGAGCAACTTTTAAAAAAGAGTTTTCAAAATATAGGTATTGCCTTGTTTGAAACAGGCATGGGGTTTTGGGCTAGTGACAAGCGTTTAAAAAATTTAATCGAGATAGAAAATGCCGAGTATTTTACAAACCCACCCAAACAAGGACGCGGAGTATTACTGCTTGGCGCTCATTTTACTACCTTAGAAATAATTGGTCGAGCTTGTGCAATGCGCTACGATATTTGTGTTATGTATAGGCCTCATAAAATTGGAATTTTAAATTATATTTTAACTAAAGCTCTTACTAAACACTATAGGCTTGCTATACCAAGAAATGATATTCGAGGTATGATTAAGGCATTACAAGCTGGCAAAGTTATTTGGTATTCGGCCGACGTCAATGCAGGCCGTAAAAAAAGTGTCTTTGCACCCTTTTTTAATATTCCTGCAGCTACCACCAAAGCGCCCATGCGCTTTGCTAAGCTCTCAAATTGCGCTGTAGTTCCATCGTTTCATTATCGTAAAGAGGATGGAACCTATAAGGTAAAGATGCTACCCGCTTTAGAAAACTTTCCGACTCAAGATGAGATTGCTGATGCAACCCAAATTAATCAAATTATTGAACAAGCCATTAGAAAAATTCCTGAGCAATATTTATGGCAGTATATGCGCTTTAAAACTAGGCCTATCAGTGAAAAAAGTTTTTATAAAAAACATTCTTCCATCTTAGACTCTGATAATAAATAGCTTATGTTTTTTGGCTGGTAACCACACGGTACATCCAATAGCATAAAGCTGCAGCAACCACTACCCCTAAAAAGTTAGCGGCAGGCGCAAAAGTAGGTGACACCAAACACAAAGCATCTGAGCTACGTTCAATAGCAAACGGAATCGCCAATACCACACCCATAATTGAAGCACCAGCTACTAAACCACAGGCTACCAATAATCCTCTATATAAATTTTTTCTAACTATTTTATTATCAAGGGCATTTTTACCATTTCTTTTTTCAATCGCTTTATGCGCTAGAAAACTTAATAGTCCGCCAACTACCACGGGCATAGAACTCGCTAAGGGCAAATAAATTCCAAGCCCAATTGCTAAAATAGGCAACCGCTTACCACGTCTTTTTAAAAATTCATCAGCAAAGATAGCAAATAAAGCTATAATTCCACCTATAACAAGCATAATCCAAGGTAAATTATGCGCAAAAACTCCTTGCACAACCGCAGCAATAAGGCCTGCTTGTGGAGCTGCTAACATATCATTAGGAGACATACCTGGTCTTGGAAATATGCCACCGATTCCATAAGCATTAAATAATAACAATAAAACTGGAGCAATAACTAAAGCTGCAATAATCACACCTAAAATTAATACCACCTGTTGCTTCCAGGGTGTTGCACCGACTATTTGACCTGCTTTAAGATCCTGCATCGTATCATTGGAAATAGTAATAGTAACCATAATAACCGAACAAACCATAATAGCAAAAGCAGCTAAATCTAAATTTTTATCTGGTGTCAAATGAGAAAAAATACTAAATATCAAAATCAATATTAAAGAAAAAACTAAAATGGCTGATACTAATAAACCAGAACCCGGACTATTAGTAGACCCAATGAGGCCAGCAAAATAAGCAGAAATAGAACCAAATAAAAACCCACCCAAAATAACAAAAACCGCGCCGACTGCTGCTAAGGTAACATGCATTGAGAACCCTATGCCAAATAAAACTGGATTAATCTGAGTATAAAAAACGAAAAAAGCTGCTACCATAATTACTGCTAATAAAACAAGAATTAGCGTAATAGGAATATCACGCTCGGTTCTTAACACAGCCTCTTCATTCAATTTTGCTAATTTAATAGATTCAAATGAAGCCAAAATTCCTTCACATAAAGGTTTTAATAAAGTAATAATAGTCCAAAGCCCTCCTACTAACATCGTACCTACACCCATATAACGGGTATAACTATCCCAAATAAAGATAGCGGTATCAGAAGGAGATAAACTATTCCCTGCTCCATAGAGAGAAGTTAAAATTGGGATTCCCAATCCCCAACCTAAAATGACACCTATTAAAACACTAATAGCTACATTAATACCGATAATATAACCGGCTGCTAAAAGAGCAGGCGAAAGTCCTAGTCCCAAGCCAAATACAACAGTACCTTTGCTAAACCAAAATTGAAAATTATCTGCAACAACTTTAAAACCTACTTGAAACAAAGTGATAATGCCACCAATGATTCCACCTAACAATAAAGGCTTGATATCTGAATCAGCTTCTGAGCTTGCTTTTAAGACCGTACCAATTGCTGTGCCTTCTGGAAACTTTAGACCAGGATTATTAATAATCACTCGACGAATAGGTACACTAAATAACATACCTAGACAACCACCTAATAAGGTAATTAAAAAAGTTTGCCAAAAATGAAAAGTATCCCAGTAATGAATTAATAGTAAGGAAGGAATAATATAAGCAACGCCTGCAGCGGTGGCTTCGCCTACTGAAGCTGCAGTTTGCACGATGTTATTTTCTAAAACGTTAGAATGCCTAAAAAATCGTAATAATCCCATGGAAATTACCGCGGCCGGAATGGAAGCGGAAACAGTAGTTCCTACTTTCAACCCCAAGTAAGCATTACCAGCACACAATACCACCACTAAAATTGCAGCCAAGACAATCGCCTTGATCGTAATTTCTGGTAAAGATTGTTCAGGTCCAATTAATGGCTTAATGATACTAGTTTGTTTAGACATTCTATTTCCTAACTGTTAGTGTATGTTTTCATCAAGATCTTTATAACTGCCACTTTTTTTTATTAATATTTCAGCATAAATTAATAATACTGCCATTCTTACATATTCAGAAATATCAACAAAAGCTTCCTCATCTTCTTTAGAATCATCAGATAACACCATAAAATCTAATTGTGATATCTCTGATATATCCTGTGTAGGCTCCATTATTTCTGTTATTTTTTTAACATCAAGTCCTGTTAATCCAATCCCTGCTAAAAACCCTTGGCACCATAAGGCTAACGCTTCTCCCCTTATCACTAAAGATTCTTCATCATCCGGTAATAATAAATCAAAGCCAAAGTCTGGATCGGCCAATTCTTTTGCTATTTGTAAAAAAATTGGATATAACTCCTCTTCAGTTTCAACTTCTGGAAACAGCATACTCTGCCACCCTTTTTCATCAATTCCGTTAACGCAGAGCCAACCAACCAATAAACCATGCATTTCTTCAACTGATAAATCAATCTTCAATTTAGTAATGAGTTGTTCAAGTTCTTGATATAAAGAGTTCATGAAGCTGCCTTATTGACCACAAGAAATTTTTTATCCTCTAATCGCATGGCTGTTAATGAACCTCCCCACACGCATCCTGTATCAAGTGCAATAATATTTTTCTTCCCTGTTTTACCTTGTAGAGCCGCCCAATGGCCAAAGACAACCTGCAAAGCTGAATCCCTTTGGTTAGGCATTTCAAACCAAGGTAACAACCCTTTCTGTTGTGTCCCGACAGGACCCTCTTCATTAAAGACCAAACAGCCTTTTTCATCACAATAACGCATTCTAGTAAAGGCGTTGATAACAAAACTCCACCTTGGATAATCTGTTAAGTCTGCCTGCCAACAGCTTGGCTGATTGGTATACATTGCTCCTAATAATTCAACATAATGATCGCTTTTTAATTGCTTACTAACTTCTTCAGCAAGTTGCTGCGCCAGCTCTAAATTCCAAGCAGGATATAATCCGGCATGAGTCATTACAGTATGAAACTCTGAATCATAATGTAATAAAGGTTGCTGCCTTAACCAATCTAATAATTGCACAGCCTGATCATCAAGTAAAACATCGGTAAAGGTATCTTGTTTATGTAAAGCTCTTTTTTTGAAAAACGCTGCCAACAAGTGTAAATCATGATTACCCAATACGATCTGACTATAATCAGAAAGCTTTTTTACTAATTTTAATACTGCTAATGATTGCGGGCCTCTATTAACTAAATCTCCAACAAACCAAAGTCTATCAGTATGCTCATTAAAATTAATTTTATCTAAAAGCGTTACCAATTCTTTATAACAACCTTGCACATCACCTATAATATAAGTGCTCATAATAACCCTTATTAGTTAGTGCAATTTATTGGGAACAGCTAAAGTAAACGGTGCAATAACCGCTTCAAATACTTGACCATCATCTGCAATCAATTGATAACTTCCCTGCATGGTACCAACTGGTGTATCTAATACTGTACCACTCGTATACTGATAAGCTTCTCCAGGTTTCAAATAAGGTTGTTCTCCAACAACACCCTCACCTTGTACTTCATAAGTTTTACCTTCTGCATTACTAATAAACCAATGCCTTGTTAATAGTTTTGCAGCTACTAACCCTGAATTGAAAATAGTAATCGTATAGGCAAAAACAAAGTGATCTTGTTGTGGGCGGGATTCAGTATCAAGATACATGGTTTCAACCCGAACATCAATACTATATTTTGGTGGCTGTACGGTCATGATTGCTTTATATAGATTTATAAGGGTGTCAGCATACCTGAAAGATCCACTTTAGAGCAAGTTTTTTTCATTAACCAAATGATTACAAATTGACACATATTGCTGAAGGGTAATAGCTTCGGGCCTTAATTGTGAGTCAATCTCAAGTACTGTTAATAACTTTTCATCAATAAAACCCTTGAGAGCATTTTTTAAGGTTTTACGCCTAGCATTGAATGCTTGAGTAACTATTCTAGTTAATAATTTTTCATCCTGAGCAACAATTGGTTTAATTTTATACGGTGTTAAACGAACAACCGCTGAATCCACTTTGGGAACAGGTTTAAAAGCCTGAGGGGGCACTGTAAACAAATATTGCGGCTGATAATGGTACTGTAACATGATGGTTAATCTGCCATAAGCTTTGCTACCCACATGCGCGCAGATTCTTTCAACTACTTCTTTTTGCAGCATAAAAATCATTTCTGAAACAACGCTGCCATATTGGCTTAAATGAAACAATACTGGGGTAGAAATATTATAAGGTAAATTACCGACCACTTGGATTGTTTGGTTTGGCTTACTTAAGGTTGCTAAATCAAATTTTAATATATCAGCTTGATGAATTTTTAAATTATTAAAGCCACTCCCAAGCCTTTCAAGTTGGGGAATAAGATCACGATCTATTTCTATTACAGTTAACTCTTTAACCAAAGATAATAATCGTTTGGTTAAAGCGCCAAGCCCCGGACCAATTTCAACGATCTGTTCACTTTTTGCAGCAATAATAATACTAACGATTTGTTCAATAATGGTTTCATCGATCAAAAAATTTTGGCCAAACTGTTTTTTTGCATAATGAAATCGTTGTTCAGTCATATATTACCAAGGAATTTCTTGATTTTTATAATCTCTAAATGAACCTGATTTAAAATTTTTATAGTTATTAATAATATTAATCATGCCGCTAACACTTGCAAAGGTATCTAATGGTGCATCAGACCCGTTCATTCTAGTTTTTACCCAACCTGGATGGAGAATTAATACATGAACGCCTTGTGGTGCCAAATCAATCGCCACTGATTTCATGACAATGTTTAAAGCAGCCTTACTGGCTCGATAGCTATAGCTACCTCCACTACGGTTATCATCTATACTACCCATCTTACTTGATAACACGACAATTTGTTTATCGTAACTAGCCGTCACCTTGTCTGCAAAATATTGTATCATGCTCAATTGGCCCACAACATTAGTATCAAATACTGTCAGCATATCTTCGGCATTTATTTCACTTAATGTTTGTGAAGCACCTTTTATTCCTGCATTTAACAATAAAATATCTATGGGTTGCATAATTTTATAAGCTAAATTCTGAATTTGCTTTGGATTGGTAATTTCCAGAGTCTCGAGTGTAATGTTAGGGAGTTGCTTTGCTAACCGCCTGAGTTCTATACTTTGCTCAAGGTCTCGACAACAAGCAATCACTTGCCAATTTTGCTTAGCATAAATTTCTGTAAAAGTAAGGCCTATACCACGATTTGCACCAGTAATTAAAATAGTTCTACTAGTCATTAGTTTATCCTTACTATTTATTATTAATTAGATGGTCATGTAAAAAATAAAGCCCTTGTCGTAAAACAAGGGCTTTAAAATATAGAATGAGTATAGGAAGAAATTACATCATACCACCCATGCCACCGCCCATAGCACCAGCTCCTGCAGCTTCATTTTCAGCTTTTGGTACTTCAGCAACCATACATTGCGTAGTTAACATTAACCCAGCAATAGAAGCAGCATTTTGTAAAGCAGTACGTGTAACCTTAGTTGGATCTAAGATCCCCATAGCAATCATATCACCATATTCGCCAGTTGCTGCGTTATAACCAAAGTTACCTTTTTCAGCAACCACTTTAGCTAATACGACTGAAGCTTCTTCACCTGCATTACTAACAATCTGACGCAAAGGTGTTTCAAGTGCTTTACGAGTGATAGCAATACCCATGTTTTGATCATGGTTATCACCTTTCAATTCTTTGATAGCTTCTAGTGAGCGAATCAAAGCTACACCACCACCAGGGACAACGCCTTCTTCTACTGCAGCGCGAGTTGCATGTAATGCATCTTCAACACGTGCTTTCTTTTCCTTCATTTCAACTTCAGTAGCAGCACCTACTTTAATCACGGCAACCCCCCCAGAAAGTTTAGCTAAACGTTCTTGAAGTTTTTCACGATCATAGTCTGAAGTTGTTTCCTCGACTTGCGCACGAATTTGTTTAATGCGGCTTTCAATATCTTTTCCATCACCAGCCCCATCAATAATGGTAGTATTTTCTTTGGTTACCACTATTCGTTTAGCACGGCCTAAGTCATTTAGGCTTGCTTTCTCTAAGCTTAAGCCAATTTCTTCAGCAATCACTTTAGCGCCTGTTAAAATAGCGATATCTTCTAACATGGCTTTACGTCGATCACCAAAACCTGGTGCTTTGACAGCACAAACTTTAACGATACCACGCATCGTGTTAACAACTAGAGTAGCCAACGCCTCACCCTCTACATCTTCAGCAATGATAAGCAATGGGCTACCAGATTTTGCTACCGCTTCTAGCACAGGTAACATTTCACGAATATTAGCAATTTTCTTATCAACTAATAGTATGACAGGATTTTCTAATTCAGCAGACATACTTTGTTGATTATTGATAAAGTAAGGTGATAAGTAACCACGGTCAAATTGCATACCTTCTACTACAGAAAGCTCATTTTCAAGTCCAGAACCTTCTTCTACTGTAATAACCCCTTCTTTACCTACTTTTTCCATAGCCGCAGCAATAATATCACCGATAGAGGTGTCAGAGTTAGCTGAAATAGTCCCTACTTGAGCAATGGCTTTATGATCTGTACAAGGTTTTGAAAGTTTCTTTAAAGCTTCTACTACTTTGCTAACAGCTTTATCAATACCTCGTTTAATATCCATTGGGTTCATACCCGCTACAACCGCTTTCACACCTTCGGTTATAAATCCGTGAGCTAAAACTGTTGCAGTTGTTGTGCCATCTCCCGCTGCATCAGAAGTTTGCGAAGCAACTTCTTTTACGAGCTGAATACTCATGTTTTCAACTTTATCTTCTACTTCAATTTCTTTGGCAACACTCACACCATCTTTAGTAATAGTCGGCGCACCAAAAGATTTTTCTAGAACTACGTTTAGACCTTTAGGTCCCATGGTCACGCGTACTGCATCAGCTAAAATATTTACCCCTGCAATCATACGTTGACGTGCTTTTTCTCCAAATACCACTTGTTTTGCTGTCATTGCTATTTCCTCTTACTATTTCAAGTTATTATTCAATAATACCCATGATGTCTTCTTCACGCATCACGATGTATTCTTTACCATCTATTTTCACTTCCGTACCAGCATATTTGCCGAATAAAACCATATTACCTACTTTGACATCTAAGGCTTTGATATCACCGCTGTCTAATTGCTTGCCTTTACCTACAGCAATTACTTTACCTCGGCTTGGCTTTTCTTTAGCATTATCTGGAATAACAATACCACCACTGGTTACTTCTTCTTCAATTCGTTCGATCAAAACTCGATCATGTAACGGACGAAAGCTCATCTTTCCTCTCCTTATTAATTAGTTTAATAATTGCCGGTTATACGATCCAGCAAACCCAGGTATAAAATGGGGCTTTCCAGATAAAGATCAAGTGCTCATCATGAAATTTATTTTAAATAGTTCACTTATTCTTGGAAAAACATTCTCTTAGCAAAAGTTAGATCAATTACTGATCATCTTTGGGTTTGTTTAGTTGTTTTTTCTTATTGGTTTCTTCCCAAAACTCACCTTCAATTATATTATCGGTTGAAAAACGATCATTTTTGGATTTTTTAAATCCATTCATAATAAGTTTAGGAATATTCCAAATTAGTACCAGAACAGCTAATACATCACTTAGCAAGCCAGGAATAATCAACAGTAAACCAGCTAGCATAATAAAAGGGACTTCTTGTTTAATACTAGTTGGGGCTCTACCTGTTCTCATAGCCTCTTGCATTTTTTTCATCAGCGCCAGGCTTTGGCCTCTTAAAATGGCAAAACCTAAAACCGTGCTGATTACCACTATGAATAAAGTCCACCACACACCAAGCCACTCACCTACGACAATAAAGGCAGCAATTTCAAGCAGCATCCAGATAAAAATCAATGGCATTGTTTTCTCCAGCAATCATCGTCAAAAAAAGTTATTGTTTATTTCTAAGGGTATATACCTTAATAGCAACGCTTAATTTGATCAATAAATAACTTATTTAAATTGAGAGATTTGGTAAAATTATTAGCAATTTTTATAGATGTGATCAATTTTTGGATTAAAATATCGGCAAAATTAGATGACAGTCTATTTTTTATCGGCTAACATGTTTGGTCTATAAATTACCAATAATAAGGAAAAAATTTGGCCACTGTGAAGCTTGGAATTATCATGGATCCTATTGCCACGATAAAACCTAAAAAAGACACTGGCTTTGCCATGCTACTGGAAGCCCAGCGTAGAGGCTGGCAACTTTATTATATGGAGCCTCGTGATTTATTTTTTAAAAATAATACCGCCTGCACTCTCACCAAACTATTAACTGTGCAAGATAATAATCACTCATGGTTTAAATTTAATAAAGAACAAACTATCAATTTAGCTGAGCTAGATATCATTTTAATGCGCCAGGATCCACCTTTTAATCTTAACTATATTTATACGACTTATTTATTAGAGCACGCTGAACAAGCTGGCACCTTAGTCATTAACAAACCCCAAAGTTTGCGTGATGCCAATGAGAAAGTTTTTGCCACCTGGTTTCCAGACTGTATTCCCCCCTTATTAATTAGCAGTCAACTGCAATTGTTAAAAGATTTCATTACTGAACAACAAGACGTAATTCTAAAACCACTTAATGGTTTAGGAGGACAAGGCATTTTTCGCATTGACTCTAAAGATCCTAACAGTACTGTGACTATTGAACTACTCACCAATCATTTTACTACTCCTATTATGGCACAACGTTACCTACCAGAAATTAAAGCGGGTGATAAACGAATTCTACTCATTAACGGTAACCCTGTTTCACATGCGTTAGTCAGAATAGCTCAACCAGGTGAAACACGAGCCAATCTAGCTGCAGGTGGCAAAGCAGAGACCCAACCTCTAACGCAGCGTGATTATTGGTTATGTGAACAAGTGGCTCCTGTCTTAAAAGAAAAAGGTTTGCTATTTGTAGGGTTAGATGTAATTGGTGACTACATTACTGAAATTAATGTCACGAGTCCTACCTGTGTCAGAGAATTAGATACTTTATGTGGACTTAATATCTGTCAGCAACTTTTTGATGAAATAGAGTCATTATTAATTAAAAAAAGAGGATAATAATATGCCAAATGATATACCTAAAGATTCTGGAACTTTAACACTAACTATTCCAATACCCTCTTTACTAGCTAGACAAGAAGCAGCCTCTGATTTAACTAATACCATCATACAAGCGCTTTTATCACCACCAAAAACCTCTCGAGATAAACCGGTTATTATTGAGGAGTTAACAACTGCTACATCAGGAGCTGAAACAATTCCAGACGAAGCTTTTAAAGATTGTGAAGAAGAACTAGAATTTCACGATTGTAATCCTGGTCAAGCAGAAGAAGTTGTCGTATTTGATCCCCCAAAAAAATCTGATTTAGAAGTTTTGTTGGCCGCGGTACCTGAAAGTGAGCCGGCAACTATGGAGGAAGTAACCGCTTTTTTACAAGCAAATAAAAGCCATGTCTATGGCTGCTGTTTGCGCGGCGGTACAGGAAGCAGAACAACAACCGGCGAAGCTAGTGCTAGGACTGACGGTAGTGGCGCTACTGCTGGAACCGCTGGCCCAGGAAACGGCGAAGAGCTTCCCTTAATAGCTGGCGAAAGAAGTGGTGGTCAGGGTGGTAGCGGTGGTCAAGGTGGTGGCAGCACTCAAGATTCACTCGCCCGTATTATTTTTTGCAAATACCCGCATGGTATTATCATGCAAATTTGTGCCATCGGCTCTACCTTTCCTACGATTTTAGTGCTCACTACCAAATCAGTAGGCGGACTTTGGATTGCAAGAAATATTCAATTTAGAGATATTTTTGATCACCCTTGGTATAAAGGTGCACTAGGTGCGCTGGCAGGTGCTTTTGGAACCATAGCCATCACGCCATTTGTGGTAAAAAATACCCACGCGCTAATGAAAAAACTAACTCGTAGGGATTTTTTAGGTATCTTAGCAATAGGTGTTCCCTCAGGTTTATTAAACGGTTTAACCACTAAATTGTCTTGGGAAGAAATGTTTAGAGCTTCTCACAACACCACTTCACGTATTGGTGATGTATTAGGGTGTATGGGTCCTGCGTTTGGCAATTTTAATTTCCTTAAAAATTATTTTATAACTAGAGGTCCACAAGATGGCCGCTATGTAAAAAGACTTTTTAGGGGGGGGATTTGTCAATTTTTTGGTTGTCGTGCTGAGCTTACTGGACGTTATCTTCAGTTCACAGATGCAACTGAGACAAGAAGTGTGCTCTCTGCTAAATTGATTCATGCACTCGATGATATACAGCGTCTAGCTGAATTAGATATTTCCGATAGAGAGATAAATCCAACAGTCACTAATTTAGCAGCTATTTTTGCTAATGTTCTTAACCCTGAGCAACTATGTAATGCACTTCAAAGTGTTGCTACTTTAGCTGATACTCATGGTGACATGCCGGCCTATAAACAAGTTTATACTAGTCTCTCTAATATTGTTGTTGCAACACTTCTGGCAGGTGTTGGTAATTACACTTTTTTCAAAAACGTAGAACCGAAAGTTTTAAAAGATTTACTTGCCATCTCTATTGATGGGTTTCACAACCCAAGAATTCTTAATGTAATATCTGCGGCTTTAGTGGCAGGAGTAGGCACCGCGGTTAATATATTAATATGGTATATTTTAGCCAGACAACAGATTTTTGATGCTTCTGCTAGATTTTTATCGCAGGATAGAAAAAGCTCACGTTTTTTGACCGCCTTATTATTTTTAATACCCGCGCTCTGCTTAGGAGCAACTAATGTCGCCATTACATACTTCACCCCTGGTCTTAATGAGTTTCAAAGAACCTTATTTGCTATCATTTCAGTTTTTGGTGCCACAGCCATGTCACGCGCTGGTTTAAATGCGGGCGTAACAGAACTACGTGAAAGCAGAAATGGCAGCGTTATTGATCCATTACCTCATTTAAATAAATACCTTCATAAGCTACGTAAAACTATTGAAAGAGGTATTTCAGCTAGAGATACTGCTGGCAAAAAAACTTACACCCCATTAACACTTGATCAACTTAATGCTTGTTATGACGTGGTACAACAGACGTTATCACATAAAAGAATAGCAAGAACTGCAGATTTGCAGCCTAGAGCTCTAACAGCTTAGCCTTTAATATTGTTAAGCTTTGTTTATCATTGCAGTAGATCTTTTAGATCTACTGCTTCTTCTATAATAAATATTATTAGATATATCCAAAATAACCCTTTGAATTAAATGGGTTATTTTTGCATTTAAAATTTTTAAGCATTTTATTTTACAAGCTATACTTTTATGCTAGACCTTAGGTGCTGGCTATTAAGCTTGTTCTGAAGTAACTGCATCGCACCTTGAGTGAATCAGATTTTCAAAAGAGTTTACCGCAAAACGCGTCTGTACGAAAACAGTAAATAAATACCTGGTAGCGATGCTCGCAAGAACTTTTGCACAAGTTTAATTATAAAAAAAAGGAATAATGATCAAGGAGGATCAAGCCATGTTTACAACAATACAAATTAGAAAAGCTTATCTTCTTTATGAGTCGAATCTAGCTGCCATACCGATTCGTTGTGCTGAAATTAGAGCGCAAAAGGAACAAGGGATTGTTACCCAAGGCATGGTGCCTGATCGATTACCAGCTCTCATAGCAGAGCTAGATTTACAATTAAAACTGTTGGAATTTCAAGAAGAAATTCATAATTTAATTATTCAACTGATTGCCTATTCCCTTGCACTAGGTGAAGATTTTAACGATATAAACACAGCCCTATTTAGATATAAATTAGCGCTGCTCTATCAACAACATTTATTACGTTTTCAAAACTACCTACAAGATCGATTAGCTGTCATGAGGATACGCAGAGATCTCACAGGAGCTGAAATTGCAACATTTGAGTCAGCTTCAGCTGCAGAAGACCCTTTGTTAGAAATTTTTTCTGCAAGGCTCAATACTATAAAAAAAAGCTTTTTTTATTATCCAGAAATAATAAGTCGTCATACTGATTTTATCGAATTAGCAATGATTAATCATGAAATGATTAGTATGAAACAGATTGCCTATCAAGAATTACTGACTCAAAAGAATCGTTATAGTGAAACACTGGTTAGCATTACGCCAGCTGCTATCAGCCGTGATCTAAGGCACCGTTATGATATTGATCTTAAAGATCAAGTCAAAGCTATCACAGCTTCTTTACATCACTATTGTGAAGCTAAAAACTATTTTGGTGTAGTAAAGGTCTTAGAAAATAAAAGTTCAACTGAAAAAGCCACGCTAATTAATGAAAATGTTGATGGTTACTTACCACTTCATCTTGCTTGTACCCAAGGAGATTTAAAAACTGTAACCTATTTATTAGATCTAGGCGCCAATGTTAGCTTAGTGAATGGGGATGGAGATTTACCTATCCATATCGCTTGTAAAAGTGGGAGGATAGATCTAGCTAATGCCTTACTTGATAAAGGAGCAAATCTTGATATACTGGATAATACAGGTACTACCGCTAGGCAGTATGCTCATTTTTCGCAAATTCATATGGCGCTAGAAAGACACCAGATGAAAGATTTAGAAACTGTTCCTTTAGATGATTATCCGCTTACTACTCTAGGTGCCGTTGCAGCAAGTGTATCGACTACAACAGTAGCGTCCAGTATTCCTAGAAGAAGAACTTGGACCGAAGCATTATTTGGCTGTTTTTTTACAACCAGAGCTGGGCCAGAAGTCAGAACAGCAGCTACTCGAGAAAGTTTTACCAGCGCAGCTGTAAGACCCAAAGCTGCAACCTCTACACCCAGGGTAACTTGGGCACAATGGTTTTGTAGTTTCTTCACTACATCTCGACCAACAGATCAAGCTACTGATGTCGTAGCAGCTAAAGTTTATCGCGGGGCTGCCGCTCCAGCAGGCGGATAATTTATTATTTCCATTCTTTTACAACACCATAAATTATTCTCTTGCAATCTACTGGAGGAATAGGATCAGCTGTTATATCTCCACCAACAAAACAAGCTTTTAGTCCCGCTTGCAAAGGACCAAACAAGCCATTAGCTAAATTAATTAATATGGCAGCAATCCCCCATAAATAAGAACTATTGCTAGTAACCCGACCAGGAGCAAAAAATTTATAGTCAACGCCATCTTTTTTATACGAATACTCTGTTAATAAAAGTGCCGAACCTATATAAGGTGAGTTAATTTGATGGATAAAAATTGCTCGCATTGCTGCATTTACTCTTTCAGCTACTGAACCTTTTCCTAATCCTTCGATAGTAACTTCTGGATCATAGGCTCTAATGGCTATTTCTAACAGCTCTAAAACCATGAGTACTTTTCTAAACTCTGCCGCACCGATTAATCCAAACATAAGCGGTCTGTAAAATCTATCCCATCTATCCTCTCTAACAAATCTTTCACCTATCCTACGAAAAAAGCGAGTTGAAATCATTCCCAATCGTAAAGTATTAATGCCTTCTAAAATTACTCTAAAATGAGAAAAGAATCCGTCAGGAATAATTGTTTTTGCAGCATCCCATTCTAGAGAAGAAAAGCTTATTGAATCAGGTTCGCCTCTAAATCCACTACCCATTCCAGCACCACGCTCTACTGTATCCATAAGTACGCTGGGTCTTGGCTCAGGTGTAGAAAAACCAGTACTGCCTGACGTTGAACTTCTATCGCTACCACTTCTGCGGCTTCCTATAGAACTTTGATCGCCAGGAGGATCCTGATAACCGCTTAATAAACGTAACATGTTGATTCCTTATTCTTTTTATTAATAGATAGCCATAATAGCACATTTTTTGTGCTTTTTCTTCTATTTAACAATATAAACCTTGCTTTACAATTATTTGTTTAATATAGATTTTTTTAATAAAATTGCCAGTGTTACTAAAAAGCATTAGGTAATCTTAAGCAAATTTATTTTAACCTAGTAATTTTCTCTTTTATTCCAAAACAGTGACTCAACAACTGTTTAAAACTATAAATCTTTAATTTAATTTTTACACTTGGTTATAATAAAAATAAATTGTTCATTAATTTCTAGAAAATAATCATTATTAAATTTATTTAAATAAACTTTTTAATAACTTTTAAAATTAATACTTGCTTTCATTTAATAATTGCATTACATTGCCAATATCCGCCTCTTATTCCACCCAATTATTTTTTTTCTAAACCCTTAGAAAGTTTTTAATTCTTTTTCAATTTAATTTTTTCACATTCATTTTATTCTGTTTTTTAGCTATTAAACCGGTTTCTAGGTTAATAGTTATTAACATTTTTCTTATGGAGGTTAGTCGTGACATTTGCTTTTTTAAAAAATTATAAAAAAAGATTTGTTTTTGATTTGCTTGGCTTAGCAACATTAATACCTATCAGTGCACATGCTGATGTAGTCGATGTTTTAAATAATTTTTTAGATTATTTAACAGGCGATGTAGGAAAAGCTGTGGCTGGACTTGCTATCGTAAGCGTAGGATTTGGTTGTTTTGCTTTAGGCCGCATTCCAAAAAGTTATCTAACAGCTGTGGTCATTGGGATTGGCATAGTATTTGGCGCCAGAGCTTTACTGACTATGTTAACAGGAAGTTAATAATGGAAGATGAACCATTACATATTTCTATTATTTTCAAAGCATTAACTAAGCCAGCCATGATTTTTGGGGTAGTCTACGATTATTTCTTTATCGCTGGACTATTTGTCATGTTAGTCTTCATTTATACCAACAATCTACTGGCTTTGTTAATCTATTTTCCGCTACATATAATTGGCTTGATATTATCGCAACTAGATCCACATATCTTTCGCTTACTTTCAATTAGAGCAAATATTGGCATGATCAAAAATAAAAACTTATGGAGATGTCAAAGTTATGATTGCTTCTAATATATCTGATTTTAATGTTGTTAGAAAAGAAATTGGTATTTCCAAACACTTTCATATTACACATTTAATTAACCCCACTATCTTTGCTGCTGATAACGGACAAATAGGTAGTGTTATTAGGCTAGCTGGTGTTGCCTTTGATACAGCAACTAATCAAGAGCTAAATACTTTTAAGCGTAATTGGCACTATGCCATCAGTAATTTGTCCGATGATTTTTGTCTCTATACCTACATAATTAGACAAAAATTAAATATTCAATTGCAAGGTAAATTTAAAGATCCTTTTACTAATCAAGTCAATATTAAATATCATCAACAGTTTAATGCCAAGCCGCTCTATCACAATTCACTTTATATCGTAGTAGCCCATCGCGGTATCCATTCTAAAAAATTTAGCCCCTCATTAAATTTTTTACAGCGAATTAATTCAAGAACTATTAAAAAAGCGCGTAATAATTATCAACATCATGTGGTAGAAAAACTTATTAAAACAACCACGCAATTAATTACTTCTTTGAAGGCATTTCAACCTCATTTATTAGGTTCTCAGGATGAATCTTTGCATTATGCAGAATTACTTGCTTTTCTAGGACAATTTATCAATAACAATGATGTAATTAAATTTAGCCAACCTACTTTTGCAACCCCTATTGCCACCTCTATTGATAATACTCTAAAAGCTTATGCACTTTATCCTTTCGGTAACATTGCTAATTATTTACCACAAAAACGTTTATTTTTTGGCAAATTCATTGAATTTTTGGATGCCAATGAAGCCTCTACCTTTGCTTCCATCTTATCCATTAAAAGTTATGGTACAACTAGTGCACCCATCATGTTTAATAAATTGTTACAACTTGATTGTGAATTTATTTTTACTAATAGTTTTGCCTTAGAACCTAATAGCAAAGCACAAAGTCTGATTAATAAACAAATCATTAAGCTCAAAAATGCTAACGATCCAGCTAAATCACAACTCCAAGAATTAGTTCAATGCTCTGATGACTTAGCTTCAGATCGTTTAAAAATTGGTTATCATCATAACAGCTTGCTTTTATTATCTCAGGATCTTACTCATCTTAAAGAATCAATTAATTTAGCTGTAAGAATTTATGCCGATATTGGCTTTGTGGCCGTACATGAAACCATTGGCCAAGAAGCAGCATTTTGGGCACAAATCCCTTGCAATCAAAAATATATAGCTAGATCAACATTATTAACTAGTTTAAATTTTGTAGATTTCTTTCCTTTACATAATTATCCCATTGGTTATCGAGATAAAAATCATTTAGGTTCTGCTGTTACCTTAATTGAAACTCCTTCTAAAACCCCTGTGTTTTTTAATTTCCATACTGCGGGTAGCGGGGATAGCAATGATTTAACACCAGGGCATACTACTATTATTGGCGGTAATGGATCAGGTAAGACTGTATTCATAGGTTTTATGGACTCACAAATGACGCGCTATGGAGGCCGTTCATTTTTCTTTGACCGTGATAATGGCCTTGAAATTTACATACGGGCAAGCCAAGGTCAATATACAGCCCTCTCAGCCAATCAACCCATTGCTTTTAATCCCTTTACATTAAATGACACACCATTAAACAGATCTTTTTTACAAGAGTGGTTTTGTCAATTAATTAGAATGGAAGAAGAAGAAGAATTGCCGAGCTCTCTTACTGTAATGATCAATGAATGTATAAACTATGCCTTTGAATCACTTGCTCCAGAACATAGAAACTTATCAACTGTCACCAGTTTATTACCTATTAATTTTTCAAGATGGAATCAATTAAACCGCTGGTTAAAAAAATCTGGTACTCGACCTGATGGGGAATATTGCTATCTATTTGACAACTCTTTTGACCAGCTAACTATCGATGCACATAAAATAGGTTTTGATTTAACACACTTATTAAACCTTTCTAAAAATGTGCTAACAGTTGTAATGATGTATTTATTTCATCGCATAGAAGAGTCTCTAACGGGACAAAGAGTTTCAATCTATTTAGATGAAGGCTGGGTATATTTAGATAATCTCTATTGGCAAAGAAAATTAAAGCAATGGCTACCCACTCTCAGAAAAAAGAATTGTCATATTGTATTAGCTACTCAATCCCCAGCCTCGGTCGTCGAATCAAACTTAAGCGCACAATTTTTAGATAATTGTGCGACCCATCTATTTTTTTGCAACCCAACTGCCAATTATGAAAAGCATTATAAACATTTCAACCTTTCTAGTAGTGAATTTGAATTTATCAAGCAAACACCCAAAGAAAAACGTTTATTTCTTTATAAGCAAGCAAGTTTTAGTGTTATTGGTAAATTAAATTTATCTGCCTTAAAACCTGAACTTAATGTTTATTCTGCTAACAGCAAAACCTTAAGGTTATTACATAAAATAAGATTGGAAATGGGTAATGACTCAAACGTGTGGTTGCCTATTTTTCAAGAATGGTGCGATCAACTATGAACTACAAATCAACTCCTTCCAATTATTATTTTTTTATCCCTTTATTATTATCGATGAATATTTTTTTCACCCCTGCCTTAGCCATGATGCCCGTTATCGATGTAGGAGAAATTGTTAAAACTACGGAAGTAATCAATCAACTCAATGGTCAATATCAAAGCTTACAAAATCAATATCATCAATTGAAAGCTCAATATCAGTCTATTACTGGTAATTATGGTTGGGGAAATTTTGAAAACTCACTCAATGAGCTGCAACAAGACCGAGAATGGTCAGCCACAGATTGGCAGTCAGCTTTACAAGGGATAGCGGGCGGTAATGCCGCAAGATATCATCAACTACTACAACAATATCAGCAAGCAAATTATAGTATGAATCAAGAAACTTATGCAAAAGGTACTGATGCTAATTTAGCTCAAGCTTATGAAAACCAAGTTGCTACCAATCAAACTAGTGCCACTCAAGCAAGTTATGAATTTGAGAATATTAATTCTCATCTTACTAGCTTATATAAGCTCGGCCAAGAAATTGAAGATTCACAAAAAAATAGTGATCTTAAATCCTCTATGGATCTTAACTCTAGAATTGAACTGGAAGTAGGTTATATCGAAGTTGAAGAGTTACATATGCAAACTGTATTAAATGAACAAACCGCTTCCATTCAAGCTTCTCAAATTGCCACAGAAAATGAAGCAGCCGAATACAATCAAGCAGGAGACAATTAATGAATAAAATAATACCATTAATGGCCATAATTTTTTTGATTACTGGCTTGTTAGCAAGCTGCGCTCATT
Organism: Gammaproteobacteria bacterium RIFCSPHIGHO2_12_FULL_35_23; assembly: GCA_001801465.1. Taxonomy (GTDB): domain Bacteria; phylum Pseudomonadota; class Gammaproteobacteria; order UBA12402; family UBA12402; genus 2-12-FULL-35-23. The sequence continues at coordinate 13,026 of MGXT01000020.1, read as the reverse complement.
CTGATTTAACCACCCCTTGTCCAGATTTTGGCAAATGGTGTACTAAGACTCCTATTAATTCTTGGAACTATAACTCATAGGAAAAAGCTTATGCAATTTAATAAATTTTTATTTGGTCTTTTCTTATTAAGTACTGGCTGTTACTTAACAGCCTGTCACAATAGCAATAAATTATTAACTACTGATAAAAAGCAAGCTGCAAAATTTATTTATCAGGCTGAATGGTATGCTGAAGTTACTACTAGTCTTTATGATAGCACAGGTAGTGCTTATATCGCTTGTGTTTATGACCCGACTCATTTCGATAACCCGTTTGTTAAAAATTATTCTCATGGTTGCGATCGATTTTTTAAAGCCATGCTTGATTATGCAAAGCGGGATGTCAATTATTCTAATTTAACATTGTACAATCTTAAAGATAAAGCGGTAGCTGCTCGTTTAAACGACGAACTTTTTATTTATGAATCTACAGCAGGAGAAGGCTAATGTTAGAAAATTTAACTATAGAAGGATCAAATTTTGTAACGAATACTCTTTTTGAAATAGATTTATTATTGCAAAACTACGTGTTCAATGGTTTTGCCGCCTTATCTAATTATTTAAAAATTCCTTTAGGCATTATTGCAACGATTTATATAGTCATTTTAGGTTATAGCATCATGTTAGGCTGGGTAAAAACAAGTATGTCTCATTTTATTAAAACCACCTTAAAAATTGGCTTTATTTACATGGCTGTCACACAATGGGCCTGGGTTTCGCAAAATTTTATTGATTTGATTAATGGTCTTATTAATGAGTTAGGTAGTGAATTAATTAGTGCCTCACCAACTCATATCCCTGGTGGCGATAATATTAATAACGCTATGCAAATTGTTTTAAATCAGTTCACAAAACTAGGGACAATAGTATTTCAGATTGGTGGATTTAATAATATGGGGGCTTGGCTGGATGGCATCTTGCTATGGATGTTTGGTTACACTTTAGTGGGATTAGCTTTGCTGGAAATTATAGTAGCAAAAGTTTTATTAGCCCTTTTATTTGTTTTGACACCTCTCATAGCTTTGTTTTATTTTTTTAAGCCCTTTCATGGTATAGTAGATCGTTGGCTTAGTGCTATTATTAGCGCCGCATTATTACAACTTCTCATTACAGCAACTTTAACTTTTGCTTTATCTTTAGCCTACTGGTGGTTACAAATTCACAATGGACAATCTGCTCTACAAATTGGCAATGCCGGAGTTTTACCCATCATTATTTTGGGCATCATTTGTGTAGGCCTATTATGGAAATCAGCTGAATTAGCTTACATTCTAGGGGGCTCTGTTAATACGAGCTTTATTTCCTTACAAATAGCCAACGGTTTAGCTGATTCCCTCAATAATGCTATAAATAAGATAAATGCTGCTCCTTTTCATCCTCCCACTGCCAAAGACTTCATTCCTACTCCAACTGGTGCAACAGGTATGGCAACTTTTAAAGCAACCCAAACCTCTTTACGGCAAGGCGAATAAATGAAAACTATTATTAAAATAAAACAGCCATTGAATCTTTCTGATAATTATTTTCAACAAGCAAATTCCTGGGCAGATGATCTTTATACCAGGATGACTATTAGCAAAAATAGATATCAACTCGCTTTTTATAGCGCCTTGCTTCTTTGTTCTCTTTTAATCATTTGTTTAATTATTTTAATTCCTACTCAGCATACCGAATTAGTAGTAGTCCATGAAGGAGAAGACGGTTATGTCTGGCTATCCACTACACAAACTGACTCAACTCTACCAACTACCTGGCCTCGCAGTCGAGCTGAAATAGCTCATTATGTTACCACTCGAGAGTCTTATGACCCTTTACTTTATAACTATCAAGCCAATGAAGTTAAGGTTTTAAGCTCACCACAAGTTTTAAATGAATATGAACTCAGCCAAGAAAGTAATAACAAATTTGCTGCAATTAATCTTTTAGGCGATAAAGGTTATAGAACCGTTACCATTAACAATGTATTACCTTTATCAAATATTCAATCAGGAAAAAAGATTAATCTTGCTCAGATTAATTTTGTTGTAGTAGATCATTTGTTTGGTGACTCTAAAACAATCAAAATACCTTATACAGGATTAATCAGTTGGCAATACACAAATTTTCCAACCGATCCTAAAAAGATGCTATCTGACTGGGATGGCTTTCAAATAACTAAATATATTAGTCAACCTGTCATGACAGACAGTACTCAAAATATGTAACTTTAGTTTAATAATCTTTAATTGGAGCATTTATGAAAAAATTAGGATTGTTTTTTTTAAGTCTATTGACTCTTAGCAACTGTCTTGCTGTTATGCAACCAGTTCAACTGGCCGGCGATAATAGAATTATGATAGTAGCTTATTCTTCTTATAATGTTGTACCTGTTTTTGGTACTCCTTTTACCACCACTCAAATTATCCTGAGCAAAGATGAACTAATTGAAAACATTCAAAACGGGGATTTAGCAGCCTGGACTGTTTCGGTAGATAAAGATATTCCCTATATGCTTTTTATCAAGCCTACTGTTTATCATTCTAATACCAACATGACCGTTGTCACCAATAAACATATTTACTATTTTCATCTCATAACTAATTCAGATTCAACTACTAAAAAAAGAATAACTTATGCAATAAAATTTGTTTACCCAGAAGAACAAACTACCAAAATAGAAAAAGCCATGATTCATCTCGAAGAACAGCGACAAACTGAGCTTTCTGCTTTTGCTAATCCTGCAAACTACAACTGGAACTATAGCTTTAATGGCGATCCAACCATTGTACCTATTCATGTTTTTGACGACGGTAAATTTACTTACCTACAACTACAGCCTAACCAACCGATTCCAGCAGTTTTTGTAGTTGACAATCCTAATGGTAAAGAATCAGTAGTTAATTATCGTCAAAACAAAAATTATCTAGTTATTCAAAGGACAGCCCCACAATTTACTTTACGATTTGGTGCTAGTCATGTGGCTTCAATTTTTAACAATAATTTAATTGCCAAATTAGAAAATAACAATTAACAGGAAGGCTATTATGAGTTCTAAAAGAAAAAATGACAATTTTGCTTATTTAGGCAGTATTTCTAAAGTCGCCAACCAATCAAATCAGGCTGTTCTCATAGCGATTATAGGAGGAACGATCTTATTATTGATTTTTATTATAATGCTTGTTAAGCATAAACCAAAGCAGCTTCCTTCAGCCCAAGAAATTACCATGCCTCTCAATAATAATGTCTTAACTGCGAACGTTTCTCGATTACAACAAATGCAAAGTAAAAATCTATTAACAACAAATAATGATTTTAACACTTTGATTAATAATCAAGATAACAAACAACTACTAATTAGACAAAATGCTCCTACTCAAATGTATAGTGCTCACTATTCTCCTAGATCACTAACAAATGCTAATAATAATTCCAAGCCTAGTTTATTAAAAGATAATAGCGCCTATGCTAATTTTGCTAACTCACAAAATAATAACATAGAAACTATTGATGCATCGCATTTACTCCACCCAAACTATATGATAGTACAAGGAGAATTGATTAATGCCGTATTAGAAACAGCGATCAATAGTGATTTACCAGGTATGGTTCGTGCGATCATTACTCAACCCGTTTATGCTTATAGTGGAGAAAATGTTCTTATTCCTGCTGGCTCTCGGCTAATCGGTCAATACACCACTCTAGCTGGTAATGGCGCAGCAACAGCCAGGGTGTTTATTATTTGGAATCGCATTATCACACCTAATAATCTTTCTATTACGATTAATAGCCCTGGTGTGGATGAGCTCGGTCGAGCAGGTGTTAATGCTGATAATATTGATTCTCACTTTTGGCAAATTTTTGGTACTGCAGCTTTATTATCCGTCATGAGTGCAACCACTGCAACTTATGGTGTAAATGCTTCTGACCAACCTAATAGTGCCAATCAATATCAACAATCTATTGCAGAAGCTTTTCAACAATCCTCTCAAGATAGTTTAGATCAAAATTTAAATATCAAACCTACCATTAATATTTATCAAGGTAAATTAATTAATGTTTTTGTTGCTGAAGACTTAGATTTTTATACTGTCTTAAACAATCATTAACAATATGACTATTCATTTTTTACCAGGTTCAATTGGTTTACTTTCCCCCATCAGTCATTGGCTCTCCGATCCACTAGTGTCAGAAATTCTCATTAACGAACCACAGTGGGTATGGATTGAAAAAAATAATCAGTTACAAGAATATTCTGTTCCTATTTTCACACCCACTCATTTACAACGACTTTTTCAGTTAATCGCTAATGAAAACGAACAATATTTATCTGAGGAAAAGCCTTTGTTATCAGGCAATTTGCAAGATGGCAACCGAGTTCAACTTTGTTTACCTCCTACTGCAAAATATCACACACTTTCTATCAGAAAAAATATTTGTAAAAACTTTACCTTATCTGACTATGAACAAACTAATTTTTATCAATCGGTTAAATTAGCTGAGATAAACAATCTCCTAGATAACTTATCAGACTGTGAACAAGAATTATTTAACCTCTATAAAAATAAGCAATGGTCAGCCTTTCTCAAAAAAGCCATTGCCTTGAAAAAAACTCTAGTTATTTCTGGGGGTACTTCCAGCGGCAAAACCACTTTTTTAAATGCCTGCTTGCAAGAAATAGATTTAAATGAACGGCTTATTATTCTTGAAGATACTAGAGAGCTCATACCACCTCATAAAAATAAAATTCAATTTTTAGCCAGTAAAGGACAACAAGGAAAAGCTAACATTACCATGCAAGATTTAGTCCAATGTTCTTTAAGATTACGGCCTGATCGCATTATTATGGGAGAAATTAGGGGTGCTGAAATTATGGATTTTATTAGCGCCTGTTCTACCGGACATGAAGGCTCTATAACCAGTATTCACGCCAATAATCCTCGGGTTGCTTTTTTACGCATGATTCAAATGTATAAACTCAATAATGTTCCTGCCATGTCTGATCAAGATATTTTAAGAGAATTACAACAAGCCATTGACATTATTGTTCAACTGGCTAAAACAACTGAAGGAAAAAAAATGGTAAGTATTTATTACAAATCTGCTTCTGATAAACTATTTATTAGTTAATCAAAATTATAATGGCTGTAATTCTTTTTTAAGCATTATAGCACTGGTTTCTACATCAATTAAACTTACTGTGCTTGGCAAAATCGTGCGCTTAAAAAATATTTCACCAATACGAGCAAAACGTTCGGGTAAGTCTGTCACTAAAAATTTAATCTGCTGGTTATCAGCTGAGTTTTCTAAGTTAACTTCTTGTAAAACTGTAGCAATTTTTTTTGCAGTAGCCTGGGCTGAATTAATAATGGTGATATTATTGTGCAAGGCTTGTTGAATTGGCTTAATTAGAACAGGAAAGTGTGTACAACCTAAAATTAAGCAATCACAGTCTTCAAGCACTTGCTTGATTGGAATTAAATACTTATTTACTGCAACATAGGCAAGCTCATCATCGACACTACCCTCTTCAGCCAAAGCTACAAATAACCCACAACTTTGAGTTATAACCTGAATAATAGGATTAAGATGTTGTAAGGTATTTTGATAAACACCTGAATTTATCGTTGTTTCAGTTGCTAAAACTGCTACTTTATTATTTTTTGTGGTAGCAGCTGCCAAGTGAGCACCTGGTTCAATGACACCTAAAATGGGAATATCAGGAAATAATAGTTTAAGTTGAGGCAAAGCCGCTGTTGTTGCAGTATTACAAGCAATTACTAATAATTTAATATTTTGTTGAATAAGAAGATTAGTCATTTGAATGGCATAATGCAGAACTGTCTGCTGACTTTTGGTACCATAGGGTAATCGTGCGGTATCTCCTAAATAAATAAAGGATTCATTAGGAAGTTCTTTTACCAACTCGTTTAAAACCGTCAACCCCCCCATACCGGAATCAAAAATACCAATAGGCAAAGAATTTCTATCTAATTGGTTCATTCTCCCTCCCCAGACGAGGTAAATAATCGTTAAATTATTTATACATTAAATATTTTTAATGAGTTAGTAAAACCATGAACACCTACGATGTCGCCTTTAGTGATAATGACTAGATCTCCCATTTTTAATATGCCTTTTTTTACTAGCTCATCAGCTGCAACCCGATTAAGCGAAGGTCTTGGAATTTTAGTCATATCAAATTTAATCGCATAAACACCCCGATAAAGATTCATTTTACGCTGAGTTTCGACATGTCTGGTTAAGGCAAAAATAGGAATACCGGAGCGTATTCTTGACATCCACAAAGGCGTTGAACCTGATTCAGTCAAGGAAATAATCGCTGTGATATCCAAATGATTGGCTACATACATGGTAGCCATGGCGATGGCTTCATCTGGACGATGAAAATAACACTCTACTCGGTGTTTAGATTGTTGTGCAGAGGGTTGCTTTTCCGCAGTTAAACACACACGATGCATTGCTTCAATAGTTTGAATAGGATACTTACCCACTGCTGTTTCAGCAGACAACATCACTGCATCAGTGCCATCTAATACAGCATTAGCCACATCTGAAACCTCAGCTCTAGTTGGCACACTATTAGCAATCATACTTTCCATCATTTGAGTAGCAGTAATTACTATTTTATCCAATGCCCTAACTCGATGAATAATATGTTTTTGCACGGCAGGAACTTCTGCATCACCTATCTCTACTGCCAAATCTCCTCGAGCAACCATTACGGCATCAGAAGCTTTTATAATTTCATCTATATTAGCGACTGCCTCCGTACGTTCTATTTTAGCAATAATTCCTGCTGCACTACCTGATTTTTCAAGCAATCGCCTTGCTTCCTCTATATCCTCAGCACTTCTAGGAAATGAGACTGCAATGTAATCCACACCTAAATTAACGGCTTCTTTTAAATCAGCCTTATCCTTATCTGTTAAGGCAGCAGCCGATAACCCGCCACCTTGGCGATTAATCCCTTTATTATTAGATAGCTCACCACCAGTAACAACTTCACAAATTATTTTAGTATTTTCAACTCTCTTTACTTTAAAAACTAACCGACCATCATCCAATAATAAAATATCTCCGGCTGTAACATCTTGTACTAATTCTGGGTAATCACAACCTACCTGCCTTTCATCTCCCGCCTGTTTATCCAAAGCTACATCAATCGTAAATTCACAGCCATCAACTAAATGAATCTTTTTATTTTTAAAACAAGCAACACGAATTTTGGGACCTTGTAAATCTCCAAATATAGCAACCTCTCTTCCTAATTTTTTTGCGGCTTTTCTAACTGCTTGAATACGTCCTGCATGATCAGTTGCCACCCCATGAGAAAAATTAGCCCTAAATACATCTGCGCCCGCAAGAATTGCTTTTTCTAGCATATTCTCTTCATCAAGCGCTGGGCCTAAGGTTATAATAATTTTAGTTCTTCGCCTTCTTTCCATTGTTTTCTCGTTTATGTTGTTTTAATGCAGTCAGCGCTGGTAACTCCTTACCTTCTATAAAAGCAAGAAATGCACCGCCTCCCGTTGATATATAAGAAATCTTATTGGTAAGCCCATATTTATCGATCGCAGCAATAGTATCACCGCCCCCTGCAACGGATAAAGCTTTGCTCGTAGCAATAGCTTTAGCTACCACTTCTGTTCCTTTTGCAAACTGTTCAATTTCAAAAGCCCCTAAAGGGCCATTCCACAAAATAGTGCCTGCTTTTTTAATAATTTCTACATAGATCTTAGCTGTTTCAGGACCAATATCTAAGATTTTTTCATCATCAGCAACTTGGTCAACATTTTCATCATAAGCTTCTGCGGTTTCGGTCATATGCTCTGCCACAACCACATCGCTTGGAATGGGTAAAGAAGCCTTACGTTGCTTCATACGAGTCATAATACGTTCTGCCTCATCAATAAGATCCGCTTCGTATAAAGAACTTCCTACATCATAGCCATTGGCAGCAATAAAAGTATTAGCAATTCCGCCTCCTACGATTAACGCATCAACTTTATCAGCTAACGAATCTAGTAAAGATAATTTGGTTGAAACTTTGGCGCCACCTACCACTGCAATCAAAGGCCTTTTAGGCTTTTTCAAAACTTTTTCTAATGTTTCTATTTCTTGCATTAACAAAGGCCCGGCACAAGCAATTTTAGCAAATTGACTAACACCCGCTGTAGAAGCCTCAGCACGATGAGCTGTAGCAAAGGCATCCATGACAAAAACATCGCATAATGCCGCCATTTTTTTGGCAAGCCCTTCTTCGTTTTCTTTTTCTCCAACATTAAATCTTACGTTTTCAAATAGCACCACTTCACCAGGTTTTACTTCAACCCCTTTTAACCAATCAACTATAAAACGTACCGGTTTTTTTAATAATTTACTTAAACAATCAGCCACCGGTTGTAAAGATAATTCTGGATCAGACTTGCCTGCTGTAGGTCTTCCTAGATGGGACAATATCATCACTGCAGCACCTGCTTTGAGTGCTTGTTGAATAGTAGGAATAGCTGCTTTAATTCTTGCGTCACTCGTTACTTTGCCATCTTTAATAGGCACATTTAAATCTTCTCGAATTAAAACTCGCTTACCTTTTAAGTTCATCTCTGACATTTCTATTATCGTCATGATTAATCCTCATCCACTATCTTAAACTCTTATTGATTCTGCCTAGTTTTACCTGTCTTCGCAACCGCTATCAACAACTAGTCCAGATCAACCAACTCTTTATTTCATTCTTGTCATTGCCAAAATTATACTAGCCAGTCCTATCAATAAACCACCACCTAATAATGGCAACTGCACATTGTAAGCAATCAAAACCCCACCTAATGAGGTAATGATAACTGTACTTAAAGCATGTAACGAAACTGACATACCAAATACTGTCCCTTGATAACATGCTTGTGCATTCTCCGACAACACAGCATTAAAATTTGGTATAAATATTGCCATGCTAATTATATAAACCGTAATCATTACATAGATATAATCTTTTGTGGTTGCAAAGCCCATTAAAAAAATAAACATTGCCACCGCCACACTAGCTGGCACCATCACTTTTCTGGCTAAAAATAGCCTGGTTGAAGGCTGCACAATAATAACCTGACAACATAAATAAACAAGTCCTAAATATGCAAATAAATTACCAATTTCATTAGCTGAAAACGCTAATTTTCCTTCTTGTAAAAAATTTGTGAAAAACTGTACATAAAATTCCCAACCTAACATAAAAATAAACCAAGCTATTAATAAATCTCGTATACCTTTGGCTTTAAAAGCAGCACCTATTTGCTTGATGCCAAATAACCAATTAATTCCAGCTAGTTTATTCACTTTATCTTCAGTTGCAGTTGGCAAAGTTTCTTGATAACAGAAAACGATTAAAAATAACTCAATAATCATTAAAGCTAACGCTAAATAAAAAGGTAAGGTAAACCCTGCAGGACTTGACTGGTCAATTAATTTACTTCCTAATAAAGGTCCCAGTAACATTCCTAAACCAATACCAATTTGTAAAAAATTAAAGCGCCAAGCTTTGAGCGCCGCAATTTTTGTCATATCTGCAAGACTGGCTTGCGCTATAGAAACATTGCCAGAAAATAATCCCGTCAGAAACCGTCCTAACAAAACAAATAGCAACGCTTGCTCATCAATTCCATAGATAACTATTAACAAACTGCAAACTGAACCCAACAAAGTAATTAAGAGTAATTTCTTACGGCCATAAAGATCTGATAAAGCGCCTAATACTGAGGTACTGATTAGTTGACCCAAAGGTGCCATTGCTAAAGCGATACCCAACCAATATAGCCGATCAGCAGTAACTAAAGAATTTTCAAAAACCCCATGGGAACTTAAAAACAAAGGTGCAAAACAAGTTAATACCACCCCTAAGCTAAAAAAATCAACTAATGCTACATTAGATAATAAAAAAATATTAATTGTGGTTTTATAAGACATGTTTACTAGTTTTTATTAATAAAAAAAATTCTTGAATTAGATCAAAAGGTGGATAAATCTATCCACCTTTTTGTAGACTTTAGGCCAAAGCAGCTTCAGTGACATTGGCTGTTGCCATCATCGCCAAGCTGGTATCTAACATACGATTTGAAAAACCCCACTCATTATCATACCAAGAGCATACTTTCACTAAGTTGCCATTAGTAATACGAGTTAATGAAGGATCAAAAATCGATGAGGCTGAGTTATGATTGAAATCTACTGATACTAAAGGTTCATCACAATAAGTTAAAATTCCTTTTAATTCTCCTTTTGAAGCATCTAATAGAATTTTATTTACTTCTGCAACAGTCGTATTGCGTTTAGCTACAAAAGTTAAATCTACTACTGACACATTATTAGTAGGAACTCGCATTGCAAACCCATCTAAACGACCTTCTAGCTCAGGTAGCACTAAACCAACCGCTGCAGCAGCACCAGTCTTAGTAGGAATAATAGAGCGAGTTGCTGAACGAGCACGACGTAAGTCAGAGTGAATATTATCGTTCAATACTTGATCGTTCGTAAAAGCGTGAATGGTATTCATCAAACCACTCACAATACCTAAATGATCATTTAAAGGCTTAACAATTGGTGCTAAGCAATTTGTAGTACAAGAAGCATTAGAAACAATTTTATGCGTAGCTTTTAAAGTACGATGATTAACACCATAAACAATCGTAGCATCCGCATCATTTGCGGGCGCAGAAATCAATACCCGTTTAGCACCTGCTTTCAAATGCTCACTGGCTTTATCTTTTGAAGTAAAAATCCCAGTACATTCATAGACCACATCAACACCCAATTGACCCCAAGCTAATTTTGAAGGGTCACGTTCTGCGGTCACTTTTATTTTATCGCCATTAATCACTAAGCAATCACTTTCAACTTTTATGGTGCCAGGAAAAGTTCCATGCACTGAATCATATTTAGTCAAGTACGCAAAAGCTTCTATATTGCCCAAGCTATTAATTGCTACAACTTGTATTTCGTGCGTGCGTTTTGCTTCATAAAGAGCACGTAAAATATTACAGCCAATTCGACCATACCCATTAATTGCTACTTTTATTGCCATAACTAATCTCCATTGAATTGATTATTTGCAGTGCGCACATTATCCGGGGTTAGCCAAGAATTGCAAATAGTATTTTAAAAAGCCATCTTTCTTGGTAAGTAGTTTTTTATATGTTTTTACTGTTTGCTTAACTTAAGCTTTAGATTATATTAAACCCTTAAAAAATCTATTCCCTATATTAAATTTCATGATAAAGTTTTGACAATTTCTTAGAACAAAAATGATTTAATTTTATGCAACAAATTACTACCTCATTACAAAAATTTCCTTTCCGCTTTTGGTTTACTGTTTTTATCATTCTACATCTGATAGTTTGGACTTTAGCTCCTACTCTTATTGTGCCAACTATGCCTCACGATGCTATTGAAAGTATTGTTTGGGGCTGGCAATGGCAACTAGGTTATGACAAACACCCGCCTTTAGCAGCTTGGCTAGCAGCTTCATTTACAGATTTATTTGGAACTGTTGGCTGGCCAGCCTATCTGCTAGCCCAATTAGCTGTAGTGATAGCATTTGGGGCTATTTGGCGCCTTGCCTTAAAAATTACAACTCCGCTTTATGCACTAATCAGTGTCTTTGCCTTGGAAGGTATTGTTTACTATAACTGCGCTGCTATCAAATTTACGCCAGACACTGTACAAACGCCTATTTGGGCTCTATTAATACTTACTTTTTACTTTGTTATTAAAGAACAAAAACTTTGGCAATGGCTAATACTGGGCATATTGGCTGGCTTAGCAATATTAGGAAAGTACGAAGCTCCTTTATTGTTTATTGCCATGTTTATACTTTTAGTTGTGACCCCTGAAGGTCGTCGTTGTTTTAGAAGTTTAGGATTATATTTGGCTGCAATAATAAGTATTTTTGTTGTAAGCCCTCATATAATCTGGGCTTACCATCATCATTTTCCAGAAATTGCTTATGCCCTCAACAGCACAACGGGTAGCTTTCATCACTTATCCCAAGATTCTTTTTTTAAACGTCATGCTTTATTTGCAATTAAAATGTTATTAGATCAACTAGGTATAATGATAGGACTTTTATTAATATTACTTCCTTTTTATTTTGCACCACGTACTCAATTAAATGTAACTCGTTTTGATATTATTTTTCTTTCATTCATGGCTTTCGGTCCTTTAGTACTTACCTTATTATATTCTATTATTTCTGGCAGTTATTTAATTCATCGTTGGGGCATTCCATACTTTTCAGCTTTAGGGCTTTGGGCTATTGTTTTATTACGACCTGAAATTTCTTGGCAACGCTTTAAATGGTTTTTAACCATCTTTATAATAGTGGCCATCGCTCTCCCGGTAGGCCGCTTTACCTGGTTAGCTTATATAGGGCCTTATTGGGCTAAAAATACTAGGGCTGATGCTTATTACCCTGCCAAACCTATTGCCACCTGGACAACTAATTACTGGCATCAAAATTATCATACTCCTTTATCTTATATTGGTGGCGACCATTATCTTACTGCTTATATTAGTGCCTATTCTACCGATCACCCTACACCTTTTATGGGTTTAAGCTTATCGCAAAGTACTTGGATTAATCTTAATAGCATGCATCAAAAGGGAACGATGCTTGCCTGGCAAACAGGCCCCTCTGAAGCATATGAACTGCCTCCTTTAGCTAAACAAATTTTTCCGAATGCAAAATTATTGCCAGAACAAATTTTTTATAAATTAATCAATGGGAAAAAGGACCCCGTTTATATTGGTTTTGCTGTTGTACCACCAGGGCAAACAAATTAATAGACTCAGCAGTTCAAAAATAACTAATAATCAATAAAATTAATATTTTTAATCATTGCTATGCTGTTATTTTATAATAAAGAGTTAACTCTAGACAAACTGCTAAAGCTGTATATAATTTGATCTAATAATAATTATGAATTTGAGATCAAAGCT